>CAINED010000021.1 GCA_903847605.1 uncultured Hyphomicrobiales bacterium | reverse complement strand
GGAGGTTATCGTCGGTCATGGCGAACGTGGCTGGCGCGAAGTGGCGAACGGGATCGGCGTAAGCAACCAAACCCTAAGCCAAATCAACTCATTAAGCTACGTTCGCCAGCCTCAAATTCATCCACTGATGAATAAAACGGGCTAGTCTTCGATGATCGCGACCGCCCGGCACCAGCCTGCCGACGCCGCCTTTATCTTCACCGGGAAACAAGAGACCATGAAGCCGGTCGAAGGCAGTTTGTCGAGATTGCTCAATTTTTCGATATGGCAATAGCCGATCTTGCGTCCGGCCTTGTGGCCTTCCCAGATGATTTTCGGGTCGTGCGTCTCCGCCCACTTCTTCGCCGTGTAAACAAACGGCGCATCCCAGCTCCAGCCGTCGATGCCGGTGAGCCGCACGCCACGCTCAAGCAGATACATCGTCGCTTCGTCACCCATGCCGCAGCCGGATGCGACATAATCTGGCTGACCGTATTTCGCCCCGGCGGACGTATTCACGACGACGATATCGAGCGGCTGCAACTGATGGCCAATGCGCTTCAGCTCTGTTTCCACATCGGCGGCCGTCGCGACATAACCATCCGCGAAATGCCGGAAGTCGAGTTTCACGCCGCGCTGAAAGCACCATTCGAGCGGTACTTCGTCGATGGTCCAGGCGCGTTCGCCGTTGTTCATCGTTGGATGATAGTGATAGGGCGCATCGAGATGCGTGCCGTTATGGGTGGTCAGTTTGACGACTTCAGCCGCCCAGCCTTTTCCGTCCGGCAGGTCTTCCTTCTTGAGCCCGGGAAAGAACGGCAGAATGCTCGCGACGCCCTGTTCGTGATCGGAATATTCGATCGTCGGCGTCAGTCCCGGTGGATCGGAAGCAATGTCGTTCTGCAAAGATACGGAAATATCGATCAGTCTGCGCGCCATGAATCTTCTCCTTCTGCGCGTTATTTTTGCGTGACGACCGTGTTGCGAAGCACGCCGATCTTTTCCACGTCGAGTTCCACAGTGTCGCCATCATCGAGAAACCGGCCCATCTCCAGACCGCAGCCGTTGCCGACTGTGCCCGATCCAAAAAACTCCCCGGCGTGAATCGTCTCGTCTTTCGAGGCGTGCGCGAGAATCTCCTCGAACGAGAACAGCATGCCCTGTGTGCGCCCGTTCGAGCGTATTTCGCCATTCACGCGAACCTGCGTCGCAAGGTCGTAGGGATCGCCAATCTCGTCATAGGTCACGATCCACGGTCCCAGCGCATTGCTGCCGTCGAAACTCTTGCCCTTCGAAGGGCCGAGCAGGCTTTGCATTTCCGGTCCCTGCGTATCTCGCGCCGAGAAGTCGTTGAAGATCGTGAAACCGAATATGTGTTCTTTCGCGCGCGCGAGCGGAATGTTGGCGGCTGAGCCGCAGGTAACGATGCCGAATTCGAGTTCGTAATCCATCACCTTGCTGTAGCGCGGCCAGTTGATGACTTCGTCCGGGCCGGAAACCGTGAAGCGGTTGGTGATGTAATAGAACGGCTGCAGGCGGTAGATCGCCGGAAGCTCCGGCAGCGGCTGCTTGTCCAGCGCAGCCAGTTTTTCCAGGTCATCCTTGGCAGCGATACGCTGCGCGCCACGACCGGCTTGCTGGATATGCAAGGGGAAGGTCATGCCGTCGCGCATCTGACGCGGCACGGGCAGCGGCGCCAGAAGTTTGGCGGCGGCTAGCGGCGTCCACAGATCGCTTTCAAGCTCGCGCCTCTGGAAGAGCCGGCGAGCAAGATCGAGCCCGCGCGCGCCCTGATCGATCAGATTCAGCATCGAGTCGAATTCGCCCTGATCGAGCTTGTCTCGCTGGGCAGCCGTTTTCAGATCGAAAACCGAGGACTTCCCGCTGTCGACCAGTACGACCCTCTGGCGATCGCCGGCATCCCGAATTGTCGCCAGCTTCATGTTTCCATCCCGGTCAATTGTGTCCTGCAGATTTACATAGTTTCCATGCGCCCGTATAGCTGTCGCAAGCGAGGGTTAGACACCAGGGGAGGATTGCATGCGCAGGAACAAGGCGGCGCTTTCAATGATGGCCGGCAGCCTGATTGCACTGACGGCCAGTTTTGGCCTCGCCCAGGCGCAGCCCGTCAAGATCGGTTGTACAGCGACGCCGGACTGCGCCGCAGCGATGATCGCCATCGACGAGGGCATTTTCAAGAAGCATGGTCTCGAAGCCGAGATGGTGCTTGTCACCCTCAATTCGAACATCCCCGCTGCTCTGCTCTCGAACTCGCTGCAATTCGGCGGTCCTACGCCCTCGGTTCTCTTGCAGGCCATCGATGGCGGTCTCGACCTCGTCGCGGTGGCGAATGCCTCTGTGATGAACGAAGTCACCAAGGACGCCATCGTGCTGCTGGCGCGCCCTGATTCCGGCATCAGCGCCGCCAAGGATTTTGTTGGCAAGAAAGTCGCGGTTCCCGGGTTCAATGCGCTGCTGCACGTGCTGCTGCGTCAGTGGCTGATTGAAAACGGCGTCGATCCGAAGAGCGTGCAGTTCGTGGAAGGCACGTTCCCGACCATGGGCGACCTGCTCAAGGGCGGTACGGTCGACGGGATCATATTGGGCGAGCCCTTCCTATCCCGCGTCACCGGCGCCAACATCGGCAAGGTCGTGGCGAAATATCTCTCGAGCATGCCGAATGGCGAATCGGTGATCATTTACGGAGCGGACAAGCGCTGGGCGGACGCCAATCCCAAGGCTGTCGCCGCTTTCCGCGCCGGCCTCGCCGAGGCGGCCAAAATTGCCGCCACGGATCCCGACAAGGTGCGAGCCGCCGTCGCCAAATTCCTCAAGATGCCCCCGCAGGCGGCGGCCAACATCAAGCCCGGCGACTACAATCCGGCCATCGCAGCCAGCCAGATCGTCTGGTGGCTCAATGTCATGAACAAGCAGAACATGCTGCAGACGAAAATCGATCCAGCCAAAGTCCTGCTGAAATAGGAAAAAATCCTGCCAAAGGCGGGGTGCGGCGGCAGGGACTGCGGGATTCCGCGCGCATGAAGGGCGAGGGCTGCGGCCTGTCGCATTGACAAACTTTGCTGCTGGCCGTGGCATTATCGCCTCCCCGGGGGGCAATATCGACCGCAGAACGTGCTTCGCTTGCCGATTCGGCCTGCCTTTGGCATAGGACCGAAGGGCATTTGTTTCTCAAACTGGAACGGGGCGCCGAAGCCCTGAAGTTCCACACACATCGGGACGAGCGATCTTGCCATCGACGCGTGCAGCACCGGGCGGTCCCCGCCTGCTGATGCGCCGGCTCCGCGAAGCCATGGCGGAACCGGTGAATGCGCAGGCGCGTCTTGACAAGATCGTCGTTCAGGTCGCCGCCAACATGGTGGCGGAGGTCTGCTCCGTCTATGTGATGCGCGCGGACAGCCGTCTCGAACTGTTCGCCACCGAGGGTCTTGCCCGCGAAGCCGTCCACCAGACGACATTGCGCGTCGGCGAAGGTCTCGTCGGCCTCATCGCCGAAACGGCGGAACCGCTGGCTCTGGCCGATGCGCAGGCCCATCCGTCCTTCTCCTACAAGCCGGAGACAGGCGAGGAGATCTATCACTCCTTCGTGGGCGTCCCGATCCTGCGCGGCGGCAATACGCTCGGCGTGCTCGTCATTCAGAACCGCACCAAGCGCACCTACACCGAGGAAGAGGTCGAGGTCCTCGAGACCATAGCCATGCTTCTTGCCGAGATGATCGCATCCGGCGAATTGCAGTCGATTGCAAGACCCGGAACGGCCATCGCGGTGCGCCGGCCGCAAGCGCTCGGCGGAAGCCCGATGTCCGAAGGCGTCGGCCTCGGCTATGTCGTGTTGCACGAACCGCGCGTGATCATTTCCAAGATCATCGCCGAAGATGTGGCGGGCGAACAGGTCCGTCTCGACGCCGCCATCGAGACGATGCGCGCCAATATCGACACGCTCATCGATGACGAGACGACGACCGGCGAATATCGCGAGGTTCTCGAAAGCTTTCGCCTTTTCGCCAACGATCGCGGCTGGCTTCGCCGCCTGCGCGAAGCCGTCAATACCGGCATCACCGCCGAAGCCGCCGTGGAGCGCGTGCAGGAAGATTCGCGCGCGCGCATGTTGCGTTCCACCGATCACTATATGCGCGAGCGATTGCACGATCTCGACGAACTCGCGAGCCGATTGCTGCATCAGCTCACCGGCCAGTCGATGGTGGCTTCACCCGAAAGTCTGCCGGACAATGCTATCCTCGTGGCGCGCACGATGGGGGCGGCGGCGCTTCTCGATTACGATCGAAAGAAGCTGCGCGGCCTTGTGCTCGAGGAGGCGGGTCCGGCAAGTCATGTCGCCATCGTCGCCCGCGCGCTCGGCATTCCCACTGTCGGCGAAGTCGAGAACATTACCGGCATCGTCGAGCAGGGCGACGCCATCATCGTCGATGGCACGACCGGCGAAGTACAGGTGCGCCCCGCTGCCGACATCGAAGCCGCCTATCGCGAGAAGGCGCGTTTGCGCGCGCGGCGGCAGGAGCAATATCGCTCGCTGCGCGATGTGCCTGCGCTGACGAAAGACGGCGTTTCCGTCGGCCTGCACATGAATGCAGGGCTGCTTGTCGATCTGCCGCATCTCGACGAAACCGGCGCGGAATCCATCGGCCTTTTCCGCACCGAATTGCAGTTCATGGTCGCGCCGCAGTTCCCGCGCACCGAAAAGCAATACCAGCTCTACAAGTCGGTGATGGATGCAGTTCCCGACAAGCCGGTCACGTTTCGCACGCTCGACATCGGCGGCGACAAGATTCTGCCGTATATGACGACGTACGAGGAAGAGAATCCGGCGCTCGGCTGGCGCGCGATCCGTATCGGCCTCGACCGTCCGGCGCTTTTGCGCCTTCAACTACGCGCCATGATGCGGGCCGGGGCAGGGCGGGAGTTGCGCATCATGTTTCCGATGGTCGCGAATGTCGGCGAATTCGATCAGGCAAAGGAGCTTGCGCTGAAAGAGGTCGAACACCTCACGCGACACGGCCATCCCATGCCGCGCGATCTCAAGCTCGGCGTGATGCTTGAAGTGCCAGCCTTGCTGTTCCAGCTCGACGAGTTGATGGCGCGGGTGGATTTCGTGTCCGTCGGCTCGAACGATCTGATGCAATATCTCAACGCCGCCGACCGCGATAACAGGCGCGTCGCCAATCGATTCGATGTGTTGAGCCCCCCGGCGCTGCGCGCCCTGAAGAAGATCGCGGACAAAGGGGCGGAGACGGGCACGCCAGTGGCGCTTTGCGGCGAAATGGGCGGGCGTCCCGTCGAAGCCATGGGCCTGGTCGCGCTTGGGTTTCGCTCACTCTCCATGTCCCCGTCGAGCATCGGCCCGGTAAAGGCGATGATCCTAAAGCTCGACGCAGCACATCTGCGGGATCACCTTTGCGGGCTTCTGGCGCATAAAGATGGAGCCGCCTCGCTGCGTCCAAAACTGCAGGCTTACGCGGAAGCCAAGGGTATCCCGCTATAGCGAATTTCTGCCGCTTCGCTCCGTCATCCCTCTTATATTGCTGCGCGCTGCGCAGGGCCGGACCCAAAATGCTTCCCCAGGACAAGCTCGATCTCATTCTGCGCCGCCATGCCGAATTGTCGGAAGGACTGTCGCAGAATGTCAGCGGCGAAAGGTTCGTGGCGATGTCGCGCGAACTCGCGGAACTGGAAGAAGTCGCATCCGCGATCCGCGAATGGCGCAAGGCGCAAGAGGATCTCGAAGGCGTGAATGTCATGCTCGCGGATCCCGCTCTCGACAAGGACATGCGCGAGCTTGCCGAACTCGAACGCGATCAAACCAGCGAACGTGTCAGTGAACTCGAGCATCGCATCCGCATCGCCCTGCTGCCGAAGGACGCCGCCGACGAAGGCGGCGCCATTCTCGAAATTCGCGCCGGCACGGGAGGCGACGAGGCCTCGCTTTTCGCGGGCGATCTCTTTCGCATGTACCAGCGCTATGCCGACCTGCACGGCTGGAAAATGGAAATCCTTTCGCTCAGCGAGGGAACGGCAGGCGGGTTCAAGGAAGTCATTGCCGAGGTGCAGGGGCGTGGCGTCTTCGCCAAGCTGAAATTCGAATCCGGCGTGCATCGCGTGCAGCGCGTGCCTGCGACCGAGGCGCAGGGCCGCATCCATACATCCGCTGCGACGGTCGCGGTTCTGCCGGAAGCGCAGGATGTCGATATCGACATCAACGAAGCCGACCTCAAGATCGACACCATGCGCGCGCAGGGCGCCGGCGGCCAGCATGTGAACAAAACGGAATCGGCGATCCGCATCACGCATTTGCCGTCTGGCATTGTCGTCTTCGTGCAGGACGAGCGCTCGCAGCATAAAAACAAGGCGCGCGCGCTGGGCCTGCTGAAAGCGCGCCTTTACGACGAACAACGCCAGAAGCTCGACGCCGAGCGCGCGGCGGATCGCAAGTCTCAGGTCGGCTCGGGCGACAGGTCGGAGCGTATCCGCACCTATAATTTCCCGCAGGGGCGGGTGACGGATCACCGTATCAATCTGACGCTGTATAAGCTGGATAAAGTGATTACCGGCGAAGCGCTGGACGAAGTGATCGAGCCGCTGATCACGCAGCATCAGGCGGACTTGCTGGCGGCCGGTGAAAGCTGATTTCATTCCTCATCGGGAGACGAGATGGAAAAGAACCTCGAACACAACGTCTCCTTCGCCGAAGCCCTCCGAGTCTGGCTGCGTGTAGCAGCGCTCTCGTTCGGCGGACCCGCCGGGCAGATCGCAGTCATGCATCGCATCATTGTCGACGAAAAAAAGTGGCTGTCCGACGCGCGTTTCCTGCATGCGCTCAACTACTGCATGCTGTTGCCCGGGCCTGAAGCGCAACAGCTCGCGACCTATATCGGCTGGCTGATACATCGCACGAAGGGCGGGCTGATGGCGGGCCTTCTGTTCATCCTGCCCGGCGTCGTCGCCATCATGGCGCTGAGCATGATCTATGCGGTCTGGGGCAAGGTCGGCATCGTCGGCGCATTATTCTTCGGATTGAAGGCAGCCGTGCTGGCCATTGTCGTCGAAGCCACCCTACGCGTGGGCAAACGCGCGCTGCGCAACAATGTGATGATCGCGCTGGCGGCGGCGGCGTTCGTCGCGATCTACTTTTTTTCCGTTCCCTTTCCCGCCATCGTCCTCGCCGCGGGCTTGATCGGCTATTTCGGCACGAAGGCCGGCCGCACGGAATTTGCGGGCGGTGGGCATGGCGCTTCGAAACATCAGGATGTGGACGACAGTCTTCTGCGCGATCACATTCCCGAGCACACGCGCCCGAATGTTGCACGCGCCCTGAGAGTCGCGATCATGTGGCTGGCGATCTGGCTCATTCCTGTGGCGCTGATCGTCGCGATCCTCGGCCCGTCCAGCGTCTATTCCAACATCGCGATATTTTTCAGCAAGCTGGCGATGCTGACATTCGGCGGCGCCTATGCGGTGCTCGCCTGGGTCGCGCAGGGCGCCGTGCAGACCTACGGCTGGCTCACGCCGACCGAAATGATCGATGGGCTCGGCATGGCCGAGACGACGCCCGGTCCCCTGATCATGGTGCTGCAATTCGTCGGTTTCATCGCAGCCTTCCGCGATGCGGGCGCGTTGCCGCCATTGCTTGCAGGCGCCCTCGGCGGCCTGCTGGCAACTTGGGTAACTTTCGCGCCCTGCTTTCTCTGGATATTTTTGGGCGCGCCATACATCGAGCAGTTGCGCGCCAACCGGGCATTATCGGGCGCGCTTGCTGCGATTACCGCAGCTATCGTCGGCGTTATTCTCAATCTTGCGATCTGGTTTGCGGTCAACGCCATGTTCGGTAAAACGCAACGCATTCAGGCAGGGCTTTTCGGTTTCGACGCGCCGGTCTTGTCGAGCGCCGATCCCGCGGCAATCTTACTGGCCATCGGCGCGGCTCTCGCAATGTTCGTCCTTAAATGGAGCGCGCCGCTCACACTCGCCGTATCCTGCGCGGCCGGGGCCGCGTTATATCTGGCTGGCCTTCGCTAAGCCAACCGCTCCTGCAGGAAACGCAAGACGCGCGGCGCGAGCCAGCCCGAATGCGATGCCGGCTCGTCGAATGGATATTGCGTGAAATAATGACCCGCGCCGGGAACGATCACTTTGCGCGAAAATATGTTCGCCATCTTCAGCGCATCGTGAAATGCATCGGTCTGCCAGCGATCGACGACATCGTCCTCGTCGCCATGCACGAGCAGAAATGACGCGTCGGTTGCGCCGCGAATGACGTAGCTCAGCGGTGACGCTTCGAAATAAACACGCCGGTCGTCCATCGGCGCGCAGCCGAGGAATTTCTGCACGATGTGATCGTTGGCGCGTACGGCCTGATCGTGATGCCACTGCTGCAGCATGTCGTAGACGCCGTAATTGCCGATGACGGCGCGCACTTTCGTGCTTTGCGAAGAAAATGGATCGCCGGGATAACCAGTCCCGAACACAGGCAGATCGCCCGCAAGCGCGACAAGCGCCGATAGATGCGCCCCAGCCGAATCGCCCATCAGGGCGATACGGGTCGGGTCGATCTTCATGTCCTGCGCGCGCCCCTTCAGAAATTGCACCGCTGCGCGCGCATCATGCACGGCTTGCGGATACATCTTCTGCGTCGCGCTCGAGAAGCGATAAGAGATCGAAAACATCGCTATGCCGCGCGAAGCGAGCCAGGGTCCCCACTGTCTGTAATTGTCCGGTCCGCCCATCTGCCAGCCGCCGCCATGAATGGTGATCAGGACCGGGAAGGGTCCGTTTCCCGCGGGCCGCCACAGGTGAGCCTTCAGCGAAACGCCGTCATGCACCGCATATTCGAGATCGCGAAGGTTCTCGACAGAAGAAGTAACGGGCATGGCGACCTCGTGGGCTTACCGCTGAATCACTTCATCAACGGTATCGTGAACTCCGCGCCTTCCTTCACGCCCGATGGCCAGCGCGAGGTGACGGTCTTGGTCTTCGTGTAGAAACGCACGGAATCCGGCCCGTGCTGGTTGAGATCGCCGAAAGCGGAACGCTTCCAGCCGCCGAATGTGTAATAGGCCAGCGGCACGGGGATCGGCACATTGACGCCGACCATGCCGACCTGCACGCGCGCCGTGAAATCGCGGGCCGCATCGCCATCGCGCGTGAAGATCGCGACGCCGTTGCCATATTCGTGATCGGTGCAGAGCGCCAGCGCCTGTTCGTAATCGTTGGCGCGCACGACCGAGAGCACTGGCCCGAAGATTTCTTCCTTGTAGATGCGCATGTCCGGTGTCACGTCGTCGAACAGGCAGCCGCCCATGTAGAAGCCGTCTTCATAGCCCTGCATCTTGAAGTTGCGGCCGTCGACGAGAAGCTTCGCGCCTTCCTGCACGCCGAGTTCGACATAGCCCTTCACCTTTTCAAGGTGCTGCTTTGTCACCAGCGGACCGAAGTCGGCGGCCGAATCCGTGGAAGGCCCGATCTTCAATGACTCGGTACGGGGAATGAGACGCTTTACCAGTTCGTCCGCCGTCTTCTTGCCGACGGGCACGGCGACGGAGACGGCCATGCAGCGTTCGCCCGCAGAGCCGTAGCCCGCGCCGACGAGAGCATCGACCGCCTGGTCCATGTCTGCGTCGGGCATGATCACCATGTGATTCTTCGCGCCGCCGAAACATTGCACGCGCTTACCCGAAGCCGTGCCTCGGGTGTAAACATATTCGGCGATGGGTGTCGAACCGACGAAGCCGATGGCCTGAATGTCGGGATCGTCGAGCAGGGCGTCGACGGATTCCTTGTCGCCGTTGACGACGTTGAGAATGCCCGGCGGGAGGCCCGCTTCGATCATCAGTTCGGCCATGCGCAGCGGCACGCCGGGATCGCGTTCCGATGGCTTCAGGATGAAGGCATTGCCGCAGGCGATCGCCGGCGCGAATTTCCACATGGGAATCATCGCCGGAAAGTTGAACGGCGTAATGCCGGCGACGACGCCGAGCGGCTGACGGATCGAATAAATGTCGATGCCGGGGCCGGCACCCTCGGTATATTCGCCCTTCATCAGATGCGGAATGCCGCAGGCAAATTCGACGACCTCGATGCCGCGCTGGATGTCGCCCTTGGCGTCGGCAATCGTCTTGCCGTGTTCACGCGCGAGCAATTCGGCGAGCGCATCGTTTTCGCGCGCCATGACTTCCAGAAATTTCATCATCACGCGTGCCCGGCGTTGCGGATTGGTCGCGGCCCATGCGGGTTGCGCTGCTCTCGCATTTTCGACGGCCGCGCGAACTTCGGCTTTCGACGCCAGCGGCACTTTGGAAATCGCTTCGCCCGTCATGGGCTGATAGGCGTCGGCGAAGCGCCCTGATGTGCCCTTGACGTGCTTGCCGCCGATGAAATGTGTGAGTTCGCGCATGGCATTTCCTCTCCCGTTCGGAGGTCTTTCTATCGCGACTTGGCCGGGTTGTCATGAGCGCCACAGGATCGCAGCCCGCAGAAGCAGGTAGAGCACGAGGGCGTTCAGCAGATGCCACAGAAAGTGCGTGCCGGCCGGGACGTGCTGACAAACCTCCCGATCGATGGTCCGGAAGCAAAGAGAAGCTGCAAAAATCACACAGGAAACGGCGAGCATTCTCGCCGTGGCCATTCTTTGCGGACGCTCCATGTCGTCGCCGGCCTTTTGCGCGCGCAGGACAAGGACCGCCGGGACGCCGGCCAGCGCCATCAGAGCGGGCAAATAGGCCGCCGATCCATTGAGAAACCAGCGAGGAACTGCAGCCTCGATGCCAAAGCTGAACGCCGCAAAGGCGGCAGTGCCCACAAGTCCTGTCGGGAGTTGCAGTCCGATATACCGTACGAGCGACAACAGAAAGTACGCATAGATGAATATAGCGATGGGAATCACATCGGCGAGCATTGCCCAACGCGTTGCGAATGTATGAAACAGAAAGCTGCCTGCTCCCGTGATGGCTGCAACGATAATGAGCAGCAGGCTGGCTTTGTCCCTTGCGTCCTGCTTGAGCCAGAGCAGGAACGCAGCGCCGGACGCCAGCAGAAAGGCCGCGTTGGTCGTGGCATTCAGCGGCTCGGCCCAGAACGCGGAACTTGTCCGCTCGCAATAATGAAAGAGTTTTTGCCAGGGATCCATTGAGGCCAATTATAGCCGGGCGCTTGAGGAAAACAGTTTCATGATGCAGATGCCGACTATGATCATAGCCATTCCGGCCATGGCGGCCGCGTCGAGACTCTGGCGGTAAAGGAACCAGCCGACGCCGGCGATCAGGACGATCCCCGCTCCGGACCAAATTGCGTAAGCTATTCCGACCGGCATCGACTTAAGGGTCAGCGCGAGAAATATGAAAGCGATGGCGTATGTAATTGTCATCAACGCGACCGGCCAAGGTTTCGTCAGCCCCTGCGAAGCATTGAGGGCCGAAGTTGCGATCACCTCGCTGACGATGGCAAGCGACAGATAAAAGTATTGCATGGCGGCCGGACGATCCCGTTGCGAATCGTCCGACCTGTAAAACAACTGCATGTCATCGAGGCGACAGGGCCGCCTCAAGACTTCAACCTGCGGATCAGGCCTGCGCGCGATTCTTCACGAGATCGTCGACAACGCTCGGATCGGCCAGCGTCGAGGTGTCGCCCAGAGCCCCGAAATCGTTCTCCGCGATCTTGCGCAGGATGCGGCGCATGATCTTGCCCGAGCGCGTCTTCGGCAGGCCCGGCGCGAACTGGATCGCGTCGGGCGAGGCGATGGGGCCGATTTCCTTGCGCACCCAGTTCACGAGTTCCTTTCGCAGGCCCTCGGACGCTTCTTCGCCGGCCATCAGCGTGACATAGGCGTAAATGCCCTGTCCCTTGATGTCGTGCGGGAAGCCGACCACGGCCGCTTCGGAAACCTTGGGATGGGCGACGAGCGCGCTCTCGACTTCCGCCGTACCCATGCGATGGCCGGAGACGTTGATCACATCGTCGACGCGGCCGGTGATCCAGTAATAGCCATCGGCGTCGCGGCGGCAGCCGTCGCCAGTGAAATACTTGCCCGGATAGGTCGAGAAATAGGTCTGCACGAAGCGCTCGTGATCGCCGAACACGGTGCGCATCTGGCCGGGCCATGAATCGACGATGCAGAGATTGCCTTCGGTCGCGCCTTCGAGCGTCTTGCCCTCGGCATCGACAATCTCGGGCTGCACGCCAAAGAACGGGCGCGTCGCCGAGCCTGGCTTCAGCGCAGTCGCGCCCGGCAGCGGCGTGATGAGAATGCCGCCGGTTTCCGTCTGCCACCATGTATCGACGATCGGGCAGCGGCCGTCGCCGACAACCCTGTGATACCACTCCCACGCTTCGGGATTAATCGGCTCGCCAACCGAGCCGAGCAAGCGCAGCGAGGCGCGCGATGTGCGCTTCACCGGGCCTTCGCCCTTCTGCATCAGCGCGCGAATGGCGGTCGGCGCGGTGTAGAAGATGTTGACCTTGTGCTTGTCGATCACTTCCCAGCAACGCGACTCGTTCGGATAGTTCGGGACGCCCTCGAACATCAGCGTCGTCGCGCCATTCGCAAGCGGCCCATAGACGATATAGCTGTGCCCGGTGACCCAGCCGACGTCGGCGGTGCACCAGTAGATGTCGCCCTCGTGATAGTCGAAGACGTACTGATGCGTCATCGAAGCATAGACGAGATAGCCGCCGGTCGTGTGCAGCACGCCCTTGGGCGTGCCGGTCGAGCCGGACGTGTAGAGAATGAACAACGGATCTTCCGCGTTCATTTCAGTCACAGGGCAATCGGCGGTCACTTGCGCCGCGGCTTCGTCGTAATAGACATCGCGGCCGGCCTTCATGCCGACAGCAGCGCCGGTGCGGCGCACCACGACGATGTGTTCGACATCGACGCCGCTGACCTTTTCGAGCGCAGCGTCCACATTCGCCTTGAGGGCGACCTTGCGCCCGGCGCGCAGGCCTTCGTCGGCGGTGATGATTACTTTCGATTTGCAGTCGTTGATGCGGCCCGCCAGGGAATCCGGCGAGAAGCCGCCGAAGACGATGGAATGTACCGCCCCAAGCCGCGCGCAGGCGAGCATGGCGTAGGCCGCTTCCGGAATCATGGGCATGTAGATGGTGACAGTGTCGCCCTTGCCGACGTTGCGATTGCGCAGCACGTTGGCGAAGCGGCAGACGTGATCGTGCAATTCGCGATAGGTGATGTTCTTGGATTCGCCGGGATCGTCGCCTTCCCAGATGATCGCGACCTGATCACCACGGGTGGCGAGGTGACGGTCGATGCAATTGGCAGAGACGTTCAGTGTACCGTCTTCGAACCATTTGATCGAGACGTTGTGCGGATCGTAGCTGGTGTTCTTGATCTTCGTATAGGGCTTGATCCAGTCCACGCGCTTGCCGTGTTCGCCCCAGAACTTGTCGGGATTGGAAACGGATTCCCGATACATCGCCTGATATTTGGCATCGTCCACATAGGCGCGGCTCTTCCAGGCGTCGGTGACGGGATACAGGTTCTCGCTCATAATTTCCTCCCGGGCGCACGCCACGCGGAGCGTGCGGAAACGGCAAACCATACACCACGGGCAGCCCGGCGGGCGCCTCGTTGTGCATCGCATTATGCAAAATGGGGTGGCACTGGGACAAGCCGGGAATGCTCACACTTTGGTCGCTAGCCGAAAGACATAGGCTTTTTCTTGAGCAGCGCGCAGAAAAACGCCACCCGGCAGTCCGAGGGGGGTGCCGGATGGCGTTTGTCCGCAGATGCCGTTTGACTACATCTGCACTTTGGCGTGGCTGCCGAGATCCGTCTTTTGTCCGGTCGCAGCGGTAACCAGCAATTTCAATCCCGCGACGATCTTGTGCGGGCCGTCCCAAATATCCGCTTCGCGCGGATCGAAACTGATGCAAACGATGCGCGGATCGTCGGGTCCGTCGAACCATTCCTTCATGACGGGACTCCAAAGCTCCTCGATCCTGTCGCGATCGTCGACGAGGCTCACCGCGCCGGTGACCACAATGTAGCAATTGGCGCTTTCGTCCTGAAACAGCAGCGCCACCGGCGTATCATCCGCCAGGTCGCCGGTTTTGCCGGATTCGCGGTCGGTGACGAACCAGATGAGGTTCTCGTTGCGTCTTACAAGCGGAGACATCGGACGCGCGACGATCTGGCGATTGGACACATCCGCCATGAAGCAGACACGGAATTTTTCAAGTTCGTCCCAAATCGTCTCGGGCGAGAAATCGCGTTTTGTCATGTCCGCCCGCTCCGCCGATGAATTGCAGCCTGCGCGGACAACCGCGATGGGCGGCATTGGTTCCTGTCCCACACATCCCTTGTTGAAGCTGGTCGGGCACGCTCACGGCTTCCGCCGATTTGGTGTATGCTTGGCCGGCAGGGCAGGCGGCTGGAGGGGGTTGCGTCCTGCGAGGGGAATGCAATCATGAAGAACATCCTTGTACCGGTGGAACTTCACTCGTCCGTGGACTCGGTGTTTCAGACGGCGGCTCTGCTCGCCCGGCGCTTCGGCAGCCGCATCGAGGGTGTCGCGCTCGGACCCGATCTGCCCGATCTCGTCGCCTTCGACATGCCGGTGAGCTGGACGGTGTCCGACCAGAACACCTGGAAAGAGCTGACGGACGAGGCGCAGCGAAAATTCGAGGCCGCGATGGGCGCTTCGGGCATCCTTGCGACGGGCAAGGCGCCCGGCTGGCGCTGGGCGGGCGACAAGTCGCTCGGCGACAGCCAGATGGCAAGCTATGGCCGGATCTTCGACATCACCGTTCTCGGCCGTCCCGGCAGTGAACGCGGCGACCCGCGCATGGCGACGGCGGAAGCCTCGATCTTCGAGAGCGGCCGGCCGATCCTTTTGGCCCCGCCCGAGCCGCCGAAAGCGATGGGCGACACTGTCGTGATTTCATGGAACCGCAGCACCGAAACGGCGCGCTGTGTCGCGATGGCGATGCCGCTGCTCCTGCAGGCGAAGAAAGTGATCGTGCTGACGATCGAAGGCTTCATGGTCGACGGGCCGACCGGCGAACAATGCGCCGAGATGCTGGCGGCGCATGGCGTACCAGTCGAAGCCGTCACCCGCCCCAATCGCCGCTCGCACGGCGAGACGGCGCTGGAAGAGACCACGGCGCTCGGCGGCGATCTCCTGGTGAAGGGCGCGTTCACGCAGAGCCGGTTGCGCCAGATGATTTTCGGCGGCCCGACGGCTCACATCATGTCGAAGGCGAAGCTGCCGGTCTTCATGGCGAACTGAGACGGTCAAAATAATGCGGCGATCATATCCGGCGCACCGGATTGGTCGCCGCCAGAATGCCTGAACAGGCCGCTATTCCCGCGAGCAGCAGGAAGCCATAGCGGAAGCCGGTGACGATCTCGGTCATGATGGCGGTGCGCCGCGCTTCGCTGATCGCCGCCAGCGCCTCCGGGCCCATGTTGAGGATGCGCCCGAACATCGGGGCCGCCTCGGGATCCTTGATAGCCAGCGTCGCGAACAGGATCGTGCCGAAAATCGCCGTGCCGAAGACAGCGCCGACCGTGCGCGCGAGTTGGACGGAACCCGACGCTGCGCCCAGCAATTTGCGGCCGGCGACGCTCTGGATTGTGACCTGCGCTACCGTCATGACAGGGCCCATGGCGATTGCGAGCACCGCCATCGAGATATAGGTCCCGACGATATCCAGCTTCGCCGAATACAGCGCAAACCAGATGAAGATGAGCGCTGTGAATCCCATGCCTATGGCGGGAAAGATCATGGTGAGGCCGGTGCGCGTCACCATCCAGCCAACCGTTATCGACGACAGCGCGATGAAGAACGAAAAAAGCAGCAGGGTGAAGCCGACATCCTGAATGTCGCCAATGCCTGTCACGCGCAGATAAAGGGGGATGAAGGCGATCAGCGCCGTCATCGTCGCGCCGTGGCAGACGATCTGCAGCTGCGCATTCCAGATCGCGGTTTGCTTCATCAATCCCACCGGCAGCATTGGATGCGCGGCGCGTCGCGATTGCCGGATCAGCAGGATGAGCGACAGGATCGCCGCCGTCACCAGAGAAATCGTGATGATGGCGCCTTGAGTATCGAATTGCCTGATCTGTTCGAGCGCCAGCAGCAAAGGCACGATGAAACCGACGAAATAGATGAGGCCAGGATAATCGAAGGACCAGCCAGCCTGCCGCGCGCCGGCTCTGTTGGAGATGCGAAGCACCAGCAGGAAAGCGACGATCCCCACGGGGATGTTGATGTAGAAAATCGAGTGCCAGCCGAATTTCGCGGTGAGCAAAGCGCCCATGACCGGCCCGATGGCGGAAGCCACGACGAAGACGGTCGCGTTATAGCCCTGGTAACGGCCGCGCTCGCGAGGCGGAATCACTTCCGCAAGCAGCGCCTGCGACATGCTCATCAGGCCGCCGCCGCCAAAGCCCTGTAAGACGCGCGCGGCGATCAAAGTATTCATCGTGGGCGCGAAGGCGCAGGCGATCGCGCCGATCATGAAGATCGCCAGCGCGACAAACAGAAGCCGCCGCCGGCCGAAGACGTCGCCGATATAGCCGTAGAGCGGCGCTGCAATCGTGGAGGAGATGAGATAGCCGATGATGACCCAGGAGACTCGCTCCACATCGCCAAGCGCGCCGGCGATGACCGGCAGTGCGCTGGCGACGACGGTCTGGTCCCCGACGGACATGTAGATCGGCAACATGACCGACGGAAACACCCGCCAGAACTGGCGGGCGGTATCGGCCGGAAATGTGTTCGACAATTCCTGATTTGCGCCCGAACCCGAGGCCACGGCTAACCTTTCGTGTGAGCCGGCGGCCTCACGGCGCAGGCGGCTTCGAACTGTAGAGCATCGGGCAAAAAATTGGACCCGGTATTTCGCGTCGATCCGAATCCTGCACCGGTCGCGACGGCGCCGCTGCTTGCGCGCGCAGCGCCGCCGGTTCGGCGCTCCGAAACATGTTCAAGGGCAGTTCGGAATTCCGGACAACCGGAGATTGCCCTGCGCTTCGATGAAGGCAGGTTCGAAGGGTCACGGGACGCTGGCGCAGCCTGTGATGGAAGAGGGATGAAACTGGCGCACCAGCGTCCCGCGATCCGGCTTTTTGCGGCTTCCGTCAAACCCTGGGAATACAACGCCATTGGCGGTGCAACGGGAATACGCATGAACCTTGCGGTCCATACGCGCTGACGGCCCGGCCCAAACGCCGTGTCCGGTGAACACGACCCCCAGGCGCCGGTCTCATCCGCCTGTAACGACCGCTCGCGACCGGCCCCTCGTGGATGAGATGAGAGGAATATAAACATATAGAGGAATATTTGTCAATATGTGTATTGCGATCGACCCGCGAGCGGGTTATTTCGCTTCGCATTTGCGGGATGACAACGCGAGATCCCGTCCGCTGGACTCGCGGAGGACAGCGCTATATACATTTGGATATAGCGTCGTGCGGTGCACACAGGCGGGGGTGTGTCTTGCAGCGGAAGGACAACCAATTCAGGCTACTCCGCCTCATAGGATCGACCTATGGGGTGCCCGCCGATTGCAGCGGGCCGGGGCCTGACGCTTTCCACCGGGAACGCGCCGCGTGACGTTCACCGATGCCGAGATCACGGCCATCCTGCTGTCGCTTCGCATTGCGCTGGTGGCGACGCTCGCCAGCATACCCTTTGCCATCGCCGTGGCCTGGCTGCTCGCCCGACGTGATTTCTGGGGCAAGGCGGTGCTCAACGGCCTCGTTCACCTGCCTCTCGTCCTGCCGCCTGTCGTCACCGGCTACTTGCTGTTGATCACCTTCGGCCGCCGGGGGCCGGTCGGCGAAATGCTGGAGGCCTGCTGCGGCGTCGTCCTCTCCTTTCGCTGGACCGGCGCGGCGCTGGCCGCGGCGATCATGGCTTTCCCGCTGACGGTGCGCGCCATCCGCCTTTCCATGGAAGCGGTCGATCCCCGCACGGAGGCTGCCGCCTCCACTCTCGGCGCGTCCGGCTTCCTCGTCTTTCTGACGATCACGCTCCCGCTTTCTATCCCCGGCATTCTCGCCGGCGCGATCCTCGGCTTTGCCAAGGCGCTCGGCGAATTCGGCGCGACGATCACCTTCGTCTCCAACATTCCCGGCGAGACGCAGACCATCGCGTCGGCGATCTACGGCTATACGCAGTCGCCCGGCGGCGAGGCCGGCACTTGGCGGCTGATGATCGTCTCCATCGTCATCGCCATGATCGCCCTGTTGCTGTCGGAACTCTGCGCCCGGCGCATTTCGCGGCGGGGGCTCGACCTGTGACAACGGAAGTCTCCGTCAGACACCGGCAGGGCAGTTTCATCATCGAGGCCGATTTGCGCCTCGAAGGTCTCGTTACGGCGCTCTCCGGCCCGTCGGGCGCGGGCAAGACCAGCCTGTTGAATATCATCGCGGGGCTCGTGCGTCCGGACGAAGGGCGCGTCGTCTTCAACGGCGAAGTCTGGTGCGACACGTCGGCTGGCGTCTTTGTGCCCGCGCACAAGCGGCGCATCGGCTACGTCTTTCAGGAAGGCCGGCTGTTTCCCCATTTCAACGTGCGCAGAAATCTCATGTATGGCCGCTGGTTCAGAAAGGCGCGCGAGGGGCGCATCGCGCCGCAAGAAGTGATCGAACTTCTGGGCATCGGCCATCTGCTGGAGCGCCGGCCGGGCAATCTCTCCGGCGGCGAGGCGCAGCGCGTCGCCATCGGCCGCGCGCTGATCAGCGATCCCGATCTTCTGCTCATGGACGAGCCGCTCGCCTCACTCGATGCCGCGCGGCGCGCGGAAATCCTGCCCCACATCGAAAAACTGCGCGACCGCTTTCACCTGCCGACCATCTATGTCTCGCACATGCGCGAGGAGATCGAACGCCTGGCGAACGAGATCGTTACGCTCGATGCCGGCAAGGTCATCGGTAAAATCTAGCGCGTTCGCCGGCGCTTTAAATCAATCGATCGAAAGGAAATCTGGCTATTCAATGCGCCAGCATGGGAAGCGATATTGTTTTCAGTTCCCCCACTGAGCCAGCATATTCCGGGACGAAATCAGGATCGGCGAGGCGCGCATTCGGAAAGCGCGCCAGAAGCTGTCGTATCGCGAGGATCAATGTTTTGCGGCCCAGCGCATTGCCAATGCAGTGATGCGGCCCGGAGCCAAAGGTCATGATGCGCTGCGGTCTCCGCATGACATCGAAGCGCAGTGGGTCGGCAAAGGCGAGCGGATCGAAATTCGCGGCCTGTGGCGAGGGACGTACAACCATGCCTTTCAGAATGGGTGTTCCGCCAATCTCCGTATCGCGCGTGGCAAAGCGCGGGAAGGTGAAATAGCCATTGCCCGCTATACGCAGGCATTCTTCCGCTGCATCGGGAATGAGCGCAGGATTTTCGATGAGGCGGCGTCGCTGTTCGTCATGCGTATAGAGCATGTGGAGCGCGCCACCGCCGGACCGCGGCGTGGTCGCAAGCGCGGCGAAAACGCCCAGCACTTGATCCGACAACTCCCGATCCGTGAGTTTGTCGCCCTTGTCCCGCGCACTCACGAGATCGCTGATGAAATCAGCGCGCGGATGCGCGCGGCGATCGTCGATGGCGTCCTGAACCACGCGCTGAATCTTGCGATGAGCGGCGTAAACCACTTCGGGATAGGGCTCTCCGGGCCTGGTGGTGGTCATCAGCGGCGTGACGTCATGAAACTCAATCAGAACCTTCTTTTGCTCGTCATTGAGTCCGAGAATGGCAGTGAGCAAGGCCCCAACGACAAGGCGCGAAGCATAGTCGGCCATACCATCGAATTGCGGGCTTTTGCGTTCGATGTCATCGAGAAATCCGTCGATGATGGCGGCTATGCGCGATTCCATCTGCGCTATGCGCGTTGGCGCAAAGGCAGGCATCATCAACCGGCGCAGCCTGCTGTGCTGTTCGCCATCCATGAGCGTGAGAAACTTGCCGCCCATGAATTTATCGAATTGTTCATAGCCTGGACCGCGCGGCATTTCCGAAGAAAATCGCTCGGGATCGTTGAAGACCTCCTGCACATCGGCATAACGTCCGACGATGACTTGCGCCGGGCCATTGTTAAGCACGTAGAAGGGTGGCCGCGTCGCCCAGTCATAGAGATGCTTGCGCGCGTTCGTCTTGAACCCGGCGCCCGCAAAGTCAATGTCCACGACATTTGCCGGGTCGATATCCGCAAGTGAATTCATTTGATGTTTTTCCCGCGCCGAGGAAACCGCTTCACTCAGGCTTGATATTCGCCGCTTTCGCTGCGGCTGTCAGCGCTGCGGCTTCGCGTTTGATCCAGGCGGCAGTGTCTTGCGGCGCAAGCGCAGGAGATTCGACTCCGATCGCGTTCACGCGCTTTTTGAACTCCGGGTCCTGCGCCCCGGCCTGCACGGCATCGGCAAGTTTGTTGATGATGTCCTTCGGCGTCCCCTTTGGCGCGAGCAGGGCCATGGTTCCCAGGAATTCCATGTCCTTGATGCCGAATTCCTCGAATGTCGGGATATCCGGAAACACCTTCGAGCGCTGGTTCGCTGCAATGGCAAACATCCGGATTTTTCCATCCGCAACAAACTTCGGCAGCGCCGCCAGCGACTGGAACGCAAATCCGACTTCGCCGGAGACCAGCGCAGGAAGAATCTGCGCATTGCCCTTGTAGGGAACATGATTGGCCTCGATACCCGTGCGCGCCCTGAGGGCGGTCATCGTGAGATGATGCAGCGACCCTATTCCAGCAGTGCCATAGTTCAGCTTTCCCGGATTGGCCTTGAGATAGTCGAGCAAATCCTTGAGGTTTCCAGTCACGGGAACGGTCGCGCTCGTCACCAGAAAATTGGCCGTTGTCGCGAATATGCTGACGGGCTCGAAGTCATTGATAGGGTCGAATGGGAAATCCTTGATCGTGTTGGGCGCGATGCCCCACATCTGGGAGTCCGCAGCCAGAAGCGTATAGCCGTCAGGCGCTGCGCGCGTGACAGCCTGACCTGCGACGATCGTGCCTGCGCTGGGGCGATTTTCGACGATGATCTGCTGATTGAAATGTTTGCGCAACTGTTCGCCCAGAATGCGCGTCGTTGTATCGGGAAACCCGCCGGGCGGATAGGCGACAAGAATACGGATGGGGCTGGCCGGATAACTCGCCTGCGCCTGTGCATCGACAACTGCAATAGTGTTTGCAGCAGCGATCAGAGCGGCGAATATTGCCATTGCGACCTTCATGACTTTCCCTTCCCCGAATTAATTCTGGAACGACGGTAGAACGGGCCGCCGACGGGCGTCAATGGCGCGCGCCTGTTCCGCCTGGTTGACAAGCTTTGCTCGTCCGGTCCTTCTTGGAAAAAGGACGGGGAGGCTTGGTGCATGCAATTCGGACTTCAATATTTTCCGCTGGTTTCCCCGCCCCGCTCGACAGCAAGCTACTTTGCCGAATCTCTCGACCTTGCCGCAGAAGCCGAAACGCTCGGTTTCACCCACACGCGCATCGTCGAGCACTATTTTCACACTTACGGCGGCGCGAGCCCCAACCCGCTTCTGTTTCTGTCGGCGCTGTCGCAGCGCACCAAGTCGATGCGCCTTGTGACGGGCGCCGTGCTGCCCGTCTTCAATCATCCCCTGAAACTTGCAGGCGAGATCGGCATGGCGGATGCGTTGTCGAACGGACGTCTGGATGTCGGGTTTGCGCGCGCCTTTCTGCCGCATGAATTTCGCGCCTTCGGCATTTCTCCCGATCAATCGCAGGCGCGTTTTCGAGAAGGCGTCGAGCAGATCGAACTTCTTCTGACCACGGAGAACGTGACTTCAATAGGGCAGTTTCATTCTTTCGAAAAAATCACGTCCTTGCCCCGTCCCACGCAGGAGCCGCGCCCGCGCTTCTACATTGCGGCGACGCAAACCGAGGAGACCTTCGAATATGCCGGTCGCAACGGCCATTACCTCATGGCGATTCCCATTGGTCCCCTGAAGCCGTTGCTCAATGTCTACCGCGAAGCCTGGCGGAAGGCCGGCCATCCCGGCAACGGCGTTGTCATGGTGGCGTTTCACATGTTCTGTCACGAGGACGGAGCAAAGGCGCGGGAAATCGCGCGGGCACCCTTCGATAAATATTTCCGGTCGCTCAACGAATGCGTGCGCGAATGGGGACAGGGCCTGCAAAGCAAGGATTACCGCGACTACGACAAGCAGGCGAAAACGCTCGACAGCGCCACGCTGGAGTCGCAGATCGCATCGGGCGGCGCATGGATCGGTTCGCCTTCTGAGATAGTGGATATTATTGTAAGCGTGCGCGAGCGCATCGGGCCGTTCGAACAGGCCTCGCTGCAAGTTAACTTCGGCGATCTCGACTATGACCGGGCACGCGCTTCCCTGCAGCTTTTCGCGCATGAGGTGATGCCGAAGCTGGCGTGAGGCAATCAGCCGCCTGCATTCGGTGGCGTCAACATGCCCGACAATTCGCGCAAGTCGGAGGCAAACCTTTCGTCCGAGCTTTTCTCGACGCCGCGATAGAGCGTCACGATCTTTCGGCCAAACTCCGTCAGCTTTGCATGGCCTCCGCCCTTGCCGCCGAGTTGCGTTTCGATGACCGGTTCGCGGAACATGGAGTTGACTTCGTCCATCAGGAGCCACGCGCGCCGGTAGGACATTTTCATCTCGCGCGCGGCGGATGAAATCGAGCCGAGCTTTTCGATCAGTTCGAGCAGCCGGATCTTGCCGTGGCCGAGCTGTCGCCCGCCGGGAAAATCAAGGCGTATGGTGATGCGCGGGCCGTTCACGAAGCGGAGTTTCCATCGGCCTCGCGCGGCGTGGCATGGGGGCAAGTCTCCGGCTTGATGTCCACGAGGGGCGTGCCGTCGACGCAATCGAGGCCGCGCACGAGAAGCGTATTGCCCTCGACGCCGACGAGTTCGACCAGCGAGGCCGCGATCGGGTTCGGGCGGTTCGGCGAGCGCAGCGCGAAGGTGCCGGAAGAGGTCTCGGCATGGCGGGGGCTCTGCACCGCAAGATCCCGCCGCGCGAGGTGCATCCAGTAGAGAATTTGCAGATGGGAGTGCTTCTCGATGCCCCACAGCGCCTGATCCCAGGGCGGGAAAATCTCGACCCGGCATACGGGGCCGCCGAGATCGCCACGGCGCGGGCATTCGCGCGGGCTCTTCCAGGGGGTGTGGATGCGGCCGATGAATTGCAGCGCCGCATCGGCGCGCACGGGCGCCTCGACCACGACTTCGCCGGGGCGCACCTCGGCCACGAAAGCCTCCGCACTGGCTGGCATCAACAGTTCCTTTCCCAATCGTTTGCGCATTCTATTCGATGCGCGGTACATGTCGAGGCAAGCAAAGCCGCAGGCGCCGGTCGGCCCGGTCCCCAGCGGCGCGAGAAAGGGAGGCGTAGGATGACGGATTCGTTCGAAGACCATTGCTGGAAGGATGTCGTACCTGCCGACATTCTCGATCTCTACAAGCATTACAAGCGCGATCTCTATATCGGCCCGAATGTCGCGCTTGTTGCCATCGACCTTTACGAACTGTCCTATCAGGGCGGCGCGAAGCCTGTCGCGGAAGTGACGAAGGACTATCCATCCTCCTGCGGCATACACGCCTGGAACGCCATTCCGCATACGCAGAAGCTTTTCGCGGCGGCGCGCGCGCTGGGCCTGCCGATTTTCTATACGACGGGCGAAACCCGTGAGGCGAGCAAGCCGGTCTTCGTCAAATCGACCAACCGGCGCATGTCGAAGAACGGGCCTGAAGTTTATAACATCAAGTCCGAATTCGCGCCGCAGGCGGGCGATGTTGTCATCACCAAGCAGCGCGCCAGCGGCTTTTTCGGCACGCCGCTCGTCGCCCATCTGACCCAGTTGCACATCGACACGGTCATAATCTTCGGCGAGAGCACGTCGGGCTGCGTGCGCGCCTCGACGGTCGACGGCTATTCCTACGGCTTCCACATGGTGATGGCGGAAGAATGCTGCTTCGATCGCAGCCCGCTGTCGCACAAGGTCAATCTCTTCGACCTGCATCACAAATATGCCGACGTGATGAAGACCGCCGACATCGTCGCCGAACTCGAAAGCCGCGCCACCAGAAAGGCCGCCGAATGAAGCCGCGCCGCTACGGTCCCTTCCCCTATTCGCCCATCATCCGCCGTCCGAAATTCGCCTGGCCGAATGGCGCGCAGGTCGCGGTGTGGATCATTCCGAATATCGAGTTCTTCGCTCTCGACGAACAGATCCCCGCCGCTGCCGGCGGCGGCGGCAAGGCGCCCGATATACCCGGATGGAGCGTGCGCGATTACGGCAATCGCATCGGCGTCTTCCGGATGATGGACGTGATGGACCGCTACAAGGCGCGCGGCACGGTGGCGCTCAACAGCGAACTCTGCGCGGAGCATCCTGAGATCATCGAGGAATGTCTGAAGCGCGACTGGGAATTGATGGGGCACAACGAGAGCAACACCCGCCGCCTCAATGCCGTGCCGCCAGAAGAAGAGGGCAATGTCATCAGGCGCACGGTCGAGACGATTGCGAATGCATCGGGCCGCAAGGTACGGGGATGGCTGTCGTCCGGGCTCAACGAGACCTGGAACTCGCTCGATCATTTCGCCGATTGCGGCCTCGACTATGTCGCGGACTGGGCGAACGACGACCAGCCCTATGTCATGACGCTCGACGACGGCCGCAAGCTGATGTCCGTGCCCTACACATTCGAGCTGAACGACAAGCCGGCCTTCGAGAAGCATAATCGAACCGCCGACGAATTCGCCGACATGATTTGTCGCCAGTTCGACGTCTTGTGGCGCGAGGGCGAGACGCAGGCGCGCGTGATGGCGATTGCCCTGCACCCCTACATCACCGGCTTCCCCCATCGCATCGGCGCGCTCGACAAGGCGCTCGACTATATCTGCAAGCATGATCGCGTATGGCTGACGACGGGCGGCGAGATCGCAGAGGCCGGCCGCAGGGCGCTCGACGCCTGATTTTTCCGGCATGGTTACGCTTGCCGCAGCCGGCGTTTCGAGCAATGCTCGAAAAAAGGGAGGAGAGCATGCAATTCCGTTTCGGCATGTGCGCCGCGCCATGCGTTATCGCGTTATTTGTCGCATCGGCATCGACGCAAAGCGTTCGCGCGCAGACTCCCGAACAATTCTACACGGGCAAGCAGGTCCGCTTTATCATCCGCTCGCAGCCAGGCGGCGGCTACGATCAATATGCGCGACTTCTCGGCCGCCATATCGGCAAGCATATTCCGGGCAAACCGACAGTTGTGCCGATCAACATGCCCGGCGGCGGCGGCATCATTGCCGCCAACCATGTCGCGCTCGTCGCGCCGAAGGATGGTTCGATCCTGACGATCGTCAGCCAGGGCATGCCCGTCGATCAGGCGCTCGGCCTCAACAAGACGTTAAAAGCCGATGCGCGCTCCTTCGGTTGGGTCGGCAATATCAGCAATTCGAACCAGCTGCTGGTAACCTGGCAGACGTCGAAGACAAAGACGCTCGCCGATGCGCGCCAGCGTGAAACCATGATCGGCTCGACTGGCGCCGGTTCGATCTCGACGCAATTGCCTGCGCTCTACAACCATGTGCTCGGCACGAAGTTCAAGATCATCTACGGTTATCCCGATGGCGGCGACGTCAACATCGCCATGGAGCGAGGCGAACTCGAAGGCCGCAGCACGAACACTTGGGCGAGCTACAAGGCCGTCACGCCTCATTATATAGCGAACAAGCTCATCAATCCCATCGTGCAGATCGGTATGAGGAAGGAAATCGGGCTCGAACATGTTCCGCTGCTGCGCGAACAGGAGATGAGCGCCGACGACCGGGCCGTCGTCGAATTCATGTCGAAAGCCGTGACGGTGGGGCGTCCCATCGCGACGACTCCCGGCGTGCCGGCGGACCGGCTCGCTGCATTGCGCCGCGCGTTCGATGCGACATTGCGCGATCCGGAATTCAAGGTCGATGCGGAAAAGGCGCGCGCCGAAATCGATCCGATGACGGGCGAGGAACTCGAAGCGGTCATCAACGATATCGTCGCCACGCCGCCGGCTGTCGTCGAACGCGTGAAAGCCGCGCTCGAACCCAGGAAAGAAGACGCCAAGAAAGCCAATGTCGAATCCAAGGGCAGTGGCGGCGGCGATTGATCGAGGCGATCGGGAGACAAGGATGAACACGTTCAAAGCGGCGATCGCGGCTCTCGCCATTTTCGCGCCCGGCCTGGCCGTCGCCGACACGGTCGCAGACTTCTACAAGGGCAAGTCGATCCGCTTTCTCATTCGCACGCCGCCGGGCGGCGATTACGATTCCTATTCGCGGCTCTTTGCGCGCCATATGTGGCGGCATGTGCCCGGCCAACCGCAGATGGTGCCGCAACAGATGACCGGCGGCGGGGGAATCGTCGCGGCAAATTTCATGGGTAATATCGGGCCGAAGGACGGCACGGTCATATCCATCATCTCGCAGGGATTGCCTGTCGATCAGGCGCTGGGTCTCAACGACAGTCTGAAAGTGGACCTGCGCACATTCAACTGGATCGGCAATATCGTCGACGCCAACCAGCTTCTCGTCGTCTGGCATACCTCGCCCACGAAATCGCTGGAGGACGCCAGGAAGCGCAGCACGACCATCGGCTCGACCGGCGCGGGTTCGATCTCTGTGCAACTGCCCGCCTTCTATAACAACGTGCTCGGCACGCGATTCAAAATCATCGTCGGCTACGCCGGTGGACAGGCTGTCGATCTTGCCATGGAAAGCGGCGAGGTCGAGGGGCGCGGCACCAATCCATTGTCGGGCTACAAGGCGTCGAAGCCGCACTATTTGCGCGACAATCTCATCAACCCGCTCATTCAGGTCGGGCTGAAGAAAGAGCCGGAGTTGCCCAACGTGCCGCTACTGCTGGAACAGCAGGTGCCGGACGAGGACAAGCCGCTGCTCGAATTCATGTCGCTTGCCGTCGCCGTCGGGCGGCCGCTCGCGACGAGTCCCGGCGTGCCCGCCGAACGGGTTGCCGCCCTGCGAAAGGCATTTTGGGATACGATCAAGGATCCGGAATTCATCGCCGAGGCGAACAAGACGAATTCCGAAATTCGCCCCGTCGCCGGCGAGGAACTCGCGAAGCACATCGCTACGCTCATTGGCGCGCCTCAACGGGTGAAGGACCGCATGAAAGTTGTGCTGGAGCCGCGAAGCAGCGACACGCAATCGGCCAAAGGTGCGAAGTGACAGCGTGACGGTGAGTCAGGCCGCGCGCTGGAGCGGCTGTTGACTGTAACTTGACGGCAGGAACTTGTCGAAATCGACTTCTGCATAGTTGACCGTAACGCCGTGCTTTTCCGCCTCATGTATGAGGTAGCGAACATAATTGGCGGCGCGCTCGAGAGATTTGGCGGGGATTTCGATTCCCTCGGCCCGCATGACGGCGAATGCCCAAAGCTCGGCTTCGTATTCCTGCAAGTATTCGGGCTTGCTGTGGACATGCGCGAGCACGACATGCGCGATTTCATGAAGATAGATGTGAAGCGCTCTGCGCGTTCTGGGCCGGGGAACGCAGATCTTCCTGGATTGCGCCCATGCGCATCCGGTCAAGTTGCGCCGGAAGGAAACCTGCACGTCGGCTGGCGTATATTTGGCTGCGATCAGGCTGAACTTTTCGGCTGCAGCGCGCCGGGCTCGTAACAAAATCGTCGGCATGAAGTAACCTGTCAGTAACCCGCCGCAGCTGTAACACCTTTGTTAATGCCGGTGTCGCATCGGAAGTTAGAAGCATTACGCGCACTCCGCCAGTACACTTTCGCACCAGCAGAAGCGAACCTCCGATACTTCGTCGATGGTCGTCCACGAAACGCTAATCCACGCAGCGTCGGAGCGCAACATCTCGCTTCGCGGTTACAGCGAAGCTGAAGATATCTTTTTACAATCTTGTGACGGTTACCGCTCGTTAAGGGGTACTGCTTTAATTTCGCTCTGTCGACATGAGGTCGAAACTGGCTGACCGTAAGCGATCATGACGATCTCTGCCGGTCCTACCGCGATGCCGGCCATGCTCCTCTGCGACATTCCCCAAAGGAAGCTTATCCCCGAAGCGACGATCAACTGCTTTCCGCGCGACTTGCGCCTCGCAGCCTGCGCCCCGTTTGGGCTCGCCGGGCATCGCCGCTGACATCGCGACCGGGGATCTGCTCCATGAACGACGTACGCAAACTCGGCCTTTGGCTGAAATGGACGGGCGCGGTTACAGCCGCATTGGTCGCAATCGTGCTGCCGGCCGTCGCAGGTCTGCCGATCGCTGCGGGCCTGTTTGCCTTTCTGACAATCATTCGCATCCGTCTCGTGGACGCGATCGAGGCCAACGCCATCGCGCGAAGCAGCGACCTGATTGCGAGCAACATGCGCTTTCAGACGGCTATCGAAAACATGCGGCACGGCATCAGCATGTTCGATGCGTCCGGCCGACTGATCGTGTGCAACAGGGTCTATCTTGATCTCTATCATCTCGATCCGGATAAAGTCGTGCCCGGCACATCGGTGGACGCGATATTCGCCATGCGGCGCGCCAACGGCGCCGCGCCGAAGATCGAAGGCAGATTGTTTTCGGAGTCGCTCGAACAGACGCGCCAGCTTGCCAACACGATCAGCGAGGTCGATCTTCAAAACGGCAAGACCGTTTCCGTCGATCGCAAAATGATGGCTGACGGCGGCTGGGTGTCCATTCACATAGACATCACCCGCAGAAAGGCGGCGGAAGCCAAAATTTCCTTCCTGGCGTTTCACGATGTTCTAACAGGTCTCGCGAACCGCCAGCAATTGCGGAGCTATTTCGAAAAGTGTCTCGGCAGGACGGAGCGCGGCGAGACGCTCGCGATCATCTGCATGGATCTCGATCATTTCAAGCCGATCAACGACAGTCTCGGTCACGCCATCGGCGACCAGCTTCTTGCAGCCGTCGCAAAACGTCTGCGCGACAGCACGCGCGCTTACGACATGGTTGCGCGCACCGGCGGCGACGAATTCGCGATCCTGCAAGTGGGCTGCGATCAGCCTTCGGGTGTCGCCGCCCTGGCGGAGCGCATCATCAGGGAGATGACCTCGCCTTTCGAAATCGGAGAACATCATATCGTCATAGGCGCCAGCATCGGTATTTCACTCGCGCCGTTCGATGGCGTCGATCTCGACCAGCTGTTCCGGAATGCGGATATGGCCATGTATCAATCCAAGGCGCGGGGCCGCGGCGTTTACAGCTTCTTCGAACCACAGATGGATTCTGCCGCGCAAGAGCGCCATCAACTGGAGCAGGATTTGCGCCGCGCATTGGCCGCAGACGAATTCATCCTGCATTATCAGCCCATCGTGAATCTCGCGGAAAATCGCATAGCGGGGTTCGAGGCCCTGCTGCGCTGGAATCACCCCGCATTAGGTCTCGTCCCGCCGGATCGCTTCATTCCGCTCGCAGAGGAAACCGGATTGATCGTGCCCATCGGCGCATGGGTGATTCGCGAGGCGTGTCGCGAAGCCAAAGGCTGGGGCGGCGATCTGCGCGTCGCAGTCAATCTTTCGCCCGTGCAGTTTCGCGGCAATCATCTGGGAGCGACAATCTTTGCGGCCCTTGCCGAGACGGGACTTCCCGCAAGCCGGCTTGAACTCGAAGTCACCGAGTCGATCTTCCTTCATCGGGACGAGAACACGCTTGCGACCCTGCATCAGCTTCGCGATCTCGGCGCGAGCATCGCCATCGACGATTTCGGCGCCGGTTATTCCTCGCTCGGCTATCTGCAGAAGTTCCCCTTCGACAAGATCAAGGTCGACCGCAGCTTTATTCGCGATCTCGCCGTCAAGCCGGGCTCCATCGCGATTATTCGCGCTGTCGCCGAACTCGGCCGCAGCCTCTGCATCGCGACCACGGCCGAAGGCGTGGAAACCAGAGAACAATTCGAGCAGATGCAGGCCGAAGGCTGCACGGAGGTTCAGGGCTATTTCCTCGGACGGCCGATGCCGGCAGGCGATATTCCGCGACTGCTTTGTGGCAATGCGGCTTCGGAACTTGCCGCGTGAGGCGACGGTCGCGTTCGGTGCTGGTCTCACATCAATTCGGCGCCGTCATGCAGCGCCGCTGCGCGCGCTGTAAAGCCGCCATCGGTTTCATGCACGACAAGCGGCGGCAAAAGCTTCATCGGCGCGCGGCTGCCTTTCGTGCCGCGCAGGATGATACGGTGCGCGGGCTCGTTTTCTTTCGGGTAGATCGGCAGGATCTCGAGCGCCCCAAAGCGGCCGGCGCAAGCGCCAAGCAGATCAAGCAAGGCGTCCGCGCGCTGGATGATCACCGCCACGCCGCCCGGGTGCAGAAGCGCGCTGGCCGCCCGCAGCCAGCTGTCGATACCGCCACCGCCAAGCGAATGCGCCAGCGCGCGCGAAGCGTCCGGCGAGGTCCGGCTGCGGCCGGGCGTCAGGTAGGGCGGATTGGCGATGACGACATCAGCCATGCCATTGTTCAGGCCGCTCTTGCGTCGCCCGGTGGCGCTGAGCGCGTCCGCGCAGACAGCGCTGGCAAAGTCCGAAAAGCCATTCTGGGCGATATTCTCTTCGGCCAGCGCCGCCAGTTCCGGCTGTATCTCGACGAGCACGAGTTTCGCGCAGCCGCCGCGCCGCGCGACCGCCAGACCCGCCGTGCCGACACCCGCGCCCAAATCGACAAGCACGCCTGATCTCTCAGGCGCCGCCGCCGCCAGCAGCAGCGTATCGGTGCCGCCGCGATGGCCGGCGACCGGCTGGCGGATCGCCAGCTTGCCGCCCATCAGCCAGTCGAGCGTCGTCGTCTCCCCGGCGGTCGGGCGGGGTTTAGACATCCCGCAATTCCGCTCCGAGCCCGGCATCGCGCAGGATGGCGCGCGCCTCGTCCAGCTCGTCGTCGAGCACCATCACCCGGCGCTGCAGGAAGCCGGCGGAGCCTTCCAGCACGCTCATGTGCTGGTCCGCGACGAAACAGCCGATGCCCTCTTCTTTCAGCATCGCTTCGACGGCGGAAATCAGCACGATATCGTTGGTGCGCAGCAATTCCTTCATGGTTTCCGCCATTTGCCGCGGCCCGACCCCGGCCGTGAGTTCCCTAAAGTTGCGCCGGAGGGTCCGGCATGCGATGGACCGCTGGAAATTCGCACGCGGGGCGCAATCTAGGCAAGCAACCGTCCCGTTCCGCACCGGGGTTTCACGCATGGGCGTCGTTGTACCGTTCGAAGAAAAGAGCCAGTCCTCGGGCATCGATGTGCTCGTCGATCTCGTTCGCGCGGATATGGAGCGGGTGAACCAGACGATCCTGTCGCGGACGGGCTCGGAAGTGACGATGATCCCCGAGGTCGCCAACCACCTGATCTCCTCCGGCGGCAAGCGACTGCGGCCCATGCTGACGCTGGCGACCGCGGGCCTCTGCAGCTATGCGGGCGAGGGGCACATCAAGCTCGCGGCTTCCGTCGAATTCATGCACACGGCGACGCTTCTGCATGACGACGTGGTCGACGAAAGCGACATGCGCCGGGGCAAGCTCGCCGCGCGCATGCTCTGGGGCAACGAAGCCTCGGTGCTCGTCGGCGATTTCCTGCTCGGGCAGGCCTTCAAGATGATGGTCGAGGTCGGCTCGCTGCCCTGCCTCGATGTGCTGTCCACCGCCGCCGCCGTGATCGCGGAAGGCGAGGTAATGCAGCTTTCCGCCGCCAAGGACATGCAGACCAGCGAGGACGATTATCTCGCCGTCATCCGCGCCAAGACCGCCGCGCTATTCGCCGCTGCCTGCGAGGTCGGACCGATCCTCGCGACGCGCGGCAAGCCGGATATCGCGGCCTGCCGCAGCTACGGCATGAATCTCGGCATCGCCTTCCAGCTCATCGACGATGCACTCGACTATGGCGGCTCCTCCGCAAAGCTCGGCAAGAATGTCGGCGACGATTTTCGCGAGGGCAAGATCACCTTGCCCGTCGTGCTCTCGTACCGGCGCGGCAGCGACGAGGAACGCGCCTTCTGGAAGCGCACGCTGGAAGACGGCGACATAAAAGACGGCGATCTCGAAACGGCGCTCGCGACAATGAAGAAATACCGCGCGCTGGAAGATACGGTCGAGCGCGCCCGCCACTACGGCGCCATGGCGCGCGACGCGCTGGAATTGTTCCCCGCTTCCGACTGTAAACGCGCGCTCATCGACGTGGTGGGATTTTGCGTCAGCCGGGCGCATTGAGGCTTTTGTATAGACATTGTCACTACGAATTGTTATTCTTTATGAATGTCACGTTCCGAAGCTCGAAATTCCGCTCCCCCCCGAGACACTCTGGTCAACATCAGGGTCGCCGGACAGGACCGCGACCTCATTGATCGAGCGGCGAGACTGCGCGGCAAGACGCGCTCGGAATTCATGCTGGAAGCTGCGCGCGGCGCGGCGCATGACGCGCTCCTCGACCAGACCGTCTTTTTGATGGGAAAAGCAGAGTTCGGGAAATTCAGAGCGATGCTTGACGAGGCGCCGCAACACAATGAGGGCCTGCGCGATCTGATGCGGCGCAAGTCTCCCTGGGACAAATGAGCCGCGACGAGCCGCTGTCAGCGCCGCAACCTCTCGGCGACCATCATATCTTCGACGATTTCGACTGTGGCGCCGATTCCCTGAACCAGTGGCTGCGAAACCGCGCCCGCCCTAACCAGTCCTCCGGCGCGTCCCGGACATTTGTCGTATGCCGCGGCCAACATGTCGTCGGCTACAGTGCGCTCGCGGCCGGTTCGATCTGCACTGCCGATGCGCCCAGCCGCTACCGCCGCAATATGCCAGATCCAATCCCCGCAATGGTGCTGGGACGGTTGGCGATTGACTTGCGGGAACAGAAAAAAGGTATCGGCGCTGCTCTTTTGAAGGACGTCATGCTCCGCGCCCAACGCGCTGGCCACGAGCATGGCATCGCAGTGATTCTGGTGCACGCGATCGACGAGAAGGCGAAGCAGTTTTATCTTAAATTCGGATTTCGCCAGTCGGCAACAAACGATATGACCTTGTTAGCGCGGGTCGAAGATATCCGGCTGGCTATCGGCGCGTAACGGGAGGAAAATCATGACCACAACCAAACGCCCCATCGTTCTCGTGCATGGCGCATGGCATGGCGGCTGGTGCTGGCGTGATTTTGCGCGGCTCATGCGTGCGCGCGGGCATGACGTCTATACGCCGACGATGACTGGCCTCGGCGAGCGCTCGCATCTGATGAGCGGGATGATCACGCTCGACACGCATATCCGCGACATCGTCAATGTCTTCAAATGGGAGGACTTGAACGACGCGGTTCTCGTGCTCCATTCCTATGCGGGATGGCCCGGCACCGGCGCGGCGGATGAAGTCGCCGACCGGCTGCATGCGCTCGTCTATCTCGACGCCTTCGTGCCCGAAGACGGGCAGAGCAATTTGATGATGCAGACTCCGGAACGCATGAAGATCATCAATGACGCTTTGGCGCGGCACGAGGTTTCCCGCCCTGTGCCGAAAGCGGAAGATTTCGTCATCGGCGATCCGCAACACGCTGCCTGGGTGAATGCGAAAATGACGCCGCAACCCCTTGGCGTGACCTTCTCGACGCTGCGCCTGACCGGCGCGCTCGATCGCGTGCCTGTAAAAGCCTATATCCGCGGCTCCGGCTATGCGAACCCGGGCTTCGATTCCTTCCTGCACAAATATGCGAAGGCCCCGGGCTGGCGCACATGGGACCTGCCTTGCGGGCATCATGTGATGCTCGACGCGCCGGACAAGCTGGCCTCTATTATCGACGAACTGGCGGGTTGAGAGCGGTCGCGATTCACGCAATCGCGCGAATGGTCTTGCCGACCTTGTCGACGATCTCGGCGATGTGATTTTCGTTGAGCATCAGCGGCGGCGATAGCGCGATCGTGTCGCCGGCGACGCGGACCAGCATGTCCTGCCGGTGAAAGGCCTCGTTCATCGCGTCGAGACCGCGCTTGCCCGCGCCATCCGCTTTCGGGGCGAGATCGATGGCGCCGACGATGCCGATGCTTCTGATGTCCTCGACATTCGGCAGTCCACGCAGCGAATGCACGGCGTCCGCCCATTTGCTCTCGAGCTTGCGCGCATTCTCGAAGAGATGCTCTTTCTCATAAACGTCGAGCGTCGCCAGCGCGGCGGCGCAGGCCAGCGGATGGGCCGAATAGGTATAGCCGTGGAAAAGTTCGACGGCGTGCTCAGGCCCTTTCATGAACGCGTCATAGACATGTTTGCGCACGATCACGCCGCCCATCGGCACCGTGCCGGACGTGACGCCTTTGGCGAAGGTGATCATATCGGGCACGACGCCATAGCGCTCGGCCGCAAAGGCATGGCCCAACCGGCCAAAGCCGGTGATGACTTCATCGAAAATCAGCAGAATTCCATATTTGTCGCAGATGGCGCGCAGCTTCTGCAGATAGCCCCTGGGAGCAGGCAATGCGCCTGTCGATCCTGCCATCGGTTCGACGATGACAGCCGCGATGGTCGAGGCGTCATGCAGCGCGACGATGTTTTCGAGTTCGTCGGCGAGATGGCCGCCCCATTCCGGCTCGCCGCGCGTGAAAGCCTGTTCGGCGCGATTGTAGGTTGCAGGCAGGTGATCGGTTGCGGGCAGCGCGGAGCCGAAAAATTTCCGGTTTGCGACCATGCCGCCGACAGCGATGCCGCCGAAGCCGACGCCGTGATAACCGCGCACGCGCCCGATGAGGCGCTGGCGCGCGCCCTGTCCGCTCACATTGTGAAAAGCGATGGCAATCTTCAGCGCAGTGTCGACCGCTTCCGAACCCGAATTCGAAAAGAAAACGTGATCGAGATCGCCGGGCGCGAGGTCGGCAAGACGCGTGGCAAGCTGGAAGGCCTTGGGATGTCCGAACTGGAACGGCGGCGAGAAATCGAGTTCGGCGGCCTGATCCTGAATCGCCTTCACGATGGGATCGCGGCTGTGGCCGGCATTGCAGCACCAGAGCCCCGCGGCCGCGTCGATGAGCTTGCGGCCATCGGGCGTGAAATAATGCATGTCCTTTGCGCGGCCGAGCATGCGCGGCGCCTGTTTGAACGCCCGGTTCGCGGTGAAGGGCATCCAGTAGGCTTCGAGGTCGTTGGGCGCGAGAACGGATTGCGACATGAGGCTTCCCCTGCGAGCGCGCCTCATATCACATGAGGTCTGTGGGAAAAACATGGCGGAGGCCCGCCAGGGACAAGCAAATGGAATGAGATGTATCAACGCCGCGTGGCTGCTATCCTGAATAAAGGTTGGCGGCTTCCGGAGGAGCGATGCGAACGGTTCTGGGATTTCTGATCGCGGTCGCCGCTGCGCTGGGCATCGGCTGGTATTACTGGTCGGGCGCTTTCGGCGCGAACGTGACGCTCGTCGAAGCGCGGCGCGGCACGGCCGCCGAGATCGTCTATGCCACCGGCGTGATCGAGCCTATCCGCTGGGCAAAAGTCGTCGCCCTGACGCGCAAGCGCATCGAATGGATCTGCGATTGCGAAGGCAAGCCCGTCAGCAAGGGCGAAGTGCTCGTAAAGCTCGACGACACCGAGGAGCGCGCCGTGCTGACGGAGCTGGAAGCGCGACAGCGCCGGATTGCGCTCGATGTCGAACGCATTCGCAGCCTCGTTGCGCGCAATGCGGCGACGCAGACGAGCCTCGATCAGGCCGTCACGCAATTGCAGGAATATGAAGCGCGCGTCACGGCGCAGAAGGATCGTATCGACGATCTGCAATTGCGCGCGCCGATGGAGGGGGTAGTTTTGCGGCGCGACGGCGAAATCGGCGAGGTCGCGGGCACCGGTGTCAACGATGTGCTGATCTGGGTCGGCCCGCCCAAGCCCCTGCGCATCGTTGCGGACGTGAGCGAAGACGATATCGCGCGCGTGCGCGGCGGGCAGACTGCGCTGTTGCGCAGCGAAGGCCTCGGCAGTACGGGCCTCGCCGCGATTGTCGGGGAAATCACGCCAAAGGGCGACCCCGCGACCAAAACTTTTCGCGTCTATCTCACCCTGCCGGACGACACGACCCTGCGCATCGGCATGAGCGTCGAGGCCAATATCGTCACGCGCGAGAAAAAGGACACACTGCTTCTGCCGGCCGAGGCCGTGATCGACGGAAATGTCTTTGTCGTGAACGATGGCAAACTCGTGCGCCGCAAGGTCGAGACTGGCATTCGCGGAACGCGCTTCGTAGAAATCGTTTCCGGGCTTGAGGCGGGTACGCAGGTCGTCTCTCCGGCAACGGCGAGCCTGCGCGACGGCGCGCGCGTTACGGCGCGGGCGGCCGGGTCATGAACCTCGTTCTCTCCATCGCGACAACGCATGTGCGCGCACGCATGCGTCAGACCATCGTCGGCATTCTCGGCGTCGCGACGGGCGTCGGGTTTTCCGTGATGATGGCGGCGCTGATGGAGGGATCGCAGCGCGATTTCACCGCGCAGCTCATCGATTCCATGGCGCATATATCCATCACCGATCAGCGCCGCAGCGCGCCGCCGCAGCCCGCCGAAGCGACTTTCGATGCGGCGGAGTTGCACGGATTGAAAACAGTCGCGTTAAGGCCCGGCATCAAGAATCCTTTCGCCATCATGGCCGCGCTCGAAGGCTGGATTCCCGGCGCTGTCGCGCCCTCTGTGCAGGCCAAGGCCGTCATTCGCTTTGCAGGGCGCGATACGGCGGCGAGCGTCATCGGCATCGATCCGCGCCGCGAGGAACATGTTTCGAAACTCGCGACGCAGATCAGGCAAGGTTCGCTTGCGGCGCTCTACAAGTCCTCCAACGCGGTCATCATGGGCGACAGGCTTGCGGCGAAACTCGGCGCGCGCATCGGCAATACGATCTCGCTGACCGGCGGCAACGGGCGGGTGATGGCTGTGACGGTTGTTGGCTTTACCCACACAGGCATCAGCAGCCTCGACGAGACGCAGGTCTATACGCTGCTCAAGACCGCCCAAATCCTTGCCGGGCAGACAGGCCTCGTGAACGAAATCCGCATTCGCACGCGCGACGCCATGGCGGCGCGCGATGTCGCTGCGCGCATCGAGAACGAGACAGGCTATAAATCCGTTTCATGGCTGGAGGCGAACGAGGATCTTCTGTCGGCATTCCAGATCCGCAACATCATCATGTACACGGTCGTCGGCGCAATTCTGCTGGTCGCTTCCTTCGGCACCTACAATATCGTCTCGACCATCACGCATGAAAAGACGCGCGATATCGCCATCATGAAATCGCTGGGGTTCACGTCGCGCACCGTGCGCCGCATTTTCGTTCTGGAAGCGCTGATCATCGGCATCATCGGCATGCTTATTGGATGGGCGCTCGGTTATGTGCTGAGCCGCATCATGGGTACGATCGAGATACGCTCGCCCTTCATGGACGCGACGCACCTGCCGATCTACTATTCTTTCTTCCATTATGTGCTGGCCGGCGTCGTCGCGCTGATAGCCTCGGGGATCGCGGGCTTCTTTCCGGCGCGCAAGGCGGCGGCCTTGCAGCCGGTCGACATTATCAGAGGCGCCTCGTGAGCCCGCCAGGCCCCGACCCGCTGCTCGAAATTCGTGGCGGTACGCGCGTCATTGGCGGCGCGGTGCCGACGACGCTGATCGAGAATATAGACTTCAGCGTGCTGCCCGGCGAATTCGTTTCGATTACCGGCCCTTCGGGTTCGGGCAAATCATCGTTACTTTATCTTCTGGGATTGCTCGATCTGCCGACTAGCGGCGAAGTTTTCGTTCAGGGGCGCGCGACCAGCAAGCTGGGCGAAGAGGAGCGCGCCGCGATCCGCCTTGCGACGCTTGGTTTCGTCTTTCAGTTTCACTTTCTGCTGCCGGAATTTTCGCTGCTCGACAATGTGATGCTGCCGATGCGCGCGCTCAGACGCCTTTCGGAGAATGAGATGCGGCAGCGCGCGGGCATGCTGCTTGAAAGGTTGGGACTTGCCGGACATGTCGAAAAAACGCCGGACCGGATCTCCGGCGGCCAGCGCCAGCGTGTCGCCATCGCGCGGGCCCTCGCCAACGACCCCGCAGTCATTCTCGCGGACGAACCGACCGGCAATCTCGACACGGTTTCGAGCGATCAGGTGCTGAAAATTTTCCGGGAACTCGTGGACGAAGAGAAAGATGGCCGCCATTCGCGGGCCATCGTCGTCGTCACCCACGATCTCGATCTCGCCGCCCGGACGGACCGGCGCGTACATATCGTGGACGGACACATCGTGTCCGTCCCGCACCCCGCGTGATTTACCGCGCGTGGGCTTCGTAGCCGCCGGCGCTGATCGCCTTCTCGATGACGTCCGGACTGACGCTCGACGTCACATCCGCACGTCCTGCAGCAAGGTCGACCTTCACGTCGGCCTGCGGATCGGTGCGCTTGACGATGCGCGTGACGGCGTTGACGCAGCCCTGGCAGGTCATGCCCTTCACGTCGATCACGATGGATTTTGTTTCGCTCATGTCATGCTCCAATGCCAACTATGACGCTACCTTGAACATCATTTGACGGCTTCCGCTTCGATCTCGATCAAATATTCAGGGTTCGCCAATCCTGCAACCACCACAAGCGTGCTGGTCGGCGCATGGGTGCCAAGCCTGCGCGCGCGGACAGTACGCATGCCAGCCAGTGGTTCGCGGCCCACGCAATAGCTCACGATCTTCACGACATCCGTCAGTCCCATGCCGTTGGCTTTCAGCACGGCTTCGAGATTGTCGAAAATCTGCTCCGTCTGCGCTTCTGCGCCCTGAACGACCGTTCCATCCGGCTTCGCGCCGACCTGGCCGGAGATAATGAGGCGGCGCGCGCCGGCCGGCACTTCCACGCATTGCGAATAATTGGCCGTCGGTTTCGCGACGCCGTCCGGGTTCATGAATTTTGCCATCCTGCTTGCTCCTCTCGGTGAAATTATTTCGGATTGAGCGCGGCCTTGGTGCGCTCGATGACCGTGGGTGGCGCGGCGTAGATCTTCGCGACGAGTTGCTGCAAATCCTCGCCTTTCACATAGTCGATGTCGAGTTTCATCTTTGCAGCCTCGGCGCGCAACTGCGGATCTTCCATTGTCGCCGCAAACGCCTTGCGCAACAGCGCGACACGCTCGGCGGGGACGCCGTCGGCGACGGCAAAGGGCCGGCCGAAACGGGTCTGACTGAAGAAGAAATCGAGGACAGCTTTGTCCTCCGGTGTGCGCGCGAAGTCGCCTGCCAACGGCACGCCCTTCTTGTTGAGGTCTGGATGCCCTGTCGAATGCGCCTGCGCGATCACCTTGAGCGCGCCGCTTTCGAATTGTCCGGGCTGGGTGACGGAAATAGAAGGCCAGGCAAAGCCGCAGGCGCCATGTGCCTCGCCTTTCTCGATCGCGAGCGATATCTGGCGGCTGCCCTGATAGCCGAGCACGATCTTGAATTTCGTGCCCAGTATGGCGTTGAACATCATCGAATAATCCGAGGTTGAACTCGAATTGCTCGCGCCCATCACCATTTCGGTCGTCAACGCATCCTTGAATTCTTTTGCCGGCGAATCCGCGCGCGCGATGCAAATATAGATATCGTCGTTGGCGCTGCCGAGATATTGCGCCTTCGAAGGATCGTGATTGATCGGGCGCGACCCGATCAGCGGCTCAAGCACAAGGCCGGACTGATAGGAGCCTATGAACGTGCCGTCTTTCGGCGCGACATTCTGAATATAGGCCGCGGAAACATTGCTGCCCGCGCCGGGCATATTCTGCACGACGAACGTCGGCTGCCCCGGAATGTGAGGCGGCATGTAGCGCGCGATCATGCGCGCGTAAGTATCGTAGCCGCCGCCTGCCGCCGTGCCGACGATAACAGTGATGCGCTTGCCCGCGTAAAAATCCTGGGACTGGGCGGTCGCGACGTTTGCGCTGACCAGCGAAATCAGGCTGGCGAACAGGCAGGCGCTCGAATTCGGATTCATGTCTTCCCGTACTCCCAACCATTTTGGCGCGCGAGCATAGCCTCTCCCTAGCCGCGCGCAAAAGCGAGGCTTCCGCCTGCGTCGCAAGATTGGTCATTATGCCGCGCCGCTGAGCATAACCTGCTTGTTCTCTAACCTTGAGCGCAGGATGCAGAAAACTCTATGATGTGCCAACGAATCGCGTTGAAAACGCGGCTTGGGGGACTAATTGCGAAAAGTTGGAAAGCTCTTTGCGGTTACGTTTGCGCTCGCGGCAACCTTTGCCGCACCTGCAGCCTTTGCTGAAACGGACGAAGTCTTTGTCCGCCTGCAAATCGGCGGGCGCACCCTGGCCTGGCCGCAGCCTCTTCGTGGCGCCCTCAAGCTGACCTGGAGCCTCGTCGATAGCGCGACCAGCACAGCCGAGGCCAGGAACTGCGGCCAGATGGTTGCTGCGACATCCAAGGGCATGGAGAGGGCTGGTCTTCTGCGGGAGGCTGCAGGCGCCTTCACTTACTGGCAGAGTATCGCCGCTGTCGATTTTGAGTTCACGGAAGATCCTTCCAAAGCCGACGTCCTGATCGGGGCGCAGGAGACACCGCAGGGTATCGCCTTCGCCGACGTGATTCACAGGCCGGCGGGAAACATGCTTCAGGGCGAAATTACGCGCGGGCTCATATGCCTGAATACGAGCGCACGCTGGAAGACCGGCTTCGACGGCGATCTGAAATCCTATGACCTGCGTTACGTGCTCGCTCACGAGATCGGCCATGTGCTGGGCCTCGATCATCCCTCCGCAAGCGGTCAATTGATGTCCTGGCGCTATGACGAGCGCACGCGCGATCTTCAGCGTGGCGACATCAGGGGCATGGTGTCGCTCTACGGCCCCCGCCTGCGGGTCGATGCGGAGCGGAAATAGCGGGGCGATTGCATCCGGCTGGAAAGCGCGCTAGCCGTCCGCCCATGAATACGTCAGTCGAAATTCCCGTCATGTCGGGCATATCCGCAATTGCGGAGCGCTACGATGTCATCCTCTCCGATATCTGGGGCGTCGTTCACAACGGCCGCCAGCATTTTGCCGAAGCCTGCGCGGCGCTGCGCAAATTCCGCGATCTGGGAAAGACCGTCATTCTCGTGACGAATGCGCCGCGTCCCTTTCCACCGGTATTGAAACAGCTCGAGGGGCTGGGCGTCCCCGAAGGGACATTCGACGCGGTCGTAACCTCCGGCGACGTGACGCTCGCCTTCATCGCCGCACATGGCCTGTCGCCGCTGCATCATGTCGGTCCTGTGCGCGATCACGCATTGTTCGAAATTCTGGAGCAGCAGACAGGATTGCGTCCTCCGCTCGTCGCGCTGGAAAAGGCCGAATATGTCGTCTGCACGGGTCTTTTCGACGACGATCATACGCCGGGCGATTATGCGTCCGCCCTGGACGAGATGCGCGCGCGCGATCTCGAATTCATTTCGGCCAATCCCGATATCGTGGTGCATGTGGGCGAGCGAGAAATCTATTGCTCGGGCGCGATTGCGCAGGCTTACGAGAAAATCGGCGGTCGCGTCTTGCAGGCGGGCAAGCCCTTCGCGCCGATCTACGAACGCGCCATGGAACTGGCGTCAAAGCATCTCGGGCGCAAGCCGCAATTGCAGCGTATTCTCGCCATTGGCGATGGCATGCACACCGATGTCGGCGGCGCGGTGAGCCGGGGCATGGACACGATCTTCATTACGACGGGCATTCATCGCGCCGAATTGCATCCTGCCGACGCAAACGGACGCAGCGGCGATCTCGATCTCGCGGCGCTGAAAAAACTGATGGCGGCGCATGAGCACAAGCCCATGGCCGCCATGACCAAACTCGCGTGGTGATAGAAGCTGTCAGGCCGCCTTCTGGCTGAAGACCTGATCGATCTTCGCTTTCAGCGACTGCTGGTTGAAAGGCTTCACGAGATAGTTGCTGACGCCGGCCCGGCGCGCCGCGACAATGTTGTCTGTCTTGGACTCCGCCGTCACCATGATGAAGGGAACGTTGGCGTTGGATCCGCCCTCGCGTACCTTCTGCAACAGTTCGTAGCCGGTCATCGGCTCCATGTTCCAGTCGGAAATGACGAGGCCGTATTCCTTGGCCTGAATCTTTTCCAGCGCCGCCGCGCCGTTGGAAGCATCGTCGACATTCTCGAAGCCGATCTGCTTCAAGAGATTGCGCATGATTTTCACCATGGTCTGGTAGTCGTCGACGACCAGAATGGGCATGCCGGGATCGAGGTTCATCCGTTTCTCCGTCCTGTCAGAAGTCAGCCATCGCACCATCGCCAGGGGCGCGCCGGCTTTGAAAGCCTGACTTCACAATGACCGAAACAGATTGCCGGGCCGTTAAGCCCGATTGTTAAAACTTCACTAAAACTGTTGATTTTACTAGCGCTTAACGATGGGGAAGCGGGCGTTCCGAGAACCACCAGCGAGCAAAGACGGCAACCGCCGTCTTTAACCGGCGGCGAAGGCGGCCTCGACCGCCGTTCCGGCGCAACCCGCGGCGCGGCACACCGCATCCGCGTAGACGGCGCGCAACGCTCCGATAGTCCTTTAAGCGCTCATGACCTGCTTCCTGAATTTTTCTGCCACATTGGAACGCCTGCGGCATTGCGTCAGATCGAAAACAGGCAACTTGACGCAGACCAACTTGACGATGCTCCCCCTGCCATGGTCTCTCCGCGCGCCGGTATCAGCCGAAAGATCCGATCTCACATGACTTCCGCCACGACCGCGCCGGCCCGACGCTTCACTGCCGTTCGCGATCCCGAAGCCCTGCCGCCTGCGCTCGCGGCGCCGGTGGTCGCCATCGGCAATTTCGACGGCGTTCATCGCGGCCACAAGGCCGTCATCTCGCGCGCGAAAGTGCTGGCGGAAAAGCGCCGGGCGCCGCTGGCGGTCCTCACGTTCGAGCCCCATCCCGCCGACTATTTCGCGGGAAAGAGCGTGGTCTTCCGCATGACCCCCGAGGCCGCCAGGGCGAAGGCGCTGGAGCGGCTGGGGATCGACGGCCTGATCGTCTTCAGCTTCGATGCGGCGTTGGCGTCGCTCGATGCGGAACAATTCGTGCAGGACATTCTGATCCGCAGGCTCGGCGTCTCCGGCGTCGTCGTCGGCTACGATTTTCATTTCGGCAAGGGCCGCTCCGGCTCGCCCGATTTCCTGCGCGCGGCGGGCAAGCGCCACGGCTTCGATGTCGAAATCATCGGCAAGATTGTCGCGGACGCCGACGGAAGCCTCGAAGCCGTCCACTCCGGCAACGCGCGCAAGGCGCTGCTGGCGGGCGATGTGGCGCGGGCGCGCGATCTTCTGGGGCACGACTATTTCGTGATCGGCGAGGTCGTTCATGGCCAGAAGCTCGGCCGCACCCTTGGTTTCCCGACCGCCAATCTCGTGCTCGAGCCTTCGAACCAGTTGCGGCATGGGATCTATGCGGTCCGGATCGTCATCGACGGCGTGACCCATGGCGGCGTCGCCAGCTGGGGACGGCGTCCGACCGTCGACAACGGGCCGCCGTTGCTCGAAATCTTCGTCTTCGACTTTTCCGGCGATCTCTATAGCCGCGAAGTCGAGGTCGACTTCGTCGAATGGATCAGGGGCGAGGAAAAGTTCGACGGTCTCGACGCGCTGAAGGCGCGGATCGAGCTGGATGTAGAAGAGGCGCGGGCCATACTCTCGCGCTGAGCACCTTCCGCTTTTTGGCACAGCCTGCTAAATTGAGAGTATGACCATCCGGCCTCGTTGGCACACGATACGAATTACCGGCCCGGCCTGCTGAGAGCGGCCGGGAATTGGCGTTTTGCGCCCAAATCATCTAATTGCACCGCAACTTGCGCGCGTCTTCGCCACGCGCGCGACCGAGATTCCGGACCCGCCCGACATGACCGATACGCCCGACAAAGGCCCCGACTATTCGAAAACCCTGTTCCTGCCGCAGACCGATTTTCCCATGCGCGCCGGCCTGCCGCAGAAGGAGCCGCAGATCCTCGAGCGCTGGGCGAAAACCGACCTCTACGGCAAGCTGCGCGCCGCCGGCAAAGGCCGCCCGAAATTCGTGCTGCACGATGGCCCGCCCTACGCCAACGGCAACATCCATATCGGCCATGCGCTGAACAAAATCCTCAAGGACATGGTGACGCGCAGCCAGCAGATGCTCGGCAAGGATTCGAACTATGTGCCGGGCTGGGACTGTCACGGCCTGCCGATCGAGTGGAAGATCGAGGAAGACAACTACCGCTCCAAGGGCAAACAGAAGCCGGACTTCTCCAACGCCGCCGCGATGATCGCCTTCCGCCAGGAATGCCGCGCCTATGCCGATCATTGGGTGAATGTGCAGCGCGAGGAATTCAAGCGTCTGGGCGTCGAGGGCGACTGGTCGAACCCTTATCTCACGATGGCCTATGCCGCTGAAGCGCAGATCGCGCGCGAGATCATGAAATTCGCGGCGAACGGGCTGCTTTATCGCGGCTCCAAGCCGGTCATGTGGAGCGTTGTCGAGAAAACCGCTCTGGCAGAGGCGGAAGTCGAGTACGAAGATCACACCAGTGATACCGTGCATGTCGCATTCCCGGTGAAGGCGATCAATCCGGCCGCACGCACTGCCGTGCAACAGGCCGCGCAGCAGAGTGGCGAAAATCCCGACGATGTCGCAGCCGCTGACGATATCTTCGACGATCTGAAATCCGCCTCCGTCGTCATCTGGACGACGACGCCTTGGACGCTGCCAGGCAATCGCGCGATCTCCTATTCGCACAAGATCGACTATGGCCTCTATCGGGTCACCGAGGCGGCAGCCGACAACTGGGCGAAGAAGGGCGCGCTCTTCGTGCTCGCCGACCGCCTCGCGTCCGATGTCTTCAAGTCGGCGCGAGTGGAGCAATTCGTTCGTGTGCGCGCCGTCGATCCCGCCGATATTCTCGCCTGCTCACACCCGCTCGCCCATCACGGCTATGATTTCGACGTGCCGCTGCTCGATGGCGATCACGTCACCGACGACACCGGCACGGGCTTCGTGCACACCGCGCCCGGCCACGGCCGCGAGGACTTCGACATCTGGATGGCCTCGGGCCGCATGCTCGCGCAACGCGGCATCGACACGCGCATCCCCTATACGGTTGATGCCGACGGTTTCTACACGAAGGAAGCGCCGGGTTTTCCGGGCAAGCGCGTCATCGACGACAAGGGCAACAAGGGCGACGCCAATGACGCCGTGATCAAGGCCCTGCAAGAAGCTGGCAACATCATCGCGCGCGGACGACTCAAACATCAGTATCCGCATAGTTGGCGCTCGAAGAAGCCGGTGATCTTTCGCAACACGCCGCAATGGTTCATTGCGATGGATAAGGGGATGGCAGACTCTACCCTCCCCCTTGTGGGGAGGGTCGACGGCGAAGCCGGCGGGGTGGGGGTCGTGCAGGGCTCCGAAGTTCTCGCAACCCCCACCCCCAACCCCTCCCCACAAGGGGGAGGGGAGCAGGCGCAAGCGGGCATCGGCCACAACGCTCCCACCCTTCGCGACCTCGCGCTCACGGCCATCACCGAAACGCGCTGGGTGCCCGCCGCCGGCGAGAACCGCATCACCGGCATGATCGCCAATCGCCCGGACTGGGTGGTGTCGCGCCAGCGCGCCTGGGGCGTGCCGATCGCGGTTTTCGTGAAGAAGGGCACGCACGACATTCTCGTCGACGAGCGCGTGAACCGGCGCATTGCCGAAGCCTTCACGCAGGAAGGCGCGGATGCCTGGTACGCCGAAGGCGCTGCGCAGCGTTTCCTCGCGGATGACTATAAAGCCGCCGACTACGAGAAGATCGACGACGTGCTCGACGTCTGGTTCGACTCGGGATCGACGCACGCATTCACGCTGGAAGATGCGCAGCACTTTCCCGGGTTATCGGGCATCCATCGCCTGCGCGACGGGGGACCTGACGAGGTGATGTATCTCGAAGGCTCTGACCAGCATCGCGGCTGGTTCCATTCGTCTTTGCTCGAAAGCTGCGGCACCCGCGGTCGCGCGCCTTACGATGTCGTGCTGACGCACGGCTTCGTGCTCGACGAGAACGGCCGCAAGATGTCGAAATCCCTCGGCAACGTCGTCGCGCCGCAGACCGTCATCAAGGATTCGGGCGCAGACATTCTCCGCCTCTGGGTCGCAGCATCCGACTATTCCGACGATCTGCGGATCGGCAAGAATGTGCTCACCACTTTCTCGGAAACCTATCGCAAGTTGCGCAACACGATCCGCTGGATGCTCGGCGCGCTCGCCCATTACGACCCCGCGCAAGCCGCGAACGTGGAGCTCGAGGAGATCGACCGCCTCATGCTGCACCGCCTCGCCGAACTCGACGGCGAGATCCGCGACGCCTATGCGAATTTCGACTACAAAAAAGTGATCGCGGCGCTGTCGCTGTTCATGAACACCGACCTTTCCGCCTTCTACTTCGACGTTCGCAAGGACACGCTCTATTGCGAGCCGATCTCGAGCGCGAAACGCATCGGAGCGTTGAAGGCCATCGACGAAATCTTCCGTGCTGTGACCGTATGGCTCGCGCCGATCCTGCCCTTCACCTGCGAGGAGTCATGGCTGTCACGTTATGCGGAAGCCGACTCGGTGCATCTCGAATTTTTCCCGCGCGTGCCCCCGGCATGGCGCGACGAGGCGCTGGCAGCGAAGTGGAAGCTCATCCGTAACGTGCGCCGCGCGGTCACGGGCGCGCTCGAACTCGAGCGGGCGCAGAAGCGCATCGGCTCCTCTCTCGAAGCAAGCCCGGTGGTGTACGTCGCCGACGAGGCCGCGCGCGCCGCAGTCGCCGGCGTGGATTTCGCCGAAGTCTGCATCACCTCGGATATCCGCATCGAAGCAGGCGAGGGGCCCGCGGATGCCTTCCGCCTCGACGAGGTCAAGGGCGTCGCGGTGGTTCCCCATCGCGCGAGCGGCGTGAAGTGCCTGCGCTCGTGGAAATATTTCGATCCGGCGACCGCCGAACCAGAATATCCCGGCGTCACGCCGCGCGATGCGCAGGCCCTGCGGGAGTTGAAAGCGGCGGGACGTCTGGCGGAGCTGCCGGCGTGACGCCGCGACAGCTCGGTCTCATCGCCGCTGCCATCGCTCTCGTTGCAGATCAGGCCTCCAAGGTCTGGCTGCTGCATGTTTTCGATATTGCGAGACGGCAGCCCGTCCATGTGCTGCCGTTTTTCGATCTCGTGATGACCTGGAACCGGGGCGTCTCCTATTCGATGTTCCAGGCCCACACCGAACTGGCGCGCTGGGGCCTGTTCGTTTTCACGGTCGCCGCGACCATAGCGCTCGCGGTGTGGATGTGGCGCTCGATCGCCCCGCTGCTGAGCCTCGGCCTCGGGCTGATCGTCGGCGGCGCTATCGGCAACGCCATCGACCGGGCGGTCTACGGGGCGGTGGCGGACTTCGCCTATCTGTATTTGGATACGGAGCGTTGGGGCCGTCTGTCCTGGTATGTCTTCAACATCGCCGATGTGGCGATTGTTGCCGGGGTGGCCCTGCTCCTGTATGATTCATTCTTCGGCAGTGGCAAAAAGGAAACAGAACCTTCGAATTGACTGTTCGCGGGCTGTTTTTCATGTATTTGCCCCAGGTTGCCCCGATTTCGCCGGAAATTGAGGGCTCGCTGCCCCGCGTGAAGCAAGAGGGTCTGAGCATGAACCATCGTACATCGACCGCCCGAAAGGCCCTGCTGGCCGCCGGCGCCGCGCTGTTCCTGGGCTTTGGAGCCTCCACCCCGGCGCTCGCGCTCGACGACGGCGACCAGAACATTTTCGAGACCGTGAAAGGCCTCCTCGGCGCAGGCATTGGTTTCGGGCTTGGCGGCGGCGAGGAGCAGCCCCGTATCGATTATCGCGAGCGCGCCCCGCTGGTGCTGCCACCCAGCACGCAACTTCCGCCGCCCGCGGCCCCTGTCGCGCAACGCAATCCGGCATGGCCGAAGGATTACGATCTCCAGCGCGTCGGCCGTAACGGTGGCGGGCCGCGTCCGCTGGCCGCCGACAACGACCACCGTATGGGCGCCATGAGCGCGCATGAAATTCGCACCATCGGCCGCCTGCAGCAGAACGCCCCGCGCGATCCCCGGCGGGAAAGCTGCCAGAATGGCGACCTCGGCGAACTCTGCAATCCCACGGAATTCTGGCGCGTGATGAAGACGACGTCGTCCGCGCCCGATACCACGCGCGACCTTGTCGCCGGGCAGGAGCCGCCGCGCGGGCGTCTCACCGATCCGCCGAAGGGCTATCGCACGGCGAAGAAGTCCCAGAGGTACACGTTCGAAGTGCGCGAGGAGGTCAATCTCGGCGACGCCCGCGCCCAGCTTCGCGAAGAGCAGCGCCGGGCCCGTCAGGTCGACTGATAGCGACCGGGCATTTCCCGATTCGACACGCCGCGCGGGCCTGCCCGCGCGGTTTTTGTTTATCCTGACTATAGATCGGCATGCCCTTTTCGAAAAAGTCGGGCAACTTTTTCGGGGCATGCCCCTGTTGCCGCTGACGGCGCGCTGCGGCTCGCCTATATAGAGCACACTTCGCAACGCGCCGGCGACCGGCGCGAATCGGGAAACGCCCTCTATCGGCACAACGGATTGGACAGACATGCCCGCCCAGACCGCTTCACCGTCCGTATCTTCCAACGGCCTGACGCCCGGCGCCGATGCCGGAGCCCATTCGAAGGGGCCGGCGATTTCGACCTTCAAGCTCGGCAACGGCATGGACGTGGTTGTGATTCCCGACCGCCGCGCCCCGGTCGCGACGCATATGGTGTGGTATCGTAACGGCGCGGCCGATGACCCGCAGATGAAGTCCGGGATCGCGCATTTCCTTGAACACCTGATGTTCAAGGGCACGGAACGCCATCCCAAGGGCCAATTCTCCGAAGTCATCGCCGAACTCGGCGGTCAGGAGAACGCTTTCACCTCCTACGATTTCACGGCCTATTACCAGCGCACGCCGAAAGAACATCTCGGCGTGATGATGGAATTCGAGGCCGACCGCATGACCAATCTCGTTCTGTCGGACGAAGTCGTGACGCCCGAGCGCGACGTCGTGCTCGAAGAGCGCCGCATGCGCACCGACAACGATCCCTCGCAGCAGTTGAGCGAAGCCGTGCAGGCTGCGCTCTTCACGCATCACCCCTATGGCAAGCCGATCATCGGCTGGCAGCACGAGATCGAAAGCCTCAATCGCGAGGATGCGATCGCCTATTACAGGCGCTTCTACACCCCGCAAAACGCGATCCTGATCGTCGCGGGCGATGTCGAGGCGGACGAGGTTCGCGCGCTTGCGGAACAGACCTACGGCAAGATCCCCGCGAGCGGCGACGCGCCGATGCGCGTGCGTCCGCAGGAGCCGCCGGCTCGTGCGCATCGTCTCGTGAGGCTCTCGGACGAAAAGGTCGAGCAGCCGAGCGCGCAGCGTGTCTATCTCGTGCCCTCCTACGCGACCGCGGGACCGGGCGAAGCCGAGGCGCTGGAAATTCTCGGTCATCTTCTCGGTGGCGGGCCGACGAGCCTGCTCTATAAAAAGCTCGTCGTCGACGACAAGATCGCCGTCGCAGCAGGCGCCTATTACTGGGGTCAGTCGCTCGACGATACGCGCTTCTTCGTTTACGGCGTGCCGTCGCCGGAGGTTTCGCTCGAACAGCTCGATGACGCCATGTGCGCCGTTGTTGCCGATGTTGCAAAGAACGGCGTCAACGATGCCGACCTCGCACGCTCCAAGACCCGTCTCATCGCCGATGCTGTCTATGCGCAGGATTCGCAGGCCTCGCTCGCACGCTGGTACGGCTCGTCGCTGACGACCGGCGTCGGCGTGAAGGACATTCAGGAATGGCCCGAGCGCATGGATGCCGTGACCGCGGATCAGGTGAAACTCGCCGCTGCGCGCTGGTTGCAGGATCAACGCTCCGTCACCGGATTTCTTCTGCAGCGCGAAGAAGTCGCGGCTGCCTGACGTCAACCTTTATCGAAAGCGCATTCATGACCGCCCACGCGCCCATTACGGAAAAGCCTTCTGCGCCTTCGCGCGCCAGCAAGGTTCAACAGATCGTCACGCCACGCGGCATTAAAGCGTGGTTGGTCGAGGATTACGCCGTTCCACTCGTCGCCTTCGACTTCGCCTTCAAGGCGGGCGCGACCAACGATCCCGCCGGCAAGGCGGGCGCTACGAACATGCTCTCCGCCCTGCTCGACGAAGGCGCGGGGGATCTCGATTCCGATGCGTTCCATCGCGCGCTCGACGACAAGGCAGTGGAACTCTCGTTCCACGCGGGACATGACACGCTGAGCGGCGATCTCAAGACGCTGTCGCGTCATGTCGATAGCGCTTTCGACCTGGTGCAGCTCGCCGTCAACAAGCCGCGCTTCGACGCCGATGCGATCGAACGCGTAAAGGCCCAGACAGTTGCCGGCCTCAAGCACGAGGCCAACGATCCCGACGCACTCGCAGGCCGCGCGTGGCGGCGCGCTGCATTTCCCGCCCATCCCTACGCCAATCCGGTGAGCGGCGATCTCGAAACGGTGCCGGCGATAGCGCGCGAAGACATCGCGTCACTGCATCGGAAAATCATGGCGCGCGGCAACCTTCGCATCGCGGCAGTTGGCGCGATCGATGCAGCGCGTCTGACGGCATATATCGACAAGGTTTTCGGCGACCTGCCTGAAAATCCGGATGTTGCGGACGTTCCGGAAATCGAACCGTCCTCCGGTGCGCGCACGGTGGTCGACCTCGATGTGCCGCAAACGGCAATCCGCTTCAGCCTGCCGGGGATCCCGCGCAAGGATCCCGATTACATGACGGCCATCGTCGTCAATCACATTCTCGGCGGCGGCACGTTCTCGTCCTGGCTGTTCCAGGAAGTGCGAGAAGTCCGCGGCCTCGCCTATTCCGTCTGGAGCCATCTGCATAATTACAACAAGGCGGCGCTGTTCTCCGGCGGCACGTCCACGAAGAACGAGCGCGCCGCAGAATCGATCTCGGTAATTGAAGAACAGATCGCCCGCCTCGTGAAGGATGGGCCCACGGCGGACGAGCTCGAAAAGGCGAAGAAATACCTGATCGGCTCCTATGCCCTGCGCTTCGATACGTCGACCAAGATCGCCGGCAATCTCGTCTCGCTGCAGGTCGAAGATTATCCGGTCGAATTTCTCGATCAGCGTAATGGCCTGATTGCTGCGGTGACGCTCGACGAGGTCAACCGCGTCGCCAAACGCATGTTCGATGGGAAGAAGCTTCTGGTGGCTGCGGCGGGAAGGCCAGTAGGGATGTGACTTCGTAGCGATACGAAATTCAGAAAATTTCTGTCTTCTCGCGGGATCTGGCTGACCGAATGGCGTCATCCGGCCAGCCGGACATCAACCAATGTGGCTCTGGTGGTTTTTCAGATACCACTCGGCGATTTCCTCGCGTGTGGCGAACCAGATATCGTCGAACTGCTTCACATAGGCGAGGAAATCGCGCAGCGCGCGAATGCGGAAGGGCTGGCCGATGACATGCGGATGCAGTCCGATATTCATGAAGCGGCCGCTCTTGGCGCTTTCGGCATAAAGCCAGTCGAACTGTTCCTTGAACACCTTGAAGGCGCCGTCGCAATCCATGCCCTGCCGCATGAAGACCGTGAAGTCGTTCACCTCCGACGTATAGGGGATCGACACCATCGGCTTGCCGCTTTTCGTCTTCACGAGATAGGGCTGGTCATCGTTGAGAAGGTCGGTGATGAAGATCAGGCCTTCCTCCGCAATGATGTCGATGGTGTTCAGCGTCGAGCGCAGCGAGGACGAGAGCCAGCCTTTCGCCGGCTTGCCGACGACATCCTTATAGACGCGCAATGTCTCGCGGATGACCTCGCGCTCCTTCGCCTCGTCGAACATGAAATCGGTGAGCAGGTCCGATTGCACATAGTTGTGCGCGACGAGTTCCCAGCCGCGCTCCAGTGCGGCATCGACGATCTCTCGCCGCTCGATGCAGGTCTTTGCATTGACCGTGCAGGTCGAGGGCACGCCGTAGGCATCGAACACATCCATGATCCGCCAGATGCCGACGCGCTGGCCGTATTCGCGCCAGGTGAAGTTGGGATTATCGTAGACATTGCCGGGCAGGTCGCCGCCGATAATGCCAGGGCCGCCGGGGTAATAGGGCTTCGGCGATTCGCGCACCTTGTCCCAATGTTCGAGATTATTGGTCAGCATGATGGCCATGCGCTTGCCGTTCGGCCATCGTAAGGGCTTGCGCTTCGAAATCGGAACGAAATCGTAATCCATGTTCAACTCCCCGCTTTCTCTGTGTCCTGGATGTTATGAAGACGCACGCTTCGCGCGCAAACCCGCCAGATACGTCAGCACATCGGATTCCGAGACGACATCGGCATATTTCGCATTCATGTCGAAGAGATTGGCTTCATGCGGCGCGGGATGGCGATCGCCGCAGGCGTCGGCAACCACGATGGTGCGGAAACCATATGACATCGAATCCACGCAACTCGCGCGCACGCAGCCGCTCGTCGAAAGCCCTGTGAGGATGACACTGTCGATGCCGTTGGCCGTCAATGTCGGCGCGAGCGACGTGCCGAAGAAGGCGCTCGGATATTGCTTGGAGACGATGATCTCGTCGGGATAGGGAACGAGGCCATCGGCGAATTCCGCGGTCTTGCGGCCCTTGATGAAATTATGCAGCGGCTTCGACTTCTCATAAAAGCGTCCGCCGTTGATGCCGCCATCCTGATAGACGACTTCCGTCAGCGCCACGAGAATGCCGGCTTCGCGCGCCGCCGCGCGAATGCGCAGGGCCGATGCAAGTGCATTCTCGACGCCGGCATAAAGTTCGCAGGCTGGATCGAAATAGGCCTTGGCGAAGTCGACGAGCACGAGCGCGGGTCTCTCACCGAAACCGACGCTGCGGCCGAAAGCGCGCTTGTAGTTTTCGATCAGGTCTTCGCTCATGTATCCGCTTCCTGAAAAAGCCAGGGCTGGGCGATGCGATGCTGCGCCTCGAAGGCTGCGATGGCCTCGCCGTCCTCTCGTAGCACTATGTCCGTCTCGTCCCATCCGTTCAACAGGGCCGCGCGCCGATTGTCGCCAATGTCGATGGATGCGACCCTCTCGCCATCCACATGCACTTCGCGCGTCTCAAGATCGATGCGGAACACCGCGCGGCGTTCGGCGGCCGCGCCGAGTTGCATAACGATGTCTTCGGGCAGGGTGATCGTGAGCAAGCCGTTCTTGACCGCATTGCCGGCAAAGATTTCGCCGAAGCTCGGCGCGATCACGCAGCGAATGCCAAAACCGGTCAGCGCCCACACCGCCTGTTCGCGGCTCGAACCGCAGCCAAAGCCGGAGCCCGCAATCAGCACTTGCGCTTGCGTGAAGGGCTCGCGGTCGAGCACGAAACCGTCGTTGCGCTTATTGTCGCCGAGATAGCGCCGGTCGCGAAAAAGATAGGGGCCGAGACCGTCGCGCTCCATCAGCAGAAGATAGCGCGCGGGATAGATCGCGTCGGTGTCGACATTCTGCTCGGGCAGAAAGGCGGCAACGGATTCGAGTGTCGTGAATGGTGTCATGCGCGTGTCGCCGCCAGTTTGCGCACGTCGGTGAGATGGCCGGTGATGGCTGCTGCGGCGGCCATGGCTGGACTCATGAGATGAGTGCGCCCGCCGATGCCCTGCCGTCCCTCGAAGTTGCGATTGGATGTGGAGGCTGACCGCTGGCCCGGCGAAAGCGTATCGCCATTCATGCCGACGCACATGGAGCAGCCGGGCTGCCGCCATTCGAAGCCGGCATTGAGGAAGGCCTGCGCAAGGCCTTCGCGCTCCGCCTGTTCGCAAACGAGACCCGAGCCGGGCACGACGATGGCCTTCACACCTTTTGCAACGCGCCGGCCTTCGACAACCGCCGCTGCGGCGCGCAGATCCTCGATACGGCTGTTGGTGCACGAGCCGATGAAGACGACATCGATGCCGATGTCTTCAAGCCGTGTGCCCGGCTTCAGACCCATATAGGCGAGCGCGCGTTCGCGCCTGGTACGTCGTGTCGGCTCGGCGACTTCATCGGGTGAAGGAACGCGGCCGCCAATGGGAAGCGCGTCTTCCGGCGACGTGCCCCATGTGACGTAAGGTTCGACGCTGGAGATATCGAGCGTGATTTCGCGATCGAACGCGGCGTCGGCATCGGAGGACAGGGTGCGCCAGTAATCGATGGCGCGACGCCACATCTCGCCCGTGGGCGCCATCGGCCGGCCCTCGAGATAGGCGAACGTCGTTTCATCCGGTGCAATCATGCCGACCCGCGCGCCGGCTTCGATGGACATGTTGCAAAGCGTCATGCGCTCGGCCATCGGCATGGCGGAGATGACGGGCCCTGCATATTCGACGGCGTGGCCGGCCGCGCCGTTCGCGCCGATGCGTGCGATCAGCGCGAGCGCGATATCCTTGGCGTTGATGAATGGTCCGCGCTCACCGGCGATATTCACGCGCATCGTGCGCGCGCGTTGCTGACGTATCGCTTGCGTCGCCATGACGATCCCGCATTCGGATGCGCCGATGCCGAAGGCGAGGCAGCCGAATGCGCCATGCGTCGAGGTATGGCTGTCGCCGCAGGCGAGCACGATGCCGGGCAGAGTGAAGCCCTGCTCGGGACCGATGACATGTACGATGCCCTGACGCGGATCGTTCAGCGGAATGAAGGGAACCTTGTGCCGCGCCACATTCTCGACGAGGCGCTGCGTCTGTGCGCGCGCCAGCGGATCGGCGATGGGCTTGTCGCGTCTGGTTGTAGGAACAACATGATCCGGCACGGCGAGATTCGCGGCGGGACGCGCCAGAGTTCCGTTCTTCTTTTCGATGGCGATGAAGGATTGCGGCGTGCTGACTTCATGCATGAGATGACGGTCGACATATAGCAGGGCAGAGCCGTCATCGTAGGTGCGGATGACGTGACTCTCCCAAAGCTTGTCGTAAAGCGTTTTCGTCATTCCTGCCCGTTCATGCGGCGTTGCGCTCAGGGAACCTGAGCATATTTCTTTTCGAAGTCCCACACATCCTCGAAGCCGAGAAGTTTGTTGAACTCGGCGAAGGAATAGAGGTCGATTTCGGCGCTGGTTTCGCCGTTCTTGTTGAGATCGGCATAGGCCTTGCGCAACGCCGCGCCCGCAGAGAGGAAACCTATGGCCGGGTGGATCGCGACTGAATAACCCATCGTTTTGAGCGTGTCGGCGCTCAGTAGGGGCGTGCGTCCGCCATTGACGATGTTGGCGAAGAGCGGCGCATCGACGGCCTCGGTAATCGCGCGCATTTCTTCGACCGATTCCGGCGACTCGACAAAAACGATGTCAGCGCCGGCCTTTGCGAAGGCCTGGCCCCGGCGGATGGCTTCGTCGAGACCAAGACCCGTGCGCGCATCAGTGCGCGCGATGATCAGGAAATCGTCGCTCGTGCGGCTGTCGACGGCGACTTCGATCTTGCGCAGCATGTCGTCGAGCGGAACCACGCGGCGGTTCGGCGTATGACCGCATTTCTTCGGAAATTCCTGATCCTCAATCTGGATCGCGGTGACGCCGGCCTCTTCATAGCCGCGTACCGTGTGGCGCACGTTCAGGAGGCCGCCGTAGCCGGTGTCGGCGTCGGCAATGACAGGCGTCGATGTGCGCTTCACGATCTGGCCGATGCGCTCGACCATGTCGCGATAGGTCGCGATGCCCGCGTCTGGCAGGCCGAGATAGGAAGCCACAGTGCCATAGCCCGTGACGTAGAGGGCCTTGAACCCGATCGTATCGGCGATCATCGCCGAGATGAGATCGAATACGCCGGGGGCGAGGATGAACTCGCCATTCCTGATTGCCTGTTTCAGTTTCGGATCGGCCATTGTTCAAGCTCTCATTGACAGTGTTGGGCACTGGCGTCCGTCTCTGGCGAGGGAACGCCGGTTCTGGAAATTCGTACGATAGACAAACCGCCATTTTCAAAGCCATTCCCACCGCGTACGCTTATGCCATCGGACGCTCGCCGTTCTAGTCCACCGCTTCGAGTTCCCTTAGCGATTGAATCATCGACGAACGCATCAGATAGGCTTTGTGCTTTGCGAAATCGGCCACAGTGGCGCGCAATTCTTCGTGGAAGGCCTTGCGCGCTGCCGGATCGGTCTCGTTCATGATGCGGCGATTGCGCAGCGTTTGCGCCTGCACGGCGTCGAGGGCGGCCTTGCGGCGCTGACGCTCGTAACGGCCCATGATCTCGATGGGCTGACGGCCGTTCCATATTTCGACAAGCTTTTCGGTGAGGTTGATGGCGTCGTGAATGCCGCCGTTCATGCCCATGCCGCCAAGCGGATTGTTCACATGCGCCGCATCGCCCGCGAGAAACACACGACCCGAAACGTAATGGCGCGCCACGCGTTCGTTCACCCGATAGTCGGTCGCGTGAACGATCTCGTAGCCACCCGGATTTTCGCAAACGCCTTGCAGACGCGCCTGCATGGCGTCGGGATCCTTGATCTGCTCGACCGTGAAGTTCGGATCGGTCGGCAGCAGCACGCGCCAGAGCGTCGGCGTGCGCAAGAGGACTGCCCATTCTTTGGGGTCGGTCATATAGGCAATGGTGGCGAGATCGTCGTAGTGCTCTTCGAACGGGAATGTCGTGGACATCGACAGGAAAATCTCCGGCAATGTCTGCCCTTCGAAGGGAATATCCAGCGTCTTGCGCACAACGCTGCGCGCGCCATCCGTCGCGATGAGATAGCGGCAGCGCATCGTCTCCTCGCCGCCATCGGGATTGCGTACGCTCAACGTCACGCCATCGTCGTCCTGCGCGACATCGATGGCTTCCGTATTATAGATGAGATCGACTGCGGGATCGGCTTCGAGAACCGTGCGCATCTCTTCGGAAAGCTTCCACTGTTCGCATTGCAGGCGATAGGGATGCGCGGTTTCGCCCTTCAGAACGGAAAGATCGAATGTCGCGATGACACCTTCGCGGCGGTCGCGGAACTGCCAGTTCGGCGCAATGAGCCCGCGCTCGATCAAGCGCGGCGTGACGCCGAAGCGGTCGAGTATGTCCAGCGTCGGCGAATGGAATGTCGAGGCGCGCAAGTCTTTCGGCAACTCGTGATGCAATTCGAGGATTGTCGTTTTGATTCCGGCTTTGCCGAGGCAGGCTGCCGCCACAAGACCGACCGGACCGGCGCCCACGATGATGACCCTGTCTTCGTTCTTCTTCATATTCTCCGCATCCCGCCGGGTGGAACATTCGGCCGATTAATCCTGCCCCAGATGTCCGTGCATATCAACAGGAGCATTCGCTTTGCTTGGAACGGGCAGCACCCGCAAAAAGCGACAAACGTGCCGATCGATCGCCGCGCGCCGCAATGACAATAGCGTAAGGAAAAGGCAGGCGCATGGCCTGCCTTTCCGCCATTCGAGGCTCGTCACTTTATTCCTGGCGATGCTTGCGTTTGAGGCCGAGCAATGTCGCAACTTCCGCGATTTGCTTGATCTGGCGTTCGATTTCTTTCTCGAATTCGTCGGCGCCCGCAAGTTGCGGAACCTGGCCCGTAGCGAGTAGCTTCTGCGAAAACTCGGCATCTTTCGTGACGTCGAGAATGTCCGTGCCGATACGGCGGCGCAGCGTATCCGAAACGGCGCGCGAGCCGACCATGCCGACGAGGCCCGACATGGCGAAATGTCCAAATCCCGCTTCGGCCGAGGTGGGAATGTCGGGATCGGAGTCGACGCGTTTGGCGCTGGTGATGGCGAGAATTTTGACCTTGCCGCCCTGCGCGCCGGGTTTGATCATCGGCAGGGACGAATACATGATCTGCAAGCGTCCCTCGCCGACATCGTTCGTCGCCTCGGCGATATTGCGATAGGGAACCTTGGGAATCTTCATTACCTCGCGCGCAACGAAGCCGTCCCAGAACATTTCGGCAATTCCCGGCGCGGTCGCCGCATTGAGAACGCCGGGCTCCTTCTTCGCGCGGTCGACGAGATCTTTCAGCGAATTGATTCCAAGCGCTGTCGGCACGGCGATCGCAAGCGTCGTCGCGGAAATGCTCGCAATGGGGCGCACATCCTTGACGGGGTCGTAGGGCAGCTTTTCGTGCTGGAAGATGTGCGGCGTGATCGTTCCGGCGGGGCCGTAGAAGAAGACGTGATCGTCGTTCGCCTGCGCGAAAGCGCCAAGCGCGATCAGGCTGTCGCCGCCGGGCCTGTTCTCGACAACGATGCTTTGCCCCCACCTGGCCTGCAGGCGCGGCGCGAGCATGCGGGCGCTGATGTCCGCGCCCGAGCCTGGACCGAGCGGAATGATCAGCTTGATCGTGCGCGTCGGCCATGCCGGCGTATTCTGCGCCAGGCTTGCCTGGGGGGATAAGGCGGCGGGAAGCGCAAGGGCGGCCAGCGCCAGCAGCGTCCTTCGGGTGCGGTTCGGCGCATTCTCGGTACTTCGCAACATGACAACTTCCCTTAGGTCTTCCGCGGCAGTCGCATCCGCCGTCGATTTGGATAGAAGACGCCGGAAAGGCTATCAGCGCCGCCTCTTGTTGACAAACATTTCGTCCGTACAAGAGTGCCGCATGGCCGGATTTTGCGGGCCCTTGCGACATGTCCTAGAGTGCGCGAAGGCGCTACACGGCCATTGGCTTTATTCTGAAACCGCCGGGGAGAGATCATATGACTGACGTACTGGGCTGGAGGCGCAAGTTCGGCGTTCTCGGACCGTCCACGAATACGATCGTTCAGCCGGACTTCGAAGCCATGCGGCCGATTGGCGTGACCAATCACTATGCCCGCATCTTCACGCCGAATGCCAATGCCATCGACGATGCTTCTGCCCGTACGGCGACGGAGCTGATCGGTTCCAATACGCTCGATGCCGTGCGCAGCGTGATGACCTGCGAGCCCGATTACCTCGTGATGGGCATGTCGGCCGTCACTTTCTTTAACGGGGCGAAAGGCGCCGACAAATTCCAGAAGACGATCGAGGACGAAAGCGGCGTCAAGATCAGCATCGGAAGCCATTCCTGCGCCGAAGCGCTGCGCACTTACGGCGGCGTCAAGAAAATTTCGTTCGTCTCGCCCTATTGGCCCTCCATGAACCGGGAAGTCGCCAATTACTTCAGCGACATGGGCTATGAGACCGTGCGTGAAATCTCGCTCAAGCGGCGGTCGTGGATTTCGATCGCGGAGGTCACGACGGAGGAGCTTCGCGGCGTTTTGCGCGAACTCGATGGCGACGATGTCGATGCCATCGTGCAGGTCGGTACGAATATGTCGATGATCCGCCTCGCCGCGGCCGCCGAAATGTGGCTCGGCAAGCCAGTCATTGCCATCAATACGGCGACCTACTGGCACGCGCTGCGCGCCAACGGCATCAACGACAAGATTGCCGGCTTCGGGCGCCTGCTGGAAGAGTTTTGAATCTCGGGCGAGCTTCGCCCGGGACGTCATAGTGGAGGGGTGCGCCGCATGAGCGTCCGCATTCTGCACTTGCCGTAACGTCAAGTTTTGGATTGAATGGCTGCGAATTTTCTCGCCGAAAGCGCGATTTCGATGGCCATTATTCGTGTTCCCACGGATTTTCCGAGCATTCAGGCCGCGTTGGACGCGGCCGCCAATGGGGACACGGTCGAAATCGAGGCCAGTTTCGCGTCTGCTTCATCGGCGACAATTACCCAAGATAACCTGACGATTGTCGGCCTGACCGCGACCTCCGGCATCGTTCTCACGCTGGACGCCGGCGTATCGGACGTCACGATTTCCGGAACGACCGATTTTGTTTTGGTCGACAACGCACAGGGCAATTCGATAGCGACGGGCGCTGCCAACGACGTTGTTCAGGTCGCCGGCGGAAACGACACCGTTGGCATGGAGCTTGGGGCTGCAGACGACGATCATTTGATCGTCGATTGGGCGGCGACGACGGGAGATGTCACCGGCGGCTATCTCACCTACCAGACGACGATACCCGAAGGCGACATCCTCGGCGCATTCTACAATACGCAAGCCGGTTACCGTGTCGATTTCGAAGGGGTCGAACGTTTCACGATCTTCTCCGGCTCCGGCAACGACAGTTTTGCCTTGGGCTTTTTCGACGACATGGTGTCGTTGGGCGCGGGCGACGATTCGGTCAATACATTCGGCGGGAACGTAACGATCGACGGCGGCGCAGGCATCGATCATTGGCAAGGCGATCTCTCGCTCGAGGCCGGCGACATCGTGCTGGACCTCGAAACCGCCCTGTTGAATGAAGACATCGGCGGCGGCAATTTCGTCGAAGGCATCGAACGGCTGACGCTGGTGACAGGCTCCGGCCATGACTGGATCGTCACGCTGGACGGCTTGTTGACGGACACGCTCGTGACGGGCGCCGGCAACGACACGGTAATCTTTCGCGGCGGCGTCGACTATACCCTTATGGGATTGGGAGCGGCGGACGACGATCATCTGATCATCGACTGGTCTGCGACATCAGGAGACGTGACCGGCGGTTACACGCTTTATCACACGACGATTGCCGATGGCGACATCTACGGTACTTTCTACAACAACGAGATTTTCGGCACGGCTTATTATGTCAATTTCGAGGGCGTCGACCGCTTCACGATTTCGACCGGCTCGGGGAACGACAATTTCATAACCGGCTTTTTCGGTGATGCCGTTTCGCTCGGCGCGGGCAACGACACCGTCAATACGCAGGACGGCGACGATTCGATCAGTCTGATTGGCGATGGAACGGATAATATCTTTGCCGGGCCCGGCGACAATTCTTTGTCGATAGACTTTAGCGGATCGACCGCGTCCGTAGCCAATGGGACGGATAGTTTCGTATCGGCCGGATATGGAACGGTGACATATTCCGCAATCGCCCGTTTCACGCTCGATCTCTCGCAATTCGACGATATCGTACAGACCTTCGACGGCGACGATGTCCTGTTTGGTAACGAAGGCAATGATGAGCTTTACGGCAATAGCGGCGCCGACCGTCTCGAAGGCGGCCTGGGCAACGATCTGCTCGATGGCGGCGCGGATATCGACACGGCGAGTTACGCGGGCGCTTCCGCGGCGGTCGATATCGACATGCGGGTCGCCGGGGCGCAGAACACAGGAAGCGCAGGGACGGATACGCTTGTAAGCATCGAGATCCTGATCGGCTCGAACTTCAACGATATGCTCATCAGCGATCTCATCGCCGCCAACGAATTGCGCGGCGGCCTCGGTAACGACCGCTACTATCTCTATCAGTCGACGGACCTCGCCATAGAGCTTGCAGGTCAGGGCACGGCGGATCGCGTCGAGGCTTTTGCCAACGTCACGCTCGGCGCGACCTCGGAGATCGAAACGATGATCGCGCGTCTGACTACGGGCATGTCGCTCGGTGGCTCGGACACCGCCAATCGCATCGATGGCAACACCGGCGCCGACACGCTGAATGGCAATGGCGGCAACGATACGCTGAACGGTCTCGATGGCAATGACACGCTGAATGGCGGCAATGGCAATGATGCGCTCGACGGCGGCGCCGGCAACGACGTGCTGAACGGCGGCGCGGACACCGACACCGCGACTTACGCGACAGCGACATCCGCAGTAACAGTCAGCCTGCTGCTGGCGACCGCGCAGAACACGCTCGGCGCGGGCACGGACACGCTGACTGGCATCGAAAATCTCATCGGCTCGGCCTTCAACGACACGCTCACCGGCAGCACCGGCGACAATACGATCAACGGCGGCGGCGGAGCCGATACGATCAACGGGCGCGAAGGCGTCGACACAATGGCCGGCGGCGCGGGCGACGATCGCTACTTCGTCGACAATGCCGGCGATATCGTCGTCGAGACCGGCAACGCAGGCAGCGACCGCGTCTTCACCACGGTCAATTATACGCTCGGCGCGGGCCAGACCATCGAGTTCCTGTTCGCCAATGCCGGCGCGACGGCGCTGACCCTGCACGGCAACGAACTCGCCAACAATATCCAGGGTAATACGGGCAACGACACGCTGTTCGGCCACGATGGCAACGATATTCTCGAGGGACGCGGCGGCATCGATGACATGACCGGTGGTAATGGCAACGATAAATATTATGTCGATGACGCCAGCGATGTTTTGCACGAGGGCGCGAGCGAGGGGACGCTCGACATCGCCTATGCGAGCGTCAGTTATACGCTCGGCGCGGGCGTCTATGTGGAGCGCCTCTATGCCAACGGAGGATCGACCGGACTGACCCTGCAGGGCAACGAGTTCAATAATCTAGTCTTCGGCGCATCAGGCAACGATACGCTGATGGGTCACGACGGCGCGGACACGCTGACCGGCAATGCCGGCAACGATCGCCTGATCGGCGGCACGGGCATCGACACCTTGTTCGGAAATGCGGGCGCGGACACGTTCGTGCTGCAAAATCTCGCGGCGGACCGCGACGGCATTCGAGACTTCGCGGCGGGCGACAGGATCGAAGTGTCAGCCTCGCTCTTCGGCGGCGGTCTCGCAGCCGGCGCGCTCGCCGCAAACCGGTTCGTTTCGAACGGAACAGGCTTTGCGGGCGATGGCGACGACCGCTTCATCTACAACACCTCGAACGGCGCGCTCTATTTCGACATCGACGGCAACGGCGCAACCGCGCGCGTGCACATCGCGACGCTGACGGGAATGCCAACGCTTACAGCGGGGGATTTCACCGTCGCCGCATAGAAATCTTCAAAGGGCAGTCACCCGAAGAAGATTGCTGTCGCGACGATGCAGCGTTCTATTCCGCAGCGACTGGCCCAAAGGCGATCACATGCTGCGGGATCGGCTGGAACAGCGGCAGGCCGAGTTCCTTCCACACCGAAACCATCGCGTCGACGAGACCGGCGATATGCTCTTCGGTATGGCGCGGCGTCGGCGTGATGCGCAACCGCTCCGTGCCCCGCGCGACGGTCGGATAGTTGATCGGCTGGATATAGATCGAGTGCTTTTCGAGCAGGATGTCGCTCGCTTCCTTGCACAGTTCGGCATCCCCGACGAATACAGGCACGATATGCGAGGTATTCGGCATCACGGGAATGCCGGCCGCTTCAAGCGCCGATTTCGTCAGTTGCGCCTGACGCTGGTGGCGTACGCGCTCCTCGTTCGAGTGGCGCAGATGCTGAACGGCAGCCAGCGCTGCCGAAGCCACCGCAGGCGGAAGCGCTGTCGTGAAGATGAAAGACGGCGCGTAGCTGCGCACCGCGTCGCAGATATTCGCGTCAGCCGCGATATAGCCGCCGAGCGTGCCGAAACCCTTGGCGAGCGTGCCCTCGATGATGTCGATCTGGTCCATCACCCCTTCGCGTTCGCAAATGCCGCCGCCGTGCGGGCCATACATGCCGACGGCATGGACTTCGTCGACATAGGTGAGCGCGTTATATTTCTTGGCGAGCTCGGCGATCTTCGCGACAGGCGCGATGTCACCGTCCATCGAATAGAGGCTCTCGAAGACGATCAGCTTGGCGCGCTCCTTGCCAGCGGCCTTGAGCAGTTCTTCGAGGTGTTCGGTGTCGTTGTGGCGGAAAATCTGCTTCACGCAGCCCGAACGCTTGATGCCCTCGATCATCGAATTGTGGTTGAGGGCGTCGGAGAGAATGAGGCCGTCGGGCAGAAGCTGGCCGATGGTGCCGAGCGCCGCAAGATTGGAAATCCAGCCGGAGGTGAAGGCGAGGCAGGCTTCCTTGCCGTGCAGGCCCGCGAGTTCCGCCTCCAGCCGCACCAGCGGATGGTTGGTGCCGGAGATGTTGCGTGTGCCGCCGGCGCCCGCGCCGAACTCGCGCACGGCCTGCGCCGCCGCCTCGATCACGGCCGGATGCTGTCCCATGGCGAGATAGTCGTTGGAGCACCACATCACGACGTCGCGCGGAGCGGTCTCATTGGCGCCGAGCGGATACCATTGCGCGACGGGAAAACGGGCCGGATTACGCTCCAGATCGGCGAACACGCGGTAGCGCCGCTCATCGCGCAATCTGCCGATGGCCTGATCGAAATAACGCCTGTAGTCCATCCCCATCCCGTCCTGGTCGCGGCCGGACCTTGCGTTTTCCGGCGTGCGGGGCCGGACCCGTTCGAGGGGATGCGGCCTGCCTTTCATATTCATTGAAGCATATATCCCGGTTGGCGTCGAGGCGCGAGGGCCGCCGGGGAGTGGCGGATGGTCTCACCTAACCCGCGCAAAAACCGGGCGCTTTGAGGCAGATCAGAACTGGTCCAATTCGCAGGAAAGCCGCGCAGGGCTTGACAGTTTCGCGCAGTTTGGCAGCATTGCCAGGCCTTCCTGCAGCCGCCGCGAAACCCGAAATCATGGCTTCACAAGAGCGTGACGGCAGGGGGATGGTTCCGGCCCCGGCGGTGGAGCGGGGCGAAACTTGCGTTGGCTTGGGCAGGAGGTCTCCTTGGACAAGCTGCTTGAAACCCTGTGCGGTAAACTCGTCCGCTTCGGAAATTTGACCGTCAGGACGAGCAAGGGACACCGTTTTCCCGCCGGCGACGGCGCCGGCAAACCCATCGAAATTTCTTTTCGCGACCGGCGCGCCGAACTGCGCTTTCTGCGTAATCCGGCGCTGACTCTCGGCGAAGCCTATATGGACGGCGATATCGAAATCGCCGGGGCCGATCTCTACGAATTCGTCGAACTCGCCCTTCGCAATTACGACGCCATGGAGATGGCGGGCTGGCTGCGGTTCCTCGAGAAGGCGCGCTTTGCCACCCGCCGCTTGCGCCAGAACAATTTCGCCGCCGCGTCCCGCAACAACGTCGCCCATCACTACGATCTCGACGTGCGCCTTTATTCGCTCTTCCTCGATCCGGACATGCAATATTCCTGCGCCTATTTCGCGAGCCCGGACGATACGCTGGAAGACGCGCAACTCGCCAAGAAGCGGCATATTGCGGCGAAACTGCTGGTCGATCCCGGCCATAGCGTACTCGACATCGGCTGCGGCTGGGGCGGCATGGGGCTTTATCTCGCAGAGGCTTGCGAGGCGAAAATCACCGGTGTCACGCTCTCGACCGAGCAGCTTGCAATCGCCAATCGCCGCGCGCTCGAAAGCGGCAGGCGCCACAACATCGCGTTTCGCCTTCAGGACTACCGCGCCATCGATCAAAAGTTCGATCGTATCGTCTCCGTCGGCATGCTCGAACATGTCGGCGCAGCCTGGCTTGAAACCTATTTTCGCAAGATCGCGGATATGCTGGAAAAAGACGGCGTCGCTCTTATCCATACCATCGGGCGACCGGAGGGGCCGGGCGCGACCAATCCCTGGATCGCCAAATATATCTTTCCCGGCGGCTATATTCCCGCCATGTCCGAACTTGCTGCCGCCATAGAGAAGGCGGGCCTCCTGATCTGCGATGTCGAAATTCTGCGCCTGCACTATGCGGAAACGCTGAAACGCTGGCGCGAGCGTTTCACCTTGCGGCGCGAAGAGGCGAAGGCCATTTACGACGAACGCTTCTGCCGCATGTGGGAGTTTTATCTTGCGGCCTCCGAAGCCGCTTTCAGACTCGGCCAGAATATCGTCTATCAATTGCAGATTGCCCGTGATGTGAATGTTGTGCCTTTCACCCGCGACTATATTCTCGAACGTGAACGCCAGTTGCGCGCGCGCGAACCTCAGCCGGCTCCAATGCGCATGGCCGGAGAGTAGAGGCACGCTTCGATTGTTTTGTGCCGGCCGATGGGAGCGCGCCCAAAGCAGACCATGAGATGCATGTTCATTGCTCGGACTGCACCGGCAATGTCGCCCACGGCTTGACCTTATCTGGCGCGATTGCAACTGATGGCGTGGGAGCTTGCGGCGCGAATGCTGCAAGGCCGGAGGGAGAACGCCTGATGTTGCCGGATATCGAGATTGCGCGTGCGGCCAGACTTCAACCGATTGCTGACATTGCCGGGAAACTCGGAATACCAGCCGAAGCCCTCGAACCCTACGGGCGGCACATCGCGAAAGTTGGCAAGGACTTCATCGCCGCCATCGAAGATCGCAATCCGGGCAAGCTGATCCTGGTGACGGCCATCTCGCCGACGCCTGCGGGCGAAGGCAAGACGACGACGACCGTCGGCGTCGGCGACGGTCTCACGCGCATCGGCAAGAAGGCCGTTATCTGTTTGCGCGAGCCCTCGCTTGGTCCCTGCTTCGGCATGAAGGGCGGCGCGGCCGGCGGGGGCTATGCGCAGGTCGTGCCGATGGAGGCGATCAACCTGCACTTCACCGGCGATTTCCACGCCATCGGCGCGGCGCACAATCTGCTCGCCGCCATGCTCGACAATCACATCTACTGGGGCAATGCGCTCGGCATCGACGAACGCCGCGTTGCGCTGCGCCGCGTGCTCGACATGAACGATCGCTCGTTACGCCAGATCGTGTCTTCGCTCGGGGGCGTCGCCAACGGCTTTCCGCGCGAGGACGGCTTCGACATCACGGTCGCATCCGAAGTCATGGCCATCTTCTGTCTCGCGGGCGACCTCGCCGATCTTGAGGAACGTCTCGGCCGCATCGTCGTCGCCTATACCCGCGAGCGCAAGCCGATCACGGCTAACGATCTCGGCGCGGCGGGCGCGATGACCGTTCTGCTGAAGGATGCGTTGCAGCCGAACCTTGTTCAGTCGATCGAGGGCACGCCCGCTTTCGTGCACGGCGGCCCCTTCGCGAACATCGCCCATGGCTGCAATTCCGTGATGGCGACGCGCACCGCTTTGCGCCTTGCCGATTATGTCGTGACCGAAGCCGGCTTCGGCGCTGATCTCGGTGCGGAAAAATTCTTCGACATCAAATGCCGCTCTGCAGGCTTGACGCCCTCCGCCGCTGTCGTCGTCGCGACCGTGCGCGCGCTGAAGATGCACGGCGGCGTGGCGCGCGCCGATCTCGCGCAGGAAAATGTCGGTGCGCTCGCCAGGGGGCTCGCCAATCTCGAACGGCACATTTCCAATCTCAAAAAGTTCGGCGTTCCCGCCGTCGTCGGCATCAACCGTTTCGGAACGGACACGCAGGCCGAACTCGATTTCCTGCTCGATGCCTGCAAGACAAAACTGGGCGTGCGCGCGCATATCGCAACACACTTCGCCAATGGCTCCGCAGGAAGCGAGGCTCTGGCGCGCAGTGTTGTCGAAATCGCAGAGAGCGGCGCATCGAAATTCAAACCGCTCTACGACACGGCGCTGCCGCTGGCGGAGAAGATACGCACCGTCGCGCAATCCATTTACGGCGCGGCCGACATCCAGCTCGAAGGCAGTGCAGCGGAAGATCTCAAGCGCTTCGCGGACATGGGCTTCGGCGCTTTGCCGGTCTGCATCGCCAAGACGCAATATTCCTTCTCGACCGACCCGAATCTGCGCGGCGCGCCTTCCGGCCACATCGTCCCCGTGCGCCAGGTGCGCCTCTCGGCCGGCGCCGGCTTCGTCGTCGCCATCTGCGGCGACATCATGACCATGCCCGGCCTGCCGCGCGAGCCGGCCGCGATGCGGATCGGGCTCGATGCGCAGGGGAATGTGGAGGGGTTGTTTTGATCAAATTGCCAAAATTGCAATTTTGGCAATAATTGTTATATTGAGCTTATGAAGACCTTCACGCTGACCGATTTGGCGCACCGTTCGGGTGAGGTGGCGCAGGCCGCCCATCGCGGTCCCGTGGATATTACCAACCGCGGCAAGCGGACATTCGTTCTGATAGCGGCCGATCAGTTCGATTCCCTGATGTCCAAGGCGTCGGGCCGTCGCGCCGTTTATGCCGGCGATATTTCGGCTGACGAGGCCGAGGCGTATTCGAGGGCGCTGGAGACGGCCGCCGAGACCATGGACGATGCCTGAGGTCCGCTCGGGGCTTGTGTTTCGTTATTCCTACCTTTGGGCGCGCCAGCACGAGCGGGGTGAGGAGAGCGGGCGGAAAGACCGTCCGGTCTGCGTTCAGGTCATCGTGAAAGCGGGCGCGGAAAGACTGACGATGCTTTTTCCAGTCACAAGCCAGCCTCAGGGTGACAGTCGCGCGGCGCTGGAAATACCGGCTCTGGAGGCGCGCAGGGCTGGTTTACGGACACCTGCCTGGGTGATTGTCGACGAATGGAATGAGGACGATCTCGAAATCAGCCCTTACCTGGCAGAGCCCAATCCGCTGGGTGAATTCAGCAAACCATTTGCCGCCCGGATCGCTCGCTCGGCCGCCGCGGCCATACGTGAGCGAAGACACAAGCGCGTCAGACGTTAAAGGCGATTTGACAATTTGGGATCCCAAAATTAAAAACGGGATCCATGAAGCAGCAATCCGCCGTTCTCGCGCAAATCCGGGAAATGATCCTTCAGGGCCGCCTCGCCCCGGGCGAGCGTCTGTCGGAGGCTTCGGTTGCGGACATGCTCGGCCTCTCGCGCACCCCTGTGCGCCAGGCGCTGCCGGTGCTGGCCCGCGAGGGGCTTCTGGTCGAGAGCGGCGCGCGCGGCTTCTCCGTGCGCGGCTTCACCTTTCGCGAAGTTCTGGAAGCCGTTGAACTGCGGGGACTTCTCGAAGGCCATGCCGCCCGCAAGATCGCGGAGAAGGGCGCGCCGCGCGCGCTTGTGCGCAGCCTGCGCGAGTGCCTCGCCGATGGCGACGCCATCGTGGCGCAAGGCAAACTGACCGAGGCGGGGGCCAACGCCTATGGCGAGATGAACGGCCGCTTCCACGGGCTGATTGTTGCTGCGTCCGGCCAGGGCTTCCTCGCCGACACGCTGTCCCGCATTCATGGGATCCCGTTCGCCGATCCCGCTGTCATCGCCTTCGACAAGCGCGACGCCGCGCAGATGTTCGGCGATCTTATGTACGCCCATCGCCAGCACTATGAGATCGTCGATGCGCTCGATCAGGGCGAGGGAGCGCGCGCCGAAGCGCTGCTGCGCGAACACGTCCACGTGCAAAAGCGAAGCATGAACCTCGACCGCGCCGAGAACGGCGATACCGAAATCGGCGACAATCGCATTGTCGCCTTCTGCCGCTGAATTTTTCAAACAGAGGAGTTATCCATGCCAGTCCCTCCGTTCCGCGCCGATCATGTCGGTTCGCTCCTGCGCCCCGCCTATCTGAAAGAGGCTCGCGCGCAATTCGCCGACGGACGCATCGACGCCGCTGCGCTGCGCGCGGTCGAGAACAAGGCTATCCTTGAAGTCATAGAACTCCAGGAATCCGTGGGGCTTCCGGCCGTCACCGATGGCGAATTCCGCCGCGCCCTCTGGCACGTCGATTTTCTCACCGGCTTTGAAGGAGTTGAAGCGACGAAGTCGGACTATGCCGTGAGCTTCAAGGGCAGTTCAGGCGAAGCCGCCACCACGTCGTCCATGCTGGCCGTGACGAAGAAAGTGAAGCGCAGCAAGCCGATCATGGTGGATCACTTCGCTTACGTGAAGGCGCATACAAAAGCCCGCGCCAAGATGTGCATTCCCTCGCCGACCTACATGCACATGCGCGGGGGCCGCAAGGTCGTCGCCGATGCTGCTTACCCCGACCAGAATGACTTCTGGACCGATATCACTGAGGCTTACAGGCAAGAGATTGCAGGCTTCGTCGAAGCGGGCTGCACCTATCTACAGCTCGACGACGTCTCCTTCGCCGCTCTTTGCGATGAAGGCATCTGCGCTCAGGCGGCGCGCGACGGGCTCGATCCCAAGAAGCTGCCGGAAACCTATGCGCGCATCGTCGCAGGCATTATCGAGGGACGGCCCGATACGCTTGGCGTCACTATGCACACCTGTCGCGGCAATCACGAGAGCATGTGGATGGCGGAAGGCGGCTATGAGCCTATTGCGGATGCGATGTTCAATCTGTCAGGCGTCGACGGCTTCTTTCTTGAATACGATACGGACCGCGCCGGCGATTTCGCGCCCCTGCGTTTCGTGCCCAAGGGCAAGCGTGTCGTGCTCGGCCTCATCTCCTCCAAGGAAGCTGCGATGGAGACTAAGGACGCGCTGAAGAAGCGCATCGACGAGGCCGCGAAATTTGTTCCGCTCGACCAGCTCTGCATCAGCCCCCAATGCGGTTTTGCCAGCACTGCTCCAGGCAACAAGATTTCCGAGGACGTCCAGAAGCGCAAGCTCGCGCTCGCCGTGGAAGTCGCCCACGAGGTGTGGGGAGGCCTCGTCTGACCGGCTGTTGAGGGCCGGTGAATTCGTGTAGCATCCCTTCCATAGGCCGCGTTTGCGCGGCCGCATTCTGGGAGGGATGGAATGATTTCGAGGGCATCGTTGCGCCGCCTTGCGGCTTCCGTTTCGCTCGCAACTTTTATTTGCGCCGCGCCACTGCTGGCGCAGGCGCAGCAGGCTCCCGCCATCGACGCCGATGACATCGGTGGCATCGTCACGGGTCCGAAGGGGCCTGAAGCCGGCGTGTGGGTGATTGCCGAAACCCGCGACCTGCCGGTGCGCTTCATCCGCATCGTCGTCACAGACGATCAGGGCCGCTATGTCATCCCCGATCTTCCCAAGGCCAATTACGATGTGTGGGTGCGCGGCTATGGCCTCGTCGACTCCAATAAAGTGAAGAGCGAGCCCGGCAAAACGGTCAATCACACGGCGGTGCTCGCGCCGACCGAGGCGGACGCAGCGAAATATTATCCGGCGATCTACTGGTATTCGATGATGAAGATACCGCCGTCGAGCGATTTCGGCGGCCACACGGATATACCCAAGAACATCACGCTGCCGCGCTATCTCAACGTGATGAAGAACAACGGCTGCGTCGGCTGCCATCAGCTCGGCCAGCTTTCGACGCGCACCATACCCAAGGCCTTCGGCGAATTTGGCAATCATTCCGAAGCCTGGATGCGGCGCGTTCAATCGGGCCAGTCCGGCGAGCAGATGATCAACCTGCTGGCTGGCGATTTCAATTCGGTGCCCTTCAAATACCTCGGCGACTGGACGCAGCGCGTCGCCAATGGCGAACTGCCGTTTGCGAAACCCGAACGTCCGCAGGGCGTCGAACGCAATATCGTCGTCACCCTGCGCGATTGGCACAATCCCAAGCAATATCTGCACGATCTCATCGCGAGCGACCGGCGCTATCCTACGGTCAACGCTTATGGTCCGCTCTACGGCCAATGCGAACACGCCTGCAACGAAATGCCCATACTCGATCCCGTGAAGAATACGGCAACGTCGTTCACGCTGCCTACAACGCCGGACATGCCCTTGGCGTTGGGGCCGGGCAATGCCGGCGCGGTCAAGATCCTGCAACCCTCCGCCTACTGGGGCGAGGAGGATATCTGGGACTCGAAGGCGAACAATCACAATTCCATGTTCGATCGTCAGGGTCGCCTGTGGCTCGCCGCGACCGGTCACGCGCCGCAGAATCCGGACTGGTGCCGCAAGGGCGGCGATCATCCCTCCGCAAAAATCTTCCCGATCGAGCGCACCAATCGCCGGGTGACGATGTACGATCCGAAGACGCAGAAATATACGCCGCTGCAAACCTGTTTCGGCTCCCATCATCTGCAGTTCGGCTATGACGCGAACGAGACATTGTGGATGAGTGGTTCGGCCAATGTCGCCGCCTGGATTAATACGAAGCTTCTCGATGAGACCGGCGACATCAAGCGCGCGCAGGGCTGGTCGCCTTTCGTGCTCGACACCAGTGGAGACGGCAAGCGCGGTGAATATACCGAACCCGGCCAGCCCGCCGATCCCAACAAGGACCGCCGCATCAACGGCAATTTCTACGCGGTCATGCCGCATACGACCGACGGCTCGATCTGGGGCACGTTCCGCAGTTTCCCCGGCGCTGTCGCGCGCTTCGTGCCGGGTCCGGATCCGATGAACACCGGCATCACCGAAGTCTTCAACGTGCCGATGCCGGGCTTCGGCCCGCGTGGCGGCGACATCGACAAGCAGGGCGTCGTCTGGGTGTCGCTCGCCAGCGGCCACATGGGCGCTTTCGACCGCCGCAAGTGCAAGGGCCCGCTCAACGGCCCCAAGGCGACCGGCGATCATTGCCCCGAGGGCTGGAGCTTCCACAAATATCCCGGCCCCGGATTCCAGGGCATCGGCGATAACAGCGCCGAGTCGAGCTATTATTCATGGGTCGACCAGCACAACACCTTCGGCCTCGGGGATGACATTCCAATGTCGACCGCCAACCTGATGGACGGCCTCGTCGCCCTCAACAAGGACGGCAAGATGGTGTCGCTGCGCGTGCCCTATCCGCTCGGCTTCTACGCCAAGGGCTTCGACGGCCGCATCGACGATCCCAATGCAGGCTGGAAGGGCAGGGGCCTGTGGGCCGCCAACGGCGACCGCACCCCCTGGCTGATCGAAGGCGGCAAGGGCACCAAGCCGCTCGCCGCGCATTTCCAGCTTCGCCCGGACCCGCTGGCGAAGTGAGGCACGCGCCACATCCTCGGGGCGCGCAGTGCGCGAACCCGAGGTCCAGTGGCGGCGGAGACGAAGGCGACGGCTTTCATTGGCGCGACCAGCCATAGACCCGTTGAATTTCGCGGCCCCGATGAAATGAACATGCGCGTCGTCGTCCCGAATTCCGGCGGCCGACCGAACTTGTCTGGCGGCGCGCGAAACTGTAATCCATTTTCGTCGTCCGTTTCGGGGCGCGGCGCGTGCAGGAGCTATTTGCACGGGCTACAGTTTTTGCATGCGATTGCGGCTATCGAATGCGACGTCTTGGAAACCTGTTCGATAGCCGGCGCATCCGCGCTTTGCGAAGCAGGGGCTTCGACAGGCCGCAATGCGTTCTTTTTCTCACTCACAAGTGGACGCCGGAGATCGCGGCGCGCCATGCCAGACTGTCCTCCGACCTGCATGGGTTTGCCGACGTATTCATCCTCCACGATTCGGCCTGCCGCGATATTCCCCGCGGCATCGAAAATGCCTTCGCCTTCAATGCGCGCATGCTCGAACGAAGCCTCGGCTATTCCTCCTTCACGCGCGGCTGCATTGTCCCGGGTTCCGGACACTTTCCGTTGCTCTGGTTTGCGCGAAGGCACGCCTGCCAGCACTATTGGCAGATAGAATACGATGTCGAATTCACCGGCGATTGGCGCACGCTATTAGGGGCGTTCGAACATTCGCCGGCCGATCTCGTGACCGCCCACATTCGGCGTCTCAGCGACACCGCAGACTGGGTCTATTGGCCCACATTTCACCAGCCTGCGGGCAAAGCCGTGCCGGAAGAAAATCTCACGAGAGCGTTCCTGCCGATTTTCAGGCTCTCTGCGGCGGGCGTATCGGCGGTTCACGAGTTTCACGCAACGGGCTATCGCGGCCATGCCGAAATGCTGGTTCCCACATGCCTGTCGCTGCGCGGATTGCGGATCGAGGACCTGAATGTCGCCAATCGCTTCTATGCAGGAAGCGAACAGGATCCCGTATTCGATCTCGAGCAGCTCTCGACCTTGCGCTGGCGTCCGGCGGTCGAGATGGCAAGCGAATTTTATCGGAGCGAGAATCTCATTTATCATCCCGTCAAGTGATCGACGCTCACTCCCGCTTCGCAATCTCCACGAAGTCGGCGCCAGTGAGACCGCGCAATTGCGCCGGTGTCAGCTCGAACACGGCGCTCGCGCATCCTGCGGCAGCCCAGATCGTCTCGAAGGTTTGCAGGTCCGCATCGAGAATGGCGAGCGGCTTCGTCTTGAAACCAACCGGCGAAACCCCGCCGGGGACAAAGCCCGTGACATCGCGGATGTAGTCGGCATCGGCTGCACGCACCCGCTCGCCTGCTATGTCCGCGATCTTCTTCGTGTCGACGCGATTGGCGCCCGATGCGACGACAAGCACGCAACGCCCGCTCTTGCGCGTTGCAAACACCAGCGACTTCGCGATCTGCCCGACATCGCAGCCGATGGCCGCGGCGGCGTCGGCGGCGGTATGCGTGGATCCCTCGAACTCCACCACTTCGAACGATGCCCCCAACACCGACTGAATGCGCAGCGCCTCCGGATGGCGCGGTGCGGCCAGGCGCGATCCGGCAGACGCCTCGCTCACCATCCGAACATCTTCTTGATATAGTCGAGCCCGATGGCGCCCGGCGCGAGCGTCGTCGTCGCCCAGACGAAAGCCGACGTCCAGTTCGCGATCTGGAAGGGCACGCGCGGCATTTGCGCCGCGCCGGCAACGAGCGGCACGGCCGCGCGCAACGGCCCGAAAAAGCGACCGATGAAGACGCCCGGCGCGCCCCATTTTTCGAAGAAGGCTTTCGCCTTCGGCATCAGATCGGGGTATTTCGACAGCGGCCACATGCGTGCGATCTGCTCGTGATAGTGATAGCCGAGCCAGTAGGAGAGCCAGTCGCCAAGCGCCGCGCCGATGGCGGCTGCAAACCAGATCGGCCAGAAATCGAGCCCGGCCGCGCCGATCATCCCGCCGACGCCCCAGAGTATCACGGTGGCCGGCACCAGCAGGGCGACGAAGGCAAGCGATTCCGCGAACGACATGGCGAAGACGATGGGAACGGCCCACGCCTGATTGGCGCGCACGAATTCCATGACGGATTTGGCCATTTCCTCCACGGATTACTCCCCTTTGCGACCTACATCACAACGGTCAGCCGTTGCGAGGCTCGCGTTATAGCAGTGTAGAGCCAGCGATGGCGATGCTCGCGAAAAGCCCAGGATTCGTCGAACACGATCACGTCATCCCATTGCGAGCCCTGCGCCTTGTGTACCGTGAGCGCATACCCATAGTCGAATTCGTCGGAATTCTTGCGCAGCGAAAACGGCACTTCCTCGTCGCTTTCGAAGAATTGCGGCACGACTGAAATGCGTTGTCCCTTGAGGCCCTGTTCCTCTTCCGGCACGACAGTCATGCGCAGCCGTCCGCGCCGCAGGTTTGCGGTCGTCTTGGTGCGCCAGAGGCTGCCATTGAGCAGGCCCTTGGGGCGGTCGTTCTTGAGGCAGACGAGCTTGTCGCCGGCCTCTGGCGTTACGGACTTGAAATCGAGAATTTCGCGCATGCGCCTGTTATAGGCGCGTCGCGTCTTGTTGGTGCCGACGAGCAACTGGTCGGCGTTCTTCACAGACTCCGTGTCGATGTCGGCGCGGCGGATGACGCGGCTTTCGCCATAGGCGCCCGGGCGCAACGCGCCGCCCTCGCGCACATCCATGGACAGGCGCACGATGGGGTTGTCAGCCGCCTGCCGGTGGATTTCCGTCAGCATCGCGTCGGGCTCGGCTTCCGTGAAGAAGCCGCCGCCCTTCACAGGCGGCAATTGTGCGGGATCGCCGAGCACCAGTACCGGCTTGTTGAAGGAGAGAAGGTCGCGGCCGAGTTCCTCGTCCACCATCGAACATTCGTCGACGACGATGAGGCTCGCCTTGGCGGCGTCGCTGTCACCATTGAGCACGAAGGTCGGCTCTTCCGTGTCGAGTTCGCGCGGCCGGTAGATCAGGGAATGCAATGTACGCGCGCCCTCGCAGCCGCGCGCCCGCATCACCAGCGCCGCCTTGCCGGTGAAGGCGGCAAAGCACACGTCGCCATCGATGTTTTCGGCTAGATGTTTGGCGAGCGTCGTCTTGCCCGTCCCGGCGTAGCCGAACAGGCGGAACACCTGTCCGCCATGGCCTTTCAGCCAGCGCGACACGTCCTTCAGCGCGGCATCCTGTTGCGGCGACCAGTGGGGGGGCAAAGCGAATTCCGGGGTTGCGTTCGATCCGGCGCGATTCGCGCCGGGCCGACTTTCGCACGACGGAAAGCGATCCCCAAAGAATTCAGGCGGCCGCCAGCCTGGCGCGCGCGAGGCTCGTCGCGGTGTCGAGTAGCGTGACGCCATAGGAGCGGGCGACCTGCGGCGTGCGCCGGAAGCGGCTCACCACGACATCCATGAGTTCGTCGAGAACCGCGCGGTCCACGTCGTCGAGCGCGCCAGGCGCCAGCCCGACCTCTGCGGCGCGCGCGTTGAGCTTCGTGCGCAGGCGCGTCGCCTCGTCCATTTCCTCGCGCAAGATGTGCCGCCACACCCGGTAGTGATGGATGGCGAGTTCGCGCGCTTCCGGGGCGTTGTGAAACAGCCGGCGGAAATAGAAGCGGTTGATCTGGTCGATGATCAGCGGTTGCGACCATTCGATCAATTCGTCGCGAACTGCCTGCAACCCGGACTCACTCATGCACAGCCTCCTTTCCGGATGGTCTTGCCAAGTGACGCGACAAAGTGAAGTCGAATGCCGGCAGCGAAAACATGCTCTCCGGGTGATTCGCGAATCATGATCTCACAGTTTGCGGGAAACGCAATCGTGACCGGAATCGGGCAAATCAGGTGTCGCTGACGGGAAATTAGTTTTCGCCCATTGCTCTATGTGCGTGCAGGCCGCTCCAGCTTGTAGAGGCCGACGTCGATCGTGCCGTTCCTGAAGCCCGCCTCGCAATAGGCGAGGTAATATTCCCACATCCGCCTGAAACGCTCGTCGAAACCCTGCGGCATGATCGAGGGCCAGTGCGCAAGAAAGCGCTGCCGCCAGATGGCGAGCGTCTTCGCATAGCTTTGCCCGAAGGTCTCGGCGCAACTCGCGACCAGACCCGCCTGTTTCGCCTGTTCGGAAATGATCGTCGGCGTCGGCAGCATGCCGCCGGGGAAAATATAGCGCTGAATGAAATCGACGCTTGAGCGATAGGCCTCGTAGCGTTTCTCGCAGATCGTGATCGCCTGTACGACGGCATGTCCGCCATCGACGAGGCGGTCGTGAATGGCCTTGAAATAAACCGGCCAGTATTGCTCGCCGACAGCCTCGATCATTTCGATGGAGACGATGCGGTCGAACGAGCCCCTGATATCGCGATAATCCTGCAGCCGGATGTCGGTCTTCGTTTCGAGCTCCGTGCCGCGGATCGCCGCCAGAGCATGGGCGCGCTGGGAGGGCGAGAGCGTCAGTCCGACGACATGGCCTGCGCCCGCCGAGGCGATCGCGCGCGACAGGGCGCCCCAGCCACAGCCGATTTCGAGCGCGCTGCCACCTTTGGGTACATCCATCAGTTCGACGATGCGCGCGATCTTGCGCTGTTGCGCCTCTTCGAGCGTGTCGTAGTCGCGCGCGAAGATCGCCGACGAATAGGTCATCGTCGGATCGAGCCAGAGCTTGTAGAAATCGTTGCCGAGGTCGTAATGCGCCTCGATGTTCTTGCGGCTGCCGCGCTTCGTATTCGCGCGCATCTTGTGACGCAGGCGATTGGCCGAGCGCAGCAGCGCGTAACCTTCTATGTAGCGGATCAGCGCATCGGAATTGCGGTCCGCCATGCCGATCAGGCCGGCGAGATCGGGCGAAGACCAGTCGCCGTCTAAATAGCCTTGCGCAAAGCCGAGATCGCCCTGCGTCAGAAGGCGTCGCAATCCACGCCAGTTATGAAGAACAAGCGTGCCCTCGGGGCCTGGTTGGCTGACCGCGCTTTCAATCACGCGCCCTGCCGGCGTCACCACGGTCAGTCTGCCGACTTCCACCAGACTGACGAGCTTGCTTGCGACAGCCCCACCCAGCGCTTCTTTGAAGCCGGAAATGGACCGTAGCGAGGATGAGTGTCTATCCCGATGCGTGCTTTCCAGTGTCATTTTCTACGCGCGGACGCTCCCTGTGACAGGCCGTATTCCCGCAACGGCCGCTCCCGTCTGTCGCTAGACTTGCACGACATTTCGGGCCTGCCAAGCCGCAGATGGCGCAACGGAAGGTCAAAGCAAGGGGCAGCTGGGACATAGCCTAGGGATTTTCTTCCGATTCAGCGCGTTGTCGCCGCCGGGCCTCGATTTCCTCGATGGTCAGAATCCGGCCGCCAGCAGACCAGAGGCCGGAGGCGACCTCCTCGATGGTGACGTTGACGTTCGGCCTGATGCCTTCGCCCCCCACACGCACGAAGGCGTCGATCATGTCCTGCATGAGCTGAGTTTGCTGCTCGCGCGTGAACACGCCGGCGAGATGGCGGACCATGACCTGCGGCATGCGAACCTCCCGATGCGCTTTACTTGCCCGGAACGCAGAGGAGCCGGCGGCGCTGCTCTCGCAGCGAAACGGAATTCCCCGGCGATCCTTTGACCTTACCGCGGCAATTGATTGCGCCGCATTGGCATTCGAACTCGGCCGAGGTCTCGCTGCAGAAATCGGCATAGTCGAGCGTCAGCTCTTCGCCTTCGGCAATATCGCGCAACGCGACGACATTGAGCCCGTCATAGGCGCAATTCGGATCGCAGGAATGATTTTGCGGCGACCAGTCCAGCGGATCGTTCGACCACAGTATGAACACTTCGTCGTCGAGCGGATAAGCGTATTGCGCGAAGGTGACTTTTTCCTCTTCGGTCCAATTTGTCTCGACCCACCGCTTTGTCGCGATGCGTTGCGAGAGTTCCTCGCCCTTGAAGACGATGTCGCCCTTGCTGAGATTTCGCGCCGCCTCGATGCCAAGGCCCGAAAGTCCATCGTTGCGCACGACAAAGGCATTCTGCCGCGCCTTCCAGCGCGCAATGCCTTCATGGACGATGTGGCGGAAGAATTCCGATGGGCCGCCGGGATCGAGCTTCAGGATGTAGTCCGCGGTTCCCAGATATTTGTCGGGATAGAACACCGAACAGGTGAAATTCGCGTCGAGGATATTCGGGACACCCTCGTCGTCGAGACGGAAATCCATGCGGCAATAGCCGACGGCGTTATAGGTGAGAAAGAACTGCCGCGCGGCGCGCACGAGTTCTTCTTCGAGGCCTGCATCCCTCACGCGTACGTTCTGCGCCGGCAGGAATTGCGCATTCTTCAGATCGTAGGTCTTGAAGCTTTCGCCCTCGGGAAAGCGAAACTCGATCGCCGGCCAGGCGCGCGGCGTTTTCGGATTGGCGGGATCGGCGGCGACCAGCACCGAGAATTCCCGCCCGCCGACATATTCCTCGATCAGAACCGAATCGTGCTGGCGCAAAAGCTCCGCCGTCTTGCGCGCAACCGCGCCGGCGTCGTGGCAGAAGCTCGCTGCGTCGATGCCCCAGCTGTCGCCGCTGCCGTTGGGCTTCACGAACAGCGGATAGCGCAGATGCCGGATGGCGCGCGGCACTTCCGATTCATTTGCAACCGCTGCGAAGCGCGGAGAACGGACGCCCGCATAGCGGGCGACGAGTTTCAGCGCATCCTTGCGCGGTTCGTAGAGGGCGGCCGTGGGGCCGGTGTAAGGGAGATCGAGGCTTTCGAGCGCATGAATGACATCGACCGAAGCGATATCCCACGTGAGTTGCCCCTCGCAGAGGTTCACATAGATATCGAACTTCTGTTTCTTGGCGTCCTTGAGCTGGTTGTAGATCGTCGCCTTGTGCAGAAAGAGATGCGTGAATGACCAGTCCGGCGCGAGATGGGAGAGATCGCGCGGTGGATCGTATTGCGCGTGTTCGCGCAGCATCTCCGAACGCTCGTAGGAATGTTGCAGAACGCAAATTTTCATGCAGCGCGGACTTTCGAAATGCCGGGGTTGGACGCGCAGTAGGGGGCGGCGGAATGTGAAGACATGATCAGCTACGCGCGTCCGCATCCACAAGAATTTGCGATCCCGTTGCGGTACGCTCCATACCATGCCGCAGAACGCGCGCAATCACATCGACGATGTCTTCCCCGGCAAGCTTCAGCATGCTTCCCACCGTCGAGGAATCGTCCGACGACAAGCCGCATTGTGCATTGGCTTCGAGAACGAAAATTTGGCCGCTGCGCTCGTCGAGCCTGAGGTCGACGCGGCCATAGCCCGTACCGCCGACCGCGCGCATGGCGCGGCGTGCGATGTCCTTAAGCTGCGCTCGAAGTTCCGGCGGCGCCGAAGCATACCAGTAGTAGGGTTCGCCCTCCGGAATAGGCCTTTCCGCTTCAGGCAAAGCCCAGTAGCGCTCGAAGGCGAGAAAGCGCTCGCGCGGCGGCACGCGCTTGTCGAAAACGCGCTCGCCCGGCGGCAATATCCAGAGCCCCAGAGGCTGGGTTTCGTCTTCCACGGCGAGAACGGTGAACTCGCGCCCCTCGATGAACTTTTCCGCCAGGATACCGCCGGCCTCGAAACTCTGGCCGTGCAGCCCCCCCTCCAATTGCAGGACTTTTCGGCGCGCAGCGGCAAGATCGTAGCAGACGGAATCGATCTGAATGCCGTAGCTGCCCGCGGACACATCCGGCTTGATGAACAGAGGAAAGCCGATCTCGCGCGCCGCAATTTGCAAGTCTGCGTCGATATCCTCGATCATCCTGAACGGCGCTGTCGGCACGCCGTGCGCTGCGAGCGCCTCCTTCATCGCGGACTTGGCCGTCGTCAGGCGATAGAAGCCGGAGTTTGCGCCGGTGAAGGGAACGCCGGCGGTTTCCAGCGCTTCGACGACCTCGACGCCGGGATAGCCATCGGACTGCGATCCGTCGCAGAGATTGAAGACGAGCGTGTCGCGAACTTGCGCGCGTTCGCGCAAATGCGCGACGACGCCTGCGAGATTGCGCGCAGTAATCGGCTGCCATTCGAAGGACAGGCCGAGCGCTGTCAGCCAGCCTGCGATCTCCGCCCTGTAGTCCGGCAGGTCGTAATGCGGGCTGACGAGCTTGCCGTTCTCCTCGATATACGGGGCGAAGACGACCACGTGTTTCAGGTTGGGATGAGCGCTGGTGGGCATCGGCGCGTCAATCCGAAGGCGTGGCGGATGCCGCCGGTTCAGGGGGCGTGGGCCCGCCTCTTTCTTCGCTGACCGCGCGTTTCCACAGGCGCGAATACTCTCCGCGTTTGCCGATCAGTTCCTCATGCGTGCCAATTTCGACGATGCGCCCGGCGCGCATGACGACGACCTTGTCGGCGGCCTCCGCCATCGACAGGCGATGGGTGACCGACAGGATCGTGCAGGTGCCCTTGAGGCGCCCGATCGTCTGCAGGATTTCCGCTTCCGTGGTCGGGTCGAGCGCCGAAGAAAATTCGTCGAGCACCAGAATGGCGGGCTTGCGCACCAGCGCGCGGGCGAGGGCGACGCGCTGGCGTTCGCCGCCGGAAAAACGCGAGCCAGACGTTCCCGCGAACGTGTCGTAGCCCTCGGGCAAAGTCATGATGAGATCGTGGATTTCCGCGCCCTTGGCGGCCGCGATCACGTCCTCGTCCGTTGCGTCGAGCGCGCCCAGACGAATATTGTCGCGCACGGACATGTCGAAAAGCGTGATCTCCTGCGAAACAAGTCCGATCTGCGAACGCAGGGACCGCATGGTCACATCGCGCAGATCCTGTCCGTCGACGAGAATGCGGCCGTCCGTCACTTCGTAGAAGCGCAGGATCAGGTTGATGATCGAACTCTTGCCCGCGCCGCTTCGTCCGACGAAAACGACATATTGTCCGGCTTCGATCTTCAGATCGACGCGATTGAGCGTTGCCACTTCCGCCGTCGGATATTTGAAGCTCACCTTTTCCACGTCGATGGACGTCAGGAAGCGGCCGAGATCGCGCGCGCCCGGCCGGTCCTGGATGCCGAGCGGTTCGTCGAGAATTTCGCGGATGCGCTGCCAGCCGGCGGTGGCGTCGATGAAGGACGGCACCATCCATGTGAGATTATGGATTGCCGAGTTCAGGCCGATGAGCAGCGCCTGATAGGCGACGAGATCGCCGACCGTGATGCGTCCGTTGATGGTGAGCCAGCCGCCGACGCCGAGGACGACAAGCTGGAGCATCAGGAAGGACAGGCTCGGCAGGCGCGAGACGAGATAGGACAGGAAATTCGCGCGGGCGAGCTTGACCAGCAACTCGTCGAGCCTTTTCGAAAAATCCTTCGAGGCATGGTTTTCGAGGCCATAGGCCTTGATGACGCTTTGCCCCCCGAGATTTTCCTGCACATGGCCCATCATCCGGCCTTCCTCGCTGCGCAGCACGAAGGAGGCGTCGAGCGCCTTGCCCTGTATGACGCGCGGCACCAGCAGGCTGAAAATGATCCCGATCGCGGCGATGCCCGCGAGGATCGGGTGGACGAACAGCATCAGGCCGAGCGTGGTTATGATTTCGACGAGGCCGGCCATCGCCATCGGAAAGGCGAGGATCATGCCGTTTTCGATCTGCCCGACATCGGCGTTGAACCGCGCCGACAGATCGCCGGACGACTGGCGGCGGTAGTAGCCCACCGGCAGGGACTGCAGGTGGTTGAACATGTCGAAGCGGATGTCGTTGACGATCCTGCCGCCGATGCGCGCCCAGTAATAGTCGCAGGCGATGACGACGAAATTGAAAATCACCGCCCCCACCGCCAGCGCCGCAAGGATCAACATGAGCGCGGGCATGTCGCCTTCGACCACCGCCTTGTCGATGACGAACTTCATCGAATAGCGGACGCCGACGTCATAGAGGCTTTCGAGAACGAGGCCGCCGAACAGCAGAAAAACAGTCAGGCGATAGCGCTTGGCGTAACCGGCGATGCTGAAGAACATATCCCGCATGAAGCGCGCTCCGGACTAACGGAACATGCTACGGCCGCTCCTGGCGCGGGCCAGCAGCGCACGGAGCGCGGGCAGCGTCAGCCACGAAACGGCAAGCCGCAGAATGGCAAGCCGCGGAATGGAATGAGCGGGCGTCACGGTGAAATGTCCTCGAAACCGGCGCTCTGGCGTCCGGGCCCCCGCCGGATCATTTCGTCAGCACGCAATGGACACGTTCACACCGGGCGCATGAATGCTGCCTGAATGCCGGATAACTCCGGGCAAGCTGCTGATAGGAATTGCATTTCACCTTGCCACGCGCCGCAGGGAGCGTGGCCATTTGCTCAGGCGCTATGCGGGTTCGGACGCCGCGCCCGGGTCAGGGCGTGGTCGAGCACTCGCTCCATCATCTCGGACATTTTCTTGCCGGCCAGGTTGAGCAGGCTGCCGACCGTCGAGGAATCGTCGGTCGAAAGACCGCACTGCGCATTCACTTCGAGCACGAAGAGCTTGCCGAGTTTCTCCGAGCGACGGATGTCCACGCGGGCATAGCCTGCGCCATCGACCGCGCGAACGGCGCGCCGCGCGAGCGTGGCGATTTCCTCGCGCAGATCGTCGGGCGCGCTGCGATACCAGTAATAGGGCTCGCCTTCAGGTATGCGCCTTTGCTCTTCGGGAAGCTCCCAGTAGCGCTCGTAGGCGAGGAAGCGCTCGTTCGCAGGCACGCGCTTGTCGAAGACGCGCTCGCCGGGCGGCAGGACATAAAGCCCGAGCGGCTGCGTCGGATCCTCGACCACAAGCACGGTAAACTCGCGCCCGTCGATGAAGGGTTCTGCGAAAACGGCGCAGGAGTAGAAATACTTGTCGCCCTGCAGCTTTTCGGCCTTGGCGCGCGCCGATTCCAGATCGTAGCAGACCGAATCGAGACTGATGCCGTAGCTGCCGGCGGATATGTCCGGCTTGATGAAGAGCGGATAGCCGATCTTTTCGACCGCCACCGGAAGATCCCGTTCGGCATCTTCGATGACCACGAATTCGCCGGTCGAGACGCCAGAGGCGCGCAGGAGGCGCTTGGTCGCAAGTTTGGATGTCGTGACTTCGTAGAACGTGCTGCCCGCGCCGCTATAGGGCAATCCCGCACGCGCCAACGCTGTGACGAGGCTCTTGCCGGGATAGCCGTCGTCCTCCGAACCGTCGCACAGGTTCAGGACGACGATCGCCTTATCGCTCATGCGCTGTTCGAGGCGCGCGACCACCTCGTCGATGGTCCCGAGGGTGACGGGATGCCAGACATAGTCGAGGTTCAGCGGCTCGAACCAGCCCTTCAACTCGTTCCGGAAGGAATCGACATCGTAGTCCGGGCTCACGGCCACGCCGTTCTCGATCATATAGGGGGCGAGAAGCTGAACTTCCGGTCGTAGCGTGCGCACGCTTGGCGCGGGCGTATCGACAGCTTCCGCCCAACGGCGAGCGATATAGGGCGAAACGAGATCGCGCAGGGGCGCGCGCTGCGCTTCCGTAAGATATTTGAAGCCGCGGATTTCGCCAGCGCAGGTCGGCGCGCCGCAGCCGCAGGGAAAGGGCGAGGCCATCGCCCATTCGGTCGTATTGTAGTTGAAATTGAACTCTTCGCCCTTCTTGATCGGGCGCGCGGCGACCATCTCGCGCTTTTCCACATCGATCCGCACGTTCGGCTCGCAGCCGTGGTTCATGGATTGCCACATGCTGTCGCGGGTCAGCACATGGTCATGCTCGTCGAGCTGGATCGTGTACTTGGTCGGATGGTCGATGATGTCGCCGGACAGATAGAAAATCCGCTCGCCGGTCTTGAACGCGCCTGCCGCCTTGACGATGTCGCCATAGGGGCCGTGGTCGAGAAGGATGCGTGGCGCGCGGCGGTTGACGATCTTTTCCAGCTGAATAGCAGGCGCTTCGATCGGCGCCTTGCGGCTGACGGCTCTTTTGGCTGACGGCATACTGGACCTCGTCCCCTGCAACTGGCCCCAAAACTGAATTTGTGTATTGCTTCTATTGCGCGCCGTAAATGAATTGAAACTGAATATCCAAGGATAAAATTTCCAGACCGGTTGTCTCTCCCCGTTTTTCCGCAGACTGTTGCAAATGGATCGCCGCGAGGGCGCGACGAGGAAAGCACGAACAAGAACATGAGCGCCCGCCTTCAGCCGATCATCGAGGTGTTCCGCCATCGCAATTACGCGCTGTTCATGATCGGCCTCGGGCCGCACGCTATATCCTCGTGGATGTATCGCGTCGGCGTCGGTTGGCTCGCCTGGGAGCTGACGCGCTCGCCCGCGTGGCTCGGCGTGATTGCCGCTGCCGACCTCATCCCCGTCTTTTTCCTGTCGCCCTTCGCCGGCGCGGCGATCGACCGGGTGGTGCCGGTCAACGCGTTGCGGCTGACGCAGTGGCTGCAGTTCGTGCAGTGCGCTTGCGTCGTCGCCGCCATGATGGCGGGGTGGATGACCATCGAACTTCTGCTTGTTCTCACCCTTGCCCTTGGCGTCGTGCAGACGTTCGGCGGGGCTGCGCGGCATGCGACCGTGCCGCATACTGTGCCCCGTCCGCTGGTGGCGGCGGCCGTCTCGCTCGATTCCGCGCTCTTTCAGGCAAGCCGTTTCGTCGGACCGGCAATCGCGGCCTTGATCATTCCCGTCTGGGGCGTGCTCGGCGCCTTCTGGGGCCATCTCGTCGGGACGTTCGTCTTCTCGATCTTCATGCACATGATGCACGTGCCGCCGCCCGAACGGCACAACAGTCGCAAAGGCTTTCTCTCGGATATTGCGGGCGGCTTCGCCTATGTCCGCGAGCATCGCGGGATCGGCCCGCTGCTCCTGATGCTCCTGGTCGCCTCGGCCTGCCTGCGTCCGCTCCAGGAAATGCTGCCGGGATTCGCCGAGGCTGTCTTCAAGTCGGACGCCGTCGGTCTGGCCTGGCTGACATCGGCGATGGGCGTCGGCGCCATGATCAGCGCGACGGCGGTCGCGATGCGAGGCCGGGCGGCCGGGCTGACGACGGCGGCTTTCACCGGGCTCTTCGGTCTTGTCGTTGCCACCTTTGGCCTGGTGGCGACGGACAGACTCTGGGTCGGAGTCATTTTCTGCGCGCTGTCCGGCTACACGCTGAACACGCTCTCGGTCAGCGTCCAGGCGCTGGTGCAATCGGCCGTGGACGACAGCCTGCGGGCGCGGGTGATGTCGCTCTATACCCTCGTATTTCGGGGAACGCCGGCGCTGGGCGCGCTGGTGTTCGGCGGCATCGCGGAATGGACGGGCTTGCGCTGGTCCTATGCTCTGGCCGCCGCCATCAGCCTGGTTGCCGGGTTGTGGTTTCTCAAGAGCAGGGCGTCGATGAAAGAGGCGCTCGAAATCTGAAAAGCCGCGTTGACCGTCAAGCGAAACGAAAGGGCCGGCGTGAGCCGGCCCCTGCATTCACGAAATGAAGATACTCAGGATAACCATGGCGATGATCGTTGCCCATGCGAGCGGCGTCAGCGCCTTGTCGAGTGTCTGCAACATGAGGAACCCCCGCAGGTTCGAGTCGCGATAACCAGCCTCTAACACCTATGTTGCACTGCGGCGACATCAAATAGCGTTCATTACGCAAATTTAATCATCACGTTCCGTTCAATTTGGCTGCAGTTTTACAAGCGAGAGGCCTTTGAACATTGTGCTTTCGTCCGAGAATTCTCGTTGATCGTCCTGCATTATTCAATTGGTGAGAGTAGAGAAAGAGCTGTTGCCCAGCGGTTTTTCGCGCTCGATGTCGAGAATTCCGATCGACGCTTATGTTGCGTCCGAATAGAAATGCGCGTCGCCTTGCGCTGCGCATCGTCATTCGCATGCAGCGCAGCAGCCATGCTAATTCCGCATGTAACGCGGGCGCCTTAGGGGCTTGTGCATCAATCACGACTTGGGCGCAGCCATTGGAGCCTTTGCCAGCATGTTGTGACTTCGTCAGTTGACCAGATCGGAAGATATGGTCGCGGCCTCCGCCCATGAGATAAGCTGCTCCAAGTCGTTGCGGAATATTTCTATATCACGCAGAGAGGTGAATTGTGCCGCGACCGGATAGCCCCTTTTTGAATAACACACCGTCGTGATCCGCGCAGGGTCTGGTCCGTCCGCAAAAAGACCGATCGGGCTCTTTTGTATCGGTGACCGTGCGACCGATCGCGTCGGGACGCCTGCCGCGTGAAGCTGCAGGAAATTTGAAACCTGCGTGTGTAGCCTTTTCAGCTCTTCCACATTCGTCTTGATGTTGCGCCCGCCTTCATCGCCGCGCCATCTAAAATCGACTTCCGGCGGTTCGGACTCGAAACCTTTCTTTCGCGTCACAATAATGGACCGCGTGAGTTTCCGGTCCTCGCTTAGTAAGGACACCGGCATCGAAATACCGGAAGCCTTTTCATATGCGCTCAATTCGTATGGCAGCTTTGAATCAAATAGCCGCCCCAATATCCGTCGTGCCAGTATGAGGCGAGCGACGAGGCGGAGGCCGGAGCGCTTCGGGGTTCGCATAAAGCCGCTCTACGGATATCCGGGAAACGTCCCGAATGAGCCGAAGCCCCAAGCGCTGCGCCAGGTCTCCTTCGGCCAGCGCTTGGGCCGCAGCGGCATTTCTTCGTGCCAGGGGCGTGGCTCCCAATAGCCGAGTTCCTCGTCCTTCATCAGGTCCATCTCGCAGAACATTTCGATGCGCACCTCGTCGGGACTGCGATGGTAGGCGGCGATGTTATGGCCGACGATATGGCGCAGCGGCCCCCACACAAGCTGGATCTTGCTCTTGGCGAGTATTTCGCAGGTGCGATGAAGTTCCGACCAGTCCTTCACCTCGAAGGCGATGTGGTGGAGCGCCGGCGTCTCGTAGCGCACGAAGTTGATTGTGTGGTGATCGACGCCGCAGCGCAGGAAGGAGAAATGGTCGCCAAGCCAGTCGCTGACGCGAAAGCCGAGGACATCGCAATAGAAGTCCGTGATCTTCTGGACGTCCTCGACGCGATAGGCGACGTGGCCGAATTTCACCGGGCCGATCCCGGTGTCCGAAGTGTCGCGCTTGTGAAAGTTGCAGTCGGCGTAAACCTCGATCCGCGTACCCTTGGGATCGTCGAAGGCGACAGCCCTCGCGACGCCCGGGGTGATGTCGGAACAGGTCTCGCTCTTCACGCCATGCTTTTGCAGATTGGCCTGCAATTCTCCGAGGTCGCTGCCGGGCGCGACCTGAAACGACAGCTTCTTCATTTGCGACGCGGCGCCGCGCTCGATGGCGATGGCCTCCTGCCCGAGCTTGGTCGCGAAAAGCGCGCTGTCGCGCGTGCGCTCCACCGCCTGCAAGCCGATCACATGGGTCCAGTAATCGACCTGCTGCTCGAAGTCCGGCGTCGTGAAAGAGGCGTGCCCCAGACGTTTAACCTTGATCACCCGACCCTCCCGCAAATTTTCACCCGCCAAGGGCGGGGTCCGAGGTGCGAGTCTCTACCATCTGCCGCGCGGACCCGCCATCGACGCCTGCGGCAAATCCTGATAGAGCGCAGCCCGGCAAAATTTCCATATCCGGCGTGTGGACAGGCAGGGCGAAGGCCTCTTGCACCTGCAGGGCGCGCGCAAAAATGGCCCGCAAGGCTGCAGGAAGAGCAAGAGTGACTTACGATCCAAAGACCGTCGAGCCGAAATGGCAGCGCTACTGGGAAGAGAACGAGACCTTCAAGGTCGAGATGGAGCCCGGCAAGCCGAAGATCTATGTGCTCGACATGTTTCCCTATCCCTCCGGCGCGGGCCTGCATGTCGGCCATCCCGAGGGCTATACGGCGACCGACATCTTCTGCCGCTACAAGCGCATGCGCGGCATCAACGTGCTGCATCCCATGGGTTGGGACGCCTACGGCCTACCGGCGGAACGCTACGCCATGCGCACCGGCGTGCATCCTGCCGTCACCACGAAACAGAACATCGACACCTTCCGCAGCCAAATCAAGCGCCTCGGCTTCTCCTACGACTGGAGCCGCGAGATCTCCACGACCGATCCGGACTATGTGAAGTGGACGCAGTGGATCTTCCTGAAACTCTACGAGAAGGGTCTCGCCTACCAGACCGAGGCCGCGGTCAACTGGTGCCCGGCGCTTAATACGGTCCTCGCCAATGAAGAGGTGAAGGACGGCAAATATGTCGAGACGGGCGACCCCGTCGAAAAACGCTACATGAAGCAGTGGATGCTGCGCATCACCGCCTATGGCGACCGCTTGCTCGAAGACCTCGACGGCCTCGACTGGCCGGAAGGCGTCAAGGCCATGCAGCGCAACTGGATCGGCCGCTCCGAAGGAGCCGAGGTCAGATTCGCCATCGCCGATACGGACAAGGATTTCACCGTCTTCACGACGCGTCCGGACACGCTCTGGGGCGCGACCTATTGCGTCCTCTCGCCCGAACATCCGCTGGTGCCCTCGATCACCGCAGCGGACCGCAAGGGTGATGTCGAAGCCTATCGCGCCAAAGTCGCCGCGCTCAGCGATTTCGAACGCACCGAGGACGCCAAGACCAAGACCGGCGTCTTCACCGGCGCGTACGCGATCAACCCGGTCAATGGCGCCAGGGTCCCGATCTGGATCGCCGACTACGTACTGATGTCCTACGGCACCGGCGCCATCATGGCCGTGCCCGCCCACGACCAGCGCGATCATGACTTTGCGAAAGCATTCAACCTGCCGATCGTCCAGGTGGTGACCGCGCCGGATGGCTTCGACGTGCAGGACAAGGCCTGGGACGGCGACGGCAGGGCGATGAACTCGCCGCTGATCGACGGCCTCGGCGTCGAGGACGCCAAGACCAAGGTCATCGGCTGGCTCGAAGAAAAGGGTCTCGGCAAGGGCCGAGTGCAATATCGGCTGCGCGACTGGCTGTTCTCGCGCCAGCGTTACTGGGGCGAACCCTTCCCACTGGTGCATCGCCATGATGGAACCATCGTGCCGCTGCCGGTGGACTCTTTGCCCATACTGCCGCCGGAACTCGACGACTACAGGCCGACCGCCGATGGCCAGCCCCCGCTCGCCCGCGCGCACGACTGGTTGCACACGACCGATCCCAACACCGGCGCGCCAGCGGTGCGCGAAACCAACACCATGCCGCAATGGGCGGGCTCGTGCTGGTATTATCTGCGCTACATCGATCCGAAGAACGACAAGATGTTTGTCGATCCGGAGAAGGAGAAATACTGGATGCCCGTCGACCTCTATGTCGGCGGCGCGGAACACGCGGTCCTGCATCTGCTCTACGCGCGCTTCTGGCACAAGGTGCTCTATGACATCGGTGCGGTCTCGACCAAGGAGCCGTTCCAGAAGCTGTTCAACCAGGGCATGATTCTCGCTTTCTCCTATCGCGATGCGCAGGGCCGTTATTTTGAGCCCGAGCGCGTCCTGTCGAAGGACGGCAAGCACGTCGCCGACGGCTCGGTAGAGGTGAGTCAGCAGATCGAGAAGATGTCGAAGTCGCGCTTCAACGTCGTCAATCCCGACGATGTCGTGGCTGAGTACGGCGCGGATTCCATGCGTCTCTATGAAATGTTCATGGGGCCGCTCGATGTCACAAAGCCCTGGCAGACGCAGGGCGTCGCTGGCGTGCGGCGCTTCCTCGACCGCGCCTGGCGCATCGTCTGCAACGACGACGATCAGGTGCTGACGGACCGTATCGTCGATGTGCAGCCTGAAGATGCGCTTAATCGCAAGATGCAGATGACCGTACGCACGGTCACGGAAGACATTGAGGCGCTGCGCTTCAACACCGCCATTTCGCGCATGATGGAATTCGTGAATGAATTGACGCCGATGCCTTATCGCCCGCGCGTCTGTGTCGAAAATCTCGTTTTGCTGCTCTCGCCATTCGCGCCGCATATCGCAGAGGAGCTATGGGCGAAGCTCGGCCACGCGCAAACTCTGGCCTACCATCCGTGGCCGACATTCGATCCCGATCTCGCCAAGCCTGCTGAGCGCGAATATGCCGTGCAGGTGAACGGCAAGATGCGGCACAAGGTTCTGGCCGGCGCGGATATCGACGCCGCCGCGCTGATGGCTGCGGTGAAAGGCGACCCCAGGGTCGCTGAAATCCTCGCCGGCAAAACCATCGTCAAGGAAATCGCAGTGCCGGGCCGGCTAGTGAACTTCGTCGTCAGGGATTAGCAACTGGAGAAGCGGCATGGGCTACAAGAGAATCGACCATGTCGCGCTGGAAGTTGCCGATCTCGCGCGCTCAGTCGCCTTCTATGAAAAGCACTTCGGCTTCGAAACTTACTCGCGCCAGACCGTTCGCGGGTCGCTTGAAATCGCCTATCTGCGTCTCGGCGGTACGGTGCTCGAACTTGTCGGCGAGCGTCGCGAGCCGATGCAGGGTTTCCATTTCTGTCTGATCGCGGACTCGTTCGATGAGGCCGTCAGGGAGTTGGAAGCCGCTGGCATCGAATATGTAACCCGGCCTCACCCCACCGCCGCGCGCGCGCCGGAGGAAGAGGGCTGGCGCCGCGTCGTCTTTCGCGGCCCCAATGGCGAACACATCGAAATTCGCGGGTAGAGCATCGGGCGAAAAAGTGGACGTTCTAACCGGCCTTCGCCTTGCGTCGCAGGCGGCGTTCGCGCCGCGCCGCGTCTGAACCCGGCGGACCGGAAAAAGCAGGCGCGGCGGCGGCAGCATCCCTTTCCGCGACTTCTTCAAGTTTCTTGGACAGAACCCAGGAAAGCCCGAGAAAGACCACGAGCAAGACGAAGCCAACCGACGAGGAGGCGTCGCTCATCACCTTTTCCGACACGTGACCGAAGGCGTAGCCGGTTGAGACGATCGCTGCCGCCCAGATGCCCGCCGCCACGAAATTAACGGCCAGAAAAATCGCCCAGGGCAGCGTGGACATGCCGTAGGCAAAACCCGCGACGCCGCGAATGCCGTGCGGATAGCGGTGGAGAAGGATCATCCAGAGATAGTGCCGGCGCGAGAGGCGTGCGGCGGTGTTCACATGCTTTTCGATGCGCGGAAACCGCGAAAAGAGCCGCGAGCCGAACCTGCGTCCCAGCCAGAAGCGGAACACGTCGCCGAAGAAGCTGCCGATCCAGCAGACGCCGATCAGGGCGCCGTAATTCAAAACGCCAGCATTTGCCGCATAGCCGCCGAACAGCGCCATCAGCAGGCTATGCGAGGAGGCCCACGCAAACATCATGCTGTAGGCGACATCGCCATTCTGGCGGATGGCTTCGAGAAAGGAGGCGAGGTCCGTCGGGAAGAAGTTCATGGGTCCATGACGAAGAAAGGCCGCAGGATGCGACCGCAGGCGCCGGACCATGGGAGTGCGGCAATCGCCATGTCAACCGGGGCGGTTTCCCCGGCAGGAGCCGCAACAGACGTCAGATCGTATAGAAGTCGATCATCCGGGGGATATAATCATTCAGCAGCAGCAATTTCTTGCTGGCGATGGCCAGGCGGCCGTCCTGGCCCGGCCGCAGCAGATGCTCCTGCAACGAGAAGAAGACGTTCTGCTCACGCTTCTTGATGTTGTAGACATGGGTGGTGGCGACGGATTTCACGCGCAGCGCTTGCGCCTCCGCCTCTTCCACGAGCACGTTGGACACCGTATGCGCGGTGCGCATCGGCGGCAGCGAGGCGATCGAGCGTCCGCTGGCGACACGGTCGATGCGCTCCTTCAACTGGTCGCGCGAGGAGCAGTAGATCAACGACAGTTCCGCCTGCGGGTCCGAGGTCGGCTCGCCATCGTCCTTCCAGGTGGGGACCCAGAAGACCGCGTCCTCCTGAAAGAGATCGAGCCAGTCCTTCCAGGCATGGGTATCGAGATACAGCGCTTCGCGATAGAGGAGTTCGCTCGCGCTTTTCACCGCGGCATCGTCCGCCATTCTCAAACCCCTTCCAGCTCGCGCTGGCATCGCTTGGCGCGCATGCCGCTCGCGATCTTGTCGCGCCAGTAGCGATAGGTCTGGTGAAAGACGGTTTCGTCGCCGAGGCTGAAAGGTCCGTAAATGCTGGTGAGCGGCGTTATGCCCAGTTCGCGTGCGAATTCGTCGGCACCGGGTCTCACGGCAGCCATGCCGCGCATATAGCCCTGATGCCATTCGAGCGCATCGTTGCGATTGCCGTCCTGACAATCTTCGTAGGCGGTCGTGTCGTCGGGCGTCGCAAAGCCGCTGGGATTGAAGAAGTCCTCATATTGCCTGATGCGCGCGACGCGGGCCTCCCTACTCTCGCCGCGTGGCGCAAGGCAGTAGGTCACCATTTCCGTACGATCCACATCGATCGGCCTGATGATGCGCATTTGCAGGGCGGCGTTTTCTGCGAACTGCACGTTCGGGAATACGCTCACATTGCGCGTATGCAACATCCAGCGCGCGCGCGGTCCGCCGACCCGCTTGGCGACGGCATCGAAATTGAGGGCGATCGGGCGGGATTCCGACGAAGGTGTTTCGCCCCACAACGCTGCATGTCCGTTCGGAAAAGTGAAAGCGCCGCGCAAGATGCTGTTCTCGTCGAACTTCTGGTAGATCGACGATGTCAGCGCCGCGCTGTTGCTCTTCGTGCGTTTGGTCAGGATCTGGATGTAGGACGTGTGCGTGGACGTGAAGTGATAGGGATCCGTGCCGTTCTCGATCTGCAGCTTCCAGTTGCCCTTGTAGGTGAAGCGTACGGGACCCGGCACGATTTCCAGACCATCGGGACTCTGATCGAACATCAGGTCGAGAAAGGTTTTGATGTCGCCGAGATGCTCCTCGATCGGCGGCACATCCTCCTTCAGGCTGCCGAAGAGAAAGCCCCGGTAATTGCCGACCCGCACCTTGCGCAGATCATGGTCCTCGCGAAGGAACGCATCGGTATAGGCGCCTTCCTTCTGGCCCTTGATATCGACGCAGCGCCCGGCGCTGTCGAAGACCCAGCCGTGATACTGGCAGGCGTGATGGCGCGCCTTGCCGGAATCGCGATGGCACACCACCGCGCCGCGATGGGTGCAACTGTTGACGAAGCAGACGATCTTGTCGTCTGCGGTGCGCGAGACGACCACGGGCTGCCTGCCGATATAGGTCGAGAAGTAGGTATGCTTTTCCGGCAACTGGCAGTCGAGGCCGAGAAAGACCCAGGAGCTTTCGAAAATATGCTCCATTTCGAGGTCGAAAATCGCCTTCTCGCGCACGGCGGAGCGGTGAACGCGAAACATTCCGTCCGCAGGCCGGTCGTCCACCAGCGCTTCGATATCCTGAGGCGTCATATTCCCTCTGTGCAGTTTTCGGACGCTGTGCGTCGGGGGGCGGATTTCCTCATTGCAAATTAGGCATGCCTTCGCTGCTTGCGGATTGATCTGGATCATGGACCCTTTCGGCGCGGACCAGAACATTCGCGCGTCACAATCCGGCAAGCGGACCGCCCGGCCGTCGCCGCCAATCGGAAAAAGGAGGAATGCGCATGGCGCGGCTCGTTCTGGGGCTGGGCACGTCTCACGGTCCGATGATTTCGACGCCGCCCGATCAATGGCATCTGCGCGTGGCCGCCGATGTGGCGGGGAAACATCCTTTCCGCGGCAAGACCTATAATTACGCTGATCTCGTCGCGCTGCGCGCCGAAGAGAAGATCGCCGATCAATTGACGCCAGATGTCTGGCGCAGACGCCACGCGGCCTGCCAGAGCGCCCTCAAGGAAATGGCCGCCGTATTCGAAGCCGCGCAAATCGATGCGGCTGTCATCGTCGGCGACGACCAGCACGAAGTCTTTTCAAAAGACCATTCGCCCTATTTCTTCGTTTACACCGGCAGCACGGTGACGACGGAACCTGCGAGCGACCAACAGCGGGCGATGATGCCGCCGGGCGTCGCCATCGCCGAAAGCGGTCACAAGCCGCCCAGAAAAGAGACCTATCGTTGCGCCGCGGGTCTCGCGAAACATCTGGCGGGCGCCTTGGCGGACATGGACCACACGGTCGATCATGCCGACAGTTTTCCGAACGAAGGATCGCCCTGGTCCGCAGGCATGCCGCATGCCTACGGCTTTATCTACCGCAACATCATGCACGATCGCGTGATTCCGCATGTGCCCTTCTTCATCAATACATTCTTCCCGCCGACGCAGCCCTCGGCGGCGGAATGCGTGTCTCTCGGCGACAGGTTGCGCGCGGCCATTGAAAGCTATCCAAAGGATATTCGCGTCGCGCTCATCGCATCCGGCGGTCTCACGCATTTCGTGATCGACGAAAACTTCGATCGCCTGGCGCTCGACCTGATGCAGAAGCGCGATCATGCCGGGCTGGGACGTCTGCCTGAAGATCATCTTCAATCCGGCAATTCGGAAATCAAGAACTGGCTGCCGGTCGCCTCAGCCTGCGATGGCGCGGGCATGTCGATGAAACTTGTCGACTACGTGCCCTGCTACCGCAGCCCCGCCGGAACCGGCACGGCGAACGCATTCGCTATCTGGCAGTAACGAACAAACATAGAGGAGATCCTTGATGAGTGCCCTTGCCGAACGCGATACCCGGACTTTGCCTGCCAAAGGCGCCATGACCGGCGCCCGTTTCAAGAAAAGCCTGCAGGACGGCCGCGAGGTCTGGATCGACGGCGAGCGCGTCAGCGATGTCACGACGCATCCGGCCTTCAAGGACATGATCGACGCACTCGCATCGGTCTATGACAAGCAGACAACCACCTATCGTGACGAAATGACTTTCGTCGACTCCGAAAGCGGCGTGCGCACGTCGCTCTCTTGGCTGCTGCCGCGCAATGCCGACGAATTGCGGATGAAGCGCCGCAACAGCGAATTGTGGAGCGAACTCACCTGGGGCCAACTCGGCCGCAGTCCCGATATTCTCGCGCCTTACATCATTTCAACTCTGCACCTCAAAGATAATTTCAGCGCCATCAAGCACCCGCGCTGCGATTTTGGCGAGAACCTCGCCAATTATTACAAGCATTGCATGCGCAACGATCTCTTCCTGACGCATGCGCTCGGCGATCCGCAGGTTGATCGCAGCGAGCAGACGCAGAACGAGCAGCGTCCCGTTCCCGAGGACGAGATGATTGCGCTGCATGTGGTGGAAGAAACGAAGGATGGCGTGATCGTCACCGGCGGCAAGCAATTGTCGACAGCAGCCCCGCATAGCAACGAATGTTATGTCGCTCTCTCCGCCACCTTCGCGCATCGCAACGATCCGCGCTGCGTCATTGCCTTCTCGATCCCGACGAACACGCCCGGCCTGAAAGTGCTGGCGCGCGAACCAGTTTCGCGCTGGTTCGGCTCGTGGGGCCATCCGCTGCAAATGTGGGACGAGCAGGACGCCATGCTATTCTTCGAGAATGTGCTGGTACCCTGGGATCGCGTCTTCATGCTTTACGATCCCTCGCCGATGATCAAGATGCTTGGCGCGGGCGGCGGCAGCGTCAACTTCAACTTTCTGGGCTGGGCCAATTTATGCCGCGCCTATTTCCGCATGCGTCTGATGACCTGCGTCGCGACGATGGTGGCCGAAGCCATAGGCGTCAACCAGTATCGTGAAGTCGGTGCAAAGCTTGGCGAGATGGTCACCTATTGCGAAGTCTGGCGTCATTCGATGGAAGGCATGGAACACCTCGCAGGTCCTACGCCGTCAGGGCAGTGGACGCTTGGTCCGGGTCGGGGCTTGCATATCTGGTTCGCGCAGACATCGAGCCGGATGACCGAACTGCTGCGCGAGATCTGCGGCTCGGGCATCATCATGCAGCCGAGCGAGCGTGACCTCTCCAATCCGCAGGTGCGCAAATATCTCGACCGCTACATGCGCGGCAAGGATGTCGATGTCGAATACAAGTCGCGCCTTTTCCGTCTCGCGCACGATCTCGCGGCCTCGTCCTTCGGCATGCGCCAGGATATCTACGAATACTGGCATGGCGGCGATCCGAACCGGAACCGGATCAACCTGCAGCGCAGCTACAACCAGAACGCCATGCGCGAGCAGATCAAGGAAATGCTGTCGAAGCCGTTGGCGCATGGGGCGGTGCGGTAGGCTTTGAAAAAAGTCATCCCGGAAAATCGCGAAGCGATTTATCCGGGATCTTCAAGCGATAAATCTCCATGCGATCCCGGATCGCCTTCGGCGTCCGGGATGACCATTTTCATACATCACATGTTCGGATAGTTCGGTCCGCCTGATCCTTCGGGCGGAACCCAAGTGATGTTCTGCGCGGGGTCCTTGATGTCGCAGGTCTTGCAGTGCACGCAGTTCTGCGCGTTGATGACGAAGCGTGGGTTCGTCTTCTTTGCATCATCCTCGTACACGACTTCATAGACTCCGACCGGACAATAAAGCCGCGCCGGTTCGCCGTAAAGCGGTAGATTCTTCGCGATGGGAATCGACGGGTCCGTCAGCACGAGATGCGGCGGCTGGTCTTCCTCGTGATTGGTGTTCGACAGGAACACGGACGAAGGCTTGTCGAAGGTCAGTCTGCCATCCGGTTTGGGATAAACCTTCGGCGTCACCTCGGAGAGCATTTTCAGCGAGGCGTAATCCGGCTTGCCGTGTTTCATCGTCCCGAACAGCGAGAACCCCAGCGTGTTCGTCCACATGTCGAGGCCGCCCAGCGATATGCCAAGCCAGGTGCCGAACTTCGACCATAGCGGCTTGGCGTTGCGCACCTTCCAGAGATCCTTTCCGATCTCCGATCCGCGCCATGCCTCTTCATAGCTCGCGAGCTCGTCATGCGAACGATTTTCCGCGAGCGCCAGCGCGAGATGATCTGCCGCCAGCATCCCCGAGAGCACGGCATTGTGCGAACCCTTTATGCGCGGAACATTCACGAAGCCGGCCGCGCAGCCGATCAGCGCGCCGCCCGGGAAAGTGAGCTTCGGAACGCTCTGCCAGCCGCCTTCGGTGATCGCCCGTGCGCCATAGGCGATGCGCTTTCCGCCCTCCAGCAATTCGGCAATCATCGGATGCGTTTTGAAACGCTGGAACTCATCGAAGGGCGAGAGCGTCGGATTTTCGTAATTGAGATGCACGACGAAGCCGATGGAAATCTGGTTGTCCTCCATGTGATAGAGGAATGAGCCGCCGCCCGTGCGATTGTCGAGCGGCCAGCCGAAGGAATGCTGCACGAGGCCCGGCGTGTGTTTGGCTGGATCGATCTGCCAGATTTCCTTGAGCCCGATGCCGTATTTCTGCGGTTCCTTACCCGCATCGAGCGAAAATTTCGCGATCAATTGTTTCGTCAGCGATCCCCGCGCGCCTTCCGCCAAGAGCGTGTAACGCCCACGCAATTCCATGCCGCGCGTGTAAGAAGCATTGGGCTCGCCGTTCTTGCCGATGCCCATGTCGCCGGTGGCGATGCCGCGCACCGCGCCCTTCTCGTCATAGAGCACCTCGGCAGCCGCAAAGCCCGGATAGATTTCGACGCCCAGCGCCTCGGCGCGCTTGGCGAGGTAGCGTACGACATTGGCGAGAGAACCGACGAAATTGCCGTGATTGTTCATCAGCGGCGGCATGGCGAAATTCGGCAGGCGAAGCCCGCCATTGGCGTGCAGCATGTAAAACCTGTCGGCCGTGACTTCGACGCTCAGCGGACGCTCGGCGTCATCGCGCCAGTCCGGCAGCAGGCGGTCGAGCCCAATCGGATCGATCACGGCCCCGGAAAGAATATGCGCGCCGGCCTCCGAGCCTTTTTCGACGACCACTACGGTGGAATCCGGCGAGACCTGCTTCAGCCGGATGGCCGCGGCGAGGCCGGCGGGGCCGGCGCCAACGATTACAACGTCATAGTCCATCCCCTCCCGTTCCGGGAGTTCCGCCGCGTCCGCCATCGTCCGTCCTCTCATCCTCAATTTAGTTTATATATAAACCAACCGCCCTTGCGTCAATTTGCAGGCACGGGCTCCCGTTGTCGAGGCGGCCATACGAGCGATGACCAATGCGCAGAGGCGCGCTAGAAAGCGACAACCACAATCGGGAATGGGGGGACAGATGAGCGCTGAAACATCGCCGGCCGGCGGCGCACGCAGGATCGGCAAAACGGATATCGTCACGAGCCGCCTCGGTTACGGCGCGATGGAACTGTCGGGCGCGCCGCGCGCCCGCGACATTCCGGAAGCGGAGGTTATCCGTTTTCTTAACCGCATCGTCGATCTCGGCATCACCTATATCGACACGTCCATCGACTATGGCCTGAGCGAAAGACTGATCGGCAAAGCGCTCGCGCATCGCCGCGGCGATTTCTTCCTCGCGTCGAAATGCGCCTGCGCCGTCGGGGTCGAAGGACCGGGTGACGCGCATGAAAAGCACACCTACACTGGCGAGAATGTGATTGCGGGCATCGAACAGAGTCTGCGCCGCATGAACACCGATCATCTCGATGTCGTGCAGGTGCATGGCAATCCGACACGCAAGGAACTCGAGGACGGCGGCGTCATCGAAGCGCTCTTGCAGATGAAGCAGAAGGGCGCCGTGCGCTATATCGGCATATCTTCGCGCCTGCCGCTGCTGGCGGAGTTTGTCGGTGCAGATTATTTCGATCTGATCCAGGTTCCCTATTCCGCGCTGCAGCGCACGAACGAAGGCGTGATCGCGGCGCTCAGGGGCTCCGGAAAAGCCATCGTCGCGCGCGGCGTCACGGGGCGCGGCGCACCTGCAAAGGATTGGGCGACACGGCCCATCGGCACGGCGGACGGGGAAGTGCGTGCGCTGTGGGATCGTGCGGGTCTCGACGACATTATCGGGAGTATGTCGCGCCTCGAATTCATGATTCGCTTCGCGCTCTCCAACGACAATATCGATGTCGCGCTCGTCGCGACGACCAACGAAGCCCATCTTGCCGAGGACATCGCCATTGCCAGTAAGGGCCCGCTGGATGAAGCATTGCTGGCTGAAGCCAAACGCAGACTTGATGCGGCCGGGGGCGGTGCCGGCGAAGGCAAATATAAGGGCGGCGGACCGACGCCCGTGCTCTAGCTGTTTGCAGAAAGCTGCACAGCTTTCCTATAAGGGAACAGAAAAATACTGAGGGAGGGCGCTATGCAAAACCCGATACGCGATCTCGTTGCCGCAACTGCACTGGGCCTCCTGTCGCTTGCCGCGATCTCTCCAGCCATCGCGCAGAGCGATACATATCCATCGAAACCCATCACCTGGATTCTGCCCTATGCGCCGGGCGCGCCGGCCGACATCACCATGCGAAAGATCGCTGAGGCTATGTCCGGACCGCTCGGCGCCACGATCGTTGTGCAGAACCGCGTCGGTGGCGGCGGCACCATCGGCGCTGGAGCCGTCGCCAAATCGAAGCCGGATGGCTACACCATTCTCGCGACCGTCTCCGATCCCCTCGTGTCGCAGGCCGCCCTGCAGAAAAACTTGCCCTACGATCCCGCCAAAGACTTCGCCTTCATCACAAAGTTGACGAACAGCCGCGGCGCCATGATCGCTTTGTCGTCCCTGCCCGCCAACAATGCGGCCGAGCTTGTGGAACTCGCGAAGAAAACGCCGGGCGGTCTGCCTTACGGGACGTTCGGCGTCGGCTCCTTCGCGCATATCGCCGTCGAAGCTTTGGCCAGAAAAAGCGGCGCAAAGTTCAATGCCATTCATTATCGCGGCACCCCGCAGGCCTTGCAGGAATTGCTCAGCGGCCAGATCGCGATTTCTTTCGGCGCGGGCGCAGCGACGCAACTCATCAACGACGGCAAGGTGAAGATGATCGCGCAACTCGGTTCGACGCGCGGACTTTTGAAAGACGTGCCGACTTACGCCGAGGCCGGGTTCGACGAACTCGTCTTCACCACGCCGATCTGGCAGGGACTGCTTGCGCCGGCGGGAACGCCGAGGGACATTATCGACAAGACCTCAAAGGCCGCGCAAGTCGCCCTGCAACGCAAGGACGTCAGCGACTTTCTCGCCAATCTCTCGTTCGAGCCCGTAGGCAGCTCGCCGGAGGATTTTTATCGCGAATGGAAGGCGGAATACGATGCAATTCCCGCGCTCATTCGCTCGCTGGGTATTGAAGCCAATTGAAGTTCAGTTTGTTGGCGCAGGCACGAGCGGAAATTTCAGCTTGAAGGTCGTGCCCTTGTCGAACGTGTAGCTGTGTTCGCCGCGAATTTGCGACGACAGGCCGGCCACGAGCCGGCTTCCCATGCCCTTGGCGATCGTCTTGGGGTCGAAGCCGTCGCCATTGTCGTTGATCTTGAGAATCCCTGTGTTGTCGTCTGCCTTGCGCAGTTCGAATTGCAGCCGCCCTTCACGTCCATTCACGAAGGCGTATTTGAGCGCGTTCGAAACCACTTCATTGGTGATGAGGCCAAGCGGCAAGGCGCTTTCGCGGTCGACGATCATCGGCTCGGCATGAAGGTCGAGCTTGACGTTCCCGCCGAATGTCTCAAGCATTTTCTGGACGATGGTGGGCAGGTAGATCGACGCGTCGACGTTTGCAAACTCATCGTTCCGATAAATATGTTCGTGAACGGCAACCATCGCCTGAATCCGCTGCATCATGTCGCGCTTGGCGTCCGGATCCAGCTTTTGGAGATTGATCAGCGAGGCGACTGCTTGAAGGTTGTTCTTCACACGGTGATGAATTTCGCGAAACAGCATCTGATTGGCTTCAAGCGCCGCCGCCAGCCGGCGGCGCTGTTCCCGGTCCCGTCTCAGCCAGTTGATGGTCAGGAAAGCCCCCACCAGCAGGGCCATTCCCACCGGCGTCGCAATGGCGAGCGTTGCATAAGTCGATCTGCGAAAATCGGCTAACGCGACCTCCCGCCCCATCGAAGACAATGCGATCAGCCCGGAGTCGCCGGCGCGCCGGTAGGCCACCACACGTTCGACCTGGTCGGCCGGTGAAATTGCGTCGTAATATCCGGATGGCGAGCGCTTGAGGTAGTCCGTGAAAAGCACATACTGGCTCAGATCGAGCGGTCCAGCCGCTTGCGGATAACGCAAGACGAGTTGCCCGTCGTCGCGCACCAGTGAAACCGTAGATGTCGGATCCAGGCTGAGCGAGGCCCAGATCTTCTGCATGAACCCCGCGTTGAACGAAATCATGGCCGCGCCGGCAAATCGGCCTTCGCGCTCGATGCGGCGGCTGATGACGAAAATCTGCTCGTTGTTCAGCCGGCTTTGCAGCAGCGAGGACACATAGGTCGCCTTACCGCCGGCAACCGCCTTGAAATACTCGCGGTCGCGAATATCGACATCCCTGAATTCGCGATCGGTCGTCAGAGTCGTTCGTCCATCATGGCGGACGATGTAGATTTTCGGCGCTCCTGGCAGACGCTCGGTCATTTCTGTCAGCCGCAAGGCGGCTGCCTCGGCCGGAAATTCAAGTTGAGCGTTGGCGAGAACATCGGCGGTGCGCAGAATCTGGTGCGCGATTTCCATCACCCAGTCCACGTTCGTCGAAACGACTTCGGACGCCATGACCGCGCGATTCACGGTGAGCGCGCTGACGTTGCGATAGTTATTGAGAATGAGAAGCGCGGTGCCGCCGACAAAAAAGGCGAGCAGCAACAAGAGCATTCCTACAGCCGCCCACCCGGCGCGCGAGATCAATCGGATACTCCAGAAACAGTCGAGGTTCGATGCGCCAAATGTTGCATGGAACTCCGATGAAACCCACGAATTTATTTTTCGCGCGCGATGGAACTTTTTCGCGCGGCCGCAAACGTGCGAAATTGACGGTGGAACCAAGAACAGTGCACAATCGATGTGCAAACTCGAGAATTTCACAGTGAAACGGCTGTTTGCCAAACTCGGGAGGATCAAATGGCGTGGCAACCGTCCCGCAGGCTCGGCGCAATTCTGGGCCTGACCCTTTCGCTTGCTCTGTCGGTGGGTGCGAAAGCGCAGGATAGCGAAGCTTCCTATCCATCGCGACAACTCACGATTGTCGTGCCTTTTGCACCCGGTGGCGGCACCGATATGCTCGCACGCATGATCGGCCGGCGGCTCGAAAGCGCATGGGGCAAATCGGTCGTCATCGAAAACCGGCCCGGGGCCGGCGGCATTGTCGGCGCGACGGCGGTCGCTCGTGCAGCGCCGGACGGACATACTTTGTTGCTCGGGGCCGGCACAAATCTCGCGGTTAACGTCACGCTCTACAAGAAGCTCTCCTACGATCCGGCGAAGGATTTCACGCCGCTGGCGCTTGTCGCCGGCACGCCTTTCGTACTCGTCGTTAACCCCTCCTTGCCGGTCAACACAGTCGCTGAATTCGTCGCCTATGTGAAGGAACGGCCGGGGCAGCTGAGCTATGCGACCTCCGGACCCGGCGTGCCGCATCATCTCTTCATCGAACTCCTGAGTTCTATGTCGGGCCTCAAGATGACCATGGTGCCCTACAAGGGCAGTCTTCCTGCGCTCAACGATGTCGCCGCCGGCCATGTGCCGCTGATGATGGTGGATATCGGTCCCTCGCTTGGCACGATCCGCGGCGGCGGCGTTCGCGCCATCGGCATCAGCACGGCGCAGCGCTTCCCCTCGCTCAGCGAAGTGCCGCCCATCGGCGACACCGTGCCGGGATTCAACGCGGCTGGCTGGTTCATGTTCGCTGCGCCCGCGGCAACTCCGACGCCAATCGTCGCAAAGCTGCATGCGGAACTCGATCGCTTCTTTGCCGAGAAGGCGACGGCCGACGAAATCGTGCGCAACGGTTTTCTGCCCCTGCCGAACCGCTCGCTGGCCGATCTCAAGAGCTTCATCGTCAGCGAGATCGCGCATTGGGGCGATGTCGTGCGAAAGGCGGGAGTCGAAGGGGCGTTTTAGAGCGGCGCGCCATCAATGAGCGCCATGCGTTGATTCGTTCTCGCGAAGCGTCGCGCGCTTCTGCGCGCAATTTCGCGCTATCAGGCGGATGCTGATTTGCGCAGTCGACAAAGTCCTGAGCGCCGGACAAGATGGTTCAATCGCACCGGGAGAAACTTGAAATGAAAGCCGCTTATCTCGTCGCCCATGGCGGCGTCGACATGTTCCGTTACGACGATCTTCCCGATCCCGTGCCGGGCCCGGACGAGGTTCTGGTCGATATCCATGCCGCCAGCGTCAATGCCGCGGACTGGAAAGTTCGGGTCAACGCCTATGGTTCGAAATTGCAGTTTCCCTATGTGCTCGGCCGCGACTTTTCCGGCGTCGTGAGCGCGGTCGGCGCGAACGTGAGCGATCTTGCCATCGGCGATGAAGTCTTTGCCGTCTGTCCGCCAGGACAGGAAGGAACCTATTGCGAGAAGATCGCGATCAAGGCCGCGATCACCGCGAAGAAGCCCGCGCAGATGTCGCATGTCGACGCTGCGGCTCTGGCGCTGATCGGGCTGACGGCGATCGTCACGCTCGATGAATCCCTGAAGCTGCAGAAGGGCGAGAAGATTCTCATTCACGGCGGGGCGGGCGGCGTCGCCGGGTTCGCCATTCAATATGCGAAACATCTGGGCGCACATGTCGTCACGACTGCCAGCGCGCGCAATGCCGATTACGTGCGCTCGCTCGGCGCCGACGAAGTGATCGACTATAACACGCAGAATGTCGCCGAAGTGGTGAAGGATTGCGATTGCGCCTTCGATACGGTTGGCGGCGAAGCCACGGCGTCGGCTTTTGCCGTTCTCAAGCATGGCGGTCGCGCGGCTTTCATCGCGGGTGGTCAGCAGCCGCCGACCCCGCCGCGCGCGGACATCCAGAGCATTCGCCCGGCCGTTGGCCGCAGCCGCAAACATCTCGAACGCATCGGCGAATTGCTGGCCGCGAAGGCCATCACCGTTCCGCCGGTGACGTTGTTCTCGCTGCAGGATGCCGCAAAGGCGCATGAGATTTCGGAAGCGCGTCACCTCCGCGGCAAGCTCGTCTTCGCGATCCGGTAAAGACATGGCTGGGCCAATCGACTTCTATTTCGACTTCATGAGTCCCTTCAGCTATTTCGCATGGCAGCGCCTGCCTGCCATCGCGAAACGGTTCGAACGGGAGATCGTTTTTCACCCCGTCGATCTCGCGGACCTCAAGCTGCGCGCCGGAAATACTGGACCCTCCGCCCGCACCATGCCGATCCGTATTAAATATATGAAAGAAGACCAGCGCCGCTGGGCCAAACGCTATGGCGTTCCCATCGCAACCCCCGCGCATTACGAGGGCGGGATTCTCAATCGCGGCTGTTTCTTCGCGCTCGATCGCGGCCATATCGAGCTTTACATCACGCACGCCTACCATCGCGTCTGGGGCGAAGGCTGCAGCATGATCGATCGCGCACTGATCGAGGAACTGGCGCAGCATTGCGGTTGGAGCGTCCTGGAATTCGATGCATTCGTTGCAGGCGAGGAAGCGACGGAGCGGCTTCAGACCGAAACCATAAAAGCCAATGCCGACGGCATATTCGGCGTGCCCACCATGATCGCGGAAGGGCAGATGTGGTGGGGCAACGACCGCTTCGACTTCATGGAAGACTATTTGCAAGAGTACCGCGCCGCCGCTCGCGCTTGACGGCCCGGCAGCCGCGCCGCAAGATGAGCGTAACAAATAAATTCGCGACTCCCGGAGGAAACATAATGATCGAAAAGCTCACCGTTCACGATCCGCGCGGTTATCCGCCCAAAGTGACCGGCAAGCGCCTGGCCAACCGCCTGCAGAGCCTCGACGGTAAGGTTGTCTATCTCGTCGATTGCCTGTTCGACAATTCGGCGGCTTTCGTCGACCAGTTGAAGGACTGGTTCGCGAAAAACATGCCCAAGGTCGATGCGCGCATCATCCGCCCGCGCGAAAGCTGGGTCGACGATCCCGACATGCGCAAGAAGATCGCCGCCGACGGCAGCGCGGCGATTCTCGGCGTCGGCTTATGAAGCTCCTGTAGCCCCACGGTCGTGGGGCTCACCGCATTGATGGAAGAAATGGGCGTGCCGAGCATTGCCGTCCATACGCATATTTTCCAGCGCGTCGCGAAATCGACTGCGCGCCTGCGCGGCATTCCCACCATGCGCCACGCCTTCGTGCCGCAACCGGTCGTGGACCGCACGCCCGCGCAATTGCGCGAATACATCGAGGGCAAGGACGCCGTAACCGGCCGTCCGTTCATGCAGGAAGTGGTCGAGGGTCTCCTGCGTCCGCTCGAAGGCGCGGACCTCACGGGCGAGACATTCGAGCGCACGACGCCGCGCCTGCTCGCGCCCGATACTGAAGAAAACCTGCGCAAGCTCTTCGAGGAGAACCGCTGGACCGATTTCATGCCCATCGTCCTGCCGACGCAGGAGCGCGTCGCGGCCATGCTGAAAGGCACGTCGCAGCCGCCGGACAAGGTGGTCGGCCGCATGAAAGCCGGCAATTTCCGCGAGAGCTGGGAATATACGGTCGAGAAGGTCGCGGTGAACGCGGTGATGGCCGGCGCAAAGCCTGAATATCTGCCGGTCATTCTCGCCATCGCCGCCTCGAACCAGACTTCGCGACAGGGCTCGACGACCTCGCAGGTCGCCTTCGGCGTCGTCAACGGCCCCGTTCGCCAGGAGATCGGGATGAACAGCGGCATCGGCGCGATGGGTCCGTACAACCACGCCAATGTCACCATCGGCCGCGCCTACAGCCTCCTGTCGCAGAACGGACAGGGCGGGTCGGTGCCGGGCGAAACCTATATGGGTACGCTCGGCAATCCGCTCGCCTACAGCCTCGTCTTCGCGGAAAATGAGGAGCGCAGCCCGTGGGAGCCGCTGCATGTGCAGAAGGGCAAGCGCAAGGACGAGAGCGCCGTCAGCGTCTTCGTCGGCAACCGCTACATCCATGAAGGCTTCGGCCCGCGCGAGACGTGGGAAGAAAAATTCACGCGCAGCCTGCAGGCATCGGCCTATCTGCCGCCCTGTCTGATCATGGATCCCATCGTCGCGCGCCTGTTCGTCGACAAGGGCATCAAAACCAAGCAGTCGCTGATCGACTGGGTCGTCGCGCATGCGCGGCTGCCGGCGCGCGAATACTGGGACGATCAGTGGATGCAGACGCTCATCCGTCCGCATGCTGTGGCCGGCGTCGAGCCTTATGCCTCGCGTCTCAAGGCAGCGCCTGACGAGATCGTGCAGATGTACGAGCCCGAAGAGGTCAATGTCGTCGTGACTGGCGGCGAGACGCAGGGCGCGTGGAAAATCTTCGGCGCGGATTACGTGACGACCATCAGCGTGGACGACTGGCGATAGGCGGCCCGAACAGGCGTCGCCCATCTCCATTTCCTGGAGACGCACTTGAGCGGGCGCCCGACCTCGAATGTGGAACTTGCGCACGGCCCCGCCGGGGCCGTCGCCTTGCCGGGTGGCGGTGGTTCGAGCGGCCTGAAGATCCTTGATGTATTCGGCATTCGCGCCGCGGTCACAGGCGCAGGAATTTTTCTGGCGCTGCTGACAATCGTCCCGCTCGCCATTCTTCTCACCGGCAGCTTGCGTCCCGATGGCCTGCCATCGGGTAGCGGCTGGACGCTCGAGCATTACCAGACCGTCTGGGGCAATCTGCGCTACTGGAAGCTGGCGGCGAACACGCTGGTCTTTGCAGCGGGCAGCACGCTGCTTGCGCTGGTGCTCGGCGCGACGTTGAGCTGGCTGCTCGAACGCACCGACCTTCCGGCGCGCAATCTGTTTCGCGCGCTGATCGTCATGCCCATGGCGACGCCGCCGCTGCTTCTCGCCATCGGATGGTCGCTGGTTCTTGCGCCGAAGATCGGCATCGTGTCGGCAGCCTTGCATCCACTCATCGGCCCCGTCGAAAATTATTTCAACATTTATTCTCTTGGCGGCGCGATCTTCGTGCAGGCGCTCGCCTTCGTGCCGACATCGGTGCTGATGCTGTCGCCAGCGATCCGCGCACTGGATCCCTCGCTCGAAGAAGCAGCGCTGTCGGCAGGCGCAGGACGCTGGCAGATTCTCTGGCGCATCGGTTTGCCGATCCTGACGCCTGCGCTCCTGAGCGTTATTACCATCCAGCTCATCATCGGCATGCTCGCCTTCGATGTGCCTGCTGTGATTGGTATTCCCGGCCGCGTCGATCTGATGAGCATCGAGATCTTTCGATTGATGACGCCGGCTTCGGGCTTTCCCGAATACGGCGCGGCAGCCGCCATCAATACGATGTACCTGCTGTTGCTGGTCGTGAGCCTCATTGTCTATCGCAACACGATCAAGCAGGGCGCGCGCTATGCGACCATCACGGGCAAGGGCTACAGGCCCGCGCAGGTGGCGCTCGGGAAATGGCGCGGTGCAGCCGTCACCTTCGCCTCGCTCTATTTCGTGCTGGCAGTCGTCCTGCCGTTTCTCGCGCTGCTCTGGGCGAGCGTCATTCCCTACTTCGCCGGCTTCAGCACCGACATGCTCAAGCGCGCCTCATTCCGCGCCTATGGGGATATTCTCGCAAGCCCGCGCCTGCACGAGGCGGCGCTGAATTCCGCGCTGGTCGCCGTCACGGCGACGGTGGCGCTTGTCCTTATCGCGTTGGTAACGGCGTGGATCGTGCTGAAGTCGAAAGTGCGCAAGGCCTGGATGCTCGACGTGCTCGCGATGATCCCGCTCGGCGTGCCGCATCTGATGATCGGCGTCGCGCTGGTCTTCGCCGCATTTACCGTGCGCTCGGTGCCGATCTACGGCACGGTATGGCTCATCGCCATCGGCCACATCATCGCCTATCTGCCGGTCGCGTCGCGCATGATGCAATCGGGCCTCCTGCAATTGACAGGCGAACTCGAGGAAGCGGCCTCCGTCGCTGGCGCATCGTGGCTTTCGGTGATGGGACGCATCGTCCTGCCGCTTCTCGTACCGGCCATCGTCGCCATGGCGATCTGGGTTCTCGTTCATTCGGTGCGGGAATTTTCCATTGCGGTGATGTTGCAGTCCGGCCGCAACAGCGTGCTCTCGACCATTCTCTTCAATTTCTGGGAAACCGGCAGTCCGGAAAAAGCGGCAGCGCTTGCGGTGCTGCTGATGCTGTTCCTGCTGGCGCTTACCGCGCTTTTTGCGCGGCCGTCGCGGCGAGGGATGGAGTTGTGACAACAAAGATGCTTCGATGATGGCAGCAATGCCGGCCTGATGGAGGGAAACATGCAAGACCAAATTCTTGACCGCCGTTTCGTCCTGCGTGGGATCGCTGCAACTGCAGCGGGACTAGCAGCGCCGCTGCAAGCTCATGCCGCAACGAAAGAGCAGATTGTCGAAGCGGCGAAAGGCGAGGCGGGCCTCCTCTGGTACGATCACTACGATCGCGACGCCACGGAAGAAGTTCTGGCGACATTTCGCAAGGTCTATCCGTTCGTGAAGAAGACCGAGTTTATTTCGGTGCCCTCGGCGCAGAAGACGGCGCGCATCATTCAGGAAAGCACCGCAGGCGGGCCGACGACGGACATATTGCTGAACGACGCCTCCATCGTGAAACTGCTGCGCGATCGCGGTTTCGTGCTGGACACGGAAGCTGCCGCGCTCGGCGTCGATCCCGCTCTTGCCCCGACGCCCTTTCTTGTTTCGGCGCTGACGCCGCCTTACGTCGTTCTCTACAACACCAACCTGGTGAAGGACGACGAAGCGCCGCGCACATGGGACGACGCGGTCGCCGACAAGTGGAAGGGACGCACGGGCCACTGGATGCGCGCGGCAGCCTTCGTCAATCTTTCATCCGCTGTCGGAGAGGCCAAGGCGCGCGCCCTGCTGGAACAACTCGCCTCGTTGAAGCCACGGCTTTTCGAAGGCCTGTTCCCGTTGTCGCAGGCCGTAGGCTCCGGCGAGCTCGCGCTGGCCATCACCGCCTATGATTCCGCCATTCGCATCGTCGAGAAAGGCGCGCCGGTAAAGATCGCCAGCATGGAGCCGACGGCGATGGGCATGATCTCGGGGGCTGTGATGAAATTCGGCAAGAGCCCCAACACGGCCCGCCTCTTCATCGCCTGGCTCGCGAGCCCGGAAGGCGCGATCAAGTTCGAGAGCATGACCAAGCGCGGCAACGCCTTCGTCAAAGGGACCGAAACCGCCAAACTGCTGGAAGGACGAAAGCTCTCCTATCACACGGCCATGCAGTCCATCGAACATTCCAAGCAGATCAACGCGCTTGAAGTCGAGTTTTCGCGCAAGCTCGCGGGACGGTAGGTTTAAGCAACCGCGCACTCAAACCACGCGCCGCAACATCGAGAGTTAACGCGCCGCCAGCGCGCGTCCTTCCGCGAGCAATGTTGCGCGGGTTGCATTCAGCAACGCGTTCAATTCGCGGTCCGCCGCGCTCTCGTCCGATAGCGCCACAAAACAGTCGCTGCCGAGCGACCAGTCCGGCTCGAAGAAACTGGGCTCCGCGTGCCAGACCGGAAAGCTGTCGCGCTGTTCGACGAAAAGCCGGCTCATCTGGTGGTCGATATGGGCGTGCATCGGCAGGAGGGCGCGCAGCAGGTGCCGGCAGGCCTCGCGCGTGATGAGATAGGCGAAGGTTCCGTTGAAATAGTAGAGCCGCGCGAGGGACGGACGCTCGGGAATTTCCGCCATGCCATGCATGACGGACCGGCCGAGAAAGACAAGACTTTTGTCCGGCGTCAGCGACGTGATCGTCTTGAAGAAGCGATGCGGATCGAAGGCGTGCGCAGGCATCGCGTCGTCTTCGAAGACGATCGCGCGGTCGATATTGTTGGCCACGACCCACTTCCAGACCGAAAGATGCGAAAGAAAGCAGCCGATGGCCGGTCGCGTGAGCCGCAGGTGATCGTCCGGGGCCGCCTCGATCTCCGCTGTTGGATAGCCGAGCAATTCTGCCACGAGGTCGTCGGGAAGAGACTTGCCGTGGATTGCAGGAGCGCGAATCAATTTATCCAGTCCGATTGACGCCATGCGGGAAGACAGCATTCGCCACTTGTCCGGCCGGCCGTCGAGGTTGATCCCGATGGCGGGAAGATCGAGACCGTTGGCATGCATGCCGGGGCTGCAGTCCAATTTCATCGCAGGCACGAGCTGGACAAGATTGTCGGCGACGGTGGTGTGAATCATGGCGACGCTTTCGGCTGGGTGTGCCGGCCGAAGCTTGCAGCGCTTGGGTGACACTGCCACTACAACGCGATGACAGACGCCGGAGTTTCACGGAAGGCCTGCAACCGCCCCTTGCATCCGCGGCTTCGCCCTGCCAAATAGGGGCCGGGAGGTTGGCGGTGGACGTTCCACTCGCCAATCGGGTCAGGTCCGGAAGGAAGCAGCCCTAACGAGACCGGGCGGGTCTCTGTCCAGCCTCCCACCTCACTGATTTCAGGGCGTTCCGGCCGCCGGGCCGGCGCAAATCTCGCAAGGCGCGGCATGGATGACCGGCAGTCCCAGAGCACGGCTGGCGGCGCTTCCGGCGCCACCGGACAGGGCGCGTCCGAAGAGCCTTCTCTCGGGCTCGATCTGGGTCCTGCGCCCGCCCCCTCCGGCGCCTCGCCTTATCGCGTGCTGGCGCGCAAATACCGTCCCTCGTCGTTCGAAGATCTGATCGGGCAGGAGGCGATGGTGCGCACGCTCACCAACGCTTTCGAACTCGGCCGCATCCATCAGGCCTATATGCTGACCGGCGTGCGCGGCGTCGGCAAGACGACGACGGCGCGCATTCTCGCGCGCGCCTTCAATTACCAATTGCCCGCGAAGGACGGCCGGCCCGCCATCGACAAACCGACCATCGACATGAAGGAGCTTGGCTCGCATTGCCAGGCAATCATCGAGTCGCGGCATGTCGACGTGATCGAGATGGACGCCGCCTCGCACACCGGCGTCGACGACGTACGCGACATCATCGAGGGCGTGCGTTACCGGCCCGTCACAGCGCGCTGCAAGGTCTATATCATCGACGAAGTGCATATGCTCACCAAGAACGCCTTCAACGCTCTGTTGAAGACGCTGGAAGAACCGCCGGAGCATGTGCGCTTTCTCTTCGCAACGACTGAAATCGAGAAAGTGCCGGTCACCGTGCGCTCGCGCTGCCAGCGCTTCGACCTGCGCCGCGTGGAAGCCGATGTGCTGATCAAACATCTTGCCGGCATCTGCGAAAAGGAAGGCGTGAAGATCAACGATCGCGCCCTCGCGCTTCTGGCCCGCGCGGCGGAAGGCTCCGTGCGCGATTCCCTTTCGCTGCTCGATCAGGCGATTGCCTATGGCGCTTCGTCCGGCGCGGACACGGTCAATGCGCGCGCGATCCGCGCCATGCTCGGCACCGGCGATCGCGGCCGCATCATCGACCTCTTCGAATCCGTGATGAAAGGCGATGTCGCATCGGCGCTCGACAATCTGAAAGAACAATACGATCAGGGCGCGGACCCCGCGCTGGTGCTCACCGATCTCGCGGAATTCGTACATTTCGTGACACGCCTGAAGGTCGCGCCGGACATGCGCTTCGACGCCTCGGTGACGCAGGACGAGCGCACGCGCGGGCCGCAATTTGCGAACGCGCTGTCGATGCAGACGCTCACGCGCGCCTGGCAGGTCATCACCAAGGGCCTCGGCGATGTAAAGACATCGCCGCGCCCGCTGGCCGCCGCCGACATGGTGCTCGTGCGCCTGGCTTATGCCGCCGACCTGCCGACTCCGGAAGACGCCCTGCGCCGCCTGCGCGAAATGCGGATGCAGGATGGCGGTTCTGGCGCTGCGCCTTCGGGCGCAAGCGCAGGGACGAGTGGCGGCGGCGCGCAGGCGCAGGCGGGGGCCCGTCCGATGCTCGCGACGTCACGCGCCGCGCCCCTGCAAGCCCCGCAGGCTTTCGAGCGCAATGCGCCGTCCGCTCGTGTCCAGGAATCTTCGGCCCCGCGCGTGCAGATCGCGCAGTTCGAAGACATCGTTGCGCTGGCGCAAGTCAATCGCGACATTCAATTGCGGATGGCGCTCGAACGCGACGTGCATCTGGTGCGTTTCGAACAGGGCGCGATCGAATTTGCATTGGCGGATGGCGCGTCGCCTCAGGTTGCCGCCAATCTCATGCGGCGGTTGCAGGAATGGACCGGCCAGCGCTGGATGGTGGCGATTTCCTCCGGAGAGGGCGCGCCGACCCTGCAGCAGCAGAAGCGCGCGAAGGAAGAACAGGAACTCGTCGGCGTGCGCGCCGATCCGCTGGTGCGCTCGGTACTCGAACATTTCCCCGGCGCGCAGATTGTTTCCGTCCGCAAGCCGGACGCTGTCGCCGAAACGCCGGCTACCATCGAAGGGCCGACGGTCAGCGAAGATGTCGCCTATGACGATGCGCCGGCGACAGATGACGACGAAGTGGATTTCTAGCGCGACAGGACGCGCTCTCACACGAACCGATGCGAGGCTGCCATGAAGGACATTATGGGCTTGATGAAGAAGGCCCAGGAAATGCAAAGCCGCATGCAGGACATGCAGGCCGAGATGGAGAACACGCTTGTGGAGGGCCAATCCGGCGGCGGCATGGTGAAGATCACGCTCACCGCCAAGGGCGCGCTCAAGAGCGTCGCCATCGATCCCTCCCTGCTGAAGCCCGAAGAAGCCGAAATCGTCGAAGACCTCATCGTCGCCGCGCATGAAGACGCGCGCCGCAAGGCCGAAAACCTGATGGCCGAGAAGATGAAGGACATGACCGCCGGCCTGCCGCTGCCGCCGGGCATGAAGCTGCCGTTCTAGCGCACTCAGTTGCAGAGATGCCGACGATGACGGCTATGCGAAACGCCAAACTGCAAGTTGGGATATTCGCCCTCATCGCCTCACTGGGCGCAGCGATGAATCAACCGGCGGCTGCAAAGACCATGACTGTCGTCATGGAGACGCCAGCCTGCACGAGCTGGGCGGGCTGGCGCGAATGGGTGCAGGCGTCGTTGCGCCCCAAGGGGCGCGATTCAGTCAGCACTGTCCGACGTCGATCGCCAGAGGTGCGAAGATCGAAGTGATCGAGGAAGACGACGGCCAGGGCGCGGCGCGCGTCAAGTGGCGCGGCAAGGAGTGGTATACCCACTCCGACCGGCTGAAGTGAGCGCGCCTATTTCCCAAATCTCGCGAAAGCCTCGGGCGTATTGTGAGCTGCCTGCCATTCGCGCAATTGCGGTGAATTCCGGCCGATAATAGCGAATTCGGATACCCACGCGTCTTCATATTTGTCGAGACCCACCGGCCAGACGCCAGTCGTCTCGATGCGCTTGATGTCTTCTGGCTGGATCAGCAGGAGATGCTGAATCCACTCGACCTGATCCAGCGCCTGCAGCCAGACGTCGCCGCACTCGACGCATTCCAACAGCTTCAATTCCGGCGTCCTGCGAAAGAGGAGACGCATGCTCTGGGTCACGCTCTTGTCGGTAAAATAGAGAGAGCGGTAAACATTCGGCCCCGCAAAATTAAGATTATCGCGATCCATTGCTGCCGGGCGGCGGCATCGGCACCTGTGGGGGAATAGCTTATCGAGCACACGGCGCGCCATGTCGGGGAACTCGTGCGCTGACGGGTCGCTCGCCAGCCACTCCACCAGCGATGCATAGGCTTCGTCACCCATCAAACCGGCGAGATCGCTACCTTCATAGACCGCGTCGTCAAATGACAGGTCGGGAGCTGGCTGGCCCGTCTGCGCGGTTTGCCAAAGCCAGCGCCGCCACTGGCGGGCTGTTGGATCTGCGGTTTCGATGAGGCGGGTATTCATGAAGCTTTTCGCGTTGGAGATTACGGCGTTATGCCAGCGCTGTTATCGCGCAGATGTTCTCCCGGGAACAGGACGTGCGTAAAGCATGGCGAACCGCCTTCGCGCCGCTTCACGGCACTTCGTCTGTCCAGACCTTGAAGCTCGCGAGCGTGTTGGGACCGAATGTGTGGGTGATCGGAACGTCCGCGGCGTCGCGGCCTTGCGCGATCAGGACGCGGCCTATGCGCGGGATATTGTTGCGCGCGTCGAACGTGTGCCAGTGTCCGCCGATATAGGCCTCGAACCAGCCCGCGAAATCCATCGGTCCATAGGGCGGCGGCATGCCGATGTCGCCGAGATAGCCGGTGCAATAGCGCGCCGGAATGTTCATGCAGCGGCACAGCGTGATCGCGAGATGCGCGTAATCGCGGCATACACCCTGGCCTTCGTTGAAAACTTCCCACGCAGTCTTGGTCGCGCGCGCATATTCGTAACCGAACTTGATGTGATGATGCACGAAATCGCAGATGGCCTGAACGCGCGCCCAGCCGGTTGGCGTGCGTTCGAAAAGCCGCCAGGCCGTGTCGGACAACCGGTCGGTCTCGCAATAGCGGCTGCCGAGCAGATAGACCAACGTCTCCGATGGCAGGTCCTCGACCGCATGCTGAATGGCCGTAGGGACAACGGGTTCCGGCAAGCCACTGTCGCGCACCATCCCGCGTGCGCTAAGGGTCATGCGGCCGGCGGGAGCGGTCAACCGGCTGCACCAATTGCCGAAACCATCCCTGTAGGGAAAAATCGGAACCGCCGGGCTGGTGGTGAGAAAATCGAGCTGGATGACGTCCGACGCACGCGTGAAGTGGATGCCCAGCATCACAATCATCGGCGTCGGTTGCGGGAAGTCATAGATGATTTCGTAGCCAACACTTATTTTCATTTGGACATTGTTCCCGCAGAGCTTGCCGACAAAAGGAAAATTATCGGTCGCATCGGCAATATTGCTGCTGAAAATAAGGGCATTTTGAAATTCGACACTGCGCGACCTTACCTTGAATGCAACCATCCCGCCAATCATCAATTCAAATGCCAGGCGGCCATTTGGGGATTTAGCGGCGCAATTCGGCAGCTAAGCGAATCGCTTTCGCTGGCTCCACTTCACTGAACCGGCGCGATTTCCTTTCGGCCAAATGATTCCATCCGGTCGGAAAGCGCGCTAGTGTCCGCGCCGTCTTGAACGAATCCGCGAGATTCCGAACCCATGGCCGAACGCGTCGCCGGTCCCGAAATCGAGCGCCTGATCCAGCTTCTGGCGCGTTTGCCGGGGCTCGGGCCGCGCTCGGCGCGTCGCGTCGCGCTGCATCTCATCCGCAAGCGCGAAGAATTGCTCGGGCCTCTCGCCGACGCCATGCAGGTCGCGCGCGAGCGCATCGTCGTATGTAGCGAATGCGGCAATGTCGATACCATCGATCCCTGCACGATTTGCCGCGATACGGCGCGCGATCGCGGGACGATTATCGTCGTCGAGACGGTGGCGGATCTCTGGGCGCTCGAGCGCGCGGGCGCCATGCGCGCGCGTTATCATGTTCTGGGTGGCACGCTTTCGCCGCTCGACGGCGTCGGCCCCGACGATCTCAACATCGCCGCGCTCGTGCGCCGTGTCGGCGAAAATGGCGTCAAGGAAGTGATCCTGGCCGTGAACGCCACCGTCGATGGCCAGACCACGGCCCATTACATCACCGATGTCCTTTCTCATGCGGATGTGAAGATCACGCGCCTCGCCCACGGCGTGCCGGTCGGCGGGGAACTCGATTATCTCGACGATGGCACGCTGTCGGCTGCCTTGCGGCAGCGCACGACATTTTGAATGGCGGGCTTACTTGCGCGCAAACATCCGAATGCCCAAGTTTGAACATTACGGCGCGATAGGCGTTCTTTCAGCATCGAAAGGATCAGGCCATGAGAAACACAATTCATAAATCGCTCGGGGCAGCGCTGGCGCTTGCTACACTCGCCCTTATTCCGGCGGTGCAGGCGCAGCAGCGGATGGCGCAGCCGGGCCACACCGCGCCGTCCGGACCGACTTATGGCCCCGGCGTTTACAGCGAGAACGGTTATACCGTGAATGTTCCGCGCAATTGCTATGTCAGCCGCGAGCAGGTGCGCGTCGGCGGCCAGCTGATCTGGCGTCCGCTGGTGACATGCCCCTACGATGACTATCGCTGATCCATCCAGGGAATTCGCATATGCACATTAAAATCGCAGGGGCTGCGGCCGCCATCGCACTTACAACTCTTCCCGCTGCCGCATGGGACCGCTGGTCGCCGCCGCGCCCGAGCAATCCCCCGGGGCAGGTCGGCCCGCAGGTGCGGCCTTATGGGCCCGGCGCTTATATGGAAAACGGCGTTGTCGTTTACGTGCCCGCCAATTGCTACGTCAGCCGCGAGCAGGTCTGGAGCAACGGCGCGCTGGTGTGGCGTCCGATCAAGACTTGCCCGTCGCCGGGTTATCGGTAGTCGCGGCCTTAACTGACGAGACGTTTCACGCTCGTCACCCTGCCAAATGACTTTGCCTCGATCCGCGCGGCGGCTTCCACGAACGGTTCGCTGGCGACCAGCATGTGATGGCCGTTCGCGTGCAAGAGCGTATGCGCATCGCGCATGATGCCCACATGGCCTTTCCAGAATACGAGATCGCCGCGCTGCAGACTTTTGAGTTCCGCGGGGTCAAGCGGCGCGCCCAGTTCCTTTTCCTGCATGTCCGTGTCGCGCGGCGCGAAAACGCCTGCAGCGCAAAGCGAAGTCTGCACGAGACCGGAACAGTCGACCCCGAGCGCCGTCTTGCCGCCCCAGAGATAGGGCGCGCCGATGAAGCGTTCCGCGACGGCGACAAAATCCTTTTCGAATGCGGCGACGGGCGCGAGATGCCCGGCCCACACAAATCCCTCTTCGCCTACGCGCGCGAAGTCGCCCGAAAATTCCCGCACGCATAATTCCCCATTCAGTGGCACCGCTTGTTCCACCGCGAGTTTCATGGAAGCGCCGGGATAGAGAAACGTGCGCAATACATTCACGCGATGCGTTGGCGCAGGGCCGGCGGGCCGCAAGGCTGCCGCCGGCAGAAAGCCGACATAGAAATCACGTTCAAGCTGGCCCCAGGCCCAGCCTTCCTCGATTTCGTAAACCGTCACGCGCTCGCCGCGGATCGCCTGCGTGTCGAGTCCGGCCTCTGGCGAAGGCGCGTTGCGCATGTCCGCCACTTCCGCGACGATCTCCTCACGCCGGCCTTCCACGTAACGCGGCGCGTCGATCTTGCCGCGCAGATGCGCGGCGGCGAGATCCGGGCGCGCCGGCGTGCGCCGCTTGTCGAACGTCATGCTCATACCGGCAGGCTTTCGGCAGGGAGATGCCGGACTTTTTCGCGCACCATGTCGCCGGCCTGTTCGACGTAAAGCGCGCCCTTCACCGTGCGCTGGACAATGACATTGCGCCTGTCTGCATCGTCGCGCCGGCGCGACAGAAGTCCTGCCTTGCCCATGGAATCGAGCGCACGGGTGACGACAGGTTTGGTGACGCGCAATTTGGCGGCGAGGCCGCGCACCGTGTGCGGCGGTGGCTCGAGATAAACGACGAGCAGAATCGAAAGCTGGCGCATGGAAAGGTCCGCGAGCCCGTCCGGCCGCGTTTCGCGCACCATCGACAGCGATATGTCGTGCAGCAGTTGCAAGGCGCTCGCTGCGCGAATCTCGACGCTCATGTCCGACGCTCTCGCGGCAAGTTCGTTACGGAAGCGAATTATTCGCCCGGGACAGCGGGAAAGGCAAGACACTTTCCGCCGCCGGCAGAGCGGCTTAACAGTCTCGCCGTGTCACCGAGGGATTCCCGCCCATGAATTTCGAACTTTCGGAAGAGCAACGCCATCTCCAGTCCACTGTCCGCGCCTTCGCGCAGGCCGAGTTGCGCTCGCTGGCGCGCGAGCTGGAAGCAGAGGACAAGCCGCTCCCGGCCGCATGGATGAAGCGTTTTGCCGAGATGGGCTTCATGGGCATCAACGTGCCCGAGGCCTATGGCGGGCACGGGCTTTTACACCTTGATGCGGTGATCGTGCTGGAAGAACTGGTGCGAGTGTCTTCGGCCGTCGCCATGCCCGTCTTCGAAGCGAATTTCGGCCCGATGGCGGTGCTGACCCATTTCGCTTCGGAAGAAATGAAGCAACGCATTTTGCCGCGCGTCTGCCGGGGCGAGTACATCGTCGCCGTCAGCATGTCAGAGCCCGAAGCCGGGACCGCGCTCACCGATCTGCGTACCAGGGCGGACATTCGCGGCGACAAGATCATCGTCAACGGGATGAAGCGCTGGTGCTCCGGCGCGGGCCATGCGGACGCCTATGTCGTCTATTGCCGCATGGGCGATTCGCCCGGCGCAGCGGGCATCGGCGCGGTGCTCGTCGAGAAGGGCGCGAAAGGCCTCACTTTTGGCAAGCGTGAGCCGCTGATGGGCTTTCGCGGCATCGAGACTGCCGACATGTTTTTCGACGATGTCGAGATTCCCCTCGAGAACATGATCGTTCCCGCAGGTTCCTTCCGCAAACTGATGGAAGCCTTCGATCTCGAACGCTGCGGTAACACGACGATGTCCGTTGGCATTGCCGCCGGCGCGTTCGCGGACGTTCTCGCCTATGTTCAGGAGCGCAAGCAGTTCGGCAAGCCGATTATCGAGTTTCAGGCCGTGCAACTGAAGCTTGCGGAAATCGCGCTGAAAGTCGAAGCCGCGCGGCTGCTGCTCTATCGCGCGGTCGTCAACGCGGGGGATGGCTTTCCAACGATGCTCGACAGTTCCATGGCCAAATGCAGCGCCAACGAAATGGTGCGGGAGGTCACGGGCATCGCGATGCAGCTCATGGGCGGCTACGGCTACAGCAAGGAATACGACATGGAGCGGCGGTTGCGCGACGCCTGGGGCTGGGGCATCGCGGGCGGTACGATCGACATTCAGAAGATCAACATCGCCTCCGCACTCGTTGGCCGCCGTTTCGATCAGCGCAAGTAATTCTGGAAACGGAAAAAGCCCTTCAGGCGATTCCTGAAGGGCTTCTGTTGCGGTGAAATTGGTTCGCGTCGTCTTAGTTGCAGACGCGGATGCGGCGGTAGCCGACGAAGTCGCCCCAGTTGTTGTGGACAGCGCGCTTCTCGATCCAGCAGTTGCCGCCGGAGACATAGTAGCCACCGCCGTAGGACGGCGCGGCGTAAGCATGCGAGGCAGCGCCGATCGCCAGCGCGCCGACGGCGAGGCCGCCGAAGAAAGCTGCGTTGCGGCCGAACTTCGCTTCCGCAGGCGCGGACGAGGCGGCGAGGGTCACGCCCAGCGTGAGGGCGGCGAGGGTTCCGGTGGCGATCTTCTTGAAGGTGTTCATCGTTCTCTCTCCTGATTTGGCAGCGGCGTCCTTGCCGTCTGTCGATGGTTGGAGATTAGGCGAGAACAATTCTTGCCGATGTGCGCGGGCGCACGCGGCATCTGCAACGTGAATTAATCCGCACCGCGGCAATTGCTCCGCGGCAAAGCCCGTGCTGCAATCGGGCATGCCTTCCCTGCTCAAAGCTTCCGCCGCTGCCTTGCTTGTCGTCGCCGGTTTTGCTGTCGCCTGGTACTTCCGGCAGGAGTTGCAAATCGCCTGCGACCGCGACGGCGCAGGCGTTCCCAGTTGCGAGGTCACGGAAGTCAGGGGATGGGGCCAGTACCGCTTTTCCTATCCCGGCGGAACGCTTGCGGCGGTGCGGCTGGAGCGCAAGGAAAATCGCGACTCCGATGGCTCGTCCTACCATACCTATCATCTCGTCCTGACGCATCGTGATGGTCGGGAATGGGCTTCGCATGCGCAGGACAAGGCCGAGACGGTCGTCGCAGGGCTGAATCGCTTTCTCGGGGACGAGGGCGAGAAGGTCCATCGATCCTTCACGAGCAACACCGAGACCCAGCTCGGGCTGGCGGCGCTGTTCGCCATTCCGGTTCTCGGCATCTTCTACCCGCTACATACAAGGCCCCTGGCGGCGCTCTGGGCCGCCGTCTGCCTTGTCCTGATCGTCATGTATTTCACGGCCTGATTCGGCGCCTGGCCCCACAGCGGATTCCCGGCCGCACCCTCTTGCCGGGAGGCGCGGCGCCTCCATTTTCTGTCCCGAACAACCGGATACTTGCCTGCGGTCAAGATCACGCCCGAATCGCATGGCTATAAAGGCTCGCGAGAGCGGGAAAGAGGGAGGACAGGATTTTGCTAGGGATTTCGTTATATTGTGATTCGTCGATCGGGCGGCGTGCGCACCCGCAAGCCGCGACAATTTTGACAGTGCAGCGCACAAAAATTTCTTGCTGCAACGCACAATCTGCGTCATCATGGCGTTATCAGGCCGAGTTCGATGGCCGTGCGTTCCCGAAGAAGACAGAACAATGACCCGTCCTGCTACCAATTCCTCCGCAAAGTCCCAGCGTGCGCCGTCGCCCGTCCGCGTGAAATACCTCCCGCCGACGATCGAAGAGGCAGTTGCCGCCGCACAAGGGCTCGCCGAAGACGATATCGAAGGCCAAGTGGAAATTGCCGCCGGCCTCATGGGAGTCAGCGCGGATGAGGTTCGCGACGCTGTGCTCGCCGCCGCGAAGATCCAGAAGCAGATCGAAGACGGTGGGCGCGTCGTCGTCCGCGACCGCGCCGGCAGCGAGCGCGCCGTGGTGGTGCAGCGCACCGGCCGCGTACGCCAGCCCCTGCCGCAGGCGACGGTCGAACGCATGCGCCCGCTGGCTGCGCGTCCGCAGGTCTCCGTTGAGCGCAAGACCGGCGCTGCCGGCCGCCTGACGCTGCCCGGCCGCGTGCGGGTGTTCGACCTGACCCGCTCCGGCTGACCTGTTCCGGAAGGCCTGAAGTTTAAGCGGCGGCTTCGGCCGCCGCTTTGCTTTGCCGCAGAGTTTGACCGGTTTGCCGCGAACCCCTATCTGCAGGGAAATCCGCACGCGAACTCCATCACGTCTCCGAAAACACCCATGTCCCTGCGCAAGATCGTTATCATTCCCGACGCCGTGCTCCGGCAGATTTCAGCCCCTGTCACGGGTGTCGATGGCGACATCCGCAAACTCATGGATGACATGCTGGAGACGATGTACGACGCGCCGGGCATCGGGCTCGCCGCGATCCAGGTCGCAGTGCCCAAACGTGTGATCGTCGTCGATGTCGCCAAACGCGAGGCGGGCGAGGGCGAGAATCCGGAAGAGGTCGTCGAGAAGAAGAATCCGATTTTCCTCGTCAACCCCGAGATCATCAGGGTTTCCGAAGAGAAGTCGGTTTACGAGGAAGGCTGCCTCTCGATCCCCGAGTTCTATGCCGAGGTCGAAAGGCCCGCCCGCGTAAGGGTCGGATACCTCGACCGCATGGGCGCGCGGCAGGAACTGGAGGCCGACGGCCTTCTCGCGACCTGCCTCCAGCATGAAATCGACCATCTCAACGGCGTCTTGTTCATCGATCACATCTCCCGGCTGAAGCGCGAGCGCGTCATCAAGAAATTCGCCAAGGAGGCGAGGCGGCGCTTGGAAGACGAAGACGCGGGGCCGCGCGGCGGCCTGGGGTGAGCGCCCTATCGGGCGCAGGCCTGTCGTGATATCATTGATATCAAAGAGGTGAGCGATGCCCGATCTTTTGGTGCGAGACTTGTCTGCAGCGCTCAAGCGCCAACTGGAAGAGCGCGCGCGCAAGAGCGGACGCTCGCTTTCCGCCGAAGCGAAACTGCTGCTTCAGGACGCCCTGCTGCCGCAACCCTCCGCAGTGGAAGGAAATCTGTGGTTCCGCATTCGGCAACAGCTTCCCGAAGACTGCCGGCTGGAAGGCGATCTGGTTCCGCACCGGGACTTCGGCGACCGGCCGCCCCCGAACTTCGACGACCTGGATTTTCATGATCCTGATTGACACCAACATCGTTTCGGAAGCGTTCAAGAAGCTTCCCGACCGGAATGTCGAGCGATGGTTTCTCGCGCAGCCCGAGGCGGAGCTCTTCATCTGCACGCCGGTTCTCGCGGAACTGCACTACGGCGTAAACCTCTTGCCGGATGGCAAGAAGAAGCGCGAATTGGCGCGTGTTACCGAAGAGTTGGAATTGGAGTTTTTTGCACATCGTGTGCTGCCGATCGACGCTGTTGCCGCCCGTCATTTCGGAGAAATCAGAGCGCTGCGTTACAAGGCCGGCCGAAGTGTTGCTCCGATGGATATTCTCATTGCCGCAATCGCCCGCGCAAATTCGATGACACTCGCAACACGCAATCTGTACCACTTTGAAGATCTCGGCATCACGCTTATCAATCCATTCGAGGCCACAGCACAATGAGCCTTCGAATCGTCTTCATGGGCACGCCGGACTTCTCTGTCCCGGTGCTCGAAGGAATTCTTGGCAATGGTCACGATATCGTCGCCTGTTATACGCGCGCGCCCAAGCCCGCCGGCAGGCGTGGCCTCGAACTGACGAAATCGCCTGTTCATGTCGCGGCGGAGAAGGCCGGCATTCCCGTATTCACACCGAAAAGTCTGCGCAATGAGGATGCCGCAAAGCTTTTCGCTTCGCACGGCGCCGATGTCGCCGTCGTGGTTGCCTATGGCTTGATTTTGCCCAAGCCCATTCTCGATGCGCCGCGTTTCGGCTGCCTGAACCTGCATGCATCGTTGCTGCCGCGCTGGCGGGGCGCTGCGCCAATTCAACGCGCGATCATGGCGGGCGACAAAGAGACAGGCGTGATGGTCATGCAGATGGACGAGGGCCTCGATACCGGCCCTGTCGCGATGACCGAACGTAGCGACATCGGCGCTGACATGACGGCAGGCGAATTGCACGATGCGTTGATGCATTCCGGCACGCGCCTGATGGGCCGCGCGCTGGCTTCGCTCGAACGCGGCGAACTTGCCTTTACGCCGCAGGCGATGGATGGCGTCACCTACGCCAGCAAGATCGAGAAATCCGAAAGCCGCATCGACTGGAGTCTGCCCGCGAGCGAGGTGCACAATCGCATCCGGGGCTTGTCGCCATTTCCCGGCGCATGGTTCGAGATCGACTTCGGCAAGGGCCCGGAGCGCATCAAGGCGCTGCGCTCCCAAGGCGCGGAGGGCAGCGGGGCGCCGGGCGCAATCCTTGTTTGCGAGGGCGAACTCGTAATCGCCTGCGGCGCGAGCGCAGTGCGGCTCGTCGAAGTGCAACGCGCTGGCAAGACGCCGGTAAACATCGGCGACTTTCTGCGCGGCGCGAATATCAAGCCCGGCATGAAGGCGCTCTGATCCATGCCGCGCTACAAACTCACCATCGAATATGACGGCTCGCCCTTCGTCGGCTGGCAGCGGCAAGCGAACGGCATGTCGGTGCAGCAGGCGCTGGAAGAAGCCGTCTTCGCGATGAGCGGCGAAACCATCGTCGTGCATGGCGCGGGGCGCACGGATGCTGGCGTACACGCACGCGGGCAGGTGGCGCACATCGACCTGACGCGCGACTGGCGCACCGACAAGATCCGCGACGCCCTGAATGCGCTGATCCGTCCGCATCCGGTATCCGTGATTGCGGCGGAAGCTGTCGGGTCGGAATTCGAGGCACGTTTTTCGGCGATACGCCGTCACTACCTCTACATCATTGACAACAGGCGCGCGCCGCCGGCGCTCGACCGCAACCATGTCTGGCATGTCGCGCGCGGGCTCGATGCGCAAGCCATGCACGCCGCCGCGCAGCGCCTGACCGGCAAGCACGATTTCACGACCTTTCGCGCGGCGGAATGCCAGGCGAATTCACCCGTGCGCACGCTCGACGTGCTCGATGTGGCACGCAAGGGCGACCGCATCGAAATCTATACAAACGCGCAGTCCTATCTGCACAATCAGGTGCGCTCACTCGTCGGTTCGCTCGAGCATGTCGGCTCCGGCAAGTGGAGCGCGGACGATCTGCGCGCCGCGCTCGATGCGCGCGACAGGGCGCGTTGCGGAACGGTCGCGCCGCCGCACGGGCTTTATCTCATGCAGGTGGATTATTAAGGCGTTTTAATCTCGGCGCGCGGCGCAGTCAGCATTGGTCTCCCTGTCTGCCCGTCTCGATTCGCCACAGATTGTCCGCATCCGCCATATTCTCGCCGCGCCACGCGACATGGCCGTCAGGCCGCGCGAGCGTGAGGGGGCAGGGATAGAGCTCGACGCCTCCATCGCCAGCGAGATCGAGCGACGCGATGGGAATGTTGTGCGCCGATGCTGCGTCGAGGATATCCGTTCCATCCGCGTCGTCGCGGCAGACGAGCGTGAAGCCGCCGCCAAAACGGTCGAGGATCGAAACGCTGCCCGCCCGTTTGCCAAACGGCAAGGGGAGCACTTAAACTGCTGTCACCGGCCTTACTCCGCTCGCACTATTCGCTAGTCTCACCCCATGGCGCTTTTTCGTCTCGGCTCCCCGGAAGCTCCGCCCGTCATCAAGGGCGACGGCGTGTTCCTGCGCCCGCCTGCCATGGCGGATTTTCCGCAATGGGCGGCCCTGCGTTCGGCGAGTCGCGATTTCCTCGTACCGTGGGAGCCGATCTGGCCGGCGGACGATCTCACCCGCGCTGCCTTCCGCCGCCGCCTCAAGCGGCAGGAAGAGGAACTGGCCCGCGACGAAACCTATCCCTTTTTCGTCTTCCGCGAGCGCGACCGCGTGCTCACCGGCGGCCTCACGCTCGGCCATATCCGCCGCGGCGTCGCGCAGACGGGAACTCTGGGCTACTGGTCCGGCGAAGCCCATGCTGGTAAGGGCCACATGTCCCGCGCCGTGCGCGCCGCGTGCCGCTTCGCCTTCGGCAATCTCGGCCTGCATCGCGTGGAAGCCGCCTGCCTGTTGCACAACGAGGCCTCTATGCGCCTTCTGGAGCGCTGCGGCTTCAAATACGAGGGGCAGGCGCGGTCCTATCTGCGGATCAATGGCATCTGGCAGGACCATCGCCTTTACGCGCTGCTCGACAGCGACGAAATCCCGCCGCCCGCGCCGCGCCCCCACCCCTGGGACCGGGCGCAATAGGGCCCGCGGCAGAGCCGCCTTGCCCCCGTGCGACTTGGCCTGTACCTATCACAATTCCGACACGGTGTAGGGTTTTAGACCTGCCGGGGACTATCGAATTGGGGCTGGGGCGCTTGCCGCCGGAAGATCGGGTTTTCGTGCGCCGCATCATTGCATTCGTTCTGGCCGTGCTGGCGCTTTCGAGCCTCGCTACGGCCGCGCGCGCGATCGAACCTGTTCCCGTGCCGCTCGACGCCAAGGCCATCGACCTCACCTCGCGCACCGAGTTCTATGCGGCGCAGGGAGACCGCATCCAGATATCCACAGCGCCCGATTCCGACGGCATCATCCGCCGCATTGAGGTGAGCGCGCGCGAGGCCGGCACCCAGCCGTCGTGGATCGTCTTCGCGCTCGCCAATCAGACCAACGAGCAGATCGAGCGCCTCATCGTCGTGCCGCATTTCCGGCTGGCGGGTTCCGGCGTGATCTCGCCCGATCTCGGCGCTTCGCGCATCGCCGGCATCACCACCAGTCAGGGCTTCCCGCCCGACCGCGAGGAAAGCCCGGACGCCGACATTTTCCGCCTGACGCTCGATCCCGGCACCATCGTCACCTATGTCGCCGAATTGCGCTCGCCGAATTTTTCCAAAATCTATTTATGGGAGCCGGACGCCTACAAGGACCGGGTCGCCAATTTCACGCTCTACAAGGGCATCATCATCGGCATCGCCGGCCTGCTGGCGCTCTTCCTCTCCATCGTCTTCGTCGTGCGCGGCGCGGTGATCTTTCCTGCGGCGGCGGCGCTGGCATGGGCGGTGCTTGCCTATGTCTGCATCGACTTCGGATTCTGGAACAAGCTTTTCGGTTCGGCGGGCGAGGCGGACAGGGTCTGGCGCGCCATCGCGGAAGCCGTGCTCTCTGCGACGCTGCTCGTCTTCCTCTTCGCCTATCTCAATCTCAACCGCTGGCACGTGCGTCTCTCGCACATGACGATTGCGTGGTTCATCTTCATCCTCGCGCTGATCGGCCTTGCCGTTTACGACGCGCCGCTGGCGGCGGGCGTCGCGCGCATCTCGCTCGCCTCGATTGCGATCTTCGGATTCATTCTCGTAATCTATCTGGCGGCCGTCGCGGGCTACGATCGCGCTGTCATGCTGATTCCGACCTGGCTGCTGCTGGTGTTGTGGATCGGCGCTGCAGCCATGACGGTGACGGGCAATCTTTCCGGCGAACTCGTGCAGCCCGCGCTCATCGGCGGTCTCGTACTGATCGTTCTGCTCATCGGCTTTACCGTGATGCAAAACGCCTTCGCGACAGGCGGCCTCGTCCATGGCGCGATGTCCGATCTCGACCGTCGCGCGCTCGCGCTGATGGGATCGGGCGATCAGGTTTTCGACTGGGACGTAACCACCGACAAGATTTACGTGAGCCCGGATGTCGAGGCGAGCCTCGGCCTCAAGCGCGGGGCGCTGGAAGGGCCGGCGACATCCTGGCTCGACATGTTGCATCCCTATGATGTCGATGGCTATCGCGCCTCGCTCGATACGGTGATCGAACAGCGGCGCGGGCGCATTGCGCTCGATTTCCGCCTGCGCACATCCGACAGCCATTATCACTGGTACATGCTGAAGGCGCGTCCCGTCGTCGGTCCGACGGGCGATGTCATCAGGGTCATCGGCACGCTGACCGATGTGACCGATCAAAAGACCGCTGAAGAGCGTCTGCTACACGATGCCGTGCACGACAATCTCACCGGCCTGCCCAATCGCGAAATATTCTTCGACCGGCTGGAATCAGCCATCGCGCAATTCAACGCCAATGCGGCCTCGCGGCCCGTCGTCATGACGATCGACATAGATCGCTTCCGTCATGTGAACGAAGCCGTGGGCATGGCGGCCGGCGACAGCATCCTGCTCACCTTTGCGCGCCGTCTCAGCCGACTGATGCATCCCTCCGATACGCTCGCGCGCATGTCGAGCGATCAGTTTGCGATCATCCTGATGTCCGAGCAGGAGAACGATGCGATCATTTCCGCTGCCGATCAGGTGCGACGCACCCTGTCTACGCCGGTCTCGCTCAACGACCGCGAAATCTCTCTGACGGCTTCCATCGGCATCGCGCTCTACGATGCGCAGCTTCATGCGCGCCGCGACGACATGGTGAAGGACGGCGAGATCGCAACGACTTTCGCCAAGCGTCTCGGCGGCAATCGCATCGAATTCTTCAGGCCCGGCATGCGCCAGCAGCGATCCGACCGGCTGACGCTTGAAACCGATCTGCGCCGCGCGCTCGAACGCAACGAGATGAAGATCGTTTACCAGCCGATCGTGCGGCTGGAAGATCGCACCATCGCCGGTTTCGAGGCGCTGATCCGCTGGGATCATCCGCGCCTTGGCCGCCTGCCGCCGACCGAATTCATTCCGATGGCGGAGGAGACCGGTCTGATCGTCGATCTCGGCATATTCGTCATCGAACAGGCGGCGCGCGAACTTGCGGCATGGCAGCATGCGCTCGACGTGTTTCCGCCGATCTTCTGCTCAGTGAATGTGTCCTCGCGGCAATTGCTGCGCCACGATCTCCTCAACGATGTGAAAGCGGCGCTGACGCGTTCGGGCGTTCAAAAGGGCACGCTGAAACTCGAACTCACCGAAAGCCTCGTGATGGAGAACCCGGAATATTCCGCGCAGATTCTCCAGCGTATTCGCGAACTGGGCGCTGGCCTTTCCCTCGACGATTTCGGCACCGGCTATTCTTCGCTCAGTTATCTCCAGCGCTTCCCCTTCGACACGATCAAGATCGACCGCAGCCTCGTGAAGCAGGACAACAAGGGCGCACGCCCGGTGATCCTGCGTTCGATCATCGCCATGGCGCACGATCTCGGCATGGATGTCGTCGCAGAGGGGGCGGAGACCGAGAGCGATACGATCGAGCTTTATCAGCTCGGCTGCGAATATGCGCAGGGCTTCGCCTTCGGCCAGCCGATCAGCGCCCTTGAGGCGCGCCGGATCATGGGCGCCGCCGAAACCGCAGCCGCCTGATAAGGCGGTATTGCTACACATTCAAATTACGTTATATGTCTTGCCCGAAAGGGAGACGCTTATGTCCATTTCCATCACTCGCCGCGAGGCGTTGGCAGGGCTCGGCGCGAGCCTGCTCGCACCGCTCGCCACCGGCGCGCGCGCGACGACGGTCGCCAAACTCGGGACACGCGAAATTCTCTCGATCAGCGACGGCGCAGTGACCGTCCCAGCAGGCATGATCGCGCGCGACCGCACACCGGACGAACTCGCCAGGACGCTGCGCGACAACGGTTTCACGCCGGACGTCAACCGCATGCCGCTCAATGTGTCCGTCATTCGCGAGGGCGACAATTACATCTTCATCGATTGCGGCGCGGGCGGGCGCTTTCTCGAAGGCTCCGGCAAACTCGCCAGCGCGCTCGACGCCGCCGGCATCGATCGCGCCAGGGTGACACGCGTTCTGTTCACCCATGCTCATGCCGATCATTTCTGGGGCGCGGTCGACGAATTCGACGAGCCGCTGTTTCCCAATGCGAAGTTCGCGATGCCCCATGCGGAACGCGACTTCTGGATGGCTGGCGACGTGTTGCAGAAAGTGCCGGAAGCCTTTCACATGATGGCTGCTGGCGCGCAGCGCGTGATCAAGCAGCTCGACGACAAGCTTGCGACATTCAAGGCAGGTGAAGAAGTCGCGCCCGGCATTGCCGCGCTCGATACCGGCGGCCACACGCAGGGCCATGTATCCTTCGAAATTCAGGGCGGCAATGACCGCTTCATCGTGCTCGGCGATGCGCTGACGCATCCGCTGGTGTCCTTCGCTTATCCGCAGTGGATGCCCGCATCCGATCAGGATGGCGAGCGCGCTGTCGCAACGCGCAGGAAGCTGCTGGATCGGCTCGCGAGCGAGAAGCTGCGCATCATCGGCTATCATCTGCCGGGCGCCGGCGCCGGTAGCGTCGAGCGCAAGGACAGCGCCTATCGCTTCGTCGCGGGCTGATATGGCTGTCGGCAAGCGCATTGATGTGCTGCTTGTCGAGAAAGGTCTCTTTGCGAGCCGCGCCAAGGCGCGCGAGGCCATAGAGGCCGGACTCGTCATCGTCGATGGCCGCAAGGTTTCAAAGCCGTCTGAGATTTTCGGCGGCGAGGCCGACATAAGGGCGCAACAGGCTTATCCCTGGGTGTCGCGCGGCGGCGTGAAGCTGGCTCATGCGCTCGATGAATTTGCCATCGATCCCAATGGTCTCGTCTGCCTCGATGTCGGCGCATCCACCGGTGGATTTACGCACGTGCTGCTGGAGCGCGGGGCGGCGCATGTTTACGCCGTCGATGTCGGCAGCGCGCAATTGCATCCTTCTGTCGAGGCCGATGCGCGCGTCACCAAGCTCGAACAAACGGACATTCGCAACCTGACGCCGGCGCTATTGGGAAACACGCGTCCGCAACTGATTGTCTGCGACGTGAGCTTCATCTCGCTGAGGCTGGTGCTGCCGCCGGCCTTCGCTCTCGCGACGGAAGGTGCGCGGCTTGTTGCGCTGATCAAGCCGCAATTCGAAGCGGGTCGCGAAGCCACCCGCAAGGGCATCGTGCGCGATCCCGCAATCCATCGGCAAGTCTGCGACGGTGTCGCAGCATTCGTGGCCCAGCAGGGCTGGACTGTGAAAGGTATCGTTCCCTCGCCGATCGAGGGCGGCGACGGGAACCGCGAGTTCCTGATCTGCGCGCAGAGATCCTAGGCTGGTGGTATTTCGTACCAGTCGCCTTTGGATTCGGTCCAGATATTGCGAACTATGCGCAAGCCGGTCGGCGGATCGATCGTGCCCATGGAGACCATCATCTTCGGAGAACACAGGTTGTCCTTGAAGAGCCGTCCGCCGCAATGGCTGCAAAAGCCCCGGCGGGCCTTTTCCGAGGAGTCGAACCAGCGCAGAGTTTCCGAACTTTCAATGACGAGCGCATCCCGATCTACCGCTGCCATCGCATTATAGTTGCCATGCATCTGCTGACAGTCCCTGCAATGGCAAGCGACCGCTCCCTGCATATTCTTTTTGGGGAATGAAAAGCGGACATTTCCGCAAAAGCACTGACCCTTCATCATGTCGCTCATGTCGACCTCCATCAGAGGAAACATCGATCATGGTCCAACTGACTTCAAGTACTGCAAAATAAGTCATATAGTGATTTAAAAGTAACCATTGGAACGACCATGGCGCGCTTCGTCAAACATGAACTGGATTTTTCCTGCCCGCTGCAGCTGGCTATTCATCTGGCAGGCGGAAGATGGCGGACCTTGATCATCTATCGTATCGGCAAGGGTATCAGGCGGTTTGGCGAGCTTAAGCTGGCCGTGGATGGCATCTCGGCGCGCGTTCTTGCGCAGGAATTGAAAACACTGCGGGAGTTCGGTTTCATAGACCGGAAGGTCTTCGCAGAAGTTCCGCCACGCACGGAATATACGCTGACACGCGACGGGCAGGCGCTCTTTCAGGCGCTCGACCCCTTGCGCCGCTGGGGCATGCGGTACAAGAAGGCTGCATGATCCACATTAACCTCCATTCCTGATGTTCCAGCGCCTGAAAATCGACCGTCTCGGCCAGCGCGGCGAAGGCGTAGCGCAGGGGCGCGAAGGGCAGGTCTTCGTGCCCTATGCCCTGCCGGGCGATGAAATCACGGCCGATGTGGACGGCGAACGCGGCGCGCTCGCGGAAATCGTCACGCCGTCAAAAGACCGCATCGAGCCGTTCTGTCCGCATTATTCCATCTGCGGCGGCTGCGCCGTACAGGCTCTGGAAATATCGGCTTATCGCGCGTGGAAACGCGGCCTCGTAGTTGCCGCTCTCAACCATGCCGGCGTGAAGGCGCAGGTGCGCGAGCTCATGGATGCGCATGGCGAAGGCCGGCGCCGCGCCACGTTTCATGCCCGTGTCCTGCGCGACGGGCTGAACCGCGCGACCATTCGTTCGGGCTTCATGCGCGCGCGGGCTCATGACATCGTCGACATCGAGGCCTGTCCCATTCTCGCGCCCGCGATGAAGGACGCGCCCATGGCTGCGCGCGCGATCGCAACGGCTTTGGCCTCGCTCGACAAACCGCTGGACATTACGCTGACATCGACGCTCGAAGGCCTCGATGCGGACTTTCGCGGCTCGGGGCGAATTAACGAAGAACTGCAGCAGGCGCTCGTGAAGGTGTCCGCACGCCACGATCTCGCGCGCATGTCCAATCATGGCGAAGTCGTCATCGAGCGCCGGACGCCGACATTGAAAATGGGCCGGGCGACACTTTCGCCTCCACCGGGAACTTTTCTTCAGGCGACGCAGGCCGGCGAAGATGTGCTTGTCGGCCTTGTTCTCGATGCCATCGGCGCTCATGCTCCAAAAGCCAAACGCATCGCCGATCTATTCGCAGGCGTGGGCACGTTCTCTCTGCGACTCGCCGAACGCTTCATGTTTCATGCCGTCGAAGAGGACGCGGCAGCCGTCAACGCGCTTGAAGCCGCGTCGCGCAGTGCATCGGGATTGCGGCAGGTATCCGGCGAAGTGCGCGATCTCTTCCGCCGTCCGCTGGCAGGAGACGAGTTAAAGCTCTACGACGCCGTCGTCATCGATCCGCCACGCGCAGGCGCCGAAGCGCAAATGCGCGAGCTTTGCACATCATCTGTATCGTTAGTCGTATCCGTGTCCTGCAATGTGCAGAGCTTTGCGCGCGATGCGCGGATCCTCATGGATGGCGGCTATGCGATGGGGCCGGTGACGCCGGTCGACCAGTTCCGTCACTCGCCGCATGTCGAGATGGTCGCTTCGTTTACGAAGGCGCAGAAGGCGAAGAAGCGGTTGCTGGGGTGATCAGTGGGAGACAAAATACCAGCGATCTGTAATGCGCACTTTTTCGCGCCCCCTGTCACCTCCAAGCTCTCGGTACTCCTCTACCGACCCATCGGGAGGAATGTTCAGGAAGCCTGAATAACGCGACAGGATGCCCCTGAAAGTGAAGAACAGGACGTAAGTTCGCCCATCTTTCCTGCGGACGATAATGTCGTTCCCTCCGGCCGATACCCGACCGAATGTGCTGTCCAGCGCAATCAGTTGGCGACTGTGAGCAACATTCGGCTTCAGTTCGTCTTGCGCTACGAGAGTAACAACCTTCTCACGTTCCGCGCGATGCCGCCAAAAATTGAGGTCGAGCCACCATTCGGTGAAGGGGACTGTAGCCAGAAAAACATAAGCAGCGAAAGAAAGGGCAGCGGGTACGAGCCAAACAATGCCATGCTTACGGACATGACGTACCTGAATCAGACTCCATACGGCGCAAATGACGAATGGCGCTCCCGCGATCCATAAATGAAGTGGAAAGAGTCCGAGCGGAAAAAACAGTTCGACGAATATCCAGTGAAACAGATTTGCTATCGCGAGAATTGTAAAGCTAATGACCAATGCCGCAATGCATTTCACGAGGTCGCCTTTTGACGATTTCGAGGTTTCTCGCAGTTCCAACCAAATTCTCCCCGCCAGTCTGACGGCTAATCACTCCGGCACGCGGAACGTCTCGTAATACAACGTCTCGATATCGACAGCCGTGCCATGCCCGCGCGGCGGCCCCTTCGGAAATTTGTCAGCGCCGGGCACGCCGCCCGTGCAGAAGAGTTCGATCATGTTGCCGCTGGGATCGCGGAAAAACATCAGCGCTTCGACACCGCTGCGTGTCCAGAAGTTGGAGGTGGGAATGCCGCATTGCGCCAGCCATTCCTTCATCTGCACGATTTCTCTCGGTCCGACATAAAAGGCGATATGCGGATATTCGCTGCCGGGCGAAACGAATGTGCAGCCTTCGTTGCCGATGCCGATTTCCGTGCCGCAGACGTTGATGGCGCAGAATGTCGGCGTATTCACGCGCAACCGTCCGCCCATCACGCCGACATAGAATTTCTTGCCCTGTTCGAGATCGCGGCAGGGCAGGGACACATGCGCGAAGGACTGGAAGATCGGCGGCCCCGAAACGCGCGCTTCCGGCCGCGCCAGGGTTTCCGTCTGCGCCATGTCTGCCTCCCGTGCATTCGTTTGGTCGACCAAGCATACACCAGAGCCGCGTGCGATCCAGCACCGATGGAACGGTGCAAATGCTTCAAAGTGGCGAGCTTGAAAAGAATGCCGGGAAATAATGACATGAACAGGATCGCGAAATATCTCGCCATAGCCGGCGCCGTTGTCGGCGCCGTGACTTTCCTGTTCTTCGCGCCGGGCTTTCGCGGCGGGATGAACCTGTTGCTCTTCTGGGCGATGTCGCCGCTACCGGTCGCCTGGTGGCTGAGCCGCTATGCGGCGCGCACCCCGCTGGCGCTGAAGATCACGGTCGCCGGCAGCGCGCTCGCGCTCGCCTTTGTGCTCTGGGCCTATGCCGATGCGATTTACGTGACAGTGACAGGACGCGAAAGCCTTGCCGGACTCATCGTGATCTTCGCGCCGATGATCCAGTACGCCATTTTAGCAATGGCCCTCATTGCGGCAGCGATTGCCAGCCGTTACCAGCGCCCCTCCTGACGCTGGCCGGTTTCCGCAAGCCCTTCACGCGGGCGGTTCCTCCCTCTATTTTGCGGCGAGGAGCCATGCCCATGACCATGACCGATACCGCTGCCGACGACATTTCCGCCAATCTCGCCAAAATCGTCGGCGCGAAGAACGTGATTTCCGAAGCCGCCGACATGGCCGCCTATCTGATGGAGCCGCGCGACCTCTTTCGCGGCAGCGCGCGCTGCGTGGTACGGCCGGGGTCCACGGCCGAAGTCGCGGCGGTGCTGAAACTCTGCTCGGAACGCAACATCGCGGTCGTGCCGCAGGGCGGCAACACCGGCCTCGTCGGCGGCCAGATTCCCGGGCAGGAGGGCCGCGCTGGCGAAGTGGTTCTGTCGCTCAAGCGCATGAATGCGATCCGCGAAACCGACCCCGCATCGCTCACCATGACGGTCGAGGCCGGCATGACGCTTCTTCAGGTGCAGGAAGCGGCGGAAAAGGCCGGCGCGCTGTTTCCTCTTTCTCTGGCGTCGGAAGGCTCGTGCACCATAGGCGGCAATCTTGCCACCAATGCGGGCGGCACCGCTGTTCTCGCCTATGGCAATGCGCGCGATCTCGTCACGGGGCTCGAAATCGTGCTCGCGGACGGGCGCGTGCTCAGCAATCTTTCCAAGCTGAAGAAGGACAACACCGGCTACGATCTCAAGCACCTCTTCATGGGTTCGGAAGGTACGCTCGGCGTCATCACCGCCGCTGTCGTAAAGCTTTATCCGCGCCCCCGCGCAGTGGAGACGGCTTTTGTCGGCATGAAGACCCCGCATGACGCGCTCGCCCTGCTCAACCTCGCGCAGGCCATGGCGGGCAGCGACGTCAAGACCTTCGAGCTCATCGCGCGTTTCGGCATCGACGTCGTGTTGCGTCACGCGCCCGGCGCGCGCGATCCGCTGGAAACGCAGCACGCCTGGTATGTGCTGATGGAGCTGGGATCGCAGCTCGAGGGCGGGCTTGCCGAGACGATGATGAAGATTCTCGAAGCCGCAGCCGAGAAAGGCATTATCGACGATGCCGCTGTCGCTTCATCGCTCGATCAGCGCAAGGCTTTCTGGAAGCTGCGCGAGGAATTGTCCGACATGCAGAAATTCGAGGGCGGCTCGATCAAGCACGACGTTTCCGTGCCCGTGGCGAAAGTGCCTCAATTCCTCGACGAGATGTATCCGGCGGTCGAAAAATTCCTGCCGGGTTCGCGTTGCTGTCCCTTCGGCCATCTCGGGGATGGCAACATTCACGCGAATATCTCGCAACCTCTCGGCATGGACAAGCAGGCCTTCCTCGACCAGTGGTACGAAATGAACGAAGTCGTGCATGCCATAGTCACAAAACTCGACGGCTCCATCTCCGCAGAACACGGCATCGGCACTTTGAAACGCGATCTCCTGCCGCATGTGAAAGACCCGGTGGCCCTGCAGGTGATGCGCACGCTCAAAGGCGCGCTTGATCCGAAGAATATTCTCAATCCCGGCAAGGTGATTTGAGCGTTTGCGACGTCATCCCGGACGCCAAAGGCGATCCGGGATCGCTTAGTTGCCGTGACGTAGCCGTTCAGAGCGAGAGCTGAGACCGCAATAATGTCGGCAGCCGATCCCGCATAAACGCTGCGCGTTTTGCGGGATGACATTCTAGCTGCTTCACTCCGCCGCCGCGCGCGCCTTTGCGACGAGTGCGGGCGAAGCGGCATAAATCTTCCGCACGATCTCCAGCGCCTCCTTGCCATCGATGGGAAAGACCGGCAGCTGCTGCTTCTTCGCATCGGCGAGAAATTCCGGATCCTTCATCGTGTCGTCGAAAGCCTTGCGCAACGCCTCCAGCCTGTCGGCGGGGATGGATTTCGATACGACGAAGGGGCGGCCGAGTTCGCCCGCAGCATTGAGAATATCGAGCACGCCCTTCTGCTCCTCGCTCGTCGCGAACGTGCCGATATAAGGAATGCCATCGGGCATATCGGGCGTTTTGTATGGCGAGAACATCACGAAGGGGAAGGCCTTCTTGTCCCTGATCCATTCATCGGGAATGCTGCTCCACGAGCCGCAATCGCCGTCGAGTTCGCCGCGTTCGATGGCGATGCGCTGCTCGGCGCTGCCGGGAAAGCCGAGAATTTGCCTCGCCTTGATGCCGAACACGTTCTTCAGAATTGCCTGATTGACATAGGCGCCCGTGCCCTTGCTCGTTGAGCCAAAGATCACTTCCGGCTTCTTCATCACGTCGTCCCATGTCCGGGCGCCGCTCGCATGCCACATGAAGCAGACCCGGAAATCGCGGGTGATGCTGCCGATGAATTCGACATCGGTGAATTTGAACTTCAGCTTTTCGGGCTCGAGAATGGTTTCCGTGATCAAGGCCGGATTGAAAATCACGATAGCCGTGCCGTCGCGCGGGAGGCTTGCATCGAGGCGGCGCACCGCCGTGAGGCTGCCGGCGCCCGGCGCATTCTGCACGACGACAACAGGCTTGCCCGGAATATGCTCGCCATAGCGCCGCGCCAGCAGACGTCCGTATTGGTCGTAGCCGCCGCCCGGCGAAAAGCCGACAATGATGTTGACCGTCTTGCCCTTGTAGAATTCGGCAGGCGATTGAGCCGATGCGCTGTTAGCGCAAATGGCCAACGCGACCAGTGCTGCCAAGGCAATGCCCCTGTGTGACTTCGACATTTCCAACTCCCGTTTCCTTCCTTCTCTGCCAGTAGAATTGGCGCGAAAGCCGAAGTTTGCAAGCGGCTAGGCAGGCGTAGTTTTACGGATTTCTCGGAGCTTGTGTCACGTGGTTGAAGCGCGCTTAAGCCATTCAAAACTGTACTCTTCGAGTGAAACAACAATCGTAACCGGCGTCTCGTTGATCTCTGGGTCGAGGTAGTCATGACACGGGCAATCGCTTAGATGAATGTGCCGAAGCTTTTCGAAAAACTCTGTGGCTAGCTCTTCGTCCAGCGTGAAAGTAAAACGGCCACCCTGTTCTGATTGCCTGCTCGGCTTTGCAGAGCGCGAGAACGTCAGGCTTATCGGCTGTTCGCCGACATCTCCTTCAATGCAAAATGGTTCACCCGATTGAATAAGCTTCGATAATGCGTCCGCCGCGGGTCTATCTCCAGCCAGGAGAAGCGTCGGATCGTTGAAGGTAAAATAGCCCATGTGCAGATTTGGTATGCGAACAATCATTCCGAATTCCCCACTTCCCGCCTCTCCTTGAAAAACCCGCGCAGCAATTCCGCCGCCTCGCTCTCCCGGATGCCGCCATAGACTTCCGGCGCGTGATGGCATGTCGGCTGCGCGAAGAAGCGCGGGCCGTTTTCGACCGCGCCGCCTTTCTCGTCGCTGGCGGCGAAATAAAGCCGCCTGATGCGTGCGAAGGAAATCGCGCCGGCGCACATTGCGCAGGGCTCGAGCGTCACATAGAGGTCGCAGCCAGTGAGCCGTTCCGAGCCGAGCACGGCGGCGGCGGCGCGGATGGCCAGCACTTCCGCATGCGCCGTCGGATCGCGGTCTTCAAGCGTACGGTTGCCGGCGGCGGCGATCTCTCGTCCCTCCCAGACGATGACCGCGCCGACAGGCACTTCGCCGCGCGCGGCGGCCGCGCGCGCTTCACCGAAGGCCGAGGACATCGGGTCTTTGCGAGATTCCGAGGAATTCTTCGTCATTTTCCCGTTCCGCGACGCGATTTCATTCCGCAGCGCGGCAGTTTTCGAGTATCAGGGCGCATGAGCGACAGAACATCAGACGGCCGCCCTCCCCGCAAGGCGGGGGCCGGCAAACCGCGCGGGAATTTTGGTTCGGCGAGGGGCAATCAGGAACGCGGCGGGCCGGGCAAGGGTGGCAGCCGTGGGGGCAAGCCCGGTTTCGGGCGCACCGAAGGCGGTTCGCGCAATTTCGGCGACAAGCGCCGCGACGCCACTTCGGGCGAGCGCCCGATCACCGGGCGCAACAAGGATGAGCGCCCGAACAAATCTTTCGGCAACAGACCCTTTGGCGCAAAATCCTCCGGAGAACGCCCGTTTCGCAATCGCGACGGCGAAGGCGGCAAGCCCGAGGGGAGGCCGTTTCGTGAGCGCAAAGCCGAGGGCGGAGGTTTTCAGGGCAGCAGATCGGAAGGCCGCACGTTTGGCGGCAAGCCGTTCGCCGACCGCAAATCCGGCGATCGCCCCGCACCTGACCGCGATGCCCGTAAGCCCGGCGCGGGTCGTCCCTTCCGCGAACGGCAAGGCGATAGACCATCTGGCGATAGACCATCTGGCGACAGGCCTCGCGCGCCACGCGCCCATGGCGACAGACCATCTGGCGACCGTCCCCAAGGCGACCGTTCCTATGGAGACCGTCCCGCGCGCGCGCCGCGTCGGGATCAGGACGCGCCGCGCCGTACGGGTCGTTTCGTGCGCAGCGACGATAGCGAAGCCGCGTCGGCGCAGAGCACAGCCGCCCATGGCGGCGGACGCATCGCCAAGGTGATCGCCCGTGCCGGCGCATGTTCGCGCCGCGATGCCGAAGTCTGGATCACGGAGGGACGCGTCGCCGTCAACGGCACGGTTCTGGATTCGCCGGCGTTCAATGTAGGTCCGGACGACAAGATCACCATCGACGGCAAGCCGCTGGCCGGCCGCGAGCGCACGCGCCTTTTCCTGTTTCACAAACCGCGCGGTCTGGTCACGACGAACAGCGATCCGGAAGGGCGCCCGACCATATTCGATGCGCTGCCCGACAATATCCCGCGTCTCGTCAGCGTCGGCCGTCTCGACATCAACACCGAAGGCCTGATGCTGCTGACCAACGATGGCGGCCTCGCGCGCGTGCTCGAACTGCCCGCCACGGGCTGGCTGCGCCGCTATCGCGTGCGCGCGCATGGCGAAACGAACCAGCATGAACTGGACAAGCTGCGCGATGGCATTACCGTCGAAGGCATCGAATATCGCGGCATCGAGGCGCGCATCGATCGCGAGCAGGGCGCAAATCTCTGGCTCACTATCGGCCTGCGCGAAGGCAAGAACCGCGAGGTAAAGCGCGTGCTCGAGTCGCTTGGGCTCGAAGTGAACCGCCTCATCCGTATTTCCTACGGACCGTTCCAGCTTGCCGAACTCGGCGAGGGCGCGCTCGACGAAGTGAGCACGCGCATTCTGAAGGACCAGCTCGGCGAAAAACTCGCGCAGGAAGCGAGCGCGGATTTCGACGCGCCGATCTTCGACAGGCGCGAACAGGCTCCGCGTATCGAAGTGGAAAGCACCGGGCGCGGCAGTTTTGGAGCGCACCCGCGGTCGCGCGACGCCAGCGACGAAGCGCACGGGCCACGTCCGGGCACCGAGCCGCCGCGCAAGCGCAAGCATATTTCGGCCTCGCGCGAGATCGCGCGCGAGCGTGAAACCAATGGCGAGCGCACGCGCGTCGAAAAATCCGAAACCGCCGACCGCAAGGGCCGCGCCGTGCCTGTCGAGCGTCGCGTCTCGCCCGGCTGGCGCGATCGCGACGATGCACCCGATACGCGCAACGCGCGCCGCTTCGCTTCCGAACGCGGCGAGAGCCCGCCGCGCCGCCGCGAGGCGCGCGAAGAGGGATCGGCCGCGCCGCGCAGGGAATGGAGCGAACGTCCGCCGCGTCGTGAAGGGGGCGACCGCCCGCCCCGTCGCGAAGCCGGAGAACGTCCGCCACGCCGCGACTTCGGCGACCGGCCACCGCGCAGGGATGCGGGGGAGCGCCCGCCACGGCGCGAAGGTGGAGATCGTCCGCCACGCCGCGAGTTCAGCGAGCGTCCGCCACGCCGTGAAGGTGGAGACAGTCCACCACGCCGCGAGGCCGGCGAGCGTCCGCCGCGTCGGGAGTTCAGCGAGCGTCCGCCCCGCCGCGACAGCGGTGACCGTCCGCCACGCCGGGAGGCTGGAGATCGTCCACCTCGCCGGGAGTTCAGCGAACGTCCGCCGCGCAGGGACGAGGGCGACAGGCCGAAAACCTATGCGGCGCGTTCTGCCGGGCCGCGCAAATCCGCGGACGGAAAATTCGGCGGCGAGAAAAAATTCGGGGCGAAAAGGTCGTTTGGAGATCGCCCCACCGGCGCCAGGCCTCCGCGCAAGCCGTCCGGTGATCGTCCATCCGGTGGCCGCCCGAGTGGCGGCCGTCCCGGTGGCGATCGCCCGCCGCGCAAGCCGCGCAACAGCTGACGGTGAGCGATGCGCGTTGGCGGCGGCACGCTCGGAGGACGCACGCTGAAAGGGCCGTCGTCGCAGAACGTACGCCCGACATCGGACCGTCTGCGCGCGTCCATCTTCAACGTGCTCGCCCATACCTATGATGATGTGGCGAATGGCGCGCGCGTGATCGATCTCTTCGCCGGCACCGGCGCGCTCGGCATCGAGGCGCTTTCGCGCGGCGCGGCATTCGCGCTCTTTGTCGATGACAGCGCCGAAGGCCGTGCCTTGCTGCGCGAGAATATCGAAGCGCTTGGCCTTGGCGGCGTGACGAAAATCTTTCGCCGCGATGCGACGAAGCTTGGTCCCATGCCGCCGCAGGATCGCTTCACGCTCGCCTTTCTCGATCCACCCTATGGCAAGGGCCTTGCGGGACGCGCGCTTGTGTCGTTGCGCGACGGGAGCTGGCTCGCTGGCGATGCGCTTGTTGTTGTCGAGGAAGCCGCTGACGCGGAGATAGATATTCCCGAGGCCTACAGGCTGATCGAAAAGCGCGACTACGGCGACACGCAGATTCTTATTCTGAAAGTTGATTGTCATCCCGGAAAATCGCAAAGCGATTTATCCGGGATCGTGCAGGAATAATAAGCGGGCGATCCCGGCTCTCACTGCGCTCGGCCGGGATGACCTTCGTCACACCGGCTTCCTTCCGGGATTTTCGCAGAGCGCGATGCGTGCGAAGAAACAGACCCAGAGATTGTCGTCATTTCGAAGATAAGCGAACCCTTCCGTAGAGTCACCCGCGCCAATTCCGGCCACGAGTCGCGCATAATATTTGAACTCTTGCGGCATGAAACGCCGCTCCAGCATGTCCAGAACGCGCGCGCGAATGCGCCGTTTCTGATCTTCCGTCAGGCTCATGCGTTTCAGTTCGCGCGCGGCGCGCGCCTTCATGATGGAGCCGAAGGCAAAGCCGCTGTCTTCCTCGATCAGGTCGATGGCAATGGAAGCGCAGGCGAGATCGCCAGCGCGCATGCCCTTGAAGATTTCATCCATGACCGGGCTGATCCAGCCGCGCTGGGTCATGTAGTCTGCAGCGTTTGGAGCTATCGCCCTCGGGTGAACCTTGAGATTGCGGCAGGCATTGCGATAGCGTGCAAGGATGGCGGAATAGCTCCACTGTCCCTTGCCATCGAGGTCGGTTTCGCGCATCGCCGTGTACTCCACGGACTGCACATAGCAAGGATCGAAAGTTGCGCCGTGCGAATGCGCACGTGGGTTTATTCTTCGCCGCCGAAATAGCCGCCGTAACCGAAACTGTCTTCGAGCGTGCGCACGTAATGCGCCCAGTCCTGCGGGAAATACACGAAATCGCCGCGACGGATTTCGCCGATCACAATGCGCCCGCGCAGAAAGCCGCCGTCGAGCGCCAGCAGTTCAGAGAGTGGCAGGCGATTGACTGTTTCAAAGCCGTGCCGCCGCTCGATCTCCGCAATGTCCCCGGGTGTGATGAACAGCCAGACCTTGTGACCCTCGCACAGATACATGAAGCAGTCGCCATAGGGCGGATCGCAGTGAAAGTAGGTGCGCGCCGGCGCGAGCGTGAGAATCCACGACACCGAAGGCGGGACTTTCAGCATGTCTCGCGGCCATTGCGTCAGCAGTGGTGAGGGATCGCTGCATTCGCTGTCGACGATATTGAATGCGAGATTGCGCTTGCGATAGCGCGCGAGGACTTCCGCGCCCGGCAGCGTAATCGCATCGACCTCGCTGTTGTCCAGCGGCGATGCGTCGTAACCCCAGATTTCCGGCTCGCGCGACAATTCATGCTCGAACAGGTTTCGATCGCGCGACAGACCGGAAAAATTTCTGACGACAAAAGGCCGCGTGAAATCGCGCACGTCCGCGATGTCCTGGTAAACTTCGGCCGCGCGAATGGACGCCGCTTGCATTTTCCGAATCGCCGCTTCTTCCGCCTCGCCCGCGACATCGCGGATCATGCGGATGAGATCGTCGTCGAGACAATCATTTGCGGCCAAACAGGCGCTCCACGTCGGCGAGGCGCAACTCGACATAGGTCGGACGCCCGTGATTGCATTGGCCCGATCCGGGCGTCGATTCCATCTCGCGCAATAATGCGTTCATTTCCTCGCCGGTCAATCGCCGCCCGGCGCGTACGGAATGATGGCAGGCCATCGTCGCCAGCACATGATCGATGCGGCGTTCCAGCGGCGTCGTCGCGCCATCCTCGGCCAATGCGTCGGCAATATCCCGCACGAGGCGGGTCATGTCGCCCTTGAGCATCGCGGGCGTTTCGCTCACGGCGACCGCGCCGGGTCCAAAACTGTCGAGAACGAGACCGAGCCCCGCCAGCGTGCCCTGATGTTCCAGCAACCGGTCCACATCGGCGCCGTCCATCTCAACCACAATGGGGATGAGCTGCATCTGGCTTGAGATACCATGCTCGTCTCTCTGGCGCTTCAGCCGTTCGTAGACGAGCCGCTCGTGCGCCGCATGCTGGTCGACGATGACGATGCCGTCCTTCGTCTGTGCGACGATATAGGTGTCGTGCAATTGCGCGCGCGCCGCCCCGAGTGGATGGCTCTCGGCATTTTCCTCTAACGGCGCATGGTGCGCGCGCATGTCTGCGGATGGCGTGGCGTCATGCGCGAAGGCGGCCTGCGAGGCTTCGTGAAAGCCGTTGGTCGATGGCGCAGACGGCATGTTCGGAGATTGCCGCCAGTCCCAGTTCGCGGGTGCGGCTGGGAACGGCCGCGAAAACTGCGGTGGCGCGAAGGATCGCTGCTGCAAAGCGTTGATCGTGTTCGCTCCACCCGTCGTCGTCGCGCGATGCATCGCGCCGGCCAGCGCTTCCTTCAGCGCGCCGATGATGAGGCCGCGCACGAGGCCCGCATCGCGAAAACGCACTTCGGCTTTCGCGGGATGCACGTTCACATCGACGAGATGCGGATCGCATTCGAGAAACAGCGCCAGCGCGGGATGCCGGTCTCCCGGCAGATAATCCATGTAGGCGGCGCGTACGCCCGAATGAAACAGCTTGTCGCGCACAGGCCGGCCGTTCACGTACATGAACTGCGCCATCGCATTGGCGCGATGAAAGGTCGGCAGGCCCGCAAAGCCGCGGATGCGAAAGCCCTCGCGCTGCGCGTCGATGGCGAGCGCATTCTCGCGGAAGTCGCGGCCCAGCACCTGCGCAATGCGCATCAGCCATCCCTCCGCGCCCTCGGGGCAGGCCGCATAGTCGAGACCGGAGAGATGATCGCCGCCGAGCGAGAATCGCACCTGCGGATGCGCCATCGCCAGACGCTTCACAATATCGGCGACGGCCTGCGCTTCCGCGCGATCGCTCTTGAGAAACTTGAGGCGGGCAGGTGTCGCGGCGAAGAGATCGCGCACTTCGACGCGCGTGCCCTGCGAACCCGCCGCAGGCATGACCACGCTCTTGCGGCCCTGATCGACACGAATGGCGAAAGCATTGGCGGCATCGCGCTCGCGCGAGAGAATATCGAGTTCGGCGACGGAGCCGATGGAAGGCAAGGCCTCGCCGCGAAAGCCCAGCGTCGCAATGTTCGAAAGATCGCCATCCGGCAGCTTCGAGGTCGCGTGGCGTTCGACAGCCAGCGCGAGATCGTCAGGCCCCATGCCGCGCCCGTCGTCGGTGACGCGAATGAGTTTTCGCCCGCCGGACTCGAGCGCGATGTCGATACGCCGCGCATCGGCGTCGAGCGCATTCTCGACGAGTTCCTTCACGGCCGACGCCGGACGCTCCACCACCTCGCCCGCTGCGATGCGGTCGACGAGAATGGGATCGAGGCGGCGGACGGGCATGAAAGCTGAACCCGGGAATCGGAAGCGTGAACGCGAACACTAACCCTTCCCGCCTTGGCCAAGAAGGGCTGTTGGCGCGGGATCGCCGATTTGCACATGCCGCAGCGTGAGTTGCCCGTCCCTTGCAATTTCCCGCCAATGCGCAATGTTCGGGCGGGGATCAGGAGGGGTTCAATGGACAGGATTTCGCGGCGCGCTTTTGGCGCAGGAATGGGCGCGGGCTTTGGTACGGTGGTTCTGCCGTGGCGCGCTCTGGCGCAACAAACGCCGGACTGGGCCAGGGGCCAGACGATCAAGATCGTATCGCCCTTTCCGCCCGGCGGATCGGTCGACGCCATCTCGCGCATGATGCAGCCGGGCCTGCAGCAGCGCCTTGGCGCAACGGTCGTCGTCGAGAACCGGCCGGGCGCGGGCGGCGCGGTCGGGGCCAACAGCGTTGCGAAATCCGCGCCTGACGGCACAAACATACTCGTCGTCTTCGATTCCCACGCCGTGCTGCCCGCGCTGTTGCCGCTGCAATACGACTCGAAGAAGGATCTCGATCCGGTCATGCTCATCGGCACCGCGCCGATGGTGCTCGCCTGCCATCCCTCGCGTCCGTTCAAGTCGCTGAAGGATGTCATCGACGCCTCGAAGGCCAAGCCCGACAGTCTCACCTACGGCACGGTCGGCAACGGCTCGCTCGGCCACCTGCTCATGGTTCTGCTCGGCAAGAAGGGCGGCTTCGTCACGCGCCACTTGCCCTATCGCGGCGGTGGCCCAGCCGTGAACGACGCCGTCGGCGGCCATATCGATCTGATCATCGGTTCTGCGGCGCTCCTGTCGGCGCAGATCGAGGCGAAGACGCTACGCCCCTTGATGCAATCGGGCGCGACACGCGCGCCGACGCTGAAAGACGTGCCGACGATCGCCGAATCCGGCTTTCCCGGCAGCGAGGCCTATGCCTGGTGGGGCGTCTTCGTGCGCGCTGACACGCCCGCGCCGATCAAGGATCGCATCTATGCGGACCTTAAAGCGTCGCTCGAAGACGCTTCCGTGCGCCCGAAACTCGAAACCGGCCAGCAGGTGAAGCTCGAACTTTCGCCCGCAAAGCCGTTCGCCGATTTCTTCGACCAGCAGATGAAAGTCTGGGGCGACGTGGTGAAGGAGAATGGCATCAAGCCGGATTGAGCGTGTTTCCCCTCCCCGCTTGCGGGGAGGGGTCAGGGGTGGGGAAAGCGTTTTAGATTTTTGCTTTAGTCGTGTTATATTTATAGTCAGTTGTGTCCCTATATCCTCTTATAGGATTTTCCATCATGACGACGTTAGGTCGCAATTTTGATCTTTATATCCAGCATGGGCGCAAGCATCCGACTGAAGAACTCGACGACTGGGGACCGAACGGCCCGAAGCTTAAAAACTGTATTGGCATCCATTCAACCTACAAGAACATGTATGCATATTTTGAGACGCCAAGGGACTGTGAAGTTGCCGAACAACTGACAGGTTGGGAAAGATGGGAAGCAAATAGTTTGGTTATGAAATATCATGACAAGTTGCTCGTCGCGAAATTTGAGAATGGAGATATTGGCTATTTTGGAGATTGGGGCCTAATTGCGCCCACGGAAGCGGAATGTATTGTATTTGATTGAGGGAAACTTTCGTGCGAATTCCTTGGACCCGCGAACAACTCATTGAAGTTTTGAAACTCTACTGCCGCACACCTTTCGGCCGGCTGCATTCGCGCAATCCCGACATCATCAAACTTGCGGCGGAAATCGGCCGCACACCCAGCGCAATTGCTCTGAAAGCGGTCAATTTTGCCAGTCTCGATCCAACGATTGACAGAAAAGGAATGTCCAACGCCAGCGCACTAGATCGCGCTGTGTGGGACGAGTTCTTTACGAACCTCGATCAGTTTCTCGAACAGCCAGAGCAAGTTTCGCCCAACAAAGGGTTCGACGAAGCCGCGCAAGATGAGTACATTGCATCGCTGCCTGAAGGCATTGACGCACCCGGTCTTTCGAAAATCCGAATTAATCAGGGCTTCTTTCGTGAGATGGTGCTTGCTTCCTATGACTGTAAATGCGCCGTCAGCGGGATAGCTGAGACGGAGTTATTGACGACCAGTCACATAGTACCTTGGTCTGTAGACCCTAAGACGCGAACAAATCCACGCAACGGCATTTGCCTCAACGCACTGCATGACCGCGCATTCGACAGAGGCTTCGTCTCGTTTGACGACGATCTTAGCGTGATCTATTCGCCGCGATTGCCCTTGGGCATACGAAGCAAAATTCACACGCTTGGTGGCGATCGCTTGAACTTGCCGAACCGATTTCTTCCCGATCCACAATTTCTAAATTATCACCGGACGAAGGTGTTCAAGGCAGCGTGACAATCCCCACCCCTACCCCCTCCCCGCAAGCGGGGAGGGGAATTACCCCACTGCCTTCCCCGCCTCCACAAACTCCAGCCCATGCGCATCCGCCACCGGCTTGCACGTCACCTTGCCCGCAAACACATTCAGCCCGTTGCGCAGATGCGGATCGTCGGCGAGCGCTTTTGTTACGCCCTTGTTGGCGAGCGCCAGCACGAAGGGCAGGGTGGCGTTGTTGAGTGCGAATGTCGATGTGCGCGGCACGGCGCCGGGCATGTTCGTCACGCAGTAGTGCACGACGCCTTCCTCCACATAGGTCGGATGCGAATGCGATGTGGGCCGCGAGGTTTCGCAGCAGCCGCCCTGATCAATGGATATGTCGACGATGACGGAGCCGTTCTTCATCGAACGCACCATGTCGCGCGAGACGAGTTTCGGCGCGGCGGCGCCGGGCACGAGCACCGTGCCGATCAAGAGGTCCGCGCGCTTCACGATTTCCGCTATGGCCGCGCGCGTCGAAAAGATGGTGCGCACGCCGGTGCCGAAGCGGAAGTCGAGACGGCGCAGCGCTTCGGGATTGCGGTCGACCACGGTGACATTCGCGCCCATGCCGAGCGCGATGGTGGCCGCATGCGAGCCCGCGACCCCGCCGCCCAGAATGATGACATCGCCGGCGGGCACGCCGGGCACGCCGCCGAGCAGCACGCCGCGCCCGCCCGCCTCGCGCTCGAGACAATGCGCGCCCACCTGCGGCGCGAGCCGGCCCGCGACTTCCGACATCGGCGTCAGCAGCGGCAGCGTGCCTGAAGGCGACGTCACGGTCTCGTAGGCGATGCAGGTCGCGCCCGATTGCATGAGATCGAGCGTCTGCTGCCGGTCCGGCGCGAGGTGCAGATAGGTGAAGAGAGTCTGGCCCGGTCGGAGCATAGGGCGCTCGCCCGCCAGCGGCTCTTTCACCTTCACGATCATGTCGGCGCGGGTGAAAATATCCGCAGCAGACGCAACGATTGCAGCGCCCGCCGCTTCGTATTCGCCGTCGGAAAGCCCGCTTCCTGCGCCGGCGTTGGTCTCGACGATCACTTCGTGGCCGTGATGCACGAGTTCGGAGACGGAGGAGGGCGTCAGCCCGACGCGGAATTCGTTGTCCTTGATTTCTTTCGGCACGCCGACGCGCATTGCAATCTCCCATTTACCATCGAATATGGGTCGTTGTGGCTAGACCCGCAAGAAAGCGCGGAAATTGGCGGCAATGTGCGAAATCGCACAGGCCGCTTGTTCCGCTCATGCGATTGCGCCAAGCTCGACCGGCGCCCCGGACGCAGCAGCCGGATTCGCGGGAACGCTCATGGAATATGTCTTCTTCGGCCTTCTCGGCATCGGTTATGTCTTCCTTGGTCCCATCGCGTTTTTCCTGACGCTCGGCGCGCGCAAGCGCCTCGAACTCGCCGAGCGCAAAGTGCGCGCGATGGAAGTGCGCATTGCCGACGCCGAGCGCATGCTCGCGCGCGGCTTGCAACGGGCCGCGCCGCCGTCCGAAACCACCGGCGATGCGACCGAGGCTGCGGCTCCGCCTGCCGAGCCGGAGACAGAAATCAAAATCGTCGAACCGGCCGCAGAGCCCGAACCCGTCCGCACCGAACCTTTGCCCGGTTCGCAGCTTCCGCAGGAGACGCCCGCGGAAACCTCGACGGAGGCGCTGCCGGGTGGCGCGTCGCCCTCCGCCGCAACCGGCGATGCGCAGACGCCCCCGCCGCCGCAAATGCCCGGCGCTGCCGATTACGATGCCCGCAGGCCGAAGCCAGCAGGCCCCAGCCTCGAAGAACGTCTCGGCACGCGCTGGGCGGTCTGGGTCGGCGGTCTGGCCCTCGCAGTCGGCGCGCTGCTGCTGGTGCGGCAGGCCATCATTCAGGGATTTTTCGGCCCGGGCGCGCGCATCTTCATGGGGCTGTTGTTCTCTGGTGCGCTTGTCGCGGCCGGCGAATGGATGCGTCGCAAGGAGAAAGGCTCCGGCGACGTAGCGCAGGCGACCGATACGTTCAGCTTTGCCCGCCCGAGCGTTCCTGCGATCCTGACCGCGGCAGGCACCATTGGCCTCTTCGGCTCGGTCTATGCCGCGCATGCGCTCTATGAATTCATCGGCCCGGCCTTCACCTTCGTCGCACTCGGCGTGATCGGCGTCGCGACGATGTTTGCGGCGGCGCTGCATGGGCCGATGCTCGCCGGCGTCGGCCTCATCGGCGCGCTTGCGACGCCGCTGCTGATCACCTCCAGCAAGCCCGCGCCGTGGCCTGTCGTGATCTACGTCACGGTCGTTTGCATCGCGGCCTATGCGCTGGCGCGCTTGCGGCGCTGGCTGTGGCTGGCGCTTGCCTCCGCGGTCGGCGCAGGGCTCTGGGGCCTTGCGCTAATGACTCACGGCGGCGAGGGCTTCGATCAGGCGAGCCAGATCTACGGCGTCATTCATGTAGCGCTGGCCCTGTTCATCTTCTGCTACGAGCCATGGCGTGGCGCGAACGAGGAGGAAGCCAAGCTCGATCCGCTGGCGTCGTTCATTTCGCTCGCAGCAGGACTGTTCGCCGTTCTCCTAATCTGGAACGGAACCGATGCGCCGCCTTCGACGACATGGATCGCGAGCGCCTTTGCGTTTGTCGCGCTTCTCGCCGCGAGCGGCGTGCTGACCTTGCCCGCCATTTCAGGCGTTGCCGTCGCGGGTCTGCTGAGTGTCCTGACGCTCCTCTTCTGGCGCAACGCAGACGATGCGCGAGCGACGACCACAGTCGCCATCGACTTGCCGCTCATGCCGCATTCGATAGGCGCTTTCGCTGTCTTTGGATTTGTCGCGTCACTGGGCATTGCTGCAGCGGGAGCCTGGCGCGTCTTGCGCGGGCCGCAACTCAAGATTCATTTCGCCTCGATTTACGCGGCCGTCGCCGTGCTGACGCCGCTGCTTGCGCTCATCGTCGGCTATCTGCGCGTCACCGGCGGCACGACGAGCACATATTATGCTTCGCTGGCGGCGGGTCTTGCCGTCGGCTTCACCGTGCTGGCGCATCTCTTCCGCAGTGGTGTGCGCGAGGGCGAACCGGCGGCGTGGAATCTCGGCCTCGGCATTTTTGCCAGCGGCGCCATCGGCGCGCTCGCGCTGGGCTTTGTGATGGTGCTGGATGGCGGCGCGCTCACGGTCGCGCTCGCACTCGCCGCGCTCGGCGCGGCCTTCGTTTCGGTGCGCCTCGATATACCGGCGCTGCGCCTGTGTGTCGTCGGCCTCGGCGCTGCTGTCGCTGCGCGCTATCTCTGGGAGCCGCGCATTTCCGCAGAAATCGGTACGACGCCGATCCTGAACTGGCTGCTGTTCGGCTATGGCATTCCTGCGCTCGCTTTCGGCTATGCGGCACGTCTTATGCGTATCGCACGCGGCGAGGACATTCCCGTGCGCGTCGCGCAGGCGCTCGCCATCATGTGTTCGGCGTTGCTCGTCTTCTTCGAGATTCGCCACTTCATCAATGGCGGCGATCCCTATGCGAAGACGTCGAAGACCATCGAAGTCGGCCTCTTCACGATTGCCTCGCTCGCCTTCGCGCTGGTGCTGATGCGGCTTGATCTGCGCAGACGCTCCATTGTCATGAACGTGGCATCCTACATCTTCGGTATCGGCACTGTAGCAATCGCCGGTCTCGGTCTCGGCCTCGTTGCAAATCCGCTGTTTGCCACGCGCGCCAATCCGGTCGAAGGCGGGCCCATCTTCAATGCGCTCATGCTCGCCTATCTCATGCCCGGACTGATGGCGCTCCTGATCGGCCGTCTGGCCGATGGCGTGCGGCCATCGTGGTATGTGATGATGATGCGCATTCTCGCGGTCGGGCTCATCTTCGGCTATCTCAGCCTGCAGGTACGCCGTGCATTTCAGGGCGCGCATATCCATCTGCTGCGCGTAACGAGCGATGGCGAATGGTACACCTATTCGGTGGTCTGGCTCGCATTCGGCGTCGCCTTGCTCGCTTACGGGTTGTGGCGGCGTTCGGTGGAAGTGCGCATTGCTTCCGCCCTCTTCATCGTCCTCAGTGTGCTGAAGGTCTTCCTCTTCGATATGGCCGGACTTGAAGGCGTTCTGCGCGCTCTCTCCTTCATCGGCCTCGGCCTCGTGCTGATCGGCATCGGGCTCGTCTATCAGAAGTTCGTCTTCGTGCGGAAAGCGCCGGAGGCCGGCGAGGTCAGGGGAGAGAGCCCGGCTTGATCCGCATTCTTGTCACGGCCTTTGGCGCGTTTCCCGGCGCGCCCGTCAATCCGACGATGAGGATTGCCGCGGCGCTCCGTAAACGCAGACGCTACTTTCGCCTGCGCGGCATCGAGATCGAAACGCTGGTTCTCCCGGTCGTCTTCGAGGGGACGCGGGAGCGTCTTCAGGACGCTGTCCGGCGGCTGAAACCCGACGTGATCCTGCATCTCGGCCTCGCGGGACGGCGCAGGACGATCACCGTCGAGACCCGCGCGCTGAACAGGCTGACGCTCCTGCATGTGGACGCCGGGAAGCGGCGCGCAGGCGCGATCACCGTGGAAAAGGGCGCGCCACCGGTTCGCCGCGCCCGTTATGCGCCGGTGCGGCTGGCGCGCACGATGTCGCAAGCGCGCGCCCCCGCGAGGCTTTCGATCGACGCTGGCGACTATCTCTGCAACCAGACACTCTATCTTTCGCTCGGCCTGCACCAGGGGCTATGTGGCTTCATTCACGTTCCGCGACCGCGGGTTCTGCTGAGGCCGCGCCGGGCCGGAAACTTGGCCATAAGGCGGCCGACGATCTCGGAAATGGTGAGGGCGTTCGAACATGCTCTGCAGCAGCTTGCCGCCGATCACAGACTGGCGAGCCGCCGGGGCCCGACTTGACCTCTCCGCCCCCCTAGCATACGTCGGGACGTAAAATTACGGGGGACGAAATGGAAGGCGATGCCGGCACCTTTCTGGTGCAGCTTCTCAAGATCATGTGGATCAATATCCTGCTGTCGGGCGACAACGCGGTTGTGATCGCGCTCGCCTGCCGGGGATTGCCGCCCAGCCAGCGCAAGTGGGGCATCATCATGGGCGCGGGCGTCGCCATCGTGATGCGCATCATCTTCACGGCCATCGTCGCGACGCTGATGGGCTTGCCCTGGCTTAAGTTGATCGGCTCGATCCTGCTGTTCTGGATCGCCGTGCAACTCTTGGTCGAAAACAACGACGAGAAAGACATCAAGGAATCCGCGAACGTCTGGGGCGCGGTGCGCGTCATCGCAATCGCCGATCTTGTGATGTCCCTCGATAACGTCATCGCGATTGCGGCGGCCGCCGGCGGCAACTGGACGCTGATCATCCTCGGTCTCGGCATCTCCATCCCGCTGATCGTTTTCGGCGCGCAACTCGTCATCATGATGATCGAACGCTGGCCGTGGATGGTGTGGGTCGGCGCGGCGCTGCTCGGCTGGGTGGCCGGCGAGTTGATCGCCGACGAACAGGGCCTGAAGGGCTTCTTCTCGCAGTTCAATGAAAAGGCCGTCCACTATGGGCTTGCGGCGCTCGGCGCGGCCATCGTGCTGGTCATCGGCTATGTGTTGAAGTCGCGGCACAAGCACGCCGAATCCGACGAACTGGCCTGAGCTTCAGGTCATGTGAAATCGAAACGCCCGCACGAAAATGCGGGCGTTTTCATTTGCCGAGCTTGATGAAGCTGCGCACGGAATCCTCGGTCACCTTCACGCAATCCTTGCGGCCGGAATCGAGGCATTTCTCAAGCGCGCGCTGGCTGTCGAAAGCCTTGACGGTCCAGCCGATAATAAACGCCAGCGCGAGAATGAAGGCGGTCGCAGCGAGATTGACGAAGTGCCGGTGCTCGTAGTCCGTGCGGTCGCGAAAATGCGAGGCGCGTGACGCTCGTTGTTTGCCGGGTTCGCGGTTGCTCGTGGTCAAGCAAAACCTCGCTTGCATCGGGTGGCTTAAATATTGAACCGCTTCGCCACGCGATGCAAGCGTCGGCATACCGGGTGCTGCTCTTGCGCTAATCCGCAGTGCCCTTGCTTCGCGCCTTGCTCATCCTCGCCCGGTCGACCGGGCGGAACAGGCCGGTTCCCCTGGCCACGAGATCTCCGTCGCCGCCGCGCACCTCGCATTCCGCGAAGATCAGCGTCGTGCTGGCGCGGATCACGCGGGCGATGGCGGTGATGCGCCCGCGCGCCGGGGCAAGGAATTGCGACTGCATGTCGATGGTGACGACGCTCGCGCCGGGAGGCTGGCTGGAGCGGCACGCGCCGCCCATGGCCGCGTCCATCAGGGTCATCACGAGGCCGCCATGCGCCATGCCCATGGAGTTCATCAATTCCGGCTGCGGATCGAACCACGCCGTGCATTCGCCGCTGCCGGGCACGGGCTCCGGCCGCTCGATGTGACAGTGATCGAGAAAGGGGATGATGAGCGGATGTTTGGCAGTCATGGGTGTGCGCGGTTCATGGACGCCACGGCACGATGGGCAGGCCGGCGTAATTTTCGGCCACAAGCGTCTGGCCGGAACGCGAGCCGAACACCGTGTGCAATTCCGCGATCTGACGGCGCAGGTCGAAGGGGCTTGCTTCGTAGAAGGGATGCAGCATCGTCGTCATCCACCACGAGAAATGTTCGGCGCGCCATACGCGCTTGAGGCAGGTCTCGCTGTAGCTCTCCATATAGTCGTTGCGATTGAGCTTGTATTTCGCGATGAGGGCGCGCGCGAGAACGCAGACATCGGCCATCGCGAGATTCATGCCCTTCGCGCCGGTCGGCGGCACGATATGCGCGCTGTCCCCCGCGAGGAACAGGCGTCCGTACCGCATGGGTTCGCTGACATAGGAGCGCATGGGCGTGATCGAGGCCTGCATGATCTCGCCTTCGTGCAGTTCAAGCCCCTCGTGCTTGCCGAGGCGCTTGCGCATCTCGCTCCACATGCGGTCTTCCGACCAGTTCTTGATGTCGTCGTCCGGCGGCACCTGCAGGTAGGAGCGCGTGATTTCGGGCGCACGCATGGAGAACAGCGTGAAGCCTTCAGGATGATGCGAATAGATGAGTTCGTGCGAGGGCGGCTTTGCTGCGATGAGCATGCCGAGCCAGCCGAAGGGATAGACGCGATCGTACCCGCGCACGACGGACGAAGGCATCGAGTCGCGCGCAATTCCATGAAAGCCATCGCAGCCAGCAATGTAATCGCATTCGATCGTTTTCTCGCTGCCTTCATGCATGAATTTGATGAAGGGCTTGTCGCCATCGATACCGCCGACTTGCCTGGCTTCGGCCTCGAAAAGAATCTCGCCGCCATCGCGCAGGCGCACCGCGATAATGTCCTTCACGATCTCCTGCTGCGCATAGATGGTGACGCGCCGGCCGATCAGCTCGGTCATGTCGATGCGGTGGTAAGTATCGTCGAAGGTGAACTGCACGCCGTCGTGCGGCAGCGCAATCTTGTTCATGCGCTCGGCGAGGCCGGTCTCGTTCAGCAGGTCGACGGAATTCTGTTCCAGCAGGCCCGCGCGAACGCGCGTCTCACAATAGTCGCGACTGCGCGACTCGATGATGATGGAGGAAATGCCTTCCAGATGCAGCAGGTGCGACAGAAGCAGCCCTGCTGGCCCCGCGCCGATGATGCCGACCTGCGTGCGCATGCATTTTCCTCCGTTCGGCGCCGCCCGATCCCCGGCGGCTCTCCGGACCAGCTTATGCGCGATTAGACGCTTCCGTTCAATCGCGCGCCGATCTGGCCAGATTCATGCGGCGTGTCGCTTCCTGCAAGAGAGTTTCAAAATCGATTGGCAGCCAGGCGGCGGCAAAGATCACGCCATCCTCGCTCACGGGGACGAAAGGGTAGTTGACGGTTCGTGCGACGCGCGTCATCCGGATGCCCGGCAGGGCCCCCGGATCCACGTCGAGCACCAGGTATTTGAAACCATCGCCGTCTCTCCACTCGCGAACATTCCTGACCGCCGTCCAGGGAACCTCATTCTCCAGAATGCGAACGTCGCGAATGCCGGTATCGCTTAGCGTCAGCACAGGCCCCTGTGTGGATATCATCCGCCAGATCACAACGATCAGCGCCAGCCCGAAGACCACAATGCCGACAGGACCGTAGAACTGATCGCGGCCGCTGGTGCTCGCCGACGACGTCCTGAAGACGGAGAAGGCGAAGAACGCCGCGCTGCACGCCAGTATGGCGAACATGCGCAACTGCGGAAGGTAAACTTCGACTGGTTTCGGTTTCTCGTCCATTTTGCCAACCCGGCCATTGGTCAAGCGGGGACCAAACTATCACCGTTGGCAAAGACAATAGATGCACGACGAGAGGCGTGCGCAAAGACACAATGGCGCAATGGCATCGCGCGAAAGCATTTCCGGATTTTCCCCTCCCCGCTTGCGGGGAGGGGCCGTTCTGTAACCCGAAACTGCAAAATAAGGCTGTGCCCCATAGAGAACTTTGGCGCGGCCCCACCCCGTCGCTGCTGGGCAGCGCCGACCCTCCCCAAAACGAAGTCGGATTTATCCGACTTCGACAATCATCCAGGCAATTACGGCAATCCGTACTTGCTAGCGGGGAGAGTAGATCACGCCGTCTGCTTGCCCCAGATTTCCTGGGCGGTCTCGACCACGAAGCGCAGCTTGTCCCATTGCTGGTCCTCGGTCAGCGTGTTGCCTTCCTCGGTGGAAGAGAAGCCGCATTGCGGCGACAGGCAGAGCTGGTTGAGGTCGGCGTATTTGGTTGCTTCCTCGATGCGGCGCTTGATCGAATCCTTGGTTTCGAGTTCGCCGGTCTTGGAGGTCACAAGCCCGACGACAACCATCTTGTCCTTGGGCAGGTGACGCAGCGGCGAGAGGTCGCCCGAGCGCTCGTTGTCCCATTCGAGGAAATAGCCGTCGAGGTCGATCTTGTTGAACATCAGGTCGGCAATGTGCTCGTAGCCGCCGGCGGCAACGAAGGTCGAACGGAAATTGCCGCGGCAGACATGCATGGTGATACGCATGTCGCGCGGGCGGTTCTCCAGCGCGACATTGAGCATGTAGGCATAGGCCTTCTCGAGCTCTTCCGGATTGTCGCCGCGATCCCTGAGCATCTGCACCTGCTTGGGATCGCAGAAATAGGCCATCGCGCAATCGTCGATCTGCAGATAGCGGCAGCCGGCGTCGTAAAAGCCCTTGATCGCCTGCTGGTAGGCCTTGCCGAGGGCGGGCCAGAGGTCGTCGAGCTTGGGATAGACGTCCTTGTTGATCATGCTCGAACCGCCGCGATAGTGCAGCATGGAGGGGCTTGGGATCGACATTTTCGGCGTCTGCGAGGTATTCGCCTTCACGAACTTGAAATGCTCGATATGCGGATGATGCTTCGAGCCGAGCAGACCGTGGACGTAGGGCGCTTCCGCCTTGGTCGTCACACCCGTGAACTTGATGCCGCTCTGCACTTCGCGCAGTTCGACGCCATCGAGCATCGAAAGGAAGTCGTAGTGCCACCAGGAGCGGCGGAACTCGCCGTCGGTGATCGCCTTGAGACCGACCTCTTCCTGCTTCTTGATGATCTTGAGGATTTCGGCGTCCTCGACCGCCTTAAGCTGGTCGGCTGATATCTCGCCCTTGGCTTTCTGCTCGCGCGCCTTCTTCAGCGGCGCGGTGCGCAGGATCGAGCCGACGTGATCGGCGCGGAACGGTGGGGACATGACGGGCATAGGGTTCTCCCTCTGAAAACGAAAAAGGCCTCCTCCGGCATGGCCGGGCCGCCGTCCTTTGCCAGCCCGGCTTGCCGCTGACAAGCATGCAAAGGTTTGAGACCGGCTGTGAAACGAGGTCTGCCGCAGGGAAAGTCGTCCGGCTTGATAAGAGTCAAAAGTCCGGGGCCGTTTCGCCCGCCTCAACTCGCCTCGGATGCTGGACGCAACACCGGCTTCTCCCGCGCCTTGTCGGCGGCGGCGCGTGGCGACAGAGAGAAGTCCCACAACTTGCCCACGAAGCGCCCGCCGGTAACGCCATCGGAGTCCGTCGAGGCGAGCCATAGGATTGGCGCGACCATCACCTCCGGGCTCAGCAACGTCTGTCCGCGCGCAGCGGCGTCGGCGCGGCCCATGTCGCTGACGAAATCCGTATCCGCCGCGCCGCCGGGGATCAGCGAATTCACAGTAACGCCGACGCCTTCCAGATCCTGGGCCCAGATCAGCGTTTCTGCTTCGATGGCGACCTTGGTGACGCCGTACGGCGAATTGTTCTTGCGCTGCATAGTCGAGAGCGACGTCGTGATGTTGACGATGCGGCCCCAGCCGTTTGCAAGGAGATGCGGTGCGGCGCAATGCGCCACGTTGAACGTGCCGGTGATATTGGTCGCAATCGCTTCCGCCCATGCGGCGGGATCAGCTTCGTAGAATTTCAGCGAGCGGGTTTTCGGCGCACGCTCGATGTGAACAGGCCCGCGCGCCGCATTGTTGACGACGATATGCAGGCCCCCAAACCTCGCAATGGCTTCGTCCACGAGTGCGCGGCATTGAGCGAGGTCCTGGATATCGCAAGCAAGGCCATAGCCTTTGCCTGCGCCCGCGACGCCGTCGAGTTCGCGCGCTGTTTTTTCAGCGACAGCGCCATCGATGTCGGCATAGACGACATGGCAGCCCGCGCGTTGCAGGGCTTGCCCCATCGTCTTGCCGAGACCACGCGCGCCGCCGGTGACGATGGCGACACGGCCATCAAGACGAATGTCAGCGGTGGATTTCAATGCGTCCGCCATAGTCCATGCTCTCAATAAATGCCGTCGCCGAAATCCTCCGGCAGATCGAGTACGCGCCGTTCGACATCGACGGCGCCGTTGCCGGAAAGGCGCACGAGATTGATGCTGCGCGCGTAATCGGGCGAGCCGGAATACCAGGCGTGGATATTGCTGTTGCCGACACGCACATGGCGGTTCCAGTGGCCGAGCGCGATATAGTCCGCGCCAGTAGCCTCGATCTCATCATCGCCGATGAGCCATGATGGCCGCAGTTTCGTCGAGCGGTCGGGCGCAGGCGTGTAATGCCCATGCGCCATCGCGATCTGCCACGGCGTCGTACGCTCGCGCGCGCGCTCCAGTGGATCCATGTCCGAATAGTCGCGATGGGCGCGGCCCCAGACTTCGAGATCGAGTCGGGGAAAATGCACGGCGTCTTCATGCGTCACGCCGAGGATGTGCAGGTTGTCGGCCTTTGCAAAAGCGGGGTGATGAAACACCGCCTCGTCGATGGCGGGGTCGTGATTGCCCGGAAGCAATACGACGGGAATGTTGAACGAGCGGATCACCGTCGCCGTATGAACGAGCAGCGCATCCGGCAGTCTGTGACAATCGAACGTATCGCCGGCCAGAAGAACGACATCGGCCTGCGCCTGCGTCGCCGCCGTCAGTACCGCGCGCAAGCCTCCGGCGCCGTCGCCGCCAAAGAGCCGCGCCGTATAGTCGTGATCGACATGAACGTCGGACGTATGCGCAACCAGAATTTCGCGGCTCTTCGGGCCGCCCGCTGCTTCTTTCACGTAGGGCTCTTTTCTTTGTCTTTCGTTGGCCGGCTTAGCGGTTCTTCGGCGGATTGGCGACGTATTTATCGAGAAAGATGCGCGCCTTTTCCGGCAGAACGAGATTCTTGCGCACCGTTTCCTGCACCTTCGGATTGGAAGTCCATTCCGGCACGAAACCGAAAGTCTTCAAGGAGTCCTCGCCATAGGCCTTGTCTGCGTTCAGCTTGTCGATCGCGGCTTGCATGGCTTCATGCGCCTCTTTCGGCACGCCGGGCGGCAGAACGATCAGCCGCTGCATGGCGCCGTTGAGTGTAACGATCGTCTTGTAAACTTCCCACAACTCGCCTTCCGGCAATCTGCCGTTGATCTTTCTGTAGAGCTCATGGAACGGCAGCAGGCCGAGGCCGGCGGTCTGCGATGTACTGGAAAAGGTTTCGCCGTCGTAATTCGGATCGTAGAAGACGCCGATGGCTTCGCCCTTGTCGACAAGTTGCGGTTTGATCACGGAACGGTAGCTCGGCGGCGATTCCGAATAAAAGTTCACCTCGCCGTTCTGGAAAGCGATGCGCGCCCCGGCCGACCCCTTGTAGGCCGTGACATAGCCGAATTTGACGCCGAGCATGTCGAGCGTGAGACGCAGGAGAATGTCCTTCGCATTGTCCACGCCGAGGCCGCCGGAGATGAGGTTCTGCGACTTCACGATATCTTCGGCGGATTTCAGGCCGGGCTTGATGTCCGCGCGCATGAAATAGATGCTGGTGCCCGGCTGATAGGCGACGAAATTATAGGTGAGATAGTCGACGCGCCGGCTTTGCGGTTTCATGGCGTATTGGAACGCCGTGCCGGTGAGATAGCCGACAACCGTGCCGTCTTTCGGCGCGACCTCGCCGAGATAGTTGGTTCCGGTGATGCCGCCCGCGCCATCCATGTTCTGCACGACGACGGATCGCACGCCCGGCAGATGGTTTGGCAAGTGGCGCATGAGCACGCGCGCCTCGATGTCCGTTGGGCCGCCTGCCGCATAGTTCACGAGGATGGTGACACGCTTGTCGCGATAGAAGTCGTTGGCCAGCGCCGGTGCGGACACCATCGCAAGCAGTACCGAAAGCTTCAACAAGGAATTCTTCATGCCGCAGTCCTCCCGAGATTGGCGGCGCTAACGTGCGCGCTAATAGTATTTATCCATGATGATGTGCTGGATCTGCTTGCGCCGCGCCTCGGATATCTTTTCGACCGCATGGCGCTCGATGATCGCGGTGATCTCCTCGGGCGTCCCGTAGAGCGCTGGCTGCCTGATCTTTTCGAAATTCGCCAGCGCTTCCGGATCGGTGAGAATTTCCCTGGACACACGGCGCAGGAAGGCGAGCTTGCCGGCATCCATGTTCGGCGGCGCGATCAGCAACCGCCCGATCTTTCTGATGTCGTCGCGGAAATCGATCCAGTCCTGCTGTTCTTTCGTCAGCGGCAATTGCTCGAAGATGCTTGTGACATCCTTGAACAGTTTCGAGCGTTCGCGCGACATGGTTGCGATGGCGCGCAACTGGCCGCCCTGCGCGTAACGCTCGGAGGAATCCTCGACGAGGATCGTTCCGTCCACTTCGCCGCGCACCGCGGCAAGGGCGAAATCCACCGACGATTTGTAGCCGATGGTGATCTTACAGGGGATGTTCAGCGCGTGACAGATAAAGACCGCCGTGTCCGATGTACCGTCTGTCTTGCCGTTCGAGCCGAACTGGAAGGGCCGGCCGGAGGCGACGATATCGGCCATGGTCTTGTAGGGCAGTTGCGGATTGATGATGAGAAGCCGTGGCGCGGTGTTGACCCGCGCGAGGATCGGAAATTCCGAAAGCTTGAACCGGATGCCGGTATTGCCGACGAGCTGGCCGAGAAGCGCGCCTTCGCCCGGCGCCAGCATCAGCGTGAGTCCGTCCGGCGGCTGCGTCCAGACATGGTTCATAGCCGTCATCATGCCTGCGCCCGGCCGCGCCTCGACGATGACCTTTGCGCCGAGCTTCTGCTCGAAATAAGGCGCCAGCATGCGTGAATAGAGATCGTATCCCGAGCCGGCTGCGCCGCCGTTCACGAGACGCACGAGTTTGCCCTTGTAGAAGTCCTGCGGGGTTTCGGACTGGGCAGGCAGCGGCGCTGCAATCAGGCCCGCCAGCGCAGCCAATGCAAGTGCTGCGGCCCTCCTTGCGAATGTGTTCCTGCCCATCTTTTTGTTCCGTTGTCCGGATTTCGATTGAGCAGGCTAATCCGCAGACACAAGATTAGGCAAGGGGCCGATGGAACTGCCAACAGGTGGGGGAGAAAGGAACCCTCGAAAATGAGGAGCGTTTAGCTCTGAGCAGACCTTGGCCGTATTGGCCCGTCTGAATCATGGAGCAGATCAAATGGCGGACCCGATCGAAACCGGCGAAGTTCGAGCCACTGAAAACCACCATCACACCAGCGCGCATCCCGCGGTGCTCGACAAGACCGACGCGAGGCAGGGCACGCGCCAGAAGCTCAATATGAGGGTTCTCGTGATTTCGATGGCTTTTTTGGCGTTTGCAGGGGTTGCGTTTTACTTGTTCGTTTACTGAGCGGACGGGCTTCCGGGTCACATTCCAATTTGATTACTTGCCCGTCTGATTGCCCGGCGTGTTGAACAGCGGGATCACGCGAACCTGGCGGCGCGTCTGCGTGCCCTGCTCGGCGGAAGCGGTGCGAATTTCGGTCTGCGCAGCGGCGACAGTCTGGGGCTTCTGCTGGCTCTGACCCTGCGATTGCGAAGCGCTCACGGCGATGGTGCCGGCCGCGAGAATGCCGATCACGGCAATCGCCGAAACGAGAAGACCGCGCGAGCGGCTGCGGCGGGCGAGAAGCGGATTGAAGTCTTCGTTCGTGTTCATCGTAGATCCCCTGCGTGTGTTTGATCGAACCCCTCGATCTCGATGAGCGGACAATGCCGCAGGGACGCCCGGAAAAATGTGCGAATCCGCACATGGAAAAAAGACATAATAAATTCAGATAGATATGATGTTTTAGAGGGGCTGTTCGGGAGGATGTCGTCGTTCTGCAAAGCATGTGCACGGCCGACGTCAATCGTCGGAATCGGGTGGCGAGCGCAGCCCCGGCAAGATAGCGCTCGACATTCCTCACTTCTGCGGAGACGAGATTCGTGCGCCTGTTCGGACCTTTCATGGTCGTGTTGTTTTGCCTGTCGCAGGCGTTTCGCGATGTCTATCTCGGCAACGCCTTCCAGCGCGTCGACTTTCTCGCCGTCATTTTGCTGGCCTTCGTACCCTCGACCGCTTTCTTCGCAGCGCTGTCGTGGTGGCGTACGCCGCAGGACTGGAAGCGCATCGGCACGCAGGCGCATACCATCCTTGCCATGAACGTCACGACCGGCCTTGCCTGGACATCCTATTTCTTCGGCCTCACGCATCTGGAACCCGCCGCCGTCAATACGCTGCATTCGGGCATCGGTCCGCTGACCGTGATCGCGCTGGGACTTGCGGGCTTTTCGCTCGCGGGAAAGGTCGCGATGGGCCGGCTCGAAGCGGCCTGCCAGATCGGCGTTGCGCTGACATTGGTTGCGATCTGGTTCGTCGTCATCGCCGGCTGGTCGGGCCTGGGTTCCGCCGGCGCCTATGCATGGCCGGCGCTGGCTCTGCTCGTGCTGAGCGGCGCGTCGATCACCGTCAGCCATCTTTATTCCCGCCGCATGGCTGAAGCAGGTTTCGGCGCGGATACGATCACGGCGGTGCGTTACGGCTTTATCATGATCGGCGCTGCCATCGCGCTGTTCTGGAAAGGCAAGCCCACGGGCGTCGAAGGTTTCATAGACGGCGCGATCCTCGGTCTTGCCGCGGCGCTGCTCATCGCTCTGCCGCTTTACATTCTGCAAATCGGGGTTGCGCGTACGCCGCAACTCACGGCGCATGTCATCCGTTCGCTCGGTCCCGTCTTCGTCTTCGCGCTCGAGCAATTCGACGGACGTCTGGCGCTGTCGTGGCCGATCCTGATTCTCATTGTTATTTATTCGATCCTGGTGATCGCAGCGAATGCGATGCGCGGATGGAGTTCGTGAAGTCGATTTGGATTCTGTTCGAACTCGGGCGGAAATGTGAAACACTTGGCGCTTATGCATTACACTTCAGGTTTCAATATGGATGCGCGAAAACTTTCCTGTCTATCACGCGTGTGTGTATGTCTGTGAAATCGCAGTCGCATCGTCGTGATCGGAGTCACGCCGTCGTCATTGGCTCTTGATCGTCCATCATGTGTATCTCTTTCGTCAGCGGCGCATGCAGCGCCACTTGCCGGAATGACCGGCAGACGAACCAGAAGGAGCATGTCATGAACATCATCGCCAAGACTTTTGCTGCGGCCGCATTCGCGGGTTTTGCGTTCTCTGCGCCGGCCCAGGCCGACTACCTCGCCAATGCGCCCGCGGTCTATCAGCAGGAGACGCAGGCAATCGCGTCGCAGAGCGCCGGCGAATGGCGCGCGACGATCTCCGCCGCGCAGCAGGGCCGCCGCGACGATATCAAGAACCGTTACAACGGCTCCTCGCAGTCGAGCGACGGCCAAGGCTACATCTTCAACTGATCCTGCTGACGGTTGATTTGTCGAAGCCCGGCGCTTGCGCCGGGCTTCGCTCGTTTCAGCAAGGATATTTGTGAGGCGTCGATGATTTTTGCGTGATCGCTGAGTTTTGCGCTTTCGCTGTGATCCGCGCATGGGTATCGCATCTGCATACCAAGATTGCGAAAGGAATGCGCATGAGGATCGACCGCCGGAACGTGCTCCGGGCAATGCTTGCCGGCAGCCTCGTACAGTTCGTGGGGGCCGGAACGCGTGCGCAGGACAATCAATTTCCGATCGTCGGCGACGATGGCAAGCCTGTGCCGAACATGCGCGTGCCCTCGCAGCTTTCCATCGATGGCTTGCCCGGCGTCATCTATGCGGGCGCGCGCAGCGGCGATGTCCTGATCGTAGAATTTACCGATTTCAACTGCCCCTATTGTCGCCGCGCCGCGGCGGATATCGACGCGCTCCTGCGTCGCGACAGGAACCTGCGTCTCGCGCTGGTCAATGTCGCCTCGCTGTCGGTCGGCTCCGTGCAGGCGGCCAAGGTCGAACAGGCCGTGCTGAAACACTATGGCCCGGTGCGCGCCTATGAATTCCATCGCAAGCTGTTCGCGCGCCGCGGCATGAACGACGGGCTTGCTGCCTTGCAGATCGTGCAGGACATGAAGCTCGACCGCGCGAAGGTCGAGGCCGAAGCCGATGGCAATATCGTCAATTCCGTCGTCAGGCACCATCGCGCGCTTGCCGATGCGCTCGCCTTCAACGCGACGCCGTCCTTCATCATCGGCTCGACGGGCATGCTCGGCTATCCCGGCCCCAAGGCGCTGGCGAGGATGGTGGCCGAGATGCGGAAGTGCGACCGGCCTGCTTGCGGGTGAACCCCTGTGGTAAAATTTTGTGGGAGCTCTCCAAGACGGCACTCTTCTGCTGATCGCAGATCGTCTTGACTCTTGTCCCGCCCGCGCGTTGTATAGAACAAATCAAGAACTAACTCCTCGTGGAGCAGACCGATGCCGCAGCCCGGCAGAGCGGAAGCGATATCTTTTGGCTATACCCCCGCAAGGCCGTCGGGCCCTGCGGAGACGTACCTGCGCCTTGAAAAGACTGATCTTTCCGCCCTGCGCAGCCGCATCGCCGGGATTGAGGCGGGGCAGGGCGGCGGGCAGGCAGGCGCGGGCGCTCCCCTCGCGGTCCCCCGCCACGACGCCTTCTGCGAAATCGCCCCCGCCGCAGGCGGGGACATGGGCGCGGCCACGGGCTTCGCGCTCATGCTGGCCGGCCGCTATCTGCGCGAGACAGGCAGGCCAATGCTCTGGATTGCCCATGATTTCGCGATTCTCGAGCAGGGCCTGCCCTACGGGCCGGGCCTCGCCGCCTATGGCGTGCCGCTCGAGGCTTTCGTGCTGATGCGCCTGCGCCAGCCGCTCGATCTCTGGCGCGCCATGGAAGAGGCAGTGAAGGCCAAAGTCTTTTCCGCCGTCATCGCAGAGCCCGCCGCGCTGACGGGCGAGGATTTGCCCGCCCTCGTGCGCCGCCTCGCGCTCTGCGCGCGCACGCATGGGGGCCATGCCATCCTCCTGCGTCCGCCTTCGCGCGCGCCTTTTCTCGCGCCGACGCCGATGCGGTTCGAAATCGCCGCGCGGCCCGCCCCGCGCGATGTGGGCCTTTCCCGTCCGCTGCCCGGTCCGCCCGCCTGGAGCCTTCGCCATCGCGGCGCGCCCGGCAGCCTGCCGGGTCTGCAGCCGGAGACGGTCTATGCGGCGGGCTTCGAACTCCCTCTCCCTGCTTGCGGGGAGAGGGTTGGGGTGAGGGGCAGCACCGACTTCGAAAGATTTCCGCAGCCCCTCATCCGCCCCTTCGGGGCACCTTCTCCCCGCAGGCGGGGAGAAGGGTGAAAGGCGTTTACCCGTGTCGCGTTACCTTTCGATCTATCTGCCGCCGCGTGAGGACGGCGCGCCGCGCAAGCTCGAAGCCATCGCCGACTGGCATCGCCGCTTCACGCCGCTCGCCGCCGTGGATGCGCCCGATGGCGTGATGCTCGATGTCGCCGGCGCCGCCCATCTCTTCGGCGGCGAAGCTGAAATGCTTGCGCATGTCGAAAGCGAACTCGCGCGCCGCAACATTCCCGCGCGCGGCGCAATTGCGCCGACACCCGAGGCCGCGAATGCGCTCGCGCGCTTCGGCGAGGCTGCACCGGCGCGGCGCATGATTGCGGAAGGCGCGGATGAGCGCGCCATCTTTCGCGCCGTGTCCAATCTTCCGGTTCAGGCGTTGCGGCTTGTGGAGGACGTCGCAACCGCATTGTCGCAAAGCGGGCTGAAACGCATCGGCGATATCTGGCTGCGCCCGCGCGCCCCGCTCGCCGCGCGCTTCGGTAAGGAATTGTTCGCAACGCTCGACGCCATGATGGGCCGCACGAAAAGCGCGATATCCCCGCGTTTCGAAGCGCCCGTCTATATCGCCGAACGCCGCTTTCTCGATGGCGTCGTCGCGCGCGAGCATATCGAGGACACCGTTGCGGCGCTGGCCCGCGATCTCTCGCACATGCTGGAACGTCATGGCGAAGGCGCGCGCAAGTTGATGGCGGCGCTGTTTCGCGTCGACGGCAAGGTCATGCATGTCGAATGCGCGACGAGCCGCCCGCAACGCGACGCCAAGGTCATCGCGCGCCTTTTCCGCGAGCAGATCGAGGCGCTCGCGCAGAAGAACGAACACGATCCGCTCGACGCCGGTTATGGCTTCGATCTCATTCGTCTCGGGGTGATGCAGGCGGAAAAGCTGACGCCGGCACAGGAAAAAATGTCGGACGATGCTGCGCCGTCCTGCGATCCTCATGCGCTCGCCGATTTTCTCGACCGCATGCGCGCAAGATTTGGCGCCCATAGCGTACTGCAATTCGTCGAGAACGACACGCATGTGCCGGAGCATGTCCTTCTCCCCGTTCAGGGACGCACGGCCTCTCCCCGACGTGCTGATTCCCAAAGTCGAAGCCAGCGACAGCCGACTTCGAACCCGGGAGAGGGGCTCCGCGACCTTTACAGTATGGGCGCTGCCCCTCATCCGGCGCTTCGCGCCACCTTCTCCCCGTTGCACGGGGAGAAGGAAACCCGCCCCATTCGCCTCTTTGAAAAAGCAGAACCTGTCGAAGCGCTGGCGCTCGTGCCGGATGGGCCGCCGCTGCGATTCCGCTGGCGGCGCGCCATGCATGAAGTCGCCGCCTATGACGGGCCGGAGCGCATCTCGCCGGAATGGTGGAAGGGACACGAGGATGCGCTGACGCGCGATTATTTTCGGGTGGAAGACACGAACGGCCGCCGCTTCTGGCTCTATCGCGAGGGCCTCTACGAGCGCGAAACGCAACGTCCGCGCTGGTTCATGCATGGGGTGTTCGGATGAACAATGCTGCAAGAGAAGCGCATGCGAAATTCCCCTCCCCCTTGTGGGGAGGGGTTAGGGGTGGGGGTCGCGCACCCCCCACCCCGCCGCTGCTTCGCAGCGTCGACCCGCCCCGCAAGGGGGAGGGTAAAGGTGGTGGCGTATGACCTACGCCGAACTCGCCTGCACGACGAATTTCTCTTTCCTGCGCGGCGCGTCGCATCCCGAGGAAATGGTGGCGCAGGCGATGGCGCTCGGTCTTGCCGGCATCGGCATTGCAGACCGCAATTCCGTTGCAGGCGTCGTGCGCGCGCATGTTTTTGCGCGCGAGCATGATGCTGCAAGTAAAGGCTTGCGGGTGATCAGCGGCGCGCGTCTCGTCTTTGCCGATGGCGCGCCCGACATTCTCGCCTATCCCAGGGATCGCGCGGCATGGGGCCGCCTCTGCCGATTGCTCACGCAAGGCAATCTGCGCGCGAAGAAAGGCGAGTGCACGCTTTTCTTCGAGGACTTGCTGCCATTTCACGAAGGCCTGCAGTTCATCGTGATGGAGGCATGCACCGCTCCCCCTCATCCTGAGGAGAAGCCGAAGGCTTCGTCTCGAAGGAAGAGGGGGAGTTGCCCGCACGCATCCTTCGATACGCGCGCTACTCAGGATGAGGATTGCGGGGAAGATAGAGTTTTCAAGAAACTCTCCGCTCTCGCGCCGGGCCGCGTCTGGATCGCCGCGCGCTTTTCCTACGATATGCACACGCGCGAGGATTTTGCGGGCCGTATTGCGCTGGCGCATGCGCATCGCCTGCCTCTGATCGCTGTCAACGATGTCATCATGCACGGGACATCGCGCCGCCCGCTGGCGGATGCCGTGGCCTGTATTCGCGAAGGCGCGACGATCGAAGAGGCCGGAAAGAAAATTCTCGCAGCCAATGCCGAACGTCATCTCAAGGAACCGCAGGAAATGGCGCGTTTATTCGCCGAGGCCCCGCAGGCCATCGCCGAGACGATGCGCTTTCTGAACGGTATCAATTTCTCGCTCGACCAGTTGCGCTACGATTATCCCGAAGAATTGCGTCAGGGTTTTGCGAACGAACAGGAAGCGCTCGAACATTTTACCTATGAAGGCGCGAAGCAGCGCTACCCCCAAGGCGTCCCGTCCAAGGTGATACAGGCGATCCGCTACGAACTCGCCATCGTCGCCGAGCTTCGCTATGCCGCCTACTTTCTCACCGTGCACGATATCGTGCGCTATGCGCGCGAAAGAAAAATTCTCTGTCAGGGCAGGGGCTCTGCAGCGAATTCTTCCATCTGCTTCTGCCTTGGCATCACCGAAGTCGATCCGACGAAACACGATCTTCTCTTCGAGCGTTTCATTTCAGCCGAACGCCGCGAACCGCCGGATATCGACGTCGATTTCGAGCATGAGCGGCGCGAGGAGGTGATGCAATATATCTACAACCGCTATGGACGCGATCGCGCCGGTCTCACGGCGACAGTGATTTCCTATCGTTCGCGTTCGTCCCTGCGCGACATGGGAAAAGTGTTTGGCGTGAGCGAAGACACGCTCGATGCGCTGTCGCGCGCCGTCTGGGGGCGCCATGCCGAAGGCGTCGAGGAAAAGGAGGCGATGCGTGTCGGCGTCGATCCGCACGAGCCGCGTCTTGCAATGGCGTTAAAGCTCGCGCAGGAGATTGCCGGTTTTCCACGCCATCTCTCGCAGCACACCGGCGGTTTCGTCATCACCCATACGCGGCTTGACGAAGTCGTGCCCATTGCCAACGCCGCGATGGAAAATCGCACCACCGTCGAATGGGACAAGGACGACCTCGACGCGCTCGGCATTCTCAAGATAGATATTCTCGCGCTCGGCATGCTCTCGTGTCTGCGCCGTTCGTTTGAGTTTCTGGAAAAACATTACGGACGCGCGCTGACGCTGGCGACGATTCCCGCCGAAGAAAAGCCGGTTTACGACATGATCTCGAAAGCCGATACGATCGGCGTCTTCCAGATCGAAAGCCGCGCGCAGATGTCCATGCTGCCGCGCCTCAGGCCCAACAAGTTTTACGATCTCGTCATCGAGGTCGCCATCGTGCGGCCCGGCCCCATTCAGGGCGACATGGTGCATCCCTATCTGCGCCGCAGGCAGGGCATCGAGCCCGTCGAATATCCCTCACAGGAACTGGAAAGCGTACTCGGCAAGACGCTCGGCGTGCCGCTGTTTCAGGAGCAGGCGATGAAGATCGCCATCGTCGCTGCGGGCTTCACGCCTTCGGAAGCCGACAAGCTGCGCCGCGCCATGGCGACATTCAAGCGCGTCGGCACGTTGCACACCTTTCACGACAAGATGGTCGAAGGGATGGTCGCGCGCGGTTACGATCGCGACTTCGCTTCGCGCTGCTTCAAGCAGATCGAGGGTTTCGGCTCCTACGGTTTTCCCGAAAGCCATGCTGCGTCGTTTGCGCTGCTCGTCTATGCCTCCGCATGGTTCAAGTGCTTTTATCCCGAGATTTTCGCGGCAGCGCTGATCAATTCGCAGCCCATGGGCTTTTACGCGCCGGCGCAGATCGTGCGCGACGCGCGCAATCACGGCGTCGAGGTACGCGAAGTCGATGTGAATTTTTCCGATTGGGATTGCGGGCTGGAGGAGATCTCCCCTCCCCGCCAAAGCGGGGAGGGGCAGGGGGTGGGGCCTGTGGTCGCGTTACTGCAGACTTCCCCCACCCCTGACCCCTCCCCGCAAGCGGGGAGGGGAATCCGTCTCGGCTTGCGCATCGTGAAGGGCGTGCGCGAGGACGACATGCGCCGCATCATGGAAAAACGCGTGCGCGGCTACGACAGCGTGCGCGATCTCTGGCTGCGCACCGGCCTTTCGCCCGCGGTGCTCGAACGTCTTGCAGTCGCCGACGCCTTCCGCTCCATCGGCCTTGATCGTCGCGAGGCGCTCTGGGCCGTGCGCGGCCTCAATCGTTCCGGCGACAAGGACGATCTCGAACTTTTCCGCCATGTGAATCTGCGCGAACTCGAGCCCGACGCCCATCTTCCGCCGATGCCGCTCGGCGAACATGTTGTCGAGGACTACAGGCAGATGTCGTTGTCGTTGAAAGCACACCCCGTGAGCTTTTTACGTGGCGATCTCGATAAGAAGAGAGCGGTAAAGTGCGGGGATTTGGGGAGGCTTGTTCCTCACGAAAACAAAACTTCCAGAGAGAAGGGTAACCCAATATCACGCACCTATTCCCCACGCCTCACCATCGCCGGCCTTGTCATCGTGCGGCAGAGGCCGGGCACGGCGAAGGGCGTCATCTTCATGACGCTGGAGGACGAGAGCGGATCGGCGAATGTCATCGTCTGGCCGAAAGTGTTCGAGACGTTCCGGCCCGTCGTCATAGGCGCGCGGTTTGTCGCCGTCACGGGCCGCGTGCAGAACGAGCAGTGCGTCATTCACGTCATCGCGGAAAAGATAGAAGATCTCACGCCATTGCTCGGCAAGCTGTCTTCGCAGGGCGCCGAGGTCTCTGCGCTTGCCCGTGCGGACGAGATCAAGCGTCCCAACGAACGAGACAAGATCAAGGTCGACGCGACCCCGCTGCTGCCGCTTGAAAGGCCCGATAAGCTGCCGCCTTCCGTTACTCTCGCCCGCGAAACTGCGCGCGCCATGCCCAAGGGACGCAATTTTCATTAATTCGTTGCACACGCTATAGAGATCGAAACGGGAAACGCTCATGTCCGATACAGACCTCGTCCACGATCGCACCTTGCTGAAGGCAACCGGCCAGCCCGACGAACTCTCGCCGCGCGTGCGCCGCCTCATCGCGCCCAATCCCTCGCCCTTCACCTTCACGGGAACCTGCACCTATATCGTCGGGCGTGGCAAACTCGCCATCGTCGATCCCGGCCCGGAGAATGAAGAGCATCTGGCGGCCATGCTCAAAGCCATCGAGGGCGAGACGCTCGAAACCATTCTCGTCACGCATACCCATCGCGACCATTCGCCTGGCGCGCGCGCGCTGAAAGAAAAGACCGGTGCGAAGCTCATCGGCTGCGCGCCGCATGTCGAAATCCGCAACGACGCCTCCGGCCGTCTCGACGCCAGCCACGACATGGATTATGCGCCCGACGCCGTCATGCGCGACGGCGATGTTCACGCCGGACACGATTTCACACTCGAAGCCGTGCATACGCCAGGCCACGCCTCGAACCATCTCTGCTTCGCCCTGCGCGAGGAAAACGCCATGCTCTGCGGTGATCACGTCATGTCGTGGTCGACCACCATCGTCGCGCCGCCCGATGGCGTGATGAGCGAATACATGGCTTCGCTGGAACGGCTGATCGCGCGGCAGGAAGCGCTTTACTACCCCGGTCACGGCGCGCCTCTGAAAGAGCCGCGCCGCTACATGCGCGCGCTCGCCCATCACAGGCGCATGCGCGAACAGGCGATCCTGCGCGAAATCGGACGCAACGCGCTGGCCATTCCCGCACTCGTCGATCGCATCTATGTCGGGCTCGACGAGCGGCTCAAGAAGGCCGCGGCGCTGTCCGTCCTCGCGCATATGGAAGATCTTGTCGCGCGCGACCTTGTCGATGCCGGCGGCCCTGCGACGATGGAAGCGATCTACAATTCGCGCTGATTTACTGCGCCGCGTCGAGTTGCGCCTGCAATTCTCTCGCAAAACGGCGGATGCGTTGCGCGTTCACGCCGAAATCGTGCCGCCCGTAGCGAGACGCCGAACGGATGTCGATCCGCGTCTGGTCGGGTAGCGCCTTGATGCGAATGGCGATGTCGTCGGGAAACCCCATGATGAGGCTGCGCGCAATGGCGTCGATGCGCCCGTCCCGCGGCTCGCGCCGTGCCTGCACGGGCCTTTGCGGCGGGACGGGCGGGGCGCCGCGGCGGAGCACTGCAGGGAGCGGTGGCGCGGGTCTTGCGGCAGGCGCCGACGCTTCCTCTTTCGTCACGGGATCGGCTTCCTCGACGATGCGCCAGCCGAGCGCGCGCACCGCCTCGCGCACAAGTCCATATCCCTCTTTCGCTTCGACGTCGATGACGATGGGCTGTACTTCCGGATAGGCGCGCTGCTGCTCGAAACGCCGCGCCTCGTTCATGTCGGACGGTGTACGCCGTGCGCGCGCGGCGAGAGCCGTCTCCGATTTCGAGAAGGCCGGGGGATCGTTGACATCGGTCGTGACGTCATTGATCGGCGGCAGGCGAATGGCGACGTACGCCAGCCAGGTCGGATAGGCGAGCAACGCCAGCGACAGCAACACGCCGGTCACGACATGGCCCATCCCCTTGCGGCCGGTGCGCCAGATGATGGCCATGCCCGCGCCGGCCAGCAGCACCGCCGCGCAGGCGAGAAAGATCGCCGCACCGAAAACGGCGAGACCCGCGACCACCTCGACAATCCCCGAGCGAATGATCAGCGCGCCGATCGCCGCCACCAGCAGCGCGAACACGCCGAGCCGCCGGCTCCAGACGGCCGCTTGCGAAAAAGGCTCTTCGAGGATCAGGCGGCGCATGAGGGGAGCGACAAAATTTCCAGCGTTACCCGCGCTTCATAACATCAAACGGCCTTGCGCCGCACCTGCGCGGAATAAACGAAGCCCGCCGGCCCCATCTCGCGCGAGACGAACACGTCGTCCTCAGGGCCGACGGCGCCGAGATCGACTTCCTTGTCGGGCAACAGCGCGATGCAGCGACCGCCGATCCGCAACAGCACGAAACGGCCCATGCTCTCGCATGTCTTCACCCACTGGCGGATCTGCTGGTGATAGGGATCGCGCCGCCATGCGTTGGGGAAATTGGGATCGACCGCGATGAGAAGATTGCTCTCGCCCGTCAAAGGGCTGACGACGAATTTGGCGACATCCGGCTTCCATTCCGGGCCGAATTTCCCATCGAGCATCCACTCGCAGAAAAATTCGCGGCAGGAGCCGGGCCGGGTTTCGTAGATGCCGCAGCCCTGTCCCGGTTTTGCGTGCTTGCACCAGACGCCCGGCGGCTTCTGCAATTCGCCGACGAGCAGCACCTTGCAGCACATGGTGCAGGAACCGCAGGCGCGGCCCGCCGCAGGCTCGATTTGGCTGGAGCTTGTATCCGTCATCCGCGCTTCATGCGCAGAAATGTCCGCCGCTTCAAGTCTTGCGCTCGCCTTCCGGTGTTCCCTTGCCGATATCGTCGGTCTTGATGGAACCGGCGCAGATGCCTTTCAGCGCTTTCCACTCCTCATCCGTCAGGATCGGTTCGCCCGGCTTTTCCAGCTCGATCTTCTTCATGCGCGTGAGGCGATCTTCGGAAAATGGATGCGAGGCGAGGATATCGATTCCCTTGCCGCGTTGCGGCCCGGTGATGCGCACCAGAAGCTCCGCCATCGGCGCAGCCGGGCGGCCGAGCTTGTGCATCGTGTCGATGGCGAAACCGTCGGCGCGCGTTTCGGCCTCGCGCGAGTAGGAAGCTTCGAGCAGCGTGCGCGTCGCGACGATGATCGCGCCGGCGCCGCTTACATCGCCGAAAAGCAGCCCGAGCAGGAACGAGGTTCCGCCGGTTTGAAGCAGGCGGCGCATGCCGTCGCGATGATGGACGTGGCCGAGTTCGTGGCCGAGAACGCCGGCGACTTCGTCCGGGCTCTTGGCTTCGTTCAGCAGGCCGCGGAACAGATAGACCTTGCCGCCCGGCAGGGCGATGGCGTTCTTGACGGAGGAGTCGAGCACGGCAGCGCGCAGCGGCGCGCGGAACTCGCTGGCCGTCTGCAACTGACCGACCAGCTTGTCGAAGGCCCGCTGTCCGGCTGCGCCGGTACAAGTCTTGTCGCCGAAGATCAGCTTCACCTGATTGTCGACCATGTCGCCAAGGCGCGCTTCCGCCGAATGCGGCACGAGCGGCGCAATGCGGTCGGCGGCGTAGGGCACGCCCCAGATGCCAATGCCGATGATCGACGCGGCTGCAGCAAGCGACCAGCCGACGATCCGCGCCGTGCCGCTACGCCCGCTTGCATCGTCGACGTCGAGCCGTGTGCAACGCGCTTCGATACGCCGTGCAAGGTCTTCGTCCGTGATGTCGAGGCGCGCGAGATCCTCGCCGTTGGCGCAGCGCAGCCGCAACTGGGCCTTGGGAGAATCCGCGCGGCGTATCCACTCCCAGGCCCAGCTCGCGACGATCTTGTCGCCTTCGCGGATTTCCAGAACGGGGCCGAGGCGCAGCTCGACGCTGCGCCTCCTGTTGCTCTTGCCATCGTAGAAAGTGGCGTAATCCAAGCGTTCCTGCATCTTCAGAACCCTGCCACGTCGAAGCCGTCTGCCAGACCCTCGCCGAGAGAATGGGCGAGATCACCCTTGGCGGCAACGCCTTCCATCGCTTCCGGCTTGATGACCGTGAGCGAACTCGTGACGAGTTTCCAGTACTGATGCTGCAGGAAGAAATTCTGCACGACGCCAGCCGCCAGAATCACGGCGATATAGCCGACAACGACGCCGCCGATGACGATCACCGAATTGGCGCTCATGAAGTCATTCAGCGTCTTCGGATTGAATTTTTCGAAGTCTATGCCCATCGTTTCGAGCACGACCGCGCCGATGGCGAGGATCAGCGTCGAAGCGACCATGGTCACAAGACTGACGATCGCGAGATACTTCAGAAATATCCCGAGCAATGCGCCGCCCTGCAGTTCGCAGTTCAGGCGAGTGCCGCCGAAATTAACGCCGCTCGCCCACCAGCGCCATTCCAGAGCCTTGAAATAGGGATACATGAAGGGCAGTGCGATAAGCCCGATCACGCCGATGACGATCAGCCCCGTGCCGAGCACCTTGAGGCCGGAAAAGGATGTCGCCGCCATCGCTGCGCCGCCAGCGATACCCACGATGACGAGCACCACACCGAGCCACATGGCCAGTCCCTGGCGAAAGAAGTCGCCGGGCTTTGCGTCGAATGTGCCCTGCATATCGCCGTAATAAGTATTGCGCATCTTGTAGCGTTCGAGCGCTGCCGCGCGCCACGGATAGGCGGCGCCGAGCGAGAGCACGACGAGGATGCCCCAGCCAAAAGCCAGAAACGCATATTTCCAGCCGGAGCCCTGCATCCAGAAGCGCACGCCGCGCCAGATCGTCCGCGTCAGGCGATAGCGCCGCGCACGATAGACGGCGAAATAACCGAAGAGCACGAGAAAGAGGCCAAGCGGGACCGATGCGAAGGCCTGCATGCGCTCGGCTTCGATGCCGATGAGGAAATAGGCGAGATAGACAGGCAGCAGGATAGCAAGCGCGAAGAGAAAGCCGATCAGCAGTTCGCGCCCGGTGCCGGTATATTCAGCGTTCTCGCCATCCACGAGCGTGTGCGACCACAGATGCCGGCGAATGTCCGTCGCCAGCCAGAAGCGGTAAAAGCCGAAGGTGACGAATTGCAGCCCCGCGCCGCGCGCCAGCAGATGCAGGAACTTCTTGCCTTCCGAGACGAATTCGACAGGCCTGAGCGAAGGGCCTGCGACCGGCTGTCCGTCCCACGGCCGCGAGCCGCCGCTAAAATTCGATCCATCCATGTCAGTCTCCATCGCAAGCCCCTTTGAAATGCGGGCAGACGGGCGTCACGCCTGCTATGGATGGGATGAAAGCTTGGGGATGTGCCGCTCCGCACAAGCAAAAAGCCGGCAAGCCTGAAAACGCGTTTCGAAATGGCATAAGCGGCAACCTTGGAGGTCCGCCCGGCGGTCGCGCAGGGGGACTTCAAATCCTTTGGACACAATCCGCCTTGAACAGGGGATTCGCAAGACGCGCGTTGGCCGGGAAAAGGCTACAAAAGCGCGCAATTGCAGATTTGCAGCGTTTTGTTGCACGGCAATTCCAGATACTGTCCGCTGAGTGATTCCGGAGGATCGATGTCGCAAACAGCTGCAGAACGCGTCTGGTTTCGCCTGCTGCGGCTCGATACCCGTCTCCATGCGCACATTACGGATCGATTGAAGACCGTCGGCCTCTCCGTGCCGCAATGCGACATCCTCACGACTTTGACCGAGCGCGAAGGCGTCAGCCAGCAGGAACTCGCCGAGCGGCTCTATGTCACCAAGGGAAATATTTCCGGCCTGATCGACCGCCTCGCGGCGGCCGGCATGGTCGAACGCCGCCGCCTCGGCGGCGACCGGCGCTCGCATGCGATTTTTCTGACCGAAGGAGGGCGGGCGGCCGCGGAAGCGGGAATCGCCGCGCAAAAGGCTTTTGTCGCCGAGACTCTGGGGCGCATGTCCGAGCAGCAGTTGAAAGATTTCGACACGCTGCTCGTCGCCGCACGCGATGCCGTGCGCGCCGCCACGCAGAACTGAGAGAAGCTACAAATTTTTCGCCGCAGCCTTGCCATCGCTCCACGCCAATTGAGCCTTAATGCGGTCTTAACTCCGGTTTGAAATCGTGATCGTCCGGTTCACAGTCGCGTAACCACGAGTCCGCAGCCATGAATAGCGAATTGCACCAAGAGTTCGAAGACCGCCGTCCCGCCGTCGAACAAATCCGCGATGCGCGCGATCTCCTGACGAGGCTTTATCGAGAGATCGGTATTTCCGCCGTCGCGGCAGCCCTGGAAGTCGGCAAGGACAAGCAGCACATCGCGCGGCCTCCCGCGGCAGTCCTCCAGCAGCCATCCGATCAGCACGATCGCGCTGCCTGACGCGCACGGAGGTGGCGTGATCCGCGCGTCCGGAGCAGGGGCTCTCCGGGGGCAATCGGAAATTCGCCTGAATCGTGGCCTTGGATTGCGCGATCCCGAATGAAACCCGCCCCATGCCCCTGATCACCCGAAGAACATTTCTAGGTAGCGGCGCTGCCGGCGCGCTCAGCGTCGGCGGCCTTGGCGGCTATGCCATGGGCGTCGAGCCCGGCCTCATGCTCGACGTCACGCCCTATGAGCCAAAGCTGCCGAAATGGCCCGCGGGTCTTGCCCTGCGCATTGCCGTTCTCGCCGACATTCACGCCTGCGAGCCATGGATGTCCGCCAGCCGCATCCGCGATATCTGCCTGGCGACGAACGCCCTGAAGCCCGATCTCACCGTCTTGCTGGGCGACTTCACGGGCGGACATAACATGGTCAGTGGCCCGGTCATGCCCGACGACTGGGGCGAGGCGCTTTCGGTTCTGCGCGCACCGCTCGGCGTACACGCAGTGCTCGGCAATCACGACTGGTGGCACGGGCCGCTGCCGCGCATGAAGGGCGACGAGGCCGAAAGCGTGCGCAAGGCGCTGAAGGCTGCCCACGTCAACGTGATGGAAAACGACGCGGTACGCCTTTCAAAGGATGGTCGGTCCTTTTGGCTCGTCGGCCTCGCAGACCAGATGGCCTATCGCATCAAGCGCGGCCATTTTCGGGGTCTGCATGATCTCGACGCGGCCATGCGGCAGGTCTCGGACGATTCGCCCGCCATCCTGCTCGCGCACGAACCCTTCATTTTCGACCGCGTGCCGGATCGGATCGCACTGACCCTCTGCGGCCATACCCATGGCGGGCAGGTGCAGATCCCATTCATGGCCTCGCCCGCGGCGCGCCGCGTAAGGGCCGACTGGATCTATGGCCACGTCGTCGACAACAACCGCCATATGATCGTCTCAGCGGGGCTGGGCACTTCGATATTTCCGGTGCGGTTCATGCGCCCGCCTGAGATCGTCGACATCAAGCTCGGCAGCCCGGCGCTGGTGTGAGGGCCGAAAAGAAGAACCCCGCACCCTCAGAAGAGGATGCGGGGTCCGTTCCCCCATTATATTCAGGTCAAATATTCGGGTTCAGCGCACGATGACCTTGGCGCCGACCTTCACGCGGTTGGCGAGATCGATCACGTCGATATTGCGCATGCGGATGCAGCCGGAAGAGGCGTTCTGGCCGATGAGATGCGGCTCGTTCGTGCCGTGGATGCGGTAGAGCGTGTCCTTGTTGCCCTGATAGAGGTACAGGGCGCGCGCGCCGAGCGGATTATCGGGACCGCCGTTCAGGCCGCCCGCTGCGAGCGTCGGCGCAAGGTGGGGCCAGCGCTGAACCATTTCGGCCGGCGGCACCCAGCGGGGCCATTCCGCGACGCGCTGAACGGTCGCGTTGCCGGTCCAGCCATAGGCTTCCGCGCCCGTGGCTGCGCCATAACGGATGGCCTTTTTGCCGGGCAGGACGAAAAAGACGAAATTCTGCTTGGTATCGACGACGATGGTTCCGGGCGCTTCGCCGGTGGTGTCGTCCACCTCGTAGCGGTTGTAGTTCATCTCCAGTTCGACGTTCGGGACTTTCGCCATCCATTTGGCGTCCCGCTCGGAGACGGAGGGGTCCGGAATCGACTTGAACGTGCAGCCGGCCAGCAGGAACGCAGCCAATCCGGCAAGAGCAATAGTACGCAATTTCATAGCAAGCCCCGATTCGCGCCCTTCGTTGAAGCGGCACGTTATTAACCCCGTCCTTACCATAAGATTATCGTTGCGGGACCGTAGCGGGAAAAAGTCGCCCGACTGTTGCGCTTATGCAACTGTAATTCAACCATTCGCCGGGTCGCGCAAAGGCCCGTCCATCGCTATGTAGGGAGTTCTGCCGGCCGGGCGTCCGCGAAAAGCGCGGAATGCGACTGTGGAGGCCCTTTTGAATACCCTGCTGATCACCCATCCCTGCGCCCTCGAACACGATATGGGCCTCGGCCATCCGGAGCGGCCCGACCGGCTGCGGGCCATCGAGCGGGCGCTGGAAGCCGAAAGGTTCCAGAGTCTCCACCGCGATCGCGCCCGGCGCGGCACGAAGGACGAAATTGTTCGGGTCCATCCCGCCGCGTATTTCGAGGCGATCGAGGCCGCCGCGCCGAAGACCGGTCTCGTCCAGCTCGACAGCGACACCACCATGAACCCCGGCACCTGGGAGGCGACGCTCCATGCCGCCGGAGGCGCCTGCCAGGCCGTCGACGAAGTGATGACCGGCAAGGCCGCCAATGCCTTCGTCGCCATGCGCCCGCCCGGCCATCACGCCGAGACCTCGACGCCGATGGGCTTCTGCTTTTTCAACAACGTCGCCGTTGCCGCCCGCCATGCGCAAAAGGTGCATGGCGCCGAGCGCGTCGCGATCATGGATTTCGACGTGCATCACGGCAACGGCACGCAGGAAATCTTCTGGGCCGACAAGTCGGTCATGTATTCCTCGACGCACCAGATGCCGCTCTATCCCGGCACCGGCTCGCTGAACGAGCGCGGCGAGCATGAGAACATCGTCAATGCGCCACTGCGCGCGGGCGATGGGGGAGATACCTTCCGCGACGCGATGATGTCCGTCGTGCTGACGCGCATCGAGGAATTCCATCCGGACCTGATTTTGATCTCTGCCGGTTTCGATGCACATCGCCGCGATCCGCTCGCCAATCTCAATCTCGTCGAGGCGGATTTCGCCTGGGCGACAGAAATGCTGATGGCGATCGCCAGCCGCAAATGCGGCGGGCGGCTGGTTTCGCTGCTCGAGGGCGGCTACGATTTGCAGGGGCTCTCACAATCCGCTGCGGCGCATGTCGCAAAACTGATGGAGGCCTGATGCTAAAGCAGTCCTTCAAGCGCGCGATCTTTTTCAGCGTCGCCGCAGTTTCCCTTTTGTTGATGGCCACCGCCGCGCGCGCCCAATGCGAAGTGACTTCATTCGAGAACAACAAATACACGGTGTGCGTGGCTTCCGCGCGCGGCGACATTCGCGTCTTTCTTCGCGATGGCGCAGGCGAGTACTATGGCTCCTTCTCCAATCTGAATCGCGATCTTGAAAAGAGGGGGGAGACGCTGGCCTTCGCGATGAACGGGGGTATGTATCATGCGGATTATCGGCCCGTCGGGCTTTACGTCGAGAACAGCGTCGAGCGCGCGAAAGTTTCGACGGCGCGCGGACCCGGAAATTTCCATCTCCAGCCGAACGGCGTATTTTTCGTCGGCCGCAACGGCGCGGGCGTAATGGAAACGCGCGCTTTTCTGCGCCAGAAGCCGCCGGCGACATTTGCCACGCAGTCCGGTCCAATGCTCGTCATCAACGGCGCGATACACCCGAAATTCAGCGTCGACAGCGATTCCCGCAAGATCAGGAATGGCGTCGGAGTTTGCGCAAATGCGCAGGCGGTTTTCGCCATTTCCGACAATCCCGTGACGTTCCACGAATTCGCGCGATTGTTCAGGGATCGCTACAAATGCGCGAATGCTCTCTTTCTCGATGGATCGATATCCGCGCTTTATTCAAAACAGCTGAACCGGTCCGATGGCTGGCGTCCCATGGGCCCCATCGTCGGCGTGGTCGAGAAGACAAAAAAATAGCGCGGCATTTCGGCCGCGCTAAACAATGCGCTGGAAAATTCGTCAGTGGTTGAGGGCAACCTGAACCGGACGGGCGCTCTGCGCGCCGAGCAGATCGATCTGCGCGAGCACCTGGCGGAACGCGTCTTCGTTCTTTTCGACCGTCGCGCGGCTATCTGCGTTCAGCACGAGCGAGACCGTGAAACGCCCGTTCCCCGTTTCGACTTTGCCCAGCGCCAGGAGTTCGTGCTCCTCGCCGGCGTGGGAAGGATCGAACACACGGAAGACCTGCCATGAGCCCTTGCCGTTCGCCTGCATGATATCCGCAAGACGTTCGTAGGTAGCGCCAGTGCGCCCTGCGGGATCGGCCAGCGCTCCGTTGCCTTGCGTTCGGACGGAAATGAGCGGATCGGAAGCCGACAGCTTTTCCTTTTTCGGCAGAAGCATCAGAGCACGGGTGTTGAGACTGAACTGCTGGTCGATCATCCAACCCTGCGGCGCCTTCACCTCGGCGAGATGCCAGGCGCAGGAGCCTGCTGCACAACGGTCTGCGAAGCGGCGGACTTCACCGGCCTGCGCGAAAGTGGCGGCCTGCGCGAGGCATGCCACACCTGCAAGAATGCTGATCATGCGCTTGAACATGGCGACCTCCTGAAACCTAAATGCCCCCGCCCATCCGGAGGCGTCCATGAGGTCCATTAATCATGCTTTCGCGCGCAACAATGTGCGCAGCGGCACGCGGTAGCGCGGCGCTTTCAAAAGGCGGGTTTGGGGGATCGGAGGCGGAATTCAGAGGTTGCCCAAAACCTCCCGCCAGACATGTTCGGCCTTGTCGACGATGTCGCGTTGCGCGCCCGAGAGGGCGACCATGTAGAAGAACTTCTGGCCGCTGGTTTCGATATGTTCGCCGAAGGCAAGCAGTTCATGCGCCTGCCTCGGCCGGTCGTAATTGCGGTAGCGATAAACCTGCCAGACGCCCTTGTCGCCGCTGCGCGCCACGTCGGGCAGCCGCTCGACATCGACCCGTCCAGCAGCGTGTTTCCATCTGTTGTTGGAATTCGTCGCTTGCGTATCGAGCGAACGATTATCGTTGTTATGGGTCGTGCGGACGTAAATCAGCGGATCGGCGGGGCCGAGATTTTCCTTTTTGGGAACCAGCGCCAGCAATTTGTTGGCGCGGCCGAAATTCTCGTCGCTGACCCAGCCGGCGGGCGGGGCGACATCGGCAAGAAACCACGGACAGAGCCTACTGCCTTCGCAAGGCTCCATGAATCTTTTCACGTCCGCGGCTAGCGCGGGTGCAATCGCAGCCTGCGCGAGGCACGACGCTGCGATGACGAAACGAAGGGTTCGTTTGAGCATAGCATGTTCCATAATCGGGCGAGATGCCGGATGTCGAGGCGTAACTACCGAAATAGCGAAAACGCAAATGTGCGCGCGATCACATCCCGCGAAGCGCTTGCGTTGCCGCGTCGTCGCGCGTCATGCCGCTGCGATCTGCATCGGCGGCGAGGTCCGCGACTGATCTGCCGCCAATCGTCACATCCCCGGCGATCTCCGCCAGCGGCACGAGAACGAAGGCGCGATCGCGCGCGCGCGGATGCGGCAGTTGCAACACGTCGTCATCGAGAACGAGATCGTCGTAAGTGATGATGTCGATGTCGAGGGTGCGCGGGCCCCAGCGCTCGCGCCGGTCGCGCCCGGCCTGCTTCTCCACATCCAGACACGCTGCCAGCAATGCGTGCGGCGTCAGCGCGGTTTCGACGAGCGCCGCCATATTGAGAAAATCCGGCTGGTCGGTCTTGCCCCAGGGCGGCGTTCGCCAGAAGCTGGAATGTTTTATGATCTTCACGTCATCGTTGTTTTCGAGCGCGCGGAGCGCGCCGCAAAACGCCGCGACGACATCGCCAACATTGCCGCCGAGCGAGAGCGTCGCCCGGTGAATTTCAGCTCTTGCGGGCATGTGAGGCGTTGCGCTCGATGCGCAACTCGACGCCGACGGCCGTGAGCCGTTCGGGGATCGGCGGCCTCAACTTGCGCACGCGCACGAACACCGCGTCGGCAGCGGGAAACTCGCGCAGGAGATCGTCGGCGAGCCCGGCTGCCGCGGCTTCGACGAGTTTGTAGCGACGTTCGACAAAGAGTCGCCGTGTCTCGGCGACAACCTTGCCGTAGTCGACCGCATGCTGGAGATGATCCGTCGTGGCTGCTTTTTCGATATCGACTTCAAGTTCGATATCGACGCTGAAAGCCTGCCCGAATTCGCCCTCATAGGCATGCCAGCCGTGATAGGCGTGCACGTCGAGCTCGTGCACCAGCACCTTCGCCATCATGCTCATGAAATCAGTTCTGCATCTTTCCCTGAATGGCTGCAAGCACGCGGAAGGCGTCCGCTTGCGCCGCCACGTCATGCACGCGCACGATATCTGCGCCGTGCAGCGCGCCATAAAGTCCCGCCGCTGCCGAGCCGGCGTCGCGATCCGCGGGCACGCTCTTGCCCGTCGCCGTTCCGATCAGGCGCTTGCGCGACACGCCTAAAAGCATGGGAAATCCAAGCGCGGCCTTCAACTCCGCAAGCCGCCGCACAAGTTCGAAACCTTGCGCCGCCGTCTTGCCGAAGCCGATGCCCGGATCGACGATGATCCTGTCGCGCGCAACCCCCGCCTTGAGCGCCATGTCGATGGAGAGCGCAAGAAAATCGCGCACTTCGGAAAACATGTCGGCGGCGGGATCGTCGCTGTAGCGATTATGCATCAGCACGCAGTGAACGCCATGTTCCGCCGCAACGCGCGCCATGTCGGCGTCGCGCTGGAAACCCCAGACATCGTTGATGATGGTGGCGCCTGAAAGGATGGCTTTTTCCGCCACCCTGGCCTTCATGGTGTCGATGGAAATGGGCTGCGACACGCGCGACGAAAGCCCGCGCACGACGGGAATGACGCGCGCGATCTCTTCGTCCTCGGAAACCGGACTGGCGTTCGGTCGCGTCGATTCCCCGCCGACATCGAGAATATCCGCGCCGTCGCGCACAAGCTCTATTCCATGTGCGACGGCCTTTTCCGCGTCGAGATAACTCCCGCCGTCGGAGAAGGAATCCGGCGTGACGTTGACGACGCCCATGACGAGGGGGCGTTGGCCCAGAACGAGCGGAATGCGCGCGAGAATGGCGTCGACCTCGTGAGGATCGGGCGCGTGGGTGCGCGGGGCAGGGGGCGGCGGCACGATTTCGGGCTCGGCCGGCGTCACGTCCTTCGCCTCGCGCGCGGGATCGGGCGCATCGCCGGCACGCGCCGCGTCATAGGCTTTTTTCGCGCCGCGCACGCCGCGCCCGATGGCATAGAGATATTTGTCGAAGCCGGCCATTCTTGGTTACGCAGGTTTGGCAAACGGCCACGCGGGAACTGTCCCGCCCGTTTGCCCGCGATGACGCAAATAGGCGTCCGCGAGCACGATGGCCATCATCGCTTCGCCAACGGGCACAGCGCGGATGCCGACGCAGGGATCGTGCCGGCCCTTGGTACGGATTTCGATTTCCCGCCCGTAGCGGTCGACGGACTGGCGCGGCGTCAGGATGGAAGATGTCGGCTTCACGGCGAAACGCGCCACGATGGGTTGCCCGGTCGAAATGCCGCCGAGAATGCCGCCGGCGTGATTGTTGAGGAAATGCGGGATAGGCCCGTTCGCGCCGCGCATTTCGTCGGCATTGTCTTCGCCCGACAGGGCCGCCGCCGCCATGCCCTCGCCGATTTCGACGCCCTTCACGGCGTTGATCGACATGAAAGCCGAAGCGATTTCGGAATCGAGCTTGGCATAGATGGGCGAGCCCCAGCCTGGCGGAACGCCTTCGGCGACAACCTCGATGACTGCGCCGCAGGACGAGCCCGCCTTGCGAACGCCGTCGAGATAGGCCTCCCACTGCGCGGCTGCCTTGGCGTCCGGACAGAAGAAAGGATTGTTGTCGACCTCGTTCCAGTCCCAGTTCGCGCGGTCGATCTTGTGCGGCCCCATCTGCACCAGCGCGCCGCGGATCGTGACGCCAGAGATCGCCTTGCGGGCGACGCCGCCTGCCGCAACGCGCATCGCCGTCTCGCGCGCTGAAGAACGCCCGCCGCCGCGATAGTCGCGAATGCCGTATTTCGCGTCGTAGGTGAAATCGGCATGGCCCGGCCGGTACTGGTGGCGGATCTCGCCATAGTCCTTCGAGCGCTGGTCCACGTTATCGATGATGAGGCCAATGGGCGTGCCGGTGGTCACCTGCCTGCCCGTCGCCTCGTCCACCATTACGCCCGAGGCAATGCGCACCTGGTCGGGTTCCTGACGTTGCGTCGTGAAGCGCGACTGTCCGGGCCGGCGGCGGTCGAGAAAGCCTTGCAGGTCCGCTTCCGTCAGTTCGATCAGCGGCGGGCAGCCGTCGACGACGCAGCCGATCAGCGGACCGTGGCTCTCGCCGAAGGTCGTGACCCGGAAAAGATGACCAAAAGTGTTGTGCGACATGGAGGCCCCGGAGAATACGACGCCTTCTATCGCATCGTGCGGAAAAGTGGACCCGGTTTCTGGCGAAAAGCAACGCGCAAGCGAGGGATGAAGCGCCGCGATAGCCTTGCGTGAAGAGCTATTGCAAAATGCCATCGTAATAACTATAGTTATTACGACTGGGGGCGAAGTGCCGATCTACAAACTCAAAACCTTCGCCCGTTTCGCGCGGAATGAGCGGATCGACGATGCCAGCCTGACCGAAGCCATCAAGCGGGCTGCTGAAGGGCTTCTTGATGCCGATCTCGGCGGCGGCCTCATCAAGCAGCGTGTCGCCCGCCAAGGACAGGGGCGGCGTGGCGGCTATCGGGTGCTGATCGCCTTTCACGGGGCTGATTTTTCGGTGTTTCTCTACGGCTTCGCCAAAAGCCAGCGGGAAAACCTCGATCCCCGGGAATTGCGCATCGTGCATCAGCTCGCGGGGTACTGGCTGAACGCCAGCCCCGAGGAAATCAAACGGGCTCTGGAAGCCAAGGAACTGGAAGAGGTGCGGGAATGACCACGAAAAAGACCACGGCGCGCGAAAAGAACCGCTTTGCCGACGAAATGGCGGAAAGCTTCGGCGGCCTGCGCCAGCTCGGCATGATCGATGACGCGAGCTACAAAACCACGATGCGCGATCTCAATCGCGAAGGCGGCGGGGATATGATTGTCCCCCTGACGGCCGAAGACATTCGCACCTTGCGGGAACGCGCCCACGTCAGCCAGTCGGTTCTGGCGAAATATCTCAATCTGACAGTCGATCACGTCTCGAAGCTCGAACGGGGCGCGGTGCGGCCTACAGGGGCCGTTCTGGCCATGCTGAATGTGATCCGGCGGAAGGGAATTGAAGCGATTATCTGAGCGAGTTCATCGCATCACGATCAACCTGCATTTCAATCTAAAATGTTTTCAAATAAATCTCGGGCCAAGGTGGCGTACCGCGGTTTCCGCTTGCGGTAGCTCAAGCTTGTGGAATAGCTTCGATTTTAGCTGGGCCGTCTGGGAGGGCGACCGGCGATTGGGGGCGGCGCGCGGGAGACGCGCCGGGCGAGAGTGACAACTGCGTATTCGGGCAGGCGCGCCGCGGGGGGCGGCGCTGCTGCAATAACGCGCTGGCGGCTTCGAGCCGGTGGCGTGATCGAATCCCACCCCTATGCCTATGGCGTCGTGCTGTTCGCGATCGGCTGGGCGATTCTGTCCTCGCCCTGGCTCTCAGGCAGCGTCACCATTCCCTACGACGCCAAGGCGCATTTTCAAGCGCAGATCCAGTTCCTCGCCAATGCGATATCCTCAGGGCAATCGCCGTTCTGGAATCCGAACGCCTTCGCCGGCCAGCCGCATGTCGCCGATCCGCAATCGCTGATTTTCTCGCCGGCGATCCTGCTGGCCTATTTCAATCCCGCGCCGAGCTTTCGCGTCGTCGATGCCTATGTGCTGACATTGCTGGCAGCGGGCGGTGTCGCGGTCATGCTGACATTTCGCGAAATGCGCTGGCCGGTTGCGGGCGCGCTGGTCGCGGCTTTTGCTTTTTCTTTTGGAGCCTCCGCCGCCTTGCGCGTGCAGCATGTCGGGCAGGTACAAAGCCTCGCCTTCCTGATGATCGCGCAATGGCTGCTGTTGCGCACGTTGCGCAAGGCGCGCTGGCACGATGGCGTGGTGCTCGGCATCGCCGTGGCGATGGTGCTCGTCGAGCCGAACCAGGTTGCGCTGCTCGGCGCATACATGCTCGCGCTTCAAGCGCTCTGGCATCTTCTGACGCGCGCCAATGTGATTGCAGAACTTCGCCGTCTTGCCTTGCCGATGACGGTTGCAGGAGTCGTCACAATTGCGCTCGCAGGCATTCCGCTGTTGCTGATATTTCTTTTCGTCGAAGCGACGACACGCGCTGAAATTCCTTTCGAGGAAGCAACGAAGGGCTCGCTGCATCCCGCGTCGTTGCTGACGGCGCTCATCGCAGATCTTTTCGGCGCCATCGACGCAGGCATCGATTATTGGGGACCGTTCAGCGCGACATGGGGCGGCAACAGCGAAGCGCTGACGCAGAACATGGGTCACATCTACATCGGCGCTCTGCCTGCGCTCGCAATCCTCGGTATCGGCCTGTTCCGCGCGCGCGCCTTCGACAGGGATATAAGATTCTATTCGCTCGCGACCTTGCTGATGCTGCTTTATGCGCTCGGCGCGCATACGCCCTTCTTCAAGCTGGCATATGATTTCCTGCCGGGCGTGTCTGGCTTCCGGCGTCCGGCGGATGCGACTTTTCTTCTGGGCGCATACGGCGCATTGCTCGCTGGCTATCTCGTCAATCAACTGCTGCTGGCCGGAGAAGGTGCGTATGTTCTCACCGAGCGTCGGAAAATCGCTGCGATCGTAGCGGGCGCAATGGTCATCTTCTGTGCGCTCGCGCTCGCATGGTCGGCCGGCAAGCTGCAATTCGCGCTGCCGAAACTCGGCATGGCCGTGCTGTGGTGCGCGCTGGCCGCTTCGCTCGCGGCTTTCGTGCGCTTGCGCGGTGTCGCGGCGGGAAGCGCCAGCGCCCTCGCGCTCGCTTCGCTGATGGTCGCCGATCTCTGGGCCAACAACGGTCCTAACGAATCGACGGCGCTGCCGCCGGCAAACTTTGAAGTGCTACGCAAGAACAGCGCCAATCCGACGATCTGCGAGGTGAAAAGGCTGCTGACTGTGATGGAAGCGCCGCAGCGGCGCGACCGCATCGAACTCGTCGGCGTCGGATTTCACTGGCCCAATGCCGGCCTCGTGCATCGGCTCGAAAACATCCTCGGCTACAATCCGCTGCGCCTCGACAATTATAGCCTCGCGACAGGCGCGCGCGATCAGGTGGCGGGCTGGGACCAGCGCAATTTCAGTCCGCTCTTCCCCTCCTATAAATCGCTGCTCGCGGATATGCTGGGGCTTCGGCTGATTGTGTCAGGCGTGCCCATCGAGCGGATCGACGGCAAGCTGAAACCGGGCGATCTCCATCTCGTCGCGAAAACGTCCGAAGCCTTCATCTACGAAAATCCGCGCGCGCTGCCGCGCGTGATGTTCGCCGCCGACTGGCAGCTTGCCGATTTCGACGATCTCATTGAAAGCGGCCAGTGGCCCAAATTCGATCCGCGCAAGACGGTGCTGCTCGACAGCGAGCCCAACCCGAAGCCCGGGCGCGAACCGCTGAAGGGCGTGGATAGCGCGCAGATCGTGACTTACGAAAATACGCGCATCGAGGTCGACGTCTTCGCGACGCGGCCCGGCTTCGTCGTGCTCAACGATATCTGGCATCCCTGGTGGTCGGTGAGCGTCGATGGCGCGTCCGGCGAAATCCTGCAGGCCAACGTGCTGTTCCGAGCGGTGCAGGTCGATCCCGGCCGCCATCGCCTCGTCTTCGAATTCAACCCTGTCAGCGGCGCCATCGCCGAATTGCGCGAGCGCCTGTTCGATGCGGACGAATGATCGCACTGACTTGATGGCGGTGTGCGGTTAGACTCGCTGCAACACCGGAGAAGATCATGGCTGCCCTCGTCACCGAAAACCGTCTCGCCGATCCCGACAGCGCCTATCGTGCGCTGATCGACGCCCATCGCGGCCTGCCGGACGAAGACAGCGCAGTGCTCAACACGCGCCTTGTACTGATCCTCGCCAATCACATCGGCGACATAGAGGTGCTGAAGGAGGCGATTGCGTTGGCAGAACGCCCGGCAGGCGTCCCGGCAAACGCCTCTTGACCGTTTTCTTATCCCGTGCCGCGCAGGGTCGGCGCGCCAGATAGGGCCAAAACGCCGGCCAGTTCGACCGGCCTGCCCAGAAAATATCCTTGTCCTCTTGGCACGCCAAGCAGCCGCAGTATTTCCATTTCCGCCTCGGTCTCGATCCCCTCGGCGATGATCGTGCAATCGGTTTCCCTTGCGAAGTAAATGAGGGCCGACGCCAGCGCTCGCAACGCGGGATCCGTATCGACGCAACGGGTCAGGCTCATGTCGAGCTTGATAATGTCGGGCTTGACCCTGACGATGTGCTGCAGACTCGCGTATCCGGCGCCTGCATCGTCAATTGCTATGCGCACGCCACCGTCGCGCAAAGGCGCAAGCGCCTGGGTCAGAGTCGCGTAATCGTCGATGGGCGCATGTTCTGTTATTTCCAAGACAATTCTGTGCAATGGAATGTCACGAAACAAATTGTTCAGTTCACCGCTTAGAATTGTCGCTGGCGATGCATTGACCGACAGATACAGGTCATCACGGAATTGACGAAAGGCTTCCAGTGCATTTTCCAGAACTGCGAGTTCAAGGCTGATCCCGCAACCGGATTGAAATGCGTCCGCGAACCATTTGTCCGGAGTACGATAGGGTTGGCTGCTGAATCTGCAAAGCGCTTCATAGCCAGTTGGTTGCTGCGAATGGAAATCCCAGATTGGCTGATAGACGAAGGAGAAGTCGCGCGCCTGAATGATCCGTTCGACGGCTATCCGCTTCTCCATGACTTCCCGTTCGGCGTCCAGCCGTGCGATCATCTGGCCGGCAGCCATGTCGGCAAAAACTTTCATCACCTGAATATCGCGCTCGTTCAAGGATTTGTTGGCACGAGGACTGAGGCAGCAGAACATTCCGAAAGCACTGCCATCCTTGCGCCGGATCGGCACGCTCATATGTGCGCCGATCGGAACCGCGTGGGTGATAGGCATGGACTGGGCCAGTGGGAAGTCGGCTGTATCGGACATTATTTCGGGCAGTCGCCCCGCGAGAATATGTCTGCAATACACATCATCGAGCAGTTGCGAATCGCCGGGTTTGATCAGGGCCTCAAGGCCGGGTGCATCGACCTCGCGGAACACGGAACGGTCGTCGACAAATTCGGAAATGTAAGCGACCTCCATACCCAAATGTTTCCTGATGGATTCCAGGGCGAGCCTGACGGCTTCCGGCGAGCCATTTTCGGCCTTGGCAAGAAAATCATTCAACATTCACCGTCCCCCGAAAGGATTGCGCCCCGGAAATTGCAGGCAAGCGCGAAGACAACGAGGCTACAGCTTCGGGTTCAAGGCTTAACGGAGCGTCAAAGGTGTGACAGCGCATTCCCAAGAATCAAATGATGCATAATCGATGGTTGGCTGTGTCTTGGCCTTTACAAAAACGTCAGTGTGTTTCTGCGCCACTCCCGCGCAGAAATGCCGGAGTGAAAATACTACTCATCCAGCTTCTCAACACCCACCGGCTTGCCCTCGGCCGACAGCCTGATCTTCTCGATGCGCGCTTCGGCGTCCTTTAATAGCGCCTCGCAGCGCGCTTTCAGCTTCTCGCCGCTCTCGTAGAGCTTGATGCTCTCGTCGAGGCCGACCTGCCCGCTCTCGAGCCGCGAGACGATCTCTTCCAGCCGCTTCAGCGCCTCCTCGAAGGGAAGGTTTGCCGTTTCGTCCTGCTGTTTGCCTGCCACGCCGTTGCTCCGCGAATCCCGAAAATCCATCAATCTATAACATGCGTTAACCCGCGCCGGGCAGATTGCGCCGGGAGCCGCGGGGGATATCTATCGTCCCCGACGGTCCCATTGCCGCCAATATTGCAATGCAATAAGCCGCGCTTCTCCCACGGCGCTCTGCGCCTTTCGTGCCGCCTACCGGGGTAATGGATTTTCGGATGCTGTTTGGGCAAAGATTTCAGGGCATTGGTCTCTTCGCGCCGGCAGCCGCGTCGCTGCTTCTGGCCGCCTGCGTGCCTGCGACCATGGCCGACATCGCCCCGACCGGCAGCCTGCTGGGCTCTTCGCGCCCGGCGGCTGAGCCCCTGCAGCTCAGCATATTCGTGACTTCGACCCGGCCTGCGCCCGGTGCGCGCGCCGCCTCCGCCGACGGCACGGCGCGCTACGCACTCAATATGGTCAGCATCCCTCCGGGACACCGCCCCGGGCAGATCGAACTGCCGGCCTGGGGCAAGCCCAGCCCGAAAAGCCACTTCGTCGTCACCTACCAGCGCGGCATGGGCGAAGGCGATTTCATGGCCGAGTTGTCGAGCCATGTGTCCGGCCGCGTCGGCGCCGATCGGGACGTGCTGATCTTCGTCCACGGCTTCAACACGAATCTCGACGAGGCGCGATTGCGCCTGGCGCAGATCGTCGCCGACGGGCGTTTCGGCGGCGTGCCCGTGCTGTTCACATGGGCGTCCACCAACAGCGTCTTCGGCTACGAGTCCGACAAGCAGGCGGCGACCGTCTCGCGCGATGCGCTCGGCAATCTCCTGAACAATCTCGGCAAGACGCCCGGCGTCGGGCGCGTGCATGTCCTCGCACACTCCATGGGCGGCTGGCTGGCCATGGAAACGCTGCGCGAGCAGGCGCTCGCCGGCAACGGCAATCTCGGCGGCCGCCTCGGCGAAATCATGCTCGCCGCGCCGGACATCGACCTCGGCGTCTTCCGGCAGCAGATGTCGCGGTTGCAGGGCGCGCGCGTCTCGGTCTTCTCAACGCCCGACGATCGCGCGTTGAATCTTTCGAGCCGCCTTGCCGGCCAGCGCCCCCGCGTCGGCGCCATCGATCCTGCCAAGGCGGCAGATCGCGCGGAACTGCAACGCATGGGCGTGCGCCTCTACGATCTCTCGCAATTTTCAGGCGGCCTCCTGCGTCACGGCGTCTATGCCGATGCGCCTGCCGTCATCCGCACCATCGGGGCCGAACTGACACGCGCGCCGGAAAGCGAACGCAACCGCACCGCTGTCATCGACGCGGGCGTGACGAGAACGCCCGATGCGCCTGTTATGCCAGGGCCAGTGGAGACAAGGGAATTGCCGGATGCAGGGGCAACGGCGCCAGCAGCGCCATCGGGGCCGACGCCGTAAGTTGGCGCGCCGACTTGCCATCGTCTGACGTCATCGTTTCGCGACAGGCCGTTGATCTATTACCCCTCCGCGACAAAGGTCTCCTCGCGTTTCTTGCGGATAGCCGGCACGAAAACTGTTGCCAGCACGAGCGCGGAGACGACAAGCAGGAAACAGCTCAGAGGCTCTCGAACAAGAACATCTGCGCGGCCTTCGGATAGAACCAGCGCACGGCGCAGGAATTCCTCCATCATCGGCCCGAGGATGAAGCCCAGCAGCATCGGCGTTGGCTCGCAGCCGAGTTTGTGGAAGACATAACCAAGCAGGCCGAACAGGGCCATGAGATAAACATCGAATGTCGTGTTGCTCAGCGAGAAGACGCCGATGCAGCAGAAGACGAGGATGGCCGGATAGAGGATGTGATAGGGCACCATGATCATTCGCACCCATAGCCCGATCAGCGGCAGGTTGAGGATGAGCAGGAAGACATTGCCGATCCACATCGAAACGATGACGCCCCAGAACAGGCCCGGCTGTTCCGTGACGATAGCCGGTCCCGGCTGGATGCCCTGCAGCATCAATGCGCCGATCATCAGGGCCATGACGGGATTGGCCGGAATGCCCAGTGTCAGCATTGGAATAAATGAGGTCTGCGCTCCCGCATTATTGGCGGATTCAGGCCCCGCAACGCCTTCTATGGCCCCGCGGCCGAAAGCCTCTGGCGTTTTGGAGAGTTTCTTTTCCATGGAATAGGAAGCGAAGGATGCAAGCAGCGCCCCGCCGCCAGGCAATATGCCAAGCAGCGAGCCGAGGGCGGTGCCCCGCACGATGGGGCCGGTGATACGCTTCCATTGTTCGCGTGTCGGCAGCATGCCCGACAGTGTCGTGATGTCGCTGGAACGCTCGTTCTCGTTTTCGAGATTGGCGACGATCTCGCAAAGGCCAAAGACGCCCATGGCGACAACGACAAAGCCGATACCATCAGAGAGTTGCGGCATTCCGAAGGCATAGCGCGACACTCCGGTGTTCACATCGGTGCCGACAAGGCCGAGCACGAGGCCGACAACGATCATCGCCAGCGCATGCAGCAGTGATCCGCTCGCGAGGACGACCGATGCAACGAGGCCGAGGACCATCAGCGAGAAATAATCGGCCGGGCCGAACTTCAGTGCAACATCGGCCAGCGGCGGCGCGAACAAGGCGACGAGAAAAGTCGAAAACGTTCCTGCAATAAACGATCCGATGGCTGCGACAGCAAGTGCAAGTCCGGCCTGCCCGTTGCGCGCCATGCGATAACCATCGAGCGCCGTCACGACCGACGAGGACTCGCCCGGCAGGTTGATGAGAATGGCCGTAGTGGAGCCGCCGTATTGCGCGCCGTAATAGATGCCCGACAGCATGATGAGCGCCGACACCGGCGGCAGGCCGAATGTTACCGGCAGCAGCATGGCGATAGTGGCGATGGGGCCGATACCAGGAAGAACGCCGACGGCGGTGCCGAGGAATACGCCGATCAGGCAATACAGCAAGTTGGCGAAGGTCACGGCCGTTTGCAGGCCTAGCCAGAGATTAGAAAAACTTCCATGCTGGCTGCTCCCGGAGCACGCTTGTCGAAAGGTCGATAACCGTTCGAAGAAGGAGCTCCTCAAGATTTCTCGCACCGATACGCGACGTAAAAAGGCGCTAGCCTGTGAACCAGCGGCCAAGAACAGGCAGGGGAAGGCCCAGCCCCTTCACGAAGACAAGGACGCAAAAGGCGATCATGCCTGCCATGGCCGCCAGGCTTCGCAGATCGTAACGGGTCTTGCTGCTTGCCAGCGAACTCACGCCGATCAAGGCAGCAAGCGCGATGACGACACCTGCAGGTTCAAGCAGCAAAGCGAACAGCACGACTGAGCCGAGGATGAGCGCCAGGGGTTTCCATGCAATCTGGGAGATGGTTTCTCCGGGGACGATGAAAGACCTGCCAAGCGAAATAAGCCCAAAACCCGCCATCAGATAGCCGAGCACGGCTGGAAAATAACCGGGTCCCATCCGTGCGCTGCTTCCCAGCGGATAATTGCGCCCGATCCAAAGCACGGCTACCCCAAGGGCCAGGTAAATGGCCCCGGCCCAGAAATCCCGCGGATTGCGCATGGCGTTCGCCTTGTCGATCAAGATGCCTTAGTTGAGCTTGGCTCCCGAGGCCTTGACTGGTTCAGCCCAGCCTTTCACCTGCGCAGCGACGAATTCCACAAATTCGCCTTGCGGCATCTTGCGCACCGTCAGTCCAAGTTCGTTCAGGCGCGTGGCGAAAGCGGGGTCATCCATTGATGCCTGGATAGCCGCATGCAGCTTCTTCGTAACTGCATCGGGCAGCTTCGCCGGCGCAGAAACGCCGATGAAATTCTCCGCAATCAGGAAAGGCATGTTCGCTTCGACAACCGTGGGAATATCCTGCGCGACATGCGACCGCGAACGCGAAGTCACGGCGATCGGACGAAGTTTGCCTGCCTTGATATGCGGCACGTTTTGCGGAAGCGTATCCACGGAGAAGCTGAGACGGCCAGCGATCAGATCTGTAATCATGGGCGCGCTGCCCTTGTAGCCGACATGCTCGGTGTTGAGACTGAGTTCCTTTTTCAGGGTCTCGCCGAGGATATGCCCGATTGAACCGATGCCGCCCGAGCCGAAGAAGATCTTCTTGTTCTGCGACTTCACCCAGGCAACAAGTTCCGCCAGCGAGTTCGCGGGCACGGAAGGATGCACCATCACCACATCGGGCACAGTGGCGACGAGGCTGACATGCGTGAAATCCGTGATCGAATTATAGGGCGCGGGATCGAGCATCTGCGGCGACAGGGAGATCGGCGTCGTATTCGACATCAGGAGATTGTAGCCATCGGGCGCAGCACGGGCGATTTCCGAGGCGGCGATGGTGCCTCCGCCGCCCGGTTTGTTTTCGACCACGACCGGTTGCCCAAGCTGCTTCTGCAAGGGAACGGACAATGCCCGCGCGACAACATCGCTTGAACCGCCCGGCGCAAAGGTCACGACAAGGCGGACGGCCTTTGTCGGTTAGTCCTGGGCGCTGGCGCCGAAAGCTGCAATCATGGCAGCGGCAACAAGTCCGGCGACCGAAACCGGTCGTTTATTTTGCAGCATTGTCATTCCCCCTCTTGCTCCAATCTTCCGTTAAGCGCCCCCGCGAAAGCAGGAATATCCCCATGGGGTAAGCTTCATCGGCAGATGATAGTGAGCCTCTGCATCGGCTATGCCAAAGCGGTAAGCGACGACGTCGAGGAAAGCAGGAGACGGAAGCGGTATGCCTTCGCCGAGATAATAATCCATGACGTGAAAGCGGGCTTCGTAAGTTCCGGGTGAGAAGCGCGCGTCGAGAGCCTTCGCTTCAAGCAGGCCTCCCGCAGAAACCAGTCCGGCAGCAATACATTCGCTGCCTTGCGCGGAGCACCTGTAAAACTCGACTTTCATGCCGCGCGCGACAATGCCGCGCGCGACATCGACCACATGTATGGAAACACCGGGCATGACGATCCTTGACTGCTGACGCCAATGTTGCAGCATCAGCAAGGCTGCACAACACGCGTCGCTTCAGGAATGTGTGATCGTTCGGAGTATCTCTGCAAAAGGCATGCAATTCAATCGTCATGCTTGGAATCTGATCTTTTCGACCAAAAACTAGGCGTGCAATCCTATCTGGCTGCCGGGGACGATCACGCCGCCGCGGGAGCCTAGATGCCGATTGCGTCCTTCGTGCAGCCGCACCGCTGCTTCGGCGATGTTGGGCCCTGGAGAAAATATTCCGATTGACGTCGAAGCGGTTTGACGGGAGCATGACATCCGGAATTGCTATCGCAGTCATTGATATTTTAGGGAGAGAAAAATGCCGAAGCCGCAGTTTCTCGCTCTCTGGAACAATTATCCCGATCATACCGTCAAGCAATGCGGCGACGGCTGGGATAACGAATGCGCGATCCGCATGAGCATTACGCTGAATGCCGAAAGCACGCTGACCGTTAGCAAGAACACATATACCGAGCCGAAATGTTCGCACGGCCATGCGCGCGGGGCGGAATCCCTAGCCAACTGGCTCTATCAAAAAATCGGTAGGCCGAAAATCTATACCGACGGCGCCAAGGCCAAGGAAGCTGTTGCGGGCAAGACCGGCATCATCTTCTTCAAGGATTGCTTCACGCGCACCGGCCAGAAAACACAGGTCGGCGATCATATCGACGTTTGGAACCGGGGCATCGCCAAATCCTACGACGATCCCGGCAATCGCGCGAAACAGGTCTGGTTTTGGGAGCTCTCGTGAAGAAGGATAGGCGCTGCTTTATTGGTCCCGCGGCATTGGCCGTTGCGATGAGCGTTTCGGCGGCGAAGGCAGAGACCGTCGAGGTCAGAAGTGGCGTCAACGAATGCATCGTCGTCTGGACCGGCGCGTCGGGACGGCAGGAGATCAATACCGGCATTCCCGCGCCCTGCGCCATTCACAAGACACTCAAGGGCGAGCTGCGCGTCTATCGCGACGGGAATCGCTCGGTCGTGCTGATTGAAACGTCCGTTCCGGATCCCTCCCGCGGCGAAAAGAGCTGCATCACGCAGATACGCGCGCTGGCCTACGACGCGCAATCGGCGACCCTCTCGAAACACATTTCACGCGTTGCATCCTGCCCGCCATTTCAGTGGGACCAGAAGATGTTCACGGCGCTGTTTTGAAATTGTGCTAGCGCTTCCGGATGAAACTGGTCACTCCGCTGCCGGTTTCTGCGCATAGCCAAGACGCTGGTTGAGTTCTTCCAGCAGCCGCTCCGCCGCTTCGGCGATATTTGTGCCTGGCGGGAAGATGGCCGCCGCGCCTGCATCGTAAAGCGCCTTGAAATCCTGCGGCGGGATCACGCCGCCGACCACGATCATGATGTCGCCGCGCCCGAGCTTTTCCAGCGCTTCGCGCACCTGCGGCACGAGCGTGAGATGGCCGGCCGCCAGCGAAGATATCCCGATGGCGTGGACATTATTCTGCGCTGCCTGCTGGGCCGCTTCTTCCGGGGTCGCAAAGAGCGGCCCGACATCGATGTCGAAGCCAAGATCGGAAAAGGCCGAGGCGATCACCTTCTGCCCGCGATCGTGGCCGTCCTGTCCGACCTTCGCGACGAGCACGCGCGGACGCCGCCCCTCGTTCTCTTTGAACGCGGATGTCATGCGCTGTACGCGCTTCACGCTGTCAGCCTCCGCGCCGCTCTCGCGCTCGTAAACGCCCTTGATCGTGCGGATTTGCGCGACGTGGCGGTTGAAGACTTTTTCCAGCGCCAGCGAGATTTCGCCAACCGTCGCCTTCACGCGCGCGGCATCAATGGCGAGCGCGAGCAGGTTGCCATTGTTGCGCGCGCCGTCCGTCAGCGCAGAAACTGCGCGCTGCACATCCTGTTCGTTGCGCTCGGCGCGCAGTCGCTTCAGTTTCTCGATCTGCTGCATACGTACGGAGGAATTATCGACCTGCAGAACGTCGAGCGGCTTCTCATCCGCGAGCTTGTACTTGTTGACGCCGACGACGACCTGTTGGCCCGTATCGATGCGCGCCTGCGTCTTCGCGGCGGCTTCCTCGATACGCAACTTCGGCAGGCCCTGATCGATGGCCTTGGCCATGCCGCCCAGCGCTTCCACTTCGTCGATATGCGCCCTGGCGCGCGCGGCGAGTTCCGCCGTCAGGCGCTCGACGTAATAGGAACCGCCCCACGGATCGATGATACGGGTCGTCCCGCTTTCCTGCTGCAGGAAGAGTTGCGTATTGCGCGCGATACGCGCGGAGAAATCGGACGGCAGCGCCAGCGCCTCGTCGAGCGCGTTGGTGTGCAGCGATTGTGTATGGCCCTGCGTCGAGGCCATCGCCTCGATGGTCGTGCGCATCACGTTGTTGAATGGGTCCTGCGCCGTCAGCGACCAGCCCGACGTCTGCGAATGGGTGCGTAGCGCCAGCGACTTGTCGGACTTCGGATTGAAGGGCTTGACAAGATTGGCCCAGAGCAGGCGCGCAGCGCGCAGCTTGGCGACTTCCATGAAGAAGTTCATGCCGATCGCCCAGAAGAACGAAAGGCGCGGCGCGAAGGCGTCGACATCGAGACCGGCGGCGATGCCTGCGCGGATATATTCGACGCCGTCGGCGAGCGTATAGGCGAGTTCGAGATCCTGCGTCGCGCCGGCTTCCTGCATGTGATAGCCGGAAATCGAAATCGAATTGAACTTCGGCATATGCTTCGACGTATAGGCGAAGATGTCCGAAATGATGCGCATCGAATCCCGGGGCGGATAGATGTAGGTGTTGCGCACCATGAATTCTTTCAGGATGTCGTTCTGAATCGTGCCCGAAAGCTGAGCCTGCATTACGCCCTGTTCTTCCGCAGCGACGATATAAAGCGCCATCACGGGCAACACCGCGCCGTTCATCGTCATGGATACGCTCATCTGGTCGAGCGAGATGCCGGAGAACAGCGTGCGCATGTCGTAGATGGAATCGATGGCGACGCCGGCCATACCGACATCGCCCGCCACGCGCGGATGATCGCTGTCGTAGCCGCGATGGGTCGCAAGATCGAAGGCGATGGAGAGGCCTTTCTGTCCTGCCGCGAGATTGCGGCGGTAGAAGGCATTGGAATCCTCCGCCGTCGAAAAGCCCGCGTACTGACGCACGGTCCACGGCTGGTTGACGTACATCGAAGGGTAGGGGCCGCGCAGGAAGGGCGCGATACCCGGATAGGTGTCGAGGAAATCGAGGCCCTTCAAATCGTCAGGGCCGTAGGCCGGCTTGACCCTGATGCCCTCGGGCGTCTGCCAGGCCTCTCCCGGAGGAAGCGGCGCGGACGCCACATTCGCAAAGGGAATCTTTGAAAAATCGGGAATTTGAGACATGTCGCGTGGCCTGAACTCTGCTTTGGCTCCATTTTAGCAGAGCGGCGGGGCCACGCGAACTATCCTTTGGTCACGGCGAAAATCGGCGGCTTCCGCACGTCGGCGAACCGCACGCAATCCGGTATCACTGGATCGAAGTGAAGGCAGTCGCGATCGCGCCATAACTGGCGCCCATCTGGCCGCCGATGAGCGAGAACGAAGCGATCAGCGCGACGCCGATCAGAAGGGCAATGGTGCTGTATTCGACGTGGACGCTGCCGGATTTGTCGTCGAGGAATCGAAGAAAGTGTTTCATATGATGTGCTCCAGGTGACTGCATTTGGTTCAAGGGTATGCGAGAAAAAGCGCGCTTTTGACGAGAGGCAGGATGCTTGCGAACCTCTGCCGATTGGTTAACGTGCAAGGTCGGCGGAGCTTTGCGTCTTAACCACAGTTAAACGGAGATGGAGGGCAATGAGCGCAATTGAGCGGCGCTGTTAACGCCTCGGGAGTGCAGCGATCCGGCCTTTCGGACAAACCCATGGGGCAGTGAAGATTTTTCCGGCGGCCGGATATGAACGTCGGCAAGCGAACGGAACGAAGCGGCTTTCGTCGCCGGTGGCAGGATGGTTGAAGAGCCGTTTGCGCGCGCACCGCCAAACTCAGTTCCAGAGACACGCTTCGGCAAGATCGGTTGATTATGCCTGAATCCCGCCGCGAATTCGCCAAAGCGCTCCGCGGTAATCTACAATTGCGTTGACGACGATTCATTGCGGAAAAAGAATGTTCGATCGATCCAGCTCACCCTCACAACAAGCAGGCAACGACGCACGCGAAAGCGCGGCCTCCCTTTGGGGCCCGCTGCGGCCGTTCATTGCCATGGAAGCGCGTGTCGGCAGTTGGGCGGCGCAACGGCCGGCCACGGCTTTTTTGTATGAATTCATCCGCTTCGGCATGAAGCAGGCCTGGGCCTGCCTCTTCGGCGCAATCATGCTGGCGCTGCTGCTGGCGACGCACCTCTGGTATCCGAAGGAGGCGGCCCTCGCGCGCTATGATTTTCTCTTTCTCGCTGCGCTTGCGGTTCAGAGTCTGATGCTGGCCTTTCGCCTCGAAACGCTCGAGGAGGCAAAGGTCATTTTCATCTATCACCTCGTCGGCACGGCGATGGAGATTTTCAAGACCGCGATGGGATCGTGGATTTATCCGGAGGCTGCATTCTTTCGCATCGGCGGCGTACCGCTTTTCACTGGGTTCATGTATGCGTCTGTCGGCAGTTTCATCGCGCGCTGCTGGCGGCTTTGCGATTTCCGGTTTACAGGCCATCCGCCGCTCTGGAGCGTTATGGCACTGGCTGCGCTCATCTACATCAACTTCTTCACGCATCATTACATCGTTGATTTCCGCTGGCCGCTGATCGCCGGCGCATGTCTCCTGTTCTCGCGTGCGTGGATCTGGTTCAAGGTCTGGCGCGTCTACCGGCGCATGCCGCTGATCGTCGCGTGCGGCCTGACGACCCTCTTCATCTGGTTTGCTGAAAATATCGGCACATACGCGCGGGCATGGGTCTATTCCACGCAGATGCAGGCGTGGTCGCTCGTCAGTTTCTCGAAACTGTCGTCGTGGTTCATGCTGCTGATCGTCAGCTATGCGCTCGTCGCCATGGTCGCGCAGCCGCGCAACATGACGCAGGGCGAGCGGGACGAGATCGAAAAATAATCAGTCGCCGACTTTCACGACATGCCACGTGCCGCTGCAATTGCGCGTCGGAATCGTGAAAGTGCCGGAGCCCTGCCGCTTGTTGCGAATCTGGCCGCGCAGGCTGGCGTGATCGTTGCGGCGGGTGCCTGACGCGGTGACGTGGCCGTTGCGCGCCAGATGAAAGCGGTAACGCGCCTGGCCGTTATAGACCGGGCGGCCGCCGCGCACTTCGCCGACATGGGACAGCTGACCGTAGCAGAGAATGTTCGGCCCCTGTCCGCGCAAGGTGATGTGCCAGCGCCCGTCCGGCAGTTTCTCCGAGGCGAATGCAGGCGCGCCTTCCGCGCCGACAAATGTCAGGGGCAAAAATGAGAGAACTTTCAGAAGCGAATTCATGGGATACACCTCGCCGCTGAGGACACATCCTATCAAATGTTCGCGGGTTGAAAAGTATCAACGCGCTCGTGTCGCCCGCCACTTGCCGCCGCAATAGCGCGAGCCCGAGGACCACGCCCCGGAACCGCCCGAGGCCGAGAGACGGCCCTGCGCCCGGTACTGGTCATCGCCCGCCGAAAAGCGCACCCACATGGCGCCGCTGGGCTCGACCGCCCCATCGGCTTTCAAGGGCGAATCCGCATCGGGCGCGATGTCATCTGCTTTCACGACGAAGGCGCCGGAGATCGCCGGTTCGCATTTGCCGACCTCGGTCGTCAGCACGAAAGTCCAGCGCCCGTCGAATTTTTTCGCGAGCGCCGATGACGATGCAACCGATGTTGTAGCCATTACCGCGACCGCAACGGCAATATGAGTGAGCGACATTCCAAACCAATTCCTTACGACGCCAGCGCCGCGCTTATGCCCGCACGACCCGTGAATCGCAATCGGGTTGCGAGTCTATGACGCGATCGTGAGCGCTTCGTCGAGCAGGCCGACGGCGTCGCAACCGGCATGGGCGAAACGCCCGATACCCGCCTCACGCAGCGCCACTTCGTTGTCGGCGGGCCGGCCGGCCAGATAGATCATCAATGCGCCCGCTTCGCGCAGCGCACGAGCGCAATCGGCGGCTGCCTCGGCATACAAGGCGTCGGACGAACAGATACAGGCGATGCGCGCGCCGGACGCGCTGAATGCGGCGGCCATGGATAGGGCATCCGTGAAGCCGTCATTGCCAATCGCCTCGATGCCGCCGGCCTCAAAGAGATTGCGCGCAAAAGTGGCGCGGGCATTGAAGGCGGCGATCGATCCGTAATTCGCAAGGAAGACTTGCGGGCGAGCGGCGGCCTTGTCGGCGCGATCGCGCAATTGTTCGAAAATCTCGGCATGGCGCACGGGCGCGAAAACCCCGCGCATGCTCGCCGTTGGTGTCGGCGCAAGCACATCCGGGGTTGGTTCGTGAATGTCGGGAAATTCGCTGACGCCCGTGAGCGGTTCGCGCCGCGTTGCAATGTTCTTGAGCCGTGTCGCGTGAACCGAGGCGATTTTCGCCGCAAACTTGGCGCGCACGGCAGGCGATGCGATGCCGCCCCCGGCCTCGATGGACTGAAAGAGAGACCATGCTTCCTTTGCAAGTTCTTCTGTCAAAACCTCGATGCCGCCGGAGCCCGCGGCGGGATCGGCGACACGCGCGATATTCGCTTCCTCGAGCAGAACAAGCTGCGTATTGCGTGCGAGCCTGCGTGCGAAAGCATCGGGCAGGCCGAGCGCCTGCGTGAACGGTAGCACGGAGATGGAGTCCGCGCCCCCGACAGCCGCTGAAAACACCGCAACCGTTGCACGCAGAAGATTCACGTTGGGATCGCGGCGCGACATCATGCGCCACGCCGTCTCCGCGTGAATGCGGATGGGCTTGGGATCGAGGCCGCTCGCCTCTTCGATGCGCGCCCAGAGACGGCGCAGCGCGCGGAATTTTGCGATGGTGAGAAACTGGTCGGCATCGGCCGCCAGACGGAACGAAATTTTTTCGCGCGCCGTAGCGTGCGTGTCGCCGCCAGCTTCAAGCGCGCGCCAATAGGCAACGGCTGTCGAAAGGGCGAAGGCAAGTTCCTGCGCCTCGCTGCCGCCAGCAGCATGCACGATGCGCCCGTCTGCCACGCAGAAAGGCCCGCTGAATCCGAGCCGCGCTAGCTCTGCAATCTTCTGCGCGAATTGCGGCGCGCCGGCGCTCCAACCCGCACGGTCGTCGCCTGTTGTCGTCATCGCGCCAAGCGGATCGAATCCGAAGGAGACATTCGCGCTCGCCGGATTAAGTCCGGTCTCAAGGATGAAATCGGCCAGAGCTTCCGGCACGTCCATGGCCGAAGCAGAAAGATCGAGTTCAAAGGCCATGCTCGCAGGGTCGATGCCATCAAGAACCTGGCGAAGAGCCGCGGACGTGGGCGGCAGGCCGAAACCATTGGCGCCGGCAGCACCTGCAAATACGAGTTGCAGACCCCTCGCGCCATCGGCGAGGTCGGCCTTTGCCTGAGCATTCGCCCCGGCAGGATCTGCATGATCGATCCGCGCCAAAGCGGTCCATCCGCCCCGCTGTTGAGCGAAGGCGCGGGGGCCCGCTGCTGCGGCGCGCGGGTAAAGCGGCTGAATTGCGATCCCGTCTGCCGTCCGGCCGACCAGCCGCTCGAACTTTCCGCCCTTCAGCACCTTGTCGACGAGGCCGCGCCACTGCGCTTCGTCCACGGCCGGAAAGGCGCTGGCGAAAGCAGGTATGTCGGTGGAGGCGGTCATGGCGGGTGTCCGGAGGCGCGATAGGCCGTCTCATGCCACGAACTGGCGGGGCCGGCCACTGTCCCTTGGTCGGAGGACTTTCGAGGCGCGAGCCCGTTGCGGGTCTACCCACAGCTGCCGGGCAGACCGAAGAATTAGTAGGTGATGATGCGCAAATAGATGACAGGCCGTCCATTGCGGACCAGGGCGATGCCCTTGTGACCGTAGAGCGGGCCGATCCTTTCACTTTCGCAGAACCACAAGCCATCCTCTGCTTCGAAAGCATCGAGCAAAGGTGCGATCACGTCTTTAGGTTGGGCGCGGATGCGGTCAACAATATCGGCGGTCAGGAAACTCGGGCCGAGCATTTGCAGAAGCGGTTCGACGAATGTTTGCGCCGTCGTTTCCTCCACGAGTCTGAGGTCGTGCGGATCGAAGTGTATATGCATCCGCTCCATCCCATTCATCTGATTCACATTCGCCTTTGCCTGCAAATTTCACAAGACATACAGGTCGAAGCGCCAGCGACGACGATGGCGCAGGCGACTTTCTATACGGTGACGGCTTCGTGATTTCCCGCCGTTTGGCAAGCAGCTTATGCTCTCTATTATATTCGGGAGTCCTATCATGACATTGATCAACCGTCGCCGTTTCCTTGTTGCTTCCGGCGCTCTCGCAGCCGGCGCGCATTTCCCCGCCCTTGCCCAGTCTGCGCCGTTGAAAATCGCGACCATTGGCGCAGGCAATATCGGCGGCGGCGTCGGCTCGCTCTGGGTCAAAGCGGGTCATGAGGTTTTCTTTTCCTCGCTCAATCCCGCCGAGTTGAAGCCGATGGTCGATGCCCTCGGCCCGAAGGCGCGCGCCGGCACGACGGCGCAGGCCATACCGAACGGCGACATCATCCTCCTCGCCGTGCCCTATCGCGCCATTCCGTCCGTCGCCAAGGAATTTGCCGAGGCGCTGAAGGGCAAGATCATCATCGACACCTGCAATGCGACCGCCGCTCGCGATGGCGAAGAACTTGTCGCGCTGACGAAACAGAAGGGCATCGGCCTTGCGACCGCGAGCTTCTTCCCCGGCGCGCGCATGGTGCGCGGCTTCAATTCCATCGGCGCACGCATCCTTCAGGAACAGGCCCATCGCGCCGGCGACAGGCTTCCGATACCCATTGCGAGCGATGATGTGGCGGCGGCGGACATCGTCGCACGGCTCGTACGCGATGCGGGCTTCGAGCCGGTGATGGCGGGGCCGCTTGCGCGCGCCGCCGATTTCTCAATGGGCACGGCCGGCTACGGCGTGCATCCCAATGCGGCGGCATTGAAGAAAGTGCTGGGCGTCTGAAGGCCTTTTCAGTTAGCCGGAATTATCTTCGCCAGCTTCCTGCGGGCTCCATTCCTTCCACACCGCCGGCTCCGGCCGCGGTCCCTCGATGCGCTCGCGCATATCGAGCACGCAATCCTCGATGGGGACGCGCTCGCCGGGCATTAGTGCTGCGTCGAGCGAGCGCTTCAGCAATTCCTTGCGCAGGTCTTCGTGCGGCGCAAGATCCTGCGCTTCGCCGATCAGGTTGAAGAGCGCTTCGTGCGGATCGGCGAATTTTCCGCTTTCTACGAGGCCGAGCAGAAAAAGGGCCTGCTGAGGCGGCAGCCATGCCTCGAAGGCGAGCCCGCCCTTCGCTGCCTGAGGCTTCAGCGCCTTCGCCTGGGCGATGTTGTGCGCGATTTCCGCGCGCGGACGTAGATCGCAGCTTTCGCCCTGCGGGGCATCAGTGTTTTCGTCGCTGCCCATGTTGTGCGCTCCCGCGAATTTATCTGTCCCGAGAGTAACGCAGAGAATGCAGCGCGTGCACCTGATTCACATGCGAAAGTGCTTCGAAAGTTTCAGGCTCTGGCCCTGATAGTTTGAAACGGTGGTCGCGCCGTAAAGTTGCTCGGGCTGGTCGGCCATTTCCTCATAGACGAGACGGCCGATGATTTGTCCGTCCTCCAGCACGAAAGGCACTTCGTGGCTACGTACTTCCAGCACGCCACGGCTGCCGGGGATACCGTTTGCCGTCATGCCGAAGCCGGGATCGAAGAAGCCGGCATAATGCACGCGGAACTCGCCCATGGACGGGTCGATCGGCACCATTTCCGCCGCGAGTTCCGGCGGTATCTGCAGCTTTTCGTGCGAGGCGAGAATATAGAATTCGTCGGGATCGAGGATCAGGCGGCAATCGTCGCGTGCGAAGATCGGCTCCCAGAAATCGCGGATCTCGTAGGCGCCGACCCGATCGACATCGATCACATCGGTATGCTTTTGTGCGCGATAGCCGACCTGATCGCCGAGCATTTCGCGCGACAGCGCCACGCGCAGGTTGAGGCCGTTGCGGATATGCGGTTCGCCCTCGACGAGCTTGCTGCGCGTGTCGTGCCATTCGCGCAGCGCCTTGTCGGACAAAGTGAAGTCGGTGAGGCGCAACTGCGCGGAATGGCGGCGGCGGAAGCGAATTTGATTGAGGCGCGTACCCTTGCGCACGCGCACGCTGAAGGAGCGCGGCGAAATCTCGGCAAAGAGAGGCCCCTTGTAGCCTGCGCTCACCTGATCGAAGGCTTCGCAGTGATCGGTGATGAGGCGCGTGAAAATATCGAGCCGCCCGGTGGAACTCTTGGGATTGGCGACGGCGGTAAAACTGTCCGGCAGGTTCAGGAACTCAAGCAGCGGCACCACGTATACGCAGCCGCGCTCGAGCACCGCGCCCTCTTCCAGCGAAATCTCGTCGTATTTCAATTCGGCGAGTTGCTGCGAGACGCTGCGCGCCTTGCCGGGCAGGAAGCTGGCGCGCACGCGCCATGCGCGGCTGCCGAGCCGCAGGTCGAGGCTCGCCGGCTGGATCTGGCTTTCGATGACCGGCTCGGAGGCGCGGATCATCTCGCGATGAAGCATCAGCTTGATTTTCTGGCGCGCCAGCAGACCGAAACGATGGCCGAAATCGCTGTCCGCCACGGGTCCGTCCGGCGCGGCGAAAAGTTCTGGTTCGTGATCCCTCGGCAAGGCGCTCATCGCAGTATCCGGTTTCCGCCGGGAAGGCGGGCTTCTACATATAGCGCGAGGCGGGCAGGCGAGGGCGCAAAATCTGCCTTGCCGCGTCGCGCATGCCCGCTGTCCACAGAACAGTTCTGCACTTTATGATCTGGTGCGAATTCTGTTCGACCGGATGTTCCATCCGGCCGGAAAGCGCAACGCCTGCGATTGACCGCCGCCGCAGGGCGGCTATAAATCGGGACTACGTGGTCATTTGGGCCGGCCGGCTTGCCGCCACGCTAAACAAGGGGCTAAAAGGCCGTGACCTGATCGACAGGTACGGATTTTCAGCCCGGCGGGATGTTCCTGTCCGGGCTTTTTGTTGAGTTGAGCACCGCGGGCGGGGCCCGTAATACGGAGCGAAAAGATGACGAAATCTCCCACCGGCACGCGCGACCCCAGAAGCCTGCGACAAGCGACCCGGCTCGTGCACGGCGGCACGCTGCGCTCGCAATTCGGCGAGATGTCGGAAGCGATCTTCCTGACCCAGGGCTTCGCCTACGAAAGCATGGAGACCGCCGAGAAGCGCTTCACCGGCGAGGAGCCCGGCTATCAGTATGCGCGCTTTTCCAACCCGACCGTGACGATGTTCGAGCAGCGCATGGCGTTGCTGGAAGGCGCGGAAGCCGCGCGCGCGACGGCGAGCGGCATGGCCGCCGTGACGGCCTCGGTCATGGGGCAGGTGAAGGCGGGCGATCATATCGTCGCGGCCAAGGCGCTGTTCGGCTCCTGCCGCTTCATCGTCGAGGAGCTCGCGCCGCGTTTCGGCGTCGAATGCACGCTGGTCGACGGCAACGATCTCGACCAGTGGAAAGCCGCGATGCGGCCGAACACCAAGACGACCTTCATCGAAACACCGACTAACCCGCAGCTCGACGTGCTCGACATCCGAGCCATCGCCGACATCGCCCATGCACATGGCGCGACGCTGGTCGTCGACAATGTCTTTGCGACGGCGCTGCTGCAGAGCCCGTTCGATTTCGGCGCCGATTGCGTCGTTTACTCCGCGACAAAGCACGTCGACGGGCAGGGCCGCTGCCTCGCCGGGTGCATCCTCGGTTCGGAGAAGTTCATCAACGACAACGTTCACAATTACCTGCGCCAGACCGGCCCGGCGCTGTCGCCGTTCAATGCGTGGGTGATGGTGAAATCGCTCGAAACGATGCCGCTGCGCGTGCATCAGCAGGTTGCCAACGCAGTCCAGGTGGCCGACTTCCTCGCCGAACAGAAAGCCGTGAAGCGCGTGCTTTATCCATTCCGCAAGGATCATCCGAATTACGAACTCGCGAAACGCCAGATGAAGGGCGGCGGCCAGGTCGTCGTCTTCGATCTCGAAGACAAGGCAGCGGCGTTCAAGTTCGGCAATGCGCTGGAGATCATCAAGATTTCAAACAATCTCGGCGACGCCAAGTCGATCCTCACGCACCCCTCGACAACGACGCATCAACGCATACCCATGGCCGGGCGTCTTGAAATGGGTATCGGCGAAGGCATGCTGCGGCTCAGCGTGGGTCTCGAAGATGTCGAGGACATCAAGGAAGATTTGGCGCAGGCGCTGAAGGTGCTGGGGTAGTTGCAGGATTGTCGTCCTGGACGCCGAAGGCGATCCGGGATCGCTGCGAGATCGGCTGCCGAGCGATCCCGGAGAAAATGCTGCGCATTTTTCCGGGATGACACCTTCGTTATGATCGCTCGGAAATCCGCGCCAAGAATCCCGCGAGATCGTCGGTGACGAAATCGATGTGATCGGGACGTTCGCGTAAAATCTCCCAGTCCTCCCGGTGATCCCTGTCGCCATGCTTCGGCACAACGAGCACTGTCGCCATGCCATGCCGGTGCGGCACCAGAAGATTGCGCTCGATATCCTCGAAGAGGACGGCGCGTGTGGGATCGACGCCATGTTTCTCGAAGAAGGACATATAGGCTTGCGGCTCGGGCTTCGGCACGAGATTGGCCGCGACAATGTCAAAGACTTCTTCGAAGAGGCCCGAGAGTCCGAGTTGTTCGGCCGTCTTCAGCGCATGGTCGCGAGAGCCATTGGTGAGAATGAGACGGCGGCCCGGCAGAGCCGCAATGGCGTCCGCGAGAGCAATATCCCGCGCGATATCGCTGCGGTCGATGTCATGCACGAATTCGAGATAGGCGTCGGGCGATATGCCGTGCTCGGCAATCAGCCCGTGCATCGTCGTGCCATATTGCCTGTAGTAATATTTCTGCAGCGCCCGGCATGACATGCCATCGAGGCCGAACATGTCGCACATATATTGCGTGATGCGCATGTCGATGCGCGGCCACAGGTCGCTGTGCGGCGGATACAGCGTGTTGTCGAGATCGAACACCCATGTGTCGATTCTGGCGAAACGTTCGCGCAGCGCAGGGTGCTGTTCGGTATCGCCAGCCGTTGCGCCTGCGCTGTCCTTCATCGCGTGATCAGCGTTCCTGCGCCGTGGTCGGTCAGGAGTTCGACCAGCACGGCATGCGGTGACTTGCCGTCGAGAATGACGACGCCCTCGACGCCCTGCTCGATGGCGTAGATGCAGGTTTCAACTTTCGGAATCATGCCGCCGGTAATCGTTCCGTCGGCGATGAGGTCGCGGATTTGGCGAACGCTCAATTCCTTGATGAGTTGCTTGTTCTTGTCGAGCACGCCGGGAACATCGGTGAGGAACAGAAGGCGCTTGGCCTTCAGCGCGCCGGCGATCGCGCCGGCAAACGTGTCGGCGTTGACATTATAGGTTTCCCCATTCGCGCCGGCGGCGACAGGCGCGAGCACGGGAATGAGTTCGCGTCCAAGCACCTGATCCAGCACTGTCGTATCGACTTTCGCGGGTTCGCCGACAAAGCCGAGATCGACGATCTTCTCGATATGGGAATCGGGGTCGGTGACAGTGCGCGTCACCTTCTCGGCAATGACCATATTGCCATCCTTGCCGCACAGGCCGATGGCGCGCCCGCCTTCGTTATTGATGAAGCCGACGATCTGCTTGTTGATGGAGCCGCAAAGGACCATTTCGACGATTTCGACGGTTGCCTTGTCGGTGACGCGCAGGCCCGCCGCGAATTCCGACTTGATGTTGAGCTTCTTCAGCATGTCGCCGATCTGCGGCCCGCCGCCATGCACGACGACCGGGTTCACGCCCGACTGTTCGAGCAGAACCATGTCGCGCGCGAACTGGCGCGCCACGTGCTCGTCGCCCATGGCATGGCCGCCGTATTTCACGACGATAGTCGCCTCGTCATAGCGCAGCATGTGCGGCAGCGCCTGCATGAGAATTTCGGCGCGTTCCTGCGGCGTGGCTGATGGCTTGTCGGTCATTTCAGGTTCTTCCGGAATGGTTTCGACAGTTTCTAATCGCCCGATGCGACAATCTCAATCCTCGCTCAATCCTTGCTCAGTGCTTGCCGCGATTATCCCCGGCCCGATAGCCGGCGCAGCACTGCTGCCCTGAGTTCGGCAATGCCCTCGCCTGTCTCCGACGACGTGAAGATGACGTCCGGAAATGCCGCGGGGTGCTTTTGCAGGCCGGCAAGCGTTTTGGCGACCATCTCCTCGACGTCGCGCTTCTTCACTTCGTCCTTCTTGGTGAGGATGACCTGATAGGACTGCGCGGACTTGTCGAGCAGCGTCATCATCTCGTGATCGCTGTCCTTCAGCCCGTGCCGCCCGTCGACGAGGACATAGACGCGCGACAGCGTTGTGCGGCCGCGCAGATAGGCCTTCATCAGCTTTGTCCAGGTCGAAATCTTCTCCTTGGAAACGGCCGCATAGCCATAGCCGGGCATGTCGACGATGCGCAGCTTTTCGCTGCCGGGCTCGCCGCCGATGGCGAAGAAATTGAGTTGCTGCGTGCGGCCGGGCGTGTGCGAGGTGCGTGCGAGCGCCTTGCGGCCGGTGAGCGCGTTCAGGAGTGAGGATTTTCCGACGTTCGAGCGGCCCGCAAAGGCAAATTCCGGCACGCTTTCCGGCGGCAGATTCGACGCGGCGGACGACGCCCAGAAGAATTCGCAAACGCCCGCGAACAGCAGGCGTCCGTCTTCGAATTCACCCGGCGTCAGGCCGCCTTCTTCTTGAACATGCCCGACAGATTGTCCCACAATTCCACCTTAACGCCCTGCTTCTTCATGATGTAATACTGCTGCGCCACCGAGAGCAGGTTGTTCCACGTCCAGTAGATCACGAGGCCGGCCGGGAACGTGCCGAGCATGAATGTGAAGATCACCGGCATCCATGCGAACATGCTCTTCTGCACGGGGTCGGTGGGCTCCGGGTTCATCTTCATCTGGACGAACATCGACACGCCCATGATCAGCGGCCAGACTCCGATATGCAGGAACTGGCCGAGAACCGGGATCTGCGTGGGATCGAAGGGGATGAGGCCGAAGAGATTGAACAGGTTCGTCGGATCGGCCGCGGAGAGGTCGCGAATCCAGCCGAAGAACGGCGCGTGCCGCATCTCGATGGTGATGAAGATCACCTTGTAGAGCGCGAAAAAGACGGGAATTTGAATCAGGATCGGCCAGCAGCCCGCGATGGGATTGATTTTCTCGCGCTTGTAGAGCGCCATCAATTCCTGCTGCATCTTCGCTTTGTCGCTGGCGTACCGTTCCTGCAGCGCCTTCATCTCGGGCTGCACGGCTTTCATCTTCGCCATCGATTCGTAGCTGCGGTTGGCGAGCGGGAAGAAGGCCAGCTTGATCAGTACGGTGATCAGCAGGATCGCGACGCCGAAATTGCCGACATATTTGTAGATCCAGTCGATCGCGACGAAGAGCGGCTTGGTGATGAAGTAGAACCATCCCCAGTCGATCATCAGTTCGAAATTCTTGATGCCGTGTGTCTTCTGATAGCCGTCAATGATCTGGCTTTCCTTCGCGCCGGCGAAGATCATATGCGTCGATTCGGTCGTCGCGCCGGGCGCGACCGTCTGCGCGCCGCCGAGAATATCGGTTTGATAACTGGGCTTGGGCGTATTGGTAGCAGTTGCCGAGAAGCGACCATCGAATGGGACATTCTGCGCGGGAATGACGGTCGCGGCCCAGTACTTGTCGGTGATGCCGACCCAGCCGCCCGTGCCTTTCAGCACGCGCGCGCCGTCCTTTTCCTTGGCGATGCCGTCGTAGGAAATCTCCTGAATCTTGGATTCGCCGACGATGCCGATCAGGCCTTCGTGCAGAACGTAGAAACCATCGGTCTTCGGCTTGCCGATGCGATGTACGAGCGCATAGGGATGCAGCACGACCGGATTGCCGCTCTTGTTTTCGACACTATCTTTCACCGTGAACAGGAACTTGTCGTCGACGGAAAACTCGCGGCGGAAGGTCAGGCCCTGACCATTGTCCCAAGTGAGGACGACCGGTTTGCCCGGCGAAAGTTCGCCGCCTTCGTGCGTCCAGAGCGTATCCTGCTTCGGCAGGGCGAGCTTGGTATCCGGCGAAACGAACCCGGTCTCTGTGTAATAGGGCTCCGCCGATCCCAACGGCGACAGGACGTGAACGATGTCGCTGTCGGGCTTCAGCGTCTCGCGATAGGCCTTGAGGCTGACGTCGTCGATCTTGCCGCCACGCAGCGAAATCGTACCCGCTATCGCCGGCGTATCGATGCGAATGCGTGGGCTGGCGGCGAGCGCGGCCTTGCGGTCGAGAACGACAGGGGCTGAAGGAGCCGTGGCAGGCGCCGATGCGCCGGGCACGGAGGGCGGAGCGCCGGGGGCCGAAGGCGCGGACGGCGCCCCGGTTTGCGCGGGCTGGCCGGGTGTGGCGGGCTGCGCCTGTTGTTGCGTCGTTGTGGCGGGCGCGGGCGGCTTCGGCGGCGGCGAAAAGAAATATTGCCAGCCGACGATGACGAGGAGCGAGAGGCCCATCGCAAGGAAAAGATTTTTCTGGTCTTCTCTCATCGTCCTCTAACCTGTCCCGCGTTGCCGCGTCGCCATGCTCACGGCCGCGCGCGCGGCCGTTGTTTATCCAGTTTCGCGTTGATGTCCGCGACTGCCCGCTCGATGTCGGCCACGAGTGCCGCGAAAGGGCGCGCCAGGGCTTCCCGCTGGGCGACGATCACATAGTCGCATCCGGGCCGCGCGTCCATGCCGCGCGCCATCTTTATCGCTTCGCGAAGCCGCCTGCGCATGCGGTTACGCTCGACAGCTGTTCCTGTCTTTTTCGTGATCGTGAGACCGAATCGGGCCGGTTCGAGATCATCCGGCGCTCCTGCCCGGCGGGATGCCTGCAAGGCAAAGGCCGGCGTGAAATGGCGCCGGCCTTTCGAGACCCGGATGAATTCCGGTCGTTTACGAAGCCGCCCCGGCGCTTCTACGCCGGTAGCCTGATTGCCGTTGCCGACCATCGGACGGTCTCCCGTGCCGCTGGCCTGAAAGCCAGCCTCAGGCGGAAAGGGTCTTGCGGCCGCGCGCGCGACGAGCGGCAACGACCTTGCGGCCGCCGGCGGTCGCCATGCGGGCGCGGAAGCCGTGCCGGCGCTTGCGCACGATCTTGCTCGGCTGATAGGTGCGTTTCACTGTTCTTACTCCGGCTGGGGCTGAGCCTGCGGCCTCGCCCAATTATCGAGAATTCAACGACCATACGGCCTGCCCGCGCCAAATCCAGCTCGCAAATTCGAAAAATTCGCGGATGGGTGTTTGGACCGGTCAGACCGGAAAGAGGAGCGCGCCCCTCAAATTGTGCGGCGCTTATAGGTGCAAGGCTGGCCGAAAGTCAATTCTGTGAGGCCTGAATCTGGAGCAGTTGAGGCAAATCGTGCCTGCCTGCGCTGACGCGCTGCTCTCGCAAAAGTTAGAGCGGCTTTCGCGCCGCCAGCGGATTTTCCCGCTATGCTGGCGACATGAATGCCGGAATTTCACCCAGCGAAGCAGAGCAGGCGCGTCCGGCGGGGCGTTCGACGTTGCTTCGGCTGCTGCCAGTCGGCCTGCTTCTGGCTGCGCTTGCGGCGTTTTTTTTGTTCGGCGGGGCGAAACACCTGAATTTTGAGGCACTTCTGCAGAGCCGCGCCCGGCTTGCCGAATACACGCAGGCGAATCTGCCGGTCGCGCTCCTGATCTACATCGCCTGCTACACGGCTGCGGTCGCCCTTTCCATTCCTGGCGCGCTCTTGCTGACGATCACCGGCGGCTTTCTCTTTGGCGGCTGGATTGGCGGCGCGGCGGCGGTCGTCGCCGCGACCGTTGGCGCCACTTTCCTGTTTCTGATCGCGCGTTTCGTCCTCGCAGGCGCGGCAGAACGGCGAACCGGGGCATGGCTTGCCAAAATGCGCGACGGTTTCCGCGAGGACGCGGCCTCCTACATGCTTTTCCTGCGTCTTGTGCCGATCTTTCCGTTCTGGCTGGTCAATCTTGCGCCTGCCCTCCTGGGCGTGCCGCTGGCGACTTTCATCTGGACGACCTTTTTGGGGGTTATCCCCGGCACCTTCGCCTATGCGCTGGCAGGCGCGGGCCTCGATTCGCTCGTGGCTGCCCAGAAACAGGCCTATGACGCTTGCATTGCCGCAGGGGGGGCTGCGTGCAAATTCGATCTGTCGCCGTCGAAACTGGTGACGAAGGAACTTGTCCTTGGCTTCGCCGCCATTGGCTTTGCGGCCCTGATCCCCGTGCTATTGAAGAAATGGCGCGCCCGCCGCCCGTCAACGAAAACGCACGGAATGCAGGAATGACCGACGTTCTGACTCCCGACCTCTGTGTAATCGGCGCAGGCTCAGGCGGACTCAGCGTCGCCGCTGCCGCCGCCGCCATGGGCGTGCCGGTGGTTCTCGTCGAAAAGGGCGAGATGGGGGGCGATTGTCTGAACTACGGCTGCGTACCCTCGAAAGCGCTAATCGAGGCTGGCAAGGCCGCGCAGGCGATGCGTGGTGCGGAAAAATTCGGCGTCGCCGCCGCAGAGCCACTGGTCGACATGAAGCGCGTGCGCGATCATGTGCGTGGCGTGATCGGGGCGATCGCGCCGAACGACAGCGAGGCCCGCTTCACGGCGATGGGCGTCAAGGTCATTCGCGCGGCGGGCAAATTCGTCGCAAAGGATACGCTCGAAGCCGGCGGCCAGCGCGTCAAGGCGCGCCGTTTCGTGATCGCGACAGGTTCGTCCCCGGCGCCGCCGCCTTTGCCTGGTCTGGATCAGATCCGTTTTTTCACCAACGAGACGATTTTCGATCTGGATGAATTGCCGCGCCATCTCGTCGTCATCGGCGGCGGCCCGATCGGCATGGAATTGTCGCAGGCCTTTCGCCGGCTTGGATCCGAAGTCACCGTTATCGAGGCGGCGCGCGCACTCTCGCGCGAAGATCCCGAACTCGCCGCTGTTGCGATTGCAGCGCTGCGCGGCGAAGGCGTCGTTATCCGCGAAGGGGCGAAGATTGTTCGCGTGGAAGCGCTGACATCAGGCGTCCGAATCGTTCTCGAAAGCGATGGCTGCGAAGACGCGATCGACGGCTCGCACCTGCTCGTGGCAGCGGGACGCGCGCCCAATGTGCAAAATCTCGGCCTCGAGCAGGCCGGCGTAAACTACGAGCGCAAGGGCATCACCGTCGGTAAGAATCTGCGAACCTCGAACCGGCGCATCTATGCCATCGGCGATGTGACGGGCGAGGCGGCCTTTACCCATGCCGCGAATTATCACGCGGGCCTGGTGTTGCGCGCCACCCTGTTTCGCCTGCCTGTGAAAGTCGAGCCGCATCTTGTTCCGCGCGTCACCTATACCGACCCGGAAATCGCCGTAGCCGGGCTCACCGAAGCGCAGGCGCGCGAAACGCATAAGACACTTAACATCTATCGCTGGCCTTTTGCGGAGAACGATCGCGCCCAGGCCGCCCACGCCACACTTGGTCACATAAAAGTCATCGCTTCGGCCAAGGATGACATTCTGGGTGCGGGAATTGCAGGCAAGAACGCAGGCGAACTGATAGCGCCATGGCAGCTTGCGATTTCGAAGGGGATGAAAGTGAAGGACATTGCCAATCTGGTACTGCCCTATCCGACGCTTTCGGAAGTTTCGAAACGGGCTGCGGTGACGCATTATCAGAAGCAACTGGGCAATCCCCGCCTCGGCGGGCTGTTGCGATTCTTGCGCCGGTTCGGTTGAGGAGAACACGAGCGAAGCATGTCACAGGGCGACGACAAGATGGCAGAGGCAAGTGGGAAAGCGCCGGGGCGCTCGCGCTTCGGCCTTGCCTCGCGCGTCCTGTTGCTGACCATCGCCTTCGTCATGGTGGCGGAAATTGCGGTTTTCGTGCCCTCGATCGCGAACTATCGCAACACCTGGCTGCGCGACCGGCTCAGCGCCGCCTATACCGCCGCACTGGTGCTCGATGCCGCGCCCGGCGACATGGTGCCCGACGGACTGCGCGAGGAATTGCTGTCGAGCGTCGGCGCACAGTCCATCGCGATCAAGCGCGGCGACACGCGCCGTCTGCTGGCCGTGAGCGATATGCCGCCGATGGTGGAGGATCGCTACGATCTGCGGGATGCTTCGCCGATTGAATCCGTTGCCGCCGCCTGGCGCACGCTGACCGCCGGACGCGATCGCGTCGTCAGCGTCGTCGGCGAGGCGCCGATGGGCGCGCAATTCGTCGAAATCACCCTGCATGAAGATCCGCTGCGTCAGGCCATGTTCCGTTATTCCGGGAACATTCTGCTGGTGTCCCTGATCATCTCGCTGATGGTCGCCGGCCTCGCCATGGGCGCGATCCATCTGATGGTGCTGAAGCCGGTGCGCCGGCTGACGACCAGCCTGACGGAATTCGGCGCGAATCCGGAAGACGCATCGCGGCGCATCGTGCCTTCGGGGGCGCGCGACGAATTGGGTCTTGCCGAAAATGCTCTGGCTGAAATGCAGAAGACGCTCGCCGACGAGTTGACGCAAAAGAAGCACCTGGCGGCGCTGGGCCTCGCCGTCGCGAAGATCAATCACGACCTGCGCAACATACTGGCGTCGGCGCAGTTGATTTCGGACCGTCTCGCCAACGGGTCCGATCCGCTGACCCGCCGCCTTGCGCCGAAACTCGTCGCGACGCTCGACCGCGCCATAGCCTTCTGCCAGTCCACGCTGACCTATGGCCGCGCCGCCGAGCGCGCGCCGCAGCCTGCGCGCATGAAATTGCATTTCACCGTGGCGGAAGCCGCCGAAATCGTTTCGCCGGCCGATGCTGGCCGCGTGCCCATCGTCAATGGCGTGCCGCGGGAATTCGAGGTGAACGCCGATTCCGAACACATCCTGCGGGTGCTGGTTAATCTCTTCCGCAACGCCATCGAGGCGCTCGAAAGCGCGGGGCCGCAGCCGGGCCTGCTCGCGGAAGTGCGGGTCTCCGCGCGCCGCGAGGCCGGCCATATCGCCATCGAAGTTTCCGACACAGGGCCCGGCATTCCGCCCGCGGCGCGCGACAAGCTGTTCGAGGCGTTTCAGGGTTCGACCCGGCCCGGCGGCTCCGGCCTCGGCCTCGCCATCGCGGCCGAACTCGTGCGCGCGCATGGCGGCGAAATCGCCCTCGCCGATGCCAGACAGGAAGCTGGGGCGACTTTCGTCATCAGACTGCCGGACAAGCGCGCGGTCGCCGTGGCGTGACAGCGCGCGGGTTTCGCAGATGCGGAAAATTCGGGAAATCGAGACTTGCAATGCCCTGCGCAAGCCGGTACACGAAGCGCCCGTGACGCGCTCAACGCGCGCTCACGTCACGCGTCCACCGGACCTGTGAAAGCGCGCCCGTAGCTCAGCTGGATAGAGCATCAGACTACGAATCTGAGGGTCAGAGGTTCGAATCCTTTCGGGCGCGCCATTTGCGTACAAAACCACGAACATTTCCCGATTGGGTCTGTTGTCCGGCTATGACGCTGGCAAGGGACGCTTTTTCCCCGATTATTCTGATCTTGTGATCGTCGACCTCAATGCGCGAGATGATCGAACGCAGGTAGGCTTTGCGCGCCTGCGTATCGCCAGTTTCGAGTTTCTCGCGCAGGAGTGCGGAGAAGGCTTCGATTCGCTCTGGCGTTATGGCGGCAGCGTTGCGGGACTGCTCCCCAATCCGCTCGAGGCTAGCCTGAGCAATATCACGCTCGTTCCTGACCTTTTGGATGCGTTCTCTGAGATCGGTGTCGAGCTCGATAACGCCGTCCTCGATTGCCCGGTAGAGGCGGGCCAGCTTCTCTTTCGCCCGGACGATTTCTGTTTCGAGCGTATGGCGGCGGGAGGCGACAGCCTGGTCCTGTTGCGAGCGATGCGCGACGAGGGCTTCGAGAATCGCAACGAGGCGATCCGGAACGAGTAGGTGTTCGGTCACATTGCGAAGCACGAGTTCGTCGAGTTTGGGCAGCGGCACGTGCCGCCCTTTGCAGACTGCCTTTCCCTTCTGATGGCAACCCGCACAACTGTAGTAGGTGTAGGCCCTGTGGCCGCGCTTCGTGCCAGTGCGGGTCATGCCCGCTCCGCAGCTCGCGCACACTGCGAGCCCGGTGAGGAGGGTGGGACCGTTCACGATTCGGGGCGGGGTGACTTTTGGATTATGCGCAGCCAGGCGAGCCTGCACTTGCTCAAAGAGGTCGATCGGGACGATTGCCGGCACCGGAATATAAACAATCTGGGACGGATCTGCCGCCTGTCCAGTACGGGCATTGCGCCGCCCATAAGGCCACTGTCCCGTGGCATATCCGGCGTTGGTCAGAATGACGTGGGTCGGCCCGACACCGAATGCAGCACCAAGACGGGTGCGATAGCCGTGGCTGTTGAGCCATTTGCAGGTGTCCTTGATCCCCAGTGGACCGGACTTACCGTCGCCGGAGACGTAGAGCTTAAAGATGAGGCGGACGGTCTCGGCTTCCACAGGATCGATATCGAGGCGCTTCTTGATCTTTGAACCCCGCCGTTCAGCTTCAACGATACGATAGCCGAGCGGCGCGCGTGCGCCGTTCCAAAACCCTTGCTTGGCGGATTCGCGCATGGCGCGCGTCACGTTCTTGCCATTCTCCCGAGATGTGTACTCGTCAAACACGCCGATGATCTGGCGCATCAATTCCTGGGATGGGTCATCGCCGGTCGGCTGGGTGACGGACACCACCTCGACGCCCTGTTTGCGCAGCCGACGGATGGTCAATTCCATCTCGGCACCGTTGCGGTAAAAGCGGGAGAATGCGTGTACGCAAATCACATCGAACCGACGTTCGGGTGAAGAAGCTTCCTCCAGCATGCGCTGAAAAACGGGGCGACGGTCATCGGTCGCCGATGCGCCGGGTTCTACGAACTCTTCGGTCACAACCCATCCCTGTGCCTCACAATAGCGGCGGGTCAGTTCGCGTTGCGAAGGGAGAGATACTTCTCCGGCCGCCTGCCGACCGGTGCTGACACGCAGATAAAGCGCGGCACGTCTTGGAGAGGGTAGGATGGGTTGAGGCTGGAACGGCATGGCAGGTCAATCCAATGAGGGAAGGAATGAGCAGGCTCCCGCATCATGGGTTAACCTCTCAGGGTTTGGAAAGGAATTTGTCGAGGGAAGGTCCGAGCAGCCGCTCGATGGCCGCCAGCTCATCCGTCGTAACTTGCCATTGCGGGGTGATATCGCTGGTAAGTTCAAATTCAGGTTCAGGCCGAGTTGATTGGCGGACCAATGGGCGCCCATTGGGGCGTACGGCTTCAACCCGCAGTCCTCCCGGTACCCTGTTTTTCTGAAGCGAATCGCGTCCCGACATTCTGCGAGAGTGACGGGATCAGACGATCGGCTCGTCCGCATAACCGATCCAAAATTGGACGAGGTTTTGCCCTGGCAGAATTCATTTGGCATCGTCTTGCGATGCAGCTTCGGCCTCCAAATGCTGCAATTCCCTTTCGATGGCGTCCTCGATGCCATCATCTGGCAATTCGAATTCCTGAAAGACAGCAATGCAAAGCTGTACGAAGGGCGAATTCGTCGAACCTGTTGGATTTGTCCCAATTATACCGAGTGCTTCTTTGGCAAGTTCTCGAATAATGAAGCGCCGGCGGTAATCCGGCGGCGTTCCGCCGACATTCTGTCTGTTCTCCTCCGTCCAATCCCGGATCGGTCCAAGGATGCGGCTTACGATGTGCCGGATGAAAAGGTGGCCGTATTCGATACCAGCAGCTTCGTGTTCACTTTTTCTATCATATCCGCGAAGATAATCGGGCGCATGCTCTCCCAGCACATCCTCAATCGTTTCGCGCGCCAGAAGCAGTCCTATTTCCTGAAGCGCTTTCTTCGGGAGAACCTCGAGGAGGACATCCATTTCGTCCTCCAGCACTTTGTCCAACTTGGCGAGCGCCGACTGGAGCTTTTTCCTTTTTGAAATGATGCTCTTGCGTTCGGCTGGCAGGTAAGCAAGCCGACGATACGTCGCCAAGTCCGCCTCGATGTGTAGCAGGCTTATTTCCAGTTCGTTCATGGCCACTCGATCTTGCAGCTCGATATTGTTGCAGATTTTTACAATGCGATCACGAGTAACCGGCCCGAAGGACATTTTGCGCAAAAAGGCTTTTCGATCCTTCATGGTCTCACCTCTTTCTGATGACTTGGAGATAGGATCTTTGCGCTTCCAGCCCGCTAGCCTGAATATAATGCTTCTCGGTTGTGCTCAGCGAGCGATGGCCGAGCACTGGCGCCGCTATACGGATCCGTGCGGGATCGGCGGTCGCCAGCGTCGTTGCAGCGGCATCCCTGAATCGATGCGGGCTGATCGCCTTGCCAAAGGCGACCTTGGTCCGCAATTCGATGCGGCCCGCAAGCCCTTGCTGTTTCATAGGTGATCCGTCAGCCGACACCCAGACAGCATTGCCGACGTCTGCCTTCCAGCGGCCTGATCTGGTCATGAGGACAGGACGAACTTCTTTCAGATATTTGTCCATGCACTCGACAAGATCATCCGCCAGCCGCGCTTCATAAGGCACGCCTGTTTTGGTTTCCGGGAAAAGCACCATGTATCCGTTACTTTGCCGCACGAGGTTGCGACCCAATTCGAACGCTGCAAGGTTGCGGCGGCGCACTGGATGAAGGGCCAGAAACGCAATGATCAGTCCATCGCGAAAGGCGAGCAGATGGTCCGGTTCATTCATGTCGCGGGCACTCGACATGAGGCGAAACCCAAGATTTACCAATTCGTTCGCGGGCTTCACATGCGCCTTGGAACGCACGGGAATGATCCGCGATCGAGCCGTAGCGATGAAACGATCCAGCGCCCGCTCGTTAAAATCGTGGCCCATGATTTTCAGCATGACCACTAATTCCTGCAGACGGTTTGTGATCGTGCCCCAGGAATTGCCGCTAGCCTGCAAACAATCGACGTAAGCTTGGATTTGGCTTTTATCGGTTCGGCCCTGATGCTGAGGGGAGAGCAACTCATCCTGAGCCCGAAATGCCAGCCACCGTCCCCAGCCCTTCTCGTATTTGGTACGTGTAGCGGGCGAACGGTCAGCAAGTTCGCCGCCTTGATCATCCTCGAAGGGCGACCTGGGCGTGCATGCAAGATCCCAGCGTTTCTGGTCTTCCATCGGCCAGTTGGCTCTTGGCCAGCACAAACGATTATCGGGGTGGACGTCAGGGCGGATCATTTGCGTGCCTGCCTGGGGGAAGGAGAGGTTTTGGGCGGCACATGACGCTCGCGCGCGATGATCTCCTGATAATGACGAACCGCGCTGATCGTCTCGGCGCCGGTATATGCCGCCATCGTGGTCGCAACGCTCTTGTGATTGAGCAGGCGGCTGACAAGCCCATATTCGCCCGGGCGCTGATCAAGATAAAGCTTAGCTGCGATGTGCCGAAATAAATGCGGGTTCACGGGAAACCCCATGTAGGCGCGAACGCGTCCGTCGATCTGCCGCCCGAGCGTGTTCGGTAGTTTTGCGCGACCGCCTTCGCCGGGAAACAGCGCGTCTGTGGGTGTACTAAAGAGCAGCGGCCGATACTCCCGGCAGTACCAGGCGATGAGATTTGCGACATGGTCTGGGAACTCCGCAAGGAAATCCCGCCCATTTTTCATGGCGGTCCCTTCGATACGCAAATACAGGCGACCACCTTGCGAGCTGAAGTTCTCGATCAGGTCGAGGGCAGCAAGGTTCTGGATCCGAATGGGCGCAGCCTGAAGAATGGCAATGGCGACCGCGATCTGCGCTTTCACGGCACTGACCATTGTCTTACGGGGCTCCGAACGGACCTCCGCAAATATTCGGTCGGGTATATCGAGGAAGCGGCTGATGACGTCGGGATCATTGAAGGGAAGCAATCGATTTCGGTTCTTGGTCGTCAGTCCCTTCTGTTTGGGGGAAAGCTGGGCCGTGATCTTTCGGATTTTGTCGAGCTCCCTATCTTCGACCTTGACCCAATACCGCGCCGCCGCCTTCAGGAAATTGGCCATGTTGAAGGCATTGGCCTGATGGACTTTATCGCCGCGCGCTCGCACGTGCTTCAAGACGGTCTTGATTGGGTCCAGCCGGGCAATGTCCTTGAGACCCTGGATAGTTTCAATCGGCACCCCTTCTGCGACCAGGGCCGAGGCAGCGACGCGGGCTTGATACTCGCGATTTCTGAGCGTGATGGGACGCAGCGCTCGCGGCGGCGCATCTTCGTCCACCACATCTCCGGACAGCATCTTAAGGTAGGCGTCGACGTCTGCCTTCAGGCTCGCAGGAAAAGCACTCCAGGGCTGGACATAGACTATCCGACGATCCTCCCGGGGGATCACAATCCTTGGCCAATCTGCCATGCTCTCGACGGCCTTGTTCCAGGTCCAGACGATGCCGTCCCAGGTCTTCTCCGGCCCCGCTCGGAGCCGGTCGTTGATGATCTCGTCCCGAAAGGCCTCCAGGTCTGCGAGTGTAACCTGCGCCGGCGCTACGCCCCTTGCAGATAAAAATCGACAGAGCGCTCCCAACCGCAAAGCGTCGGACCTCGACAGTTTCTGGCGCAATTCCTGCCATGCCGAGGAGATCCGGACCCCGCGGCGGGTGCGCTTGATCGTGGTCGCCGATTGCAGTGCCCGGCTGAACAAGGACCGGACATTATTCCAGCGCCGTGAACTCGTACTGAGTGCCTCGTGCGATATCCCTTCCAGACGGCGGCGAAGCAGTTTGACGTTCAAAGGCAGGCTGGACGGCTCTGCGCCCAGGGCTTTGGCGACGGTGCGAATGGCGCTCACTTCGTCGCGCTTTTGCAGCTCGGTACGATCTTGGGCGGCCTGGATGAACTCCAAAAGGCCCTGGAGGGTGGTGATCTCGGGGAACTGAGCTGGCATTTGAACCTCGTGACGACAGGAGCGGACAGTAGCGGAAAGTCGTGATAACAGCAACACAGACTTGCAGGTCAATACTATGACAATGTAATCACTACTTGAACAGTTTCAGTAAGTTATACATCTTTGAGACCCTCCATAATCCCCATACCCAGTCTCGCCAGCAATGCTGCCTTACTCACCCGGACGCTGCGCCCGACCCGTGAACATCGAAGGCGCCCATCGGCGATCATGCGTAAGCGTGATCGGACGACCGCCTACCGCTCTGCATATGGAGTTGGTTAGGTGTCCACCAGCGAAGAGGTGGACACCAGATGGCGGCGAAGGACGGCATTGGCGGGACGCGGCGGACGTGGAGCCTTGAGGAGCGCCAGC
>CAINED010000020.1 GCA_903847605.1 uncultured Hyphomicrobiales bacterium | reverse complement strand
GGCGACGCCGTCCTCGCCCTTCACGGCATGTCCCAGCATCGACCAGTGCGAGTGATAGAGACCGCTGAGAAAGGGCCAGCGCCCGTTCAGGACATAGCCGCCATCGACCTTGCGGGCGCTGTTTTGCGGCAGCGGCACGATGGAGGCCGAAATCATCGCGCCCGGATTTTCGTCCCAGACATCGTGCTGCGCCCGATCCGGAAACAGCGAGAGCATGTAGGTGTGTTCGCAATAGACGTCGGCGACCCAGGCCTGCGATCCGTCGCCCTGCCCGAGTTCGAGCACGATATCGCTGATCGCGCTGAACGGCTGTTCGTAGCCGCCGAAGCGCGCCGGCTGGCAGAGGCGCACAAGGCCGGCCTTGTCGTAGTCGGCGATGGTTTCGTCCGGCGCGCGTCGCTGGCTGTTGCCGGCATCCGCGCGCTCGGCAAGTTTCGGCGCGAGCGCGCGCGCCTTCGCCACGAAATCCGCGACGACCTCGCGCGACTGCAAGGCGGTGGGCGAAAGATCGTCAGGCATTCAGCACTCCGGCAACGACAGAACGTGAAGCGCGCCTATTCGGCGGCCAGGGATTTGGCGACGGGATCTCTAAGGTTGAGAATCCTGCGCGCATTGTCATGGAACAATTTCTGTTTGTCGGCTGCGGAAAGATTTAACTCCTCGATGAGATCGAGACAGGTCTGGGGATCCCAGCAGGGATAATCCGTGCCATACATCACCTGGTCGATGCCGTAATAGTCGATGGCGAATTGAATTCCCGGCGCATGCGGCGACACCGTATCGGTGTACATGCGATGCAGGTACTCGCTCGTCGGGCGCGGCAGTTTCGCTTTCTTGGTGTTCTTGTCCATCCGGCCGGACTGATAGGGCAACGCGCCGCCCGTATGCGACATCACCACTTTCAGATCGGGATATTTTTCCATCAGGCCCGACAGCACGAGGCGCGATGCCGCGACGCTGACTTCCATGACGCGGCCGAGACTTAGAAACAGCGCGCCGTCATAGCCATCGAGCATGGAATTGAAGATCGCATCGGTCGGATGCAGAAACATGGGCAGGCCGAGTTCGGCGACGCGGGCGTAATAGGGGTGCAGGCGCTCCGCATCGATGCGCGCATCCTTGCCAACGCTGCCGGGCAGGTTGACGCCCATCAGGCCGAGGCGACCGACAGCGTCTTCCAGCACCTCGAGCGCAACGCGCGTATCCTGCATCGGGATCGCGGCGCTGCCCCAGAAGCGGCCGGGATAGCGCTTTTGCGCCCATGCCATTTCCTCGTTCCACTGGATCGCGAGGTCGCGTCCCTCATCGACCGGCAGCGCGGAAAAATAGACCGAGAACGGACCGATCGAGCCGACGGCGCTGACGTGGTAGCCATTACCGTTCTTGTCGCGCAGGCCGTCCATGTGCTCGAACTGCTGGTCGAGATCGAACCAGTCCGGCCAGCTGTCGAGGATGTAATCCGTGCCGTCCTCCAGAAACATCGTGTAGCAGCCCTTGGCGTTGGGCTGGGCGCGCGGAATGCTGCGGCGCTTGCACAGGGTCTCGAAGACGGAGCGCGGCCACCAGTGGAAATGCGAGTCGATGATGTGCATGGAATTCCTCCGGGGCGGCCGAATTGCTGTTGGCGCGATTTTAGGTGGCGCGCGCCCCACGGTCAAACTCCGTTCAGGGCCGATCATGCCCGCGAATTCTTAACCCGTTTTATTCATCAGTGGATGAATTTGAGGCTGGCGAACGTAGCTTAATGAGTTGATTTGGCTTAGGGTTTGGTTGCTTACGCCGATCCCGTTCGCCACTTCGCGCCAGCCACGTTCGCCATGACCGACGATAACCTCC
>CAINED010000019.1 GCA_903847605.1 uncultured Hyphomicrobiales bacterium | reverse complement strand
GGCGGGCTGCCGGATTCGCAGCGCAAGGCGAATGTGCTCGATGTGTCGGACCTGAGCCTTGATGAGCTCGAGCTGCTGGAGCGCGTCTTGCGCAAGACCCAGATGACCCAAAGTCGGGCGTAGCGTTGAGGAGGTCTGGTGACGGATCCCGGCGGCTTCGCATACGCGAGCTTTCTGACGTTGGAAGTCGTCATCGATACAAATTTCGTTCGAATTACTATCCGCCTCTCGCGAGCTTACCGGCGATCAGCAGTTTTACAAACGCCGGTCGCAGCACCGTCCCGCGATCCGTTGCCGACGGAGGTTCACACCGGTGATTTTGATCTCATCCCCAATATAACACCGCCGTTCCCACGCGGCGCTTTAGGCCGCCGGATGAACGCCATCAGCTTGGGACGATCCGTTTCGTAGGCGTCACCGTGCTGGATCGCATAGTCGATGGCGCGGCGCTCGTAGACGACATCCTGAACGAGTCCGGGCGTTTCCACGATGTAGCGGCCCACCTGCTGTCCCTTGCTGTCGAAAACGTCGACGAGCCTCTCAATCGGCATTGCCTTGTTGGTCTCCTTGGTCAGCATCTCTCTGCGCGCGGGCAATCTGCCTCACGAAACCTTGCTGACAGTCGGCACCATGGTGCGCGTCGACTAGACCGTACCGGGGCTGATGGTGGGCCTATAAAGGCCGTCATTGCGCCGTCACTAGATCTGAGCGGGCATTGATACAGCGCGCGGCAAGAACTCAAAGCCGTACTTCTGGCGATAATGGCGAAGACGAAACAAATTGATGGTTGATGCGAAGAAGAGTGAATCTAGAGCATTTTTCGAACTGAAGGAATCGAAGGGGATTCCCAAAAGGCCGCGAGTCTGATTCAAACTGCATGCTGGCGACGGAGGCTGGCGTGCATGGCCAAATCGCTTTCTGTTGATCTTCGCCAAAGAGTGATCGCCGCGATCGACGGCGGCTTGTCCTGCCGGGCGGCGGCGGAGCGTTTTGGCGTGAGCGCCGCCAGCGCTATCCGATGGCGTGATCGTCAGAAAAAGGCGGGCGACTTCACGCCCCAGAAGCAAGGCGGCGATCGTAGATCGCAGCGTATCGAAGAGCACTCCCAATTGATTATCGACGCCGTTGCGGCGAAGCCGGACATCACGCTTGTCGAACTGCGCAGCAAGTTAATTGAGTATGGGGTAGCTGCCGGTGTCGCCTCACTGTGGCGCTTCTTCAAACGCCGGAAGATCACACTCAAAAAAAGACGGCGCATGCCGCCGAACAACGACGTAGCGATATAAACGAGGCCCGTGAGGAATGGTTCGACGGGCAACTCGATCTCGATCCAGACCGCCTTGTCTTCATCGACGAGACTGGAGCAAACACCAAGATGGCGCGGCTTTATGGGCGCTCGCCGCGCGGTGAACGCTGCCGGTCCGCGGTTCCACACGGACACTGGAAAACGGCGACTTTTACGGCGGGCCTGCGGTCGGATGGCCTCATCGCGCCGCTCGTATTGGACGGTCCCATGGATGGCGACGCCTTCCTCGCCTGGATCGAGCAATCGCTCGCTCCATCGCTGCGCTATGGCGACACGGTGATCATGGATAACTTGCCCGCTCACAAGGTTCAGGGCGTCCAGGAAGCAATCGAGGCTGTCGGCGCGAGCCTGCGTTATCTTCCGCCCTACAGTCCCGACTTCAACCCGATCGAAATGGTCTTCTCGAAGTTGAAGGCGCTGCTCCGCGCCGCCGAAGCGCGCACAATGCCAGACCTCTGGCAGGCCATCGCCAATGCCCTGAAACGCTTCACGCCAAACGAATGCCGAAACTACCTCATCGCCGCTGGATACGATGCGACATGATCGGAAAATGCTCTAAATTCGGGATTGATGCCAGCGTCAAGGACTTTCTGTCGATTGTATCTGACGCCTGCCGATAGGGAGTGGGATTAGACGGCTGGGCTAAGCTGCTTGCGACCAATCGCAATCGCTTCGAGCGTGTTCGTATCCGCTATCCGGATCAGTTCGAAACGGCCATCCGGATGCTCGACAATGGCCGTGCATGATTCAATCCAGTCACCGCAATTCATGTAGACAACGCCGTCGACATGCTGGATCACAGGCTGATGGATGTGCCCGCAGATGACT
>CAINED010000018.1 GCA_903847605.1 uncultured Hyphomicrobiales bacterium | reverse complement strand
TTCTCGCGTTCGGCCTTCATCTGCCGACCCATGGATTCCACGAGATCGCGCGGCGGCACGATGTCCTTGATCTCGATGCGCGTCATCTTGATGCCCCACGGCTGCACGGCGGCATCGACGACGGCAAGGAGGCTGTTGTTGATCTGGTCGCGATGAGACAGCAAGGCGTCGAGATCCATCGAACCCATGACGGTGCGGATATTGGTCATGGTGAGATTGAGCAGCGCATGTTCGAGATTGTGCACTTCATAGGACGCACGCGCCGCGTCCAGCACCTGGAAGAACACGACGCCGTCGACGGACACCGTCGCATTGTCCTTGGTGATGACTTCCTGCGTGGGAACGTCGAGCACCTGCTCCATCATGTTCATCTTGCGGCCGATGCGGTCGATCCACGGAAAGATCACGCCGAGGCCGGCTTCCAGCGTCTTGTAATATTTGCCGAACCGCTCGACCGTATAGGCATAGCCCTGAGGCACCTGCCGCACGCCCATCAGCACCGTCAGCAGGATGAAAATGATCACTGCGCCGGTGAACAGGCCAAGACCGCTAATTGTCGACATGAAAAGGCTCCTCTTCGGAAAACCGTAGCCCTGTCCGGGCGGCTCCTTGGCAGGAGTAGAGCATATTCGCGGGAACTTTCCGACTGGGCCGCACTTTTCCCCCTGGGCCGGCGGCCCGTGCCTGAAATGGGCGACACGGAAAGTCCATTATGGTAAACGCTTGGGAAACCTCCATGCCCTAATTTGCAGGGCTGGCCGGCGGTCCTCCGCTTGGCTGCAAGTCGAGAGTACCTGCAGGAGTAGCGTGATGCGGCTTTTCCGGAAAAAGATTGCGATGCGGCGACCCGAAGCCCCGCTTCAGCCCTGGCGTCCGGAGTTCGCGCCCGGCCAGTTCATTCGCTGCATGGCGCTGATCGGCCTGGCGGGCGCGGTGATCTTCGCCTCGGGACTGCGCCCGGCGCAGGCCAATACGGCCGGCCAGAAGACCGCCAAGCCGCAAGCCGCCGGCAAGACCGAAGCCGGCTTCCGCGCCTATCTCGACAGCATCTGGCCCCATGCGCAGGCCGCGGGCGTCACCCGCGCCACTTTCGACAATGCCTTGCGTGGCGTCACGCTCGATCAGCGCGTGCTCAAGCCGATGTCTTCGCAGGCCGAATTCGTGAAGCCGATCTGGGGCTATATCAACGGCGCGGTAACAACGCAGCGCATCGAAAAGGGCCGCGAAATGGCGCGCGCCTATCAATCGGTCCTCGCCGATGTCGAACAGCGCTACGGCGTCGACCGGCACGTCGTGCTGGCGGTCTGGGGTATGGAAACGAGCTACGGCGGCTTCACCGGCAAGAATTCCGTGATCCGCTCCCTCGCCTCGCACGCCTATGCCGGCCATCGCGAAGAGTTCTTCCGCAACGAACTCATCGGCGCGATGCTCATCATCCAGCAGGGCCATGCCTCACCCGATACGCTGACAGGTTCGTGGGCCGGCGCGATGGGCCAGACGCAATTCATGCCGACGAGCTTTCTGAAACACGCCGTCGATTACGATCGCGACGGACGCAAGGACATCTGGTCCAATGTCCCGGATGCGCTGGCTTCCACCGCCAACTATCTCGCGGCCTTCGGCTGGCAGCGCGGCCAGCCCTGGGGCTTCGAAGTCGCCCTACCTGCCGGCTTCGATATTTCCGGCCACGATCCCATGGAATTCCGCCCCTTCTCCTACTGGGCGTCGAAGGGACTGCGCCGGCCGAGCGGCGCGGCCATGCCCGGCTCGGGCTCCGCCACCATCATGCTGCCGGCAGGGCGCAACGGCCCAGCCTTCCTGCTCACGCAGAATTTCCGCGTCATCAAGGAGTACAACCGCTCCAATGCCTATGCGTTCGGCGTCGGCCATCTCGGCGAGCGCATCGCCGGCGCGGGTCCCATCCAGGGCGCTTGGCCGACCGGCGAAAAACCGCTCAGCACTGCGCAGGCGATGGAATTGCAACGCAATCTCGCCCGGCTCGGTTTCAATGTCGGCAAGATTGACGGCAAGTTCGGCGATCAGGTGACCGCCGCCGTTCGCGCCTACCAGAAGAAGGCCGGCGTCGTCGCTGACGGCTATCCCAGCCAGGCCGTGCTGCAGCAGGTGCGAAACGCCCGCTAATGAATTATAAGGGCGCATGAGCGAAGCGAACCGCCCGACCGCGATTCCCCAGCCGCCGCAGCGGCGGCGCTGGTCTGGCGCGCTCAAACTCGCCATCGCCGCGATCTTCCTTTTCCTCACCGGCGGGCCAGCCGTTATCGCCCAATACGAGGAAAACGCCGCAAGCTACTGGCGGCAGGAACGCCAGCGGATGCAGCGGCAGGTCGCGACAAAGCGTCCGGCGGCGCGCAGCGTCGAGCAGCGCCCGACCCGCCTCATTCGCGGCGCTGCGCCAAAAAAAGGATTTACGCGCGTCGTGCCCGAGGGCGAAAAGCCGCCGGTGGAAGCGACGCCCGGCACGGAAACGCCCAACACCGAAACGCCTGTCACGGCCGACAAACCCGCAACGCCGGTTCCCGCGACTGATCCCGCCGCAACGCCAGCCCAGCCGACGCAGCAGGCGGCTCGTCCGCCCACCGCTGCGCAGACCGCACCCGCCGTTCGCATCGCGGTGCTCGGCGACAACATCGCCCAGCAGCTCGCGCGCGGGCTCGAACTTGCCTATGCCGAAACGCCGCAGATCGCCATCGTCAAGCAAACGCGCGACTCCTCCGGCCTCGTCAACACGCGCTTTTACGATTGGGCCGACGCGGCGAAGAAACTCCTCGCCGACGGCGAGAAGATCGACATCGCCGTCATGATGCTCGGCTCCAACGACGCGCAGGAAATTCAGGACGGCCGAGAGCGCCATCGCGTGCGCTCGGAAGGCTGGACGAAGATTTACAAGGCGCGCATCGAGGCCGTCGCCAGCCTGTTCCGCGAGAAGAAGATTCCACTCGTATGGGTTGGTATGCCCATCATGCGCGGCGAGCGGCTGGCGGGCGAGATGCTCGCCTTCAACGAACTCTATCGCGAAGCCGTGCAGCGCGCCGGCGGATTTTATGTCGATGTCTGGGAAGGCTTCGCCGACGACCGCAACCGCTTCACCCTGTTCGGGCCAGACGTGAACGGACAGGTCGTGAAGCTGCGCACCGGAGATGGAGTGCATTTCACCCCGCCGGGAACGCGCAAGCTCGCCTACTTCCTCGAAAGCCCTCTTAAGCGCTACATCGACGAGCGCCGCCCGCGCACCGACCCGGTGATCGCCGCGCTGACGCCGCCCGCACAGCAGGCCGCGCCTTCAACGCCTGCGCCCGTGGCCGCACAACCCGCGACGCCGAAGGCGGACATCCCGAAAGCCGATGCGCCGCAAACCGGGCCTGCAACAAAGCCAGATGTCGCCGCGCCGCAACCCGCGCCACCCGTTGTCGCCTCCCTGCCGCAGCCCGAAATTCCCAAACCCATCGCGGTTCCCGAACGGCCGGCGGCCGGCCCGGTCGTGCGGCTGACGCAGCCCGACATGGCTTCCGATGGCGAACTGGCCACGAGCCGCCGCAGGCAGAATGCAGCCCCTGTTCTCTCCGCGCTCGCCCAGCGCCGCCTCGTCGAAGGCGCGCCCATCGAGGCGCAGACCGGACGCGCCGACGATTTTTCCTGGCCGCGGCGCTGATCTGTTCCACTGGGAACAGAGAGTTCGGGGCGCTCCTGAAATAGTCGTGATGTTGTCTACGCGCGCGCATCGGAACCTTGCGCGCTCCATCCTCGTTAGTCCCTCGAACGTCATGTGCGGATTCGCACATCAATTCGGGGGCCCGAAACTATGTTCGCCTCCATCAACTTCCTTTTGCAGGGGCGCAACATGAAGACCATCGCACACAAGACCATCTCCGCGCTGATCGTCGCTCTGGGCATGAGCATAGGCGCTTCCTCCGTGCAGGCGCAGGACGCCGCCGGTTCCTACTTCGCGCAGGAGCGCCGCATTCGCGTTGCAGCGCTGGAAGATTTCTCTCGTCCGCAGCGCGCGATCCCCCAGGCGACACGTTCGCTCGTCGCCGATCCGACCGGACAGGGCGCCGGCACGATCACCGTCGATACGCAGAACCGCTATCTCTATCTCTCGCTCGGCAATGGGCAGGCCGTGCGTTACGGCGTCGGCGTCGGACGCGCCGGCTTCGAATGGAGCGGCACCGCGCAGATTGGCCGCAAGGCCGAATGGCCGTCGTGGACCCCGCCCGCCGCCATGCTGAAGCGCCGGCCCGATCTGCCGAAGTTCATGGAAGGCGGCATGGACAATCCGCTCGGCGCGCGCGCCATGTATCTCTTCAATGGCAAGAAGGACACGATGTTCCGCATCCACGGCACCAACGAACCCGACACCATCGGACAGGCCGTTTCCTCCGGCTGCATTCGCATGATGAACGACGACGTGGCCGATCTCTACAACCGCGTGAAAATCGGAACGCGGGTGCGTGTGATCTGAGTTTTTGAGATCGCTGACGAATTTGAACGGAGGCTGGAAACGGCCTCCGTTTTTTAGTTATCCCTTCGGAGCAAACGGATCTGATGATTGAGATTTCAATACAAAATCAGGGGCCGATGATCTTATTTCCAAAGGTAAGCCATTGAACCATTTTACGATATTAGTCGCCAGTCCCTCGTGCTTAGCGCTCACCCAATTTAGCGCCTGAATATTCAGTTGTCGTAGACATTCAAGTTCACCTAACGCATGAAACGGTATTGAAATATTCAACGATAACGTCTCGATCGCCTGCTTTTCCGGAGACTGAACAATAAGTGTAAAAACTCCGCCAACCACCTGCTCTGCATGGGCTACCAATTTATGTCGCACGTTCCGCAATCGCTCAACTTGTTTGCGACCGTCGCCCTTGAAAATCTCCTTTGCTCTTAAAGGCTTCAATGGATGATCAAAATCGAAGCACCTAGAGAATGCCAATAGAGCTGCATCGGCCAATGCGTGATTGATATCGCTGTCTTCTAAATCCGGAATCGCACGTTCTTCAATTTTTGCCAACCAATATTCGACCCGTTTCAACTCGCTGCGAAAAATCGTTAGGCGGTTCAACTCTTCGGCGTCGGGCGTTGCCACTGAATGTATGGACGATCCAAGCGGGTACCCGTGGATTTCTAAGCTACCATTATTGATTGTTATTCCGCTGACCATAAACCGCCTCACAACGTCGGCTTTAACTTTACGCTATCGATCCAATTCAAATACTCCCTGCTCCCCTCGGCAATCTCCACCCTCACAATCTCAGGCGTCTCATAGGGATGCACTGACTTGATCGCCGCTTCCAGCGCAGCGTAATCGGAGGTGCGCATTTTCATTTCCAGACGGATCTCGTCGTCCTTCTGCAGCGCGTCCTTCCAGACATAGTGGCTGACGACCGGAAACACCTGCACGCAGGCGGCTAGCTTTTTCTCCATCACCGTCGCAACGATTTTTTCGACGCTCTCCTGCGAATTGGTCGTCGTGATGACGATAGAGCAATCCGTGCTCATGGCTCAACCCAGCCCATAAGTTCGCGGCGCACAACTGATACAATCACGTCCATGCCGGGGTCGCTATCGTTGAGGCAATCGATGCGTGCGAATTTCTCGCCGCCGCTCGCCATGAAGATGTCGCGCACCTCGACGCCGATTTCCTCGATGGTTTCGAGACAATCGGCCACGAAGCCGGGCGTTACCACGGCGATGCGTTTGACGCCATTCTTCGCAAGATCGCTGATCGTTTCGTCCGTATAGGGTTTCAGCCATTCCGCCGGGCCGAAGCGCGACTGGAATGTCATGAGAAGCTTTTTATCGTCATAGCCCATGGCTTCGCGCAACAGGCGCACCGTCTTGGCGCAATGACAGTAATAGGGATCGCCCTTGTCGAAATATTCCCGGGGTATGCCGTGGAAGGAGGCGACGATCACTTCGGGCTCGAAATCGAGCGCGGCAACCGAAGTGCGGATGGAGGCAGCGAGCGCGGAAATATAAGCGCCATCGTCATGCCAGGGCGGCGCGACACGCAGCGCCGGCTGCCAGCGCATGACTTTCAGCGCATCGAAAGTCTTGTCGCAGACAGTGGCCGATGTCGCGGCCGCATATTGCGGATAAAGCGGAACCAGCAGGATGCGCTCGCAGCCCTCGTCCTGCAGGAAAGCGATGCGCGAAGCGATCGACGGATTGCCGTAGCGCATTGCCCAGTCGACGACGAGTTTGCCCTCGGGCATGATGGCGAGCCGCTGCGCCAGCTTTTCGCATTGCGAGCGCGTGATGGTTTTCAGCGGGCCCTCGTTTCGCTCCCTGTTCCAGATCGTATCGTAGTCGCGCCCCTTGCGGCCCGGCCGCGTCGTCAGGATGATGCCGTTGAGCAGCGGCCACCAGATCAGCCGCGATGTTTCGATCACGCGACGGTCGGATAAAAACTCCTTGAGGTAGCGGCGCATGGACCAGTAATCGGTCGCGTCGGGCGTGCCGAGATTGACAAGGAGAACGCCGACGCGCCCGGCCCGCACGGGCGGATGGCCCTGCGGGCGATGGCCTGCCGTCATCCTGTCGCTGCCGCTCATGACTTTCTCCTGTCTTACCCGGATGTAGTGCCGGGCAAAACGATTGTCGATTCCGGTTGAGCCGCCTGTCTGGACAGCGTCATGGGCCTCCTCTAATTACCTAGCAACCAAGGGGAGCGGGCATCGCCGGATGAACAGGATTGCGCTCTACCTCTCCAATGCAGTGGACGTCCGCGCCGGCGAGATCCGGGCGCTGATCTGGGCCTTTCTCTATTTTTTCTTCCTGCTCGCCGCCTATTACATCCTGCGCCCGCTGCGCGACGAAATGGGCATCGCGGCCGGGCGTGAAAACCTGCAATGGCTGTTCACCGCGACCTTCTTCGCCATGCTCGCGGCTTCGCCCGTCTATTCCTGGGCGACGACGCAACTGCCGCGCGCGAAGCTCATCCCGTGGGTCTATCACTTCTTCGCGCTGAACCTCGTCCTGTTCTGGGCGCTGCTGTGGACCGGCTACGAGCGCGCGCTTGTGGCAAAGGTGTTTTTCGTCTGGGTCAGCGTCTTCGTGCTGTTCGCCGTGTCGGTGTTCTGGACGTTCATGGCCGACCTCTTCCGCAGCGAACAGGGCAAGCGCCTGTTCGGCTTCATCGCGGCGGGCGGCACGGCGGGAACGCTGGTCGGCTCCGGCCTCGTCACGTCCGGCATTTCGCAACTGACGGGCGTGCCGGGCCTGCTGCTGATCGCCGCCGGATTGCTGGAAATCGCCGTCTATTGCGCCATGCGCCTCGAGCGCTCGACGCGCGAATTTTCGAGCGGCGAGGCGAGGCCCGGCGCGCCCGTCGAAGCCAAGCCCACTGAGGCCATCAGCGGCGGCATGTTCGACGGCATCGCGCTGCTCATGAAATCGCCCTATCTGGCGGGCATCGGCGCATGGGTCGCGCTGCTCTCGCTGGCGCAGACCTTCATCTATTTCATCCAGCAGGATGTGGTGCGCAACGCCTCGGCGGACGCCGCGACGCGTACGCAAATTTTTGCGGCGATGGATCTCGGCGGCAACATTCTGACGTTGCTTCTGCAACTCTTTGCGACAGGCGAACTCATCAAGCGCCTCGGCCCCGGCCGCGCGGCGGCCCTGCTGCCGCTGGTCTTCGCGCTGGGATTTGCGGGCCTTGCGATCCTGCCCGTTCTCGGCGTCATCATCGCCGTGCAGGTGATGCAGCGCGTGACGAATTTCGGCTTTTCCAACCCGGCGCGCGAACTGATGTTCACCGTGGTGGCCCGGGAGGAAAAGTACAAGGCGAAGAACCTTATCGATACCGCTATCCTGCGCGGCGGCGATGTCGTCTGGAGCTGGGCTTTTACGGGGCTGCTGGCGCTGGGACTATCGATGCCGCTTGTCGCCGCGACGGCGATTCCGGTTTCGCTCGCGTGGCTCGGCCTGTCGCTCTGGCTTGGCCGCAATCAGGAAGCGCGCGCTGCGCAAGGTTCATCCATGCAACAGGGAGAAAAGACTTAAATGACCGATATTTCTCTTTCCCGCCGCCACGCTATCGCGCTCGGCGCGGCGGCAGGCGCGATCAGCCTTTCATCCCTGCGCGCGCTGGCGCAGGCCGCGGGCGCGGTCGAGAAGCGCCGCATCCCCGTGTCAGGCGAAATGCTGCCGGTCATCGGCATCGGCACGGCGCTGATCTTCGAATTTCCGCAGGACGATAAAGCCGCAGCGACCATGGCCGAGCGCGCCGCCGTGTTGCAGGAACTCGTGAAAGGCGGCGGCTCGCTGGTCGATACCGCCTACAGCTATGGCGCTGCGGAAGAGCGCATCGGCATCCTGATCGAGCAACTGGGCCTGCGCGACAGGATCTTCCTCGCCACGAAAGCGCGCGTCGACAAGGCGGCGGGCACGATCGCTTCGTTCGAGCGCTCGCTAAAGCTCCTGCGCACCAATCGCGTCGAACTCATGCAATTGCACAATCCCAAAGATCCCAATCAGGATCTCGAACCCTATCGCGAATTCAAGAAGCAGGGCCGCGCGAAATACATCGGCTTTTCGTCGTCCTTCGATCGCGATTACGGCGCCGTCGAGGACGTGCTGAAAAAGCAGAAGCCCGATTTCTTCCAGATCGACTATTCGATGGTGGACCGTAATTCGGAGGAAAGGCTGATCCCGGCGGCGCGCGACATCGGCGCGGCCGTGCTCACCAACCTGCCCTTCGGCCGCGGCAAATTCTTCCAGAAGGTGCGCGGCAAGCCGCTGCCGGAATGGGCGACAAAGGAACTCGGCGTCACCAGCTGGGCGCAATATTCGCTGAAATGGGCGCTCGGCAATCCCGGCGTCACCGCCGTCATCCCCGGCACCGACAAGCCGGAATTCATGATCGACAATCTGAAGGCGGGCACGGGCGCTATGCCGGACGCTGCCATGCGCAAGAAGATGGTGGAGCATTTCGATGCGCTTTGAGCGGGAAAGCTGTCATCCCGGCCGAGCGAAGCGAGAGCCGGGATCGCCACGTTAATTCTCTTGCGGTCCCGGATCGCCTTCGGCGTCCGGGATGACACCACCCGATCTACTTCCACCACGCATGAAAACATCTGCACAGGCTCAGCCCATGGCGTAGCATTCTCCTCCATGCGTTCGACATCAAAGCCACCCTCATTTCCACCAGGCGTGGAAGTGGTGGACCAGGTCGTGCGCTTCGCGTTGATCGGGATCGCTCGGGTTTTTCAGCCTTCAACGAGACGCGTGCCATTCTTGGCCGTTTCCGGATTTTGATCGGAACTGGCCGCCGCACTGTCGCGGGCGACTGCGCCGTCTTCGAGGGTAATGATACGGTCGGCAAGGTCGAGGATTCTGGGATCGTGTGTGACCATCACCGTTGTAGTGCCACGATCGTTTCCAAGCTTTTTCAAGAGTTCGACGACAGCCATGCCGGACACCTTGTCGAGAGCGGCAGTCGGCTCGTCAGCGAACACGATCTCGGGGTTCGACACCAGGGCGCGGGCAATCGCGACCCGTTGTTTCTGGCCGCCCGAAAGGTTGGCCGGCAGATACTCGATACGCTCGGCGAGGCCGACGAGGCCGAGCATGTGCTCGGCAGCGGCAGACTGGCGCGCCGGCACCCCGCGACCGTGCACCTGCAATCCCATGAGTACGTTCTGCCGCGCGGTCAGGCTATCGTGCAAATTGTGGGCCTGGAACACGACGCCGACGCGCCGCCTGAGGCTCATCTGCGTGTGTTCGTCGGCGCCGTTGATTTCGGTACCGAGCAGGCGGACGCTGCCCCAGTGGACGTCGCGCAGACAGGCCATCAGGGTAAGAAGGGTCGTCTTGCCCGACCCTGACGGTCCCATCAATACAGTCAGAGAGCCGCGCGCGACCTGAAGAGAGATGTCGAACAATGCCTGGATGCGCGTGTCACCAGAACCGAAATAGTGGTCGAGATTCCTGACGATGATTGGATGCTCATCCATGGCGCGCCCTCAGAACAAATCGGCGGGGTCGGCCGCCGCCAGTTTGCGGATCGCCATCAAGCCTGAAATTCCGCAGGCGGCGATGGTGCCGAAGAAGACTGCGACCGCGCGCTCGGCGGTCATGAAAATCGGGATGTTCGTAAGGTGCGCGAGCGTCTGATAGAACAATTCGGACAACAGCAGGCCGGGCCAGAAACCGACCGCGGCGAGAATAACCGCCTCCTCCATGATGATCCCGATAAAGAATGCATTCGGGTAGCCCATCGCCTTGAAGGTGGCATACTCGCGGATGTGGTCGGAAACATCAGAATTCAGCACCTGATAGGCGATGACGATGCCGACGATGACGCCAATGCCAACGCCGAATGCGAAGATCAAGCCGGTAGGACGTTTGGTCATCTGGTAGCTTTGTTCGTCTGCCATCGCCTGCAAAATAGGACGAATACTGACTGTCCCGGGTGGGAGAAGCTGGGTCAGCTCCGCAGCGACGCGGCGGGCATCGGCGTCCGGTTTCAGCTTGAGCAGGATGTGGCTGGGATTCGCCGAGCTGCGCCTGGGAAAGAGTTGATAGAACGTCTGGTCCGACACGATGAAGACGCCGTCGCCGCCAAAACCACCGCCGATTGAAGTGACGCCAATCGCGCTGAGCTGGCGGTTGCCGATCTCGAAAGTGAGCGGCGTTTCGGGCTGAGCTTTCTTGAAACTGCTCATGTCCACGAAGCGGGTTCTGAGGTCGACCAGCGCCGTGTCCTGAAGGGCAAGGCTGGCGAGGGAGGCAGCGAGATCGGACGACACGAAGGCCGTTGCCTGGGGGTCGAGGCCGACGAACTGAATCTTCGAGGAACTGGCCGCAGTCGACAGCCAGGAGGTGCTGCCGAGAAAGATCGCTGTGCCCGCTGTCACATCGGGATGGACCGAAGCCTGGAACATGCGCTGGCGCGGCTGCGTGACGGTGTCGGCCAGCGTCTCGGTGTCGATGGCTGAGACAAGAAGCAGATTGGGTTGAAACAGGCGGTAGGGGGTGGCCACCGATTCGTACATCGAGCCGGCCAGTCCAAGTTGGACGAACACGAGCACGTTAGCGAACGCGACTCCTGCGAGCGCGGCGGCGAACCGCGCCCGATTATGGGTCAGCTGCAGGAAGCCGACCGGCAGACGGCCGAGGAGTCGTGTCAGGAGCGCAGTCATCGGGCGCTCTCCCTGGCGCGATCTTCTTGCCCAGTACCGACATGAAGGCGTGCGACAACCTCAAGACCGACGAGGAGGGCGGCCCGAGCGCTCGATGCTTCATCGAGGGCGACGATCACCTCGAGCACGCGCGCATCCGTATTGGAGGCCGGGTCTTCCGCGGTGACCTTCTGGCGACCGACGAGGGTTCCGATGCTGGCGACCCGTCCGGTCAACTCGGTCTCGCCCAGCACGGCGGAACCGATCGAGACCGATTGTCCAAGGGCAACGCGCAAGATGTTGGTCTGATACACTTCAATTTCAACTTCCATCAAGGACGTTTCACCCAGCTTCAAAAGTCCTCCGGCGGGTGGGCGCTCTCCCTCGCGCACGGATACCGCGATGATGGTGCCGGAACGCGGCGCGTAGATTCGTGCGCGGTCGAGGTCCTGACGCGCGCGCACAACGGCGGAGTTGGCTGCTGCCAGTTCCGCCTCGGCCAGTGCGATGTCTGCCTGCTTGCCATCAGGGCCGGGCGCATAGCGCGACAGTGTCGCGGTTAAACGCGCCACGTCGGCCCGCGCTGCGTCGGCCTTGGTTTGAATATCCTCGAGACGCGCCTGGGTGGCGACCCCTCGCTTGGAAAGCTCCCGCGCTCGGGTCAACTCGGACTCCGCCAGTTCAAGGGAGACTTCGGCGCTCTTCAACAGTGCGCGTGTTTCCGCCTCAGAGGCCAAAATCTGTGCACGAATCTTCTCGAGGCTCGCTCGTCTCGTCGCCAAAGTGGATTCAGCGTTCTCAAGTGCGCCCTCGTACAGCGTGCGCGTGTCGAGCACCGCCAGCAGCGCCCCCTTCTTCACGATGTCGCCCTGAGCGACGAGAAGACTTTCGATGCGGGCATCGCCGGTGCCTGCTGGCAAGCCCACCGCGACGATGCCATCGCGTGGGCGAAGGCGGCCGAGCGCGAGCACATCGCCGGCCGCCAGCGCTGCGACGCGCTGCTTCGACGGTATGCGCTCGAGGGGCAAGGCAATCGGCTTGCCGGCACCGGCGCCGGGTTCAAGCCTTGTCCAATTGAAGATTGCGCGCAAAACCGGACCCTGGAAGTAGAGGCCCAGCACGCCGCCTATCACCAATAAGCCCATCGCAATCGCAGCGACACTGAGAAGGCTCGGCCGGGCGCGCCGGGCCGATGGTGCGGGTGCGGCTTTCCCGCTGTCAGCGAGCGGCAGCGAACTAACCTCACTACTCCCGGCGGTTGCTGCGGACCCGGTTGCCTCAGATGACATTTGCGTCTTCATTTTACGCCCCGCTTGGTCAAAAAACTTGCGTCCTGCTTTCGATTCATAGCGTCGGCGGCGATGCGCCCGTCTGCACAAGCCAAACGGCACCCCACTGACGCGGAGCTGATGGGCCTTCAGGCATCATAAGTGACTCCTCATGCGCCGGGTACTTACACAAGGCTTCATTTTTGCACTGCCCTGGCTAATTTGATTGTCGCTGCACTTGCGCGGCAAGTTCCTGCTGGGAAATGGTTGAATCCCTGTTGCTGTCGAGTTGCTCGAACGCGCGCTTGTAGGCGTTAAGCCGCCGGATCGTCGCGGCCCGTCCTAGACCTTGGGCCGCATTCAGATCGACGAAAGTAACGAATTCCCGGTAATTCAAACGGCCGTCCCCGTCGGAGTCCGCCTGCACAAAATTTGCCTTGGCTTTCGCGCGGTCCGCATCAGCCGCGAGAGCAGGTCTGGCTGCTGTAAGCATCAGTATCGCCGATGCGATGAGGAATGTTGCCCGCCTCGCTTTTGCTGTCATTGGTCCGTCCCCGTGTGTGCGAGAATTTTGAAAAGAGGAGGTGTTGCAGCTCAGGGCCGCCCGAACAGCGCGCTAACAGTCTGGCGGGCGCTGCTGGCCTTGCGCAAATCGTTCCACATCCGGAGTCATTCGCCGAGGCGATCGCAACGGGGTTTGCCAGCGGTTCCGCATCTCTATTTAGACCTACCCTCCAATCGCGATCACGCGGTAGCCATGGTTTCGCGCGGATCGTGAACGCTATCCTGACCGCGTAGATAGAATGTGACAAACTCAAGAGCGATCATCGCAGCCGCAAACGGCAGCAAGGAGCCGATCAGGGGGCGGTTAGTAGCGAGATGGGGCGCAAAGTCGAACATTGGGCATGATCCTTGGGTGAATCGTCACCCAACCAGAACTATCGCCCAGCATTTTTTCTAGTTTATTTCCCGACATCTTAGCCGCGCAAAGTTTTGTAAAGTTGGGTAGAGAAGCGCCCCCTGAGAACTTAAGGGTCGTCTTAGCGGTCTCGCAAAAGTCTTGAATAATGAAAGCATCAGCTGTCCTCAAAGCCAACCTCTACTTCCACCACGCATGAAAATGATGCACCGGGCCGTGGCCGCCGCCGACATCGATGGCGTCGGAGGCTTTTAGCGCCTGCGTGAGATAGGTCTTCGCTGCGCCGACCGCATCGCGCAACGTATGTCCCTTGGCGAGATAGCAGGCGATCGCCGAGGACAGCGTGCAGCCGGTGCCGTGGGTATTGTCGGTCTCGACACGCGGCGCCGAAAACGTCTGGAAGTGGCCGCCCTCCAGCAGGACATCGTCCGCAGTGGCGGTATCGAGATGTCCGCCTTTTACCAGCACGGCGCGCGCATCGAGCGCGGCAAGATCGCGCGCGACTTTCTGCAATCCTTCCTGCGTCCCGCCCGCGCTGAATCCGGAGAGACGTTCGGCCTCCGGCACATTGGGCGTGATGAGCGTCGCGATGGGAAAGAGATGCCGCCGCATGGCGTCGACCACATCGGGCGCTCCGAGCGCGTCGCCGCTGGTCGCGACCAGCACGGGATCGAGCACGATATTCTTCGCGCCATGCGCCTTCAGGCGGTCGGCGACGATGGCGGCGATTTCGCCCGAGGCGAGCATGCCGATCTTCACCGCGTCGACGCGCACGTCGGCGAAGATCGCGTCGATCTGCAGGGCGATGAAGTCGGCTGGCGGCACATGCACGCCGGTGACGCCGCGCGTATTCTGTGCCGTCAACGCGGTGATAACCGCCATGCCGTAGCAGCCGAGCGCCGAAAAAGTCTTGAGGTCAGCCTGTATGCCGGCCCCGCCGGACGGATCGGATCCTGCGATGGACAAGACGTTGGCAATCATAGGCGCGCTCCGCTGCGATCAATCGTTTTCACCCGCCGACGCCGGGTCAGCGGCCATAATATCATTTTCCACAATCCAAGGCCTGCAAGGAAGCCCATCGCAGCGGTGACAAGCCCCTCCATCGTCAGCGGCGTCGCCGGCTCGAAGGACTCCCAGGCGCGCGAAGCAATGCCCCGGTCGAAATCTCGGGCGAGAATGGCAAGACGCCCGAAAGAGCCCGCGGACTGGAAATCCTTGAGCTGCGTTTCGAGACGCGCCACGCGCTCTTCGGATTGTTGCACGCGCACGCCGCGCTGGCTGACGAGATTGTCCGGGCTTCGCCGAAGATGATCCACGCCTTCCGAGCGCGTCATGTGGTTGTTTGTGGAATCCTGATCGAACTCCGCGAGCATGCGGTTGATTTCGTCGATCGCCCCGCCGAGGCGCTGGCGATACTGCTGCGCGAACTCCGGCGCTTGCGAAGCCACCGCCGCAACGAGCAAACCAATCGCAAGTCCAAGCCGCCGCAATACGAACAACATGATGCTACCCTTCGAAAGGGGATCTATGCAGTCACAATGCCCGGTTCATCGGAATGGTTGCACGCATATAGCATCGCGCGAAAAAGTGGACACCGGTTTTTCGCGAAAGCGATGCTATAAATTTATGGGATCAATCAGCTTATACGCCATTAAACGATTCCGTTTAATGGCGCGTTGATCTGTCAAACCGGCAAGGTCAGAAGCCCGGCATCGCCGTTTTCCGCACCGAACAGCAGGCGTTTTCCATCCTGATCCCAGCAAAGCGCGGAAATGGCGGCGCGATTGCGGCCTGTTGTGGGCGTGCCCTCGGGCGTGCGGCGCACCAGAAGTTCCGCCCCATCGGCGAGGCGGCACAGCAAGATCCAGCCATCCTCGTAGGCGACCGCCAGCACAGGCGATTTCGGATGAAAAGCAACCTGCGTGACCTTCGGCTTGCGCACGCCGCATTCCTTCGGCGCCTTGCCCATCGGCCCGTCCTTCGACTGGAACGGCCAGACCACGCAGGCGTCCGCCCCCGATGTCGCCAGCCATTCGCCATCGCTCGACCACGAGAAGGAGCGCGTCTTCGACGGATAGCCCGTCATGCGCATGTCCTTCTTGTCGGCGATGCGCCAGCCGTGCAGCGAATTCTCCTGCATCGACGACACGGCGAAATTCCCGTCGCGCGAGATCGTCACGTCAAGATGCGAACCCGCCCATTTCAGGAAATCAGGCTCGCCTACGATGTTGGGAAACCACAGAGACAAGCCATTGTAATGGGCAAGCGCCAGGCGATAGCCCTTGGGCATGAAAGCGAGGCCGCGCACGCTGGATGGCGCTTCGAAATTTTTAACGACGCCTTTGGCGTCACGCGCGCGCACTTGCCTGGCAACCGACCATGCCACCGAACCGTCATCGCGAACCGCAACCGCATCGATCCACTTGCCGTTTTCGCTGCCGGCTTCCGTTGTGCCGCCTTCGGCGGACATAATAACGACGCGACCATCGTCGCCGCCGGTCACGAGCCTCGTCGCATCGCTCGCCGCGACGAGAATGCCGCCGTCGGGATGGGCGCCGATGCGCTTGCCGTCGTTCGTGAAAACCACTTCGCCATTCGCCAGCGCCAGCACCGGCGCGCCCTTCAGAAATGCTGCAAGAACAACATGCGCGCCTGCTTCGAGCGGCGCGACATGTGAAGTCAGCGAGGAGTCGTAGGTCTGTTCGTCCATATTCGTTTCCATCTATCCGTCCGTGTCATCCCGGACGGCCGAAGGCCGATCCGGGATCGGCTGGTTATCATTCTCCCGCGATCCCGGATAAAATGCTTCGCATTTTTCCGGGATGACATTCTCGGTTCATCATCCCGCTACAAATCGTCTTCGCTCAGAGGTTCCGAACTTTGCGCGCGGAACGGATAATGCGTCACCGTCATCTCTATCCCGGCGTCGCCGAGGACGCCCATGAATTCCGGCGACCACAAAGTCACGACGCTTTCCGCATCGGGATCGAACATGAGCCCGACATCGAGCGAGTAGCGCCGTGGCGATTCGATGCCGTGGAACGGGGACTTCTCGCTCATGAGCATACGCTCGAGCCGCGACCCCAGCCACAGCCCGAGGCTTTCCGTTGTCATCGCGGGATCGTCGGGCGTGAGATTGTAGAAGAAGGAGAGCGAACCATCGCGCCCTTCTTCGACTTTGACCGGGTCCTTGGGGAGTTTCGGCGGCGCGCCCTTCCAGCCGCGCACATCCGCGCGCAGCACGACGCCGATGACGGTCGCCTCGGCCATGATGTCCTCAGTGCTGGGGTTCGACCGCGCAGGCCATGAAACCGCTGCGCAGGCTCTCCTCGTTGAGGTTGCGGCCGATGAAGACGATCTTGCACTGGCGTTTTTCGTCCGGACGCCAGTCGCGTTGCAGATCGCCGTCGAGAATCATGTGTACGCCCTGGAACACGAAGCGTTTGGGCTCGTCCTTGAAGGAGAGGATGCCCTTAGAGCGCAGGATATTCGGGCCTTCCTTCTGGGTGATGAGATTGATCCAGGGCATGAAGCGGTGGGGGTCCACGTCGCCATCGATCCGGAACGACACCGACTGCATCTCCTCGTCGTGATAGGCCTTCAGGCCGTGTCCGTGATGATGATGCCCGTGATCGTGCCCATGTTCGTGATGATCATGATCGTCCACTTCGAGAAATGCCGGCTCGATCTCCAGAATGCGGTCGAGATCGAAAGCGTTGCGGCCGAGCACCGCATCGAGCGGGACGGCGCATTTCTGCGTCTTGTGCAGGACCGCATAGGGATTGATGGCGCGAATGCGCGCTTCGACTTCGCGCAATTCTTCCGACGAAACGAGATCGATCTTGTTGAGCAGGATCACGTCGGCGAAGGCGATCTGGTTCTTG
>CAINED010000017.1 GCA_903847605.1 uncultured Hyphomicrobiales bacterium | reverse complement strand
GGTCGTCATCCACGCGCTGACCGATCACCGCCGCAAGCTGTCGATCGAGAAGAAGGGCCAGGAGATCGATGCGCATGAAGATTTTCTGTTGGTGATTTCCTACAACCCCGGCTATCAGACGGTGTTGAAGGACTTGAAGCCGTCGACCAAGCAGCGCTTTATCGCCATCAACTTTGATTTCCCTGGTGAAGAGACCGAGCGCAAGATTGTCGCCAATGAAGTACCGGGCATCTCGGCGGATATGGTCACGAAGCTGGTCGCCGCCGGTCGCAAGGCGCGGCTGCTGAAAGATCACGGTCTCGAAGAGGCGACCTCGACGCGGGCGCTGGTGTATGCCGCCAATATGATGAATGCCGGCCTCGATGCGGTGACCGCCTGCCAGGTGGCGATGGTCAATCCGCTCACCGACGATATCGAACTCGCTGAGGCGATGCTCGAGATCGTTCGCGCGCATTTCCCCGCCTGATCGCGCGCGAACTTCCGGCGTGACAGCCCGTTCCGGCACGACCGACAAGGCGCTCGAGTCCATCGCAGCGCTGAGCCAGCGTTCGCATCGCGAGGCGCTGGTATTGCTGCCCACCCTCGAAAAACATGGCGAGCAGAGTGTCACCGCATGGCTGGCCGCTGCGCGCCGCTTGCTCGAATACGATATTGATGCCGGCGGTGCTTTTGTCTTTGGCACGCGCGAGGCTGAACGCATCGCTGAGACGGTGATGCCGTGGACGGCGCAGGCCCTGCGTTTTCTGCAATGGCCGGCGGCCACCGCCGCGCTCGACGGCTTCATGAAGAATTTGCCGCGCGCCTATGGTGCCTTGGGGCATTCGGGGCAGGGGCGCTGGGCGGATATCGGGTTGACCTGGTATGGCCGTCACGCCGAAAGCGGGCGCCTGTTTTTCCATACGCCGGTGTTCGATCTGGCCGGGCGGCAGGGACTTTCCGGGCTCGAGCAATTATTCGAGCCACTCGAAACCATGTTCACGCGACGCAAACTCATGCTGTCGACTTGCCTGGCCGGCGCAGTGCGCGTGAGGAATTTGCTCGGCGCGCAGGCGCTGCTGCAGTGGGCGACGCGCGGCGCCGACATCATGCAGGGCAGCCGTGTGCGCGGCGAGTCGTATTTCCGCCTTGAGAGCGAAGAGAGTCTCTCGGCGCTGATCGACCACCTGCCGGGTTTTCGCATGGTCGATCGCAACCATTTGCTCGAACTGCTGCTGGAGATCTGGTTCGAACGCAAGTTCGATCTGAAGGAAAGCACCTGGTCGCCGGAGAAAGGGCGGCCCTTTGTTGAAACCGACGGCCGCAGCTTGTTTCTGCCGGCGGTGATGCCGGATCGCGAAGAGGCGATACTCGCCGTGCTGCATACGGCCGGCCGTATTGTGTATGGCAGCTTTGATCGTTCGGCGCTCGACGCGATGTTCCGCGAGACCGGGCTTGAGCTGCCCGATAGCGGGGCTATTTCCTGGGCGCCGCTCTACGAGCGTTTCGGCGAAGACCTCCTGCGCTTTCAGTTGCTCTTTGATTTGTGCGACGACCTGCGTGTGGATTGCCGCATCCAGAGCGTAGTGCCGAATTTTCTCAGCCGCTTGCATGCCGCAGGGCGTGAGCACCGTGTGCGCCTGCTCGAGTCGCGCCCGTATTACGAGGCGGCGTTGGCCTCGGTACGGGGTGCGCTCATGGTATTGCGTGGCGAATCGCCGGGTGGGCAGGCTGAATTTGATACGCGCTTGTTGCCGCTGCTCGAACCCACAGCCACGCTTGGTGACGCCTTCCGTATCGCCAGCGAACTCTACGCCGG
>CAINED010000016.1 GCA_903847605.1 uncultured Hyphomicrobiales bacterium | reverse complement strand
TAGGGAGTGTCGTCATTTAGAGGATTCGCAATTCAGGTAAGGTGTGATTCATAGGATGACGTTGCTGCGGAAAACGTCTCCCGAGGCCGGACGAATATTGTCCGCTTTGGAGGACAGGGAATATCGAAACGGGATGGGCGCGATAAACGTTTGATTACAAGCGGGAAGCACTTCGTTTTGCTCGCAGCAGCGTAAGTTCGTTGCCTAAATACACCCAACGTGGGAGGCTGATCCCCCTATAATCAAAGCCGCCAATCGTGCCGAATGTCTGACGCCGGCGGTTAGCGCGATGAAGGCTTTTTCCGTCGTTTACAGCTTCAAAAATCGAGCTGGGTCCGGAGGCCAAGAATCAGGGCATGCGCGGCATTTGCCGCGACGGGCCTCACCCATTGCGCGCTGAACGTAGTCCGAAATACTTCCGTGAGCTTCGCATTGTAGTAAAACTCATAGCCTCGCTCATCGCGAAGGGGAAGGACCGGATAAAGTTGAGAAATTAGGTCTTTGCTGATCGTATAGCGAAAAAAGCCGATGCCGAAACTGTCCCCGGCCCGCCCGGGCATGGGGCTCGTGCCACCGATGCCCAGCAGGTATGACAACGACAGGTAGGTCGGGTTGGAATCCGAAGTCGATACTTGCCCGTATACCCCCCAGGCACGCTTGGGATCATGCTTATCCTGCCACAGGTTCTGCTGGAATGAGTACGCGGCGTACCAGACGCCCCCTTTCCTTGGAACGGCAGCGCGCGCGGCATCCGGCAACAGCGTTTCGCTGATCCTGGAAAGGTCTGTGCCCTTGGTCGAACTCGTGACCAGCTTGATGCCATGGTAGCCGCGCAGATCTGAAATCGTGACAGGCACCGTCGCTGACGCCAGCACTGTGGCGCCATTGCGGAACAGGCCCCGCGACGGGTCGCGCCGTACGGCGCTTTCGGCATCATAGGCGATGACAGCGAATGTGGCCCAGGGCGTACTGTAGGTCGCCATCGCCCCGAAGAGATAAGGGGGAGTTACGCCAGTTGCCGGAGCGGCAAGACCAAGATGCCGGAACCCGCCCATGACGCCGCCACCTACCAACGGTATCCCGGTCGCACGCGAGACCATGTCGAACTTGCCAATACTGAACGAAAACGCTCCGATCTGCTGCGTAATGTAGAAAGCTGTCAGGTCGCCAGCTTGCCGCCCCTCACCGGGAAAGGCCATGGACGTGTTGAATGGCAGGAGGGCCCCGCCCATACCATTGACCGAACTACCGAGGTTCTGTTCAAAACGCGCCGTTATTGACAGACCAGTCAGGCCGGCAAGGCGACCGAGATCAAACTTTGCGTTTGCTGTCAGTTTCCCCCCAAAGCGATACTCGGTGCTCCCGTCGCGGGGGATAAAGCCCTCGATCGTGGAAAGCGCCTGAAAGCGGAGTTCGACGCCCCGGTCGCTGAGGTCTGACAGCGCTCCCGCCCAAGTGTGAGATGGTGAGGATTGCGCCATGGCATTAGTAGCTGCCAGCAACAGACTTGCCGACACCGCAAAGAGAGCCGAAAATTTTGACATGGGGTTAGCTCGGGCCGCTACGGAACAACTATTTCACGTACGGCCTGGCGACGTATCGCGCCAGCCTCGATGACGCGTTGTCCGGGGCGGGTGAAATCGATTTTCTTGAGGTCGATCATACGCACCTCGCGGTTAGCGACGGTGTGAAAATACAAGACCCGGTTGGTCAGGTCGGAAGCCGTGGTAACCTGGGTCGCACCGGCGATGTCGCCCGCCTGCTTGCCAGCAGGCGCTGTCGCGCCAATTGGAATGTTGAAATTGTCCAGGATCCTGAACGCTTCGAAGATGGCGTCGTCGGCCTTGGCCAGTGGCCTTGCTGTTGCTGTCAGCACGGCCGCACGCACAAACCGGGACGGCGGCGTGAAGTCACCCGGAAGACCAAAAAGTCCGGAGCCGCCGCCCAGTGGGGCAAACCGCTGACCATCGATTGTCAACGGTGCACGCGACGATTGCGAGAGTCCGATGTAATTGCGAAGATTCGTCAGATGCCAGTCGTAACTGGGGGAATTCGTGACGACGCCGAGAAAGGAGTCATAGACTTTGATCTGGCCGTTTTCGACAATCTCGACAATAATCGAGGCCCCTGACGGATCAGCTATCTTCCAGTGAAAAGGCAGCGGCGCACCGCCAAAGCGCGGATCATCCACATTCACAACACGAACGTCAGCAAGCTTTTCGCGCACTTCAGCAACAGTGCGAAACGACGACAACATCCATTGCATATAGTCGCCGACGCTCATCGAGTTGCTGGCCTGCTTGGCATCATAGGGTGCAAGGCTGGCAAAATCTGGAAAATAGTACATTCCAACATAAAGTCCGGCTTCGTTCATCCCGTCGGGACCAAAGGGCTGCCCATATGCCATCAGGGACACGAAGCCGAAACGGGCATTCCAGCGCATGCCACTCATGCCTTCAGGAGTCTGTCCCACGAATTGATGTCCGCGTGGTAAGACCACCAGCTTGTCGTGGCTGGCATCGCCAAGCGCCCATTCCACGGTTCGTGCTGCTACCACGGCACCGTCAGCGGCTCGCAGCGAGATGCCTGTGCACGCAAGGCCGGGCGAAACACTGAGCCATATTGCCATTGTGAAGGACAAAATTCGCTTCATATTGACTCCCGGACGGAACGCTCTTGATCCGAGCATACAGCTATTCGATGCTTCGTTCGGCTGTCAAGCTTACTGGGTTCACGTAATTGGGCGTAAAGTCATTTGATCCAAGCCAGCGCGCAAACCAAATGCAGACCGGCGAGGTAATTGCGTGCGGTTTTTTCGTAGCGGGTCGCAATGCCCCGAAAATGCTTGATGGTATTGAAGAACCGTTCGACGAGATTGCGCTCGCGGTATAGCGCGAAGTTGCAGTCGCGCTTGATCTTCCGGTTCGCTTTCGGCGGGATCACCGGCTTGATGGCCCGCACTTGAAGGCTCTTGATAAAGGCGTCGCTGTCATATCCCTTGTCGCCAAGTATTGCTGCGGGCTCGACTTGAGCCGTGAGGGTTTCAGCCTCTGTGATATCGTGCGCCTGGCCCCCGGTGAGGCTGACCGTAAGCGGGTTTCCTAAAGCATCGACGATGGCGTGGATTTTAGTCGTCAGGCCGCCGCGCGAGCGGCCTATGGCTTGATCTTGCCCCCCTTTTTACAGGCTCCCGCGCTATGCTGATGCGCTCGCACAATCGTGGCGTCGATCATTGCGTATTCGTTGTCGGGGTCGTCTGCCAAAGCTTTGAAAAGATTCTCCCAAACACCGCTTTTGGCCCATCGGCTGAAACGCTTGTGCGTATTCTTCCAATCACCGAAACGTTCAGGCAGATCGCGCCACGGCGCGCCCGAACGAAACTTCCAGATTACGGCCTCAACAAAAATCCGATTACCAAGTTCGCTGTCACGCCCAACAGTTCCCGGACGCCCCGGCAGCAAAGTTTCGATCCGGGCGAACTGGTCGTCTCGCAAGCCATAGCGCCTCATCGAAAGCCCTCCAAAAAGAAGGCTTCCTATGAATCAGGCTTTACCTGATTTGCGAATCCTCTAAATGACGACACGCCCTAGTCGATTGTATACACTAAAGGAGACTCATGATGGCGCATCACCACGTTAAGGCCGGGCCTGAGACATGCCAATGGGGTTTTCTCGATGCAGCCGCCAAGCCCGTGACGCGCATCAGGAGCGGCGACAGCGTCACCATCGACACCGTATCAGGCAATGCGGCTTTCCTGCCGCCGAAGGACAAATTTCACGTGCCTCAGGAATTGGTCGACATCCACAAGAACGTGCAGCCGGGTCCCGGTCCACACATTCTCACCGGACCTGTTTATGTCGAAGGCGCAAAGCCCGGCCGCGTGCTCGAAGTGAAAATTGACGAAGTGAAATGCACGACGGACTGGGGCCTGAACACGATAAGGCCGCTCTCGGGCACATTGCCTTATGATTTTCCCGAAACTCGCTCGCTGCTGATCCCGCTCGATCTCGAGCGCATGGTCGGCAAACTGCCTTGGGGACTCGATCTGCCGCTGTCGCCATTCTTCGGCATCATGGGCGTTGCGCCGCCGCCTGCATGGGGCAAAGTTTCGTCCATCATGCCGCGCGCCTTCGGGGGCAATCTTGACAACAAGGAACTCGTTGCGGGAACGACGCTCTATCTGCCGATCTTCACCGAAGGTGCGCTGTTTACATGCGGCGACGGACACGGCGCGCAGGGCGATGGCGAGGTCAATGTCAACGCCATCGAAACATCGCTGCAAGGCACGTTCACGCTGATCGTTCGCGACGATCTCAATTTCACCTATCCGCGCGCGGAAACGCCTGACCATTACATCACGATGGGCATGGATCCGGATCTCGACCAATGCGCCGTCATGGCGTTGCGCGACATGATCGTTCTTCTCGGGGAGAAAGCGAATCTCTCGCGCGAAGACGCCTATACGCTTTGCAGCCTTGCCGCGGACCTTCGCGTCACGCAGACTGTCAACGGCTGCAAGGGCATTCACATGGTGATCGCGAAGAAGCTCGTGCATCCTTCGCGCACGCATTGAACGCAAGCTTTCATTGAAACAAGGTCCTTCGTTTAAGGAAAGGTCGCACAATGGCAGGCAAGGCGCGTATCGCACATCTCACCGGACCGACGGCGACCATCCAGAACACGCCGCCGCTGGTGACTTCCAACAAGGCCCGCGCCAAATATGGCCTGCCCTTGCGCAAGAATCCCGATGGCAGCGTACCCGCCTTCGATGCACTGCGCCTGCAGCGCCTCGCTGCCCCCGTAAAAGTTTACGTCGAACAATTTTCCGCGCATCCGCTTGAAGCAGATGTCGCAGAACTCTACGCGCCGCCGGATGGTTACATGGGCGCCGACGGCGTGTTCAAAAAGGAGAAAGCATCCGACAACGACAAGCCCGTCTATGAAATCGAACTGACGCCGGAAGACGGTCTCTATCCCCTGCCCTATATGGCGCGGCAGACCGACGGTTCGGCGTGGGAGGAAGAATGCACTGCGCCCGGCAGTCCGCTGGGCCGTCAGGGTTTCTTTCCGGACGGCTCGCGCAGTTTCGAGGAGATCGATCGCTTCTCGATAGGCGTCGATGGCATGGCGAGCCAGATTTCTTCCATGGCGGATATCGACTTCTATCGCGGCGCGCCTCCAGGCGGTTTCACGAAGGGACTCGCTGCGCATCTGCGCAAGGACAAGGGTGCGGGCGACATTCCACCCGAGGCACGCGGCAAGAATTACTGGGCCTACAAGCCCTATCATCTGGCCGCGACGCCGCAGCGTCCCGTGCTGGCGAAAGTCACAAATGACATGCAGGCGCTTGTCGACGATCCCGATTACGCAGGGGTGATCTGGACTCAGGGCAGCCCGCAGGTGGAAGAAAGCGCCTATTGGTTCAACCTGCTTATCGACACGACGAAACCTATTTGCGGCAACGCGGCCCAGCGCCCGCAGGGCCAGATCAGCAATGATGGCCCGAAGAACATCGTCGACAGCGTCGGCTATATCACCTCGAAGATCTGGGCCGACGAACAGGGCCGCGACAAATGCGGCGTCGTCGTCATCCAGGAACAACAGATTTTCGCAGCGCGCGAAGTCGCGAAGGTCGATGCACGGCCCGGCGGATATCGCGCTACGGGCGGGCACGGCGGCATCATCGGAAATGTGAGCCACACAGGCAGGCTCGCGCTGACCTATCTTCCGGTCTTCAAGCATACACACAAGTCGGAGTTGCGACTGTCGCAATTACCGAGGCTGATCGGCGCGGCCGTAAAGAGCGGGCCGGGAATCGGCTTCACGACGATCAACGTCAAGGATGGCGCGGGCCATTTGCTGGCCGACGCCATTCCTGTCGTATCGATCGTGAAGGATGGCAGTTATTCGACCATCGACATGGCGGATGATCCCGCAGCAGAGGTCGACCTTGTTGCGTCCATCGAGCACAAGCTGTCGCTCGGCAAGCTTTCGGGATTCATTGCCGAGGGCCTCGTGCCCTATGGCACATTGCCTTCGCAGGCGCGTCACAACCTGTTGCTCAAGGCAACATTCAGCGGCATTCCCGTCGCAAAAGTGGGGCGCAACGCGACTGAGGGCTTTGCGGACCCGCACGAATTCCAGATCGCTGCGACCGATCTCACCGCCACGAAGGCGCGCTTCCTGATGATGGCGTGCCTTCTCAAGTTCGGCAGCCTTCCCGCTGCGAAAAATCCGGACAAGCCGACACCTGATGAACTCGCCGCCATTCGCGCTGCGGTCGCACGTTATCAGGCCGTGTTCGACTGTCATTGAATAGAACGGATTGAGCAGCACATAATCCCGGAGCGCCGCTCCGGGGCTTTCTTTATCGACTTGCCCGATCCATCGATGCATGTTGGCATGCGGATTGTATTCAATCTATGGCCGCCTCCGCACATCAGCACATGAGGCTTACGCAACGGTCGCCATCGTCACATCTGCCTTGGAGAGTTCACGTGCCCAAGATTCGCATCGCTCATCTCGCCGGTCCCACAGCCACGATCCAGAACACGCCACCGCTCGTGACGTCGAACAAGGCGCGCGCCGCGCATGGCCTGCCACCGCGCAAGGCGGAGAGCGGCGAAGACTTGCGCTTCGATGGGTTGCGCGCGCAGCGGCTTGCGCTTCCCGCGAAAGTCTATGTCGAACAGTTTTCCGCACATCCGCTCGAGAAGGACGCAGCGGAGCTTTACGGAAAGCCGGACGCCTATGTCGGCGCCGATGGCGCCGTGTCGAAAGAGCCGCGTTCGCCTTCCGACAAACCAGTCTACGAAATCGAGCTGAAGCCCGAAGACGGCCTGTATCCCCTGCCCTATATGGCGCTGCAGGCCGACGGGCGTCCGTGGGAAGAAGAATGCGCAGATCCCAACGCGCCGGCGCCGAAGGCGCGGCAGGGCTTCTTCCCGGATGGATCGCGCAGTTTCGAGGAAATAGATCGCCTCAGCATCGGCGCGGACGGACTCGCGGGCACGCTGTCGGGTCTCGCTGATATCGACTTCTATCGTGTACTGCCGCCTGCGGGCTTCACCAAGGGGCGCAGCGAGGCGGAACGCACAGACATTGGGCCGGGCGACATTCCGCCTGAATTGCGCGGGCGCAATTTCTTTCCCTACAAGCCCTATCATCTCGGCGCGCCGCCGCCGCGTCCTGCTCTCGCGAAACTCACCAACGACGTGCAGCGCGTGATGAACGACGACGCATACGACGGCGCCATCTGGACGCAGGGCAGTCCCAACGTCGAAGAATCCGCCTACTGGATGAATCTTCTCATCGACACCAAGAAGCCGATCTGCTGCAACGCCGCGCAGCGGCCGCAGGGACAGATCAGCAATGACGGCCCACACAACATCTACGATTCCGTGCGTTACATCAGTTCGCAGAAATGGGCCGATGGCGCGGGCGCAAATCGTCTCGGCGCAATACTTATTCAGGAACAGCAATTCTTTGCGGCGCGCGAAGTCGCCAAGGGCGATGCACGCCCTGGCGCCTATACGCCACTTGGTGGACATGGCGGCATCGTCGGACAGATCAGCCATCTCGGCAACATCTCGATCATGTATCTGCCGGCCTACAAGCACACGCATCTGTCGGAGGTACGCACCACTTTACTGCCGGCTGAAGTCGAAGCCGTTCGGAAAGGCGTATCCGGTCTTGAGCGCTTCACGGTGAAGATCAAGGACGCCAGCGGCAATATTCTCGAAAGCGCGATACCGTCCGTGTCCATCGTGAAGGATGGCGGTTATTGCGAACTCGACTGGGAGACCGGCACGGAAGGCGAAGCAGATTTGAAAGCGCTCATCGCGCACAAGCTCAGCCTCGGCCTTCTCACGGGTCTCGTCGTCGAAGGCACAGTGCCCTATGGCAACATGACTTCGCGTGCGCGGCAGAAGCTTGTGCTGGAAGCGGTATTCTCGGGCATGCCCGTCGTGCGGGTCGGCCGCGGCGGCGCGACAGGCTTTGCCGATCCCCATCCATTCATGATCGCGGGTTCGAATCTCACCTCCACAAAGGCGCGGCTTCTACTGTTTGCATGTCTGATGAAATTCGGCGCGTTGCCGACCGCGGTCGATCCTGCCAATCCGACAAAGGCCGAGATGGAAGCGACGATGAGAGCCGTTGCAAAATATCAGGATATCTTCGACACGCATTGATAGCGTGGGAGGCACGACGCATCACCAGCCGCGGAGCATTCATGGCGAGCGATACACCAGACATCGTCGAGGCAACCATTTCGGACCTGCACAAGATGATATTGTCGGGCGCGGCGACAGCGCGCTCGATCGTCGAAGCACACCTGCGGCGGATCGAGCGCTTCGATCGCCGCGGGCCTGCGCTGTGGTCGATCATCGCTCTCAACGATAATGCTCTTGCCGATGCAGACGCCCTCGATGCTTCGTTCAAGCAAACGGGCGCATTGAGCGGTCCTTTACATGGCGTTCCCGTGCTCGTGAAAGACAATTACGACGTTGCGGGAATGCCGACGACAGGCGGCTCCGCCGCGTTGCTCGGCTGGGTTCCACAGAAAGACTCCACGGCGGTGGCGAAACTGCGCGCGGCCGGGGCTATCATCCTGGCGAAGACAACCATGTCTGAATGGGCGCGCGGCGGCATCGACAATATCAATTCGGTTCTGCCGGGCTTCGCGCGCAATCCCTATAACACTGCTCATGCAACCGGTGGCTCTTCCGGCGGCACGGGCGCGGGACTTGCCGCCAGCTTCGGCGTCGTGGGTCTCGGCTCCGACACATGGGGTTCTATCCGCAATCCATCTTCCAACAATGCGCTCGCGGGGCTGCGCCCGAGCTGGGCTCTCGTGTCGCGCGCAGGCATGATAGGTCTTTACGACGCACGTGACACGGCGGGCCCAATGGCGCGCAACGTGCGCGATCTCGCAGCGATTCTCGATGTGATCGCAGGCTCCGACCCTCTCGATCCTGCCACGGCGCAAGCGAACGCGAACATGCCTGCCTCCTTCTCATCGCTTCTCCATGCTGAAGCTGCGAAAGACAAACGCATCGGCGTGTTGCGCCAGGCTTTTCCTGCGGACAAGGCCGACCCGCAGGTGCTCGCCCTAATGGAGAAGGCGATTGCAGACTTGCGCAGCATCGGCGCGATCGTCGTTGATCCTTTCTACATACCAGACTTCACGAAATATCCCTCCCGCCCTCATCCACAGAGCGAGGTACGCGCCGCCATCGAAGACTATCTCGCAAAGACCGGTCCCGGATTTCCGAAAACGCTCGCCAGCGTGGTCGCGTCCGGCAAGTTTCATCCACTTCACGAAGTCGGACTCAAGCTCGCCGCTACAGCGCCGGTGCCACAGGACGACCCTTATGCAAAGCAGCTCGAAGCCGATGAAGCCGCCATGCGAGCAGCTTATGAGTCCGCGATGTCAGCGGCGAATGTCGACTTCCTCGTCATGCCCGTCGCCAGCCATCCGCCCAAATTGAACGGCGATCGCGATACGACGCCGACAGGCGTGACAACATGGATTGCGTCCGGCCTGCATTGGCCCGCGGCGACCGTACCCATGGGCTTCACCTACGAGAACCTGCCATCGGGCCTGCAGATCGTGGGCCGCCCATGGAGCGATGCGTCGCTGTTGCAGATCGCCTATGCATTCGAACAGGCGACGCAGCACCGCCACGCGCCAACGTTGTGACATGATCCACACTCCGCACGAAAGACAAGACAAGTTATTCTTCGAAAACTTGTGGTCAGGCGCAGCGCAGATGGAAGACTGGACCGCGCTTGTCGCGGGTGGCGCTGTGCATGTCGTTGCAGAAGATATCGCGGCGGTCCACACGGGCTATATGTTCGGCAATCTCGTCGCGGTGAAGACTGGCGATGGGCTCGTGCTGATCGATTCCGGCAGCCGCGATACCGGTCGGCAGTCCCTGGCGGCGCTTCGCTCATGGTGTGCCGACGCCATTCACACGATCATCTATACCCATGGCCATATCGACCATACATTCGGCGTGCATTTCTATGACGAGGAAGCGGAAGTTGCCGGACGTTCCCGTCCGCATGTCATAGCGCATCGCAATGTGCTCAACAGGTTCGATCGCTACGATGCGACCCATGGCTTCAACAGCCATGTGATTGGCCGCCAGTTCAGTCAGCCGGGCTATGCCTTTCCGCAACCGCATCGCCGCCCGGACGAGATTTACGATGGCTCACTCGAACGGCGTATCGGTGGCGTGCAAGTCCAGCTCATGCATGGGCGCGGCGAGACGGACGACGCTACATTCGTCTGGCTTCCCGAGCGGGGCGTACTGGCATCGGGAGATTTTGTCATCTGGGCTTTCCCCAATGCAGGCAATCCGCGCAAGGCGCAGCGCCACGCTGCGGATTGGGCGGCAGCTCTGCGCAAAATGGCTGCGCTCAATCCCGACGTGCTGATCCCTGGACATGGGCCCGCGGTTTGCGCTCGCGAGCGCACGCAGGCGATCTTGGGAGACGGCGCGCAGGTTCTCGAAACGCTCGTGTCGCAAACGCTGGAGCGGATGAACCGCGGCGTTGCCCTCGACGAAATCCTTCGTTCCGTGAAAGCGCCCGAAGCGCTGCTCGCGAAGCCCTACCTGCTGCCAAAATACGACGATCCAGAATTCGTCGTCCGCGGCATCTGGCATTGCTTCGGAGGCTGGTTCGACGGCAATGCCGCCAGCCTCAAGCCCGCATCCGCAGCGGAACTCGCAGGCGAGATTGCCGAACTGTCCGGAGGTGCGGAGCGCCTCGCTGGCCGCGCGAAGGAGCTTGCCGATGCGGGCAGTCTGCGTCTCGCCGTGCATCTCGCGGAACTCGCCGCCGCCGCCGCGTCGGATAACGAAACCGTTCGCAGAAAACGCGCCCATATTCTGCGCATGGCGGCGGACCGCGAGTGCTCGCTCATCGGCAAGGCAATCTACAGGTCGTTTGCGAATTAGCCTCATTTTCCGAATTGCGGATCCATTGGGAGGTCGGCATCGCGATTTTCAGGAGAAGAATGCGCGCTTTTGCGAAGGCGCCTTACGTGTGCTCGGGGAAGTCTGCATGCCTGCCATTGCCTTCGACGTGAACACGCTCACGTTAGCCCGTGGCTTCTCGTGCCGTTCACTGAACGATGCGGCAGGCTTTTCTTCCATCACCGCCGCGGTATCAGTATCGAGCCTGCTGGAGGAAGAAGGCGGGGGATTTCATGGTCGAAGCATTCGAGGGGCGAGCTTCGGCAGTTTGTGAAACATTTTGCCGCGTTGTACGATACGAGGCTGATTCAGAAAATTGCAGCGATTCCACTCGATTAAGCGCCGTTCTTTGGCCCTTTCGGCGGTCCTGTACACGCCAACTCGGAAATTCGATTTCCAAGACCTTCCGTTGGTGTATCTTTGGGATTGACGATCACGCAGGTCCTGCCCGTATTACCTGCGCTGGCCGATTTGAGAATACGGCAAATTTGCACGGAGGCTGTTATGGCGACCTGGTTTGTTCCCACCAATTTCCCGACGATACAGGCGGCGGTGAACGGGGCCGGCGTGGGCGACACGATTATCGTCGAGGCGTCCTACGCCAATACGAACGAAAATGTATCCGTAACTGTCAACAATCTCACCTTCGACGGACCGTCCGGAACGGCGACCGTCCTGTTCACGCTCTCCGCAGGGATTGCAGCGATCACGCTGACTGGCAATGCGAATTTTCGCGTGACCGGCAATACGTCGGACAATTCGATCACGGGCAATAGCGGCGCCAATATTCTGAATGGCAACGAAGGCAGCGACACGATCTTCGGCGGCTCCGGCAACGACACGATCACTGGCGACACCATCGCGACGAATGCCGGCAACGATGTCCTGCGCGGCGAGGATGGCGACGACACGATCTCCGATCAGTTCGGCACGGTCGCCGATATCGATGGCGGCGCGGGCAATGACACTGTGACGATCGGCTCGACATTTACTTCAGGCACGGTCGCCGGTGGCGCAGATAGCGACATTCTCGCGATGGCCGCTTCTGCAAACCTGTCGCTGCTATCGATCAACGGATTCGAAACGCTGTATACGCAAGGCAGCACAGTAACTGCCACAGCCGCCCAGTTCGACGCCTTCGACACGATCGCTTATAATGCAGCGAACCCTGGAGCGACCGTCAGTCTCGTTCTTGCCGCGTCCGGGCAATTTCTGCTCGACCTCTCGGACGAACTGAACTCGGGCGGACCGCACGGAATCAATCTGACGGGATCTACGAATGATGAACATGTAATTCTCGGCGATGGCGCCGACACCGTCAATGCGGGCAACGGTGACGATACTATCGATGCGATGTCCGGCAACGATATCGTAAACGGCGACGCGGGCGATGATCAGATCAATGGCTTTTCCGGTAATGATACGCTACGCGGCGGACAAGGAAACGACAGCATTAGCGGAGGCATTGGCGACGACATCATCGAAGGCGATTCTATTTCCACCAATGCTGGAAATGACACGATAGGCGGCGGCGATGGCAACGATCTGATTACCGACAATTTCGGGACCGTCGCCGATATCGACGGCGGCAGCGGCAACGACGCCATCGCCATTTCGAATTCGTTCACGTCCGGCACGGTCGCCGGAGGCGCGGATATCGATACGTTGACACTGAACAACTCTGTCAATCTGTCTCTGCTGACGATTATCGGCATGGAACGGCTGGAAACATCAGGCACACTCGCGACGGCGACAGCAGCGCAGTTCGAGGCCTTCGACCGGATCAGCTACAATGCAGGCAATCCCACAATTGCGGTCAGTCTCCAGATCGCAGCGACCGGTGGTGCGACTACACTAGATATATCTAGCGAACTGAGCGACGGAGGCCTGCGCGCTGCGACCGTAACGGGTTCGTCCGACAGCGAGACGATTACGACAGGCGATGCATCTGATACGATCAGCGCCGGCCTCGGCGACGATATCCTGAACGGCGGCGCCGGGAACGATACGCTTAACGGCAACGAGGGCAACGACCAGATTTTCGGCGGCATCGGCAACGATACGATATCAGGCGACACCATCGCGACGAATGCCGGCAACGACGTCCTGCGCGGCGAGGATGGCAACGATACGATTACCGACAATTTCGGAACGGTCGCCGACATCGATGGCGGCAGCGGCAACGACTCCATCGCCATTTCGAATTCGTTCACGTCGGGCACGGTCGCCGGCGGCGCGGATATCGACACGCTGTCGATGAATGCCTCTGTCAATCTGTCCTTGCTGACGATCACGGGCTTCGAGCGGCTGAATACAGTCGGCACGCTCGTGACGGCCACCGCCGCGCAATTCGAGGCTTTCGACCGGATCAGCTACAATGCCGGCAATCTAACGGCTATCGTCAGTCTTCAGCTTGCGGCGACCGGCAGCGCGACGACGCTCGATATATCGAGCGAACTGAGCGACGGCGGCCTGCGCGCCGCGACCGTTACGGGGTCGTCCGACAGCGAGACGATTACGACGGGCGACGGCAGCGACACAATCAACGCGGGCCTCGGCGACGACATCGTGAACGGCGGCGCCTCGAACGATATTCTCAATGGCAACGAAGGCAACGACCAGATCTTCGGCGGTATCGGCAATGACACGATATCCGGCGACTTGAATGGCACGAACGCGGGCAACGATATCCTGCGTGGCGAGGATGGCGACGATGTGATCACTGACAGCTTCGGCACAATCGCCGATATCGACGGCGGCATCGGCAACGATACGGTTGGTGTGACCACCAATTTCCTGTCGGGCACGATCGCTGGCGGCGCGGATATCGATACGCTTTCGATGAGCGGTAACGTCAATCTCAGTCTTCTGACTGTGTCGGGTTTCGAGCGCCTGTTCACTGTCGGGTCCTTAATCACCGCCACTGCGGCGCAATTCGAATCCTTCGACAGGATCACCTATAACGCGAACAATCCGACGATCGGGGTCAATCTGCGGCTTGCGGCGACGGGCGGCCCGACGGTTCTTGATCTGGCAGGCGAACTGAGCGATGGCGGCGTACGCGCGGTGACCCTCACCGGCTCGTCCGATGACGAGACGATCACGACCGGCGATGCGTCGGATACCATCAATGCCGGCCTTGGCAACGACAGGCTGATCGGCGGTCTCGGCAACGACCTGCTCGACGGTGGCGGAGGTATCGACACCGCCGACTATTCCGCGGCGGCAGGGATCATCAATATCGACCTGCGTAACACGGCAAGTTTTCAAAATACGGTCAGCGCCGGCAACGACCGGCTGACTGGCATTGAGAACGTAATCGGCTCCGCGTTCGACGACGAACTGATCAGCGATCTCGCCATCATCAATGAATTGCGCGGCGGAGCGGGCAACGATCGCTATTATATATATCAGTTTGGCGACCAGGCGATCGAAGCTGCCGGAGAAGGCACTGCCGATCGTATCGACGCCTTCGCCAATGTGAGTTTGCTCGCAACATCGGAGATCGAGACCATCGTCGCACGCCTGACCACGGATATGACGCTGGGCGGTTCCGATACCGCCAACCTTATGAACGGCAATACGGGCAACGATACGCTGAACGGCAACGGCGGCAACGACACGCTGAATGGCCTCGATGGCAACGACACGCTGGATGGCGGCGCGGGCAACGATACGCTCGACGGCGGCGCGGGGAATGACCTCATCAATGGCGGCGCAAATATCGACACGATCACCTATGCTGCGGCGACGGGCGGCGTCACACTGAGCCTCTTGCTTACGGCAGCGCAGAATACAGGCGGCGCCGGTACGGATACGGTGACGAATGTCGAGAATATCGTCGGGTCCGGTCACGCCGACGATTTCACCGGCACCAATGGCGTCAATATCATCAGCGGCGGCGGCGGCAATGATACGATCAATGCGCGCGGCGGCGCGGATACGATGTCGGGCGGATCGGGCGACGACAAATATTACGTCGACAATCTCGGCGACATCGTGAACGAACTCGCCGGGCAGGGTAGCGACCGCGTTTACGCCAGCGTGAATTACACTCTCGGCGCGGCGCAGGCGATCGAGTTTCTCTACGCCAACGCCGGCGCGACGGGCCTGACGCTCACGGGCAACGAACTCGCCAACAATGTGCAGGGCAATGCCGGCGTCGACACGCTTTTCGGAATGGATGGCGCGGACACTCTCGATGGCCGGGGCGGCGCGGACGATATGACCGGTGGTATCGGCAACGACAAATATTATGTCGACAACGCTGGCGATGTTCTCCACGAGGGCGCCGCGGAAGGCACGCTCGACATCGCCTATGCCAGCGTCAGCTATGTGCTTGGCGCGGGTGTTTATGTGGAGCGTCTCTATGCCGACTCTTCTTCAGGTCTCACCCTGCAGGGCAACGAACTCGCCAATGCGCTGTTCGGCGGGTCCGGCAACGATACGCTGATGGGTCACGACGGCGCGGATACGCTGACCGGCAATTCCGGCAATGACAGACTCATTGGCGGCACGGGCATCGATACTTTGTTCGGCAATGCGGGCGCGGATGTCTTCGTGCTGCAAAATCTCGCTGTAGACCGCGACACGATCCGCGACTTCGAAGCCGCCGATCAAATCGAGGTTTCCGCCGCTCTCTTCGGCGGCGGTCTCGTCGCCGGATCGCTCGCCGCGAACCAGTTCGTGTCGAACGGAACGGGCCTCGCGGGCGATAGCGACGACCGCTTCGTCTATAACAATTCGACCGGCGCGCTCTATTTCGACGAGGACGGCGACGGCGCAACCGCGCGCGTGCAGATCGTAACGCTGACGGGAATGCCCAGCTTGAGCGCGGGAGATTTCAATATTGTGGCGTGAGAGCACGCAGCGCATCCGGCAAGCCGCGGCTGGAGGAGATACAGCGAATTGATGTCCCTTACTGCAGGGCCACCTGTCGAGGTCTCCCAGAAACGAAAGCCCTCGGGGAGCGACCCGAGGGCTTCACGATGTTTGCTTTGGGCGGGAGAGAGAGCTCGCCCGCGGCAGCATCGATTGGTTTGTGTCCTCTTAGTTACAGACGCGGATGCGGCGGTAGCCGACGAAGTCGCCCCAGTTGTTGTGGACAGCGCGCTTCTCGACCCAGCAGTTGCCGCCAGAGACGTAGTAGCCGCCATGCGAAGGCGCGGCGTAAGCGTGCGAGGCAGCGCCAATCGCCAGCGCGCCGACAGCGAGGCCGCCGAAGAAGGCTGCGTTGCGGCCGAACTTCGCTTCCGCAGGCGCGGTCGAGGCGGCGAGGGTCACGCCCAGCGTGAGCGCGGCGAGGGTTCCGGTGGCGATCTTCTTGAAGGTGTTCATCGTTCTCTCTCCTTGATTTGGCAGCGGCGTCCTTGCCGTCTCCCGATGTTTGGAGAATAGGCGCGAACAATTCTCGCCGATGTGCGCGGGCGCACGCGGCGGGTGTTGCGCGATTTGCAGTTGCTTTCGCCGAGAGCGTTTGCCGCTTCACGCCCGGGAGGCGTCTGGGATGATCTCAGTCGCGCGCCAAACCTGCCGATTGCTCCCCATCGCTATTGAGCACGTTTAATTCATAGCGGTTATGCGACTGCAAGACGGGCATTCGACATACAGCAGTGCAAGACCGTGCGCTCGCGGCGACTTTCGCCGCAAACATTTTCCTCATAAACGTATTCGGCCTGCCAGCAAGAAATTCGGTCACCCCGAGATTTCGATAGCTTCCCTTCGGGAAACAGCATAGCTTCCAGATAATTACCCGAAACTCGGGACGCCAAATCTCTATTCTTGAAAGGATTTCTCATGTCAGCTCAACCCTTGAAGAAAGCCAGGGCCCAAGCCGATTTTTCGGGTCAGGATAGTGAATTCGAGGTCATTGGGGCGGGGTTGATTGCCGACGATCTGGCTGGCGCGACCGAGAAGTTCAACGTTTTACTCGCCAGCGTCGAACCCGTGGCAGCGAACATCGCTGCGGGATCGAAGGTTCTTTCCGTTTCCTCAATGTTTTCGGCGATTTCAACCGCCGAGACTGCGTCGGGCTTTACGGCTGACAATGAGGGGTTTGCCAACACGTCGGGCGCAGGCGCTGCGCAATTTGCCTCCTGGGCGACCAATTCCGATCAATTGGCCTCGGCCCCACTGATGTCGGCGTATACGACTCCCGCCAAGGAGCCGGAAACACAGACCGGCGGCGGCGCAAGCGGCGGGCTTTCGCTCGGACCGGCCGCGGGCCTCGTCGGCCCCATCGGCCTTGGCGGCTTCACCAATGGCAATATCTCCGTAGACGGTGAAACGGACGAATATTCGATCAGCCTGCTTGCGGGACACACCTATTCCTTCAACCTGTTCGGCAACAGCTCGGGCAACAGAAATTCGCTCGGCGATACGGTGCTGACGATCTTCTCCGACGCCGCATTGACGACCCAGGTCTTCACCAACGACGATTTTAATTTCGACGGCGGCGACTATGACTCATACGGAACATTCACGCCCACGGTCGATGGCACCTACTACGTTCAGGCCCGCGGCTATAGCAACAACACCGGCGAGTATTCCCTGATCGTCGAAGATCGTACGGTCAGCCGGCCGCGCGATGCGATCGACTGGGGTTCGAATTTCTACGACCAACACATCAGCGTCTATTTCGCGCCTGTGGGCGAGATCCTCGAAGACGGGGTCGCTTCGCTCGGCTGGACGCAGGCGCAGATCGACGACACGATGGCAGCCCTGCAGGCCATGGTCGGCAACATCAATCTGACGGCGTCGCGCGAGCTCGTGCAAGCCAACGCCAACATGTTCCTGTACACATATAGCGCCAGCGACGGTAGCTCCGGCCATTTCACGCCTGCGGGAGAGCAACCCAACGCCGGAATTGGCGCATGGAATCTTATCAACGGCAGTTATCTGCTCCCGGGCGCTTACACCAACGGCTGGCAGGCCGGCAACGGCGCCTTCCACACATTGATTCACGAATTCGGCCATGCCCTCGGCCTCGCCCATGCCCAAGACGGAGGCGGTCATTCCACCGTCATGAGCGGCGTGGGCTCGAGCACGGGCGACTATGGAGATTTCGATCTCAACCAGGGCGCCTTCACCATCATGGGGTATAATTATCTCGGCGATGTGAATGGTTCCACCGCCGGCGGCACGTCACCCAACGGCCTATACGGTCATGCTCTTGGCCCGTCAGCCATCGATCTGGGGATTCTCCAGTCGCGCTACGGCGCCAACATGTCCGTCGCAACGGGCAACGACATCTACTGGATCGTCGACCAGAACGCGGCGGGCACCGGCTTCAGGACGATCTGGGACGCGGGCGGCAGCCTGGACTATATAGCCTATGGCGGAACCCGCGATGTCACGATCGATCTGCGCGCCGCCACCCTGCTCTACGAAGAAGGCGGCGGCGGCTGGATCTCCCATGCCGATGGCATTTTCGGCGGCTATACGATCGCCAACGGGGTCGTCATCGAAGTCGGGCAAGGCAGCTCAGGCAACGACACGATCATCGGCAACGCCGCCAACAATACTTTGTTCGGAGGCGGCGGCAATGATACGCTGACCGCTGGCGCGGGCAACGATACGCTCAACGGCGATGCAGGCAATGACACGCTGAATGGCGGCGCGGACGACGACACGCTCAATGGCGGATCGAACAACGACGTTCTCAATGGCGACGACGGCAACGACACGCTGAACAGCGGCACCGGCAACGACACGCTCAATGGCGGCGCCGGTAACGATACCCTCAGGCACGACGGCAACGGCGCGAGCGCGCTCAATGGCAACGAGGGCAACGATCTCCTCGCCATCGTCGGGGGCTTTGCTGCAGGCTCGACATTGAACGGCGGCGCAGACATCGACACGTTCGATATCAGCTTCTTCACTATCGACGGGTCGAGCGTCAATCTCAACACAGGGATATGGAACGACGGATTCATAAATGTCCTGACTCTCGCCGAAATCGAGAATGTCACGGGGCAGAACGGCATCGACACGATCACCGGCAATGCCCTCGACAACGTCCTCTTCGGTCTGGGCGGCAACGACACGATCGATGGCGGCGACGGCAACGACTACATCCGCGGCGGCAATGGCGCCGACAATATCATTGGCAACAACGGCAACGATCTCATTTATGGCGAGGCGGGCGCCGACACCATCAACGGCGGTACTGGCGACCACGACAACATAATCGGCGGCGCGGATGGCGATTCTCTCGACGGCGGCGCAGGCACGAACGATCTGTTGAACTACGAAGGCTCCGGCAGCGGCGTCACCATCAACCTCGGAGCGCTTTCCGCCTCGGGCGGCGACGCCACGGGCGATACTTTCTCCAATTTCGAAAGCATAGCTGGCTCGTCGCACGACGACAGCCTGACAGGAGACAGTGGCGCCAACTCCATTTATGCCCACGGTGGCAACGACACGCTCGATGGCGGTGGCGGGATCGACCGACTCTTCGGCTATGCCGGTAATGACACGCTGTACCAAAACGGCCACGACACAGACGTCGCCGGCGAGACCTATGATGGCGGGGCCGACAGCGACACGCTGCAATTGACCGGCACGGGCGCTCCCATTGTTAACAATCTGTCCAACGATTTCCTGACCTCGATCGAACGCCTTCTGCTCGACGATTCCGGCTCCGGAGGCAGCCGCACCGTGATACTGGAGGCCGGCCAGTTCGGAGCGGGCATATCCTCCAGCGCGCAGTTCCAGTTCGATATTTATGGCGATAATACAGAACTCGTGCAGATTGCCATGGGCAGCGCTACATCGCTGAATCTGTCGGGTCTGGTATTTGCCGGAGAAACAAGCACTGCTCAGTTTCAGATCACCGGCGATGGCGATGCCGAGACGATTGTCGGAACATCGCTTCGTGATGTGATCAATGGCGGCGGCGGCGCGGACAACATCTCCGGCGGCGCAGGCGAGGACACCATTACTGCCTCGAATACAGATTTCGGCGTCTATGACGGTGGAGCCGACAACGACACGATGATGTCCAGCGAATTTCTCTCGACCATGATCGGAGGAACCGGCGTCGATACAATCGATCATCGCGCCCTTAACCTCGCGTACACGTTCAACATGATGACAGGACTCACCAACTTTGGTGGCGAGTCCTATACGGAATTCGAAAACGTCATCATGGGCAACGGGACAAACAACGTCATCGGCACGGATGGCGACAATGTCATGACCGGGGGCACGGGCGACGATACACTCGATGCGCGCGACGGTAACGACATCATCTACGGCGGAGCGGGCAACGATACGCTCGATGGCGGGCTCGGCAACGACACGCTCTATGGCGGCAATGGCAACGATACGCTTTATGGCGGAGTAGGCCTCTTTTCGGTCAACATGATCTATGGCGAAGCGGGCGACGACACGATCATCGCGACTTCTTTTACCAGCGGCAGCTATTACGACGGCGGCGCGGATAACGACACGATTTTTTCCACTTCCGGCGACGAAGTCATGGTGGGAGGAACCGGCGTCGACACCATCAACCACAGCAACATCAGCAGTAACTACACCTTTGACATGACGACCGGCCTGACGAATATATCAGGTGAATCCTTCACTGAATTTGAAAACGTCGTCATGGGGAACGGCATGAACAATGTCACCGGCACGACCGGCGACAATCGCATGACCGGCGGCACGGGCAACGACACGTTTACCGGGCTCGCCGGCAACGACACCCTGATCGGCGGTCTTGGCAACGATCTTCTGGACGGCGGCGCGGACACCGACACGGCGAGCTACGCGGGCGCGAGCGCAGGCGTCGTCGTCACCTTGCGCAACACCACGACATTCCAGGATACGCAGGGCGCAGGCTCGGACCGGCTCGTCGGCATCGAAAATCTTATCGGCTCGGATTTCAATGACACCTTCACCAGCGACGAGACAGGCGCTAACGAGTTGCGCGGCGGGCTCGGCAACGATCGTTACATCATCTATCAACTGTCCGACGTTGCGATTGAGCTGGCCGGAGAGGGCACAGCGGATCGCGTCGACGCCAGAGCCAATATCACATTGCTCGCGACGTCCGAGATCGAGACGATGTTCGCGAGTCTGACTACGGGCATGACGCTCGGCGGCTCCGACACCGCCAACACGATGAACGGCAACACCGGCGCCGACACGCTGAATGGCAATGGCGGCAACGATACGCTCAACGGTCTCGATGGCAATGACACGCTGAACGGCGGCAATGGCAACGATGTTCTGGAAGGCGGCGTCGGGAACGACGCGTTGAATGGCGGCGCGGATATCGACACAGCAAGCTACGCAGCGGCGACGTCCGCAGTAACAGTCAGCCTGCTGCTGGCGACAGCGCAGAACACGCTTGGCGCGGGTACGGATACCCTCGGCCTGATTGAAAATCTCACAGGTTCGGCCTTCAACGACACGCTGACCGGCAGCAATGGCGACAACACGATCAACGGCGGCGCTGGAGATGACACAATCAACGGCCGCGCCGGCATCGACACGCTGGCTGGCGGCGCTGGCAACGACCGCCTCTTCGTCGACAATGCGCTGGACGTCGTAATCGAGATCGCCGGACAGGGCACGGCGGACGGCGTGTTCGCGACAGTCGACTATACGCTGGCTGCCGGCCAGTCGATCGAACTGCTGGCGGCCAATGCGGGCGCCACCGGTCTCACACTGACCGGCAACGAACTCGCCAACACCGTGCAGGGCAACGCTGGCGTCGACATTCTGTTTGGCGGCGACGGCAACGACATCATAGACGGGCGCGGCAACGCCGATGTCATGAACGGTGGAACCGGCAACGACCGCTATTATGTCGACAACGCCGGCGATGTGCTGCACGAGGCTTCGCTCGAAGGCACGCTCGACATCGTCTTCGCAAGCGTCAACTACACGCTGGGCGCTGGTGAATATCTGGAACGCCTCTACGCCAATGCGGGCGCGACCGGCCTTACCCTAACCGGCAACGAGTTGATCAACGCGCTGTTTGGAAACAGCGGCAACGACACCTTGATCGGCGGCGCGGGCGCGGACACGCTGACTGGCAATGCCGGCAATGACAGGCTTGTCGGCGGCACGGGCATCGACACGCTGTTCGGCAATGCGGGCGCGGATGTCTTTGTCCTGCAGAACTTCGCGGCCGATCGCGACACGATCCGCGACTTTGCAACCGAGGATCAGATCGAGGTCTCCGCCTCGCTGTTCGGCGGCGGTCTCGTTGCGGGATCGCTAGCCGCGAACCGGTTCGTGTCGAACGGAACCGGCCTTGCGGGCGATAGCGACGACCGCTTTATCTACAACACCTCGAACGGCGCGCTCTATTTCGACATAGACGGCGATGGCGCTACGGCGCGCGTCCAGATCGCAACGCTTACGGGAATGCCAGCGCTCACAGCGGGAGATTTCACGATCGCCACGTAACGCGCGGCTGTCGTCCAGTCGCTGTTGAGCCTGTATTTATACGCGCCACGGTCGCGTGACGGCCTGACGATTTGTGCCTTTCAGCGGCGGCGAACGAGGGCGATATCGCCTGTAACGATGCGATCCTGCGCAATACCATGTCCTACAAACTTTCCGCGCATCGCATTGCCATCCGGAGAAACGCAGAGAACACACTGCCCAAAATGTTTCGTTCCGCTTCGCTTGTTACGGTATCGACTCTCCAGATTATCCTGATGGGCGAAGCGACCTTCGAGCGCCATCTCAAATCGACTTTCCGGATCATCGTACGTCAGTTGGCCGCAGACCGAACGCCAGTTCGTGTTCAAATTGACATGAACCGCAAATCCGAACTCCCGGTTATCGAGATCGTATTGAGTTACAAAACCGCTCCATTCTCCCTGAATGGTATTCATCCTGATCATGCAGGACTTGTAGTCGATCATGGCTTCGAGAAGTATCCGTAACGCGAATACGACTCTGGACACTGCAAAGTCGAGTAGGCCTGCAGAGATCGCTTTCAACATGTCTTCCTCCTTCTTGACATAAGCTGTACGATATCGTGAGGCGCCAGGCGCGTGGAGCAAGATATTCCAACAATTACTTGCGTGGAGCTATCACAGCGACGCTGGAAGATAACTCAAGGGCTGCTACCAATTCTTTTCTCAGTCCCGTGTGTGTCTTTTCGCCAATCATGATCGTGGTAAGGTTGGGATTAGTGCGCGGAATATCCGGCATAATGGAAGCGTCACGATCCGCAAGCGCACCCTGCCGAACCACCGCCTGCGACGATCGCGTCGGCTGTGCGAAAATCCGAAGAATTTTCCACTTGAAGCGCCTCTCGAAATAATCGCAATATGTATTATGAATTTCGCAAGCCTCATGTATCGGGGAGGATGGCATGCTCGAACTCTATCATCACGGATCATCTGTCTGCGCCGCCAAGGTCCGTTACACTCTCAACGAGAAGGGCCTCGACTGGAAGGGCCACTACATCGACATTCTCAAGGGCGAGCAATTCACGCCGGAGTACCGCAAACTGAACGAAAAAGCGGTTGTGCCGACCCTGGTGCATGATAGCAAGGTTATCGTCGAATCCACTGTCTGTTGCGAATATATCGACGAGGTGTTCCCCGATCCTGCGCTCCAACCCGCCGACGCTTATGGCCGTGCGCAGATGCGTTTGTGGACCAAGGCTGTCGACGAGCACCTGCATCCCGTCTGTGGCGAAATCACTTTCGCCTGTTCGCATCGTCATACGATCGCGCGGCTCGGCAAGGAGAAGCTTGAGGAGTTTCTTGCGAGCACACCCTCGATCTCAGTGACTCCGGCCTGGCACGAGCGAAAGAAAGTGCTGGTCATGCAGGGCTTGCAGGCGCCTGGTGTCGACAAATCGCTGCTCCTCTATGATCGCTATCTGCAAAAGATGGAAGATGCGCTCGCCGATCGCAAATGGGTGGCGGGGGAAACCTTTTCCTTGGCGGACATTGGCCTTGCTCCCTACGTCAATCGCCTCGATATGATGAGCATGTCCGATATGTGGACGAAGAAGCGTCCTCGTGTGACCGACTGGTTCGAGCGCATCAAGGCGAGACCAACTTTCAGGACCACCTTCCTCGACTGGTGCCCGCCGGACCTCACGAACGATCTCAAGACTTTTGGGGCGGAAAGCTGGAAAGACGCACGCAAGATTCTTGAAGCAGCCTGAAGCACTTGTCGTTCACGCACGGCGGCGGGCATGCGGGCTTTGGTCGACCTGCTCCAGCATTTCCTGCGCGAGCCGTTCTCCCAACTCAAGTCTGACGTGATTGAATTCAGGCTCGTCCCAGAGATTGCGGGCTTCGTCGGGATCGTTGCGCACATCGTAAAGCTCGCCCCAATTCTCGCTACGCCAGACCGAGTAGCGCCATTCTGGCGTCACCAGTGTCCTGATCATGGGATAGCGAGCCATGCCATAGCGCTTGAAGGCATCCTGGTGTTCGATGAGAAGTTGATCCCGCAATACGGGGGAGCCCTGCATGTTTGCGAGCAGGCTCTTCCCCTGGATGCCGTGATAGGGCTTCGCGTCAGCGCGCGCCAGAATTGTCGGGGCAAGATCGACTGTCGAGGCGAGGGCCTGAGAGACGACGGGCGTTCGACGTGAAGGATCCGACCAGATAAATGGCACCCTGTTGATCGAGCGCAGCGGCATGGCCCCCTTGAGCAGCAGGCCGAAGTCACCGAGATAATCTCCGTGATCGGAATTGAAGATAATGACGGTATTCTCGTAAAGGCCTGACGCTTTCAGGTGCGATACCAAAGCGCCAACGGCATCGTCGATCATCGCGATCATGCCGCATGTCAGGGCCATGGCTTCGCAAATTTCATCAGGCTCTGCGACGAAGGCTTCCTGCCCCAGCGCATTGCGCTGTCCCGATTGTTGTTGCTCGCGCAGAAAGCGCATGGGCGGCGTCGGATTCCTGTGGCTCTCCCATGGCAGCCGCACTTCAAAATCTTGCGGCTTGTACATGTCCCAATATCGGCCGGGCGGCGTAAAGGGATGGTGGGGATCTGGAAAGGAGACGAAGGCAAAGAAGGGCTGGCTCGAACCCTTCATTTCCTCAAGATAGGCGATCGCCTTGTCGCGAATGAAGGCAGTGGAATAAAGTTCCTCGGGTATCGGCGTACGGAAAGCCTGCGGGCATTTGTAGTCATGCGGAAGCTGGTTCTTGCGATCGCGCCATTCGTCCGCCTTTGGGGAATGCGCGCGAAGCCAATGCAGGTAATGTGCGTCAGCGAGATCGCCGTGATTGCCGACAAGCTCGATCTGACGATAACCGTAGTAGGGAAGCGGCATTTCGTACTTATGCGGACCTTCGTGGCGCTCCGGGGTCTCGTGGCCGTAATCGCCGGCGTCGTCTTTCCAGGCATCCCTGATGAGACCGAGCGCTGCCGGATCGACACGCTGTTCAGCCGGATGTTGCGTCATCGGCTGAACATGGCTCTTGCCGATGGATGCCGTGCTGTATCCGTTGGCTGCGAGAACATCGACAAAGGTGTTTGCGCGGTAGGTGAGATGCTCGCCGTTCTGCCGCAATCCATGCACCGAAGGATAGCGGCCCGTCAGCAAGGATGCGCGGTTTGGCATGCAGACAGGCGTTGCAATGTGAAACTGTTCGAACCGCGTGCCGGTCGCTGCGAGTTGGTCGATATGCGGCGTTTTAAGCACGGGATGACCTGCGCAACCCAGATAATCCGCCCGGTGCTGATCGGTAATGATGAAGAGGAAATTGGGGCGTGTCATCGGCTAGTCCGTATATGCCGGTCCGAGCGTCGGCGCCTTGAGGCCGCCGAAGACTTCCCAGCCCATGATGTCGTGCGCGTCCTCGACATACGCTTCGAAAGCGACGCTGCGTGCATCGTCTCTCTGCAGTTCGCGAATGCGCGCCCAGTAAGCGAAATCACTGGGATGCCAGCTGTTACGTTCCCATTCGTCCCATCCGAGGTCCGAATGCCGGATGAGGCCGAGCTTGTCGATCGGGTCCTGCCGGGGAAAACAGAAGCTGTCGATCACCAGCATATTGCCGGTATGAGGCAGTCTGTGCGCATCGCCCATCGCCCATGACAGCAGCTTGTCGTCGCGCGGGCTGTCCGACGACCAGACCTGTCTCACCTCCATACGGTCTTCATCGACTTCGAATTCGACTCCTCGTGAAAAACACTGCGATGGCGAAAGCGGAGGCTCGAAAGGACGCGCGCGAAAGATCGAATTATCGTACATGACGATCGTGCCTTGCGGCGTCACGCGCGGATTATGGCCGTGCCAGGGCCAGCGGAAATCGTCGCCGACGGGCTTGAGCAGTTTTCTCTGCTTCTGAGCATCCCAGCCGGAATGGGGCCCCAAAATCCATTTGATTTCGCCGGAAGTCTTGTCCACCTTGATGATCGCATCCTGGCCGCGCAGCGACATGATGACGGAATCGTCCCGATGATCGTAACAAACGCCATTGCCGTGGGTCCAATCGGCGTGATTGCGAAAACCGCGCGTATCCCAGTAGGGATCAAGCAGATTGTAACCGATGCGATAGGGATCGAGATGATCGAATGTATTCCATGACCAGACAATAGTGCCTGCCTTGTCGAACTCCACGATGCGGTCGCCGACCACAGGTATCGTCTGGCTCGGCGCGTCCGGGTCTGTTTCCGATGTGAAATAGTTATCAAAGACACGCGCATTGGCGGTCATTGCAAGATAGTTGCCGTTGGGCATCATGTGCGGCTGATGATGCATGGATTGTGCATCTATGGGGATGGCGCCGGGCGCTGGCCCGAAAGGGCGCTTCGCCGCATACCAGGAGCCCGCGACATTTCCGAGCATGTCTATTTCGGTCGACTGGAAATTGACCTGATTGAAAAAGAGATTGCCGTTCGCAAGCCGGTCCACGCCGGCGATGCGGCTGTCGTGCTTGTAGTACCAGACGACTTCTCCATCCTCGTCAATGGCGAGAAGCATGGACCAGCGTGTGGCAAACGTGTTTTGCTTCTCGGTCCACCAGATCGCGCGATTGGCGGGACGACGCCGCACGGAGAGCAGAATAAAGCCCGGCTCCATATTTGTCGGCGCGCTCGCCTTCACGTTGACAGGTGGAAAGTCGATACCGGGTACGGGCGCGGAGGGAGGCGTGTATATGAATTCGGCCCCCGGATATAAGCCGGAAGCCGCATCCTTGACGTGCAATGTAATACGATTGGGCTTGCCCGGCCGCATTCCCGCGACTGCTATACTACGTTCCAGAGTGACGCTTTGCGGCACTGCGATCTTTCGGACCCGCTTGCCATCGTCGATTGCCACATAGCCCGAGACTGGCTGCGATGTTGCAAATGTCAGCACAGCGGCGAGTGGAGACCTCGGATTTGGATTTTGCGCGAGTACAGGCGCTTGCGTGAATGCGGGCATGGATATTTCCGTTGCGATATTTGAGACAAATGTAAGAGGATCCTGATCTGAAGGAAGCGAGTGCGTTACAGGCCCCTCAGAATTTCCAGTGCCGCCGGCGAGAGAGTGCGAAAGTTCTTTTGAAGTTCCGAAGCTTTTACATGAGTCACGAAGGCAGGTTCTTCATTGAATCTTGTTCGCCAGGCTTGCGCCATGTCGGGATCCGCGATGACACGCCCATAGGCTTCCCGCAGGGCGCTGAGTGCTTCCGGCGCTGTGCCCCTGGGGGCAACGAACCAGGATGGCCAAGTCTCGTAAGTGGCGATCCACTTGTAGGCCTCCCAAAGCGGCCCGGATAACTCCCGGCCGGACTCACGAGCGAAATCGATGAAATGCTTGGTTTGCGGCGGGAAAGCATCCGCGGCCGCGCGCATGGGTTCGCCGGTCATCGGGTCGATGGGGGAATGATAGAACATCGGCACGACAACTCCGGTGTCCACCGTCTGGCGTTTGTAGAGAGTCGTATAGCCGGTGTAGCCGGTCGTACTGACGTCGATCTCGCCGTTTTGCAGCGCAAGAGCGATCTGGGGCTGGCCCTGATAGCCGAGCACATATTTGTAGCGGATGCCAATCAGATCGAGCGACACGCGGGAGAAGAAGTCGATGGCGCGCCCCTGCCCGAGGCCTCCGAGATTGACATGTTGCGCCTTCATGAAATCAGCTGGCGTCTTCAACCCGCCTGCCAGCCGTGTGTTGGCCATCACGGCATAGAAGAGATACCCTGTTCCGATGGGTTCGTAGGCTCCGGGATCGTAGCGTTTGCCCGGACCGCCGGTGAGATAGCCGGAAAACTGAATTGGACCCCACAACAATGTGAGGCCATCGGGCTTAGCGATCTCGCTGAGAAAGTTCAGGGCTCGCACACCGCCGCCGCCCGGCATTGCCTTGATGACAAAAATCGGATTGCCCGCCGTGTGACGCGTCATAAAGTCGGCAAAGGTTCGCGCGGCCTGATCTGGTCCGCCTCCGGCCGGGCCGGGAATGACGATGTCGACTGTCTTGCCCGAATAGAAAGCCTTGCCTTGCGCATAACAGGGTGCAGATGCGACGAATAAGGCGAGCAAGAATGCTCCAATACTAAATGACGCGCGCGTCTGATGCTCCGGATTACGAAGGCGCATGTGTATCCCCTGCTGCTCCGGGCTCTCTACGGCCATTTTTCGTCCGGTTCTTCCCTGCGTTGAGAAGGTATTGAACCCCGGGTATCGGCGTCCGCCGCTTCAGTTGTCGCCTGCCAGTCTCATTGACGCATCGACTGAATGCTACCCTCGCGGAAGCGTGATTATCTTGTTCCAAGAATGCCACCAGCCGAGAATTGCGATACTCACAATTTATATTACGTTTACTTCATGAGGTGCTTCAAGTCGAAAATTCCTCTGAAAGCATCCGCAAGGCAGCGTGATGGTGGCGAGCCGTAAGTGCACAGACAGGAGTTGATCGGCGTTTCTTCGAGCAGCGTCTAGCCCCAGTCGCGCGCGATGCCGGGGTGACGGCCGCATTCAGTGACACATAACCAGAAGCTCCTGACTTTGGTGGGCGATGCCTACTTATAGACTTCGCGCGCCAGCGCCAGCATGGCGTCCTGAGTCTCCGCAGAGGATGTGCCCATCAGACTTGCCTTGGCGCGATTGACGAGTTCGCGGGTCTCGGGATCGGGCGCATCCGGGGCATCCTTGATGACGGGTATGAGACCGAAGCTCGCCAGCAGGCCCTGCGTCCTTGGAGACAATATGTATTCGATGAAAAGCCTTGCAGCGTCGGGATGCGGCGCGCCGCTGGCTATGCCGATGTCTGCGCGAACATAGACCAACCCTTCGGCGGGAATGATGAACTTCACTGGCAATCCCCTGAGGTCGCGCATGTTGGAGAGGGATTGCGGAAAACGCAGCGCATATTCGCCGCGCGCGACCCGCATTTGGTCGATGCCGAGATCGCGGCCGAACACGACCTTCTGTGCCGACAAAGCTCGGGGAAACTCCACGCCGAATTTTTCGACCATCACGGAGAAGAGCACATGGCCTGCCCCGCTTGCGCGTGGATCATCGCCGAGCAATCTGCCGGTCCATTTGGGGTCAAGAAGGTCGCGCCAGCTTTTCGGTTCGTCCTGCGGTTTCACGAGCGATGTATTCACCATGAGGCTATAGCCGCTCATATAGGCTGGGAGCGAATAGCCAGGCGCGCTCGGCGCGACAGCCAGAGCCTGCGCCGCTTTGACGCCATCGAATTTTTGCAACAACCCGCCCGCGGCGAGGCGGCGCGAGGTGGATTCCCCGTGGATCAGCACGTCGGCAACTGTCCGCCCTGCCGCAACCTCGGTGCGCAGGCGCTCGTGAACTTCGCTCGAGCGGGCGACCAGCATGTCGACCTGTATGCCGAAGGCGTCCTCGTAACCTTTCTTGATGGCGTTATAGAGTTGGTTCCCGGAGAAGCCCGTGTAGAACACGAGACGCTTTTCTGCCCTTGCGCGTGCGACGAGGGCCGGATCGAAACTTTGCGCGGTCGCCGCGCCCGCGAGAGCCTGAACGGCCAATGCAGCCACGGCGATTATCATGCGTGATCGAAAAGCATATCGAGATGCCCGCATGAAAGATCCTCCCAACTTTGATTTTCTGAACCGCCTGAAATGTTGAATAAGAGTCTTTGGCACGAACTCTTTTCGTTCTTTTCAAGATATTCAGGAAATGCACGAATCTCAAGCGGATTGCGGCACGACGGGGATCTTTGTCACATTCCAGCGGTTGACGTGACGGCGCCAAAGTCAAATACTTCGCTCACCAGGGAGCGTGACGATGAAGGTTTTCGTATTCGATCTTCTGCCTTATGGCGCGGAACTCGACTATTTGAAGGACGGCAGCGAACTACCCTACCCGCTGGCAGGGCGTCACTTCGACGCCAAAGTGGCGGCGCGCACTTATTCCGAGCATCTCGAAGCCTGGGAGGAACTGGATCGTCTCGGCTTCGATGGCGTCGCCTTCAACGAACATCATTGCTCGCCCTATGGGCTGATGAATTCGCCCAATCTCATGGCTGCAGCCGCCATCCAGCGCACGAAGCGGCTCAAGCTGCTCATTTATGGCAACATCCTGCCACTGCATCAGCCGCTGCGCCTCGCCGAAGAACTTGCCATGCTTGATTGCATGTCGGAAGGACGGATCATTTCAGGTTTTGTGCGCGGTATCCCGCGTGAGTATCAGGTCCACAATGTGCCGCTGCGAGATTCACGAGCGCGTTTTGACGAAGCTTTCGAAATCATGCTGCGCGCCTGGCAGGAAGACGTGTTCTCCTATGAAGGGCGCTTCTGGCAGTATCGCGACGTTTCGATTTGGCCGCGTCCCTATCAGCGCCCGCACGTACCTGTATGGATACCGCTTTCCGGCAGCCAGGAATCCATCGAGTTCGCGGCGCGCCACAGAGTGCCTATTACGCCCGGCGCAGGCGGTACGCCCATGAGTCTGCAGGAGGACATCGTCCGCCATTTCAGAAAATGCCTGCGGGAGAACGGTCACAGTTACTCGGGAGATCTGCTCGTTGCAGCCGCCAACGCCTATGTAGCCAAGGACAAGGCCGAAGCTATTACGGAGACGGGACCGCATTACCTCTATTTCAATCGCACGCTGTTCTCGCACGGCAGTTTCACCGAGACATCGAAGCAGAAGGACAGCGGCTACGTCAGCCCCTCCGCAAGAGATTACGTCCGGCCCAGCAACCAGCAAGCGGCGGCGCGATCGCGTTCGGATTTCCGCGAAATGACAGAGGAACGCATGACGCAATTGGCCCAGGATATGCCTTGGGGCAGCGCGGACGAAGTCACCGCGCGTCTCATCAACCAGGCAGATCGCCTCGGTGCGGAAACTATGCTCGTCAGCCTCAATCGCGGCGTGATGCCCCACGACATGTACATGACGCAGATCAGCCGATTCGCCAAAGACGTGCTTCCCGCTCTGCAAGCCCATAAGGTCAGGCAGGATGCTTCGCTTGCACTGGCTTCCGGCTGAAGGAACGCCAGCTTCATCGCAACTGCTCATGTCTGACGAAAGGCTCGAAATCAGATGAAGACTTTTTCCCGTGCGCTGGCCTTCGCATTTATCACCTGGGCGTTGGCGGCTTCCGCGCAGGCGCAGGAATTTCCCACTCGCACAGTCCGGCTGATCGTGCCCTTCCCGCCCGCCGGTGCAACCGATATCGCCGCGCGCCTTGTCGCCGGACATCTGACGAAGCTGTGGTCGCAAACGGTCATCGTCGAGAACCGCACCGGCGCCAGCGGCATGATCGGAACGGAACTGGCCGCGCGCGCGGCGCCGGACGGGCATACGATCCTGATGGGGACATTCGCTACCAATGTCATGGCCCACCTGCTGCAGTCGAATGTCCCTTATGCGCGCGATGCCTTTGCACCCGTGACCTTGCTGACTTCGATCCCCAACATCCTGATGGTCAATGGCGGGGCGCCTGCGAGAGATCTCCGGGAGTTGGTCGCTTACGCGAAAGCCAACCCCGGCAAGCTGCGATACTCATCCGGCGGGGTCGGACTGACCGGCCATCTTGGCATAGCGCTCTTCGCGGAAGCTGCGGGCCTGGATCTTATCCACGTTCCCTATCGAGGCAGCGATCCCATGAGCAAGGCGTTCGCGGCTGGCGAAGTCGAAATGGCGCTGGCGCTTGTGCCGCCGGCGATCGGAATTGTCAAAAACACGCCCGGCGTTCGCGCCATCGCGATCGCATCCGATACACGGTCGCCGAGATTTCCGGACACGCCGACGTTTGCGGAACTCGGCTACAGCAAGGTGAAGGTCTACACGATCAATGGATTGATGGCGCCCGCGAAGACGCCTCAAGCCATCATCGACAAGATTCGTCTTGACGCTATCGACGCGCTGAAGAATCCGGAAATCAGTGCAAAGCTGGATCAGCTTGGGCTCGATGTCGTCGGTTCGACGGCCGCCGAGTTCAGCAAGATTCTGGCTGAAGAATATGACCGCTGGGCGCCGCTCGTGCGCGCCAACAATATAACGTCGCAATAAAACTTCAGACTCGAGTAGAACTGCAATCGAGTTTAGTCCCTAGTTCGCCGTATTGATTTTTCTCAGGATGTCCACGAGTTCGCGCGGCGCGGCATAGGCATCGAGAATAATCTGGCGCAAGTCGGCGCCGGACGTCGGCGATTCGCATTCAAGGTTTTGCCTCTGGCACTCCTCAACATAACCGGGATCGCGGAAGGTCTTCCACAGACCTACACGCAATGCCATGGCGCGTTCGCGCGGAATGCCTGGAGGCGCAAAAACCGGCCGCCCGACGGCGAGCGGTGCAATCGCCAGTTCCATGAGTTTAGCCCGATCCGGACTATTCTTCAGCAGATGCGCAGCAAAAGGGACATGTTTGAGTTCGGGATGTTCGGCGCCGCCAAAATAGACGAGTTGCTTGACCCTTTTTTCCATAAGCCAAGTTGGACGAGACGATTTGATCGAAGAGAGCGCCACCGAAGGAAAGCCCTGGACTTCACCGCGTTCCATAGCCAGAAACGCCTCGTTCTGGCCCGAGTATCCCCCTACCAGCTTGATCGGCAAATCAAAAACATAAGCCAGCATGCGGCCATAAAAGGCCGGAGTCGAATTCAAGCCGCCAGAGACGGCAAGCGTCAGTCCCGACTGCCGTGCCTGTTCGAGTGTGTCGACGGGTACGGTGTGCCAGATCGTCAGTGCTGCGACGTCTTTGGTCGGACTGCCGAGCCATTCGATCGTTCTGATGTCGAACTTGGCTTGTGCGTTGCCATGCAGAGGCTCGAAAACGGCGCTCGATAACAGGATCCCGACAGAAAGCCCGTCTGTGGGCACGACGTTGGTGAGATGATTGGCCATCAACAAGCCGCCGCCGCCAGGCATATTGCGTGGCGTCACCGACGGGTTTCCGGGAATATTTCGACCCAGGTATCGAATGATGTGCCGGCCGGTTAGATCGTAGGCGCCTCCAGCCGTCGACGAAATATAGAAATCGATCTTCTTGCCGGAATAGAAGTCAGCAGCGCTGTTGTCCGCGTTTGCAGGCTGACCAACACTCAGAAGCAGAGCTAACGTCACAGAGGTGCGAATGGCTGAATACATGGTGTTTTCCGTGGCAGGTCTCTCTAAGCTTGTTGCCCGGCAAATCGAGGAATTCAATTCACCCCGATCCTCTTTCGGAAATTCTCGTCGTTCATGGAGATAACCCCGCCTGCCAGATCGTCGGCGGCGGGGGAGCACAGATAGAGAATGGCGTCGACTGCGTGCGAGACGGGCCGTAGCGACTCGCGGGGAATCTTGCTGACCGGATTCATGCCGGAAGCGCGGATGGTCCCCTGCATGTCCGTGTCGATGGTGCCTGGCGAGAACGCAAAGATGCGCAGGCCTCGCCCGCCGGTCTCATGCGCCAGCACATTGGAGAAGGACGTGAACCCGGCCTTGCCCGCGCAATAGGCGCTCCAGCCTTCGAGCGCATGGTTTGCCGCGCCTGACGAGACGTTGACGATGGCGCCGCGTCCGCGATCCAGCATGCCCGGAAGCACGCAGCGAACGGAGTTATAGCCGCCCACAAGGTTGATCGCGATGGCGCGCGCCCATTCAGCCGGATCTGATGTCGCGACGTGTGCAATCGGCTCTATCACGCCCGCATTGGCGATGAGGATCGTGACCGGCCCGAATACTTCGGCAGCCCTTTCCGCTGCCCGCACCATGCTGGCATAGTCGGAAACGTCGCAGGCGATGGAGTCGGCGCGACCCCCGGCGCTCCGGATCTCCTGCGCGATGGCGGCCACTCGCTGTTCCGACCGGGCGGTGAGCATCACTGCAGCTCCTGCCGCGGCCAGGGCGCGTGCCGTTGCCTCTCCCAGCCCTCTGCTCGCGCCCGTGACCAGCGCGACTTCTCCCAGCATGCTCATGACAATGGCCTCATTCGTGTTTCGTCAATGCGGCGGCCTTTGCGAAAAGCTCCTTCGGCGTTTTCGAAAAGCTGGCCATGATCGCACCGACGCGCTCACCGCTCATCGGTATGAAATCGATTTGCATCTTCTTGCCTTCCGCGACCATGTCCGGGTCCTTCATCGTCTCCATCATGGCACGTTGCAAGGCGGATACCCTCTCTTTCGGCGTGCCCGGCGGGGCCATTATCGGTCGCGTAATCGCCGCTGTGCGGAAGAGAATTTCACCCAGCGCTTTCTGCTCATCCGTTTTAAGCATCGGCCGCACGCCCGCTGCACCGCCGAACAGAGGAACCGTGTCTTCATCGAGATTGACGTGAAAGATCACTTTGAGGTCGCCCGATGCAAACTCGTTGCGGAAGGTGCTGGTGATCGAAGATTCCGTCATGCCGCAGGTTGCGTCGAGTTCGCCCTTTTGTGCCGCAAGAACGATAGGTCTCGTCCCGGGGTAGCCATGCACCACCTTAACGGGGGCGTTCAGAAAGTGCTTCAGAAACATCGGCAGGCGCGTATTTTCCGTTTCGGGACCCGGAGAGCCGAAAACGATGGTCTTCTTCGATTTGAGGAGATCTTCGAGAGTCCGGATATCGGCTCCACCGCCACGCCAGACGGCGCACGCATGCGTTTCGGAGTGCATCGAACCGATCCACTCGAACTTCTCCGCCTCGTATTTTGCCTTGTCATTGCCGTAGAGCGGCTCCAGCATGATCGTGGAGGCCGTCACGCCCAGAACCGTTCCGTCTTTCGGCGCGACGTTATAAATATATGACGCGGCAACCATAGAGCCAGCGCCAGGCATGTTCGAGACGACCATGGTTGGATTGCCGGGAATGTGCTTGGGCATATGCCGCGCCACGACCCGTGTCAGGAGATCGAAGCCGCCGCCGGGCGCAAAGCCTACATGTACCGTGATCGTCTTGCCCTTGTAAAAATCCGCGATGTTATCCGCATGGGCAGTGGTAGCTGATATCAGGGCGAACACAAACACGCCCGATCTTGCCAATGGGAATTTCATGGCTTCCTCCCGATCTTTGTTGCTTTTATCTTCGTGTATAGCTTTCCGGAGCATGCTGCATAAAGCGCAGCAGTAATCAAGGGGCCTGAATTGGCCCCGGATCTGGTCGCGCAGTACGTCAAGTCATCACCGGCTACGCCCGCAGGGCTCAGCCTGTGCGGCCTACGCGAAGCCTGACGCCTTCAAGCTCGGGTAGCGATATATAAGGCTGCGGCCCAGAGTCCGTGCAACTGCATTTGCGTGATTTAATGGACGATATCACGCGACGATTGTGAAATCCGCAGCGGACAGGCCTGGCATTCCCGTCAGACTTGCGATCTGCACGCGCGCGCCGGCATTACTGCCGTCGGCATCGAAATAGAGCGCGCCATTCGACGAGTTATAGATGAATCGCTGGTCGGTCGTTGTCGCAACGCCCGTCCCGTTCGACGTGAACTGGCTGGCGTTAAGCGGACCTGCGGCGAGGCCGCCGCCGAAGAGCGAAGCAGATATTTCGATCTGATCCTCCGCGGCCCAGTCGCGGATTGTATCGCGATCTGCAGCGAGATTCTGCAACACGAACACATCAGCGCCCGCGTTGCCGAAGAGCCTGTCGATGCCCGCGCCGCCGATCAGGCGGTCGTTGCCGCCGTTGCCGGTCAAAGTGTCTGCGCCGCCATGACCAATAAGCGTGTCATTGCCCGCGGCGCCAAACAGGGCATTGTCGAAGCCGTTTCCTTGCAACGTAAGACCTGTCGAGGCGCTGGCGTAGAGACGTTCAACGTATACCTCCGCGCCGAGCGTATAGTTCACGCTCGTGTAGGCGATATCGAGCGTCCCCTCGGCCGCGCCTTCGTTGATGATATCGTTCTCGTCGTCGACATAATATTTGTCGTTGCCATTGCCGCCGGTCATGTCGTCTGCGCCGGCGCGACCGTCGAGAATATCATCGCCGTCATGCCCGAATAGCGTGTCGACGCCAGCGTTGCCCTGAACGTTGTTGGCGAGTTCGTTACCATTCAAGGCAAGGCCTGTCGCGGTGTTCGCGTAAAGGAATTCGATTGTCTGACCCGCGCCAAGCGTATAGTTGACAGTGGTATAGACACGGTCGCTGCCCTGATTGCCGGTCTCGGTCACGACATCGTCGGCGTTGTCGACGTAATATTTGTCGTCGCCCACGCCGCCGATCATCGTGTCCGCGCCGCCGCGCCCGTTGATCGTGTCGTTTCCGCCGTTACCCGTGATCGTGTTGACGTTGTCGTTGCCGGTCAGCGTATCGGCATGAGCCGAGCCGATCAGGTTCTCGAAATTGCTGAGCGTATCGTTTCCGGCGCCGCCGGTATTTTGCACGCTCGAAGTCATGAGCGACACGGAGACGGCCGCCGAAGCGTTGGCGTATGTGACAGTGTCGTTGTCGGCGCCGCCATTCAGGACGTCGTTTCCGTCGCCGCCGTCGAGCAGATCGTTGCCCGCGCCGCCATCGAGCGAGTCATTGCCCGCGAGCCCATATAGGGCATCGTTGCCGCCATTGCCTGACAGGGTGTCGTTGCCTGTATTGCCGTCGATTCTGTTGGCGGTGTCCGAACCACCCAGAACCATATCCGTGGTCAGGCGTGCAGCTATAGTCTCGACCTCGGATGTCGCGCCAAGCGAGACATTGACGAAGGCATCGATACGATCGGTCGTGCCTTGACCTGCCAATTCGATGACCTGGTCGGATGCCTGATAAACGTAATAACGGTCGTTGCCGAGACCGCCGCGCAACTCATTGGC
>CAINED010000015.1 GCA_903847605.1 uncultured Hyphomicrobiales bacterium | reverse complement strand
GCCTTCGACGCAAAGCTGGCGGTCTTCATTGGTGATCGCGCCATTCGCATTGCCGGAGACCGCGATGAACGGCGTGAATTCCGTGCGCGCTTTCAGCGATTCCGAAAACTGGAAGCAGATGCGCGGCGTGACGAGATCGCTTTCCACCTTGTAGTCGAGAATGCGGAAACCGAATCGCTCGCGAAGGGTCTCGTAGGTCTTGCGCACCTCCGCATTGTCGACGAGCGAAAGGCTATGGCGATAGGTATTGAGCGCGAGGCGCGTGGACGCCTGATTAGCGTAGATCGAAGCGAGATAGTTCAGAGCTCCAGCTTCCGCAGCTGGAGTCGTCGCGCGCTGATAGGAGCGGTAAGCCGCAGCCTTGCTTTCTTCCAGCAGCATCCAGCGCCTGTTGCTGTCGCGTTGCGACAGCGTGAACGCGGCGCGGGCGTAGGAAAGCCAGAGCGAAGAATCGTTCGGCGCGCGGGAGACAGCCGCCGCCAGCGCGTCCACCGCGCCGGAAACCTCGTTCTTCTGCAGAAGCTGGCCAGCCTCGCGGCGAAGATCGTCCACACTGCGCGAGGAAGGAACCGTCGCCGACTTCTTGCGCAATGTCTCTTCGAGGCGAAGCGCATCACTGTCGAGATCGCCGATGACATAATTCTTCTGCGCCTGCGCCTGTTGCGCGACGGCGTAACTTATAGGGGATGGTAGGGGGAGTGTTGCATGCGCCAGACCGACAAGACCGAGAGTGAAGAGAAGTCGGGGGAACTGGCGCATGTAATGTCTCCTCACGGTATTCCTGACAGCCGGGCAGCATAGGACGCATCTGACGATACGCGAAATGCCGCACATGGTCGCGCGCGTCGTCACGCGTATGCAAGAACTGCTGCGGGTCGACGCCCGCGCGGCGAGATAAACCCGCCAGATTTTTTCAAGCTGTGCGATATCGCACTTTTGTTGCGGCAATTTTTTGACGACAATGCCCGGGCGAAGCCCTCGTCTTGCAGGGCCGGGTGGAGAACGTCGTGAAAAGAGTGATTGTCGTACCGTCCTGCGTCTCCGCTTTCCCGAATCTCAGAACGCATCTTTTTCTGCCGGTCGCCATCGCGCTGACGTTCGCCCCGATGGCTGCTTTGGCGCAGGCGCCGGTTCCCCCCGCGCCCGCTGCCCCGCGCGAAGACGAAGCGATGACGCGCGCGCGGCAGGCCTATGACGCGCTTTCGGCAGCCGATCGCCGCGCGATTCAGGACAATCTCGTCTGGACCGGCATCTACAAGGGCGTGGTGGACGGCGAATTCGGCCGCATGACCTATAACGCCATGCGGGCATGGACGAACAAACGTCCGGGCGCTGCGGAAGGCATACTTTCCGCGCCGGATCGCGCTGCGCTGGCGGCGGAAGCCGCAAAGGCGCGCACGGCGGTGGATTTCCGGGCCGTGCAGGAGCCGCGCGCGGGTTTCGCACTGGGCATTCCGCAGAAAGTGTTCGTCCGCAGGAGCGACGTACCCTCGGGAGCGCGCTTCGAAACGGCGGACAAGAACGCCAGTGTCGAAACCTTCACCATGCGCGAAAGCGCGACGAGTCTTCAGACCTTCTATGATTCCCTGCGCGCAACCGCGCCGAACCGCCGCGTGACCTACAGCGTCATCCGCCCGGACTTTTTCGTGGTCACGGCGGAAACGCCGACGCGCGCCTCTTACACCCGCGTGGCGCGGGGCACGTCTGGCAACGACACGGTCTTGCGCGGTTTCACGGTCAGCTGGCCGAAAACACAGCAGGCGCGTTATGAGATGCTGTCCGTCGCCATCGCCAATTCCTTCGATCCATTCGGCCAGCGCGCCGCGCTTGCAAAGGCGGGCGATACCAAGCCGCCGGCAGGCGGGCCGGTGGATGGCTCGCAGCGCCAGACGGCGATGATCGCGCCGCCGCAACCGGCGATCTCCTCGACCGCCATCGCGCTCGCGCCCAACCGCTATGTTGCCGCGTTGACTGCGCCGGTGTGCAACGATGCGCGCATCGGCTCGCGCGCCGCCCGGCTGGTGAAACACGATCCCTCGTCCAATCTCGCGCTTTTTGAAGTGGCGGGCGCCAATGCGACGCGCCTGCGCGCCGCGGCGCAGAAGGGCGAGAGCAATGCGCCAGCCGTCATCCTCTTCGCAGGTCCCGGCGAAAGGCCGAATACGAGCGCCATCGCCGCCGCGACCGGCGCACTGTCGGATATCGTCGATCCTGCAATGCCCGCGCGGCTCATCGCCTATCTGCCTGCGGAGGCTGCGGGCGCGCCGGTTCTGTCGCGCAAGGGCGAATTGCTCGGCATCGTCGGTCCTGTTCCTGCGGGCGCACGCAAGATCGCCGGCGCCCCGCCGCCGGCTTCGCGCGCCCTCATTCCGGCCGCCGAGGTTGCCTCGTTTGCGACGGCTTCCGGTCTCGAATTATTGCCGCCGACGCAGGCTGCCAGCGAAAGCAGCGCCGGAAAACTTGCCGCGGACCATCGCGGGTCGCTGGAGGCGCTCTGGTGCATGCCGCCTCGCTAGAGCGTGTTCCGGAAAAGCTGAATGACTTTTCCAAAGAGAACGCGCTCCAGTTTATCCTCTGGCGCACCGCGGATTGCGCACTTGAGACGGCGCGGGGGATCGGCCATAAGCCCTACGCTTTGTCCGGACCATTGAAATTATGCTGAAACGCAATCCCGAGGCTGCGGCTGAACCCGCGGACCGGGTACCCGATCAACGCCAGCCGCTGGAAACCGACGGCGCGCGCAAGCGCCGGCGCTGGCTTCATGTCGCGGCCACGGTTTTCAGCCTGCTCATTCTCGGCCTATCGGCGTTCGTCGTCACGCGCACCTTGCTGACGATGAATTATTCGGCGCTGCGCTCGGCGATCCATCAAACAACGATGGAGCAGTTTCTGCTCGCGGCCATCTTTACCGCCTGCTCTTATCTTGCGCTCACCGGCTACGATGCCTGCTCGCTGAAGCAATTGCGTCTGCGCGTCCCCTACGCGACGACTGCGCTCGCGTCATTCACGAGCTATGCCATCTCCTTCACGATGGGTTTTGCGCTCGTCACCAGTGGCACCGTTCGCTATTGGGTCTATTCGCAAGTTGGCCTTCGCGCCGGACAGGTGCTGAGCCTCACATTGATTGCGGGCGTCACCTTCTGGATGGGCATGGTGCTCGTCATCGCCATCGTGCTGATGGCGATGCCCGGCCCCGTGGCCGAAATCAACCAGCTCAAGGTCTGGATCAACTGGCTGATGGGTCTTGGCGCGCTGGCCGCCGTGCTCGCCTGGATTGCCTGGGTTTCCGTTTCGCCACGGCGCATCGTGGTGCGCGGCGTCAGCCTCGAATTGCCGGGCTTTCGCATTTCCATTGCCCAGATGTTGCTGGGGGCCATCGACCTCATGTTCGCGGCTGCGGCGCTTTACGTTCTGCTGCCGGACGGGCACGGCCTCGATTATCTGACCTTCGCGGGTCTTTACGTCTTCGCCTGCCTGCTCGGCATCGCCAGCAATGCGCCCGGCGGCATCGGCGCTTTCGAAGTGACCATGCTCAAAACCGTTCCCGCGCCGTCGGTCGAAGCCTTGCTCGCCTCGCTCGTTCTGTTCCGGCTGATCTATTATTTCATTCCCTTCGTGCTCGCCTTTGCACTGCTGGGCGCGCATGAGGTCGCTCGCCGCTGGAAACGCCTGCGCAGCGAGATGAACGAAGGCGACGGTCCTTATTGAGATTTAGGGCACGTGTCCCTTCTCAATATAGTCCGAGGCGCCGAATACAATTCTTGGGTCGACATCCTTCAGCAACGCCTCGTCCTTGCCGGAATAGGGCATTTGCCCAAGAAAATGACGCATGGTCTCGAGGCGCGTGCGCTTCTTGTCGTTGGCGCGGATAATCGTCCATGGCGCGGCGCTGGTATCCGTTTGCGACAGCATCGCGCGATAGGCTTTCGAATAGTCGTCCCATTTCTTGATCGCAGCAAAATCGATGTCGGTCAGCTTCCAGCGCGCCAGTGGATCGCGCCAGCGCTCGTGCAGACGCTTGATCTGCATTTCCCGGCCAATGGTGAGAAAGTACTTGACGAGAAATTTGCCGTCGCGGCGCAGCATCGCCTCGAATCCCGGCGCTTCCTCCAGAAAGGCCTGCGTTTCCTCAGGCTTGCAGAAGCCGAACACGGGTTCCACGCTGGCGCGGTTGTACCAGGAGCGATCGAAGATCGTCATTTCGCCGCGCGTCGGCAGATGCGCGATGTAGCGCTGGAAATACCATTGCCCGCGCTCCGTCTCCGTAGGTTTGGAGAGGGCGGCGATGCGGGCGATGCGCGGATTGAGGTGTTCGGTGAGGCGCTTGATCGTGCCGCCCTTGCCGGCGGCGTCGCGACCCTCGAAAACCGTGACGATGCGTTCGCCCGACTTTTTCAGCCAGTCCAGCATCTTCACGAGTTCGATCTGCAAAAGATGCAGTTCCTCCTCGTAACGCTCGTCCTTCAGCTTTTTTTCATAGGGATAGCCGCCGGAAGTGAGCGCCCGCTCGTCGATTTCCTTGGGCAATTCACAAGTGCGGATGTCGAAATCCTCGCTTTCGATGTCATCCTTGTTCGATTTCTTCGCCATGCTGCTATTCCCTTCGACGCCCTCGGTCGCACCGGTAGAGATTAGCGTGCTCCACGGCCTATGCCAGCGCTTTCCCTAACGCGACGGTTGCGCTAGATGCGGACTGAAACGAAACGCGGGCGGCTGCAGTTCCCATGATCGAGGATGTCGCGACCTTCATCGACGCTCTGCCGGACCCGGTGATCGCCGTCGATTCCGAGTTGCGCATCGTGGCGGCCAACAGGCTCGTTTCCGCTTTTGCGCCGCTCGCCAGGCCCGGCACTTTTCTGCGCATGGCCATTCGCGCGCCGGATGTCGCCGATGCGGCGGGGCGCGTCGTCGAAAACGGCGAAGCGGAAAAAGTAAGCTGGTACGAACGCGTCCCGTCCGAACAGGTCATCGACGTACACGTCAGCCCCTTCGTGCTGGGCAATGCGAGATATGCGGTCATCGTCCTCGACGATGTCTCCGACGCGCTGAGACTGGAGCGCATGCGCGTCGATTTCGTCGCCAACGCCAGCCACGAATTGCGCACGCCGCTGGCTTCGCTGCTGGGGTTTGTCGAAACCTTGCAAGGTCCGGCGCGCAACGACGCCGCGGCGCGCGACCGGTTTCTCGCCGTCATGCGCGAGCAGGGCCAGCGTATGGCCCGCCTGCTCGACGATCTCCTGCAATTGAGCCGCATCGAGCAGCAGCAGAACGTGTCGCCGCAGGACATCGTCGATGTGGCGGGCGTCGTGCATCACGTCGTCGATACGCTCTCGCAGATGGCGCGCGAGTCCGGAGTGTCGCTGGCCGTGAATGCGCCGCCGAAACTCGATGTTCGCGGCGCGCGCGACGAACTCATCCGGGTCGCCGAAAACCTGATCGAGAACGCGATCAAATACGGTTCTGATTCGAAACAGCAGCCGCCGCGTGTTGAAATTGCGCTGAAGACAGTCGGCGCCGACGCCATGCTCTCGGTGCGCGACTTCGGTCCGGGCATAGCAGCCGAGCATCTGCCGCGCCTCACAGAGCGCTTTTACAGGGTGGATGCGACCGCCAGCCGGGCCAAGGGCGGGACGGGGCTCGGCCTCGCTCTGGTCAAACATATCGTGGCGCGGCATCGCGGGCGTCTGGCGATTTCCAGCGTGGCCGGAGAGGGCGCGGAGTTTCGCGTCACATTGCCAGTCTTGCAGCCGGAACGGCCGTAATTTCAATCAATTGAACTGACACATATATGTCATCCAAATTTCGTATTAGCTGCAACACGGAAGGCTAGGAACTTCCGTATCCCGGCAGTCCGCCGGGGCGCCGGGGTCAGGAAGCTGGCTCAATGGCGGTCAAGCGCAGTCAAGTTGAAATAGCGCTGCGCAAACTCAGAGGGCGTCTCATGTCTAACAGGAAATTCCTTATCGCGGCTGGGGCTTGCGCCGTCCTCGCCGTCTCCACCAGCGCTTTTGCGCGCGACCAGATCCGCATCGTCGGCTCGTCGACCGTCTATCCCTTCACCACGGCGGTTGCCGAGCAGTTCGGCAAGTCCGGCGGCGGCAAGACTCCCGTTGTTGAATCAACAGGCACCGGTGGCGGCATGAAGATATTCTGCGAAGGCGTCGGCGAGCGCACTCCCGATGGTACCAATGCCTCGCGTCGCATGACCAAGAGCGAGTTCGACCAGTGCCAGAAGAACGGCGTCAAGGAAATCGTCGAGCTGAAGGTCGGCTTCGACGGCCTCACCATCGCCCAATCGAAAAACGGCGTGGCGATGAACCTCACGCTCGCGCAGGTGTTCCTGGCGCTCGCCGAAAAGGTTCCGGATGCCAGCGGCGCTCTCGTCGCGAACCCGAACAAGACCTGGTCGGACATCGACAAGAGCCTGCCGAATATCAAGATCGAAGTGCTTGGCCCGCCGCCAACGTCCGGCACGCGCGATTCTTTCCATGAACTGTTCATGGAAGTCGGCGCCACCCAGATCCCGGCGCTCGCCGAGCTGCGCAAGAAGGACCGCAAGGCATTCGACGCCGCGTGGAAGTCGATCCGCCGCGACGGCCCCTATGTCGAAGCCGGCGAGAACGACAACGTGATCGTCCAGAAGCTGGAAGGCAACAAGGACATCTTCGGCATCTTCGGCTTCTCCTTCCTCGAAGAGAATTCCGGCAAACTGCGCGGCGTGAAGATTGCTGGCGTGGATCCGGATTTCGACACGATCGCTTCCGGCAAATACGCAGCGAGCCGTCCGCTGTTCATCTACTTCAAGAAGCAGCACATCGGCTCGATCCCCGGCCTCGACAAGTTCATAGCCGAATATATCTCGGCGAAGGCCGTTGGCGACAATGGCTACCTGTCGCG
>CAINED010000014.1 GCA_903847605.1 uncultured Hyphomicrobiales bacterium | reverse complement strand
TGGTGAGCGCGCCGGGATTCGAACCCGGGACCCTCTGATTAAAAGTCAGATGCTCTACCGGCTGAGCTACGCGCTCCCATGCCCCTTGGGGTCGTCTTGAGGTTCCCCATGGGTCGGGAATACCGCCACACTGCGCGAACAGAGCGGCAAGCCGCGCCTTGCTATAGGTCGCCGCTCTCCGGGTCAATAGAAGTTTGCTTCGGGTCAGACGATCATGCTTCGCGCAGCGCCTTGTATTTGCGCGAATTTCCCTCACGAGCCGCGTCCGCGTCACGCTGGATCAGCCGGTATATTTTTCGACGTAGTAATAAACCCCGGCAAAAATGACCGCCGTAATCGCCGTTGTCGCCAGCGCCTTCTTCAGCAGCAGCGGCCTGACCGGCGCCCCGGGATCGGTTCCCCCTTCCACGGGCCCGTCCTCGTGCTGAGAGCGCACGCCGAAGGGCAGGACGGCGAACAGCACCGTCCACCAGATCGTCAGGAATAGCGCAATCGAAAGCGGGATCGACATCGTCATTCACCTGATGTTGCGGCGGAACCGGGCGCGGGCGGCGACCGCCGCGCGCTGGCAAAGCGGCTCATGTTGGTTTCCATGCGCCGCATCATCAGTCGCACGACATGGAGGCCGAATTCGGGATTCTGGAAATAGAGCTGTTCGAAGTCCTCATAGGTGATGCGCCATGCGCGCACGTCGTTCATGCAGCGTGCCGTGGTGAAGCGCTTGTTGCCTTGCGTGAACAGGCCCATCTCGCCGATCAGCGTGCCCGGCCCGAGGATGATGCCGAGTTCCGGCAGGCTGATCTGCCCCTCCCCGATCACATAGGCCGCGTCGGCCATGTCGCCCTTCGAAAATATCACGGCGCCCGCCGGATATTCGGTCATGCGCATAAAAGGTTTCAGCCATTCGTAATCGAGGGCGTCGCGGCTGGCGCGCTGCACGTCCGACACGAGCTTCTGCATTTCGCGCAGGCGCATGATGTTCACCGGCAGCAGAACGACATTGACGATGAGGTTCGGCCAGTTGTGCGAATAGAGCCCCCAGGCAATCGAAAGCACGTTCGCGACGATGGTCGCGACACGCAGGGGGATCATGGTCTTCGACCAGAAGGCGAAGAGGCTCGCCGCCGCGGCGAGCCATCCGCAGATATGGGCTATGATGTCGAGCACTGCCGGGTCCCGGTCGGGTTTGAATTGCGCGGCCACAATGGCCCAAGACGGCGCTCAAGAAAACCGGCAATTATCGTTCTGGCCAGAGCGGCGCTTCAAACCTGCTCGATCTCAACGAGCGTGCCGCAAAAATCCTTGGGATGCAGAAACAACACCGGCTTGCCGTGGGCGCCGATTTTCGGCTGGCCGTCGCCGATGACGCGCGCGCCCGCCGCCTTCAGGCGATCACGCGCGGCGATGATGTCATCCACCTCGTAACAGATGTGGTGCATGCCGCCGTCCGGGTTCTTTTCCAGAAATTTCGCGATGGGAGAGGTTCCGCCCAGCGGATGCAGCAATTCGATCTTGGTATTCGGCAGTTCGATGAAGACGACGGTCACGCCGTGCTCGGGCAGCGCCTGTGGCGCCGAAACCTTTGCGCCGAGCGTATCGCGATAAACGGCGCTCGCCTTCTCAAGGTCCGGCACGGCGATGGCCACGTGGTTGAGGCGTCCGATCATCTGATGCTCCGTTGTTGACGAAGTCATAGCGCGCGTGCGCCGCCGGACAATGGGCCTTTGGAACTACACCTCGATGACCAGCACGTGAACATGCGGGCGCTTGCCCCAGACGCCGCCAACGGCCGAGCGGATCGCGCGTTCGAGCGCTGTGACCAGCGTATCGGCGTCGCGGCGGCGATTGCGCGGCAGCGAGCCGAAAGTGTCGAAGATCGCCTTGTCGATGACGCTGTCCATGGTGCGGCCATCGGCGGTCTTGGCCGGCACGCCTGACGTCATCACGTCGGGATCGCCGGCCATCTCGCCCTTGTTGCTGATGGCGAGGGCCACGGTCACGATGCCGTTCCACGCGAGGCGCCTGCGCTCGCGCAAGGCCGTGTCGTCGGCCGCGATGACGAGATTGCCGTCCGAATATTGCCGGCCATGCTGGATCTGATCGATGATCGAAGGCTCTTCCGGAGCAAGCTGCACGAGATCGCCGTTCGAAATTTTCAGGACATGCGGAACGCCCCTGGCGCGCGCGAAGGCGGCATGCTCGGCCAGATGCAGCGCCTCGCCATGGGCGGGAATGGCGATTTTCGGCCTGACCCAATCGTACATGCGGCCGACTTCGTTGCGGCGCGGATGGCCCGAGACATGCACGAGATCGTTGCGATCGGTGACGACTTCGATGCCCTGTTTCACGAGGCCGTTGATGATGTCGTTGATGGCGCGCTCGTTGCCGGGAATGGGACGCGAGGAAAAGATCACGCGGTCGCCCGGCGCGAGGCGCACAGCCGGATGCTCGTCTTCGGCGATACGCGCCACCGCCGCGCGGCTTTCGCCCTGGCTGCCGGTCGCCAGCACGACGACGCGATCCCTTGGCAATAGGGAGAAAGCATCGGGCGAATGAAAGTCCGGCAGGCCTTCGAGCATGCCGAGCTCGCGCGCGACATCGGTCACACGCTCCATCGCGCGTCCGGCGAGGATGACGGAGCGACCAGCTTTTGCCGCAGATTCCGCGACAGCGCGCAGGCGCGCGACATTCGAGGCGAAAGTGGTGACGAGCACGCGCCCCGTGGCTTCCCCGATCAGGCGGTCGAGGGTCGCGGAGACATCGGCTTCGGAGGGACTGTCGCCATCCCTAAGGATGTTGGTGGAATCGCAGACGATCGCGAGAACGCCTTCGTCGCCGATTTCGCGCAGGCGCTTTTCGTCGGTCGGCCAGCCAACGCCGGGATTGGCGTCGATCTTCCAGTCGCCCGTATGCAGCACCGTGCCCGCTTCGGTGCGAATGGCGAGGGCCGTCGCTTCGGGAATGGAATGGGCGACGCGCACGAATTCGATGTCGAAAGGCGCGAGGACCAGCCTGCTGCCGGGCTTCACGACCGTGAGCGGCACGCGCGGCGCGCCTTCTTCCTGCAAGCGCTTCACATCGAGAAGGCCCGCCGCAAAGGCAGTCGCATAGACGGGACAACGCAGACGCGGCCAGAGAAAGGGCACCGCGCCGATGTGATCTTCATGCGCGTGGGTGATGATGAGGCCCAGGAGATCGTTGCGGATACGCTCGATGAAGCCGATATCGGGGAAGATGAGATCGACGCCCGGCAAATCCGGACCGGCGAAAGCAACGCCGCAATCGATCATGATCCACTTGCGGCGCTTGCGCGGACCGAAGCCGTAAAGCGTCGCGTTCATGCCGATTTCGCCGATGCCGCCGAGCGGCGCCATCACGAGTTCATTGTCTGACATTTCAGATCGCGCTCCCGGCGCTGGTCTTTTCCGGTGTCGATGGCTGCGCCGGAAAGACGTCGCCCGCGTCGAAAGTTTTTATCATGCCCGCACAATCGAGCATCAATCGGCCATTGGCATCGAGAGATGCGAAATGGCCCTCGCTTATGGTCTCGCCGGACTTCACGCGCAAGGGGCTGCCCGGGGGCAAAGCCAGCGCGAGCCACGCCTTGCGGATCGCATCGAAGTTATCCCCGCGCGCCCAAAGATCGAGCCAGCGTGGCGTTTCATCGGAGAGAGCGGCGAAAAGCGCGGAAGGGTCCGCGCGACCGCCGTGCGCCGCCAGCGAAGTTGCCGGGTAAGGCGTATCTGAAGGATGCGATGCGCAATTGACGCCGAAACCGATGACGCAAGCGAAGACATTGCCCGGCAGTTGCGTGGCGTCGACGAGAAGCCCGGAAATCTTGGCGCCATCAATGAGCAGATCGTTGGGCCATTTGAGCCGCACATCGACATTGGCGGGAAGGCATTTGCGCACGGCCGTTGCGAGCGCCACACCGGCCACAAAACCGAGTTGCGGCGCAAGGGATTGCGGCGACGGATCGATCAGCAAGAGACTCGCATAGAGGTTGCCCGGCGGCGAGGCCCACGGGCGCGCCATGCGGCCCCTGCCCTTCGTCTGCGCATCCGCAACGATCCAGAGATTTCCGGCATCGCCAGCACGCGCGCGCGCCATGCACTCGTCGTTCGTCGAAGCAAGGCTGGCGTGATGTTCGAGCCTGTAGCCGCGCGTTTGCGCGTAAGGCCCCAGTTGCACGCTCAATACCAGACCAGCGACTTGGCGGCTGCCGAAGCGCTTTCGACGATCGGGCCGGCAAAGATCACAAAGGCCAGAACGAAGACCAGCGAGAGTGTCATCACGCCGCGCACTTCGATCGCCGCACGCTCGAAGGACCGCGCCGGCGGATCGAAATAGACGATCTTCACGACGCGCAGATAATAGAAAGCGGCGACAGTGCTCGCGAGCATGCCGATAACCGCGAGCCAATAAAGGCCTGCGTCAATGGCTGCGGCGAAGACATAGTATTTCGCGAAGAAGCCCGCGAGCGGTGGAATGCCGGCGAGCGAGAACATCATCATCGCGACGGCGAAAGCCATCAGCCCGTTGTTGCGCGATAGGCCCGCGAGATCGCCGATATTCTCGACGTAATGATTGCCCACGCGCATGCAGAGGATCGCCGCAAACGTGCCAAGCGTCATCACGAGATAAATGGCGAGATAGATGAGTATGCCGGAAACGCCGGCTTCCGTACCGGCAGCAAGGCCCACCATCGCAAAACCCATATGGCCAATGGATGAATAGGCCATGAGGCGTTTGATATTGGTCTGGCCGAGAGCGCCGAAGGCGCCGACGATCATCGACAGGATGGAAACGAAGATCAGGATTTGCTGCCATTGCAGCTTGATGCCGGGGAAGGCCGTGATGGCGATGCGCACGGTGATCGCAACCGCCGCCATCTTCGCGGCCGAAGCGAAGAAAGCCGTCACCGGCGTCGGCGCGCCTTCGTAAACGTCGGGCGTCCACATGTGGAAGGGCACCAGCGACATCTTGAACGCAAGGCCCGCCAGCACGAAGACTAGACCGAAGATCACGCCAAGCGAGGGCTTGTCCTGCAGGGCCGCGGCGAGTTCGGGAAAGTTGACGGTTCCGGTAAATCCATACAGCAACGACGAGCCGTAAAGCAGCATGCCCGACGACAAGGCGCCAAGCGCGAAATATTTCAGGCCAGCTTCGGAGGCGCGCAGGTTGTCGCGATGGAAGGCGGCGATCACGTAGAGCGCAAGGCTCATGAGTTCGAGCCCGACATAGAGCGCGATGAGGCCATTGGCTGAGATCAGCATGGACATGCCGAGCGTCGCCAGCATGACCAGCACGGGGAATTCGAAGAAATCGATATGCTCGCGCGCCATGAATTCGCGCGACAAGAGCAGCGACACGAGCGCCCCGCCGATGGCGAGCATCTTCATGAAGCGGCCGAAGGCGTCGTCGACGAATGCGCCGTTCCACACCAGCGCCTTCCCGTCGATCTGAAACAGCATCGAGAGCATGGCAAGGCCGAGAATGGCGATGGCGACTTCGGTGATGATCCAGTCGCGCTTGCCCGCGCCGAATGCGCCGAGCATCAGCAGAAAGAGCGCGCCGATGGCCATGACGACTTCGGGCAGCGAATGGGCGAGTTGGAACGAGAGCGAATCCATGGCCTGACTTTCAGTGCAACGCGACGGCGGCTGTTTTGGCCGCGGCGAGCGCCGTTTGATAGTTCTTGATGAGAAGATCGACGGCCGGGGCGCAGGCGTCGAGGATCGGGCCGGGGCGAACGCCGTAATAGATCGTGAGCACGAAAAGCGGCACGAGGCAGGTGAGTTCACGCGCGTTGAGATCGGGCATCTTCATGAGCGCTGGCTTTTCCAGCACGCCGAAGATGACGCGGCGGTAGAGAAAGAGCGCGTAGGCCGCCGAGAGGATGACGCCGCTCGTGGCGAAGAGCGCGACCCAGGTATTGGAGCGGAAAGCGCCGGCCAGCGTCAGGAATTCGCCGACGAATCCGGACGTGCCGGGCAGACCGACATTCGCCATCGTGAACAGCATGAAGACGACGGCATACATGGGCATGTTCTTCACAAGGCCGCCATAAGCCGAAATCTCGCGCGTATGCAGGCGATCGTAAACGACGCCGACGCAGAGGAAGAGCGCGCCGGAGACGAGCCCGTGGCTGATCATCTGGAAGATCGCGCCCTGAACGCCCTGCGGGTTCATGGCGAAGAGGCCCATCGTCACGAAGCCCATGTGAGCGACGGAGGAATAGGCGATCAGCTTCTTCATATCCTCCTGCACCATCGCAACGAGCGAGGTGTAGATGATGGCGATGACCGACAGCGTCCATACGAGCGGCGCGAAATAGGCTGAAGCCTCGGGGAACATCGGCAGCGAGAAACGGATGAAACCGTAGCCGCCCATCTTCAAGAGAATGCCCGCGAGGATGACCGAACCTGCCGTCGGAGCCTCGACGTGCGCATCCGGCAGCCAGGTGTGAACCGGCCACATCGGCATTTTCACCGCGAAGGACGCGAAGAAGGCGAGCCAGAGCCACTTCTGCATTGTCGAGCTGAAAGTCGTCTTCAGCAGAACCTCGATATCCGTCGTGCCGGCGACGCCGTACATCGCCATGATGGCGAGCAGCATCAGCAGCGAGCCGAGCAGCGTGTAGAGGAAGAACTTGAAGCTCGCGTAGATGCGGTTCTTGCCGCCCCACACGCCGATGATGAGGAACATCGGAATGAGGCCGCCCTCGAAGAAGAGATAGAAGAGCACCAGATCCAGCGCGCAGAAGACGCCGATCATCAGCGTTTCCAGCACGAGGAAGGCGATCATATATTCCTTCACGCGCGTGGTGATCGACTCCCACGAGGCCAGAATGCAGATCGGCATCAGGAAGGTCGTCAGTAGGACGAAAGGCATGGACATCCCATCGACGCCGAGCTTGTAGATGATGCCCGACCCCAGCCACGCCTTCTGCTCGACAAGCTGGAAAGCCGCCGACGACGTGTCGAACAGGCTCCAGGCATAGAGCGAGAGGAGAAATGTCGCGACAGTCGTCAGCAAGGCGGCCCAGCGCGTGTTGCGCAGGACGGCTTCACTTTCGCCGCGCAGGCTCAGGATGAAGGCTGCGCCGACCAGCGGAAGGAAGATGAGTCCGGAAAGAATCCCGAAGCCGAACATCAGCGCACCCCGCCCAGCATGTACCACGTGATGATCGCGGCCAGACCCACGAGCATCGCGAAAGCATAATGATAGATGTAACCTGTCTGCAGCTTCACGACCCGGCCCGCGATATCGTCGACCCGCGCCGAAATGCCGTTCGGGCCGAGCCCGTCGATGATCCGGCCATCGCCGCCCTTCCAGAACAGGCGGCCGAGCCAGAAGGCCGGGCGCACGAAGATGAGATTATAGAGTTCGTCGAAATACCACTTGTTCAGCAGGAACAGGTAGAGCGGGCGCTGGCTTTCCGCGAGACGGCGCGGCGTCTGCGGCGAGAAGATGTAGAACCATATCGCCACGATGAGGCCGATCAGCATCATGTAGGTCGCAACCATCGCCACGAAATGCGGCACATGGTGCATATCCTCGAGCACCTTGTTGGTTTTGGCGAAATAGAGGGCCTGTTTCCAGAAGGCGGCCATCTGGTCGCCGATGAAATAGTCCTTGAACAGAAGTCCCGCGAACAACGCGCCAAGCGCCAGCACGTAAAGCGGGATCAGCATCACGTTCGGCGATTCATGCGGCTCGAGCTTGTGATGGCCGTGGCCATGGTCGTCGTGAGCGGCATGGCCGTGCGCCGCGTGCGCGTGCGCGTCATCGTATTGCGCGTGATTAGCATGCGCGTCGTGTCCATGCGCATCGTGTCCCGCCTCGGCCCATTTCTCCTTGCCGAAGAAAGTCATGAAGACGAGACGCCACGAATAGAAGGAGGTGAGGCCCGCCGCGATCACGACAAGGAAGAAGGCGTAAAGCGCAGACGGACGTTGCGCGACGAAAGCTGCTTCTATGATCGCATCCTTCGAGAAGAAGCCGGCCGTCAGCGGGAAGCCCGTCAGCGCCACGGTGCCGATCGTCATCATCCAGAAGGTGATGGGAATGTGCTTGGCGAGCCCGCCCATGCGGCGCATATCCTGCTCGTGATGCATGGCGTGAATGACGGAGCCCGCGCCCAAAAACAGCAGCGCCTTGAAGAAGGCATGTGTGAACAGGTGGAAGATCGCGAGATTATAGGCGCCCGCGCCGCAGGCGACGAACATGTAGCCAAGCTGCGAACAGGTGGAATAGGCAATCACGCGCTTGATGTCGTTCTGCACGAGACCGACCGTCGCTGCGAAGAAAGCCGTCGTCGCGCCGAAGAACATCACGACATTCAGAGCGGCCGGCGACGTCTCGAACAGCGGCGACAGGCGTGCCACCATGAAGACGCCGGCGGTCACCATCGTCGCGGCATGGATGAGCGCGGAGACGGGTGTCGGGCCTTCCATCGCGTCCGGCAACCAGGTGTGCAGCAGGAATTGCGCCGATTTGCCCATCGCGCCCATGAAGAGCAACAGGCAGATCGTGGTCATGGCGTTCACGTCCATGCCGAAGACATGAACCGTCTTTTCGGCGAGCCCGGGCGCGGCGGCAAAGATGTGATCGAGCGAGACGGACCCCGTCAGCGCGAACAACATGAAAATGCCGAGCGCGAATCCGAAATCGCCGACGCGATTGACGACGAAGGCCTTGATCGCGGCGGCGTTGGCCGAGGGACGCTCGTACCAGAAGCCGATCAGCAGATAGGAGGCGAGGCCGACGCCTTCCCAGCCGAAGAACATCTGCACGAGATTATCGGCCGTCACCAGCATCAGCATGGCGAAGGTGAAGAGCGACAGGTAAGCGAAGAAGCGCGGACGATGCGGGTCTTCGTGCATGTAGCCGATGGAATAGAGATGGACGAGCGCGGACACGGTGTTGATGACGACCATCATCACGACAGTGAGCGTATCGATGCGCAGCGCCCAGTCGATCTTCATCGTGCCCGATGATATCCAGTTCGCCAGCACCGGCGCGCTCATTGGCGCCTGACCGACGCCGACCTGAAAGAAGGCGACCCATGACAGCAGCGCCGCGATCATCAGGAAGGTTGTCGTGACGATTTCGGACGGGCGTGCGCCAAGCTGCCGGCCGAAGAGGCCCGCAATCAGAAATCCGGCCAGAGGGAGAAAGACGATGGCTGTGTACATGGCGCGGATCAGCCCTTCATCATGTTGATGTCGTCGACATCGATAGAGCCGCGATTACGGAAGTAGGTAACGAGAATGGCGAGGCCGATGGCCGCCTCCGCCGCTGCGACGGTGAGGATCAGCAGCGAGAAGACCTGTCCCACGAGATCGCCGAGATGCGTCGAGAAGGCGACGAAGTTGACGTTCACCGCCAGCAGAATCAGTTCAACCGACATCAGGATGACGATGATGTTCTTGTGATTGAGAATGATCCCGGCGATGCCGATTGTGAACAGGATCGCTGCAACGATCAGATAGTGGGTGAGGCCGATTTCCATGATCCTGCTCCTCAGACGCCGGTGCGCGAGGGAACTTTTTTCAGTTCCACGGCTTCGTTGCGGTCGCGCGCATTCTGGTCTGCGATGTTCTGGCGCTTCACGCCGGGCTTGTGATGCAAGGTGAGGACGATGGCGCCGATCATCGCCGTCAGCAGGATGAGGCCCGCCGCCTGGAAGAAATAGGCGTATTGCGTATAGAGCACGCGGCCGAGCGCCATGGTGTTCGAAACGGTATCCGCCGGCTTTGCCGCTGCGCCCGGGCGCGCGGTCCAGCCGCCGACGACCAGCACGAGTTCGATGGCGACAACAATGCCGATGATGGCGGCGAGCGGCATATATTGCAGCATGCCCTTCTTCAGTTCGGCAAAGTCGACGTCGAGCATCATCACGACGAAGAGGAAGAGCACTGCAACGGCGCCGACATAGACGACCACGAGGATCATTGCGAGGAATTCGGCCCCCATCAGAATGAAGAGGCCGGACGCGCTGACGAAGGCGAGAATGAGAAAGAGCACGGAATGGACAGGATTGCGCGCGGCGATGACCATGAACGCCGACGCGAGCATGACAGCCGAGAAGAGATAGAAGAAGGCGGCGGCTAGTGACATCGTCTCATCCTTGTGTCTCCCTCTCCCCGTTTCACGGGGAGAGGGCCGGGGTGAGGGGCAGCAAGATCTTCGAGCATCATGAAGCCCCTCATCCGGCCCTTCGGGCCACCTTCTCCCCGCAAGCGGGGAGAAGGAAATTCGTTACCTGTATTTCGCATCCATCGCGATGTTGCGCGCGATCTCGCGTTCCCAGCGCGCGCCGTTATCCAGCAGGCGCTGCTTGTCGTAGTAGAGCTCCTCGCGGGTCTCGACCGCGAATTCGGCATTCGGTCCCTCGACGATGGCATCGACCGGGCAGGCTTCCTGGCAGAAGCCGCAGTAGATGCACTTGACCATGTCGATGTCGTAGCGGGTCGTGCGGCGCGTGCCGTCGTTGCCGCGCGGCGCGGCTTCGATGGTGATGGCCTGGGCGGGACAGATCGCCTCGCAGAGCTTGCAGGCGATGCAGCGTTCCTCGCCATTGGGATAGCGGCGCAGCGCATGTTCGCCGCGGTAGCGCGGCGACTGCGGGTTGCGCTCGTGCGGATAATTCAACGTCGCCTTCGGCTTGAAGAAATAACGCATGGACAGCAGGAATGCGCCCGCGAATTCCTTCAGAAAAAGCGCCTTGGCGGCCTGATCGAGTCTCATGTCAGCCTCTCCATCAGGATGCGATCATGTTGCCGACGACATATCCGATGATCGGATAGACCGTGACGGCAGCGAGAATGAGGATGATGCGCAAGGTGCGCATCGTGCCCGGCAGCATGGGCATGCCCGGTAGGTTTTCGTTGTCCTTGCGGGCGACGGCGATCTCGCGCGACACGAAGCGGCGGATCATGGTCATTGCAAGAAAATATTCGACAAGACCGAGCGCAAGGCCGATCATCGCGCCTGCTAGGCCGGCGTTGTTGAGGCCGAGATCGCGCATCAGCGGCCTCCCACGAATTGCAGCACGGCGGCGACGAGCACCACCATGAACAGCGAAATCGGCAGGAACACTTTCCAGCCGAGGCGCATGAGCTGGTCGTAGCGGTAGCGCGGCACGAAAGCCTTCACCATGGCGAACATGAAGAAGACGAAGGAAACCTTCAGTACGAACCAGACGACGCCGGGTATCCATGTGAAGGGCGCGAAAGGTATCGGCGACAGCCAGCCGCCGAGGAACAGGATCGTCGTCAGCGCGCACATGGTGACGATGGCGACATATTCGCCGAGCATGAACAGCATGTAGGGGGTGGAGGAATATTCCACCATGAAACCGGCGACGAGTTCGGATTCGGCTTCGACGAGATCGAAAGGCGGGCGGTTCGTTTCCGCCAGCGCGGAAATGAAGAAGATGATGAACATCGGGAACAGCGGCAGCCAGTACCAGCCGAAGACGCCGTACTTCGTGTCCTGCGCCTTGACGATATCCTGCAGGTTCAGCGATCCCGCGCAGAGCAGCACGGTGATGATGACGAAGCCGATGGAGACTTCGTAACTCACCATTTGCGCGGCGGAGCGCAGCGCCGACAGGAACGGATATTTCGAATTCGACGCCCAGCCGCCCATGATGACGCCGTAAACGCCGAGCGAGGAGATCGCGAAAATATAGAGAATGCCGACGTTGATGTTGGAGATCGCCCATCCCTCGGCGACTGGAATCACCGCCCATGCGGCCAGCGCAAGGACCGACATCACGAAAGGCGCGAGCAGAAACACGCCCTTGTTCGCGCTGGCCGGAATGATCGGCTCCTTCAGCACGAACTTCAGCATGTCGGCGAAAGACTGCAGCAGGCCCCAGGGCCCCACGACGTTGGGGCCGCGGCGCAATTGAACGGCCGCCCAGATCTTGCGGTCGGCATAGATGACGTAGGCGACATAGATCAGCACGGCGACGAGCAGCGCGACCGTTTTCGCCAGGATGATCAGAAGCGGAAGGACCCAGGAGAAATCCATCGATATTTACTCCGCCGCCTTCAGCATGCGCGCGCCGGCAAGGGCCGAACATTCGGCCATGACAGCCGATGCGCGCGCGATCGGATTGGTGAGATAGAAATCGGAGACCGCGTTGGCGAAGGGCGCGGAGCCGGTGGCGCCGCCGACAGCCGCGAGCCGCGATATGTCCCCGGCAGCGCCAGCTTCAATCGCATCGATGCGCGCCATATGCGGATGCGCTGCATAGAGCGCCTTGCGCAATTGCGCGAGCGAGTCGAACGGCAGAGTCTGACCGAGCACGGCGGACAATGCGCGGAGGATCGCCCAGTCTTCGCGCGCGTCACCGGGTGGAAAGGCCGCGCGCGGCGCAAGCTGTACGCGCCCTTCGGTGTTCACATATGTGCCGGACTTTTCTGTATAGGCCGCTCCGGGCAGGATGACGTCGGCGCGATGCGCGCCGCGATCGCCATGCGTGCCCTGATAGACAACGAATGCGCCCGCTGCGATCTCGATCTCGTCCGCACCGAGATTGAAGAGAACATCCACGCCGCCGCTTGCCATCGCCTGCGCATTAAGACCGCCCAAAGATCCATCACCTTGCGGCACGAAGCCGAGGTCGAGACCGCCAACGCGCGCAGCCGCAGTGTGCAAGACATTGAAGCCGTTCCAGCCATCGCCCACAGCACCGGAGCCTTGCGCCACTTTCGCGGCAGCGGCGAGAATGGCAGCGCCATCCTCGCGCATGAGCGCGCCCTGCCCGATGATCATCATCGGCTTCTTCGCGCCTTCCGGCGGCCTCGCGTCCGGGCCCAGCAAAGTTTCGACGCCCGCGCCCATGTATTTATAGGTGTAGGTGAGATCGGCCTGTTCGCCGATCACACCGATCGGGAAATTGCCTTTCAACCAGCGCTTGCGTATGCGCGCATTAAGAACCGGCGCTTCCCTGCGCGGGTTTGAACCGACGATCAGCAGGCAGTCGGCCTCTTCGATGCCCGCGATGGTCGAATTGAACAGATAGGAAGCGCGCCCGCTCTTCGGATCGAGCTTCGCGCCGTCCTGACGGCAGTCGATATTCTTCGAACCAAGCTTCTCCATGAGAAGTTTGAGCGCGAACATGTCTTCGACGGCGCAGAGATCGCCGGCGATGGCGCCGATCTTCGCAGGCGACGCTGCTTTCACTTTCGCGGCGATGGCGGCGAACGCTTCCTGCCATGACGCCGCGCGCAGCTTGCCGTTCTCGCGGATATAGGGCCGGTCGAGACGCTGGCGCTTGAGACCATCGACGATCTGGCGCGTCTTGTCGGAAATCCATTCCTCGTTCACCGCGTCGTTGACGCGCGGCAGGATGCGGATGACTTCGCGCCCGCGCGTATCGATGCGGATGTTGGAACCGAGCGCATCCATGACATCGACGCCTTCGGTCTTCTGGTACTCCCACGGACGAGCACGGAAATTCTGCGGCTTCGGCAGCAGCGCGCCGACCGGGCAGAGGTCTGTGACGTTGCCCTGCAATTCCGATGTCATCGCGGATTCGAGATAGGTCGTGATCTCCATATCCTCGCCGCGGCCGATAGCGCCCATGTCGCCGGTGCCCGCGACTTCCGCCGTGAAGCGGACGCAACGCGTGCAATGGATGCAGCGGTTCATCGAGGTCTTCACGAGCGGACCGATATACTTGTCCTCGACCGCGCGCTTGTTCTCGGCATAGCGCGACGAATCCACGCCATAGGCCATCGCCTGGTCCTGCAGATCGCACTCGCCGCCCTGATCGCAGATCGGGCAATCCAGCGGATGATTGATCAGCAGAAATTCCATCACGCCTTCGCGCGCTTTCTTCACCATGGGTGTGTTGGTGAAGACTTGCGGCGGCTCGCCATTCGGGCCGGGACGCAGATCGCGCACGGCCATGGCGCAGGACGCTGCGGGCTTGGGCGGGCCGCCTTTCACTTCGACAAGGCACATGCGGCAATTGCCGGCGATCGACAGACGCTCGTGGAAACAGAAGCGCGGAATCTCCGCGCCCGCCGCTTCGCAGGCCTGCAGCAGCGTATATTCCGGGGGAACATCGACTTCCCTGTCGTCGACGATGATCTTGGTCATGGCTTGCTACTTTTCGATGGCTTGACGTTCTCTCGGATAAATTTCTGAAGTTTCTTGCTGTAGAAATTCAATTCTGTCCTCTGAATATAGTCAGAATTTAAGTACTCGCTGTGCCTGCCCGCTTCTTCTTTCAAAGCCTCTAGCCAGAATTTATCGCTGCCAGCGTTCTCTAAGACTTCCTCAGCAGCAAGTAAAAAGAACGAAACAAACCACTCATAACGAGTCCGCTCGATCTCATTGCTACGATCAAAATTACCATCGCCAAAGTTAGGATACTTTGTCGCGAGCTTGAGGTACTCTCTATATGTTGTCTTAGTCGCGGCTTGTTTCATGTATTTTCTGTTGAAATACAGTTGAAATACCGTAACGATCATAGTGATGATCGCGACGGTCGCAGCAATAACGAGCGCAACGCTCGATAACTTCTGCAAATACGGCAACTCTAAATTCTGTATTCCATTCAGCATCGCCATCACTCCGCCGCTGCGGCGAGCGGATCGCCGATGCCATCGCTATGCGGATTGCCGGCATATTGATCGATCTTCTTCTCGATCTCGTGCCGGAAATGCGTGATGAGTCCCTGGATCGGCCATGCCGCCGCGTCGCCGAGCGCGCAGATCGTGTGGCCTTCCACCTGTTTCGTCACTTCAAGCAGCATGTCGATTTCGCGCTTCTGTGCGCGGCCCTCGGCCATGCGCTCCATCACGCGCCACATCCAGCCCGTGCCTTCGCGGCAGGGCGTGCACTGGCCGCAGCTTTCGTGCTTGTAGAAGTGCGACAGGCGCGCAATCGCGCGCACGATGTCCGTCGACTTGTCCATGACGATGACGGCAGCCGTGCCGAGACCGGAACGCAGCTTCGACAGCGAGTCGAAATCCATGGGGCAGTCGATGATCTGTTCAGCCGGCACGCAGCGAACCGAGGAGCCGCCGGGAATGACAGCCATCAGATTGTCCCAGCCGCCGCGCACCCCGCCGCAATGCTTGTCGATCAGTTCGCGGAAGGGAATGCTCATCGCCTCTTCCACGTTGCAGGGCTTGTTCACATGGCCTGAGACACAGAAGAGTTTCGTGCCGGCGTTGTTCTTCGCCCCGAAGCTCGCGAACCAGCCCGCACCGCGCCGCAGGATCGTCGGCGCAACGGCGATCGACTCCACATTGTTCACGGTCGTCGGGCAGCCATAAAGACCCATGTTCGCCGGAAACGGCGGCTTCATGCGCGGCATGCCCTTCTTGCCCTCGAGGCTTTCGAGCAGCGCGGTTTCCTCGCCGCAGATATAAGCACCCGCGCCATGATGGACGTAGAGGTCGAAGGGCCAGCCGTGGATATTGTCCTTGCCGATGAGCTTGGCCTCATAGGCTTCGTCGACGGCCTTCTGCAGGGCGATACGCTCGGCGATATATTCGCCGCGCACGTAGATGTAACAAGCGTTCGCGCCCATCGCGAAAGACGCGATCAGGCAGCCCTCGACGAGAATATGCGGATCGTTCCGCATGATCTCGCGATCCTTGCAGGTGCCGGGCTCGGATTCGTCGGCGTTGACGACGAGATAGGATGGCCTCGCCGGATCAGGCTTGGGCATGAACGACCATTTCAGGCCGGTCGGAAAGCCCGCGCCGCCGCGGCCGCGCAAGCCCGATGCCTTCATCTCGTTGACGATCCAGCCCGCGCCCTGGTCGATCAGGAGCTTGGTGCCGTCCCACGCGCCGCGCTTCTTCGCTTCCGCCAGCGAGGGCGAATGAAAGCCGAAGAGATTTGTGAAGATGCGATCCTTGTCAGCGAGCATGGCGCATCGTCCTCACTTCTTTTCCGCTGCGGCAGCTGCAGCTTTTTCGGCGGCGGCTTTCTCGGCCGCTTCCTTTTCGGCAGCGCGCGCATCTACGAAACGCTTCTTCCAGGTTCCGACGACCGAGCCGTCAAAGAGCGAGGCATCGTTCAGCGTATCGGCTTTGCCGGGTTCGGGCTCCGACGACTTGCGTCCGATCTGCGAGCCCTTCTGCACGGGGCGGCCAGCCGCGAGATCGTCGAGCAGCTTGTTGAAATTCTCGGGCGTCAGGTCTTCGTAATAATCGTCGTTGATCTGCACCATCGGCGCATTGCAGCAGGCGCCGAGGCATTCGACTTCAAGCCAGGCGAATTTGCCGTCGGCTGAAACGTGACGCTGTTCGCCGACGCGCCTGGAAAGCACATCTTTCAAGGCGTTCGCGCCGCGCAGCATGCAGGGCGTCGTGCCGCAGAGCTGGATGAAGTGCTGGCCGACCGGTTCGAGATTGAACATCGAATAGAAGGTCGCGATTTCGAGCACGCGAATATCGGGCATGGACAGCATCCGGGCGACCTTCTCGATCGCCTTCTGCGGCAGCCAGTAATCGTTTTGCGCCTGCGCGCGCCACAGCAAGGGAATGACCGCGGAGGCCTGACGTCCCGGCGGATATTTGGCGATCTCGCGTTCGGCCCACGCCCTGTTTTCAGGCGTGAAGTCGAAGCTGTCGGGCTGTTTCTGCGCGAGGCGGCGTACGGACATTACTTCGCTTCCGGTTTGTATTTGTGGACGGCGAGGATCAGGATGAACACCATCACGGGGACAAAGAGCGCACCGTTCCAGGCCATTTCCGCCATCGCTTCTTTCGACGACCAGAACATCGGTTTGCGTGTGATGAAGTCGAACAGCACCCGGCTGCCGAGCCAAAGAACGATGGCTGTCGGCAACACTTTCAAAATCTGACGGATGCGTTCGGAGACGCTCACCGGTCGACCTCCCCGAAGACGATATCGAGCGAGCCGAGGATGGCGCTGACGTCGGCCAGCATGTGCTTGCGGCACATGAAGTCCATGGATTGAAGATGCGCAAAGCCGGGCGCTCGGATCTTGCACTTGTAGGGCTTGTTGGTGCCGTCTGCGACGAGATAGACGCCGAACTCGCCCTTCGGCGCTTCGACGGCGGCATAGACTTCGCCTGCCGGCACGTGGAAGCCTTCGGTGAACAGCTTGAAGTGATGGATCAGCGCTTCCATGGAACGCTTCATGTCGCCACGCGACGGCGCCACGATCTTTTGCGTTTCCGAGGCGACAGGCCCCTGCCCCTTCGCGCTCATCAGCTTTTCGACGCATTGCTTCATGATGCGCACGGACTGGCGCATCTCTTCCATGCGGATGACCTGGCGATCGTAATTGTCGCCGTTCTTTCCGACGGGAATATCGAAGTCCATTTCCTCGTAGCATTCGTAGGGTTGCGACTTGCGCAGATCCCATGCCGCGCCGGAGCCGCGCACCATCACGCCGGAAAAGCCCCATTTCCAGCATTCCTCCAGACTGACGACGCCGATGTCGACGTTGCGCTGCTTGAAGATGCGGTTATCGAGGAAGAGATCGGTCAGGTCGTCGCAAATTTGCAGGAAAGGATCGCAGAACTTGCCGATGTCCTCGATGAGTTCCGGCGGACAATCGCGGGCGACGCCGCCGGGACGGAAATAGTTGGCGTGCATGCGCGAGCCGGAGGCGCGCTCGTAGAACACCATCAGCTTTTCGCGTTCCTCAAAGCCCCAGAGCGGCGGGGTGAGCGCGCCGACGTCCATCGCCTGCGTGGTGAGATTCAGAAGATGCGAGAGTAGCCGGCCTATTTCCGAATAGAGAACGCGAATGAGCTGTCCGCGATAGGGAACGTCCACATTCAGCAGCTTCTCGATGGCGAGACAGAAGGCGTGCTCCTGATTCATCGGCGCGCAATAGTCGAGCCGATCGAAATAGGGCACGTTCTGCAAATAAGTACGCGCTTCCATCAGCTTCTCGGTGCCGCGATGCAGCAGGCCGATATGCGGATCGACGCGTTCGACAACTTCGCCGTCGAGTTCCAGCACGAGGCGCAGCACACCGTGCGCCGCAGGATGCTGCGGACCGAAATTTATCGAAAAATTTCTGACGGGAGCTTGTTCGTTCATGATGCGGCTCCGCCGTGTGGCGAGTAGCGAATGGCGAATAGCGAATGGGGAAAGGGCGAAGTCATACACTTTCTCCCCGCTTTTGGAGTGACCGGATGAGCGATCGCAACATGCGTCCAAGTGAATCGGCACGCTCCAAACTTGGTGCTGCGCTTGCAACACTGCATAGCCGAACGCGCTGCGAAAGAATCAGATGTGTCTCAAGTTCCTTCAGGGAGCCTTGAGCGATTCTGAGGAATTGCACAAAAACGCCAGTCGTTTCGCGGCCATGCCCTTCGGCGATGTTGGCCGCGACCGAGACGGCCGCTCTGCGAATTTGTGACGTCATTCCGTACATCTCGTCCTTCGGAAACCCTTGGGTCAGTTCGTAGCATTGCTCTGCCAGGTTCATCGCTTCCTGCCAGACTTTCAGATCCTGATACGAACTGATCTCAGAACCCGAAGACATTTATTCGTCCTATTCGCTATTCACTATTCGCCATTCGCTAGTTTTTCGCCTTCTCGTCGCCCGGCAGGACATAATCGGGATTTCCCTCCCACGGCGAGAGGAAGTCAAACTGTCTGAATTCCTGCGTCAGCTTCACCGGCTCGTTCACCACCCGCTTTTGTTCGTCGTCCCAGCGCACTTCGACATAGCCGGTCATCGGGAAGTCCTTGCGCAACGGATGCCCCTCGAACCCGTAATCGGTGAGGATGCGACGCAAGTCCGGATGCCCCGAGAAGATGACGCCGTACATGTCGTAGGCTTCACGCTCGAACCAGTTGGCCGCCGGCCAGATCTCGCAGGCCGAAGCAATCTGTTCGTCTTCGCCGAGCGGCGCTTTCACCCTCACACGTTGATTATGTTTGGGCGAGAGCAGGTGATAGACGACCTCGAAGCGCTGCTCCCGGGCGGGATAGTCGACTGCGGTGATGTCGATGAAATTGATGAAGAGGCAGTCCGGCGCATCGCGCAAATGCGTGAGAACGCGCAGGATGTCGCGCGCATACGCGACGATATTCAGCTCGCCGAAATCGACATAGCTGCGCTCGACCGCGCCGGGCAAGGCGGCGGCAATGCTTTCGCCGAGAGATTTGAGAGCGTCGTCCATGGTCATCTCTCGCAGGATCATCTTTCTATCGTGCCGAGGCGGCGGATCTTCTTTTGCAGCAGCAGCACGCCATACAGCAGCGCCTCCGCCGACGGCGGGCAGCCCGGCACATAGATATCGACCGGGACGATGCGATCGCAGCCGCGCACGACGGAGTAGCTGTAATGGTAATAGCCGCCGCCGTTCGCGCACGATCCCATCGAGATCACATAACGCGGCTCCGGCATCTGGTCGTAAACCTTGCGTAGAGCGGGAGCCATCTTGTTGGTCAGCGTGCCCGCGACGATCATCACGTCCGACTGGCGCGGCGAAGCGCGCGGGGCGAAGCCGAAACGCTCGACATCGTAGCGCGGCATCGAAAGCTGCATCATCTCGACGGCGCAGCAGGCGAGGCCGAATGTCATCCACATCAGCGAGCCCGTGCGCGCCCACTGGATGAGATCGTCCGTCGAGGTGACGAGGAATCCCTTGTCGGCGAGCTGATCGTTGATCTGCAGGAAAAACGGATCGGTCGCCCCGACGGGCTTGCCGGTCGCGGGGTCGATGATGCCGCGGGGCGCGGGCGCTATGGAGGTCGTCACCGGTTCAGCCATCAATCCCACTCCAGCGCGCCCTTTTTCCACTCGTAGATGAACCCGATGGTCAGGACGCCAAGGAAAATCATCATCGACCAGAAACCGAACAGCCCGACCTCCTTGAAGGCGATGGCCCAGGGAAAGAGGAAGGCGACTTCGAGATCGAAGATGATGAAGAGCAGCGACACCAGATAGAAGCGCACGTCGAATTTCATGCGGGCGTCGTCGAAAGCGTTGAAGCCGCATTCGTAAGCGGACAGCTTTTCCGGATCGGGCGCCTTGAAGGCGAGAACGAAGGGCGCGACCAGCAGCGCCGCCGCAATCACGGCCGAGACGCCCATGAAAATCACGAGCGGAAGGTAGTCGTTCAGGAGCTGCGGCATGGTTGTTCCATCGCGAAGTCGAGCGCCGGGCGGAAGCGGGAAACCTTGGCCTAAATGAGCGACTTAAGCGGAGCGCCGACACGCTCCAAATCCGCTACAGCCCCCTGCGCGCGGGCAGGACTATCGCAGCGCACACAGGGACGCAAGATAAACGGACGGCCAATAGTCACGATGTCGCAATTTTCCGCCGGTTTCAGGGCGGAAGCGTCATGAAGCCGAGTTTATGGGCGGCAAGGCCGATCAGGGCGCCCGATCCCAGCACCCAGAGGGGGTTACGGTTGGTCAGATAGATCATGACCGCCGCAGCGGCGGTCAAAACGTAGCCGATGGCGTCGTGATTGGCCGCGCGGCTGGTGATCGTGCCAGAGGCCAGCATCAAGCCGATGACGATCGGCGCGAGAGCCACCTTGGTCACGGCGAGCCAGGGCGCGTTCTTGAGCTTTTCCAGCGCCCGGCCGAAGAAATAGGCGAGGAGGCTGGTGGGGCCGATCAGGGCGGCCGTGGTCGCCAGCAACCCGGCGAGGCCGGCGACTTTCCAGCCTAAGAGGCTCACCACGAGCATGTTCGGCCCCGGGGCAATCTGCGCCAGCGCGACGACGGTCGCGAATTCGGAGGCCGTCATATGGCCCCGCGTCGTCACGAAATAGCGGTAAAGCTCGGGAATCAGGGTCTGCGCGCCGGCGATCGTAAAGGGCGCGATCGACAGGAAGAAGATGACGAGATGGAGAACGACGTTTCCGCTCATGGCCGGCCTGCCTTACGCCGCGCGCGGTACAGCGCCCAGAGGATCGACAGCGGCACCAAAATCAGCAGGACGAACTGCAGAGGCAGCCGCACGATGGCAATCGCGCCGAAGGTGACAAGGCCGAAAACCAGCGAGGTCCAGGATTTCTCGACGCCGCGAATCAGCTTGCCGGCGGTGCCGACGATCAACCCGGCCGCCGCCGATGCGGCCCCGGCCGTCGCGGCCCTGACCTCGCTTAAATGGGAGAAGCGATCGTAGGTGACGGCCAGAATCACCAGAATGACCAGCGGCGTCATCATCAGCGCCAAAATCGAGGTTATCGCGCCCAGACCGCCCTGAAACCGGTTCCCGATGATCACGGAGGCATTGAGGATATTCCCGCCGGGCACGATGGAGCAGAGCGCGAAGAGTTCGACATACTCTTTCGGCGAGTACCATTTCTTCTTTTCGACGATCATGTGATGGGCCGCCGGCGCGAGGCCGCCGAAGCCGATCAGACCGATCGTCAGGAAAGTGGCGAAAAGCTCGCCGAGGCCGACGCGCGGCTCGGCGTTCGCCGGATCAGATTTTTCAGGAATTTCGTTCAATTTCGTGGGGATGGCGAGAGTGACGGGACTCGAACCCGCGACCTTCGGCGTGACAGGCCGACGCTCTAACCAACTGAGCTACACCCCCGCACGCGGACCTTGACAGGCTTCGAGAAGCCGCCGGACCGGAGAGCGCCCGATTAGGGCAGCGGCGGAATCAAGTCAAGGACAATCAGCCGCTTCCGAACGGCATTCCGCCTGTTCGTTCAGAACGCGGGAACCGACAGCTTCCAGCGCCGCAGTTCGGCCTGCGAGACAACCTTGATGGCTTCAGGCTGAATGGACTCCGCCGCACGGATCACCTCGGGGCTGACGCCCATGGTGCGCGCGTAGCGGCTGAGTTGCGCTTCCAGCGTCCGATTGCTGAAAGTCTTCTGCAGGCGTCCGGGTTCGTCGCCGGAGCCGCCGAAGCGCTCGAAGGCGAACATACGGTGCAGTACGATGCGGCTCTGCGGCGGAACCACCCGCTTTTTCGCGCCCATGATCGCGTAAACGCAGGCCGAAGCGCAGGTCGCCGAATAGAACTGGTTCGGCCCGCCGGCAGGGTTCACCCGCCCGACAACGGCCGCTGCGCCCAATTGCCGGAACAACACGCCAAGGCGCATGGACGAAACGACGAGGCCGCCGGGCGATTCGACGAAAATCACGGCGCGCATGCGCTTGTCGCGCGCGCCGATCCGGCGCACGAATTCGAGAAATTGCTCGGGCGTATTGGAGACGATTTCGCCGCGCGCCACGATCACCCGCACGCACTGGTTGCCGCACTGGGCGGGGTCCCCGACCGCCACCGTCTCGAACGTCATCGGCGGGGCCGACTGGGCGATTGCGCCTTGCGCGCCGAATCCCGCCAGCACTGACAACAGCAAACCACGCAATATCAGACGCATGCTTTCCATCCTGCGGTCTGCCCGGGGTTTCGGGCGGCTAAAGGAAACGATACATGATCCCTTGTCCGGTTGCGACCCTCTACAGGCGCAAGTCCTTGCCCGGCTGCTCGACAAGGCCCCTGCCCGGTCCTAATAAGCCGCCGGACGCATTCTGGAACGCAATCATGAACAAGCCCTATCTCAGCCCGCTCGTCATCGAAAAAGCGGTCCGCGCCGCATTAGAGGAAGATATCGGCCGCGCGGGCGACATCACCTCCGCCGCTACGATCCCCGCGGACATGCAGGCCAATTGCGTGATGGCGCCGCGCAAGCCCGGCACGATCTGCGGTCTTTCGGTGGCGGAAATGGCGTTCAGGCTGATCGATGCCGGCGTCAGGTTTGAATATCTCGCCGGGGATGGCGACGCTTTCACGAAAGTGCGCACGCCCGTCGCGCGGATCAGCGGCAATGCAAGGGCTATCCTGACTGCCGAGAGGACCGCGCTCAATTTCATCTCGCATATGTCGGGCATCGCCACGATGACGGCAAAGTTCGTGGAACTGACCAAACACACGAAAGCGAAGATCATCGACACGCGCAAGACCACGCCGAACCTTCGCGCCTTCGAAAAATACGCCATCCGCTGCGGCGGCGGAATGAACCACCGTTTCGGCCTCGACGACGCTATCCTCATCAAGGACAATCACATCGCCGTCTGCGGCGGAATCAAACAGGCCCTGCAGGCCTGCAAGGCCCACGCAGGCCATCTCGTGAAGATCGAGATCGAGGTCGACGGCCTCGAGCAATTGAAGGAAGTCATCGCCGAGGGCGCGGATGTCGTATTGTTCGACAACATGACGCCGGAACAGATGGCCGAAGGCGTGCGCATGATCGGCGGCAAGATGCGGACGGAAGCTTCCGGCGGCATCAACATCGAAAGCGTGAAAGCCGTCGCGGAAGCCGGCGTCGACATGATTTCTTCGGGCGCACTGACGCATTCCTCGGCAATTCTCGACATCGGCCTCGATATCGAGATGGCCTGAATGACCGAGAACGAATTCGTCGCCGCGCTCTCCGCTTCCATCGCGGATTTCAGGCCGCAGGTCGAGCAGCGCAGCGGCGGCCATTTCCTGATCCTGCCGGATTGCGAGCCGATCCCGTGGCGCGCGCCGAAGAAGCGCAAGTGGCTGGCGCGCGAAAATCCCAACGCGATCTTTTACGAGGAGAGCACGACAGCGGCGATGCTGTTCTTCTTCGCGCGCGCCAATGTTCGGGTCATGCTCGACGCCGGCGCAAGGCTCGGATATTTCGCGACGCTGGCGCTGAATTTCAAACCGCATCCCATCGACGCCTATGCCTTCGAGATCGATCCGCACGGCACCGAGCAATTCGTGAAAGCCGCAGAAGAAGCGGCGACACGCGGGCGCCACGGCGAATTGCTGCTGTCGGGCTTGTCGGACGAACATCTGGGGCAGCGGGACATCTGGATATCCGTCACAAAGATGTTCGAGAGCGAAGCGGAAGCCGCTGGATATCGCGACTCGCCCTGGGTGCGCCTGAAGATGGCGCTGCGCGGCAGGAAGGATCGCGATCTGCCGCAACGCTACAGCGTGACGATCACGTCCATCGACGCGTTCTGCGCCTCACGCACTCTGGCGCCCGGCCTCATCAAGATCGATGTCGATGGCTACGAGGCCAAGGTCGTGCCGGGCGCGCTCGAAACGCTGCGCGCGCACAAGCCTGTCGTGTTTCTCGAATTGCACAAGCGCAAGTTCATCGAGCGTTTCAACGTGACGCGCGCGGAGATCGTCGCGCCCTTGTTTGACATGGGCTATCGCGCGCTGCTGCTGGAAGACCATCGCGACCGCAGCCGCCCCATTCGCGTCATCGACAAGAACTCGCCGGAGATCGGCCGCGAAGCGACCGACATGTTCATTTTTTATCATGACAGGCACGTTGCAGGCTGACTATTCCGCAGCCTTTGCAGGCGCGCTGCGCCGCGCCGGATGCGTTGCATCGAGGCGGTCGCCCCTGCGAAAGATCTTGTTGCGCAGGGAGCCCTGCGTGTAGCTCGTCTTGAACATGCCGCGCGATTGCAGCTCCGGCACGAGCAGATCTACGACAGCCTTGAGGCCCGACGGCTCGGACGTCCTGTAGAGATTGAACCCGTCGATGCCGGTTTCATCGACCCATGACTTCATGGCGTCTGCGACTGTCGCCGGAGACCCCACGAGAAAGACGCCGGCTGTCGGCGAATCCTGATGAAAGGCCGTAAGGTCGCGCACGCGCCATTTGCGCCCGTTGGCGAGCAGGGTCATGCGCTCCATAAAGGACTGCGCCGCATTCGAACGGATATATTCGATGGGTTCGTCCGGATCGAATTTCGAGAAGTCGACGCCGGCCAGCGCAGAAAAGACGACGAGTGATCCCCTGACATCGAGATGCGCGCGCAACTCTTCGTAACGGTCCTGCGCCTGTGCATCCGTTGGCGCGACGATGACCGTGCTGCCTGCGATGACAGCGATATCGTCGGGCGCACGCCCCGCCGCGACGGCGCGGGCGCGCAGATCTTCGACATGATTGCGGATCATCGGCTTGGTGGAACCGGTGAGAAAGACGCATTCGGCATGTTGCGCCGCGAACGAACGACCTCTCGTCGAAGTGCCCGCCTGATAGAGCACAGGCGTTCGCTGCATCGAAGGTTCGCACATGTGCACGCCGCGCGAGCGATAATGCGCGCCTTCATGCACGACTTCGCGCACTTTGGTGGGGTCGGCATAAATGCGGCGCGTGCGATCGCGCAGAACCGCATCGTCGTCCCACGACTGCTCCCAGTATTTATAGACAACCTGCATATAATCTTCGGCGAGATCGTAGCGCTCGTCGTGATCGCGGATGGCTTCGCGCCCCGTCGCGCGCGCACCGGAATTGACGAAACCCGCGACGATGTTCCAGCCGATGCGCCCTTTCGTGAGATGATCCAGCGTCGAGAAGCGCCGCGCCATGACGAAGGGATGTTCGTAGGTGAGATTGGCCGTGACGCCAAAGCCGATATGCTCGGTCGCATAAGCCATCGTGGGTATGGCGAGCGTCGGATCGTTCATCGGCGCCATCGCTCCGGCGCGAAGCGACTCGGAATTGTCGCCGCCATATTTGTCCATCAGTCCGATGCTGTCGGCGAAGAAGATGCTGTCGAAGAGGCCGCGTTCGGCAAGACGCGCGAGATCGACGTAATATTGCAGGTCCGTATAATTGACGCCCTTGTCTTCGGCGTGCGTCCACATGCCCGACCACGACTGGCTCGGCGTACACATGTGGAAGGCATTGAGCATGATCTGCTTCTGCGCCATCGTCCGTGCGGCAGCCGCCGCCTCCCTGCGTTTTCTTGAAGGATAGTCTGCGTAGCGCAGATTGCAAACGGGCTCAGCGGGCCGGTGGCCGGATCTCGCCTGCAAGCGTCTGCGCGGCCTCGCGCGGCGAGCGCTTGTCCGCGTCACGATCGACGGAATAATTGGCCCGGCGCATGGCCTCGACCGATATGGAATTCATCAGCGGTTTGAGCGCCGCTAGAAACGCCGCATCGGCGGCTCGCTTCGGCGAGACAAGCACGAGCGCGTCATAGGCGGGGATGGCCCCCTTGCTGTCGCGCAGAACGACGAGATCGTCGGCGTCGATGCGCCCGTCGCTCGAAAAAGCCGAGATGACATCCGCTTCGCCCGATTGCAGGGCGCGATACATGAAAGTCGGCGCGAAGCTGCGCGTCGCTGCGAAGGCAAGGCCATAAGCGTTCGCAATGCTCTTCCATTCCGGGCGCTGCAGGAATTCGAGATCGGCGCCGAGCGTCAGATTTCGCGCATGTTTTGCGAGATCGGCGATATCCGTAACGCCAAGAGATTTCGCCCGCTCGCGGCGCATGGCCAGCGCATAGGCGTTTTCAAAGCCGAGGCCGCCCACGACCGTCACCCCAAACCGCTCGCGCAATTGCCGGGCGAGTTGCGCATTCATCTCATCGCGCGAAAGGCTCTCGGAATTTTCGAGCACATTCGTCCACAGCGTACCGGAATAATCGACGTAAACGTCGACATCGCTGTTCGCGAGGGCGCGAAAGGCGATGGCGGAGCCAAGGCCCTGACGTTGCGATGTACGAAAGCCTGCGTTTTCGAGACGCGACGCCATGAGTTCGGCCAGGATGAACTGTTCGGAAAAATTCTTCGCGCCGATGACGACCGTATTGCCCGTCGCGCCTCGCAATCCGAGCGGCGCCAGCGCCACGGCAACTCCTATCAGCAGCGCCGCAACGGACAGGATCAGCGGCGCTCTCCTGCGCTGGCGGATGCCACGCTCCGCTATGCCGAGCAGGGCATCTACAGATAACGCGAGCGCGGCGGAGGCAACGCAGCCGACGATGACATAGACCCAGTTCTCGGTTTGCAGTCCCGTAAAGATGTAATTGCCGAGGCTCGTCTGCCCCACAGGCGTTGCAAGCGTCGCCGCGCCGATGGTCCAGACCGCCGCCGTGCGGATGCCGGCCATCGCGACAGGAGCGGCGAGCGGCGCTTCGATCTGCCAGAACGTCTGCCGCGACGTCATGCCAACGGCGAGCGCAGCCTGTTTCACCGCGGGATCTATTCCCTCGATGCCTGCAATCGCATTGCGCAGGATCGGCAGCAGCGCGTAGAGCGTCAATGCCAGCAAGGCAGGCAGAAACCCCAGCGCGGGAATGCGAATGTTCAACGGCGACAACAGCGCCGCAAGCGCCAGCAACAGCGGGTAGAAGAGCGCCATCAGCGCGAGCCCGGGAATCGTCTGCACGAGCGAGGCGAAGGCAACGATGGGCGTGCGAAGCGCCGGCCGGCGGCTGCTCGCAACGACAAGAGGCAGTGCGATTGCAAGCGCCAGCGCGAGCGCAGCGGCGCTGAGAAGCACATGCTGTCCCAGATAATCGGGCAGGTTGCCCAGCGCCTGCGCGAGCCGCTCGTTCATGCGTGCGGCCCCGCTCCGCGCGCGCGTGCTGCAAGCGCGCTCAATTTTTCGGCCTGCCGGCGCGGCACATCGAACAGAGCAGCCACGTCATCGTCGCCGGGCTTCGACATCAGATCGGCAGGAGGGCCATCAGCCGCAACAAGGCCGTCGCGCATGACGATGATGCGGTCGGCCAGCAGCATGGCTTCCTGCATGTCATGCGTCACGATGATGGTGGTGAGCCCTAGTCTTTCGTGAATCTGGCGGCACGCGCTGCCGAGATTGTCGCGCGTCACCGGATCGAGCGCGCCGAACGGTTCGTCCATCAGGAGAATATCCGGCCTGGCGGCAAGAGCCCGTGCGATGCCGATACGCTGCTGCTGCCCGCCCGAAAGCTGCGCGGGAAAGCGATCTGAAAATTCCTGCGGCAGTTCCACGAGATCCAGCAATTCGCGCACGCGGCCTGACTGCTGCTGCCGGCTCCAGCCGAGAAGTTTCGGCGTGATCGCTATGTTCTCGGCGACGCTCAGATGCGGGAACAGGCCGATGCCCTGAAACACATAGCCAATGCGCCGGCGCAATTGCACCGCGTCGACAGTGGCGATGTCGCCACCGTCGATCTGCACAGCCCCTGCTGCAGGATCGTGCAGGCGATTGATCGTTTTCAGCAGGCTCGTCTTGCCGCTGCCGGAGGTTCCGACGAGCGCGACGAATTCGCCTTTTGCAATTCGCAAGGACACATTGTCGACGGCAGGCTTCGCCGCGCCGTCATAGATAACGGTGACGCTTTGAAATGCGATTGCGGCTGCATCGGTCATCGCGGCGATTGGATGCGATGCGCACGCAAGAAGCAAGCCCAATAGCAGCGGGTTTAATGGCGCCGATCTATTGGCTGATGTCCTTCGCGCGCTCGATCACCCTTTGCGGCAGCGAGAACATCTGCTCCACCGTCTTCTGATGCACCTCACCTGCAACCGGCTCGATATCGAGCCCCACCTTGTTCGCATCCGCGAGGAGCTCCTTGTCCGCAAGCATGGCCATGAAGGATTTGCGCAGGAGATCAACACGCGCGGGCTCCATGCCCGGCGGCCCGATCATCGGCGTTGCAATCTCAGTGTCGGCGACGAGCGTTTGCATGACGCCGCGATCTTCCTCGTTCTTCACAAACTCGAGCGAGAGCGGGACATCAGGCAGGTCCGGAGACTTGCGCAAGGCCGTCTGCACCAGCAGCACCATCTTGCCGTCCTTGATCCAGCTGATTTGCCGGCGCTTGATCGAGCCCCATGACCAGCCGCACCAGCCGTCGACCTCGCCGCGTTCCATGGCTTGCGTGATTTCCGCCCCGCCCGGAAATCCCGTCACGAGACGAAACTTCGTGCCGATCAGCGCATTCAGCATGCGCGGATGATTGACGGTGCGCGTGCCGACGGCGGCCCCCAACACATATTCGCGCTGGCGCGCATCCTCGATCGACTTCGGAAGCTCCGCCTTCATGATCGCGCATTGCGGAAACTCCGGCGCGCGACCGCCAATCCATGCGAAGCGGCGTGGATCGTATTTCGCCGCGGGATTGCCGAACAAGGCCTGAAATAAAATCGCGCCATCGACAATGCCAAGCATCGAGCCGTCTTTCGGCGCAATGTTGTAGATATGGTTGGTCGCCTGCACGCTGCCGGCGCCCGGCATGTTCTGCACGACGATGGTCGGATTGCCCGGCAGATGCTTGGCGAAGTGGCGCGCATAGAGACGGCCGGTCGCATCGTAGTTGCCGCCTGCGGAGAAACCGACGATGAGCGTGAGGCGCGAGATGTCCTGCGCATTCGCCGCCGAAGCCGAAAGGCCGGACGCAACAACTACGGCGCAGCGGACGGATTTCCCATTCCATCTGATCATGTGGCGTCCTCCCTTATCATCCCCCGGCAGGAAGCCTAGCCGAACAGGGGAAGAAGCAGCAAGCACGGGAATCGACACATGAAAAAAGGGCGCACATTGGCGCCCTTTGGAATTCAACAACTGTGTAGATCAGACAGCGTCCGGGAACCACTTCTGCATCTTCGGCTGGACGCCGTTCTTCTTCATATCCTCAAGCCAGATGGCGTGGATGCGCGGATCCTGATCCTCGTATTCCATCTGGTCGCCGCCCTCCTTGATGGAGGTGGAGACGGCGCCCTTCTCACCGGGCTTGAGACCCCAGATCGAGCGGCGCACGCTTGTGGTCAACGGGTAGCGAAGTCCGCCTGTGCCCGTGGCGAGATAGCGCGCGGGAGCTGTCGAAGAGTTGAAGTGCTGGTGGAACTGTTTGTCGGCGGGCGGGAAGACGACGCCGTGTTTCCAGTCGATGCGCAGGAAATCCTTTTCGCCTTCGAACCACAGCAGGGAATAGCCATGGCCGGTCACACACATGACGTGGAATCCCGGGCCATGACGATGGCCCTTCTTGTACGTGCCGACAGGCATTTCCGAAATGTGGGCGTGCATCGTACCGTCGGCGAGAACGAACATGATGTTCGTGCCGCCCGCGCCGCGATCACCCCATTCGCGCAGTTCGATCGCGCCGAGATCGGGAACGAAATTCGTTTCCCACATGTGATTGCCGGGGCGCACGGTGATCATATCGCCTTCGCCGGAATAATAGCCCTGCTTGCCGGCGCGTTCGTTAAAGTCGAAGTTGTTGTCGAAGACGAACTTCTCGTTGTGGAATGTGTTCATCACCAGCGGCAGGTCTGTCGTGGTGACCAGCAGCGCGCGCTCACGGCCCGAGCCGTTGAAGTGGCGATGCTTCGCATTGAGCGGGATCGCGAACATGGCGCGAGGGCCCCATTCGAAACTGCGCTTGGTGCCGTCGGCGAATTCGACCTGTGTCGAGCCGTGGCCTTCGAGGCAATAATAAACGTCCTCGTAGATGTGACGCGCGGGCTCGGTCGAGCCGCCCGGGGGAATGTCGAGCAAGAACATGTTGGCGAAATCGCCGCGACCCTTGAGATGAACCGCAGCACCTTTCACGCCGTAGCGCGGCCACATCTTCGTCTCGACCGCGAACAGGTCGATGCCGTAGTCCTCGGCGATCGGCAGACCTTCCTTGTCGACCCAGTTGAGATAGGCGTCGATATTGTAGTTCTGACCCTGATTGATGGCCATGTTCCTCTCCTTTGCGCTTATTATGAGAACAGAAGCGATTTGATCACAACCGGCACGACCCCGGGCGGATCGATAAGGCTGCCGACGTCGACGAAGTCGAGTTCCTGCAACTGCACGCCATCGATGGAGACCAGCGGGCCGGGCATGTCGAGTTCCTCGCGTAGAATGCGTCCGAAGGTCTTGCCGATATCGCCGTCGATCATCACGACGAGCAACTCGTTGCGGCTGCCATCGGGCGCGAAGGCCGCTTTCACGGCGCGGCCCATGGCGGCGAGCCGTGCATATTCGGGATCGCCTTCCCATGTGAACGCGAGCGCCAGCTTCTGCGAGACGTCCATGTCCAGATTGCCGACGGACGTGCGAATGGCCTGCGCGATGGCCGCTTCATCGATGACGCCGGAAAGATCGATCTCCGGCCGCACGACGGGAATATTATGCACCGGCAGAGCCTCGCCATCGCCGATGTAGATGGTCTTGCCGGAGACCTGCACCGTGAATTGCGATGCCCCGATCACGGTGGCGCGGATGCGCTGGCCGGGATCGATCAGCGGGATCTTTGTGCGTTTCGCAAGACGCTCGGTGAGCGCATTGGCGAGGAGGCGCGCGACGTCGCCATAATCGCGCGCTTCGTAGTTGAAGATATATTCTCCGACGCCGCCCGAGAAGGTAAAGCCCTGCGGCTTGGGGAATTCCGGTAGCGGCTCGGTCAATTCGAGCGCCTTGCCCAGAGAATCCTTGGGCGCGCCGAGAATATAGTCGGCAGCGACATCGGCGAGACGTGCGGCGTATTTCTTCCGCAAGCCTTCGTCGGCCAGCGAAGCGGGATCGGCCGGCCAGCCTGTCTCCTTCGCGATTTCCTGCGCGCTGTCGTCGAAGCGCGTCCAGGCGCCGTCGGCATCCTGTGCGATGAGGCGTCCGCCCACGGCAAAGGCCTGCATGGCGACGACATGCCCCTTGTCGATCAGCGCCAGTTTCGTCGTGCCGCCGCCGATATCGACGTGGAGAATGCAATTCTGCCGGGCCTTCGACAGGGCGACAGCGCCTGAGCCGTGCGCCGCCAGCAGGCATTCGAGCTTGTGGCCGGCTGTGGCGCAAACGAACTTTCCCGCTTCCGCGGCGAAAATCTCGTCGATAGCGCGCGCATTGGTTTTCTTGATCGCTTCGCCGGTGAGGATCACCGCGCCGGAATCGACGTCGCTGCGCTTGAAGCCGGCGCTGGCGTAGGCGTCCTCGATGAAATGGGCGAGCGAATGGGCGTCGATCGTGCCGTCGGACAGGAAGGGCGTCAGCATGATCGGAGAACGCCAGAGCACATGGCGCTCGATCACTACGAAACGGCTGGAAAGTCCCTGAGTCTGGCGCTGCAGGATAACTTTGGCGAAGAGCAGGTGCGAGGTGGAAGAGCCGATGTCGATGCCGACGGTCTTGAGTTCCACATTCTCCTGTTCCCAGATCGACTGGGCGATCGCGAGCCGCGCCTCTTCGGAAACCTGGACATGCTCGTGATCGAATAGCGCATCATGCATCGGAATGGCCGTCCTCCCATCGCGGCTCTTCAACTCTCGAGGGCGAAGCGGACCGCAAAGTCGTATGAATTCCGGCGTTGGGCAGGCGATGAAGCCGACCATGGCCGCGCACCCATCATTAGCGATGGTTCGAGACCAAAGCAAATGCTCCCCCCCGGCGACGGGCCGGAGCTTTTTCAGCGGCCGGATCGGTCGGCCCGACTCAAGCTGCCTGTCAGGAAAATATGTCGAAGATCGAGGAGACGACCGATGAGCCGAGATCGACGACATCAACGACCGTGCCGATGGTGTCCATGACGCCGGAATCCTGTGCCGTAGCGGCGGCATTCTGCTTTTCGGGCTCGCCAGCCGCTTTCGCTGCCTCGGCGGCAATCTGCTGCGCATCCGCAAGCTCGGGGGCCGCGGGAAGTTCGGGAAGTTTCGGTCCGTTCGTCATCTGGGGCCCTCGTGGCGGAAAACTAAATCATGGGCTAAACGCCATCAGCAATTTGACGGCGTGGCGCAGCCGCCTCTGTGCGATCGCGCACACGGCATGGACAGGCTGAAGGGCTAGCGCATCGTGCGCGGCAGCCAGAGTACGATTTCCGGGAAGACCATCACCAGCACCGTTGTCGCGAACAGCGCCACCATCAGGATGCTCGTGCCCTTGTAGACCTTCACGAGGCTAACCCCGCCCGTCGCGCTGACAACAAAGGCGACCATGCCGACAGGCGGAAACACGAGACCCATGGCGACAAGCAACATGGATATGACGCCGAACCAGATGGGGTCGAAACCCAGCGCCATGATCAACGGGAAGGTCAGTTGCAAGGTCAGCAACAGGAGGGGGATCTCGTCCATGAACATGCTGACGACGAAATAGGCGACCATGATTCCGATGATGACGACCCAGCGATTGAGGTTCATCGCCGTCACCGCGCCGACGATTTCCGAGGGGATGCGGCTGAGCGCCATGTAGTTGCCGAAGATCGTCGCGCCGATGAGAATCAGAAAGATCATCGTCGAGGTGCGGATCGTCTGGCGGACCGCTTCCATCGCTCCGGAGAAATCGAGGCGGCCGAAGAATACGCCGATGATCGCGGCAAAGAGCGCGCCAAGCGCGCCGACTTCGCTCGGCGTCGCAACGCCGCTGTAAAGCATCGCGATCACGATGGCGATGAGCAGCAGGGACGGCCACACGCGCATGAGGCTGGCGCGACGGGTCGCCAGATCGACGCGGTGCGTTTCCGGCGCATGCGACGGCGACAGCCGGACCCACAGCCAGATCGAGAACATCAGCAGCACGCCGACGATGATGCCGGGGATGATACCGGCGATGAGAAGTTTGCCGATGGAGGTCTGCGTCGCCACGCCGTAGATCACCATGGCGATGCTCGGCGGGATCAGAATGTCGAGCGTCGAGCCGACGCCGATGGAGCCGGCCGCCAGTTCGTCGGAATAGCCGTGCCGGCGCATTTCGGGCATGGCAATTTTCGACATGACCGAAGCGGCTGCAACGCTCGCGCCGGACATCGCGCCGAAGATTCCGCAGGCGGCGACTGTCGCCATGGCGAGACCGCCGCGCACATGCGCGAGATAGTTGGCAGCCGCCTGATAGAGATCGCGCGCGAGCCCGCTGGAGGCGGAAAAATACGCCATCAGAATGAACATCGGGATGGTCGTGAGGTCGTAAACCGCGACGGTGCTGAAGGGGCTCAGGCTTACGAGACCAATTACGCGGTTGATGTCGCCGCTGACGATCCACAACCCGATCATGCCGGAAGCCGCGAGCGAAATCGCAATCGGCACGCCCAGCAGCAGCATGCCGATCAGGATGAGGATGGGAAGATAGGTCGCCATGTTCGACTTTCGGTTCCGTCAGGACTGCGGTTCGTCCTGGACGAACAGCGCGGCCTCGCCCGAAGGGGCTTTCGGCAGGTCCAGGAGAAGCGCGAGACAAAGGAGAAGAAATCCTGCGGGCACCAGCGCGTAGGCCGGTCCTGCGAGAATGTTCACGGTGGCGAGATTGGTCGTGTCGGACAAGGCGATGAGCGCCTGTTTCGATGTCGCATAGAGAAAAAAGGCGCAGCAGACGAAGGAGATAATCCAGACGAGAATATTCGCGGCTGCTTTTACGCCGCCCGACAGGCGGTCGACGAGAAACGTCACGCGAATGAATGCGCCGTATCGATAGGCGTAGGACATCGCCAGAAAGATCGAGGCGGGCATGAGATACTTTTCGGTGATCTCGAAGGCGAAGATGATCGGCGAGTTCAGCGAATAGCGCAGCAGCGCGTCGGCGCTGGTCATCACCATGACGATAACGGTCGCAATCATGGCGACCCAGATCAGCACGGATTCCATCCGCGCAAACAGCGTTTCGATCGTTTTCACGCGCCCCCCTTGCGCACTTTCGAACCAGATGAACCATCTGGCCTGACAGCACGCTGATTTATCAAAGTGGAGCGCAGCCTGATCGAAAAAGTCGCGCAACTTTTTCGGGCCACGCTCTTGCCTGCACTCTTATGAGAGAATGCCCCTGCCCGCTTCATTGCGCAGCAGGGGCATCGCAAGGCACTTGAACGTTCGCCGCATCAATGCAGCGAAGCAACGCACGGATCAGTTTTGCAGGGTCTGAACGACGAAGTTCAGGATTTCGCGGGCTTCCTTGTGGCCCTTTCCTTCCATCTGCTTCACCCAGGCTTCCCATTGCGGCTCGGCGGACTTGCGGAATTTCGCGAGTTCTTCCGGCGGGAAGTCGTAGCGGTCGATCGGACGGTTGGCGGCCTTGGCGCGCGTGTAGACTTCCTTCTCGGCGCTGTCGAAGAAGTTCTTGCCCCAGAACTTCGAGCCGGCGAGGCCGCTGACGCTCATGATCTGCTCGCGCACGTCGGCCGGCAGGCTGTTCCACTTGGCGCGATTGGCGCAGAGCGAGAAATAAGCCACGGCCAGCGGCAACACCGAATAGTACTGGCCGACTTCGAAGAGGCGGAAGCCGACCACCGCTTCCCAGGGGGTACCGGCGGCGTCGATGACGCCGCGTTCGAGTGCCTGATAAACGTCGGGCATGGGCATCGGCGTTGGCACGGCGCCGATGGATTTGGCCCAGGCGATGGAGGGGCCGCCAACGACGCGGATTTTCATGCCCTTGAGATCGTCGAGCGTCTTGACCTGTTTCTTGGCCGTCAGAACGAAGAAGGGCGTCGCGGTCCAGAGCACCAGCGGAACGATGTCGCCATATTCCTTTTGCATCGCCGGGAATTTTTCATAGGCCTTCCATAGGGCCTCGCTTCCTTTCTCGGCGCTGGATATCGGAAGACCGGGCAGACCGATCACATCCGACAGCGGCGTCTGGTCGGGCCAATAGCTCTGCACGCACCAGCCGATATCGGCGATGCCGCTGCGCACGCCGCGCCACATGTCGATACCCTTGACCAGAGTCTGCGAGGGATAGACTTCGAGTTTGACGCGCCCCTTGGTTGCATCCTCGACCTGCTTCACCCACGGGGTCAGGGCGTTGGCCGGGCCCCAGGCCGTCGGCGAATTCTGGTCGGCCAGGGTGAGTTTGATTTGCTGCGCCTGCGCGCCGAAGGCGGTCGCTATGAAAGCGATGGCCGTCGCGCCAGCAGTCAGTTTGCGTACAAAGGATTTCATGTCGCCCTCCTGCGAATGAGTCCGGGGAATAATCGCCGCCCTCCGGCGGGTCGTGGCCAAGCTAGCTGCGCAATTTTGTCCGGTCAAAGGCTAACGCGAGGAAAGGCAAGGGGTGAGCGCATTTAACGCGCTCACCTGCCGGATGTCGTACCGCCATGCGGGAATTAAAAAATCAGCGTCCCGCCTGCGCCTTCAAGGCTGCCAGCTCCTGTTCGGTGCGTACGGTCATCACGGCAATCTGGCCCGTGCGATAGACCGGCAGACTGACCTTCTGCCGCCCCTCATGCTCGGTGACATAGATGTGCCGGATTTCCGTCGCCCGCCGCGGCAGGTCGAACGTGGTCCATTTCTGGGTCGAAGGATCGTAACGGCCGATATTGTCGGCGGTCCAGAAATTGCCCCAGACGTTGTGCTGCGAGTCGACCATGATGTGGTAGGGCTGTTGCGCGCCGGACTCCGGCGTCGGCACGTAAGTCACCTGTTTCGTGCGCGTGTCGATGCGTGTGAGCGAACCGCTCCACGAATTACCGATCCACAATACATCGCCGTTCTTGTCCGTGCCCATGCGGCGCGGTCCGTGATGCCAGGGGAGCGGCGAATTGAAACTGAGCTGGGCGAAGCCGTCATAGAACTTCCTCAGATCCGGCGGCTGGTTTTCCAGGATATGTTTGACCGGCGACAGTTGAATCTCGCCGGATTTGCCGGTGGAAATGTCGCTGTAGCCGATCACGTCGAGCGGCATCTGCGCCCACCAGCCATTGCCATCACGGTCGCCCGCGACGCCGTAAGTCGTGCCGTTGCCTTTCGGCGTCTTGAAACGCACGGACTTGAATTCAGTGAACCTCAGCGACTCCGGATCGAAACGCAAAGCGCCGTCCGGCGCGGAGGCCCAGATCATGCCCTTGCCGTCCATGTCGATGGTGACAGCGCCGCCGAGTGGCGACATGCTGGCGGGGGTGACATAGACCTCGATCTTGTCGGTGCGTGGATCGAGTTTGGCGAGCGAGCGCCGGCCGCCAACGAAATTCACGTCGAACCAGACATTGCCTTCCCTGTCGCGGATCATGCCATGGGCTGTTGCCGCGAGATTGTTGGGGCCCTGCACCTTGAGGAAGCGCAATTGCGATGTCTTGCCGTCCACCCGGCCGATGGTTGCATCGGGATTGGCGCTGTTGACCGTGAACCAGACGTTGCCGTCGAAATCGATCAGGGAGTCGTGCATGAAGACGCCGACTTTCGAAGGCGCGCCGCGCGCCCAGTCCGATCCATCCTCGACCGGCATTTTCGCGCCGACGCCGGTCGCTTCGTTGACGGGAATATCGACTTCCTTGAAGACCGCACGGGCCGACTCGCCGGAGGGGCGCGCACGCTCGCGAATTTTCAAAATGTTCTCGCCGGGGCCGCGAACGCGCGCGAGATATTGGGCGAGTTCCTTCTGGTGGTGATGAAGAATGGCGTTGGGCTTCGCCTTCTCTCCGGGATAAATGCCCGTTACGGGTACGACCTTCATCAGATCGATGATCGCGCTCCAGCCGTTCTCGTCGAACTTTTTCTGCAACACGAAATTCGGCGTGTGACATCCCCCGCAATTGGCGCGGAAGATGTTCTTCATACGCGCATCTTCAGGCGTCGCCTCGGGCAGCGCGGCGAGCATTTCATCGCCCGGCAACTGCCGCCAGCGCGTTTCGAAATCGGCGATCTGCGAAAGCTTCAGATCGTGCCGGCTGTGCGCGGAGGTATCAACGGTCGCAAGCGCACGATGATAACCCAGCGCCTGCGCCCAGACGCGATATTTGCCTTCAGGCGCAGGCGGAATGAAATATTCGCCATTGGCGTCGGTGAAGACGCTCCACGTCACCGTGGAGCCTTCCGCCTTGGCGGATACGGTGACGCCTGCGAGCGTTTCGCCCGAGGCGGAGGTGATCTTTCCGTTGAGTATCTTGTCGCCGGCGATCAAGGCGGTGGGCGCAAACATGCCCGCAGAGGCCATTACAAGTGCAGCGATCGACTACTGGATGGACAATCTCATTTAAATCTCCCGTTTCCGGCGAGTTGAAGTTGTGTTGCGGAGGTTCGCTCAGTCTTTCTTCTGGGTCTCGGGACCGGGCGGCAATGTCTTGATGAACTGAACGACCGCGCCGATCTGCTTCTCGTCGAACATGTATTTGAAACCGGGCATGCGCTGGGTGCCGGTGCCGATCATTTCACGCAGCAATCCCTCGTCGCCGCCCATGGAGTCTTTCGAAAGTCGGGGACCATAGGTGTGGGCGCCCCGCTGCAAGGGAAAATGACAGACCACGCAGGTTTGGGACGTGAGTATGCGGCCGAGTTCCTGGGTTTCGTTGAGCCCGGCGGAAGCTCCGGACTGGGCGCTGGCGAAACCGGCCGATGCGATGCTCAATACAATGGATAGCGGAATTGCACGCCCTGACATGCAGACCTCCCTGTAACTTGCGGTTTAGATCCCCCCCGGGAAGCCGCTTGGTGTTATGCTGCTACAAGAGCGCAGGTCCGGCAACCGGCAATTCCAGCACGACCGCTATTCGCCAGACGATGGGCTCGGAGCCTTCCCTTGACGCAGGATGGGCGCGCGGCGACATTGCTTGCTCATGAATTCAAAGGGGAGGACTTGCCGGACAGCGCTTCCCGCTCAGCGCGAGGCGTAATCCGCAATGCCCATCGTCATCACCGATTCGGACGCTCGCCGCCTGCTTTCGATTCCCGAAGCGATCGAAGCCATGCGCGTCGCCTTCTCCGATCTGGCGCAGGGCCGCGCTACCAATCCTCCGCGCTTGCGCTATTCGACGGATACCGACGATCCCGAGCGGCGCTATTTCGCGAACATCCACGCCGGCGCAGTGCAGACTTATAACACCGCTTGCGTGCGCGCCGGTTCGCATTTCTTTCTGACGAGCGACCGCTTCGAGGATCGCCGCACGCTGGACAATCCCGAACCCGTCAACTGGTCCGTCATCGTTCTCTATTCTCTGAAAAATGGAGAACCCCTGGCCTTCCTGCACGAAACATTCTTGAGCGGCTTTCGCGTCGGCGCGACGACCGGCCTCGGCGTCAAGCATATCGCGCGCGAAGACAGCGAGGTTCTCGGCCTCTTCGGTACCGGCAATCAGGCGTTTCCCAACTGCCGCGCGGTTTGCGCCGTGCGTCCGATCAGGCGCGTCGTCGTCTATTCGACGAACCCGGCCAATGTTGCGGCGTTTAAGGAGCGCATGGCAGCGGAAAAAGTGGAAGTCGTCGCCGCCGACACGCCGCGCGATGTGGTGCGCAACGCCGACATCATCCTTTGCGCAACAAATTCCAAGAAGCCGGTTTTCGACGGCGCATGGTTGCAGAAGGGGCAGATGGTCGCCTCCATCGTGAACTCCGACGTGATCGACAAGAAGTCGGAGGTCGATGAAACAGTTTACGAAAAGGCGGAAAAGATCGTCGTCAACACCTGGGAGAGCGTCGTCGCCAACAAGCAGATCGAACTGCTCGATCCCATCGAAAAAGGCATCGTGAAGCGCGAGGACGTTGTCGAACTCGGCGAAGTCGTCAGCGGCATGAAAGAGGTCCGGCAAACGCGCGACAACATCATCTATTACAAGAACAATACTGGCCTTGCGATCCAGTTCGCGGCCTGCGGCGCCATCCTCTACGAGAAGATGATGAAAGAGGGAACGAACCGCGTGATTCCCGCCGATTGGTTCGCGAGCGAAAAATACACGACGCCGGTGCGGTGATTTCGGCAGCGGCGAACACCTCTTGCCAGTTGCTCCGGGGGCGGGCAGATTGCCCCCACGATCAAGTTTATTGCGCGTGAGGCGTCGATCATGAAAACGGGATTTCTGACTATTGCGGCCGTTACAGGCCTTGCGCTGGCCGGTTGCGGCGGCGAGCGTTCCGCGCTCCCCATCCCCACGGCAACCCCTCAGGCAGCGTCCGCGCCGGCAGGAACCGTGGCGGCGGACGCGCTGGTCGGCCGCTGGGGCCTCGCGGCCTATCATCGCGATACGGACAAGGGGCGGACGGAGGCCGAAGCGCGCCGTCAGTGCAGCAATCCCTATGTCGTGGCCAAGGGGCCCGGCGGCGGCGTGATGATGCATCTCGCCGACGAGGCGCAGGTTTCCGAACTCGTCATCAAGGGCGGACCGGGCGGCAAGAATTATCTGGGTCCGCAAGGCCCTGCCCCGGCGCTGGAAGATCGCGAAATCCTCAGCGTCAGCGAGAATTCGATGACCTTGCGCTGGATGAACGAGGAGACCGCCAAGCGCTACGGCACGATGGTTTATGTCCGCTGCGGCGGACGCTGATTTCGGCACGGAGTTTGTTCATGATCGCATCGCTTTTTTCGCGCTTCACGGTGGCGACGCTCGCCGCCGGCGCCATGCTGTTCGCAGTGAACGGCGCATCTGCGCAGGGCCGCGGCCCCGCGGCGTCTCTCAACGACATCGAAAAGCCCGGCTATACGCCGACGCCCGATGAAGAGAGGCTGACAGGTCCCTGGGCGAAGCAGGTCGTCTATTTCCGCACGACGGAAGAGCCGGGCACGATCATCGTCCACACGTCCGAACGCCATCTCTACCTCGTCATGGGCAACGGGCGTGCCATGCGCTATGGCATCGGCGTCGGCCGCGAAGGCTTCCAATGGGCGGGGCTCCTCAAGATCACGCGCAAGCAAGAATGGCCGGACTGGCGTCCGCCGCCGGAGATGATCCAGCGCCAGCCCTATCTCCCACGCTTCATGGCGGGTGGCCCCGGCAACCCGATGGGCGCGCGTGCGCTTTATCTCGGCTCGACGATCTATCGCATCCACGGCACGAACCAGCCGCACACCATCGGCAGCGCCGTGTCGTCCGGCTGCTTCCGGCTCGTGAACGCGGACGTTGCCGATCTCTACGAGCGCGTTCCCGTCGGCACGAAGGTCATCGTGCGGCACGGCGCGAGCTTGTGACATCCGGCCCGCGGCTCGGCCGCGGGCGCAGTTCTTTCTTCTTTTCAGCGAGACTTCACATGATCGGTTCTTTCAAGCGCCTGCTCGTTGGCGCAGCTTCCCTTGGCGCGCTGGCGCTGACGGCCACGGGTTTGCAGGCGCAGACTTTCGAAGCCGTGAAGGCGCGCAGCGAACTCCTGTGCGGCGTCAGTCAGGGACTTCTGGGCTTTTCCTCAGCCGACGGCAAAGGCGAGTGGTCGGGCTTCGATGTCGATTTCTGCCGCGCCATCGCCGCGGCCATCTTCAACGATCCCAAAAAGGTGCGCTTCGTCGCGTTGAACGCCGCCGAGCGCTTCGGCGCATTGCGCGAGAACAAGATCGACGTGCTCATTCGCAATTCCACATGGACCATGAGCCGCGAAACCGAACTCGGTCTCGCCTTCGCCGGCATCAACTATCATGACGGCCAGGGCTTTCTCGTCGCGCGCAAACGCAATCTCACTTCTGTGCTCGAACTCGACAACAGCAAGATCTGCGTGCAGGAGGGAACGACCAGCGCGGATAACGCCACCGACTTCTTCCGCTCCAACGACATGAAGTTCGAGATGGTCGTCGCCAAAAGCCTCGAGGAGCTCGGCAAGAATTACGACACCGGCAAGTGCGATACATTGTCGAGCGACGTGTCGCAGCTTTATTCCGAGCGCCTGTCTCTGACCCGTCCCGACGACCATGTCATCCTGCCCGACGTGATCTCGAAAGAGCCCCTCGGCCCGGTCGTGCGCGCCAATGACATGAAATGGTTCACGCTGGTGAAATGGGTGAACTATGCGCTTATCAACGCGGAGGAACTGGGCATAACCGGCGCCAATACCGAACAGGCGAAGGCGTCGAAAAAGCCGGATGTGCGGCGTTTCATCGGGGCGGACGGAAAGTTCGGCGAGCCGCTCGGTCTTGCGAACGACTGGGCGCTCAATGCCGTGCGCGCCGTCGGCAACTACGGCGAAATCTTCGAGCGCAACGTGGGCAATGGTTCGAAGCTGGCGATTCCCCGTGGCATCAACCAGCTCTGGAACATGGGCGGCATTCTCTATGCGCCGCCAATACGCTGATTATGTGTTTTGCGCTTCGTCGCGCGCGAGATTTTCGATGATGGCGAGCAAGACGCGGCGCGTGGCGGCGATATCCGCTGCATCTACGCCCGCGACGGCGATGGCGTTCACGTCTTCGGCGATCGGCACGAGAACGTCTTTCAACGCGCGTCCCTGCTGCGTCAGATAAACGTAAACATTCTTGGCGTTGTGCGGTAGCTTGCGCCGTTCGATATAGCCTTGCCTTTCCATCGCGGTGAGCGCGGAAAAGGTCGTCGGCTCGGTCATACCGGCTTCGTCGGAGAGTTCGCGTTGCGTAAGGCCGTCCTTCTCCCACAGCACGCGCAGAAACACCCAGTGCCCGAACGAGACGTTGTGATGGGCGAGACGCTCGTGTAATGCGCGCGTCAGGCCGCGCGTCGCATCCTTGATGAGATGGGCAAGGCGATCGTTCGGCACGGCCTCGCGCCAGCGCGTCAGCAGCGCGTGCGCAACTTGCGACTTTGCCGGCTTGCCCGCCATCAGCCGCGCGCCCTCTTCTCGTAATCGCTGACGCAGGGCGTTGGAATCTGGTGATGGAGCGTCACCTCCCTGCCCTCGCGCGCCGATTGCAGGATCGCGAAACAGACTTCCATCGTCGCAAGGCCCCAGCGGCCGTCGTGCATGGGAGCGATGTCGTGCATCACGGCGTCCCAGAGTTCGTCGACGACTTCCATGCGCGGGATCGGGCGCGTGGGCAGCGGTTCGAAACGGCGCTCGAAATCGGCGTAAACGGCAACGCCTTTCGATGTCGGCCTGAGGTCGCCGCGATCGCAGGAAACGATCAGCGGCCCAAAGTTCTGATGATAACGCTCCGGCGGCAGTTTCGGATTTTTGGGGTCGAAGCCGGTATAGGTATCGCCGCCGTAGTTCTGCTGGCCCTTCAGGGCGAGTTCGGCGTCGCGCGACTTGCCGGCAAGGCCGCGACGCATCGCGCCGTAATTTTCCTGCCGCACGGGCTGCCCGCTTTCGGCGATCCAGTCGACGAATTCGGCGGAGTCGAAATGCGCGTAACCGGAATAGGTCATGTTGGCGAAGGCGCCGTTCTCGAAGGTCAGGAGCGCGGAATAAGCGCCCTCCGTGCCGCGCTCGCGATCCCATGCGCCTGTCATCGCGCGCACCGCCTTCGCCATACCGCCGGCCATGAAGCGCACATTGTCCACCTGATGCGGCGTCTGGTTGTATATGATGCCGCCGCCTTTGGACGTATCGAGTTCTTCCGGGCGGCGCGGGCGGTAAAGGAAATCCGTATAGTCCAGTGCATGCAGCATGCGCACGTCGCCGAACTCGCCGGATTCGACGAGCCGCCGCGCCTGACGGATCGGCCCATCGAAGGAATGGGAATGCCCGACGATAAGATGCACGCCGGCCCTCTGGGCAACGTCGATCATCGCCAGACACTCGTCGACCGTGAGCGCCATCGGCTTCTCGCAGAGAATATGCTTCTTGTGTGCGGCCGCGGCGGCGACGTTCTCGGAGTGATACTGATGCGGCGTCGAAATATAGACCGCGTCGATATGCGGATCGGCGCACATGGCTGCGACTTCGGCATAGGCGCGCCCGGCGAAATCGGCTTGGAAACGCGCCCGCGCCTCCTCGCGCGGATCGGCGCCGGCGACAATCACAAGACGCTCGTCGCACACCAGCGTCGGCATCATCAGTGAAAAGGCGCGTCCGAGCCCGGCGATCCCCAGTCTTATCTTTTTGTCGCTCAACGCCAGTGCCCCTGCTCTCGATTCTTAGAGGTCGATGACGACTTCGCCACCGCGGCCGCGCGACACGCAGACCATGATGTAGTCCGACTTCTCTTCATCCTGCAGCACAAAGTCGCGATGGTCCACATCGCCCGAGATCAGCTTCGTCTTGCACGAACCGCAGGAACCGCTGGCGCAGGAATAGGGCACGTCATGCCCCGCCTTGCGCAGCACGTCGAGAATCGGCTGGCCGACAGGCACTTCGTGGCTTTCGCCCGATTTCGCGAGCCGCACGGTGAACGGCACGTCTTCGGGCTTGATCGTGTGCCCGTCGGTGAAGGCCTCGAAGTGAACAGCCGTTCGCGACCAGTGGCCGCTCATGTCGCGCACGACATCCATGAGACCCGACGGTCCGCAGCAATAGACCTGCCCTTTCGGTTTTTCGAGCACGGGCCACAGATCGAGCGCCTTCGCCGGATCGCCGTCGTCGTGATGAATGACGACCTTGCCCTTGAACTGCGGTTGCGACAGCAGGTCGGCATAAGCCGTCGAGGCGCGGTTGCGCGTGAGATAATAGAGCTTGAACGGCGCACCCTCGTTCAAAAGATGACGCGCCATGGCGAGGATCGGCGTGATGCCGATGCCGCCGGCAATCAGCGTGTAGCCCGCGAAGGATTTCACCAGCGCGAAGTCGTTCTTCGGTTCTGCAGCCTCGAGAAGATCGCCTTCCCTGACCTGATCGCACATGGACACCGAACCGCCGCGTCCCTTCGCATCGCGCTTGACGGCGATGACATAGCGGTCGGTCTCCAGGGGATCGTTGCACAGCGAATATTTGCGCCGTTCGCCCGAGGGCGTTTTCACCTCGACGTGGCTTCCCGGCGTGAAAGCGGGAAGCTCGGCTCCGCCGGGATCGCGAAGCTCGAACTCGAAGATGTCCTCGGCTATTTTGGCGGCGCGGGCGACGCGCAAATGGGGCATGATCTTGGGCTTCGGCGTGACAAGTTTCGGGCGCGGATGATTAGACCTCTAATCTTTTGGACGCAAGAGGCGTGGGCTCAGGGCCTGCCGCCTTTCCCGCCGCCGAGTTTCGAGACGGTGATTGACTTCCCGTCCCGCCCATTTTATCTTAGAGACCTAAGCAAATTTTGTAGGCTGGAGGGAAACATGCTCACCCCGCAAGAGAACGACCTGATGTGCCGCGTCGAAAACGGCGCGCCGATGGGAGAGATCTTCCGCCGCCACTGGATACCCGCCTGCCTGTCAGAGGAAGTGTCGGAACCCGACTGCGATCCCGTGAAAATCCGCCTGCTCGGCGAGGATCTCGTGGTATTCCGCGACAGCGAGGGCAAGCTCGGCATTCTCGACGAATATTGTCCGCATCGCCGCGCTTCGCTCGCCTTCGGCCGCAACGAGGAATGCGGATTGCGCTGCCTCTATCACGGCTGGAAATTCGACGTTGACGGCAACGCCATGGAAATGTCGTCGGAGCCTGCGGGCACGGGCTTTCTCGAAAAGGTGAAGCTGAAATCCTATCCGGCGCGCGAAGCGTCCGGTTTCGTCTGGACCTATATGGGCCCTGCCGAAACCATGCCGGAATTCGAACTGCCGGTGTTCCAGCCGACGCCCGATGTGCAGGTCGCGACATCGAAGGTGATCATCAACTGCAACTGGGCGCAGATTCTCGAAGGCGCGATCGACTCGGCGCATTCCTCGAGCCTGCATTCTTCGGACATGGTGCCGGCGAAGGTGCCGGGCGCTGCGGCCAACGACAAGGTGTGGCTGCGCCCCTCGACCGACAAGGCGCCGCGTCTGGTCGTGCAACGCACGCCCTTCGGCTTCCGCTATACCGCCATCCGCCGTCCCATCAACAATGCGCAGACGCACGACTATCTGCGCACGACCTTGTTCATCGCGCCCTATACCGTGCATATCCCGTCGAACAATCTCTACAACATCGCCATCATGCATGTGCCGATGGACGACGAGCACACCTATTTCTACTTCCTTGCCTTCAGCAAGGAGAACTGCCCGGACACGGAAACGTGGCGCAAGTTTCTGCATCTGCAACCGGGCATCGATGTCGATGCGAACTGGCGCAACCTGCGTACCCGCGACAACAACTACAAGCAGGACCGCCAGGCCATGAAGCTCGGCAACTTCACGGGCATTCCCGGCATTCCCAATCAGGACGTCGTGATGTGGGAAACGATGGGCCCCATCGCCGACCGTTCCCTCGACAAGCTTGGAGCCAGCGATCTCGCCATCGTCGAATTCCGCAAGCAACTCGTCGAAGCCGCGCAGGCGTTCCAGAAGGACGGCACGGTCATCGGCCGCACGGAGCCGCGCATTCCCCATCGCTTCATCCGCTCGTTCGAAGGCGTCGTGCCGAAAACGACGGACTGGCGCACGGCGGGCGTGAGCGAGGAAGAAAAAGCGCTCATGGCCGGCGCGCCGATTGCGAACGCCGCCGAGTGATTTTTAAAAAACGCCATGAAAGAAAAGGCGCGGCCCGCCCGCGCCTTTAGAAAGCGCGCCGCACAAGCCATTGCTATCCTTCATTTTGCCGCTAACATCGCTCCCAACGGGCCGAAGGCCAAAGAGGGAGGGTTTGATGTCCGGAAAATCCGCAATCGCGCTCGCGCTGGCTGTTTCAGCCCTCGCGTTTTCACCGGTTCTTGCACAGGAAGCGCCTGCGGACCTCGTCGAGGCCGCGAAAAAGGAAGGCAAGGTCGCTTTCTACACCTCCTACGTGAGCCCGCAGTTGCATGCGGCGGTCAAAACCGCATTTGAGAAAAAATACGGAATCACAGTCGAAGTGCTGAATGTCAGGGCCAGCGAGCTGGAAGAGCGCATCCGCACCGAACAATCGGCTGGCCGCTTCAACGGCGACGTCATCCAGCACGGGCAGGCCTCGATCACACGCCTCTTCCGCGCCGGCAACGTGCAGGAACACGGCGGCGTTCCCAATATGAAGAACATGATCGACGGCCAGCCGGCAGAGCCGCACGAGATCGGCAGCCTCATCACCGCATACGGGATCATGGTCAATTCCAGTCTCGTCAAACCGGAAGACGAACCGAAGAGCTGGCGCGATCTGCTCGATCCCAAGTGGAAGGGCAAGATTCTCTCCGACGACATGCGTGCGCTCGGCGGCGGCTTTGCGTTGTTTTCGGCTGTCATGAACGAGCCGACGCTGGGCGAAGCCTGGCACAGGCAGATGGCGACGCAAGGCCCCGTTTTCACGCGCGATGTCGGCAACAGCGAGCGCCGCGTCGCACGCGGCGAATATCCGATCTGGATTCCGCAAATCTCCGTCAACGTCCAGGGATTGAAGGGGCTGCCTGTGCGCGTGATCGTGCCGAAGGAAGGCGTCGCCTATGTGCGGCTCGATGTCGGCATGCTTAAGAACACGACGCGTCCCAATGCCGCAAAGCTCTTCATGAATTTCTATCTCAGCGAAGAATTCCAGATGGTCGTCGGCTCGATGGGTCTTATTCCCGTCATCAAGGGTGTCGCCGAAAAAATTCCCGCGGAAAATCGCGTCATGGCAGGCGCGAAACTCATGGGTACGATCCATGTCGAGACGCAGGTACAGTATCTGAAACTGTCTGGCGAAATCTACAAGTAGGGCTTGTTCCGGAAAGGTTGGATGACTATTCCGACAAGAACACGCAAACGGAAAACGTTGGTACGGAATACGGAATAGACAGATGACAGGACCGAAATATCTGCCGCTGCGCGCCGATGTCGTGGGATCGCTTCTGCGCCCCGACGCAATCCATCAGGCGCGCGCGCAACATGCCGCCGGCGCGATAACGCGCGAAGATCTCTGGAAGATCGAAACGGGCTGCATCGAGCAGGCGGTCGCCCTGCAGAGGGAATGCGGGTTGAAGGTCGCAACCGATGGCGAATTTCATCGCCGCCACTGGTTCATGGACTTCATCGAGCAAATCGACGGCGTCGGCTTTGCCGGGGGATTGCCGACGAAATTTCAGACCGAACAGGGCAGCATCGAATTTGCGCCGCCGCGTGTCGTCACCAAAAGCAAACTGCGGCGCACGAAACCGCTCGCGGGCCGCGATTTCGCCGATCTCAACCCCATCGCGAACAAGTATGGCGTCATGGCGAAACAGGCGATTCCCTCGCCGACCCTCGTGCATTTCCGCTCCGGCGATGCAGGCGTCGACAAGCAGGCCTATCCCGATATCTCCGAATATTTTCACGATCTCGCGCAGGTCTATCGCGAGGAGATCAAGGCGCTTTACGATGCGGGCTGCCGCTACATCCAGATCGACGAGACGAACTATCCCTTCCTCTGCGATCCCAACATGCACGAGCATGTGCGATCCATCGGCGAAGATCCGGTCAAACTGCAATACAAGTACCGCGATCTCCTGAATGCGGTGACGAAGGACAGGCCATCCGACCTGATCCTCGCCATGCACATGTGCCGCGGCAATCACGAGAGCGCATGGGCGGCGGCGGGCGGTTACGAATTCGTCGCGGAAGTCGCCTTCGGCGGCCTCGACATCGACGTGTTCTTCCTCGAATTCGATACGGATCGCGCCGGCGGCTTCGAACCGCTGCGGCATCTCTCCGCCAACAAGATCGCCGTGCTTGGCCTCGTGACGTCGAAAAAGCCGCAACTCGAAAGCAAGGACTTGCTCAAGAAGCGCATCGAGGAAGCCTCGAAATTCGTGCCGCTGGACCGGCTCGCCATCTCCCCGCAATGCGGCTTTGCATCCACCATCGGCGGCAACCGTCTTACTGTCGATGACGAGAAAGCGAAAATCCGTCTGTGCGTCGAGGTTGCGCAGGAGGTCTGGGGCTGACATTGGCCATGCTAGCCCTTCCCAAACTTGCCCTTCGCCTGATTTAGCGGCACAGAAGAGCCGTTCCGCCGGAGGCAGCGATGCAACAGAAGCCCTTCGATCTCTATTCGCCTGAGATCGATTCAGATCCCTTCCCCATGTACGAATGGCTGCGGGAAAATCACCCGGCCTATTGGAACGGCGAGGACAAATACTGGATTCTCTCGCGCTACGACGACGTGGTGCGGGCGGCGCAGGACTGGGAAACATTTTCCTCCACCAGCGGCAATCTCATCGACGAGATTCCCGGCCGCACCAATGCGACGCTCGGCACGACCGATCCGCCGCGCCACGACAGGCTACGCGCGCTCGCCAATTCGGCGTTTCTGAAAAAGAATCTCGATCACGTCATCGAGCCCGTTCGCGCCATTGCGAACGAAGCCATCGACGACATCCTGAAGAACAAGCGCCACTTCGATTTCATCGGCGATTTTTCGAGCACGATTACTGTTAAAGTGCTCATGCGCATGCTGGGCCTGCCCGAACTGGAGCCAGCCGACATACGCAACAAGGTCGTGCTCGCCATCTCGACGGATCGCAAGGCGCGCGGGCGTAACCCGGAACTCGACGCGGCGTTCAAATGGATTGCCGATTTCATCCAGAACGAGGTCGACGAGCGCCGCCGCCATCCGCAGGACGATCTCGTCACGCGGCTCGCCGAAGCGGAGATCGACGGCGACAGGCTCAGCGACCGCGATGTGATGCTGACGACGGCGACATTCGTGATGGCCGGCATTGAATCGCTTTCGAGCTTCATGACGACCTTCGCCATGAACATGCACGATCATCCGCAAGCGCGCGCACGCGTCATCGCCGATCCCAGGTTGATGCCCTGGGCGATCGAGGAGTCGCTGCGCTACAATACCTCCGCGCAACGCTTCAAACGCACGGTCGCCAGGGAATGCGAAATGCACGGCCAGACGATGTCGCCGGGCCAGCGCGTCATTCTCGCCTATGGTTCGGCCAATCGCGACGGACGCAAGTTTGAAAATCCCGATGTCTACGACATCGACCGCAAACCGCTGGGCCATCTCGGCTTCGGCTCCGGCAAGCACTTCTGCCTCGGCGCGCCGCTTGCGAAGATCGTCGTCGAGGAGGCGATGAACATCTTCCTGCGGCGCATTCCCGAGTTTCGCCGCACGACGCCGACGCTCGACTGGGTTTCGTCGTCGAACTTTCGCTCGCCGGTCAAACTACCTTTTGAAGTGCAATAGGAACGCTCATCATGCCCATCGAACTGCATGCCTGGGACACGCCGAACGGACGCAAGATTTCCATCGCTCTGGAAGAAATGGGGCTGCCCTATTCGATCCATCCGATCGATATTTCCAAGGGCAAACAGTTCGAGCCGGCCTTTCTGGACATCAGCCCGAACAATCGCATTCCGGCCATCGTCGATCCCGATGGGCCCGAGGGCAAGCCGATCAGCGTTTTCGAATCCGGCGCCATCCTGATCTATCTCGGCGAGAAGACCGGCAAGTTCTACCCCGCCAAAGGCGCAGCCCACATCGCCTGTCTCGAATGGCTCATGTTCCAGATGGGCGGCTTCGGCCCGATGCCCGGACAGGTGCATCACTTCGTGGCGCTGACGAACGAGGCCGACAAGAAATACGGGCTCGAACGCTATCACAAGGAGACGTTGCGGCTCTACAGCGTGATGGAAAAGCGTCTCGCCCAGGCCCCCTATTTCGCCGGCGGCGATGTGACGATTGCCGACTTCGCCATTCTTGGCTGGGCCTGGCGGCACGAGCGCCACATGGTCGATCTCTCGACTTTCCCGAGCGTGAAAAGATGGTACGAGACAATGATGGCGCGGCCGGGCGTCCAGCGCGGCTTTGCAGTCGACGTCAAGACGCCAAGGCCCGCACGCTGAACAGGTGGCCTTTTGGAACTTCTGTACAAAATTCCCAAGCTGCGCTGGCTGCCCGTACGGCACTGGTACGATCTGCGCGGCGCGATGGGGTTCGGCGCGCGCGTGCGCGATCCCGTGGATGGCAAGATCTACCGCTTTCGCTGCGATTCCTTCGAATCCTACCAGCGCGCGCGCACCTTTCTCGGCAAGGAGCCGAAGACGATAGAATGGCTGCGCAAGACGCTGCGGCCAGACGATGTGTTTCTCGATATAGGCGCCAATATCGGGATTTTCTCGATGTTCGCGGCAGCGCATATCGGCGATGAGGGCCACGTCTATTCCTGCGAGCCGCATCTGCCGACGGCCGCCGAACTCATCCGCAACATGTCGCTGAACGATTTTGGCGCGCGCGCCAGCGTGCTGTCCGTCGCCGCGTCGGGATCGGACGGGTTTTTCCCCTTCCATTACAAGCGCTGGCGGCAGGGCGCGTCCGGAAGCCAGCTTGCGATTGAGGGAAATCCGGCCCTTTCCTCCACGCGCTCCATCGGCGTCGAATTGAAATATGGCCTCACCGTCGACAGCATGGTGAGCCAGGGCGTGATCCGCCCGCCAAGCCTGATCAAGATCGACACGGACGGGATCGAAATCCCGATCACGCGCGGCATGGAAAAGCTGTTGCGGTCAGGCAACCGCCCGCGTTCCATGCTGATCGAAATCCAGAAGGGCGAGTACGACGAGCAGGTCGCCTTCATGCAAAGCTGCGGCTATGCGCTGAAGGAGAAGCATTTCGTCGGAAAGTACCTCCGGCAATATGAGGCCGGCGCCACATTGATGGACCTCGCCTTCAACACCATCTTCGAACCGGCCTGAAGCTCCGCGCTGCGACGCGCCGCATGGACGCGAAGGCGTTGAGCCGGTATTTTTCTAGTGCCTGAAATTCGGAGTGCCCAACATGCCGGTGGCCGCTGCCCCATCCGAAGCGACCTCGCACACCCGCGCGGCGCGCCCCGAGACGCGCGTCCTCTCCGCGCGCGCCCAACGCATCGTCGATCATCTCGTCGCGCGGGTCGCTGCCGCGCCGATCGAAAACGAGCCCTACCAGAACTTCTTCCAGACCGAGGCTTTCCCTGCCGACATCTACGCCGAGATGCGCGAGCGGCTTCCCAAGCGCGACAGCTATCTGCCGCTGAATATCAAGCGCTGGAAGAATGCAGCCGGGCAGTCCACGCGCGACCGGCTTGTGCTCTCGGACGGCGAACTCGACCGTATTCCGCTCCAGGAAGACCGCGCCTTCTGGAGCGATGTGACCGATGCGATGATGTCGGCGGAGCTTCAGCAGGCCGTCTATGCCACGATGAAAGAAGACATCGCACTGCGGCTGAAATGCCGGCCCGACCAGGTGCTCGACCAGATCGCCTGGCCGACGGCGATGCTGGTGCGCGATTTCGAGGACTACCGCCTGCGCCCCCATCCCGACGGGCCGCCACGCGTCGTGACCATGATGTTCTATCTTGCCAAGCCCGGCGATCCCGACGATCTCGGCACGTCCGTCTACGTCGAAAGACCCCTTCTGTCGCGCATTGTGGGCGGGCGGTTCAAGGAAGTCAGCCGTTTCCCCTTCCTGCCCAACAGCGTCGCGACCTTCGTCGTCAACGACACGCCGCAACGCAAAAGCTGGCACGGGCGCGAGCTGATCGAGGGCGCATCCATCGTGCGCGATTCGCTGATCGTGGCGTGGCTGTCGCAGGATTTTCCGGAATTCGGCAAAAAGCACAACGATTACTGAAACCGAAGCCTCGACGCGGAGGCCCGCGCTATTGCCTTGAAATGGTGGGCAGTGACGGGCTCGAACCGCCGACCCTCTCGGTGTAAACGAGATGCTCTACCAACTGAGCTAACCGCCCGTCCGTTTCAGTCCGGAATCCGGGGCCACCTCAAGCGACCCTGTTCGGTGCGGGGGTGATAAACTCTGCCCCCGCTCGTTGCAAGCAGGACCTTTCGCGGGGCGCTGAACGAGAACGGCCCCGTTTGACTTCACATCACCGGCGCCGCCGCCAAGACCTTGCCGTCAGGCGAAATGCGGATGACGCGATAGGCTGTCGTTCCCGCATAGATGGCTCCGCCATTGTCGGTTGCGGAAAAGCCCTTGAAATATTCCGGCCAGCCGGGCAGCCGGTCGATCTGGCCGGTTGGCCCTTGCAGGGATTTCGGATCGACGATGCTGAAATTGCGCAGGCCGCCGCCATAGATCGCGGTCTGCTGCGGCGAAGCGCCAGCGCCATAGTTGAAGCCGTTGGCATTCTTGAAGAGTTTGACCGCGCCGCCCGGTTCGATGCGTGCGCCGAGATTGCTGTAATTGTTCACGACGACTGCATCGCCGTCGAAGGCGACATGCGATTGCGTCGCATTCATCGAAAAGAACAGTTTCTGCTCCGACATCACCGCGCCAGTCGCTGCATTGAAGACGCGCAGAATCGAAACCTGCCCATCGTTCTTCTGCTGAAATTCATCGCGCTCTATACCTTTCAACTCCTTGGGTATCTGCCCGGACTGGATCCTCTGCTCGTCCTTGCTTTCGATGGGACCGAAGAGAACCGCGAGGCGCTTACCCTGGGGGTCGAAACCCAGCGCCGCGACTCTTTCTTCTTTTGCAACGAGGATCTTCGCTCTTTCTACGCCGCTTGCGAGATCGTTCAGGAAGATCGCGCCAGCCGTATGTTCCCCCTCGACGCCGGCAAGCAGATTGGCTTCGCGTGAAATCACGGCCGCGTGACGCTTGGCCAATGTCGCCCGCGGCTTCCATGTCTGGGCGTCATACAGAAATGCCGTTCCATCGGTGTCGCCGACCATCAGCGTCGCGCCGCTCCTGTCGAAGGCAAGCCTTGTCACTGTTGTGCCGATGAAGATGCGCTGCAGCACATTCAGCTTTTCCGGATCGAGTACAAGCAGCGTGCGCGTATCGCCTGCGGCAACCAGTTTCTTGCCATCACCCGTTACGGAAACCGCGAGACCGCCTAAAGGCGTCTCTGCCTTCGATGCAGTGACTGAAAAGGCAAGCGCGGCAACTGTGAAAGCGATTACTCTCCTATTGAATACCTGCATTGAAAATCGCTCCTTCCACATTCCGAAACGTCTGACTGCCTCGAGCATTGGCGAAATCAGTCGCGCTTTCAATTGAACAATTTGCCACTTCAAAAACAAATCGCCCGGCACTCGGCCGGGCGTTTCGCATCTGTTGTCAAACGATGTCAGTGAGCAACGATCCCCGCGCCATCCTCTTCGGGCTTGGGGAGCGGACGCGCGGCCATTTCCGCCGCGTGCTTTTCCTCATCCCATTCGATCGGTTCGGGCTGGCGGATCAGCGCGTGGCGAAGCACTTCGCCCATACGCGAGACCGGCACGATTTCCAGGGCGTTCTTCACGTTATCGGGAATTTCCGCGAGATCCTTTGCATTGTCTTCGGGGATCAGCACTTTCTTCAAGCCGCCGCGCAGCGCCGCAAGGAGCTTTTCCTTGAGGCCGCCGATCGGCAGCACGCGTCCGCGCAGCGTCACCTCGCCTGTCATCGCGATGTCGCGGCGAACGGGAATGCCTGTCATGACCGAAACGATGGCCGTGGCCATGGCGATGCCGGCAGACGGACCGTCCTTCGGCGTCGCGCCTTCCGGCACGTGGACGTGGATGTCCCTGGTGTCGAACATCGGCGGCTTGAGGCCGAAATCGACGGCGCGCGAGCGGACATAGGAGGCCGCCGCTGAAATCGATTCCTTCATCACATCCTTGAGGTTGCCCGTGACGGTCATGCGGCCCTTGCCAGGCATCATGACGCCTTCGATCGTCAGCAGTTCGCCGCCTACCTCTGTCCACGCAAGACCCGTCACCGCGCCGACCTGATCCTCTGTCTCGGCCTCACCGAAGCGATATTTCGGCACGCCGAGATAATCGGGCACGTTATCGGCCGTGATGGCGACGCTCTTCTTCTTCGAGATGAGAATCTCCTTCACCGCCTTGCGGGCGAGGTTGGAAATTTCACGCTCGAGATTACGAACGCCGGCTTCACGCGTGTAACGGCGCACGAGCATCATCAGCGCAGAGTCGTCGATCGACCATTCCGATTCCTTCAGACCATGCTTGGCGATGGCGGCGGGAATCAGGTGGCGGCGCGCGATCTCGGCCTTCTCGTCTTCCGTGTAGCCGGCGATGCGGATGATCTCCATGCGATCCATCAGCGGCGCGGGAATGTTGAGCGTATTGGCCGTTGTCACGAACATCACGTTCGAGAGATCGTAGTCGACCTCGAGGTAATGGTCGTTGAACGTGCCGTTCTGTTCGGGGTCGAGAACCTCGAGCAAAGCGGATGACGGATCGCCGCGGAAATCCATGCCCATCTTGTCGATCTCGTCGAGCAGGAAGAGCGGATTGGACGACTTCGCCTTGCGCATCGACTGGATGATCTTGCCGGGCATCGAGCCGATATAGGTGCGCCGGTGACCGCGGATCTCCGCTTCGTCACGCACGCCGCCGAGCGACATGCGCACGAACTCGCGTCCGGTCGCCTTTGCGATCGACTTGCCCAACGATGTCTTACCAACGCCGGGAGGCCCGACGAGGCACAGGATCGGACCGGTGAGCTTGTTGGCGCGCTGCTGCACGGCGAGATATTCGACGATGCGGTCCTTCACTTTCTCGAGACCGAAGTGATCGGAATCGAGAAGCGCTTGCGCGCCCGGCAGATCCTTCTTGATCTTGGACTTCTTGTTCCACGGAATCGAAAGCAGCCAGTCGAGATAGTTGCGCACGACGGTCGCTTCCGCGGACATGGGGCTCATGTGCCGCAGCTTCTTCAACTCGGCATTCGCCTTGTCGCGGGCTTCCTTGGAGAGCTTGGTGTTCTTGATGCGCTCTTCGAGTTCGGCGAGATCGTCCTTGCCGTCCTCGTCGCCCAGCTCCTTCTGGATCGCCTTCATCTGCTCGTTGAGATAATACTCGCGCTGCGTCTTCTCCATCTGGCGCTTGACGCGCGTGCGGATCCGCTTCTCGACCTGCAGGACCGAGATTTCGCTTTCCATCAGAGCAAGGCACTTCTCAAGCCGCTTCGAGACCGCAGGCATTTCGAGAATGTCCTGCTTGTCGGCAATCTTCACCGCCAGATGCGAGGCGATGGTGTCGGCAAGCTTGGAATGATCGTCGATCTGCGTTGCCGCCGCGACGACTTCCGAAGACACCTTCTTGTTGAGCTTCACATAGCTTTCAAACTCGGAGACCACCGAACGCGCAAGCGCCTCGATCTCGACCTTGTTCGCAGCTTCGTCGGCAACGACGGCAGCGTCGCCCGAGAGGAACTCGTCGCCGGGGCGGAACTTTGAAATCTTTGCGCGTGCAACGCCTTCGACCAGCACCTTCACGGTGCCATCGGGCAGCTTCAAAAGCTGCAGCACGGTCGCGAGCGTGCCGGTCTTGAAGATGGCGTCGGCAGCCGGATCGTCGTCGGACGCGTTGATCTGCGTGGCGAGCAGGATGAAGCGGTCGTTCTTCATCACCTCTTCGAGCGCGCGAATGGATTTCTCGCGGCCGACGAAAAGCGGAACGATCATATGGGGGAAGACGACGATGTCGCGCAGCGGCAGGACGGGATAGGTTTCGATCACGCCGGGGGCTGCGGGAACACGCTTTTCACTGCTCATGGCTCTGTCCTGTTCTCTAGCTCTGCTCCGGCTCCCAAAGGCTGCCGCAACAGGGGCGTGAACACATCCAACAGAACAGATTCGGTCCGGTGAAGGGAATGCCGGCCTGTGGACTGTTACGCCTTGCAAAAGCCCTTTAGAGGCGCTTTTGCGGGTTTCACTCTCGCCGGCGGCGGCTTGATTAGAACTCTCGCCCGCGTTCACACCACATGGCAACTTTATCGGGCATATTCAAGACGCCGCGGCAGCCGGAAGGCCCGGCGGCAGCGGCGTTTTACACGGGATTACGCGCTCGCGCCCGAACGTTCCTGGCGCTCGGAATAAATGTAGAGCGGGCGCGCCTTGCCGTCGACCACCTCCGGCCCGATGACCACCTGCTCGACGCCTTCGAGGCCCGGCAGGTCGAACATCGTGTCGAGCAAAATCCCTTCCATGATCGAACGGAGGCCGCGCGCGCCGGTCTTGCGCTCGATGGCCTTGCGGGCGACGACGCTGAGCGCCTCGTCCTGGAAGCTGAGTTCGACATTCTCCATTTCGAAGAGCCGCTGGTACTGCTTCACCAGCGCGTTCTTCGGTTCGGTGAGAATGGTCTTGAGCGCGGCTTCGTCGAGATCCTCGAGCGTCGCAATGACGGGGAGACGGCCGACGAATTCCGGGATCAGGCCGAACTTCAGCAGATCTTCCGGCTCGACCTTGCTGAAGATCTCGCCCGTCCGGCGATCGTCGGGCGCAGTCACTTTGGCGCCAAAACCGATCGACGTCGACTTGCCGCGCTGGGAGATGATGCGCTCGAGGCCGGCGAAGGCGCCGCCGCAGATGAACAGGATGTTCGTCGTGTCGACCTGCAGGAATTCCTGCTGCGGATGCTTGCGCCCGCCCTGCGGGGGAACGCTGGCGACCGTGCCTTCCATGATCTTGAGCAGCGCCTGCTGAACGCCCTCGCCCGACACGTCGCGGGTGATCGAGGGGTTATCGGACTTGCGCGAGATCTTGTCGATTTCGTCGATATAGACGATGCCGCGCTGGGCCCGCTCGACATTGTAGTCCGAGGCCTGCAGCAGCTTGAGGATGATGTTTTCGACGTCCTCGCCGACATAGCCGGCTTCGGTCAGCGTCGTGGCGTCGGCCATGGTGAAGGGCACGTCGAGGATCCGGGCGAGCGTCTGCGCGAGCAGCGTCTTGCCGGAACCGGTCGGGCCGATCAGCAGAATGTTCGACTTGGCCAGCTCCACGTCCGAATGTTTCGTGGCGTGGTTCAGGCGCTTGTAATGGTTGTGGACCGCGACCGAGAGAACGCGCTTGGCCTGCGCCTGCCCGATCACGTAGTCGTCGAGGACCTTGCAGATTTCGCGCGGCGTCGGGATGCCCTCGCGGTTTTTCACCAGCGACGACTTCGATTCCTCGCGGATGATGTCCATGCAAAGTTCGACGCATTCATCGCAGATGAACACGGTCGGACCGGCGATCAGTTTGCGCACCTCGTGCTGGCTCTTTCCGCAGAAGGAGCAGTAGAGGGTATTGCGGGATTCGCCTTCGGCTTTAGCCATTTCTTTCTCCGTCCGGACCTTTCTGCGTCCCCGGCAGAATCAGTCCGGTTTTCAAGATATGGGAACCGCTCCTAACAAAAGGTAGCGCTTCCCGCTTCGAATCCCACGCTATCAGCGAATGACGGGCCTGTAACCAGCGGAAAACGCCGCCGGCCATGCGCCCTGCGCAGATCCGGATTCGCCGGTGCTTCTGACCCCGAAGCACCCGAATGCTGCAATGCAAGCACGCGGAACCCGGCGGATCAAGTTAAAGCAGCCTGCTGCAACCTCTGCCAAGCTAGCAATTTCCGTACCCCGTGCAGGCGCGCCACACTGGGGCAGCGGTTGCGAGACCGCCAGGATTCAGGCCGCGTCCGTTTCCGGCCGCTTTTCCAGCACCTTGTCCACGAGCCCAAAAGCGAGCGCCTCTTCGGCGGTCATGAAATGGTCGCGATCGAGCGTGCGCTCGATGGTGTCGTAATCGCGGCCGGTGTGGTGGACATAGATCTCGTTCAGGCGCCGCTTGATCTTGATGATGTCCTGCGCATGACGTTCGATATCAGAGGCTTGGCCCTGGAAGCCGCCGGAGGGCTGGTGCACCATCACCCGCGCGTTCGGCAGGCAGAAGCGCATGTCTTTCTCCCCGGCGCACAGGAGCAGCGAGCCCATTGAGGCGGCCTGCCCGGTGCAGAGCGTCGAAACTTTCGGACGGATGAACTGCATGGTGTCGTAGATCGACAGGCCGGCCGTCACGACGCCGCCGGGCGAGTTGATGTAAAGGTAGATTTCCTTCTTGGGATTGTCAGCCTCAAGGTACAAAAGCTGCGCAACCACGAGCGTGGCCACCTGGTCCTCGACCGGACCGGCCATGAAAATGATGCGCTCTTTCAGCAGGCGGGAGAAAATGTCGTAGCGGTAACTGCCGCGCGAGGTGACTTCCTCCACGCTGGGAATCACAAAGGAATTGTAGAGGTCGATCGGATCGCGCATGGCTGGGGGCTCACGTGAGCAGGGGAAGGAAACCGGGAATCGGTTCGATCCCGAAAATAGTCATCACTTCGCGGCGCGCAATGGGCAGGGAACATTTTGATGAACGGAGTTACAATCTGCCGCCGCGAACCTTCAGCCAACCCGTCGTGTGCGCCAGCGCGCATCGAATCTGCGCCATTTTTGGACTGTAGACGCCAAAGCTGCCGGTAAACCCAGAGAATGCCCTTGTCCCCGCGCCGACCGATCCGGACCGCTATCGCCCTCCTCGCCCTGCTGGCGTTCGCCGGCGGGGTCGCGCGCACGGAAGAGAAGAATGAATTGATCGGCGGCGAGGAACTGCGCCGAATCCTGTCTGGAAATACCGTCTGGGTGGTGCGGCAGGACCTGACCGTCGGAGACGAGTATCATCTGCCCGACGGGCGCGTCTTCGGCTTCAACGGCTACGAGACCATCGAGAACGGCTGCTGGGACATCGTCGGCGATCAGGTCTGCTACTACTACAAAGACGACTGGGCCAAGGGCGTGGCCCATTGCTGGACCTTCCGGCGCGCCGCGATGGACCGCTTTCATCTGGCCGATCCGCGCGGATATCGCGGCTATGGGCGACGGGACAGCGGCAATCCGCGCAACTACAGCGACAACGGCAAGCCTTGGGAGTGCAAGCGACTGATGTCGCAAGGGCCGCAATCACTGCGGAGCGCTGCACTCGAGGCGGCAAGAAAATAGTGCGTGAACCCTTGCGCCATCCTCAGATGACCGGACCGGCGCAAGATTGGCCTGATCACCTGCGACTCGAAAACGACAATGGCGTTCTCAAGATCACGCCGGCGCCGTGGACCTCCACGGAGTTTTGGGTGATCTGCGGTTGCGGGATCGGCATTCCCGCCCTGCTGCTACTCTTCTATCCTTCGATCAAGGCAATCTTCGCCGGCGTCCTGTTCTTCGTCGCGATTGCCATGATTGCGTTCGGCCGCTTCAGGGCTTCGTGGAATCTGGCGCTCGATTTGCCCCGGCAAAGAATTCTGCTCTCGCATACCAATCCCGGCCTTGCGAAGAGGATTGGTATTGCGGACCGGGACATAGAACTGGCTTCGGTGGAAATGCTGCGACTGACCAGCCTGATGAATGGGGCGCGATACGGAGCGCCCGGCCTCAGAATCAATCTCGCACTCGCCGACGGTTCGACGGTTCCCGTGATCGACTTTGCCGTCGCCTCAGAAGGACTGAAATTAGCTCGTTATCTTGCGGCCACAATGGCGAAATCTCTCGATGAGGGACCATTCGGTGACAAATAAAACCGATGTCGAGCTGTCCGGCGCGGCGCTTTCGGAACGCGACTGGCAGTTTTTAAGGAGGTGCCGGGATTTGCTTGCCGGCGATCCGGTTGTCGAAGAGGTCATGTCCTTGCTGGCGGAAGTACCGTTCGGGCCATGGAACGGGCTCGTCATGGACATCCGCCTAGATGTGCAGGGCGCATTTGACCTGTACAAATCGGATTACATGTCGCTGGAGCTGCGGCCAGAACTCACCGGCTCCTCAAAGCGCGAACTCCGCGACTTGCTCGTCAAACGTATCGACGCAATCGGGCCTGATACATTCGTGCTTCCGCCTGCTCTCTATTCTTGCGTGCGAACGGCGCTGGATGTCGGCGACCGCCGGATAAGAGTGCGGCAGGTGTTCGAAAGAAACTGGGACTATGCGATTTTCGAAAGCCTCTACCAGCCTGCAACTTACTACGTCGAAATTCTCTGCGGTTCGATTGCGCTCTATACCAAGGTCGCGCAATTGAACCAAGACGACGGCACAGTCGTGAGTACGTCGAGCCCAAAGGAAATCGACCGCATGATCGATCGCTATCGATGAATAGTACTCAAGCAAACAGGCGGCCGATGGCCGCCTGCCAATGCGTTGTCAGTCAGTGATTCAGGCCGCGGCTTCCGCCTCGTCGGCCTTCATCAGGTCTTCCTTGCTGACGGTCTTGTCGGCGACCTTGGCCTTGCCGAGGATCACGTCGACAACCTTTTCCTCGAACAGCGGCGCGCGGATGGAAGCGACCTGCTGCGGGTTGTTGCGGTAGAAATCCCAGATCGCCTTTTCCTGACCGGGATACTGACGGGCGCGGGCGATGATGGCCTGGGTCAGCTCATCGTCGGTTACTTCGACCTTGGCTTCCTCGCCGACCTGCGCCAGCACGAGGCCGAGACGCACGCGGCGTTCGGCGATCTTGCGGTAGTCAGCGCGGGCGGCTTCTTCCGTCGTGCCCTCGTCCTCGAACGACTTGCCCGACTGACGGCGCTCGCCCTCGACCTGCTGCCAGATATTGTTGAATTCCTGTTCCACCAGCATTTCCGGCAGGTCGAACGTGTACTTGCCGTTGAGCTGATCGAAGAGCGCGCGCTTCAGCTTCTCGCGCGAAAAGCCCTGATACTGGCGGGCGACGTCGGCGCGCACGGCATCCTTCAGCTTGTCGAGGGAGTCGAGGCCGAATTTCTTGGCGAATTCGTCGTCCATCGCGACTTCGCCGGGCGCCTCAACCTTCTTGGCCGTCACATCGAAAGTGGCGTCCTTTCCGGCGAGATGGGCGGCCTGATAGCCCTCGGGAAACTTCACATTGAGCACGCGGGACTCGCCCGCCTTGATGCCCTCGAGCTGCTCTTCGAAACCGGGGATGAAGGAATTGGAGCCGAGTACGACATCCATGTCCGTGCCCGTGCCGCCGTCGAAAGCGACGCCCTCGACCTTGCCGGCGAAATCCAGCGTAACCTTGTCGCCCTTGGCGGCCCCGCCGTCCTTTTCGCTGAAGGGACGCGACTGGTCGGCCATGTTCTTGAGGGCATCGTCGACTTCGCTGTCGGAGACCTCGACCACCTGACGCTCGAGCGACACATCGCCGAATTCGCCGATTTCGAACTTCGGCAGGACTTCGAGATTGACGGTGAAGGCAAGGTCGCCCTGGACCGCGATGGCCTTCTCGACGCTCTGGTCGCCGCCGTCGATATCGATCTTCGGCTCGCCTGCGAGCTTCAGGCCGTTGTCGTCGATGATCTTGCGATTGACCTCGTTGACGGCGTTCTGCAGCACGTCCGCCATGACCGACTTGCCATAGACCTTCTTGAGATGGGCGACCGGCACCTTGCCCGGACGGAAGCCGCGGATCTGCACCTTGTTTTTCATATCGTTGAGCTGATCGTCGAGCCGCTTGGCGAGATCGTCCATCGGCAGCACAACCTTATAGGCGCGCTTGAGGCCTTCGGAGAGGGTTTCGGTCACCTGCATTTTGTCTGCCCTTTACCTTGCAAATCCAAAAACTTACTCGGCCTCGCGGAATGCAAGTCGCCTTGCCGCCGAACTGCCTGTAGCGCCAGCCTTCGCGCGAATGGTGCGGGCGGAGGGACTCGAACCCCCATGCCTTGCAGCGGTGGAACCTAAATCCACTGCGTCTACCAGTTCCGCCACGCCCGCCGCGCGTCCCCACGTTCCGGCGCGCCGGTCCGCCCGGCGCATTCGCCGGCGCGGGTCTATAGCACGATGCTACGGGGATGCGAGCGGAAAATGCGGCGCTTCGGGCGCGGAGCTTGCCTCGTTTGGGGCAGAAAGCGGTTCGCAGAGATTTGCGCCGCCGTCATCGCCCCGTGCTGGCGCAATGAGCGCCACTACGAACCATGTCTGTTTCAAATCGGGGGAAATTGGAATGATCCGCGAACTCGCCGGCCGGGCCGGGATCGATACAGGGGTTGCCATCCGCTATGCCGCCGCAGGCGCGACGGCGACGGGCGTCAATTTCCTGTCCCGCTTTCCCCTCTCGGAAGTCATGCCGTTCGAATGGGCGGTGCTGGGCGCGCAGGGCTGCGGCTTCGTGGCGGGCTTCCTACTCTACCGGACCTTCGTCTTTCGCGATGCGGGTACGCGCCTGCCGCGACAGATCGCGGCCTTTGCGGGCGTCAATCTGTTCAGCACTGCCGTCGTTCTGGCCGTCGCCGTTGCGCTTCGGGGCGTCTTTCTCGGCTTCGATGTGCCGCTGCGCCTTGCCGAAGCCCTGGCCCATGCCGGCGGCATCGCTTCGGGCACAATCTTCAACTTCATGGGCCACCGACTGCTGACGTTCGCGCGCAAGCGGACGGCGTGAGCGAAAGATAACCTGATTAAATCTTGATATGCTTTGTCAGCGTCCGGCTGCGAATACGGATGTCGCTATCGACAGCGCGTTCATCGCGATTGCAATCGTCACGAGCAGCGGCAAGGCGCGGAAGGCTTCGGGCCTCGCGGAACGCGCCAGCAGCACGAAGGCAATCGGCAGCCAGTCGAGCGCATAACGCATCGCGCCGATCTGTGCGTAGCCGTTGGAATGATAGAAGAGCGTGATGCCTGCGATCACGGCGATCACGGCGAGGCCTGCGACTGCGATGCGGTCGAACTTCATGTAGTAGGCCAGCGCGATCCAGGGACATGCAACGAGCAGCGCTGCGCCATTCCAGTCGATGCCGGTCAACGCGACACGATGGGTTGCATCGAACTCCGCGTGAAAGCCTTGCAGGAACAGGTGATAGAGATTGAACAGCACGTATCTTGGGGAGAAGAGTCCGTAGTCCTGCAAGCGCCGGGTGATGTAATCGGTCGATCCGGGATTGCTGATATGGCCATAGCCGGTGTCGAGCGGATTGCCGAAGCGCGCGTAGTTATAGGCGAAGATCAGCGCGAGCGCCGCCAGCACCGGCAAGGCCGCAAGCGCAATCGAACGGATGCGCGCGAACGATGGCGGCATCAACCTTTCGCCAGCGGGCATCGCGAGCAGCAGCAGAAACAGCGGATAGAAGATCAGCATCTGCCGGCACAGAAATCCCAGCGCCGCAAAGCCGCAGGCGAGCCAGAGGTTTCGCCACAGAAGGGCGCTGGCGATGGCGAGCGTAGCCATCAGGAAACCGAGGCTTTGCGCCATGAACCACGCGCCATTCGCCTTCATCACGACGTAGAAGAGCGGGCTTGAAAAGGCGATGGCGGCCAGCAGCCAGTTTGCCGATACCCGATCGACATTCATCTCATCAAAAATGCGTCGCCAGACGAACAGCGAGATCGCGGCGAATATCAGTGCGAGCGCTATGGCGCCCTTGAAGGCCGGCAGGCCGGTCAAGGCAACAAAGGGTATCAAGGTCAGCGCGGGCAGCGGCGGAAAGATGATGTAGGTTCGGCCGTTGAAAACCGCGCAATCGATCTCCGGACATTTTTCGACGTAGAGACGGCCATGAAGGAATGCGTCCGCCAGCGCGCCGTAGCTCGATACGCCAGCCGGTTCGCGCAAGATGCCGCGCGCGGCAAGAAGGCCGAGCAGAGCGAGGCAGAGCGCGCCGCAGACCCAGGTCAGCACGGTTTCGCGCCGTAATGGCACAGGGGCACCAAGAAATTGCTTGTGATCGTGAAGCATGAACGGCCGGTCGCAGGGACCATGCCAGCGGATCGCGTGCGGCCGCGTTGCATGCAATCGGACTTTGCTGTCAACTTGACCGTGGCTTCCGGGAGGGACCGGCGGCGAGTGGCATCGAGGGAGGATTTTATGCGCAAACTGACAATCGCTGTGACCGGCGCGCTGGCGTTGCTGGCTTTGCCCGCCATGGCGCAACAGGCGGGGCCGCCCGCCTACGGACCCAGCATTACGCAGGAACAGGCGCGGGCCGCCGGGCAGGCCGCCATCGCCGAAGCGAAGAAAAACAACTGGCGCATGGCTATCACCATTGTGAATACGGCTGGCGACCTCGTCTATTTCGAACGCGTCGACGACACGCAGGGCGCATCGCTCCTGATATCCCAGAAGAAGGCGCGCACGGCAGCGCTTTACAAGCGCACGACCAAGGTGCTGGCCGAAAACCTGGCCAAGGGCGCAACCTTCTACCTGACCTTCCCCGATCTGATCGCCTCGGAAGGCGGTATTCCCATCATGGTCGACGGCAAGATCGTCGGCGCCATCGGCGCGAGCGGCGGCACCGGCGAACAGGATGGCATGGTTTCCGCCGCAGGCATTGCCGCGATCAAGTAAACCGCGATGTTAAGACGATTGCGCGCCGGTTTGTCCTGCGCGCAATCACGATAGATGAATGGTGGTCTAATGTTTCTGCATGCGCGCTCGGAAAAACGTCCGGTTCAACTCGGTTCGTTCCCTCTGGAAATATTATCGCGCGATGCAGGCCTGATCACGCCGGAAAGCGAGCGGCCCCCTGTAACAAAGCCAGCGGCGCAAATGACTGGCGACCCGCTCGGACGCTCGCTGGACAAATATCGTGACATCTACGCGAAACTCATCGCAGGCAAGCCCGCCCCTGCCCTCGCGCCGCTGCCCGAGGACGGCGCATTGCGGACGGGCGACATCAAGGGCTTTGCCTATTTCATGGATGCGAGCCAGGTCGGCATCTGCAAGATTCCGCCAAAGGCATGGATCGGCGAGACGCCGGATGCATCTCTCGATCACGCCATCGTGCTGCTCGTCGAACATGGCCGCACGCCCGAGAAGAACAATCTTGCCCATGACTGGATCGCGCCTGCAGTCGAAGCCGCGTCGAACATGCGCGCAGCAGAAATAGCTGTCGTGATCGCGGGCCACATTCGGCAAATGGGCTTTGCGGCGCATTGTTCATTTGCAGGAAACGAATGCCTCGACGCGGGGAGGCTTGCGGTTCTCTCCGGTATCGCCGTGCGTGAAGGCGTCAAGCTGCAACATCCGTGGATCGGCGCAGGCTTTTCGCTCGCCGTCGTCGCCACGAATTACGCGCTCGAATTGGATCTGCCGCTCGCCGCAACGGCGCTGCGCGAAGCCAGAAGTCTTCGTTACTGGCTCGGCGCGAATGGCGCGCAATCGGGCCGCGAGCGGGCGCGGCGGGCCAAACGTCCCTCGCATCTCAGCCGCTATCCCATGGAGACCGTGAAGCGGGTGGAGCGTCCGACGACGCTCATTCTCGACGAAGAAGTTCCACGCGTGCCCAAGCGCGCCGCCTTCTTCGACCGCGCGCTCGCGGGCGATCTCGGCGAAAAAGCGCAAAAAGAACGCGGGCGCTTCGCCTTCAAGCATCCGACGTCGTGGAGTCTGTTGCAGCCGATCCGCCAGTTGGTGCCGCACCAGAATGGCGAAGTTTCTCTGCAGCGCGATGCAGCCCTCGGCGATCCCGAAGCCAATGCGAAGGCGATCAAGTCGCTGTCCTATTTCCTCGGCTCCGATCTCACTGGGATTTGCGAGATCCCACGCTACGCCTGGTTTTCGCACAAGGAGAACGGCGCGGAAATTCCGATGTATCATCGCTATGCCGTCGTGATGCTCATCGATCAGGGTTACGACACGATGGAAGGCGCGAGCGGCGACGACTGGATTTCCGGGACGCAATCCATGCGCGGCTATTTGCGCGGCGCCGAGATCGCCGGCGTGATGGCGGACTTCCTGCGCCAGAAGGGCTTTTCCTCGCGCGCGCAAACGAACGCGGACAGCGACGTTCTGCATATCCCGCTGGTGCTTTGGGCAGGTCTTGGCGAGATGAGCCGCATCGGCGAACTCGTGCTCAATCCTTTCGTGGGGCCAAGGTTCAAGTCGGTGGTGATGACGACCGATCTTCCGCTGGCCGTGGACAAGCCCATCGACTTCGGCCTGCAGACCTTCTGCAACAATTGCCTGAAATGCGCGCGCGAATGTCCGTGCGACGCCATCCCTTTCGGGCCGAAGGTGATGTTCAACGGCTATGAAATCTGGAAGCCGGATGTGGAGCGCTGCACGCGCTATCGCCTGACGAATTCGAAGGGCGCAGCCTGCGGACGCTGCATGAAGACCTGCCCGATCAACAAGGTCGTCGATCTCGATGGCCCCTTGCTCACGCGCGCGGCGAGCTGGATGGGCGTCAACATGTTGTGGCTGAAGCCGGTCATGGCGCCGCTGGCGGCGAAGATCGACGACATGCTCGGGCACGGCGTCAGAAATCCGGCCAAGAAATGGTGGCACGACCACGAAATCGTCAATGGCGTCACCGTCGAGCCGAAGGGCACGAACCGGCGCGACATCGATCCCTCGCGCAAGGTCGACGCGGAGAAGATGCGCACCGCCTATTATCATGCGGACATGATGCCACCGCCAGATGCGAAAACGCCGGTTGCGCTGGACCGCAAGGCTGCGCTGGCCGCCGCAGCCAAAATCGAGACGCCCGACGAAGCGCGTGCGCGCATGGCGCGCGGCGGCGCAAAGCCAGCGCATTACGAGCCGACGCCGGTCATTGGCGCCGGGACGAGTGAAGAAAACGGCCGAAATGTCTATATCAAGAGTTCATAATGTAGAGCTGGATCGCAAAGCGAAATGGCAAGAATGTTTTCAGCCGAGGAATTTCATCGCACAGGCTCATTACTGATATCGGACGCATTTCGCGCTGAAGACCGCAGGATAGCCAGCGGGGCCTTCTGCGATGCTGCGGGCATGCGTCAGAACTCCATGCCAGAGCATCTTGTCCAATGGCTTTGCAATCACCGCGGTCTCAATGGTCTTGCCGAAACACTGTGTGCCAACCCTTGCCGCCTTGTGCGTATCATCGCCTTCGACAAATCACCCCATTCGAACTGGTTCGTGCCCTGGCATCAAGACAGGACTATCGCGGTCCGCGAAGAAGCCGAAGTAGAAGGCTACGCGCATTGGACGTTCAAGGATGGGCTGCATCATGCCGAACCGCCCATTGAGGTGCTCGAAAGTATGGTGACACTGCGCTTGCATATCGACGATTGCGGCCCGGACAGCGGACCGCTCGAAGTTATTGACGGTACACATGTTTGCGGAAGGCTAGACAAGGCGCAGATCAGTGAGATCGTTTCGTCAACACCTTCGCGCGTGCTACTGGCCGCAGAGAGCGATGTCATCGCCATGCGTCCTTTGCTGTTACATCGCTCGAAGCGGTCAAGCGGCGCACGACGCCGCCGCGTGCTGCATCTCGAATATTCGTTCGCCGATTTGCCCGCGCCCCTGAGTTGGGCGTTGAATTGAGAAGCTAACCCGTTAAGTCCCCAGCGTGCTCTCCACAAACAACCTTTCAGGCGCATAGCGCTCCGATATCAGCCCCTGATCGTGCGAATATTTGATGAAACATTCGAGATTGCTCTTGTTGCGCTGAAACCCGTTGATCCAGGGATCGCCGAACAGGGCTTGCGACTGTTCGTAATAATGACGCGCCGCTGGCAGGCGCGACCAGTTGGGGTCGGAAAAATACTCATCTGAAATTTCATGCGCCTGCGCGAACATGTCCATGATCGCTTTGGGGAGCTGCGGCTCGCGCGCCGCGAGCTCCGTACTCATCGCCATGATGTGCATGATCGGCCAGTAGCCGTATTTGTCGAAATAGCGCTTTTCCTCGGCCTGCGTATCGCGGAAGAGGCGGCGCGTCTTTACTTTGCCGCTCATCACGGAATGGGGTGGATGCGGCATGAAAATTGCGTCGATCTCGCGCTTGTCCAGAAGTTCGCCGAGATCGGTCCCCTTGGGCATTCTATCGATGACAACGCCGGGCTTGGGATCGAACTTCACCTTCTCGTTCGTGGTGAGCAGCCATTTGATTTGCTCCCAATCGACGCCGTACTCGAATTTGAGATCGCCCTTGGCGAGCAGCGAGAGCGTCGTCTGGAACGATGAAAGGCCCACACGCTTGCCGATGAGGTGCTTCGGCTCCTCGATATCGCTGTCGGCGCGCACGAACATGCAACTCTGCGAAAAAAGGCGGCGCGGAAAGACAGGCACGCCGGTCAGCGGCAGGCCCCGGTCGATCGCCATCAGGAAGGTCGACATCGAGAATTCGGCGACATCGTAACGGCGGTTGTGGATCATCTCGCCGTGCCGGTCCGTGCCGTCGCGCAAAACGTCGGATTGACCAACCTGAAGCGCCGTGTAGGACAGACCGGACGGCGCTCTCACCGTGCCATCGAAGAACGGGAAATGCCGGTCATAGCGGTCCATGGCTATGGTGATGTTCAGATCGCCCAAATTTTCCTCCCCCAAATTTCGAAGCAGATAACTAACCTGTCTCCCGCGTGAGCTTGATCGCCACCGCCCTTATCGCCGGCGCAGCCGTCAGCACGATAGGCACCATGACGAACCATGCGGCGAGCCATGATTTCAGCCAGTGGCTGGAGAAATGGCCTTCGGACCACATGGGCGAACTGGCTATGGCCGCTGCGATGGCCGATGTCATTCCAGACTGTATGACGGCGAAAACGAAGTGAGCGTAGCGGCGTGGAATACCGAGCACAGTGCGCCTCTCTGCAAAATGAACCCCGGGCAGCCAAGCAAGGCGCATACCCGTTTCAGAACCGCATCGCCTGCCCTTCGACTGTCAGCCGCCGCATGAGGCGCGGTTCCTCGCGCGGAAAATCCTTGCGCATATGGATCGAGCACCAGTTATCCCAGACGACGAGATCGCCGATATCCCATTTGTGCTCGTAAACGATTTCCGGCGTCTCCGAGATGTCGAAGAGCTGGTTGAGCGCGTCCTCGCTTTCCTCGTGCGAGAGGCCCTCGATCTTCGCCGACATCAGGCGCGAGATGAAGAGCGCGCGCTTGCCGGAGACGGGATGGGTGATGAAAATCGGCTGCCAGTTGTGACGCACCTTGGAGATGTCGATTTTCGACAGGTCGAGCCGCTCGCGGCGCTTGTAATCGTGAATTTGCAGCACGCGGCGGCCTTCCAACTTCTCGCGCAGCTTCGCGGGGATGCGGTTGAAGGCTTCGTACATATTGGAGAAGCAGGTCTCGCCACCCCATGTCGTCAGTTTTTGCGCGTAGAGGAGCGTGCAGCGATGCGGCTCGGGATAATAGCTGGTGTCGTGGTGGAACCACATTTCGCCATCGCCGAATGCGCCGATGGGTTTGCCATTCTCGACGATATTGGTGACGAACATGAAGGGCGTGTCGAATTCGCCGCCGGGTCCGTCGCCGGACAGCGGGCGGCGGCGGATCGCCACCTTGCCGAAGATTTCGGCGGCGCGAAGCTGATCCTGTTCGCCAAGGTTCTGCTTCTTGAAGACGATGACGACATGCTCGCCGAGCGCCCGGTCGATGGCATCCGCCACTTCCGGGCTCACCGGCCGTGTCAGGTCGACGCCCCGAATCTCGGCGCCGGCATGCGAATGCAGTTTCACGATTTCGAGCGTGTCCTGGGCGAGCGTCATGGCGTTCCTCTCGATTGTTATCGGTTTCCGGCAATGTAACATCCCCTTGCCACCCCGCCAAAGGGAAGTTGGCCGCATGGCAACGCCGCCTTGGCCACACGGGGCGGGGCTGCTAAGCTGATCCAAATCATGAGCCAAAGGCCGGAAATCGAGGGAGGAAATCATGCGAGCCACATCGAGCCTGACCTGCATCGCCACCTTTGCGCTGGCGTTGGCTTCGCCAGCCCTGGGCCAATCGAACGAGCCTCTCAAGATAGGCGTCATGCTGCCGCTGACCGGACCGCTCGCGCCCATCGCGCCCGAGCAGATCAAGGGCATGAATTACGCAATCTCGGAATTCGGCGGCTCCGTCGCCGGCCGCAAGATCGAAATGATCGTGGAAGATACCGGCGGCGCGCCGGCCACGGGGCTGACCAAGGCGCGCAAGCTCGTCACGTCCAACAATGTCGATGTCATGGTCGGCATCGTCGCCTCGCCCGTCGCCTTGCAGGTCGCGCCCTATCTCACCTCGATCAAGATGCCGCTGGTGATATCCAATGCCGGCGCGGACACGATCACCGGCAAAAGCTGCAGCCCCTATGTATTCCGCACATCCTTCTCTTCGGCGCAGCTTTCCAAGCCCATCGGCCTCTATCTTGCCAAAACAGGCGTGAAGAGCATTTATATGCTGGCGTCCGATTTCGTCGCGCCGCGCGAATTCGCCGCGGCCGTGAAGGCCGGCTTCGCCACAGGCAACGGCAAGGTCCTGGGCGAAGCCTTTCCGCCCTTCGGCAAGACGCAGGACTACGGGCCGTATATCGCGCAGGCGCGCGCGGCGAACGCCGAAGTCGTGGTGCCCGTCTTCTTCGCGTCCGAAGCCATTTTGTTCATGAAGCAATGGGCGAGCTACGGCATCAAGAACCTGCCGATCGTCGCGCCGATGGGCCTGACGCCGCCGATGCTGCGCAGGGCCCAGGGCGATGCCGTGCTCAACGTGATATCCTCAGTAAACTATCTCGCGGAACTCGATACGCCCGAGAACAGGAAATTCGTCGAAGGCTTCCGCAATGCCAACAATGGCGACGACCCAGAGGAATTCGCCGTGATGGGCTACGACGCCATGCGCTTCGCGCTGGAAGCGGTAAAGGTGCGCAACGGCGACACGGCGAACCGCGAGGCCTTCGCCGCAGCGATTGCGAAAGTGTCCTACAACGGACCGCGCGGTCCGATGTCGATGAACCCGGCCAATAATTCGGCGACGCAAAACGTCTATATCGTGCGCAACGTCAAGAAAGCCGACAAGATCGGCTACGAACTGCTGGAGACATTTCCGAACTACACGGATCAGGTCGATGGCTGCAAACTCAACTGAAACTTGGATTGAAATAGGCAAGGCGCCTCGGAGGATATGATGTTGAAGAAACTGCTCGCTACTACCGCGCTCTTCTCGGCAGCGCTCGTCATGCCAGTTCTGGCGCAGACGAAAGAGCCGCTCAAGATCGGCGTACTCATGCCGACGACCGGCGTCTTCGCCGTGCTGGGCAACGAACAGATCAAGGGCATGCGTTACGCGGTCCACGAAGCGGGCGGCGAAGTCGCCGGGCGCAAGATCGAACTCATTATCGAGGACGATCAGGGCGCTCCCGGCACCGGCCTCACCAAGGCGCGCAAGCTCGTGACCTCGGACAACGTCGATGTCACCGCCGGGATCGTTTCGTCGGCGGTCGCGCTCGCCGTAACGCCCTATTTCAATTCGGTGAAGATGCCGCTGGTCATCTCGAATGCGACGACCGACGAATTGTCGGGCGCAAAGTGCTCGCCCTTCGTGTTCCGCACGTCCTATTCGTCCTCGCAGATGAGCGAACCGATGGGCGACTATATCGGCAAGAAGGGGATCAAGAATCTCTACCTGATGGCGTCCGACTATGTCGCGCCGCGCGAACACATCGCTGCTGCGCGCCGGACCTATCTGAAACACGGCGGCAAGATCGCCGGCGAGGCCTATCCGCCCTTCGCCAAGACGCAGGACTACGGTCCCTATATCGCGCAGGCGCGCAACGCCAATGCCGACGCGTTACTGCCGATCTTCTATGGATCGGAAGCGATCCTTTTCGCAAAACAATATGCGTCCTACGGTTTGCAGAAGACGCTGCCGATCTACGCCTCATCGGGCCTCTTCAACGCCGTTCTCCTCGGAGCGCTTGGCGATGCGGCGCTCGGCATCGATTCACCCAACAACTACGTCGCGGAACTCGACACGCCCGAAAACAAGGCCTTTGTCGCGGGCTGGCGCAAGCAGAACAACAACGTGGATCCCGAAGATTTCGGCGTCACGGGCTATGATTCCATCCGCTTTATCCTGGAAGCCGTGAAGGCGCTCAACGGCAACACGAAAGACCGCGACGCGCTCGCGAAAGCCATCGCCAATGTCAAGTACAACAGCCCGCGCGGCCCCATCGCCATGGGGAAATCGAACACGGTCTCGCAGAACATCTATATCGTGCGCACGGTCAAAAAGGGCGACAAGGTCGGCTACGACATCGTCGACACCTACCGTAACTTCGAAGACCCGGTGCAGGGCTGCAATCTGCGCCCGTAATCGTTCGTGACGGCTTGCGGGGCAGGAACAGATCTCCTGCCCCGCTTGCGATTTCGGATCGTCCATGCACAGTGATCGTTCTTGCCGCGACATCTCGCGCGGTTGTCACTGGACCTTTGCATGATCGATTTCGACCGCCGCGCCCTGCTTTCCGGCGCTCTCGCTTTGTCCTTATTCCCGGCAGCATCGGCTCGCGCGCAGACTCCTGCAGCCTCGCGCAGCGATGACGGATTTTTTGTGCTCGATGCAAAATCGGGCGAAGCGCGCTTGCGAGGCGCAAAGGAAGCTCCAACGAAGATTATGGGCTATGGGGGCGAATTTCCAGCGAAACCTCTTCGCATTCGCAAGGGCGAGGAACTGAAAATCCGGCTCCGCAACAATCTGACGGAACCGACGAGTTTGCATATTCGCGGCATGCGCGGCCCCAACGCGTTTGACGGCGTCGCGCCGCTGACGCAACCCGCGCTCGCCGCCGGCGGGACGCAGAACATCCGCTTCACGCCGCCCGACAGTGGCCTCTTCTATTTTCACCCGCACGGCCCCAATGCCGCCGAACAGGGCGGGCGCGGTCTTGGCGGCCTGCTGATCGTGGAAGAAGAAAGCCCGCCGCAAACCGATCATGAATTCGTCTTCGCGCTGGCCGATTGGGCGTTGAACGACAACGGCGAAATTCCGCCGACACTCGTCAACGTCATGGACACGGGCCGCGCCGGGCGCACTAATGGATTGATGACGGTGAACGGCGCGCCCTCGCCCTTCTTACAGGAGGCATCGCCCGGCGCGCGCATTCGGTTGCGCATCGTCAATATGTGCATGGCGCAGCTTGCAGCCCTGACGTTTGAAAACGCGACGCCCATGATCGCGGCCATCGACAGTCAGCCGTGCAAGCCCTTCGAGCCGGTGAGCAAGACGTTTCCCATCGCTCCGGGCGCGCGTTTCGATGTCTTTTTCGACATGCCGGAAAAGGAAGGCGAAGCGACGAAGATCGTGCTACGCCGCTGGCCCATCAAGGGCGTTCTGGACATGCCGGCGCAGGACGTCGCCGTGTTCACGAGCAAGGGCGCCCGCCGCCCTGCCCTGTCGCCGCTCGCCGCACTGCCCGACAATCCCGCGCTACCGCCGATCATCCGCCTGCAGGAGTCGCGGCGCATGGATCTGTCCATCGAGCGCCATCCGGCGCGCGGCCTCACTCCCGAAAGGTTATGGGCCTTCAACAAGTCGCCGACGAGCGTCGCGAACTCCAAACCTCTGTTCAGCGTGAAGCGGGGAACGCCGGTCTCCTTTGGCTTCGTCAACAAATCAGACGTGCCGCATGTGATGCGCGTTCATGGACATGTGATGCGGCAATTGCATTTACTCGACGACGGCTGGGAGCCCTACTGGCGCGACGGCGTGATCGTGCCCGAGGGGCGCACGGTGCGCGTCGCTTTCCTTGCCGACAATCCCGGCAAGTGGCGCGTCGGGAGCGGCATTCTCGCGCACGGGGAAAGCGGATTGTCGGCGTGGTTCGAGGTGACGTGACTATTCGTCAATAAGACCGCGCCACACCTCTGGCAGCATCGCCGGCAGATCTTCCGCGATCAAACCGGAGCCAAACGCATCTGCGGCCTCACCATGCATCCACACCGCCGCGCAAGCCGCTTCGAAGACCGGCATGCGCTGCGCAAGCAATCCTGCGATCATGCCGGCGAGTACATCGCCGGAACCCGCTGTCGCGAGCCACGGCGGCGCGTTGCGCGCGATAGCGGCGCGTCCATCGGGATGCGCGACGACGGTGTCGGCGCCCTTGTAGACGATGACGGCGCCCGAGGCTTTCGCAGCGTGACGCGCATCCGCGAGTTTCGACCTGCCAGCGTTCGCAAACAGGCGCGTGAATTCGCCCTCATGCGGCGTCAGCACAACCGGCCCGCCGCGCGCCATTATCAATTCTGAAAGCGCATCCGCCTCGCCTGCGAAGACGCTCAGCGCATCGGCGTCGAGCACAACGGCGGGCGATGCATGCGCCCTCAGCGCGGCCTGCGCAAGTGCGCGTGTACGCGGGTTGACGCCCGCGCCAGGACCGAGAACGACCGCATTCTTGCGCGCATCGTCGAGAACGGCCGCGAGTTCGCGCGCATTGTCGCAAGGCGTCAACATGATCGCCGTGAGATGCGCGGCGTTCACGGCGAGCGCGTGGCGTGGCGAGGCGATGGTGACGAGACCCGCGCCATTTCGCAGCGCCGCCATCGCGCTCATGCGCGCCGCGCCAGTCTGATGCATCGGGCCGCCGATAACGAGCGCATGTCCGCGCGAATACTTGTGGCCCGCTGCGCGCGGGCGCGGCAGCGTACGGCTCCAGAGCCCGGGTTCGTTGACGAAAGCTTGCGGCGCGATCCCTCGCAGCACGTCCGCGCCGATACCGATCTGCGCCAGTTCGATGCGGCCGCAGAGTTCTCGGCCTGGCAGCAACAGGTGGCCGGGCTTGAGACGAAAGAAGGTGACGGTGACGTCGGCTTCGACGCAAACGCCGCGCACGCGACCGCTATCGCCGTCGAGTCCCGAAGGCACATCGACTGCAATGACGGGCTTTCCAGTCTGCTGACGCCAGTCGTTGAGCCGCTCGACAATGGCCCGCGCGCGTCCATCGAGATCGCGCGAGAGGCCGGCGCCGAAAAGCGCGTCGATCACGAGATCGGCGCTATCGAGATCGACCAGCGCCGCGGAGCCGATCCGCCCTGACCACGCTTTTGCGGCGAGCGCGGCATCGCCGGCCAGTTTCTCGAGATTGCCGAGCAATCCCACGGCGACCTGAAAGCCCATCGCCTTGAGCAGACGCGCGGCCACGAAACCGTCGCCACCATTGTTGCCGGGACCACAGAGGATGACGACGTTCCGGCCGCCTGCGAGCATCGCCTGCCGCGCGACGTCGGCGACAGCAGCGCCAGCGCGTTCCATCAGATCGATGCCCGGAATTCCGCCGGCGATGGTGAGACGGTCCGCCTCGCTCATCTGCGCGTTGGTGAGAAGTTCAATCGCCAGCGTCATCGTTCAATCGTGCGACACGCCCGCGCAACGCGCAAGCTTCAAGCCTGCGGCGTTTTGGGCGAAAACAAAAGCAAGGCGAAAGCGCCGACAATCGCGGAGAGAACCGAACCCGCGAGCACGCCTATCTTCACGGCCTGTTCGAGTTCGGGATTGCCCGGAAAAGCCAGCAGGCCGATGAAAAGGCTCATCGTGAAGCCGATGCCGCAGAGCAGCGCGACGCCATAAATCTGTCCCCATGTCGCATCGCGCGGTCGTTGCGCGAGGCCGGTTTTCACGAGAATCCACACCGATCCGAACACGCCGACCTGCTTGCCGAGAAACAGGCCCGCGGCGATACCCAGAGTGACGGGATGAGCAAGTTGCGCCCAGCCGCTGCCGCCCAGCGAAACGCCCGCATTCGCGAAACCGAAAATCGGGACGATCAGAAATGCGACCCACGGCGAAATGGCGTGTTCCAGCATATGAAGCGGCGAATCCCCGTCGTCAGGGCGCGCGGGGCTCACATCTATCGGTATCGTCAGCGCCAGCAGCACGCCGGCCAGCGTCGCATGGACGCCGCTCTCGTGGACGAAATACCAAAGGACGCAACCCGCCAGCAGATAGGGCCAAAGCGAACGCACGCCAAGGCGGTTGAAAGCGACAAGCAGGGCAAGAACGACCGCAGCGCCGCCCAAAGCCATCGCGGATATTTGCGCCGTGTAGAACAGAGCAATGACGATAATCGCGCCGAGATCGTCAATGATGGCGAGGGCCGTCAGAAAAATCTTCAGAGACACCGGGACGCGGGAGCCAAGCAAGGCGAGAACGCCAAGCGAGAAGGCGATGTCCGTCGCCGCGGGAATCGCCCAACCCCGGATCAAGGCTGCGTCAGCGCCGGCGAACAGCAGATAGAAAATTGCCGGCGCAATCATGCCGCCGGCTGCCGCAATCCCCGGCAAAATGCGATCCGGCCACGTGGAAAGCTGTCCGTCCACGAGCTCGCGTTTGATTTCAAGGCCAACGAGCAGGAAGAAGACTGCCATCAGCGCATCGTTGATCCAGTGCAGCAGGCTATACGGGCCGAGCTTCTGGCGGAAAAAGGCGGCATAGCCTTCGGCCAGAGGAGAATTGGCGACAAGCAGCGCAAGGACGGCCACGCCCATCAGGACGTAACCGCCGGCGGCCTCATGAGCGAGGAACTCGCGCATGGCCGAGAGGGCCCGCGGACGTAGTTTCTGACTTTCGCTCATTCCTGTTCCTGCCTCCTGGGCATCTGAAATCAGGCCCCTGGCGTCGCCTGCGCCATGTGGACCTAGTTCAGGCCCGCCGCCAATCCAATCCGTAGAATCCGCCCGCCCTGCCCGGCGGCTGGCGCGGTTGACGCTGGCGGACCCCGCCATTAGTTACATCGCAATAACAGGATGAATAATGAAACCGCGTATCGCAAAATTCGGTCTCGGCCAGGTCGTGAAGCACCGGAAATTTCCTTTCCGGGGCGTGATCTTCGATATCGATCCGGAATTCAACAATACCGAGGACTGGTGGCTGTCGATCCCAGAGGATGTCAGGCCCAGCAAGGACCAGCCCTTCTATCACCTCTTCGCAGAGAACGAGGAAACCGAATACATTGCCTATGTCTCCGAGCAGAACCTGCTGGCGGATACATCGCGCGAACCGGTCCGTCATCCCCAGATCGCGGAGATGTTCACGCGCGGCCGCGACGGCCGCTACAAGATGAAGCGCCAGATCGCGAATTGACCCGACTTCGCACCAATGAAAAAGGCCGGGACAATGCGCCCGGCCTTTTCGATTCCGCAAGTGGCTGCGCTTACTTAGGCGCGGCAGCGCCCGCGCCGCCTTGCGCTTCGAGACGCTGACGTTCGGCCGCCGCGCGCTCCTCAAGCTGCTTTTGCAATGCCTGCTGCTGCTTGGCCATTTCTTCCTGCTGCGCCTGAAGAACCTTGGGATCGATCGCCGCGCCGTCGAACGCCGTACCGAATCCTTCCAGCGGCAGAACGAACTGAACCTCGTTGTTCACCTGGTTCTTCACATAGACGTTCATCAACGTGCCCTTCTTGAGCTGGTTGATGGTCGCGACCTTGACGCGCGCCTCGGCGAAGCAGCCGTTCGGGAAGCAAATCTGGAATTTACCGTCGAGATTGGCGCCCTTGTCGATGCCGAAGCGGAAGCCCGGCTCCAGCATGAGGCCCACCGGCATCAGCAAGCGAACAACCTTCGTCTCGTCGCCCTTGATGTCGTAGACGGCGAGCGCGAGAACCGGAGCGGCATTCGGATCGGTGCCGAAATCGCGGGTCGTGTAGCAGATTTCCTTGCCGGCCGCTTCGTCCTTGCCGCAAACTTTCGTCCACTTGTCCTGCGCCGGTTTCAGCTCCACGCGGTTGTCCTGCGGCTGGGCCGCAGCGGGAGCGGGCTCAGCGGGCTTTTGCTGCGCAGGCGCAGGTGCTGGTTTCTTGGTCGATTGTGCGAGCGCATGGCCGCCGGCAAGGGCTGCAGCGGCGACGGCGATCGCCATACCGGCGCGCTTCAGGGATTGAACCATCGATGATCCTTTCGGTTGACCGGCATTCCGGGGATATCAGGACATCCAGTCCATCCCGGTCCGCTCTTCGCCCTCGAATAAGGCGAGAAATTGACTGGACGCCTCCATAAATGTTTCCCGCGGCGCTTTCCAGTCCTCAAACGGGAAATCGGCAAAAAGCAGCAAATCAGGCCAATTCGACGGCCAGCGTGCTGACGCGAAAGGCAGGAAACCCTAGATTGGCGCGATGCAAACAAGGGCGATTCGCGCTTCTGGCCGGATGCGCGCCGCGGGTGTCGCGGCGGCGCTTTGGCTCGCCGCGTCCATAGCGGCGGCGTCCCCTCCCGCTTTGGCCGAGGCCTCGGACGCGCAAGCCGGGGCGCACGGGATTGCGATGCATGGCGAACCCGCGCTGCCGCCCGACTTCACCCATCTGCCCTACGCCGATCCGCAGGCCCGCAAGGGCGGTCGTGTGACCCTGGGCCTGCAGGGCACGTTCGACAGTTTCAATCCGTTCAATCTGAAAGCGGGATCGGCGGCGCAGGGGCTTGTCGGCCCGCTCTACCAGACATTGATGTTCCGCTCGCTGGACGAACCCTTCACGCTCTACAGCCTGATCGCGAAAACCGTCGAGACCGATGCAGCCCGCAGCCATGTCACGTTCCGGCTCGATCCGCGCGCGCGCTTTTCCGACGGCTCGCCGGTCACATCGGACGACATCCGCTTTTCCTTCGAGCTTCTGGGGAAGAAAGGGCGTCCGCAGCACCGCGCCGCCTTCCAGCTTGTGAAAGGCATCGAAACGCCTGATAGCGTCACGGTGCGTTTCGATCTCGCGGGCGCGAACGATCGCGAGTTGCCGCTGATACTTGCGCTGATGCCTGTCCTGTCGCGCAAGCACACGAACGCCGAGACTTTCGACAACGCTTCGCTTTCCATACCTGTCGGCTCCGGTCCCTATGTCATCAAGCAGATGAAGCCCGGCCAGTCGATCATGCTCGAACGCAACAGGGACTATTGGGCGAAGGACCTGCCTGTTCATCGCGGCTTCTACAATTTCGACGAGATACGTTTCGAATATTTTCGCGACGGCACGACATTCTACGAAGCGCTGAAAGCGGGCCTCGTCGAATATCGCGAGGAGAACGATCCGACGAAATGGCTGACGGGCTATGACATTCCCCCCATCGCAGACGGGCGGCTGATCAAAGTCGCATTGCCGCTCGGCGGCGCCAAGGGCATGCAGGGCCTAGCCTTCAACACCAGGCGCAGCGTTTTCGAAGATGCGCTTGTGCGCGAAGCCCTTGGCCTTCTTTTCGATTTCGAATGGATCAACGCCAATCTCTATGGCGGCCTCTACCGGCGTACGAAGAGCTTTTTCGACGAGACCGAACTTGCCGCAAGCGGCAAACCGGCGAACGACATCGAACGCAAGATCCTCGAAGCCTATCCCGGCGTCGTGCGCCCGGACATTCTCGAAGGCAAATACATGCCGCCGCTGAGCGACGCCAGCGGGCTCGACCGCAATCTCGCCCGCAAAGCGATGGAGCTTTTCAGCAAGGCTGGTTATTCGCTTGCGCAGGGACAGTTGCGCAACAAGGCGGGACGGCAGCTCGCGTTCGAGATCATGGTGACCGAGCGCGAACAGGAACGGCTCGCGCTGATCTTCGCGCAATCGCTGAAACGCCTCGGCATCGACGCGCGCGTGCGGCAGGTCGATCTCGTGCAATATCAGCGGCGGCGGCAGAAGTTCGATTTCGACATGACCTTCGGCGCGTGGATCGCCTCGAATTCGCCCGGCAACGAACAACGCAATCGCTGGTCCTCGCAAAGCGCGAAGCAGGAATCCTCGTTCAATCTGACAGGCGCGCACTCGGAAGCGCTCGACGGGTTGATTGCGACCATGCTGAAAGCCGTCGATCCCGAAGAGTTTCGCAGCGCCGTGCGCGCCTACGATCGCGTGCTGCAATCGGGCTTCTATATCGTGCCGCTCTATCACAAGCCGCAACAATGGCTCGTGCATTCGCGCGAACTCGCCTATCCCGAGAGGCTGCCGCGCTATGGCAGCCCTCTGTTCGGACAGGCTCTCGAAACATGGTGGAGAAAATCGCCATGAGCGCCACTGCCGATCAGTCGGGTCAAGTGGAAGGAACGGCCGGCGATCCGTTCGCAAGGCTGGACCTCGGCGCGCTGGTGAGCGGCGCAGCGCGGCTGCGGCCTGAGCGGGTCGCCTTCCACGATGTCGCCGACAGCGCCCAAAGCTTTACCTTCGGCCAGCTCGAACAGCGCGTCGGCGCAACCGCGCAGGCATGGCGGCAACTGAGTTTGTCGGCCGGCGAACGCGTGCTCATCGTTGCGACGGCATCGGGGTCCGTGCTTGCGGGCATGTTGGGCGCGATGCGCGCAGGCCTCGATGTTGCGCTCGTTGGGCCCCATCTCGGCGTCACTGAGATCGCGGACTTCGCGGCCGCCATTGGAGCGGCTGCAATTGCCGGCGAACCGGCGTGTGGCGACGTCGATATCGGCGAAGCCATGTTCAGCGCGGCAGCCAGGTCGGAACGCGTGCGTATCGTGGCGTCACTCGGGCGGACGTCTTTCGATGGCGCTGCGCCTCTCGATCCGATGGCCGAACAAATCGGCGGCGCTGCCATGGCTGCCCCGGATGCTTCCAGCCATGCGCTCCTCATCACGCGAGGCATTGACGGACAGAGCCACTTCCATCGCCAACGCACCATCGTCGCCAGCGCCCTCGACTTTGTGACACGGGTGCAGATCGGCACGCAGATACCGCTCGTCTCGGCGATACTGCCAGCGAGTTTCGCGGGGCTGGTTGCAGGTCCTGCCGCCGCGCTGATTGCCGGCGCGCCGCTGGTTCTTCATGCGCCCTTCGACGCCCGGCAGCTGCTGACGATATGCGAAGCGCTGCGCCCTGTGCATCTGATTGCGCCTGTCATGCTGGCGGAAGAGTTCGCGGCCAGCGGCCTCGCAGACCCGGATGTTCTTGCATCGCTGGTCATGCTCGCACGCTACAAGCATATGCCCGCCGAAATTCCGGTCGAACCGCCGGGCGGATTCTTGGCGACGGAACTGCCGGTTTTCGATCTCTATGGCATCGGCGAGATTGCGGCCATCGCGGAACGCCGCCTGCCGTCGGGCGCGCGCGTAGCGCCGCTCACGGCGCAACACATGCTCAGCCTCGACGGGCAGGATGTGCTGGCGGCGCGGCGCAAGCTGCATTATCTTTTGACCCACGGCCGGCTCGATACGGCAATCGCCATCGAAGGCGCGGCCGTCTCGATATAGAATCGCGCGAAGACTCCGGTTTTTCGAAAGAGCGATAGTGTAGATATCTAGCCGCCGGGGCCGAGCATGTCTGAATCTCAAGTCACGAATGAGGTCGCACGGATCGACGTTGTGTCCGATGTGGTGTGCCCATGGTGCTTCGTCGGCAAGCGCCGTCTCGAACAGGCGCTGGCGCTGGCGCCTGACGTGCCCGCCTCGATTTTCTGGCGACCGTTTCAGCTCGACGGCACGATCCCCAGAGGCGGCATTCCCCGCGAGGAATATCTGAACCGCAAGTTCGGGCCCAACCGCGCCAGGGACATGTATGCGCGACTCGAAAAGCTCGGCGAGGAAGTCGGCATTCCCTTCGCTTTCGAGAAGATCAGGATTTCGCCGAACACGCTCGACGCGCACAGGCTGCTGCGCTGGGCGCAGGCCGTCGGCACACAAAGCGCCGTGAAGGAACGGCTGCTGACGCTGTTCTTCATCGAAGGCGAAGATATCGGCGACCACGACCTTCTGGCCGATGTCGGCGCGCAGAACGGCCTCGAACGCGCCGTCGTCGAACGGCTGCTGGCAGGGAATTCCGACGAGGAGGAGGTGCGCGAGGAAATCGCGACCGCGCAGCGCATGGGCATCAACGGCGTGCCCTTCTACATCTTCAACAACCGGGTCGGCGCCTCCGGCGCGCAACCACCCGAAGTGCTGCTGCAGGGCATCCGGCAGGGTATGACTGCGGAAGCCTGAAATCGAACGAAACTGCGTCCGTCAGAGAGCGGCTCGCTTCAATACATAAAATCGGGAGGCAGATATGGCGCAGACACAACATCTCAGCGCGGTCGAGGCATCGCCCATCAAGGTGAAGCGCATCGGCGCGTTCCTCGGCGCAGAGGTCACGGGCGTCGACCTGACGCAACCTCTAGACGCCAACACTTTCGAAGCGATCAAGCAGGCCCATGCCGAGCATGGTGTGCTGGTTTTTCCCAAGCAGAAGATTTCGTCGGAAGATCTCAAGCGTTTCGGGCGCATGTTTGGCGAACTGACAGTGCATCCCTTCTCGACCAGCGGCAAGGAGCAGCCCGAACTCATCGTTTACGACAATAAGGAAGGCAATCCGCCGCCGCCGACCGATATCTGGCATTCCGACGAAACATTCCGCGAATGCCCGCCCATGGGCACGATGCTGTGCTCGAAGATCATCCCCGAGATCGGCGGCGATACGGTTTTTTGCTCGATGGTCGCGGCCTATGAAGGGCTGTCGGACCGCTTGCAAAAGTTCATCGACGGAATGGAAGCCGTGCACGACTTCAAGCCGTTCAAGCAATTGTTCGAGGGATCGGAAGAAGGCTGGAAACGCCTGCGCGCCTATGAAGAAATCTATCGTCCGGTCACCCATCCCGTCGTGCGCGTGCACCCGATCACCGGCAAGAAGGCGCTGTTCGTCAATCCGCAGTTCACGCTCTACATCAAGGGCATGGAAGAGAGCGAGAGCCGCGATCTGCTCGACCGCCTGTTCCGCACTGTCAATACGCTCGAATATCACTATCGCCATCGCTGGGAGCCGGACATGCTGGTTTTCTGGGACAACAGATGGACGATGCATGCGGCGGTGCATGACTATTATCCGCAGCGGCGCATGATGGAACGCGTCACGATCCGCGGCGACCGACCCTTCGGCGCCGGCTATGTCGCGCCCCAGGAAGAACTGCGCAAATTGAAAGCGCCATCGGTGATGAGCTTCAAGGATCGTCCGAAGCGCCAGCACGAATTATGAGCATATCCGCCCCATGTTGAAACCGGCAGACGATGCCGCCACGCGGCAGCTCGATTACTATGCCTCGCTCGAAAGCATGGAGGGCGTCACCGAGATTACGCCGCCAGCGCCCGCGCATGCGTTTTCCCGCCTGCCGAAGGGCGATCTGCTGCACGCCATCTATCCCGGCGTGCTCGTTGCCGGCACGATCGCCATTGCGGCAACCTTCCTTTCGCAGACCTACAATTCGCCCGTGATGCTGTTCGCTCTGCTCATCGGCATGGCCTTTCACTTTCTGCATGAGGACGGGCGCTGCAAGGCGGGCGTGGAATTTGCCTCGCGCACGATCCTGCGCATCGGCGTCGCGCTGCTTGGCGCGCGCATCACGATATCCCAGATTGCGAGCCTCGGCCTCGCGCCGGTGCTGATGGTGATTACAAGCGTTGTCACGACGACGCTGTTCGGCCTGTGGGCTGGCAAGAGACTTGGCCTCGGCAAGTCCTTCGGCATCCTGTCAGGCGGTGCTGTCGCGATCTGCGGCGCTTCTGCGGCTCTGGCGATTTCCGCGGCTTTGCCGAAATTCGACAAGAAGGAGCGCGATACAGTTCTCACGGTCGTCGGCGTGACCACACTCTCGACCATCGCCATGGTGATTTATCCGCTGATCGCGAAGGCGCTGCATTTTTCCAATGCGCAGGCAGGTCTTTTTCTCGGCGGGACGATTCACGATGTCGCGCAGGTCGTCGGCGCGGGCTACATGATTTCGCAGGAAGCGGGCGATATCTCGACCTATGTGAAGCTGCTGCGCGTCGCGATGCTCATTCCCGTCGTGCTCTGCATATCCTTCGTCATCGCACGTTATGCAAAGGACAGCGCCGATGGCGGGGCGCCGCGCTTTCCACTGTTTCTCATTGTTTTCGTCCTGCTCGTCGCCATCAACAGCCTGCTGCCGATCCCGCAGCCGTTCATCAATACCCTCGGCACGATCTCAAGCTGGTGCCTCGTGACGGCCATTGCGGCGCTCGGCATGAAGACGTCACTGCGCGATCTCATGAAAGTCGGCTGGCTGCCCGTCGGTCTGATGGTAGCGGAGACGCTGTGGATCGGACTCCTGGTGCTGGCGGCGATCTTGCTAATCCGCTGATCACCAGCGCCGCTTTTTCTTTTTCACGGGCGCGACTGGCTTCGCTGCCGGCTTTGGCGGCGATACGATCGTAGCGGGCCTGCCGTCGACCTTTTTGCCTTCGGCAATAGCTACGAGCGTGCGCATGATCTGCCGCGTGCCTTCGAGCCGCTCGTCCGCAGTTTCGAAATCGCGCATGAAGACGATGCGCATGTCCGGGCGCACTTTCGCTTCCGAGCCCTGTTCCGCGACATATTTCACGAGCCCCTGCGGGTTCGCGAAAGAGTCGTTGCGGAAAGAAACGATCACGCCTTTAGGCCCTGCATCGACCTTGTCGACGTGGGCCCGGCGGCACAGGGCCTTGATCGAAACGAGCTTCATCAATTGCCCGACTTCCGGCGGCGAAGGCCCGAAGCGATCGACCATCTCGGCAGCGAAGGTTTCGATCTCTTCGTCCGTCTCCAGCGTCGAAAGTCGGCGATAGAGCCCGAGGCGCAAGGTGAGATCGGAAATATAGGTTTCGGGTATCGTAACGGGCGCACCCATCGTGATTGCCGGCGACCATTGCTCCTCGACAGGCGCATCAAGGCCGGCCTTCAGCGCGGTCACGGCTTCTTCCAGCATCTGCTGATAGAGTTCGTAGCCGACTTCCTTGATATGGCCGGACTGTTCGTCGCCCAGAAGATTGCCGCCGCCGCGTATGTCGAGATCGTGGCTGGCAAGCTGGAAGCCCGCCCCGAGCGTATCCAGCGATTGCAGAACTTTCAGGCGCTTCTCCGCCTGCGGCGTGATGTGCCGCTTGGCGGGAATGGTGAACAGCGCATAGGCGCGCGTCTTGGAACGGCCGACGCGGCCGCGCAATTGGTAAAGCTGCGCGAGGCCGAACATATCCGCGCGCCAGACGACAAGCGTATTCGCGCGGGGAATATCGAGACCGGATTCGACGATGGCGGTGGAGAGCAGGATGTCGTACTTGCCGTCGTAGAAAGCGGACATGCGCTCTTCGAGATCGGTCGCGGCCAGTTGACCATGCGCGACGACGAATTTCGCTTCCGGCAGATGCTGGCGCAGAAAGGCCGAGGCTTCCTCGATGTCGTCGATGCGCGGACAAACAAAGAAGCTTTGTCCGCCGCGATAACGCTCGCGCAACAGCGCTTCGCGCACGATGAGTTCGTCGAAGGGCGTTACAAAACTGCGCACGGCGAGACGGTCGACCGGCGGCGAGGCGATGATCGAGAGTTCGCGCACGCCGGTCAGCGCAAGCTGCAAGGTGCGCGGTATCGGCGTCGCCGAAAGCGTCAGCACATGCACCTCTGATCGCAACTCTTTCAGCCGCTCCTTGTGGCCGACGCCAAAGTGCTGTTCCTCGTCGATGATCACGAGGCCGAGATCCTTGAACGACACGCTCTTGCCAAGCACAGCATGGGTGCCGACGACGATATCGACGGCGCCGCTGGCTACACCTTCCCTTGCTGCCTTGAGATCGGCCGAAGGCACCATGCGCGACATCTGCGCGACGGAGATCGCGCTGCCGGAAAAACGCTCGCTGAAAGTGCGGTAATGCTGGCGCGCCAGCAAGGTCGTCGGCACGACGACGGCTACCTGCTTGCCGTTCGAAGCCGCGGCGAAGGCCGCGCGCAACGCAACTTCGGTTTTGCCGAAACCGACGTCGCCGCAAACGAGGCGATCCATGGGCCTGCCGGCTTTCATGTCCTCGAGCGCGGCTTCGATGGCGGCTTCCTGATCCTCGGTTTCTGTATATGGGAAGCGCGCGCAGAATTCGTCGTAAAGACCTTCGGGCGGCGGCAGCTTCGGCGCTTCGCGCGTCATGCGTTCGGCCGCTATGCGGATGAGCTGATGCGCAATCTCGCGGATGCGGTTCTTCATCCGCGCTTTGCGCGTCTGCCAGCCGAGGCCGCCAAGCTTGTCGAGCTGGACTTCGGTATCTTCCGAACCGTAGCGCGAGAGAAGTTCGATATTCTCGACGGGCAGGAACAGTTTGTCGCCGCCCTGATAATGCAATTCGAGACAATCGTGCGGCGCACCGGCCGCCTCGATAACTTTCAAGCCGGTGAAACGGCCGATGCCATGATCGACGTGAACGACGAGATCGCCTGCCGACAGTGCGGTGACTTCGGTGAGGAAATCCTGCGCGCGGCGCGATTTGCGACGTCCGCTGACGATGCGGTCGCCCAAAATGTCCTGTTCGCCGACAACGGCGAGATCGCCCGCTTCAAAGCCTTCCTCAAGCCCGATGACAGCAAGCGCCACCCTGTCGCGCGGCAGTTCCAGCGCCTGCGACAATGAACTGACGTAGTCCGTCGTCTTCAATCCGTGTTCTGCGAGAACATGCGACAGACGTTCGCGCGAACCGTCGCTCCAGCCGGCAACGATGACCCGGCGGCGCGCTTCGAGCAATGCGCGGATGTGATCGACCGCAGCCTGAAAGACGTTGATATTCTCGTTGCCGCGCTCGGGCGCGAAGTTGCGTCCCGGTCTTCCGCCGCAGTCGATGACATCGCCCTTGCCATCCGGCACAGCGAAGGGCGAAACATTGGCGACAGTCGCCTTGTCCAATTGCTCGCGCCATTCCTCCGGCTTCACGTAAAGGCGGTCGGGCGGCAGCGGCTTGTAAGTCGCGCCGGCAGGATCGGCGTCGTATTGCTCCTTGCGCGCGTCATAGTAATCCTGGATTTCGCCAAGACGTTCGCCCGCCGCATCTTCCGCCAGCGCATCGACCAGCAATGGCGCGCCGTCGACATAGTCGAAGAGCGTGTCGAGCCTATCGTGAAACAGCGGCAGCCAATGTTCCATGCCGGGATGGCGTCGGCCTTCGCTCACGGCTTCGTAAAGCGCATCAGCGCGCGTGTTTGCGCCGAACAGTGCGACATAGCCTTGGCGGAAACGCCGCATCGTCTCCGTCACAATCTGCACTTCGCTCATGGGCACAAGGTCGAGCGAGCGCAATTGCATGGTCGTGCGCTGCGTTTCCGGATCGAAGGCGCGCAGGGACTCGAGCGTGTCGCCGAAGAAATCGAGGCGTACGGGCTGAGGCATGCCCGGCGCGAAAAGGTCGAGAATACCGCCGCGCACCGCATATTCGCCGGTGTCGCGCACGGTGGTCGAACGCAGGAAGCCGTTGGTCTCCAGCCAGCGCGTTAATGCATCCATATCGAGGGCATTGCCCGGCGCTGCGGAAAAGCTTTCGCGCTCCATCCATGCTTTTGGCGGCACACGCTGCAGGATCGCATTGATCGTCGTACAAAGAATGCGCGGCCGTTCTTCCGACGAGCGCGTACGCACCAGGCGCGAGAGCACAGTCATGCGTGGCGCGGCAATCGATGCGTTGGGCGAAACACGATCGTAGGGCTGGCAATCCCAAGCGGGAAAGTCGAGTATCTCGATGTCGGGCGCCGCGAAAGTCAGCGCATCCATGAAAGCGCGCGAACGCTGGCCATCGCGCGCGATGTGCACCAGCGCCGTTGCGCGTTCGGGGCCGCGCGCCGCCATTGCCCGGGCAATGTCCGCTGCGATGAAAGCGTCGAAGCCTTCGGGCGCATGGGCGAGCGTGACGGATTTGCCGAGCGAAAATTGCGTCAGCACATTCTGCAACTGACCCGGAAGACTCTTGGCGACCTGACCCTTAGACATGAATGGGACCGTCATGCTTGTGGAAAGCAACGAGCGCTGTCCAGACGTTTGTATCGTGGGCAGCCTCGATCGGCTTTTCGCCGGTAAACCAGGCAAGCAGATCGCGATCGGCGACGGCGTCGAGCAGTATCTCGAAAGTCGTGAGATCGGCCTCGCTCATGCCGGCGATCTTCGCGTCGGCGAATTGGCCGAGCAGCAAATCCATTTCGCGCATGCCGCGATGCCAGGCGCGAAACAACGCCTTGCGGCGGCGCGGATCGAGGTCGGCGGTCGAGATTGTGGTTCCGGTCATCGTGCAAGCCCAGGATGCGCAAACGGTTTTGCGCCGGACGGAAAATCCGGCCGGCGTTCGCTGGTCATATAGAGGCGGTAAACCGGAAAGTCAGGCCCAAAATTTCAGGCTTCGCTCGATGCCTTCATCAGGACGAGACCGATCACGATCAGGGAAGCGGCGGCGAGGCGAAGCGCCGTCACCGCCTCGCCCAGAAATACGACGCCCATGATGAAGGCCCCGACGGCGCCGATGCCGGTCCAGACCATGTAGGACGTGCCGAGCGGAAGGGTACGCATGGAAAGGGCAAGCAAGGCCACGCTACCGATCATCGCGACGATCATCACGATGGTCGGCGTCGGCCGCGTAAAACCGTCGGACAATTTCATGGCATAGGCCCAGACGACTTCGAGCGCGCCAGCGAGAAGAAGATAGATCCAGGCCATTTGAATATTCTCCGGTTCAAAAACGAAAGCCCCGGCAGCGAGGCTGACGGGGCTTTCTCTTGAGCTCAATCCGTTCAATCCACCACGCGCACGGCGCCGCGTGCGGCGCTGGTCGTCAGCGCCGCATAGGCTTTCAGCGCGGTCGTGATCTTGCGCGGCCGCTCCTTGGCTGGCTTGAAGCCCTTGGCAGCCTGCGCCTCCCGGCGCTTCGCCAGAACATCGTCGGCAACGACGAGAGAGATCGTGCGGTTGGGAATATCTATCGCGATCGTGTCGCCGTCTTCGACGAGCGCGATCATCCCGCCTTCCGCCGCCTCTGGCGAAACATGGCCGATGGAGAGACCCGACGTGCCACCGGAGAAGCGGCCATCTGTGATGAGCGCGCAAGCCTTGCCGAGGCCTTTCGATTTCAGATAGCTCGTCGGATAGAGCATTTCCTGCATGCCCGGCCCGCCGCGCGGACCCTCGTAGCGGATCACGACGACTTCACCAGCCTTCACCTTGCCGAGCAGAATCGCTTGCACCGATGCGTCCTGGCTTTCGAACACGCGCGCGGGGCCAGTGAACTTCAGGATGGAATCATCGACGCCAGCCGTCTTCACAATGCAGCCTTCGAGCGCGATGTTGCCGTAAAGGACAGCGAGGCCGCCATCCTGCGAGAAGGCGTGTGCCTTGTCGCGGATGACGCCGGTCTCGCGATCGGTATCGACGCTGTCGTAACGGCGCTCCTGCGAGAAAGCCGTCTGCGTCGGAACGCCGCCGGGGGCCGCGCGATAGAATTGCGCGACGCTTTCGCTTTTCGTGCGCTTGAGATCCCACTGGTCCAGCGCCTTCGCCATGGTCTGCGCATGCACCGTCGGCAGACCGGTATGCAACAGCCCGGCGCGATCGAGTTCGCCGAGGATGCCCATGATGCCGCCCGCGCGATGCACGTCTTCCAGATGCACGTCTGCGACCGATGGCGCGACCTTGCACAGCACGGGAACACGACGCGACAGCCGGTCGATGTCCTTCATTGTGAAATCCACATTGCCTTCGTAGGCGGCGGCAAGCAGATGCAGCACGGTATTCGTCGAGCCGCCCATGGAGATGTCCAGCGTCATCGCATTTTCGAAGGCCTCGAAACTCGCAATCTTCCGCGGCAGAACGCTTTCGTCCTCCTGCTCGTAATAGCGGCGGCAGAGATCGACGATGAGATGGCCCGCTTCCACAAAGAGGCGCTTGCGGTCGGCATGGGTCGCCAGCACGGAACCGTTGCCGGGCAGGCCGAGGCCGAGAGCTTCGACGAGACAGTTCATGGAATTGGCGGTGAACATGCCAGAGCATGAGCCGCAGGTCGGGCAGGCCGAACGCTCGATCGCCTCCACATCGGAGTCGCTGACCTTGTCGTCGGCGGCCGCGACCATGGCGTCGATGAGATCGACCTTCTTGCTCACGCCGTTCAGCACGAACTTGCCGGCCTCCATGGGACCGCCGGAAACGAAGACAGCGGGAATGTTGAGGCGCAGCGCGGCCATCAGCATGCCAGGCGTGATCTTGTCGCAATTGGAGATGCAGACAAGGCCGTCGGCGCAATGGGCGTTGGCCATGTATTCGACACTGTCGGCGATGATCTCGCGCGAAGGCAGGCTGTAGAGCATGCCGTCGTGGCCCATGGCGATGCCATCGTCGACCGCGATCGTGTTGAACTCCTTGGCGACGCCGCCGGCCTTTTCGATCTCGCGGGCGACAAGCTGGCCGAGATCTTTCAGGTGGACATGGCCGGGCACGAACTGGGTGAAGGAGTTCACCACCGCGATGATCGGCTTGCCGAAATCGCCATCCTTCATGCCCGTGGCGCGCCAGAGGCCGCGCGCGCCGGCCATGTTGCGGCCATGGGTGGAAGTTCTTGAACGGTAAGCGGGCATGGGCTTGTCCTGTCTGCGGGCGGATTTCGCGCGGATATAGCCCAGACCGGACAATCTATCAAAGCGGGCAGCGTAGCTCAGGCATAGCTGCACAGAGTGAGCGCGCCTCGAAAGGCGCGCTCCGACGGAAGTGTGGACTGTTCAGCGGAAGGGAATTCCGTTCATCGAGCCGTTGACGGCGACCTTCGTCCCATTGGCATTTGTCATCTGCAGGTAGGTCTGGCCTGTGTTGCGATCGACAAAGCGATCGATTCTGCCGCCATCCGGGAGATTACGGTAACGGCCCATGAATTTCGGCGGCCGCTTGGTGCGCTGGACGCGCGGCGGCTTTCCATCGTTGCGAATGACAACCTCGGAACCGTTGTTGAAGTAGACCTTGCCGAGGCTCCGACCGGTGTGATGGTCTTCGCCGTAGGCGTAGCCGGTCGGAAGGACAGGTGCGCGCGGGGCAGCGGCGGCCTGAGCGATCAGCGCGAGGCCGATGCCGGCAGCAAGGCCCGCCCCGGCGCTTCCCCACGCCATTCCGCCACCGCCGCGATACCCGTGGACGCAACAGGCCTGCGCCTGGGCGGCGCCGGCGAGAGTGACGACTGCAATTCCCATTCCGATCGCGGCTTTGCGCGCATTCCGAGAAAAGTTGAACATCATCATCTCCGATTGCTTGCCTTGTGATCCGGCTCTCCTGCTGGTCCGTGAACCGCATTCAGAGGGTTTCCGGAATGTTTTCCAAACTGCATTAACTTTCCAGCGCGAGATGTGCGATGGAGCATTGCACGTGACATCGCGCACGCCGCAGCGCAGCCGGATTGCGCGCGCGGCCTTCCGGATTTGCCGCAAGACATATTCATTCGAACATGCTTCTCTGCTCCGCAATCATGCGCCCTGCCCTGCTCAATCCGCTGTTCGCGCCGGTCCGCGCCCTCAAGGGCGTGGGGCCAAAAACCGGCAAATTGTTCGACCGTCTGCTTGAAGGCCGGGCCGAGGAAGCGCGGGTTTGCGACCTGCTTTTTCATCTTCCCTATTCGGTCATTGACCGGCGCGAGCAGCCGAAAATCCGCGACGCCGAGCCAGACAAGATCGTCATGCTCGAGGTGACGGTTGCCGAACACCGGCCGCCGCCGACGCGCCATTCGCGGGCGCCCTATCGCGTCCTCGTCGAGGACGAGACCGGCGACGTGTTGCTGGTGTTCTTTCTCGCCAATCGCGAGTGGATCGAGCGTTCGCTGCCTGTCGGCGAGAAGCGATGGGTCTCCGGCAAGATCGAATTGTGGGAAGGCGCCAAGCAGATGGTGCATCCCGATCGCATCGTCGATGCGGCGGGGCTTGCGCGTCTGCCGAAGGTCGAGCCTGTCTATGGCCTCACCGACGGGCTTTATCAGCGCAACGTGCAGCGGGCGATGGACGCAGCGATGGAGAAACTTCCGGCGTTGCCGGAATGGCTCGACAGCGCCTTCGCCCGACAACGAAATCTGCCGGGGTTCAACACCGCGCTTCAAACGATACATCGCCCCCGTTCGCCCGAAGACATATTACCGGATGGGCCGGCGCGCGTGCGGCTTGCCTACGACGAATTGCTCGCGAGCCAGCTCGCGCTGGTGATGATGCGCGCGCATATGCGCGAGACGCGCGGCCGCGCCAGTATGGGCAATGGGCGGATTGCGCAGAAAATTCTGGAGGCCCTGCCCTTTTCCCTAACGAATTCACAGCGGCAGGCGGTTGCTGAAATCATCGGCGACCTCGAATCAGACAAGCGCATGCTGCGGCTCGTGCAGGGCGATGTCGGCTCGGGCAAGACGCTGGTCGCATTGCTTGCCATGGCGCATGTCGTGGAGGCCGGACGGCAAGCGGCGATGATGGCGCCGACAGAAATTCTGGCGCGCCAGCACTACGAGCGCCTCAAGCCGCTTTGCGAGGCTGCGGGTTTGCGTCTGGCGCTGTTGACGGGGAGGGATCGAGCCGCCCATCGCAACAAAGTTCTGGAAGAACTGGCGAGCGGCGAGATCGATATCGCCGTCGGCACGCATGCGCTCTTTCAGGAAAGCGTCGTCTTTCACGATCTCGCACTCGCCGTAGTGGACGAACAGCATCGCTTCGGCGTGCATCAGCGTCTTTCGCTCGGCGAGAAGGGCGAGGCTGTCGACATCCTCGTGATGACGGCAACGCCCATCCCGCGCACGCTGGTGCTCACCTATTTCGGCGATATGGATGTTTCGACTCTGCGTGAAAAACCCGCCGGGCGTTCGCCGATCGAAACCCGCGCGATGCCGCTCGAACGCATCAATGAAGTCATCGATGGCATCGGGCGCGCGATGGCGAAAGGCGCTCGCGTTTACTGGGTCTGTCCGCTCGTAGAGGAAAGCGAAGAACTCGATGTGGCGGCGGCGCAGGATCGCTTCGCGGAACTGTCGCAGACTTTCCCCGGCAGGGCTGGTCTCGTGCACGGCCGCCTGAAGGGCCCGGAGAAAGACGCGGCAATGTCCGCCTTCCAGCGCGGCGAAACGCAAATCCTCGTCGCCACCACGGTTATCGAGGTTGGTGTCGACGTGCCCGAGGCGACGATCATGGTGATCGAACATGCCGAGCGATTTGGGCTCGCGCAATTGCACCAGTTGCGCGGGCGCGTCGGGCGCGGCGCGGCAAAATCATCCTGCCTCCTGCTCTACAAGCAAGGTCTCGGCGAAGTCGCGCGGGCCCGTATCGAAATCATGCGTGAGACGGAAGACGGATTTCGCATCGCCGAAGAAGATCTGAAGCTTCGCGGCGAAGGCGAAGTGTTGGGAACACGGCAATCGGGCACGCCCGGTTTCCGGCTGGCTTCGCTTGAAATTCACGGTGGCTTGCTGGCGGCCGCGCGCGACGACGCTGGATTGATCCTCGCGCGCGATCCCAACCTCGAAAGCGAGCGAGGAAAAGCGTTGCGAATATTGCTTTACCTGTTCGAACGTGACGAAGCGATCAAATTGATGCGCGCGGGTTAATCACGCCGCAAAGCGCGTGATGCCATTATCCTCAACAACGGCGCATTCGATGCGGTCGCGACCGTTGTTCTTGGCGCAGTAGAGCGCCTTGTCGGCGTGACGAAGCAGGCGGTCGAGATCGTAACCGGAGCGATGCGAAAACGCCATGCCAATGCTGATCGTCAATTTCAACGTCACATCTTCGGCTTCGAATGCAGCGGCTGCAGTATCCTGCATGATGGCGTTGGCTAATTCGAATGCCTGTTCCTGCGGGACATTGGGCATTATCGCCGCGAATTCCTCGCCGCCAAGTCTTGCGAACAGGCCACGTTGTCCAATAACGTTCTGCGCCCGACGCGAGAACTCCTGCAGCACGGCATCGCCCACCGCATGTCCGTAGCGGTCGTTGATCGACTTGAAGTGATCGAGATCGATGAGCACGACGCTGCATTGCTCGCTTTTGAGCAGGCAGTGTGAAAGCATCGGCTGGCCATCCTCGAAAAACGCGCGGCGGCTCGCAACGCCCGTCAGTTGATCGGTCGCGACAGCGCGCCGGCTTACCGATTCGGCGCGCTCTTTCACCAACGCGATGCGCAGGAAGGAAATCATGACGACGTAGATCAGCGTCTCCAGCGCGACCGGCGTAATGACCGGCGCGGCGAAAAGATCGCGCTGATCGTTCACGCCCATGACAAGCACGGCAGGAATACGTGCAACATAGAACAATCCATGCACAGCGCAGACAATGATGGCGGGATAACGCGACATCAGCTTCTCGGTCTTGTGACTCCAGAGACTGAATGCGGCGGCGAATGCAAAGGTGGAGACCACGGCAGACGAAAAGATCGTGCGCGCGATCATGGAGGCCGCAAAGGGCGTCGCGATCGCCAGCGCAATCCAGAGCGCCGGTGCAATGACCACGACGTAGAGCGAGAATCCTTGCCGCGTGAACTCGCGCATTCCGCACCATGCGAGTCCGCCGCTGACGAACAGCGCAATGTTGGCCCCGTGGATTGTCAGGAAATCGAGACCGAGGCTGCGCTGGCCGAACAGCAAAGCCGCGATGGTTCCCACCAGATTGGCTGCCGCCCAGTAGAACAGGCATCGCTCCGACGGATTCTGCAGCCACGAGATCGCGAGCAGCATGCTCGTCGTGAATGTCACGATGGTCGTGACAAGTATCAGTGTCGGCACGCTGATGGACATCGAACCCCGCCCCGAACGGGACCGATGTGGCCCATTCGAAAGAAAGAGGTTCACACAGCCGGCTTGGTCAAAAGTTAATGCGAGGAAATACCCGTTGGACGGCCTTAATGGATAGTATTTGAATCGAATGCGTCAGGAATTAGAGGAAATCGGCGCGGGCTTTTTCGCCCGTCCCTCGATCGCCAGCTTGCCCAATTTCGCCTGCGTCTCCGGCTGAATCAGGCCGGCCGACATGATCAGTTTCGCCGCGTCTTCCGGCGAAAGCCCGATCTCGATCACGTCGCTTTTTGGCAGATAGTAATAAAAGCCCGTCGTGGGGTTCGGCGTACACGGCAGGAATACTGATATAAATTCGACGGAGTCAGGCAAAGCTTCCAGAACCACACCGGACGGGGGCGTCGAAATAAAGACGAGCGACCATTGTCCAGGCCCCGGGAACTGCACGAGGCCAACCTTGCGGAAGCCCGTTCCCGTTTGGGAAAACACGGTCTCGAAGAGTTGCTTCACGCTTTTATAGATGCCGCGGACCACCGGCATCCCGTCGAGGATGCGCTCGCCGAGCCGGATCAGCGTGCGCCCGGCAAGGTTCGCAGCGAGAAATCCAAGAAGAGTCAGGCCCAGAAAGGCGATGATGACGCCAAGGCCAGGAATGTGAAACGGAAGAAAATTTTCCGGCCAGAGACTTTGGGGGATCAGGGGCCTGATCCAGTTGTCCACGGTCGTGACGAACCACCAGACGATCGATGCGGTTACCGCCAAGGGGCCCGCAATAACGAGGCCGGTCAGGAACCACGTCCGGATTCCGGCCCCGAAGTGCCTGTGCGGCGTCGCCTCGTGGGGATGGGGCAGCGGGCTGTTGGGGTCGTGCATGTCCTGTCTCAATGGTCTCGCTGCGGCGCAAGATGGGCAGCACAGCCTCTAAAAGCAAGCGACGAAATAGGCGACTTACGCCACCCGCCCAGCGCGCTCTTCTGGACGGGGAATGTCACTCCACTGTGACGCTCTTGGCGAGATTTCTGGGCTGATCGACATCTTTGCCCATGAAAACAGCCGTATGATAGGCGATCATCTGGACGGGTATCGCATAGACCAGCGGCGCGAACTCCGGCTCCATGTCAGGCAGGCGGACGACGGACTCGAAGTCGATCCCGGCGCCGTCGGCAGCCCGGCGATCGCCGACCAGTATGAGCCGGCCGCCGCGCGCCGCCACTTCCTGCATGTTGGAGACGGACTTTTCGTAAACGGAGTCAAAGGGCGTGATGCAGATGACGGGCATGTCCTCGTCGATCAGCGCGATCGGCCCATGCTTAAGCTCGCCTGCCGCATAGCCCTCGGCATGGATATAGGAGATTTCCTTGAGCTTCAGCGCGCCTTCCAGCGCCAGCGGATAGCTCGTGCCGCGGCCGAGATAGAGAACGTCGCGCGCCTTGGCGAGGCTGCCCGCGAGGCTCTCGATATGCGCTTCGCCCTTCATGGCTTCGGCCATGAGGCCGGGAATACCGATGAGCTGGGACACCAGGCGTTGTTCTTCCAATTCGCTGATCTTGCCGCGTGCGCGCCCGAAGGCGATGGCAAGCGCCGCGAGCACCGCAAGCTGGCACGTGAAAGCCTTCGTCGAGGCGACGCCGATTTCGGGGCCCGCAAGCGTCAGCGCCGCCACGTCGCTTTCGCGGGCGATGGTCGAGGTCGGCACGTTGACGACGGAGAGAATTTTCTGGCCCTGCTCCTTGGCGTAGCGCAGCGACGCCAGCGTATCCGCCGTCTCGCCGGATTGCGACACGACGATCATCAGGCCGGTCTCGTCGAGCGGCGCTTCGCGGTAGCGGAATTCGGAGGCGACATCGATTTCGACGGGTAGCCGGGCAAAGCGCTCGATCCAGTATTTTGCGGTCAAGCCGGCATAATAGGCGGTTCCGCAGGCGGAAATCGTGATGCGCGACAGTGTGGCGGGATCGAACGGCAGGTCGAACGGCAGGCGTACGCGCCCGCTCGACATGTCGAGATAATGGGCCAGGGTCCGGCCGACGACTTCCGGCTGTTCGTGAATTTCTTTGGCCATGAAGTGGCGGTAATTGCCCTTGTCGACGAGAAAGGCCGAAGCCTGAGTCTTGATCCAGTTGCGAACGACCTTTGCGTCGCTGCGGTCGCGGAATTCGCAGGTGTCGCGCGTCAGGATCACCCAGTCGCCATCGTCGAGATAGGCGATGGTGTCAGTGAAGGGTGCGAGCGCCAGCGCGTCGGAGGCGATATACATTTCGCCGTCGCCCCGGCCGACAGCCAGCGGCGCGCCCTGCCGCGCCCCGATCATCATGCCCTCATGACCGTCGAAGATGAGCGCCAGCGCGAAGGCGCCGCGCAGGCGCGGCAGCGCCGCCGCCACAGCCTCGACCGGCGCCTTGCCACTCTGAATCTCGTGCGTGACGAGATGCGCGATGACTTCAGTATCGGTCTCAGTCGAGAAGACGTGACCGTGGGCGGTCAATTCCTCTCGCAACTCGCGAAAGTTCTCGATGATGCCGTTGTGGACCACCGCCACCTTGTCCGTGGCGTGGGGATGCGCGTTGTTTTCGGTCGGGCGGCCGTGCGTCGCCCAGCGGGTGTGCCCGATGCCGGTCGAGCCATTTAGCGGTGACTGGCGCAGGCGCTGATCGAGATTGCGAAGCTTTCCCTCGGCGCGGCGGCGTTCCAACCGTCCACCTTCCAGAGTCGCAACGCCGGCGGAATCGTAGCCGCGATATTCCAGACGTTTCAGCGCTTCCACGATACGGTCCGCGACCTGTTCCTGTCCGAGGACCCCGACAATTCCGCACATTTTCAACTCTCCGGCTGCCGTCCAGCAGCAAATTTCGCGCCATGGCTAGGCCGGCGAAGCGGCCAGCTCAAGTCAATTCCCGTGAAGGTTTATGACGTTGCCTGAAGTTCTGAATCAGAATCAGGTTCGCATTTTATTTTTTTGATTTTCCAGCGTTTTCCGGCCGTTCCCGAAACGCCTTTGCCCAGCCGGGCTTGTCGGTCTGGCGGCCCCGGCCAAGCGCCAATGCATCGGCTTCGACATCCTGTGTAATGACCGAGCCCGAGCCGACGATGGCGCCCGCGCCAATCCGGACCGGCGCAACGAGCGACGAATTCGATCCGATGAAAGCCCCCGCGCCTATCTCGGTCCGGAATTTGGAAAAGCCGTCATAGTTGCAGGTGATCGTGCCCGCGCCGATATTCGCCTTCGCGCCGATGCTGGCGTCGCCAATGTAGGTCAGGTGACTGACCGCTGCACCCGGACCGATATCGGCGGCTTTGATCTCCACGAAATTTCCGATCTTGGCCTGCTCGCCGATGACCGCACCCGGACGCAGGCGCGCAAACGGGCCGACGCTGGCGCCCCGCGCGACCTTCGCGCCTTCAAGATGCGACCACGCCTTGATGATCGCGCCGTCGCCGATCTCGCAGCCCGCCCCGAAAAAGACGCCCGGCTCGATGACGACATCACGACCCAACTTCGTGTCGAACCACAGATGCACGGTTGCGGGATCGATCATGGTCACGCCATCGCGCATGGCGTCCGCGCGCAGGCGCCGCTGCATCGCCGCTTCCGCGTCGGCAAGCTGAATGCGGTCGTTGACGCCCATCACCTCGCTTTCCGGCGCTATGACCGCGGCTGTTTTCAGCCCCTGGCTACGCGCCGTGGCGACGGCATCGGTGAGATAGTATTCGCCCTGGGCATTGGCGTTGCCGATGGCGTCGAGAATGCCGAGCGCCGACTTGCCGGAAAGAGCCATCAGCCCGGCATTGCAAATTCTGATTTCCCGCTCTTTTTCGCTGGCGTCCTTGTGCTCGCGGATCGCGGCGAGTTCGCCCTCCTCCATGAGAAAACGGCCGTAGCCCGTGGGATCGCCGGCCTCGAACCCGAGCGCCGCCACCGCTGCGCCTTCCACGAGTTCGGTGCGCAACCCGCCGAAGGTTTGCGCCAGCACGAGCGGCGTGTCTGCAAAGGCGACGACGACATCGTCAAAGCCGCGCTCCAGCGCTGCGCGGGCGCGCAACACGGCGTGAGCCGTACCCAGCCTGTCCTCCTGCACGAACACTTCGGCCGCGGGAGCGCAGGCGCGCGCTTCGGCCGCCACGTCGTCCCTGCCCGGTCCGACGATCACCGCGACGGAATCCGCGCCTGCCGCCGTTACGGCCGCCAGCGCATGGCCCAGCATGCTGCGCCCGGCGACCCGGTGCAGCACCTTCGGCAAGTCCGATTTCATGCGCTTGCCTTCACCGGCGGCGAGAACCACCGCCAGACATGTGCGCACGCCTTCTTTGTTGCTCGTCACGGAAACTCCCCCGCTGCGACCGGGCATTCATTTGCCAGATTCGGGAGGCTTACGCACGGCCGACACTCCGGGTCAAACGCGGCGTCCTGCAGCGGACGTTAACCATCCTTACCGCCGGAAATGAATATGACTAACAATTTATTGACGGGCCGTCGCACGCCAGTCGCATTTGGTATAGAAAACCGTCGCGGGTGAGTTCTCGGTGATCGAGTCAGCGGGCTGCATGTTCAGGCGTCGGGAGTTGTTGAAATTTGCGCTGGCTGGCGTCGCCACCCCGGCGTTGATCGGCGTCACCGCTATTTCCAAGACCAGCGCCCAGAATGGCGCGGCCCCAAACGGCGAAAAAGCGCCGCCGGAGGCAGCGCCGAAAAAGGCTTTTAGCGCACAGTCGGTTGCGGCGGAGGCCCGAGAACTCGCGTCCAAACCCTTCCGCGCGCCGGCGCAGGAATTGGCGGATACATTCGCCAAGCTGGAATACGACCAGTATCAGGACATTCGCCGCAAGAGCGACCGGATCATATGGCGCGACGAAAACATCGGCTTCGCCATCGAGCCCCTCCATCGCGGCTCGATCTTTTCCGGCCAGATGCAAGTGACGCTGGTCGAAAACGGCGTTGACACACGGCTCGCCTATCGTCGCGACGATTTCGACTTCGGCAAGATCAAGCCGCCTGCCGACAATGCCGATATCGGCTTCTCCGGTTTTCGCGTGCTGCAGAACGACGGGAAAGGCAATCTCGAGGAGATCGCCAGTTTTCAGGGCGCGTGCTTTTACAAGGCGATGGGCGAACATCAGCCGGCGGGCGTTACCGCGCGCGCGTTGGCATTGCGTGTCGGCGATCCCAAGGGCGAGGAAGTGCCGCGCCTGACAGCCGTCTGGATCGAAAAGCCAACGCGGGCCAAGAATACGCTCGTTATCCACGCCCTTCTGGATTCGCCGAGCCTCAGCGGCGCATTCCGCTTCACCATGCGTCCCGGCGAAGCCACGATCATCGACACGGAATGCACGTTGTTCACCCGTGTTACCGTCGAGCATTACGGGCTCGGCGCGATGCAGGCGACACACCTCTTTGGGCCCATGGACAGACGCCGCTCCGAAGATCTGAGGCCCGGTGTTTACGAGGTTACCGGCCTGCAAATTCTCAGCGGACGCAAGGAATGGATCTGGCGTCCCATCGCCAACCGGGAGACGTTACAAGTCTCCGCTTTCGTCGACGAAAATCCGGTTGGCTTCGGCCTCATCCAGCGCGACCGGGAATTCGCGCGCTTTCTCGACGAAGAGCAGCTCTGGCACCAGCGTCCGTCGGTGTGGGTCGAGCCTCTTGGCGAATGGGGACGCGGCAGCGTAACCTTGGCGGAAATACCCGCAGATTCCCAGGTGAACCAGAATATCGTCGCCTATTACCGGCCGCGCGAACCGCTCGCCGCCGGCAGCGAGACGAATTTCGCCTACCGGCAATTCTGGTGCTGGACGCCGCCGGAGCGCCCGCCGCTGGCGGTCGCGCGCAACTCCCGCCTTGGCCGCGTGCATGGCGCTTCGCCCAATTCGCGCCGCCGCCGGGTGCTTGTGGAATTCGAAGGCGGCATTTTCGGCGAGAACCGTCCGCAAGATGAAATCAAGCCGCGCATCTCGGCTCATCCCGGCGCAATTTCCGGCGTCAAGACAACCCTGATCAAGGATCGCAAGACCGTGCGCGTCCAGTTCGATTTCGATCCGGGACAATCCGGTCAGTGCGAATTACGCCTTGATCTGGCATTACGCGATACGCCCGTCACGGAGACTTGGCTTTATCGATGGACAGCATAACCCTCGCGCCCGCTGCCGACGCGCCGGAAATCAAAGCTAAGCCGGAAGAGGCCGAGCCCAGACGAACGCTGGCCTCCATGCCAGTGGAATCGCATTTGGCGATGCCCATCCAGTCGCTGACGCGGTTCGATCGCAGTACGCGCCGCAAGCCGATTAATAACGCGCCGAACTGGTGGACATTTTTCAGTCGCCTTATCACGTTCGGCGGCGGCCTCGCGCTCACTGCCTACGGCGCCTACGAGATGTACGGCGTCATCAACGTCGGCGCCATTACGGTGCTGAAGTGGCTGCTGCTCGTCCTGTTCGTCATCAATTTCTCGTGGATCGCCCTGTCGTTCTGCGCCTCGGTCGCCGGCGCGATGTGGCTGCTTACGGAAGGCCGCCGCAAACCGCCGCCAGTTTCGCCTCTGAAGGCGCGCACCGCCATCGTCATGCCGATCTACAACGAGACGCCGGCCCGCGTATGCAGTGCTATTCAGGCGATGATCGAGGAAGTGCACGAGACGGGCCAGGGCGAACATTTCGACTGGTTTTTACTTTCCGATACGACCAATCCCGACATCTGGATCGAGGAAGAGCGGCAGTTCGTCGAATTGCGCAGGCGCCTCGGGGACAAGGGCCGTGTCTATTACCGTCACCGCCCGAAAAACACGGCGCGCAAGACCGGCAACATCGCCGACTTCGTCACGCGTTGGGGCGGCTCCTACGACCACATGCTCGTGCTCGACGCCGACAGCCTTCTCGCAGCGGACACGATCTTGCGCTTGACCGAAGCGATGGAGAAAGATCCGGACGCCGCGATCATCCAGTCGCCGCCGCTGATCATCAATCGCAACACGCTGCTGGCGCGCCTTCATCAATTCGCGGCGCGCTTTCAGGGCCCGATTGTTTCTGCCGGGTTGCAGACATGGTCCGGCGTCAATGGCAATTACTGGGGCCACAACGCCATCATCCGCATGAAGGCCTTCGCCGATCACTGCGGACTGCCAGACCTGAGAGGGCGTCCGCCCTTCGGCGGCCATATCATGAGCCACGATTTCATCGAGGCTGCCCTTCTTCGCCGCGCAGGCTATTCCGTCTACATGCTCCCGGCGCTTACCGGCAGCTACGAAGAAAGTCCACCTTCGTTGATCGACCTCGCTCTGCGCGACCGGCGCTGGTGCCAGGGCAATCTGCAGCATATCCGCATCATCCTCTCGAAGGGCTTTACCTTCGCGACGCGGCAACACATCGCGGCAGGCATATTCAGCTATCTCGCATCGCCCTTCTGGCTGGCGCAATTGCTCGTCGGTCTCGTGCTCGTTCTGCAATCGACCTACATTCGTCCCGAATATTTCACCGACCAGGTGACGTTGCTGCCCGCATGGCCCGTGTTCGACGCCGAACGCGCGCTTTGGCTCTTCGGCGTGACGATGGCTGTGCTGCTTGCGCCAAAACTGTTCGGCATGGTTGTTGCAATCGCGATGGCGCGCGTGCGACGCGAGAGTGGCGGGGCAATCGGCATCTTCTTCTCGACGATCCTCGAAGTCATCCTGTCGTCGCTCTATGCGCCCATCATGATGCTGATCCAGACGGGATCGGTATTGCGTATCCTGTCCGGCCGCGACGCGGGCTGGAATCCGCAGCGGCGCGACGACGGCTCGATACCATTCCGCGACATTTTCAGGCGTCACTTCTGGCACATGGTGCTGGGCTTCCTGACCTTGATCGCAGCTTTCCTGATCGCGCCGTCCTTGGCGGCATGGATGTCGCCGACCATCGCGGGCCTTATCTTCGCCATCGTGCTGTCATGGGCAAGCGGCCTTGCCGCAATCGGCCTTGCGCTCAAGGCGATGGGCCTATTGCGTACGCCGGAAGAAACGCGCCCGCCATCGGTTGCGCGCCGCGCCGCGCAAATCTTTTCCGAAATTCGCGAGTACGACGATCCGCCGAGCGCGCTGCGCGCCATCCACGGCAATCCCGCCCTGCGCGAAACGCACGAACACTTTTTGCCGGAAGCGCCGCCGCATGTGCGCGGCAGGATCGATCCCTACCGCGCGATGGCGGAAGCCAAGCTCAACGATGCGCACGATCTAGAGGAAGCAGTCGCATGGCTGAAGCCTGCGGAGTGCAACGTGCTGCTGCACGACCGCGCGCTCATCGACGTGCTCGCCCGTTTGCCGGCGCGCGCAGAGGCGAATGCAGCATAAGGAAGCCGGCGCTAACGGACGCTGGCTTCAAAGAAATCCCGCTTGCCGTGACGCTTATTCGACCTGCGGACCAATCACGCCATTCGATGTGACAACGACCCACTGACCGGAACGGCGCGTGATCTGCTGCACGCGGCCGGCGCCCGGCACGAAGGCGCCGGGATAGACTTCGAGATAGCCGTTGCGGCCCTCGATGAGCGCCATGCCGTTATAAACTTCGCGCACCACATAGCCTGCCAGTCCCTGCGGCTTGCGCTGGCTCGGCTCGCTTGCCGCCGCTGGCGGCGGCGGCGCGATGGCCACGCGCGGAACCACGGTGCTGTTATTCGGCTGGGGCAATGACGCCTGCGTCGCCGTGGGCCGGCCGTCGGAAATCTGCCGTTCGATGCGTGCGATACGCTCAGAAATTTCCTCGCGTTGCTTGGCGTCATCGTTGCGTGCGCGATCGAGCCGAGCGCCGAGATCAGCAGCGGCGGCAGTCTGCGCCGTGCGGCCCTGCTCGATACGGCGCGAAAGATCGGCGAGCGAACGCTTCAGCGAATCGAGTTCGGCGGTCTGACGCGCGCGATGTTCGGGGGAGCCGAGCCTGCCGAGTTGCGCGCGGATCGTCGTCAGGTCGCCGACAACCTGTTTCAGATCGAGCCGCAACTGGTCGATGGGCGATAGCTGCGCAATCGCAGGCTTGGAAGCGCCGAACGGATTGAAGTCGCCGGAGGAAACCTGCGCAGCAGCGATCCATCCTGCGCCCAGAAGCACCGTGACGCCCGCCGCGCGCATCAACCACGTATGTCTGCGTGAAGGCGCAGGCGATTGTGCTGCGGCGCCATTCGGCCGAAAGGCGCTGGCGCGCAAAGGTTTGAGAGGTTCTGCCTTTACGGCGTCGGCCTTGACAGGCTCGACCTTGGGCGCTTCGGCGGGTTTGCGCGCTTCAGCCTGCGGCTCTCGTACTGGCTTCGGCTCGGCGGCCTTTTGCTCAATGGCGACAGCTTCAATGACAGGCGCTTCGCACTTGCGCGCCTCGGGTCTTGCCGCCTCCCCGGGGCCGCGCGCTTCGGCGGCATCGAGAGCCTCGATGGCGCGCAGCACGGATTTCGCGGGCTTTACGGGCGGCGGCAGGAGCGCTGGCCCGTTAGCATCGGGCGAAAACTTCGAATTCTCATCAGACAGACTCATCACAGCGTCCCCTGCGTGAAACAGGAGGCGATGATTCCGCGCGGTCCTTAATGGAGTCTTAAGGCTAACGGTTTGTTACGAGAATCTTTCGCGATTGCGCAGATCCGGGAACAGCCGCATCCAGATAAATGTCGAAACCACCGCGATCACGCCGCCTGTGACGACGGTCGGCACAGTGCCGATGAATGAGGCCAGTACCCCGGATTCGAATTCGCCGAGCTGGTTGGACGTGCCCGTCAGAATGTTATGCACGGCGATCGTGCGGCCACGCATGTCATCGGGCGTTTCAATCTGGATCAGCGTCTGGCGAATAACGACGCTCACCATGTCGGCGGCGCCCAGAAGGACCAAAAAGATCGCGCCGACGAATATATTTGTCGAAAGACCGAAGCCGATCGTGGCGAGGCCATAAATAGCAACCGATGCGAACATCGTGCGTCCGACATGCCAGCGCAAGGTAAAATTCGCGAGGATCAACGCGGCGAGAATGGAGCCGACCGAGGGCATCGAACGCAGCAGACCGAGGCCCCAGGGTCCTGTCTCGAAAATGTCCTTGGCGAAAATCGGCAGCAGCGCCGTCGCGCCAGCGAACAGAACCGCCACGAGATCGAGCGTGATCGTGCCCAGAATGACCGGCGTGCGCCAGATGAATTGATAGCCGGCAACGAGCATCGCGAAAGTGACGGGCGGCTTCGCTTCCGCTTTCGGACGCGCCGAAATCATGATCGCCAGCACGGCAGCCGCAACAAGCGAAACGCAGGCGACAGCGAAGGGCACCATTGCGCCGAAGGGGAACAGGAGTCCGCCGATGGAGGGCCCGATCAGGGTTGCCGATTGATTGACCGTGTTGTTCCACGCAGCGGCGGAGGTATAGATCTCGCGCGGGACCAGCGACATGACGAGGGCCTGTCCGGCCGGACCGGAAAATGCGCGCGCGGCTCCGAACACGATCACCGCCGCATAGAGCGGCCAGGTACGCCCCGCGTGAACATATCCCGTGAGAACTGCCGCCATAACGCCCGCAGAGGCCGCGGCCATCGTCACGCTGCATATAACGATGATGAGGCGCCGGTCGTAACGATCGGCAACGGGTCCGCTCACCAGCGCCAGAACGATCACGGGTACAAAAGCGGCGAGACCGATCAGGCCGAGCGCCAGGGGATCGCGTGTCAATTCGTAAACGAGCCAGGCAATCGCAATCGTCTGGATGTGTTGACCAAGCCCCCACAGAAATCGTGATGCGATGTAGATGCTGTAATCGCGAATGGCGAAAGCAGCGCGACCGCCGCCCATAAGACCGTCAGCCATCGGCGTTTCCGCTGCGGCGCATTGCCAATCGAGAGGAATTTTCGATGCCGCCACTCGCGAATTTGTCACTGCGACAGAAGCACTTGCGTCCGCACGCTACGCGATCGGTAAAATTGCAACTATCCGAGACAGAATGCATCAAGCTTGATCCGCGTTAGCAATTTGCCGCGCATTCTAAGCGCTATTTCATAAAACTTGAGCATTAGGTTTGCGTTTGCCAGCGCCAATCCGTCCCACAGGTGCTGGCACCCGCCCCGGGCCGCGGTGACACCTATCCCCACATACTGTCATCGCGGCCCACCCCTTTTCGATAAACTTTTATTCAATTTCGAATATTCTGCAAAAATAAACCGGTCGGAATTTCATAGCCGAGACCCGCTTCCTTCGCTTTTTCATAGACGCGGCCTGCCACAGAGAAGAACTGCGCACCTTGCAGATTGCCGCGCTCCGACCATGTGATCTGGCGCTCGTCTGTGCGCCCCTTCTTTTGTCCATGAACGAGGTCGGCGAGCGTCACCATCTTGTCCGGAAGCATCGCGCCGTGACCGCGCTTGCCCTTGCGCCCGTCGCCGAATTTTTCCTGACGCGGGCGCGCTTCATAGCCAAGATGTTCCGCATCGGTCGCGAGTTCAGGATGGCCTTTCGGGCCCGGCGCGTTGCCGAAGCGCAAATAGACATCCACGCGCTCGATGCTTGCTTTGTCCGGCGTTCCGCTGCCGCCGATATTGACCAGATGCTGGCCCTCCTCGAGACAGGCGCCGTCGAGTACAGGCACGGCGGAATCCGTCAGCCCCGCCACGATATGAGCGCCGCGATAAATTTGTTCGGGCGCGTCGCAGACCTCGACTTCGATATTATAGAGCGCGCGCATTTCTTCGGCGAAAGCCTCGCGATTGGCGCGCGTCGGCGAAAATACCTTGAGCTTTTTAATGTTGCGGACATAGGTGAAGGCTTGCATATGAGTGCGCGCCATGCCGCCGGAACCGAGCATGCCCACGACTTCGGAATCCGGCCGCGACATGTATTTGACACCGATGCCGCCATCCGCGCCAACGCGCATATGCTGCAGATGGCCATCGTTGATGAAGGCGAGCGGCTCGCCATTCTGAATTGAGGTCAGCAGAATGAGGCCGCAGAATGTGCCCGGCTCGACACAATATTTTTCCTGGGTGCGTACGCCGTTGTACTCGGTCTCATAGACAATGTCTGACTTCATGCGGATCGCGAAATAGCCGCGCGTCGAGCCGCCTTCCATCGTACCCCATTGGTAATTGCGGCCCACATCTTCCGTCGGGATTCGGATGTCGATGCGCGGACGGCAAATCGCTTCGCCCTGCGCAAGGTCGAGATAGGCTTGCTCGAGGACGTCAATCGTATCGGGCATGGTCAGGACGCGATGCACGTCGTCGTTGTTGATGATGAGAGTCACGAGCGTCCCCTGAAAAGCTATTCGACAATGAGGAGTGCATCGAGCGCCACAGCGCCCTGCCCTTCCGGCATGATGACGAACGGATTCACGTCTGCCGAATGGACGATGCCCGATAAATCCTGCGCGAGACGGCCAAGCGCCATGATGGCGCTGATCGCAGCCTCGATGTCGTATTTAGGCCCGCCACGATAACCTTTGAGTAGCGTACCCGCATTCGTCTGCGCCAGCATGTCCAGCGCCTTCTCGCGCGAGATGGGCGCAGCGCCGAAGGCGACATCCTTCGTCAGTTCAAGGAGAACGCCGCCCGTTCCGACCATGACGACCGGCCCGACTTCGGGATCGCGATGAATGCCAAGCACGACTTCGAGCCCGCCCTTCGCCTGTTTGGCCACGAGCATGCCATCGAGCTTGTCCTTCACACCATGTTTTTTGAGATTGTCCTGGATGCGTTTCCAGGCGGCTTCAACGGCGCGCGCATTGGCGAGATTGAGTTGCACCGCGCCGACGTCGGATTTGTGCAGCAATGTCGCGCTGACGGCCTTGAGGACAACGGGATAACCAATCTTTTCGGCAGCTTTCACAGCCGCGGCCGGAGTCTTCACGAGGGCTTCCGCTCCAAGGGGCACACCCCACAAGCGCAAGAGTTCCTTGGACTCGTATTCGTTGAGAGCGAGCGGAGCTTTGGTCTTGCGGGCGCGCTGGCGCAAATCGGCGATGGCCGCCTTCTGCGCGGCGTCTTGCTTGTGCTTCAGCTTCGCAGCATCCATTCCCAACGCTTCGAGTTCACGGCTGCGCGCGATTTTGGCGATAGCGCGCAGGGCCTTGTTGGCTTCCTGCAGGAATGAGATATGCGGCACTTCTGCCCGGATGCCGCGGCTGTAGTCGGACTGGCCATGCGATGTCGGCGTGATGAAGGCGATGGGCTTGGTGGCCTTGCCGGTCACATAGTCTTCCATGAGCTTGATATAGCGCTCGCCTCGTCCTGCCGTCTTCACGCGCGGCAGCGAGTCCTGCAGCAGGATCATGTCGACATTCGCATCCGCGTCGAGCGCTTCGACACTGCGCAGAAAATTCTGTTCGCTGGTGAGCACGCCGAAGCCGCCATCGACGGGATTGCTGACGAGCGAGCCCACGCCAAGGATCGCGTTAAGGTCGTCGAACGTCTTCTGTTCGAGCGTTGGAAACGAAAGTCCGTTTCGATCGGCAGCGTCGTAGAGCATGCCGCGATAGGCGCCCGACAGCGTGATCGCCCCGAGACGTCGGCCACGCGGCGCACCCGTATGCACGAGCAATTCGCAAATCTCGACGGCGTCATCGAGCGTGTCCGCGCGCACGATGCCGAGATCGCCAGCGACGGCATCGAAGGCTTCGATGGACCCTGCGAGCGAACCTGTATGCGCCATGGCCGCCCCGCGTCCGGCTTCGGAGTGACCGAGTTTGTAGGCGATGATTTCCTTGCCGTTGGCGCGCGCGAGCCGGCATGCCGCGCGAAAGCGCGCGACATCTTTCAGCCCTTCGCTATACATGAAAATGACCTTCACTTCTGGCTGCGTCGCGAAATAGGCGATGTAATCGGCGATGCCGAGGCCAGCCTCGTTGCCGCTGGTGATGAGATAGCCGGCCTTGATGCCGCGCTCGTCGAGCGCCGCATTCATGAAAAGCATGACGCCGCCGGACTGGCCTACGAGCGCGACTGGGCCCTGCCCGGGCGACAGGGGCCGTTCTTCGGTCAGGGTCACGAAACTCGCGGGGCCGCAGATATTGCCCATGCAGTTGGGGCCGGATACGCCAAGACCTGTATCGGCAATGGCCTTGCGCAATTCCGCGCCAAGTTTTTCGGCGGCCTTGTCGTAAGCCTCGCCGAAGCCTGACGAGAACACCGTGGCGCTACGCGCGCCGGCAGCCGCGCCCTGCCGCAAAAGCTCGGGCACATGCGGCGCGGGGACGAGAACGACGAGATGATCAGGCTTTTCCGGCAGAGCCGCGAAATCGCCGTAACAGGGCTGGCCGTAAAGCTCGGTACGGCCGGGATTGAAGGGATAAACTTTTCCGGGAAAACTGTATTCGTGCAGGTTGCGCCAGACGCGGGAGGCCCATGAGCCCGGCCTGTCGCTGGCCCCGACGACGACGGCGTTCCGGGGATGGGTGAGGGCGTCGACTTTTTTGCTGGACGTTTCGAAGTCCATGTTGTCCTCCCGGCGTCTTCGTTGGTTTTTCAGTTCGCCTGCTACGATTGGATGCGCGCGCCATCAGCCTGTCAAGCGCGAAGCAATCCTCAGGCGTTCGCGGCTGGCGGCCGCAGCACGACAAGCCCGTCCAGCGCGACGGCGCCCTTGCCCTTCTCCCGGACCAGCAAGGGATTGACGTCGACGGATTCCATGATGTCACCGAATTCGCGTGACAATGCGCCGAGCGAAACCATGACATCGGCAAGCGCAGCGGCATCGGCGGCGGGCGCGCCGCGATAGCCCGCAAGCAAAGTTGCAGCGCGCGTCGTTGCAATCGCTTCGAGCGCAGCGTCGCGATCCAGCCATGGCGGCGCGAAAGCGACGTCCTTGAAGAGTTCGAGCCAGACGCCGCCTAGTCCCGCCATCACGACCGGACCCATTTCTGGATCGCGATGAATTCCGGCCACCATCTCGATGCCGCCCTTCACCTGCTGGGCAACGAGAATGCCTTCGAGCCGCACGCCAAGCCGTGCACACGTGCTTGTCATCTCATCGGCCGCGTTGCGGGCCTGCGTGGCGTCGGCGATACCAAGCTTGACGAGCCCCGCATCGCTCTTGTGCGCGATCTCAGCACTGACCGCCTTGATAACGACGGGAAAGCCGAGTTTTTCAGCTGCGGCAGCCGCTTCTTCGGAAGTCTTCACGATGATTTCAGCGGGGGACGCGACGCCATATGCAGCAAGAATGGATTTCGAGTCGACCTCGTTGAGCGCGACGGGCTTATCGAGGGTTCTTGCATGCGCGCGCCACTTGTCGATCAATGCGCGCCGGTTCGCCGGAATTTCGGACGCGCCTGCGCTGCCATTCCCGCTCGCGTCCGGCAGCCGCGCCAGCGTACGGAATGTCTTGGATATGTCGTGGAGCCAAGGAATGTGCGGCAGCTCCTCGCGAAGCTGCTGCATGTAATGATTTTCATTCAGCGTGATGGGCGAGAAGACTGCAAGCGGCTTTTCACGGGCGTGCCCTTCCGCCAGCCATTTCTCGATGGCCCTGAAATTCGAAACCTTGCGTTCTATGCCCGCTTCGCGCGGCAGTTCTTCGGTCAGGAGAACCATGTCGCAGTTTGGATCTGCATGCACGGTTTCGATCAGCTTAATGTAAAGGTCCGAAGGCAGCGTGCGCTTGAAGTCGTAGGGGTTTGAGACTTCCGCTTCCGGATGAAGCTCTTTCAGACGCGCCGCCGTTTCTTCGGAGAAAGGCGGAAAGGAAATGCCGAAATGCGGCGCCGTTTCGCTGGTGAGGGAACGCAACGCGCCCGAATTCGTCATCAAGCCGACGCGCTTGCCCTTGGGCCGCTGCGAGCGCGAAAGATATTCGGCGGCCATGACGATATCTTCAAGAGAATCGACGCGCACAATTCCCGCGTCGCGCGCGAATGCATCGAAGACGTCGAGACTGCCGGCGAGAGAACCGGTGTGCGCCAGCGCCGCAGCGCGCGACTCCTCGGAACCTCCGATCTTGGCGACGACGACCGTCTTCCCATTCGCTTTGGCTTTTCTGGCCGCAGCGAGAAAGTCCGGCGCATCCCTGACCGCCTCGATGTAGCAGACGATCACACGCAGGTCGTCGTCGTCGGCCAGGTGCGAGACATAGTCCGCAATCGTCAACCCGGTCTGGTTACCGGCAGAAAGAAGATAGGCGAGCGGCAGGCCGGCATCGTTCAGGCCGCGTCCGACAGTCTGCACCAGCATTCCGCTTTGCGTGATGGCCGCGACCGGACCGGGCTTCAGCGGCGCGTGGTGCTCGTCGGGAATGGTGGAGAATTTCGCGCGTCCGACTGCAAGGCCCATGCAATTGGGGCCGATGGCTGCAATGCCGGTACGGTCCAGAATGTTCTTGAGCCGTTTCGCGCGCGCCAGCCCTTTTGCATCGCCGCCTTCGCCGAAACCTGCGGCGAAAAAAGTCGCGCTGCGTGCGCCACGCGCCGCTCCGTCTTCGAGAATGTCGAGAGACTGGTCTGCGGGAACAAAGAGCGCGAGATGATCGGGCGCTGCAGGCAGATCGGCCAGCGATGCGTAGCAGCGGCGGCCCCAGAGTTCGCTGCGGTTGGGATTGACGAGATAGATTTCGCCCGCATAGCCAAAGCGCTGCAGATTATGAAATACGCGCGGCGCCCAGTTGCGGTCCGAGGCTCCAACCAGCACGACATTATTGGGCGCAAACAGCGCCGCAATCGACTTGCCCTTGTCCATCGCGTCTCAGCCTTCTTCGCGCTGATAGGGGCCGAGACCGGGGCGATAGGACTTGTCGTCGAGAAACTTCTTCATGCCGACCTTGTCGCCGATTTCCTTGTCCGCGCGATGCAGGGAGTCCTGCTTGGCGCCGAGGTAATCGCGTGCTTTTTCCTGCGTCATGCCGCGCACGGCGCGGATCGCTTCCTTCGTGTAGCGAACGACAGACGGATTGAGCTTCAGCATCTTTTCGGCCAGCTTCATCGTCTCTTCGCGCAATTTCTCTTTCGGCACGGCAAAGTTCACGAGCCCGAGTTCCACCGCACGCTTGCCATCGAAAGGCTCGCCCGTCGTTGCGTAGTAGAGCGCGTGACGCGGCAGCATCATGTCCGTGAGATTCCAGCTGACGATGCCGCCGGGCAGAATGCCCCAGTTCACTTCGGAAAGACCGAAAGTTGCGTCCTCCGCCGCGATCGCAAAATCGCAGGCGCAAAGCTGGGTGAAGGCCGCGCCGAAACAGTAACCGTTCACCATGGCAATGGTGGGCTTGGGGAATGTCGTCATCAGATCCCAGCGCCAGCGATGGCTGGATGCATTGGAACGGCGACGCTCCTCTGGATTATTGGACGTTTCGCGAAAATAGAGCTTCAGGTCCTGTCCGGCGCACCAGGCTTCGCCTTCCCCGGCCAGCACGAGAACGCGCGTTGCCTTGTCGGTCGCGAGGAAGAGCATGGCCTCTTCCATCTCGTAATGGAGAGCCGGGCTCATGGCGTTGCGCTTGCCGGGACGGTTCAGCGTGAGGAAGGTTATGGGTCCCTCACGGACGATTTTGATATTCTCATAGGTCTTGTCAGCCATTTCATCCTCCCGGCGCGACCTTTGCAATCGCTTGCCCGGATTGATAACCATGGGTCCGCACGGGTGCAAGCAGGCAGGGAGAGGCACGTATGAAAAGCTGGAAACTGGCGCTGGCAAGCGCGTTCCTGGTCACGGCGTCCGCGCAGGCGCAGGACACCTACCCTTCGAAATCCATCAACCTGATCGTGCCCTTTGCGGCCGGCGGCACATCGGACGTGATCGCCCGTCTTGCGGCGGACGAGGCAGGACGCGTGCTCGGTCAACGCTTTGTCATCGAGAATGTCGGCGGCGCCGGCGGCGCGATCGCGCTTGGGCGCGCGGCGCGGGCGACGCCGGATGGCTATACGCTCATCATCGGCAATACCGGCACGCATGCTGCGTCCTATTTCCTGCAGAAAAACCTGCAATATGCGCCGGACTCTTTTGCGCCCGTCGGCCTGATCGCCAAGACAGCGCCCGTGCTCGCCATCAAGACGGGCTTTCCGGCGAAGACGCTCGCCGAGTTTGTCGCCTATGCGAAGGCCAACCCCGGCAAGGTGAGCCTCGGCCATGCGGGCGTCGGTTCGTCGAATTATCTCATCTGCCGCAGCTTCATTCGCGCCTCCGGCGTCGAGGTGAATCTCGTGAGCTATCGCGGCGCGGCCCCCGCGCTGAACGATCTCATCGCAGGGCATATCGACGGCGCCTGCGATTCCGCGACATCGGTTTCGAGCGCGATCCTCGCGGGCAAGGTGATCGGGCTCGCGGTGGGATCGACGGCGCGGCTTCCGAATGTACCGGGGATGCCGACGTCGATCGAGGCGGGCACGCCAGGCTTTCAGGCCGAGGGCTGGAACGCGCTGTTTGCACCGGCGGGCACGCCTGCGCCCATCATCGCCCGATTGAATGGCGCACTGCGCACAGCGGTTGCCAGCGATACTGTGAAACAGCGCCTGCTCGATCTTTCCTCGGTTCCGGCGAGCGGAGAGGAACTGGAGTCAGCATTTCTCGGCGCGCTCGTGTTGCGCGAAGTCGAGAAATACAAGGTTTTGCTGGCAGATGTTCTGCAGGAGAAGTGATGGCTGAAAGGCCTATCCCGCCCGAGCACCGCGAGATCCGGAATCGCGTAGGGAAAACCGGGAAGCGATCCCGGATCGCCTTCGGCGTCCGGGATGACAGCGCGTTACAACGGTATCACCAGCAGCGTGTCGATGCGCGAGGAATCGCAGATGACGATGCGCTCGGCGAGCTTAACCTGCGCGCCATGCGCCCGCCACAAATCGCGATAGCAACCGCTGGCGAAAACATCTGTCACGCCGTCGCGCATGATACGCACGACCACGAAGGGCGTTTCGCTGCGTGCGCCGTCCGCATCTTCCGAGAGAATGCAGGGCGCGCCTGAAATGTGGCGATATGTATGGCGCTCGAAAATGTTGGCTTCGCGCAGCGCCGTGATGCGGTCCGTCAACATGCCGCGCGTATTGGCGAATACGATTCCGGCTTCATAGCCTTTCGCAAAATTGCCCGCTGTCGTGATCCTGTAGAGGCAGGGATCCTCGAAGAAGGCAGGCCAGTCTTCGAGCCTGTCGTTGTCGATGGCGCGGGCATATTCGGCCTGCGCGCGCACGATCTTGTGGAACATGTCGCTATCGCTTTTCTGACTCATGCGCTCACAGTCCCATCAGATCGCGATATTGCTGCCAGAAACCGCGAATGGCCGCTTCGCTGACGCGGCTTTCGCTCGATTGCGTCGACGAGCCGCCCATTTCCAGCACCGACGGCAGATGAGGCGCCCCGGCAACGCCGCGCTGCACGAAGCCGCCAACACAGCCGTCCTCCATTGAGATGAAGCCCGCAGCTCCCACGAGGTTGGCCTGCTTTACGCGTACGAGGCGCTGCTCCGGCGTATCGTCCTCGAAGCCGAGGATGGTCCAGTTGAGGTCGGATCGTTCGGGGCCGCGCGGGACGATCTGACGAACGGCAACGGAGTTCTGTATCTGCTGCAGAACGAATGTCGGGAAAACCGTGAGGATTTGCAGGGTGATGCCATCCGGGAATTCATTGAACCCCTGTAGCATCGAGGGATCCTTCAGCTTGTAATTGCTGTCGGAGCGAAGGTTCTGGTCGGAATAGGCCTTGTCGAGCTGGGCCCTATCAAGCTGGTTAAAGCTGACGTGATGGCCGCCACCGCCTTCGACGATGAGTCCGCCCTTGTAGTTGAGGCGATTGAGTTCGAAGGTCGTGAAGAACAGGTGGAGAATGCTCGCGTGGTAGCTGTCCTTCACATTCTCCATGTAAAGCTTCCAGTTGTTGGGAAGCGTTTGCGTGTAGCGCGCGAGAACGACGGGCTTTCGTCCCTCAAGCACGCGAGCGATGCGCGAAATGATGGTTTCGCCAAGCCAGTCGTCGAGCGGTGGCGTTTCATCTGAGAAAGTGCCGAATACCAGTCCAAAGATCGTCGCGATCCGCAGTTTGCGCGGGCCGTGATCCGCCATTTTGAAGGTCGAGGGCATGCCGCCCTGCCCCTTCAAACCCTTGAGGAAGGCGACCCCGTTTAGGTTGCCTTTGAGGTCGTAGCTCCAGCCGTGATAGACGCAGGTGAACCCTTGCTTTGCCTTGCCGTCCTCATCGAGACAGAGCAGCGCGCCGCGATGCGCGCAGCGGTTTTCGAAGGCGCAGATTTCGCCATCGTTGTCGCGCACCACGACGACGGGCGTATCGCCTACGAATGTCGTGCGAAAGCTGCCGGCTTCCGGCAAGTCGGCTTCGAGGCACAAGTAGAACCAGGACTTGCCCTGAAATACGCGCTCCTGTTCGCGCGCATAGACATCGTCGCGTTGGAAAATCCAATAGGGCACGCGCGTGACGCCACCGTCCGGCCATGCGGGCAGAATCGGGCTCGCTTCGGTCGCTACGTTCATTTCGTTGCGTTCCTCGCCTCGGGCGCGCATGGGCGCAGCCTCAATGGTCTTTTCAGTGCGGTGCAGCCCCGCGCAAGTCAAGCTGCGCCGGCCGCTCGTTCGATTTGCGCCGAGACTACGGACCAAGCCCGTGTTCGCTTTGATAACAGTCAAGATTCCTGTAGCATCCCCCCAAGCAAGACACGCCGAAACAGCCTAGGGAGGCCGGGATGGATCAATCGCCGCAACTCGTTAGGGGTGCGCAGGTTTGGCTCGGCGCGGACCTGGAAGCGCGCAGCGACTGGATTTACGAACTTCCCGCCACGGCTCTCGAACGCCTCGGCAAGGCCGTCGCTGACGCTGGGGCAAAGGGCCTCGATCAGGACACGTTCGATTTCGAGGCGATCGACATTGCGGAACTGCGCGCGGGACTCGCTCCTGCAAAAGACGCTCTCTCGCAGGGCTATGGGCTCGCCCTGGTACGGGGAATGGACGTTTCGAAATTCAAAGTCGAAGAGCTGAAACTTGCCCTGCTCGTGATTGGCCATCACCTCGGTCTCGTCGGCCCGCAGGAGCATCGCGCCAAGGGCATCGCCGAAGTGATGGATGTGAACCCGCAGGACGGCGGGCGCTTCTATTATCATGTCGGCGGGCCGCTGCCGATGCACATGGATCCGGTCGATATTGTCGGCCTGCTTTGCGTGCGCAAGGCGAAGAAGGGCGGCGAAAGCCTGATCGCCAGTTCGATGGCCATCCATAACGAGATGCTACGCACCCGGCCCGACCTGCTCGACATACTCTACCGCGGCTATCGTCACCGCCGGCGCGAACACCGCCGGCAGGGCGGCTCCGCCCTGACCGAACATTATTGCCCGGTATTTGCAGACATCGGCGGCGAGGTGATCTGCAACTATTTGCCCGCGCCCATACAGATGGCGGTCGAGGACGGCTTGATGACACTGAGCGGGCCGGAGCGGGAAGCGATGGACGTTCTGGAAAGCATCGCCGGCAGCAAGCCCTACTGCATGACCATGGACATAGAACCGGGCGATATCCAGTTCCTCAACAACCGGGTGACACTGCACGGACGGACCGACTATGAGGATTTCGGCGAGCCTGACCAGCGTCGCCTGTTGCTGCGCACATGGCTCACCATGCCCGGCTGGCGGAAATTTCCGGCGAATGTGCCCCATACCGATGTCGAACTGGCGACAGAACCGGCCTGAGTCCGCTCCATTGACAGCGCGGACGCAAGCGGCGATCAAGCGCCGGAGCAACGGCAAAATCGCGCGGCCATCAAAGCTGGGGGAGCCCTCATGAAATCCGTCGTCATTCTCGATGACTATCAAAACTGCGCCCTGAAGATGGGACCCTGGGAGAGATTGAAAGGTCGCGCGGAAATCAAGGTGCTGTCGCACTACATCGGCGAATTCAGCGCACTCGTCGGCGAACTGAGTGACGCCAATGTCATCGTCTGCAATCGCGAGCGCACGCCGGTGACAAAGGAATTGCTCGCCGCCTTGCCGAAGCTCGAACTCGTCGTCACCTCGGGGATGCGCAACAATTCGATCGACATCGACGCAGCGGCGGCGCGCGGCGTCACGGTATGCGGCACCGCGACACTCGGCTACCCGACCGCCGAACTGACAGTCGGCATGATCCTCGGCTGGTTCCGCCACATTCCGCAGGAGGTGAACAACCTTCATGCCGGACGCTGGCAGCAGACGGTCGGCGTCGGCGTGCGCGGCAAGACTTTGGGCATCGTCGGCTTCGGACGGATCGGCGGCGATGTCGCCAAGGTCGGCCTCGCGCTCGGCATGAAGGTGCTGGCATGGTCGCGTTCGATGACAGCGGAAAAAGCGGCGGCTGCGGGCGTAACGATGGCCAGCCTCGATGAAGTGATGGCGCAATCGGATGTGGTGTCGCTGCATCTCGTGGCTAATGCGCAGACGAACGGGATGATCGGCGCGCGCGAGATCGGATTGATGAAGAAGACCGCGCTACTCGTGAATACGGCGCGCGCGGCGCTCGTCGATCAGCAGGCCATGCTGGACGCCCTCAATGCCGGGCGCATCGGCGGCGCTGCGCTCGACGTTTACGACATCGAGCCGCTGCCGTCGGCGCATCCGATCATGCGCGCGCCCAACACGCTGCTGACGCCGCATCTCGGTTACGTCATGGAAGAAAATTATCGCACGACCTATACGCAAAGCGTCGAGGACATCGAAGCCTGGCTCGACGGCAAGCCGGTACGGGTGCTCGCCCCCTCCGGACACTGAACAGCTTTTTATCGAGGAAGCACCGATGGCGCTTGTTCTCATGCATGCTGCGCGCTCAACATGCAGCCAGAAAGTCCGGATGGCCCTATTCGAGAAGGGGCTCGACTGGGTCTCACACGAAATCGATCTGCGCAAGAACGAGCATCTCACGCCGGAATATCTGCAGCTCAATCCAAACGGCGTCGTGCCAACCCTCGTCCATGACGGCGACGCCATCGTCGAGTCATCTGTTATCCTTGAGTATCTCGACGATGTATTTCCCGGGCAACCGCTGCGGCCGGAGACAGCGAAGGCGCTCGCGGCCATGCGGGCTTGGCGACAATATATCGACGAAGTTCCGACGCCAGCCATTCGTGTGCCGTCATTTCAGGCGTTCATCCGGCGCACGTTCAAGGATGGCGACGCCTTTGAGGCAGAGGCCGCGCGCCGGCCCATTCGCAAGCATTTCTATCTGAAGATGAAGAACGGCGGTTTCAGCGAAGCGGACCTCAGCGAAGCCCGCGAAAAGCTGCAGCAAACGATCGACCGGATGGAAAAGGCCCTTTCCGACGGACGTCCGTGGATCTGCGGCGAAATGCTGACCCAAGCCGACATCTGCGTCATGCCGAACATCGTCCGGCTCGACGATCTGAAGATGAACGATATGTGGTCACAACACCCGTTCGTGGGAAAATGGTATGATCGCTTGCAGGCACGGCCGGCGTTCGGGAGAACCTATGCGGAACCGGCGCGCCAGATATTTATCTACGGCGGCCCACAGCGCGGATAACAAACGAGTCGGGGAAAAAACATGAAACTTGCCAGCTACCGCCACAAGGGCCGCGAAAGTTTCGGTATCTTTCGCGGCGAAGGCATATTCGATCTCGGCTCGCGCCTGCAGGGCAGAGCAGCAAACATGGTCGAGTTCATCACCCGGGATCTGAAAGGCGAAGCGGCACGAATGGCGCAAGGCGCTGCCGACGATTTCAAGATCGGCGACATCGAATTCATGCTGCCCGTGCACAAGCCGATCCTCTGCATCGGCGTGAACTACAAGTCGCGCCCCGACGAAGTGCCCGGCGGCGGCTACAGCTGGAATTATCCCTCTCTCTTCTGGCGGACATCCTCGGCCCATGCGCCGCATCTTTCACCGATCCTGCGGCCGCCGGAATCCAATCATTTCGACTACGAAGGCGAGATCGCCATCGTTATCGGCAAGGGCGGACGGCGCATCGCACGCGAGAACGCAATAGACCACATCTTCGGCTATTCCTGTTTCAATGAAGGCTCGGTGCGCGACTGGATGAAGCACACGACGGCCAACGTCACATCGGGCAAGAACTTTTACCGCTCGGGCTCCTTCGGTCCATGGATCTCGACCGCCGAGGAAATCGCAGATCCTCATGACATGACGATCGAGGTCCGCGTCAACGGCGAGACGCGCCAGAAAGATACGACCGCCAATATGATGCGCCCCTACGAGGAACTGATCGCCTATGTCTCGACGATCATGCCGCTGGAGGCCGGCGACGTGATCGCCACCGGCACGCCGGTGGGCGTCGGCGGCAACCTCAAGCCGCCGGTCTGGCTGAAGCCCGGCGATGTGCTGGAACTGGAGGTTTCCGGCGTCGGCGTGTTGCGCAATGTGGTAGAAGACGAAAATCCGACCTGAAGCAGATTGCGGTCGAGTTCGGAGAACGCCATGACTGGCAAGAGCATGCACCTGATCGAGGAAGGCAAATATCTCGCGAAGGTCGAGATCTCTCTGACCGAAGATGGCTCACCCTGGGCTCCGGCGCTTGATAAAGAACAGGTTCGTAAACTTGATCGCGTTCGCCTTGCGCTGCGCCGAGGCGATATCGACGCAGCCCGGCAGGAAGCCGAGGTATACGAGTTGAAGCCTATTGCGGCACAATGATGTAAAGTATCCCGCCGGCCAGGGCAGCCGATAGACAAGCAGCTATCCGGCTAAGAGAATACAGTTCGAGGAGACGGCCCATGACCGACACGATGAGCACAGCGCCGACGACGCCGGGCAAGATCGACGCCCGCGCCGCGATGGAAGCGCTGAATGCAGAAGCTGGGCAATACAACATCTGGCTGCGCACGCAGGCCAATGCGCCCGCGCAAAAGGCATGGTTCAAGCCGACGAGCGTCGAGGAAGCCGGGCGGATGGCGCAGGGCCGCGTGGCCGGCGGGCAGATGAAGGCTCTGCCGCACCGCTGGCGCTGGAAGGAAATCTCGCCCTACCTCCTCAAGATCGCCGATGTCGCCAAGAATTCCGACATTCCGCCGACGGAATTCGCCGACCGCCAGCAATTCCTGCTGACCAATCCCGGCCTCGGGGGGCGTCTGCAGGTGGCGGCGGCGATCCGTTGCGCCGTCTCGATCTACAATCCCGGCGACGTGGCGCGCGCGCATCTTCATTCGCCCAATGCGACGCGCACGATCCTCTCGGAATTTGGCGGCTACACGAATGTCGAGGGCGAGCGCTGCGACGCCATGCGCGGCGACGTGATGCTGACGCCGAACGGCACGTGGCACGACCACGGCAATGACGGCAAGGAACCGGTCATGTGGATCGACACACTGGACTGGCCGCTGCTCGAAGTGCTCGATCTCATCTGGCTCGACGAGGAAGCGCCCGGCCTTGAAGGCAACCAGCGCGCACAGAGCGAAAAGATTCCCCGCGGTCACTCGCAGCGGCTCTATGCTCATGGCGGCCTCGTGCCGCGCATGTCCTCGCATCAGCGCGGCGTCGGACATGCCGAGACGCCGTTCTTCCATTTCAAGGGCGTCGACATCCAGAATGCGCTGACGGCGATGCAGAACGATGTGCGCGATCCCTACGAGGGCACGCCAATTGACCTGCGTAATCCAGTCACTGGCGGGGCGCTGTTCACGACGCTCGGCTATGGCGCGCAGTTGCTCAAGCCCGGCGAGGAAACCCGCTTCAAGCGCGAAACGTGCAGCACTGTTTATGTCTGCATGCACGGACGCGGGCAGACCGAGGTCGCGGGCCGCACTTACGACTGGGAAGAGAACGATATATTCGTTGTTCCGAATTTTCTGTGGCGCCGGCACGTCAATACGGGATCGAAAGACGCGATCCTCTACACGATGAGCGATCGGCCGCTGATCGAGAAGATCGGCCAATATCGCGCGCAGGGCATGAACGAGAGCGGCAAGGTCGAACAGATCGTCGCGTAAAGAGGCGAAGATGAAGAATTTCGAAAAGTACGGATGGGTTGCTCTTGCGGCTTTGGCCTTTGCGGCACAGGCGCAAGCGCAGACCGACTTTCCCAACCGCGCCGTAACAATCATCGTGCCTTTCGCGGCGGGCGGATCTGCCGACGTTCTGCCGCGTATCGCCAGCGAATATCTGTCGCAAAAATGGAAACAGCAGATCGTCGTCGAAAATCGCACGGGCGCGGGCGGCAATATCGGGGCGACCGCAGTTTTCCGTGCAGCGCCCGATGGCTACACGCTGCTTTCCTCGCCGCCGCCGCCGCTCGTCGTGAACGAAAACCTCTATTCGAAGCTGCAATTCGAACCGCAGAAGTTCGAACCGATCAGCATTCTCGCTTCGACGCCGAACGTGATGGCGGTCAGCAACAAGCTCGGCGTCAAGACGGTTGCTGAATTCGTGGCGCATGCCAAGGCGAATGAAGGCAAGGTCAGCGTCGCCTCGCAAGGCAATGGCTCGACCTCACATCTGACATTCGAAATGTTCCAGGCCGCTGCCGGCGTGAAGTTCAATCACGTGCCCTATCGCGGCACAGCACCGGCGCTGACGGATCTGGGCGCCGGCCATGTAGATGTGTTCTTCGACAATATCGCCTCATCCCTGCCGCAACACCAGGGCGGAAATATCCGCATTCTCGCTGTCGCGTCGCGGCAGCGCTCGACGAAAATTTCGGATGTGCCGACGATGATCGAGGCCGGCTATCCCGGCTTCGTCGCGACAGCCTGGTTCGGCGTCGTCGCGCCTCCGGGCACGCCCAAGGCGATCACGCAGAAGATCAGCGCCGATATTGCCGAAGCGCTGCAGCAGTCTTCGATCCGCGAAAGATATCTGGCGCAGGAAGCAACGCCCATCGGCGGCACGCCCGAGGAAACGGCGCAATTCATGGCAGGCGAACGCAAGCTGTGGAGCGAGGTCATCAAGCGCGCCAATGTGAAGATCGAGGGCAACTGACTTCAATGAGCGCGACCAAAAAGCCGCGCATCGCCATCTCCATCGGCGATGCGAACGGGATCGGCCCGGAAATCGCCATCAAGGCGGCAGCTGGGTTCAATTCCGCAAGTCCCGCGCAGGCCGTGCTGGTCGGCGATCGCTATGTGATCGAGCATTACCGCGCATCGCTCGGCATCCAGAAACGGCTTGCCGATTTCGAACAGGCGGATGCGGACCGCGAAATGGCCATCTGCGATGTTCCCTCCCTGCCCCGCGAAGACTTTTCACCCGGCCGCATTTGCGCGGCGGCGGGACGCGCGACCATCGCTTATGTCAGCTCATGCGTGGACCTCGTGCGCAGCGGCCATTGTGCAGCCATCGTCGGCTGTCCGCAGAACGAGACAGCGGTCCATCAGGCCGGCATCGAATTTTCAGGCTATCCGCCGCTGATCGCCGATCTCACGCAGACGCCGCGCGACAAGGTTTTCATGATGCTTTCCGGCGCGGGCTTGCGCATCGCGCATGTTACGCTGCACGAGCCGCTGCATCAGGCGATTGCGCGCCTCACGCCCGACCTAGTCGCCGATGGCATCAGGGCGCTGGACGATACGCTGAAGCGTTTGGGCATCTCACAACCGAAAATCGGCGTCTTCGGCATCAATCCCCATGCGGGCGAAAACGGCCTATTCGGCGACGACGATCAGCGAGTCACGGAGCCCGCTGTCGCAATGGTCAAGGCCGAAGGCATCGGCGCGGATGGTCCCATTGGCGCGGACGTGCTGCTCGCCAATCGCAAGCACGACGCCTATGTCGCCATGTATCACGATCAGGGGCATGTGCCAGTCAAGCTGATCAGCCCGCGTGTCGCGTCAGCCGTAACGATTGGCGCACCCGTGGTTTTTTCAAGCGTTGGCCACGGCTCCGCGCACGATATCGCGGGAAAAGGCATCGCCGATCCGCAGTCCGTCATCGACGCCTTCGCGCTGCTGGCGAGCGTACGCGCTTAAGCAGCAGTCAATTCGCTTTCTTGTACGGCCCAAGTTCCTTCACCACCTGCTGCCTAAGCGAGTCGTCGACGAGTTTTTCGACGCTTGCCGCGCCCTGGATCAAACCAAGCTCCCTGAAGAGTTCGAGATCCTCGCGCAGGCTATCGACGGATATTGCGCCATCCGGATCGCAGTAGGCGAGCGCGAATGTCTTGAAGAAATTCGGATCCTTCACGGGCGTATATTCGTTGAGGATGGCGATGATCGCATCGCCCTTTGGCCCTGAAAACATGCCTTTGTCGTCGAGCCCGTCATTGTGGTCGCGCGCGCCGCGAATGAGTGCGCGCATGAATTTGAGGCCGACCTCGCGCCGCTCCTTCAGAAGCTTGCTCGAATACATGAAGGATGCAATCTCGTGCCCGGGATAGGCTTCGTCGTCCTTGATCAGTTTTACCGCAACACCGGCATTGACGGTCTGTGTGGTGACGGGCTCGGCCGGCAGCGCTGCGACGATAGCGCCGTTCTCGAGCGCCGTGCGCATCTGCGGGAAGGCGAGCGCCACCATGTCGATGTCTTTCAGCGTCAGACCACCCGTTTTCAGCATCCGCTGCATCGTGCCGAGCGCTGCCGTACCCGTGCCGGAATTCGCAATCTTCTGACCCTTGAGATCGGCAACCGATTTGATCTTGCCGGAGTCGAACAGGTCCTTGCGCACGATCAGCGTCTGGCTCGTGTAGCCCTTTGGCGTCGTCACCTTGCTGGCGACGAGACGTATGTCGAGGCCGCGCGTGATGGCGTTATAGAGACCGGCCGAGGCCGAGCCCGCCATCACGTCTATATCGCCCGACGACATCGGCACGATCATCACAGCGGCAGACTGCATATTGATAAGGGAGACGTCGAGCCCCTCGGCCTTGAAGTAACCGCGCTTGTCCGCGACATAGAGCGCAATGTCGGTCGCGGTGCGCGTGTAGCCGACCTTCACGCTTTCGGCCGCAACGGCTGCGCCCGTCAGGGCAATCGCTATCACTCCCGCAAATGCAATCCGCATGTGATCCTCCCGTTTCCAGCGATCATCGCAGCCGCGGGAGGCTCGCGCAAGCGCCGCTATTTGACCGAGAGTATCATGCTCGGCAGGAAGGTCACGATCTGCGGAAAGGCCGTGAGGATCGCAATGCATAGCAGCATGGGCACGACGAATATCACCGCGCCCTTCGAGATAATCCTCATATCGGCGCCGGGCGTGATGTTCTTGAGGATGAACAGGTTGAACCCCACCGGCGGCGTGATGGCGGCAATCTCCGACTGGATGGTGACGATGATGCCGAACCAGACGGGATCGTAGCCGAGGTTTATGATCGTCTTGATAAAGATGGGAATAACGATGACGATTATACTGCCGGGATCCATGAACATGCCGAGGATCAGCAGGATCAAGTTGATCACGACCATGATTCCCCATGTCGGCAGCGGCAGGCTGGTCAAAAGGTCGGACATCGCCTGTGGTATGCCGAGCCGCGCCAGAAGAAACGAACTGAAAAGCCCGCCGACCAAAAGCAGCATGAACATCGCAGTCGTCCGCACGGTGCGGTCGAGGCTCTGCATCATGACCTGCAGTTTCATGCGGCCCATCGCCCAGGCGATGACGATGGCGCCCGCAGCGCCGACGCCGCTCGCTTCGGTCGGCGTAGCAGCGCCTGTATAGATCGACAGGATCACGAAGGCCGCAAGACTCAGTACAGGCAAAACGCCGATCATCGCGCTGCGCCGTTCTTCGCGGGTCGGCACCTCCTTGATCGCCGGCGCATAGTCGGGATTGCGCTTCACGGCGATGACGACAGTCAAGCTCAACAATGTCGCAAGCAAAATGCCGGGAACCACGCCACCGATAAAAAGATGGCCAATCTACGTATCCGTAATGACGCCATAGACCACCATGATGATCGAAGGCGGAATGAGAATGCCAAGCGTGCCGCCCGCGGCTGTCGCCCCCAGCGCCAGAGACATGTTGTAGCCGCGCCGCAACATTTCCGGGATCGCCATGGAGCCAATGGTCGTCGCAGTCACCGGGCTCGAGCCGCAGACCGAACCGAATATGGCGCAGGCCCAGATGGTCGCTACTGCCAGCGCGCCGGGAATCCGGCGGAACCAGATTTCCGCGGCACGGAACAGGTTCGCGCCGATCTGCGCCGAGGACAGGATTTCGCCCATCAACACGAACAACGGCACAACGACGATGATCGGATTGCTCGAGACCGAATAGGCGATGGCCGCGACCTGCCCCACTGAGGCCGTCGACACCAGCGACGCGGTGCCGAACAGAGCCACCATGGCGAGGGCGATGCCGACCGGAGTCCGGACAGCAAAGAGGACCAGAAGGACAAGGAGGAACGTCGAGAAGCCGATAAAGGCATACATGTGAGGGTCGCCCTAGTGTCCGGTCGCCGCGCCAAACTTCGCGACATCTTCGGCAGGAGTCTTTGCAAAGCGAATGATGTCCACAATTGCTGTGAGAAGGAACTGCGCCGCGCCAATGGGACCGATCCAGAAGATATACTTCAGCGGCATGTGAACCATCGTGAACGAGAGTTCGTCGAGGTCGACGATGTCCTCGAAACGGCGCGCGATGAAGATCAGGAGCGCCACCGCGAAGACGAGCGTGAGCAACTTGCCGATCATCCGCTGCGCTTTGTGCCATTTTTCGGGAATCAAGGGATCGAACAGATCGACTTCGATGTGATTGCCGCCCTGCAGCGCCGGCGAGATTGCGAGAAAGAAAACGAAAACGAGCAGGAACGTCGTGTAGTCGAGCGCCCAAGCCAGAGGGTTATTCAAAAAGTAGCGAAATATGACCGAGAGGCAAACCAGCGCCAGAATCGCAAGCACAAGAATGGCCGACAGAATCAGAAAAATCCTGTTCACCCGTTGGGTAAAGCGTTCGAGGGCTGCAAACCACCCGCCGCCACCGGCACTCGCATCCATCCTGTTTCCCCCGCTAAATTGAATTGGCGGGGCGGTTGTTCCGCCCTCGCCGATGTGCAGACTACTTCACGATGAGTGCGCGATACGGTTTCCCCGCTTCGCCCGCAATCTTGTCGACCTCGGCCCACACGGCCGACATCGCCTTTTTTGTGGCGTCGATCTCCTCGCGCGTGGGATAGATGACCTTGGCGCCGGCCTTTTCGAGATCCTTCGCAGCATTCTGCTGCATGCCGATTTGTTCCACCGCCCATTTCTTCGCGATGCGATCGCCCACGGCCAGAACGGCTTTTCGATCCGCCTCTGACACTTTTCGCCATTGCGCGAGATTTACGAAATAAAGCGAGGAGTTCGCGCCGTCAGCCCAATAAGTAATATTCGGCGCGACTTCATATATTTTGGTCGAGAGCGACAGGTTGGCAAGGAACATGGTGCAATCAACCGTGCCGTTTTGCAGGGCGATATAGAGTTCGCCGGGATCGATGGCGACTGGCGAGGCGCCGACGGCAGAGAGTTGAATCCCTTGCAGACGGCCCGCGGCGCGAATCTTCTTACCCTTCCAGTCGGCGACTGTGCGGATATGATCGCGGCGGCAGGCGGAAATCAGCCCCGACGATGGCAGAGCGAAGATCAGCGCCATGCCGCGCCTCTCCATCGCCGTCTGCATCAGCGGACCCAGATTATCCATCATGTCCGCGGCCACTTTTGCGTCGGCAGGAATCCAGAACAGCGGCTCGATGTAGGAAAACTCGCGAATGATCGGCGCGAGAAAGCTTATACTGGTCGTGCCCCCGCCGATGGAACCGTTGCGCGCCGCCTCGACCGTCTCTTTCGCCGGGACCAGCGCGCCGGAATAATGTAGCTTGAATTTCACACGCCCGGCGGTCGCCTTTTCTACTTCGGCGGCGAACTCATTGGTCATCGGCGCGTAATAGTCGCGATCCGAATACCACACGGCAAATTCGAAGGTCTGTTGCGCGGCGGCCGGTAGAGCGAAAGCGCTGGCGGCAAACGCAGTGGCAACGGCAGCGCGCCTGATACTGGCGCGGATCGTCTGGATCATCGAATCCTCCCCGGGCAAGACTTGTTGAACCTGCTCCTGTTCAAACGCTAACACGCGCTTTCCGGATTTGGCAAACGGTCCTCCCTGCCCTAGAAATCGGGGTGAGCGGGAGGAAGTCATGGGCCGTCTTCAGGGCAGGGTCGCCATCGTCACAGGGGCAGCGCAGGGTATCGGGGCCGCCTATGCCAAGGCGCTGGCGCGCGAGGGCGCGCGAACTGTCGTGACCGATGTGATCGACACCCAGCCTTGCGTGGACGCGATCAACGGCGAAGGCCATCAGGCCATCGGCATGAAGGTCGATGTGACCAGCAACGACGATCTCGCGCGGATGGTGAAAGAGGTCGAGGCGGCATACGGCCCGATCGAAATCCTCATCAACAATGCCGGTCTGTTTTCGCACCTCAAGCTGAAGCCTTTCTGGGAGATACCCGACGAGGAGTGGGATGCGATCATGCGCGTGAACGTGCGCGGCATCTTTCAGGCGAGCCGCGCGGTTTTGCCGAGCATGGAGAAGACCGGGCGCGGCAAGATCGTGAACATATCTTCCGCCACGTTCTTTCTGGGTCCGCCGGGTTTTCTGCACTACGTTGCGTCGAAAGCGGCTGTGATCGGCATGACGCGCTCCATGGCGCGCGAACTCGGCGCGAAAAAGATAACGGTCAACGCCATCGCGCCCGGCCTCACCGAAAGCGAAGGCGTGCAGGCGAACGAGGGCATGCATGGCATGCGTGCGCCGAACCGCGCTCAACGGGCGATCGGCAGGGACATGGTTCCTGAAGACCTGTTGGGAACTCTCGTCTATCTATCTTCGCCCGACAGCGATTTCGTCACGGGACAGACGATCAATGTCGATGGCGGCAAGATGATGTGGTGACTTTTCAAGGAGGGGAAGTCGATGGAGGGGAAAATGAAAGCCGTAATCGGATTGACGATTGCCACCACACTCGCAGCGCTGGCGGCGGGCGGCGTGCAGGCTCAAAACTATCCTGCGCGTAGCGTTAAGATCATTGTGCCTTTCGGCGCCGGTGGGCCAGCCGATGTCTATGCGCGCGCGCTGGGCGAGCAGTTGAGCAAGAGCCTCGGCCAATCCTTCGTCATCGAGAACCGCCCGGGCGCCGGTGCCGTCGTCGGCACGAACGAGGTCGTGAAATCGCCGGCAGACGGCTACACGCTGCTGATGATGTCGAATACACAGGCGACGAATGAATCGCTCATTCCGAACAAGCCTTATGCGCTGATGCGTGATCTCGCGCCGGTGGCGGCCGTGAACTATTCCGACCTCGTGATGGTCGTGCATCCTTCGCTGAATGTGAAAACGCTGAAGGAATTCATCGCGCTCGCGCAATCCAAGCCCAACGGCCTCAATTATGCGTCGTCGGGACCCGGCACGCCCTATCACATGGCCGGCGAACTGTTCAAAGCGATGAGCAAGACGCAGATCGTCCATGTGCCCTACAAGGACAGCGGCGGCGCACGCAACGATGTGCTCGCGGGCCATGTCCACATGATGTTCGACGCCGTCACGACCATGGCGCAGAATGTAGCGACCGGGAAACTCGTCGCGCTGGGCACGAGCGGCGACAATCGTGCGGATGTCCTGCCCAATGTGCCGACTGTCAGCGAAGCGGGTGTGACGGGCTATTCGGCAACCATCTGGCTCGGCGTGATGGCGCCCAAGGCGACGCCGCGCGACATCCTCGTGAAGCTGAACGCCGAGATCAACAAGGTTCAACAGAGCCCGGAAGTGAAGACCGCCTGGGCCAAGCAAGGGGCAGTCCCCTTCAACATGAGCGTCGATCAATTCGAGGATTTCCTGAACAAGGAAATCACGAAGTGGTCGGAAGTCGTCAAAATCTCCGGCGCGAAAGTGCAGTAGTCTCTCCATGAGCGATACCATCCAGCTGACCGTCAACGGCGGCTCGCGGTCGATTAACTGCGATCCGTCATCTCCCCTGCTTTATGTCCTGCGCGAGCAATGCGGACTGACAGGTACGCATTTCGGCTGCGGGCTCAATCAATGCGGCGCTTGTTTCGTGCTGGTCGACGGTCAGCCTCTCGCCTCGTGCGACACGCCGATGTGGTCGGTCGCAGGCAAGTCTGTCGTAACAGTCGAGGGATTAGGATCGCCCGGCAAGCCGCATCCGCTGCAAACGGCATTGATCGAGGAACAGGCCTTGCAATGCGGCTATTGCATTTCCGGCATCCAGATTTCCGCGGCGGCATTGCTCGAGAAAAATCCTGATCCCACGGACAAGGACGTGCGCGAAGCCCTCGACGGCAATCTCTGCCGCTGTGGCGCGCATAATCGTATCGTGCGCGCAGTGCGGCGCGCGGCCGAAGCCATGCGGGAAGGAGCGAAGGCATGACAACACCTCCGCCTCCGCAACTGCCCGGCAACCTCAAGTCAAATCCGCGTCTTGGCCAATGGCTCCGCGTCGATCCCCAAGGCTTCGTCGAGCTTTCTCCCGGCAAGGTCGAGATCGGCCAGGGTATTTTGACCGCGCTGACGCAGATCGCCGCCGACGAGTTCGATGTGGCGCCCGAGCGCATCCGGCTCAAGCCGGCGACGACGGCGGCAAGTCCGAATGAAGGCGTTACGTCGGGATCGCTGTCGATACAGGATTCGGGATCGGCCATTCGTCACGCCTGCGCGCAAGCGCGCGGGCTGTTTCTGGCTTCAGCCGCGGAACGCCTGGGCGTCGACGCGTCGCAACTCACCGTCGAGGACGGCGCCATTCGCGGCCCCGGCAATGTCGCGACCTCTTATTGGGAACTGGCAGAGAGCGTCGATATCAATCTCGACGCGACGCCTGGTATCAAGGCCAAAGCGCCAGCGGCACGCAAGATCGCGGGAGCCTCCGCTGCGCGCCTCGATCTGCCCGAAAAGGTTTTCGGACAAAGGCGCTTCATTCATGACACGCTCTACGAAGGCGTTTTGCACGGCCGCGTCGTGCGTCCCCCATCGCCGGGCGCGAAGCTTCTTTCGCTCGACGAAACCGCTGCCCGCAATATCGACGGCATCGCAGCCATCGTTCGCGACGGCAGTTTTGTTGGCGTCGTCGCAGACAGCGAATTGGCTGCCGTTCGTGCGCGGGATGCTCTTGCGAAAAGCGCCACCTGGAGCGAGGGCCTCGAACTGCCCGACTTTCATAACCTCGCGAACTGGCTGAAGTCGCGGCCGCTCGAAAGCAAGGTCGTTGCGGAGAAAAAGACAGCTGTCTCCGCTGTTCCCGCGAGAGCCATACGCCGCGAATTCACGCGTCCCTATACGGCCCATGCTTCCGTGGGCACGTCCTGCGCCGTTGCGCAATGGCAAGGCGACAAATTGAATGTCTGGACACACTGCCAGGGCATTTACAATTTGCGCGCCGATCTTGCCCTCGTCTTCGGCATGAGCGAAAGCGATATCGTCGTCGAGCATCGCGAAGGCGCGGGATGCTACGGGCACAATGGGGCGGACGACGTCGGCCTCGACGCTTCGCTTCTCGCCAGGGCAGCCCCCGGACGACAAGTACGCGTTGCATGGTCGCGCGAGGAAGAACTGGGCTGGGGTCCGTTCAGCCCTGCCATGGCGATCGCGGTCGAAGCCGATCTCGACGATGCGGGCGATATCCTGCAATGGCGCTTCGACCTCTGGAGCAATGGCCATGCCACGCGCCCGGGGCGCGGCGATTCGCCGACTTTGCTCTCCGGCTACTATCTCGAAAAGCCTTTTCCGATGCTGCCCGGCGGCAACATGCCGCTTGCGACAGGCGGCGGCGCGGATCGCAATGCCGTGCCCGCCTACGCTTTCGCAAGCCAGCGCATCACGAACCACCGCCTGCTCGAAATGCCGATCCGAACATCGGCTTTGCGCTCGCTCGGCGCTTTTGCGAATGTCTTCGCCATCGAAAGCATGATGGACATCATCGCAACGGAAAAAGGCGAGGATCCCGTCGCGTTTCGGTTGCGACATCTTGAGGATGCGCGCGCACGCGCTGTCGTCGAGGCTGCTGCGCGCCGGGCAAACTGGGGCAAGCAGAAGCGCGAAGATGGCGTCGGCTACGGTATCGGCTATGCCAAATACAAGAACCTTGGCGCATGGTGTGCCGTCGTCGCGGAGGTGGAATGCGGGCGCGACATTCGCGTGCGCAAGCTGACGATCGCAGTCGATGTCGGCGAAGTCATCAATCCCGATGGCGTCGTCAACCAGATTGAGGGCGGCGCGATCCAGGCGACGAGCCACGCGCTGAAAGAGGCCGTGACGTTCGACCGCGAGCGCATCACGAGCGACACGTGGGAGACCTATCCGATCCTGAAATTCTCCGAAGCGCCGGCTGTTGAAGTGGAAATCATCAATCGTCCCGGCGAACGTGCGCTGGGCGCCGGCGAAGGCGCGCATGGGCCGACCGTCGCCGCCATCGCCAACGCTATTGCCGATGCGATGGGTGTGCGCGTGTACGATCTGCCTTTGACGCCCGATCGAGTGATTGCTGCGGTCAACGCGGCCTGATGACAGAAGTAGCCGCCAGGCGCTAAGATCGAATGCAGACATTGGAGGCCAAGCATATGGCGACAGTTCGCAACTACATTCCCAAGGGCGTGATCCCGGCCACCCTGCTCGCCTTCAACGACGATTTCTCGATCAACGAGAAAGAGTCGCTCCGGCATCTGCGCCATGTGGCGGCGACGCCGGGCATTACAGCCGTCACCGTGAATGGCCATGCGTCCGAAGTACATGCCTGTTCTTTCGACGAACAGAAGCGGATTCTCGATGTCACCATGAACGAGATTGGCAATCGATTGCCCGTCATCAATGGCATCTATGCCGATGGCAGTCTGGAGGCGGCCAAACTTGCGAAGATGGCGGAAGCCGGCGGCGCGTCATGCCTTCTCTGCTTCCCGCCGCATTCCATGGGCCTTGGCGTCGTGCAGCGCAGGCCAGAAGCGGCGCTTGCGCATTTCCGCACCATCGCCGATGCAACCGATTTGCCGATCATCGTCTTTCAATATGCTGACGAACTCGGCTATCCCCTCGATACGCTCGTTCGCATGGTTGAGGACATTCCGAACATCAAGGCGATCAAGGACTGGTCGCCGCCGCAAAGGCACGAGAAGAATATCCGCGTTTTGCGCCACTTGCCGCGGCCCATAAATGTGCTGTCGACCAATTCAGCCTGGCTGATGTCTTCGCTCGTCATGGGCGCCGATGGCCTGCTTTCCGGCGCGGGATCGGTCATCGCCGACCTGCAAGTCGCCCTGTTCGATGCCGTACAGGCAAAAGACCTGGTGCGCGCGCAGGAGCTTGCGGCGCGTATCTGGCATACGACTGAGGTTTTTTACTGCGACCCGTTCGGCGACATGCACAATCGCATGAAAGAAGCGCTGGTGCTTCTTGGCCGTCTGGACAAGGCGGTCGTGCGTGCGCCGCTGGTCAAACTCCCCGAAACCGAAATCGCACGGATCGGCGCGGCAATGAAAGCCGCGGGCATCGAACGGGATGGCGCCTCGGGATTGCATCCCGCGCGTCTTGCGGCGGAATAGCGGGAGAAAAGCGATGGGCCACCTTCTCGACGGCGCATGGACCGACAAAGACGTTCTTACCGAGAACAAGAACGGCCTTTACGTGAAGAACCCTTCCGTTTTTCGCAATCGTATCACGGCAAACGGCGCGAGCGAATTTCCGGCGGAGGCCGGCCGCTATCATCTCTACGCCGCCGTCTCGTGTCCCTGGGCGCATCGCACCGTTCTCTACCGCGTGCTGAAGAAACTCGAAGGCGTCGTCACGCTTACAAACGTTGCGCAGACGGTCGGCGGACAGGGCTGGACTTTCGAAACAGACCACGTCGTTCCCGGCACGGACCGGCGCGTGAAATACCTGCACGAACTTTACACGATCGCCGATCCCAGCTGCACGAGCCGCGTGACGGTGCCGACGCTCTGGGACGCAAAGACCTGCAGGGTCGTCAACAACGAATCGTCCGAAATCATCCGCATGTTCAATTCGGAATTTCGCGACATCGCGCCGCCCACTCCCGATTATTATCCTGAGCATCTGCGTGAAGAGATCGATGCGACAAATGCTTTCGTGCTGAAGGGCGTCAACGACGCCGTGAACGGGTGCGGCAGATCGTTCACGCAGGAAGCCTATGCTCAGAGCTTCAAGCTGCTGTTCGAAACGCTAGATACACTTGAGGCGCGACTGGGCAAGCAGCGCTATCTCTGCGGCGCCGCGCAGACGGAGGCCGACTGGCGGCTCTTCCCCAATCTCATCCGCTTCGATCCGGTGTCCTATATCGGTTACAAGTGCAACCTGCGGCGCATCGAGGATTATCCCAATCTCTCGAACTATCTTCGCGATCTTTATCAGACGCCTGGTATCGCCCACGTCTGCGATATCGAGGGCATGAAGGCCGGTGTCTTCGGTCCTGCGGGGCCGATCAAGAGCAACGGCATCGTCCCGCTTGGTCCATACATAGATCACATGCGCCCGCATGATCGCGGGCGCTTTGTGCAGATGGCGGCGGAATAGCTATTTAACCAGCCTGATCGTGTGCTGCGCGCACAGGTTCATGTCATCGGCCGAAAGCGTGGACTTGTCGGCGAAGACGCCCTTTACATCGTAGAGACAATGTTCGCGCGGCACGCTGCGCGTTGTCACTTTTCCTGCATCGATCTTCTCGGCGAGAATGAAGGATTTTTGCGTTTCGCCAGCTTTCGCCGTGATGATCAGCTGTTCAAGCGCGACATCGCGCTTGTTTTCGATACGCAGTTGTTTTGCATCCGCGGTGGATACGAAAAGCGCTGCGCTTGCCGCTGCCAGGATCGCAATTCGAGTTTTCATTCCGGCCTCCCGTTTCGACGGAATGCCAGCCCCTCAGCGCCGCGAGGCGCAGGATCACCTAAAACAGAAAATGTGCAGGGAATGTGGCGCAATCGGCGCCACATCGGGGATGCGCGTTCGGTTATACGCCGACCTTCACGCGGACGCTCGCAGACTCCTCGTCGGCCGCGCGGCGCAGGGTCTCCTGCGCGGCATCGACTTCGCGCTGGCGGTTCCACATGGCCTCGTAGACGCCGTGGCGCACGAGCAATTCGTCATGCGTACCACGCTCGACGATACGGCCGGCATCGAGAACGATGATCTCGTCGGCATTCACGATGGTGGAAAGCCGGTGCGCGATGACAAGTGTCGTGCGCCCCTTCACCACACGGTCGAGCGCCGACTGGATCTCGCGTTCCGTAAAGCTGTCGAGCGCCGATGTCGCTTCGTCGAGCAACAGAATTGGCGGCCCCTTGAGAATCGTACGGGCGATGGCGACGCGCTGTTTCTCGCCACCCGAAAGTTTCAGGCCGCGTTCGCCGACCTGCGTATTGTAGCCGTCCGGCAGCGAGCGAATGAAATCGTCGATCTGCGCGAATTGAGCGGCTTCGCGGACTTCCTCTTCGGTCGCGTCCCAGCGCCCGTAACGCACGTTGTATTCGATGCTGTCGTTGAACAGCACCGTGTCCTGCGGGACCATGCCGATCTTTTCACGGAGCGAATCCTGCGTCACATCGGAGAGGTTCTGGCCGTCGATGGTGATCGCGCCCTTTTGCGGCTCGTAGAAGCGGAACAACAGGCGCGAGATCGTCGACTTGCCGGCGCCGGACGGGCCAACCACGGCGACCGTCTTGCCTGCGGGCACCTCGAACGTGATGCCTTTCAGGATTTGACGATTCGGATCGTAAGCGAAATGCACGTCGTCGAAGCGTATCGCGCCTTCGCTGACGATCAGCGCTTTCGCATCGGGCTTGTCCCTGATCTCCGGCGGCTGCTGGAGAACGTCGAACATCTGCTCGATGTCGATCGTCGCCTGCTTGATCTCGCGATAGACCATGCCCATGAAATTCAAGGGCTGGTAGAGCTGGATCATCATCGCATTGAGAAGCACGAAATCGCCGATGGTATTCGTGCCGTTGCGCATGCCCTGCACGCACATGATCATCATGACCGTCAGCGCCACGGCGAAGATGAAACCCTGGCCGGAGTTCAGAACCGCCAGCGAAACATAGCTCGAAACTGAATTGCGCTCGTAGCGCTCCATCGACTTGTCGTAGCGGGAAGCCTCGCGCTTCTCGGCGCTGAAATACTTCACCGTCTCGTAATTGAGCAGCGAATCGATGGCCTTCACATTGGCGTCGGTGTCGCTCTCGTTCATGTTGCGGCGAATGGTGATGCGCCAGTCCGTCGCGACGCGCGTGAACCAGAGATAGGCCCACATCATCACGATCAGCACGACGCAATAGCGCCAGTCGAAACTGAAGAGGAAGACCGCCAGGATCATCGCGAGTTCGACGACGGTCGGCACGCCGGTCAGCATGCTCATGCGCACGATCTGCTGGATCGCCTCGCGGCCGCGCTCGAGAATGCGCGTGAGGCCGCCCGTCTTGCGCTCGAGATGGAAGCGTAGCGAAAGCTGGTGCAGGTGAACGAAGACTTCGTTGGCGAGACGGCGCACGGCGTTCATCGATACCGCCGCAAACAATGCGTCGCGCGCCTGCGTGAAGAATTGCATGAAAGATCGCAGCAGTCCGTAGAGAATGCAGAGCGCGATCGGGCCGGCGAGCAAATGCGGCAGCGGCACGTTGGCCTTGGTCGGATCGGTCAGAACATCCGTCACCCATTTGAAGGCGTAGGGAACGCCGATCGTCGCGATTTTGGCCAGAAACAGGAGAAAAAGCGCAGCGATGACCCGCCACTTCAGGTCGGCGCGGTCGGACGGCCAGACATAGGGCCACAGATGCATCACAGTCGCTGTCAGCGACGCTTCGCGGCGTGGGCCGGGCGGTTTCGCCCCGGCGGCAAGGTGTTTCATCGAAAACTCATGGCTGCGCGCCAAGTTCGCAGGCGCTAGTCCGGCAGGTCCAGCTCGCTTTTTGGAACGAGTCCAGACTCATGTTTCCCATATAGGCGGAATGCCCGCCAAAAGCACGATTGTCAGGGCGATTTTGGCGGGGTTTCACGATCTTTTGGCACCACGAGCACCTGGCCCGGATAGATGCGGCGCGGATCGCGGATCTGGGTCGTGTTGGCGTCGTAAATCTGCGTGTAGCGAATGCCGCGGCCCAGCATCTTGCGACTGATCCGCCAGAGGCTATCGCCGCGAACGACCGTCGCGGTGGTCAGCTGGTCGATCGTCACATTCGAGGGGTCGGCGGCGGCCGGCACGGCCGCGACGGCTTCGGGGCGCTGTGATGCGCTGGCGGGCGCGGAAGGCGGCGATGGAGCCGGGGGCGGATTGACCGGCGCTGGAACTGCGGCAGCCCGTGAAGCTGGCGTTGCCGCCCCGGCTGGCGGAACCGGCGCGGCGGCCTCAGGCTTGGCTGTCTCAGGCCTGACGGCCGCGGTCCTGGCGGTTGGCGCAGCGGCTGTTCCGGCTGTCGCAGGCGAAGAAGGCGGCGCTGCAACGGGTTTTGCAGTTTCGGGAGCGTTCGAGGGCGCGGCCGTGACCGAAGGACCGGACGCCCCCGTCGCGGGCAGGCTAGCGCCAGACTGCGCCGGCGGCGCGGCGTCGGAAGCGCGCGGAGGCGTGCGTAAAGCGCCAGAGGGTTCGACGGCTGCCAGTTGCGGCGTCACCGCGAAAGGCACTTCCGCCCGCGCCACGACGCCGCCATTGGCCGGATCGATCTGATCTGCCCGCACCGCATATTTGCCAGCCGGGAGGCCGCGCGTGATGCGCAGGGACCATTGCCCGTTCTGCGCCGCCGTCACATCGGCAACATGAGCGTCATTAAGATAGATACGAAGCCGAGCGCCGGCTGTCGCGCTGCCTGTGGCGAAGAAGCCTGACCCCTGTTCGATTTCAACGGTGCGGAAAGCAACCTGCGGAGGCTGTGCAGAAGGCGCCTGGGGAGCCGAAGTCTGTGGCGGCTTCGCCGGTGCCGTTGGCTGTTGGGCCGGCGCAGGCGCTGACGGAGTGGCGCCCGGGGCAGCGGGCGCTGCCGGTTTTGCCGCCGGCTTTGGATCGGAGAGGATCTGCGTGGGCTTGCCGGGCTCGGCAAGAGCCACGATCACTTCGTCCTTGCTGCCCTTCTGCGGAATCGAGACGGCAACGCTCTGCAAGGATTGCTGCTCGCCCGAAGGGCCGCGCACGGTCAGCGATAGCTCCTGCGCGCCGGGCTTGAGCGGACCGGGAATGATGACGAATTGGCCGCCGGCATCGGCGGTCGCAGTGCCCACCGGCTGCCCTGAAGACATCAATGTCACTGTCGTCCCCGGCGCGGCGCGGCCGGCGACGACTGTGTCTCCCGATGGTTCGACCCGCACGACATCGAAGGATGGCGCGGGAGCCGCCGGCAGTGGGACCCCGGGCGCACTCGACGATGCCGATTGCGAAGGGGCCGGCGCGGGCATTGGGCTTCCAGCCGGGGCCGCGCTCGAGGGAACCGACCCGGCGGCCGTCGCCGGCGTTTCAGGCTTGCCAGGCTCGACGGCAACTGTCGCCGGACGCTGCGGCGGAAGCGGAGGCGGCGCCGTTCCAGCCCACCAGGCCAGAATGGCGATCGCCACGACCGACACGAGGGCCGCTGCGGCTGCGATGAGGACATTCTTCGATACGTTCGGCATGGAGTTTCCGGGGGCGGTCCCGGATCAACGTAAACATTTGCCGCGATTTTTGCCAATTCTTGTGCGAGAGGCGGGAACTTTGCCGGCATCTGGGCTGTTGACCCGCTCCCGCGCTCAAGCAAAAAGTTCCCATGACCTCTCCGATTCGCAATGTCTGCGTTTACTGCGGTTCCTCACCCGGCGCCGATCAACGCTTCATGGAGAGCGCGCGGCAACTCGGCAGGCTGCTGGCGGAGGGGAAGGTCGGCCTCGTCTACGGCGGCGGGCAACTCGGCCTGATGGGCGCGGTCGCGCGCTCGGTCATCGACCACGGCGGACACGTCACCGGGATCATTCCGGAATTTCTGCATTCGCGCGAACGCAAGTTCGAGGATGCGTCCGAACTCGTGATCGTTCCGGACATGCATACCCGCAAGCGCATGATGTTCGAGCGCGCCGATGCCTTCGTCGCATTGCCGGGCGGTATCGGCACTCTGGAAGAACTCGTCGAGCAACTCACCTGGGTTCAGCTCGACCGGCACGACAAGCCTGTCGTGCTCGCGGATATCGGCGGTTTCTGGCGGCCGCTGCTCGATCTGCTCGCACACATGCGCATCAACGGCTTTATCCGCGCCGACCTCGAAGTGCGCTATCTCGTCTCGGAGCGCATCGAAGACATTCTGCCGATGATGCAGATGGCGGCCGAACGCACGCTTGCGACGAAGACACCGTCGATTTCGCTCGATCCGCGACTTTGATCCTCAATCGTTGACACCGGTCTCCGCGAACAAGAACCCGGTGTCGTTCTTGCGCTTCGCCATCAGAAAAATTGTCTCGCCGCAAAACAGCGAAAAGTTGTGACTGCCTTCGCCGTCGAGACCGTAGGCGCCTCGGCCTCTCTGCAGGCAATCGCGCACACGCGCGGTGAACAGTTTGGGGTAGACCTGTTTGCGGAATGCCGCTTCATCGCGCAGATCACTGAAATGCAGGAATGGAAACCGGGTCATTGCGGTTACCGCGCCAGCATCATTTGCTTTCACCGCCGCGCGAAATTTGCCGATGAATGCGTTGAACTCGGCTTGAACGGCGGGCGGCGCCCTGTCGTTCTTCTGGGCCATGCCTGAGCCGGGCAAGCCCAACATTGCTATGCTCAAAATTGCGAAGACGTGGGAGAGTTTCATGTGCATCCTCCAAATCCAATTTACTGGAGACCGGCCCAATCAGAGCCTCGTTACGACAAGGCTAAGGGCCCTCTTCGACATGGGTTTCGGTGAAGCGGAATTCGCCACCGGTCCCCGGCTTTTCGATCAGCAACAACGCTTTTCCGCACATGATCGAGAAACTGTGGTTGTCTTGACCGTCAAGCTCATAGATGGGCCGCGCCTTCTGCACGCAATCGCGTATGCGCGCTGTGAACAGTTTGGGATAGACCTGTTTTCGAAATGCGTTTTCGTCGTGGTGGTTGCCCATCTGGCGAAAGGGAAATTTCGTCATCGCCGTCACGGCGGTGGCATCGTTGGCTTTCACTGCCGCACGGAATTTCCCGACGAACGCATTGAACTCTGCCTGGACGGCAGGAGGCGGCTTGTCACGGTTCTGCGCGACGACGGGGCCGGAAAGACTGGCTATCGCCAGTACGAGAACAGCGAAGCCTCGAGAGAGAGTTTTTGGCATGGGATGCACGTTCCTGTCAGAAAAAGATGCAAAGCCTAACGAACGTCGACAATGCTTACGGTTTTTTCAACCTAACACAGGTGCGCTATCGCACACCCGGCGCTTATCTTGTGCGGGGGCGCGCGCACAACGACTTCGACACGACAGAGGATGCCGCCTTCAGCCCTCCCCATCGAAGGCGGCTTCCACGAAGCGGAAATCGCCGCCCACGGCGGGCTTCTCCATGATCAGCATTACCTTGCCGCAGAATATTGTGAAGCCATGGTTCTTGAGGCCGTCGAGGTCATAGACAGGACGCGCCTTCTGAATGCAGTCGCGCAGACGCGCCGTGAAGAATTCGGGGTAGATCTGTTTACGGAAGGCGGCCTCGTCGTAATCCTTGGTCATATGAAGGAATGGAAACCGCGTCATCGAAGCCACCGCTGGGACGTCATTGGCTTTCATGGCAGCGCGAAATTTCGCTATGAACGGATTGAATTCGGCCTGTACGGCAGCTGGCGCTTTTTCGTTGTTCTGCGCGAGAACGGGGCTAGTGAGGCTGGCTGTCGCGAGCGCTATAATTGCGATAGCGCGAAAGAGAAATTTTGGCATGGGATGCAAGTTCCTGTCAGAAAAGACGCACGGTCCAACCTGCGTCGAAGATGCTGCAACTTACAGATCTTCGAATTGACGGCAGGTGCGCCAGCGCACGTTCGACGCACATCTTGTCGGAAGTGGTAGAATACCGCCTATGACACGAGAGCGGACGAAACTTTGCAAATAATTGGCATTGGTAAACGACTGCGCGGAGAATGATGGCGCAATAGCGGCTGAAAAAACTTAAAGTGCACACCTGCTTCGACCGGAAACGCCGGGAAGCTCCCGGCGCATCCATTGATCACGCCTGCAAATCACACGGCCACGCGAATATCGACCAGCTTGTCGAATGTGCTTTCGGACTTGATCAATCCCCAATCGACCATCCAGTCATGGGTGCGCTGGAACTCTTCGGGCGCGTAAGGTTCGGGATAGTTGTAGCGCAAACGCGGCAGATGCAGATCGGCGGCGGTGAAGCCATATTCTTTCGGCACTTCATCGACCAGCAAGTGCAGCCACGGCGTGATATCCTGATTGATCTTGTCGACCGCCTTGATATGGGCGCGATGAAGGCCGGAGAATATCTGCTGATCCACCGAAGTGTCTGCGACCTCAAGACCATTGTAGAAGGCTTCGCAGATCACCTTCATGCCGAGTTTTTCGGCGAGCGATATCCACGGCTCCATGACGGCGGCGGCCTGCACGCGCCCTTCCAGCACCGCCCGAAAACGCTGGTTCGGCACGCCGATATGCACGGTCTTGACTTCCTCCTTGCGCATGAAGCCCGCGAGCATGCCGAGCGTGATGTAATGCGAGCCCGCATGGAAATTCACGGCGACTTCGACATTCGCCAGATCCTGCGGCACGTTCAGTTTCGAATTCTTGGGAACGATGATCGCCTGCGTCGAGACGGCAGCGCGCTTGGTGATCACCTTCACGCCGGTGTGCGTGTCCTGCGTGCGGCGCATCTGGCCCCATTCGCAGGCGTGATAGACGGAAAATTCGCCCTTCTCGATGCCTTCATGCCAGAGGAAAGACTGGATCGCGGTGTGCTGTTGAATCGGTGCGCCGGCGGCGGCGATCATATCCTTGCGCTTTTGCGGCACAACGAGATCGACGTCGAGACCTTCCTGTTCGAAATAGCCTTCCGCTTTCGCCACATGATCCGGCAGCGAAAAAACGGCGTTGTTCAATTCGACGCGTGTCTTCTTCAATGCGTTTGTCATAAGCCTCTCCCACTTGTCGCAGGGCTTTGTCGCCCCCCGTGTATTGTCGTGCCGCAAGGCGGCTGCCGCCTTACTGAGCTTTCAGATTGATCGAGCGGATCACTGGTGTCCAGCGCGCAATTTCCTCATCTATGAATTTCGCGGCTTTGGCGGGCGTGTCCTCGACCGAGACTTCAAGCCCGGCCTTGTCGAAGATATCGCGCAATTCAGGATCGGCCATCGCTTTGCGGGATGCCGCCGCCAGCTGGTCGATAATCGCATCCGGAGTGCCGGCAGGCGCAAAAATTCCGGCGAAATTGACGGCGACCATGCCGGCAAGACCTGCTTCCACGGCCGTTTCGATATCCGGGGCGCCCCCATTGCGCCGCGCGGACGTCACCGCAAGCAATCGAATGTTTCCGGCCTTGTGCAATGAGATCAGCTGACCGCTGACGTTCAGAAAAGCGAGCTTGATCTGTCCGCTGGCGAGATCGGCCAGCGCCGGCGCGCCGCCGCGGTAGGGCACGTGAGCGATGTCCGGCGCATCGACGAGCGCCTTGAAAAGCTCCGCGCCCAGATGGGTCGCGGAACCGACGCCGGCAGAGCCATAGGACAATTGCCCCCTGTTGGCCCTGGCATAGGCTAGAAATTCCCTGAGCGTTCTGACCGGAATCGACGGGTGGATCGCCAATGCCAGCCCGCTGACGGAAAGGATCGCCACCGGCTTGAAATCGGTGCGGGGATCGTAGGTGCGGGTTGGGGTGATCAGCGGACCGACAATATGCGTCGCACCGCTGCCAAGCAGCAGCGTGTAGCCATCGGGATCCGAACGGGCGACTGCAGCGCCGCCAATGGTGCCACCTGCGCCGCCGCGGTTTTCGATAACCATCGCACCCAGGGCGTTCTTGAACTTTTCCGCGAATGGCCGCGCCACGGCATCGTTCACGCCGCCCGGCGGAAAGGGCACTATGAGTTTGATGGGCCGGTCGGGATAGGCGCTCTGTGCATGCGATGGCGAGGTGGCGCACAGCGCAGCAAGCACCGCAAACGCAACAGTTTTCATAATCCTCCCCGGAAAACGTTCACTGCGCGGGCTTGACCATTGCGGGCCGGCCTATGCCAGAACGCCCACCATAGCTGCCATCAGGCAGGTTGTCAGCGTACCTGAAATCAGAGTTTTCGGGCCAAGCCTGACGATTTCATCGCGCCGTTCCGGACACATGCCGACAAGGCCTGCGATCATGATGCCAAGCGAGCCGAAATTGGCGAAGCCGCAGAGGGCATAGACCATGATCAATCGCGAGCGATCGCCAAGCGCCTCCTTCGGTATGTTGGCGAGATCGATATAGGCCAGAAACTCGTTGAGCACGGTCTTGGTGCCCATCAAAGATCCAGCGATCTGCGCTTCCTGCCAGGGAATGCCCATGAGCCAGCAGACCGGCGACATGATCCAGCCGAGGATGCGCTGCAAGGTCAGCGGCGCGCCATAAATATCCGGCGCGAGGCCCAGCGCGGCATTGGCGATCCAAACCAGCGCGACCAGCACGATAATCATTGCGATGATCGACCAAAGGAGTTCGAGACCGGCAGCGGTTCCCCGCACGATGGCGTCCATCGTCGAGGTCGCGACCGGGGGTATCTCCGCATAGTCGCCTGCGAGGTTCCGCTGCTCCGTCTCCGGCACCATGATGCGGCTGACAAGAAGAGCCGCGGGCGCACTAAGAATAGAGGCGATCAGCAGGTGCCCGCTCGCATCGGCGAGCACCGGCTTCAGGAAAATCGCATAGAGAACGAAGACCGTGCCGGCGATGCCCGCCATGCCGCCGGTCATGACCATGAAGAGTTCGCAGCGCGTCAGCTTTGCGAGATAGGGCTTGATGAAGAGCGGAGCCTCGACCATGCCGAGAAAAATGTTGGCGGCGGTCGACAGGCCCACCGCGCCGCGCACATTCATCGTGCGCCCGAGCAGCCACGAAAATCCGTGCACCACCGGCGGCAGTATCCGCCAGTAGAACAGCAGCGTCGTCAGCGCGCTGACGACGAGAACGACCGGCAGGGCCTGAAAGGCGAGGATGAACGTCGCGCCGGGATTCTTCACATCGAAGGGGGCCGGGCCGCCGCCGATATAGCCGAAAACGAAGCTGGTGCCCGATCTCGTCGCAGCCGCAACGCCCTCCACTGCCGCATTGATGAGGCCGAAGGTCTGGGCGACGACGGGCGCCTTCAACAACAGGGCGGCTGTCGCGAAGGTGACCGCAAGGCCAATGAGAGTGTCGCGCAGGCTGACAGCGCGGTGGTTCTCGCTCAACGCCCAGCAAAGGGCGAGCAACCCGAAAATTCCGCCAAGCGATTGCAATTGCGCCATTTCAGCCCCCGGTCCGAATTGCATAGCCCGGCGGGTGCGGCGGCGTCCACGCGGGTCTCAGCTTATGGCAAATTTTAAGCGCTTCATTCGACCGATGCTTCCTGCCCTTGGAGCGCGGCGCAAGCTTACCCATATACATGACAGTGACTTAGCTGGTGGAGCTTTGGAAATGAACGCGTCTTTCCCGGTTCAACTGCGTTTGCTGGTCGCCTTCGCCTTTGCGGCGGCGGCGATGGTGGCGTCCGGTATCGCGCTGGCCGATGGGCCGGACCTGATCTTCCGCAAGTCCACGGTCTTCAAGCTGCTGACGCCGAACGACAGACTGGCGACCTACGCCATCGACGACCCCGTCGTGGATGGCGTCGTCTGCCATTACACGGTGCCGGAAAAGGGCGGCCTCAAGGGCATGTTCGGCGTCGCCGAGGAAACCTCGGACGTGTCGATCGCCTGCCGGCAATTCGGCCCGATCACATTCAAGGAAAAGTTCGAGCAGGGCGACGTGGTGTTCCGCGAGCGCCGCTCGCTGGTGTTCAAGAAGATGCAGATCGTGCGCGGTTGCGACGCCAAGCGCAACGTGCTGGTTTACATGGCCTATTCGGACCGGCTCATCGAAGGCTCGCCGAAAAACTCGACGTCGGCCGTTCCCGTGATGCCGTGGGGGCCGCAGGGCAGCGTGCCCAAATGCGGGGATTTCGTGAGCGGGTAGCGGCCCAACCGGAAAAGATGTCATCCCCGAAAAATGCAAGGCATTTTATCGGGGATCTCCAGGGTTTAGAGGCATGCGATCCCGCACAAGCGCTTTGCGCTTTGCGGGATGACAAGCCCCCTACTCGTTACAGGTGATCACCAGCGCGCCCTTGGGCGGGGCCTTGCTGCTGGCGGAAACGCTGGCCGTCACATCTTCAGCCGCGCCCCAGGCTGCGGGCTTGCCGTGGCCGCGACTCTCGCACCAGCTCGAGGCGATGATTTCACCGCAGGCGCCACCCTGCCGGAAGCAGTCGCTGACGCCATAGCCGTCGGAGGCCGGGATGACATAAGTCTTGGTTCGCACGGGATCGGGCGTCTTGATTGCGTCTTGCGCCTGCGCCGTTGAGGGCCCCCGCACGGCGGCGATGGCGATCAGCGCGCCGATGATCGGCAGGAACAGCGGCGGCAGCGGACCATCGACAGTGAAGAAGCGGCGCATGGCGGACCCGGGCATTCGTGGTTGAAAAAGTGTTTGGGCAAACTGCCCTGCGGCGGTGAATATTCGTTTAACCTGACGCGAAGACTCCGATATTTCATCGCTTTCCGGACTTGACGGCCCGGGCGCCCTTGCGCATGGTGCCGGCCATGACGCGCCGCTGCCGCACCTGCCGGATTATTATTCGCTAGCCGACCCGCTGGCTGGAGCCGTCATTTCTCACCCATGAAACGACAGACGCCCCGGCCGGCAGGCCCGAGGACCCCATGTCGTTACCGAAACTGCGCCTTTACAACACGCTGACCCGCTCGAAGGAGGATTTCGCCCCCCTCGATCCCGCCAACGTGCGCATGTATGTCTGCGGCCCCACCGTTTACGACTACGCCCATATCGGCAACGCGCGGCCGGTGATCGTTTTCGACGTCCTCTACAGGCTGCTGCGGCATCTCTACGGCAAGGACCACGTCAAATATGTCCGCAACATCACGGACGTGGACGACAAGATCAACGCGCGCGCGGCGGAGCGCGGCGTCTCCATCCGCGACCTCACGGAAGAGACGAACAAAATCTTTCAGGAAGACGTGCAGGCGCTCGGCTGCCTCGAACCCGACGTGCAACCGCGCGCAACCGAGCATATCGCCGAGATGATCACGATCATCGAGCGGCTGATCGCACAGGGCAATGCCTATGCGGCCGACGGGCACGTGCTCTTCTCCGTGCCGTCGATGAAGGATTACGGAAAACTCTCGCGCCGCCCGCTCGACGAAATGATCGCTGGCGCGCGCGTCGATGTCGCGCCCTACAAGAAGGGCGACATGGATTTCGTGTTGTGGAAGCCCTCGAAGGACAACGAGCCCGGCTGGGATTCGCCGTGGGGTCGCGGCCGTCCGGGCTGGCATATCGAATGTTCGGCGATGAGTTGGAAACACCTTGGCGAAATTTTCGACATCCACGGCGGCGGCATCGACCTGGTCTTCCCGCACCACGAAAACGAAATCGCCCAATCGCGCTGCGCCTTCAATCACGACGTCATGGCGAACGTCTGGATGCACAACGGCTTCCTGCAAGTCGAAGGCGAGAAGATGTCGAAGAGCCTTGGGAATTTCGTGACGATTCATGAGTTGTTAAATACAGAGAAGTTTGGGGGAAAGATTTGGACAGGCTCAGCATTGCGATTCGCGATGCTAATGACCCACTATCGGAAGCCTATAGATTGGACGACTAGCGGTCTGGAATTCGCGCAGATCAGGACGGTTGATTGGGCGTTGATTGAGAAAGACGCATCGGAAAAATTTGGGATAGAACGTTCGCATAACAATGAGCCAGACCCCGAAATTGTTTCCGCGCTTGCCGATGACCTGAACACTTCGAAAGCGCTAAGCATACTTTATCACTTAGGGGAACGAGCTAGGCATGACTCAAAATCCGCGAAGAATTTTGTTGGTAGCCTAGCTCTTCTCGGCATCGAAGGGTTTATGCCCCACGATCCAGATGAGGACCTAAAGGTATCGGTTGAGCTAAGTATCATCGCCCGACTCGAAGCCCGCAAGAATAAGAACTGGGCCGAATCCGATCGTATCCGCGACGAACTTGCCGCCATGGGCATTCAGTTGAAAGACGGCAAGGATCCCGCGACGGGCGAGCCCATCACCACATGGGAGGTGAAGCGATGAGCGCAGCGCCGCAAACGCCGGACGATCTCAATCGCGCACTGGAAGCAACGCGCAGATTGAAGGCGGCGTGGGGCGCGACCCGTTTCGTCACCTGGGATAAATTCATCAAATACTTTAACCCGGGAGCGCGACACTATTCGCCTGACACCGTCTCTCGGGCAGACCGGATCTGGGAAAAGCTCGACGTGAACGCCATGATCGAGGCGCGCCTGAAAGCAATCCGCAATGGCGACGCGATCGAGGCTTCGCGCATTCGCGGCGAGTTACTTGCAGCAGGCGTCGAACTGATCGATGAAGTTGCGCCGATCAGCCGTACCGTTTCGACGAAATGGGAACTGGCGTCATGAATACGATGCCATCATCTATCCAACGAACATCGGCGCATTTCGTCCCTCCCCTTCAGGGGAGACGGGTGGGGTGTGCCTCGTTATCGAATTTGCGGATTGCCCCCTCCCTCATCCCACTCGCTTCGCGAGGGACCTTCTCCCACAATGGGAGAAGGGGCGCGCCATGACCTTCCCTCTCCGTCCCTTCCTTCCCACGGATACGCCGCTCCTCGCGGAAATCTTCCGCGAATCCATCTACGAACTGGCGCGCGAGGATTACGACGAGGACCAGCTTGAGGCATGGATCGGAGTGGCCAGCGACGAAGACGCCTTCGGCGAGCGGCTTGAATCGCAACTGACGCTCGTTGCGCTCGACGCCGGCGAACCCGCCGCGTTCATCTCGATCAAAGACGGCACGCATGTCGATCTCATCTTCGTGCTCCCGGGCTTTGCGCGCGAGGGCGCTGGGACGGCGCTGATGGACGCCGCGATCAAGATTGCGACGGCGCGCGGCGCGGAAGCGCTGACGGCCGATGTCAGCGACAATGCGAAAGCCTTTTTCGAACATTTCGGATTCGTCGCCGAAAAGCGCAACATGGTGATGATCGACGACGAAGCGCTCGGCAACACCACGATGCGAAAGACGTTGAAAGAAACGGCGAAGCCCGCGCCGGACAAGGACGAGAAAAACCGGATCATGCGAGGCAAGCCATGAGCGATCAAAAACCACAGGACGAACCGACCTGGAAGACCACCCTGCCTTTTCCGAAAAAATGGGCGCTCTACATCGCCGTGAAACTCGGCATTCTCGCGCTGGCGATCTGGCTGACGCTGCGATGGTACGGACTGGTTTGAAACAATGACCCGCGAACGCCTTTACATCTTCGATACGACATTGCGCGACGGCGCGCAGACGACCGGCGTCGATTTCTCGCTGGAAGACAAGCGCCAGATCGCCGCTTTGCTCGACGGCCTCGGCGTCGACTACATCGAGGGCGGCTATCCCGGCGCAAACCCGCTCGACACGGAATTCTTTCGCAAGAAGCCAGTCATGTCAGCCAAGTTCGCAGCCTTCGGCATGACGAAGCGCGCGGGCCGCTCCGCGGAGAACGATCCCGGCGTCGCCGGGCTTCTGGAAGCCGATGCCGATGTGATCACGTATGTTGCGAAGACCTGGGACTATCATGTGCATGTCGCGCTCGGCTGCACGCTGGAGGAAAATCTCGAAGGCATCGACGATTCCATCCGCTACGCCGTGAAGAAAGGCCGCGAAGCCATTCTGGATTGCGAACATTTCTTCGACGGCTACAAGGCCAATCGCGACTATGCGCTGCAATGCGCCGTTACCGCGCACAAGGCAGGCGCGCGCTGGATCGTACTCTGCGATACGAACGGCGGAACCTTGCCGCACGAAATCGAGGCGATCGTGCACGATGTCGCCCAGCATGTGCCCGGCGATCATCTCGGCATTCACACACATAACGATACTGAAAATGCTGTCTCCAATACGCTGGCGGCCGTCCGCGCCGGCGTGCGCCACATTCAGGGCACGCTGAACGGCCTTGGCGAACGCTGCGGCAATGCGAACCTCACGTCGCTCATTCCGACGCTGCTGCTAAAAGATGAGTATGCGCAGAAATTCGAAACCGGCATTGCTGCGGAAAAGCTGCATGGGTTGCGTCGCCTGAGCCTCACGTTCGACGAGATGTTGAACCGTCAGCCCAATCGCCACGCGCCCTATGTCGGCGATTCCGCCTTCGCGACAAAGGCCGGTATTCACGCTTCCGCCGTGCTGAAAGATCCACGCACCTACGAACATGTCACGCCTGATAGCGTCGGCAACAGGCGCAAGGTTCTGGTCAGCGATCAGGCCGGCAAATCGAATGTGCTGTCGGAACTCGAGCGCCTCGGCGTCGATGTCGCGAAGGACGATCCGCGCATCGGCCGTCTGCTGGACGAAGTGAAGGAACGCGAGTCACTCGGTTACGCCTATGAAGCGGCGGATGCTTCCTTTGAGTTGCTCGCGCGACGCATGCTGGGACAGGCGCCTGATTATTTCGAGGTCGAGCGTTTCAGCGTGAATGTCGAGCGCCGCCACAATGCGGTCGGGCAACTCGTCTCGGTGTCAGAAGCGATCGTGAAGGTAAAAGTCGGCGACGAGGTTCTGATCTCGGCTGCCGAAGGCAATGGTCCGGTCAATGCGCTCGATCAGGCGCTGCGCAAGGATCTCGGCAAGTATCAGCAATATATCGAGGATCTCGAACTCGTCGATTATCGCGTGCGCGTGTTTCAGGGGGGCACGGATGCGGTAACGCGCGTTCTGATCGAGGTTTCCGATTCAAGCGGCGCGCGCTGGTCGACGGTCGGCGTCTCCGCCAATATCATCGACGCGTCATTCCAGGCGCTGCTCGACGCCATCAACTACAAGCTGGTGAAGGCGGGTGTTTGAAGAGCCGTTGTCATCCCGGAAAAATGCAAAGCATTTTATCCGGGATCGCTAGATCAGCGGGCGATCAAATGAAATCATTTGATCGCCCAAAAGCTGATCGATTCAATAAATGAGAGCATCGGTTCAGCGAAAAACCGGACCCACTTTTTCGCCCGATGCTCTAAGTCATCGCAATTCCACGCTGTGATCCCGGATCGCCTTCGGCGTGCGGGATCACAGCGCAAGTCTAGCTTGATCCTACGCCGACAGCGCTTCGCGCGCGTTCCACGGCTTCCACCAGAGTTTTGCGCCGACATCATGTGCGATGATGCCCGCGCTGATATAGCCGGAGCCGCCGGAGATCGCGCCGCCGGGATGCGCTGCAGAGCCAGCCATGTAAAGACCGGGGATCGGCGTGCGATAGCCGAAGTGATTGTACATCACTTGTTCGGCGTTGAACGCGCCCATAAAAATGTCACCGCCGCGCATGTTCACGAGTTCAGCGACATATTCGCGGCCGGTATAGACATGCTTGCCCAAAATGGTCTTGCTGGAGACGTTGGGCGCGTAGCGCGCGAAAGTCTCGATGATCTTTTCGGCGAACTCTTCCTTGAAGTCCTCGTAGTTCCGGCCTTCGAGATCGGGGTCGAGCGGCATGACATGCCAGCAATAGGTCGTGTGTTTGCCGGGAGGCGCCTGCGTGGGATCGAGCACAGTGAGCGGCCCGGAACCGAATTGCACGATCTTCGGCGCGCGTCCCGCATTCACATCGGCGAAGGCGGAGAAGAGGTCTTCCATCGTCTCCGCGCCGAGGCTCCACTTCATCGCGCGATTGACATTCGGATCGAAGGCAGCGGCGGACATGTGCGGCGCTTCGTCGAGCGCGAGATGCAGGCCGAAGAGGCTCCATGACGTGTATTTGAAATTGTCGAGTTTCTCGCAGAAGGCCTTCGGCAACTGCCTGCGTCCGATCATGTTTTCAAACGTCTGATGAATGTCGAGCGTCGATGCCACGAACTTGCGCGCCCGCACGGTCTTGCCATCTGATGTCACGATGCCGGTGGCCTTGCCGCCTTCGATGAGGATCTTGTCGATGGCGACCTGCGGCTGAAAGCGCCCGCCCGCAGCGATAAAGGTTTCCATCAGCCCGCGCGCAAGATTGAACGAGCCGCCCTTGCAAAGCTGGTAGCCGCTTTGCAGATCGAAGGCGCGGATGACGGAGCCCATCGGGCTTGTCTTCGACATCGTGTCGACGAGCCATGTGCCAAAGAGCGACACCTTGAACAGGAAGAGCAGTTTGACGTGTTCGTTCTCGAAGAGTTCCTGCACGACATCGAGCGGCTGGCGCAATGTCATTTCCAGGAAATCGCGCCCGGCCTGCGTGCGGCGAAGCAGCGCCTCGCGTTCCTCTTGCGGCAACGGCTCCGAATAGCGCTCGGGCAGAAAGATGTCGCGCGTGATTTCTTCCGCCTTTGCATTCCATTCACGGAAGGTCTGAGCATCCTTCTTCGAAAAGCGCGCGACATTGGCGAGCGTTTCCTCGAGGTCGCGGCCGAAGACCAATGCGGTGCCGTCGAGATGCGGCTGGCCGAATTCGTAGCGCGGCGTGATGTAGTCGACACGCTCGGCGAGGTTCAAATCCTTGAACCAGGGCGTCTCGCTGATGTGGAAATGATTGATGGAATGCAGGTTGTGATAGAAGCCCGGCAGCGTCGCCTCTTCGGTGCAGAGGCCGCCGCCGTATTTCAGCCGCCGGTCCACGAGCAGCACATCGAGTCCGGCCTTCGCCAGATAGGAGCCGAGCACGAGGCCGTGGTGGCCCGCGCCGATGATGATGCCGTCATAGGTTTTTTCCAGAGCCGCGGCCATTTGCGTTTCCTCCCGAATTTGGCGGCACCATAGTTGAGCTTTCCGCGCTTCGGAACCCGTGACTTCGCCGCACCGCCATGCGAAAAGCAGGCAATAGAAGCTTCCCAGCCCCCGGATAATCAGACCGATGAGCATCCTCGATTCCATTCGCCGCCAGATCGTGCCCGTCCACAAGGAGGGCTATCCGTTCATCGCGGGTTTCGCCGTGCTCGCCCTGATCCTGTTCTGGCTATGGTCGCCTCTCGGCTGGATCGGTGCGATCGTCACGGTGTGGTGCATCTATTTCTTCCGCGATCCGGTGCGTGTGACGCCGGCAGACGACAACCTCGTGGTTTCGCCGGCCGATGGAATAGTGTGCCTGCTCGGGCCTGCCGTGCCGCCGCCGGAACTGGGCCTCGGCGCAGAACCGATGGAGCGCATCTGCGTGTTCATGTCGGTGTTCGACTGCCACGTGAACCGCATGCCCGTGAGCGGGCGCATCGCGCGCATCGCTTACAAGCCCGGCCTGTTCCTCAATGCCGACCTCGACAAGGCGAGCGAGGACAACGAGCGCAACGGCTTTTTGATCGAGAGCCCGCACGGGCGGGTCGGCATGGTGCAGATCGCCGGGCTGATCGCCCGGCGCATCGTCTGCTTTGTGCATGAAGGCAACAATCTGGCGACGGGCGAACGCGTCGGCCTGATCCGTTTTGGATCGCGCGTCGATGTCTATCTGCCTGCCGGCGCGCGGGTCAAAGTCGGGTTGAATTCGACCGCGATTGCCGGCGAGACAGTGCTGGCGGAATTCGGCGCCGGTGCAAACTATCAGTTCAGGCGCGGCTGAGTTAATAAAAGCAAGACAAGAACAAACGGGAGGATGGAATGCATTTCGCGCATTTCTCGCACATCTGGTGCAAGCCGGGGATGACGCCGCACCAGCGCTACGAGCAGTTGTGGCGCGAATTGCAGCTCTGCGACGATGTCGGCTTCGAATACGCCTTTTGCGTCGAACATCATTTCCGGCCGGACGAAAGCTGGATGTCCTCGCCCTCGCTTTATGCCGTCGGCGCAGGTGCGCGCACGAAGCGGCTGCGCATTGGACCCATGGGCTATATCGTGCCGCTCTATCATCCGCTGCGGCTCGTCGAGGAAATCGCCATCGTCGACCAGATGCTCGGCGGGCGCATGGAAGTCGGCCTCGTGCCCGGCATCAACCCCGACTACTTCCGGCCCTTCGAAGTCGACTACGGATTCCGCAAGTCGCCCACGCTTGAATTCGTCGATTACATGCGCGCCGCCTATGGCGAGAAGCAGCCCTTCTCCTTCGATGGCGAGAACCACAAGACGAAAAGTGCGCGCATTTCCGTGCAGCCGGTGCAAAAGCCGCATCCGCAGGTGTGGATGCAGAGCCGCGATCCGGAGACGCTCGAATTCTGCGCGAAGAATGGCGTCAACACCGGCTATTTCATCGTCTTCCCCCGCAAGGACGCCGCGCCGCGCTATCGTAAATTTCTGGAGGACTGGAAGGCTGCGGGTTGGAAACACAAGCCGAAGATCGGCTATTCGCTGCCCATCTATGTGGATGAAAGCGACGACGCCGCTCTCGAACGAGGCCTCCTGCGTGCAAGCCGCGCCTACGAGGGCTTTCTGAAAGAGCCGGCGCCCGGCGAGACGTTCGAAGACCGCGTGCGCGAACATTCCTCACGTTTCATCGGCCGGGGCGAGCCGGGCGCGGCCGAAATCATGGCGAATATTTTCAACCCTGACTATCTCCTCAAGAACGACCTCGTCATCATCGGTTCGGTCAAGACGGTCACCGAAAAGCTGCGGGCGCTGGCTGACGAAGGCGTCTTCAATACCTTCCTCGGCGAATACAATTTTGCCGATCTGCCCGAAGACGACCTGATGCGCTCGATCCGGCTTTTCGGCGAGCAGGTCATTCCGGCATTGCGCGGCTACGAACCATTTTGAGCATCTCACGCGGAGACGATTGATGACTGCCAGTCATATTCTCAAATCGCTGGATATGAACGGCCGCGGCTATGTCGTTATCGGCGCTGGCCAGGGCATCGGCGCCGCGACATGCCGGGGGCTCGCGAGTCTCGGCGCACGCGTGCTTTGTGTCGATAACGATACCGGACGCGGCGAGGCTATCGCGCAAGAGGTGGGCGGCATCGCAGCGATTGCCGATGTCACCAAACGCGAGGACATGCAGCGCATTTTTGCCGAGGCGCACAGGCATTTCGGCAGTTCGCTCGCCGGCGTCGTTGACATTGTCGGCATGGCGAACACTGGCCCGATCACAGCGCTCGATGACGAGGCGTGGGATCGACAGTTCGACATCGTGCTGCGCCATGCTTTTCTTGCGATACAGATCGGCGGAGAGGCTTTGGCTGCTCGCGGCGGCGGCTCCATGGCTTTCGTCGGCTCCATCGCGGGAAACCTCAGCATTGCCGGACAGGCGGCCTACGGAACAGCGAAGGCCGCGCTCCATCATCTTGTCGAGACTTCCGCGCATGAATTCGGCCCTCGCAATGTGCGCATCAACGCCGTCGCTCCGAGTTTCGTTCGCACACCGCGCCTCATGCGCTTCGGCAACGAATTCTGGGACGAAATATCTTCCGCGCTGCCTTTGCGCCGGCCGGCGGAGCCCGACGATATCGCCAAGGCGCTCGTGTTTCTTCTGTCGGACATGTCCACCTGCATGACCGGAGCGATCGTGCCCGTAGACAGCGGCATGGCGCAGGTTGTGGCCGTGAAGGGATTTCTCGCCAGGTAGCCAGACGGCGCGCAATTGTCGCGTCGACTGCTCCGGAACGCCGTAGGCCATGGCCGCGTTAACAGCGGCAACGGCAGGCGCATGAAATGAAACTCAACCAGGCCTACGAAGCACTCGCCGAGATACTTCCAGCGTGGTTGAACCGGTTCCTGCTCCGGGTGCGCAGGCCGCAGGCGCGTCCCCTGCGCCTTCTTGCCGGGTCGTCGCTCATCGCGGGCTCTTTCCTGTTCATCCTGCCTTTTTTGGGCCTGGAAATGCTGCCGCTAGGCCTGCTGTTGCTTGCCGAAGACATTCCATTCCTTCGCAAACCCGTCGGCAGCTTCATCCTCTGGTGTGTCGCAGCCTACAAAACCCTGCGCGAACGGTGGCGTAGACTGTTGGGACGTTGAGGTCGGTCTCAACCCCCAGTCGCGCTTAAGAGCGAATTCCTCTATCTTGACGCAAGCCAGTATGGAGGATCCGTGACAGATTCATTCGCCAGTCCGCCGCCGGAAAAGCGCCGCCCCCGTTTCGTCCGGATTCCGCTGCGCTATATCCTGCCGAACCTCGTCACCCTGCTCGGGCTGTGTCTCGGGCTGACATCGATCCGTTTCGCCTTCGAGGGGCGGTTCGACTGGGCTGTTTACGCCATCATCGCCGCGGCTGTTCTCGACGGCCTCGACGGCCGCATCGCCCGGGCGCTCAAGAGTACGTCGCGTTTCGGGGCGGAACTGGATTCGCTGGCGGATTTCGTCGATTTCGGCGTAGCGCCGGCGATGCTGCTTTATTTCTGGAGCCTGCACGACATCAAGAGCGCGGGCTGGCTCGCGGCGCTGGTTTATGCGGTCGCCTGTTCCTTGCGGCTCGCGCGTTTCAACGTGATGATCGACGAGCCGAACAAGCCGGCCTGGAGCGCGCAATTCTTCACGGGCATGCCTTCGCCGGCCGGCGCCATTGTCGTGATGCTGCCGATCTATCTGCACCTCTCTTTTGTCGGCCTGCCCCAAAGCCGCGCCTTCGTGCCCTATGAAATCGCCTATGTCCTGCTGATCGCGTTCCTGATGGTGAGCCGCATACCGCATTTTTCAGGCAAGCAGGTCGGGCGCATTCCCCGCGAATTTCTGGTTCTGGCCATGTTCGGCGCGGTCGCCGGAATCCTGCTGCTGGCCACGTTCACGATGGAAGTACTGCTGGTGGCCAGCATCGCTTACCTGGCGATGATTCCTCTGGCGGTGCGTCGGCACGCAGCTCTGACCCGTGCGGACGCGCAGGCGGCCAAAGCGGCGCCGGACGCCGCCACTCCCCCGGAGACGCCGGCCTGAGCGAATTTTTTCCTCAATTCGATCATATTTCCTTCCATTCAGGCGATCGGACCGGGAAAAGCGTATGTGGCGCAGTTCACAAGCGGCCCAATCTCGACTAGTTTCCGCGCCCTGAACAAGGTCGGATCGCCTTAGCGGGCTTTTCGCTGCCTTCCCCTCATCGCACCGACTGCCCGAACCGCCCCAAGGAACCCTATGGCGAAAGAAGAACTGCTTGAAATTCCCGGCGTCGTCTCGGAACTCCTTCCCAATGCGACGTTTCGTGTGAAGCTGGAAAACGATCACGAAATTATCGCTCACACCGCCGGCAAGATGCGCAAGAACCGTATCCGCGTGCTCACCGGCGACCGTGTCATGGTCGAGATGACGCCCTACGACATCACCAAGGGCCGCATCACCTATCGCTTCAAGTAAGCTGCCTGCGCAGCCCTTTCGCCGGGAGGCGCAATCTTGCTGTTTGGCCGCTCTCGAAAAGCTGACCAGGGCTGGCGGCCCAAGCTTGTGCTGGCCTCCGCCTCGCCGCGCCGCCTTGCCCTTCTGCAACAGATCGGCATCGAACCTGACGAACTGATCCCCGCGGATATCGACGAGACGCCCAAGCGCAGCGAATTGCCGCGTACCCTCGCCGCGCGACTCGCGCGAGAGAAGGCCCGCGCCGCAGCGAAAATCGTGGAGGCGCGTCCGGAATTGGCAGGCACGTCCATCGTCATTGCCGCCGATACGGTCGTCAGCGTCGGACGCCGCATCCTGCCGAAATGCGAGTTGATGGATGAAGCCAGCGAATGCCTGCGCCTGCTCTCCGGCCGCGCTCATCGCGTGCACACGGGCCTCACACTGATCACGCCGCGCGGCAGCGAGCGCAGCCGCCTCGTCGAGACGCGCGTGCGTTTCAAGCGTCTCTCCTCAGACGAGATGGAAGCCTACCTCGCGTCTGGCGAATGGCGCGGCAAGGCGGGCGGCTATGCGATCCAGGGACTGGCGGGCGCCTTCGTCGTCAAGCTGATCGGCTCCTATACGAATGTCGTGGGATTGCCGCTGCACGAGGCGATGTCCTTGCTGGTCGGAGAAGGTTATCCGGCCCATCTCGGCTGGCTGGACAGGATCTGAGGCGTGACCGGGCCTGCGAACGACAACAAACCGGAGCGGACGGAAGCGCGTGTTGCACGCTGCCCGATCTGCACGAAACCGTTTGACACCAAATACCGGCCGTTCTGCTCGAAGCATTGCGCGGACGTCGATCTCGCCCGCTGGCTTGGCGGGCGCTACGCCGTCCCCGTCAGGCCCGAGGAGGACGAAGACGGCATGGCCACAGGCGAGGGCGAAGAGCGCTGAAGGTACGGGAGAATCCCTCCCGGGTAACGCGCGCAAAGCTCTTGCGATGGGGCTGGACATTCCCCCCGGCCGTCCATATAAACCGCCCACTTCGCGCCGCATCGTAGCGTGAGACGCCCGGGTAGCTCAGTTGGTAGAGCATGCGACTGAAAATCGCAGTGTCGGTGGTTCGATTCCGCCCCCGGGCACCATTTGGTGTTTTCACCACGTCTCATAGCATCTCATCACATCAATAAAATCAATGATTTATAGACTTATCGGGGCACTCGATGTTGCGCCGCGTCTCCTTGCATCGCGTCATGGGGTGGGTCAAATTTATGGGTAACGACCAAAACCACACTGAGTGTTACCCATATGCCCCTTTCTCCTGTCGCTGCACGCAACGCCAAACCCGCTGAAAAGCCCTACAAGCTTACTGACGGGGGCGGCCTTGCCCTCCTCGTCAATCCCAACGGATCCAAATTCTGGCGCTTGCGCTACCATTTTCTGGGTAGCGAGAAGATGATGACTTTGGGGCCTTACTGTTGATTTCCACTAAGAACTGACCCGGGAAGCCAAGGTTTTTCCATCGAGATTTGACCCATGTTGGAACCTTTTCCCCGCGATGAGAGCGGGAGAGAACGGAGTGATCAGCATGGAGTTATTGAGCGTGATCAGACGCT
>CAINED010000013.1 GCA_903847605.1 uncultured Hyphomicrobiales bacterium | reverse complement strand
TTGATCGCCTTGGAAATCTCCGTCGCCATCACGCGCGCCGTGATGTCGGTCGCCGAGCCCGCGCCTGTGGGCACGATCAGCGTGATCGTACGCTCGGGCCATTTGCCCTGCGCCAGAGCCTGCGTCGCGGACAGCGCAGCAAAGATCAGGAACGCAATTGCCTTCGCCTTCATGGCGTCCTCCCGGATGTTTGCATCATGGTCGCACGCGATGCCCGGGAGATCAATGTATGAGAAGCGCCAATGCCGCAGGGGAGATGTGCGCTCCGACAAAATGTGCTAAAGATTCCCCATGGACTACCGTGAGATCATAACTATCCAGCCTGGCAAGCGTGGGGGGCGTCCCTGCGTTCGCAACATGCGGATCGCTGTGGCGGACGTACTGGGGTGGCTGGCTTCGGGCATGTCTCATCAGGAGATTATCGCCGACTTCCCGGAATTGACCGAAGGCGACATTAGAGCTTGTCTCGCCTTTGCTGCGGAGCGCGAGAGGCGCGTTCTGACCGCTGCAAAATGAAGCTGCTGTTCGACCAAAATCTCAGCTTCAAACTTTGCGCCCTGCTGGAAAAGCATTTTCCGCAGTCCGGCCAGGTTCGGTTGCTGGGCCTTGCAGAAGCCGACGACCGGGACATTTGGAACTTCGCAAAGCAAAACGGCTATGCGATCGTCACGCAAGACGTGGACTTCGCGGAAATGGCGGCACTCTACGGCCCACCTCCGAAAATCGTGTGGCTGCGAAGCGGTAATCAGCCAACTGCGGCAGTGGCCGATCGTCTCTCAAGTCACGCGCAAATCATCCATGACTTTTTTGCAGACGATACGGCTTGCCTCGAATTGTACTGACAGGCTTTGTTCGATCACACCGGATTCGTCGTCGTCCCCTTGAACGCAAGATAGCCGCCGTCGAGCAAGAGATCGGTCCCGGTCATGAACGACGACTCGTCGCTGGCGAGAATCGCCGCGCCGGCCGCGATCTCATCGGTCCGGCCCGTGCGCCCCACGAGATAGGCCGGTCCCTTGGCGGCGTTGGCTTCCTCCCGGACGCCGCAGCATGCCGATATGGCCGCATGGGCTGCCGGCTGAAAAAGCTGTCGCATGGGTTATCGCAACTTTGTCACGTTCAGGCCATAAAGCGTGCGGTGAGGCCTTCCATCAAAAATGTACGGATAACGAACCAAGAGGCTCTCGAACGTCCGGCAGGAGTTTCCCTGTGATCGCATATTTCATTCTGATGCATCGTTATCCCGAGCAGTTCAAGCGCTTGTTCAAAGCGATTTATGACCCGGCCAATCTATACGTCGTGCATATCGACAAGAATGCGGGCCGTGAAATATCGGGGGATATCACAGACTTTCTTGCGCCCTTCGCGAATGCGGAATTGATCAAGTCGCAAAGGACGCTTTGGGGCGGCTACAGTCTGGTTGATGCTCAATTGCGGGGAATGAGCCGCCTGCTCGCGATGGACAGCGGTTGGAACCATTTCATCAACCTCAGCGGCCAGGATTTTCCCCTGAAGTCGCAGGCCTATATCAGCGCGTTTCTGAAGCGAAATGCCGGGCGGGAATTCATCCAGATCCTTGACCAGCGCGTGTGCCGGCCGGAGACGGTAAGTCGGTTGGAGGAAATCTATATCGAAGCGCTGGGCCGCATCTTCGAAACGCGCATCCCGCGAAAATTCATGAGGAACACGACGCCATACGTCGGCACCCAATGGATGATTGCCCGCCGGCAGTTTTGCGATTTCGTCTGCCACGCGCCGCAGGTCCGCCGTTTCAAGCGGTTCTATCGCAACAGCTATATCGCCGACGAAGGTTTCTTCCAGACCGTCATGATGAATGGCGCGCCGCACGGCGAGATCGTGTCTAATGATATGCGCATGATGGAATGGGTGGAAGAAAACTGGATGTTCCGTCCCCGCACCTACGGTATAGATGACGCCGCGAGCCTGATTGCATCCGAGGCCCTGTTCGCGCGCAAATTCGACATGATCAAGGATTCCGCCATTTTCGATGTACTTGAAAGGCATATCGAGATGCAGGAGCGCCCAACGGAAAGTCCGGGCCGCCGGCCATCGGCGTTTGCCTAGATAACGGCGCTATCTCCGGAAGGATAATTGTCTTCACACGGGATTGGTCGTCGTGCCCTTGAAGGCGAGATAACCGCCGTCGAGCAAAAGATCGGTCCCGGTCATGAATGACGACTCGTCGCTGGCGAGGAACGTCGCGCCGGCAGCGATCTCATCGGTCCGGCCGGTGCGTCCCACGAGATAGGCCGGCCCTTTGGCGGCATTGGCTTCCTCGCGGCTCTTGAAGCGTTGCAACGCTGCGCGCAGCGTATCGATGGCGCCCGGCGAAATCGAATTCGCGCGGATGTTGTCCTTGCCGTAATCGATGGCGAGACATTTCGTCAGCTGCAGGACGGCGCCTTTCGACGCGCAATAGGCGGGACGCCTCGGCATGCCGATATGTCCATGCGAAGACGCGATGTTGACGATGGCGCCGCCGCCCGCTTTTCGCATCTGAGGCACGGCATATTTGCACATCAGGAACATGCCCGTGAGATTGATGTCAAAAGCCCCGCGCCAGTTCTCGAGCGAAAGTTCTTCCACATTGCCGAGCGGCGTCGCAGCCGCAGCGACATTGGCGAGCGTCGTGAGTTCTCCGAAACGGTCGACCGTTTCCGTGACGGCTTTCGCGCATTGATCGGGGCTCGAAACGTCGAGCGCCAGCGCGAGGGACTGCCCGCCTGACGACCTGATTTCCGCTGCGATCTTTTCCGCCTTCTCAAGCGATATGTCGGCGACAACGACGACTGCGCCTTCTTCGGCGAAACGCCGCGATATGGCGCTTCCGATCTCTCCGCCTCCGCCTGTGACGATAGCTACGCGACCAGCCAGCAATTGCGCCTGCGCCATGATTTCCTCCCGATCCGGATTGCTTCCGGCTGCGCTGGAGATTCATCGCCATGCGGATAATGTCAACGCGGCCGAACCGCTATGTCGCCAGCAGGTCGGCGACGAGCGGGCCTTTGAACCGCCGATTGAAGATATTGTCGACCGAAAGATTGTTGCTGACCGAGATATCGTAGATTGCCGCCTGATCGCCCGAGCGCACGTTGCCGAGTTCGGGGACCAGTTCGTGGATAGCGCCCTGCCTGACCGGCAGCCGGCCCAGATGTTCCAGCTCCATGCGCCGGAAATGCAGGGGAGAACACGTGCCAGCCGTCAATCCGCCGCCGACGCGCGCCTTTCGCGCGTCGTCCAATGTCGGCTTTCCAGCAAATTTTTGCTCGATCGCGGCAAGCCGGTACCAGACGAGATAATCGAGCGTTCGCCCGGTTTCCACGACAAGCGCTGCGCCCCACCCGTCAGCTATCCAGGGTTGGCGGTCGTAAGTCTCCTTGCGCGACATGTACGGATTGATCGCCTGACCTTGCCGCACTGGATAGGCAAAACAATCGCCCGTCTCCATGATGAATGCCTGCGGCGACTTCAATGTTTTGCGCGGCTTCTTCGGCCCGGCCGCAGCGGCGACAATGTTGTCGCGAATAGCTTCGAGGTTTTTCTGCCTCTTCTTCAGGTCGCTCTCGGACATGCCGAGGCTGCGCATCATTTCGATATCTGCGCCGCTGTCGATGATCGACAGCGCCGTTTCGCGCGTATACGGGCAGTCGATACCTTTCTTCGCGAATTGATCGGCCAGCGTCAGCCAGAAAGCGCTGTAATCCTCATCCTCCGGATTGTCCGCAACACCCGCATTGGCGTCGCTGGCGTAGCGGCGGAATTCATGGTCGGCGATCGGCAGGCGCGCCAGCGCTGCGACGAGCGGCCGTAAATCCATGGCGAAATCGCTGGAATAAAGTCCCGGTCCCCAGGCGCCCACGGCAATGTTCTCCCGAAGCCAAATAAGACTTAAGATGGAACGGGCAGATTAAGATTGCTTTTATTTTATAGCTCGGATTTGCGTTCCGGCTGCGGCTCGCCGTCGATCTCGGCCGGCGGATCGACAACGATATAGCCTGCTTCCATGAATACATTGGGCACGGCGACTTTCGTGAACGGCAGCATCGCGGTTTCAGCCGCGCCGGTGTCGATCTCCAGAATATCGCCGGCGCCGAAATTATGGACGTTGGCGATACGCCCATAGCGCGTCCCATCACGCAGGCGCGCTTCGAGACCGATGAGGTCGCTCAGATAGAATTCATCTTCGTCTGGCGCGGGCAGCTGCGCGCGGGCGATGAACAATTCCTCGTTCACCAGCGCTTCGACAGCCGAACGGTCCGCGCAACCCGCAACGCGCGCGACGAGCATGTCATCCTTCACATGGCGCGCGTTCGTAAAGCGAAATTTCCGCACGCCCGCACGATCTTGCAACTCGCCATAGCCGGCTATGGCAAGCGGATCGGCGGTGTAGGACTTGATGCGGATTTCGCCGCGCACGCCGTGCGGCGCGCCGAAGCGGCCAACGGCGATGCGCCCGTCTTGCGAAGATGGCGTAGGCTGTCGTGTCATGCCGCAACGCCTTTTCCATCATCCGGACGGCTATATGCAGTCCGGATGCGGTGTGTGACGAAGTAACGGCAGCGCCAGCGCATCGCCGCAGCAATCAGCTTGCGGCGGCTTCCGAACCCGCTTCGGCTGCCTTTGCGGCTGCGGCGGCAGCGGCGGCAGCGCGCTCCTGCGCCTTCTTCTTCGGCTGCGCCTTCTTCGGGTTGCTGCGCGCCTCGCGCTTGCCGACGCCGACGCTCTCGAGCAGGCGGGCGACACGGTCGGTCGGCTGCGCGCCCTTGCCGATCCAGGCCTGCGCCTTCTCGGCGTCGACCTTCAGGCGTGTCGCATCGTCCTTCGGACGCAGCGGATCGAAGGTGCCGATTTTCTCGATGAAGCGGCCGTCGCGCGGCGAGCGCTCGTCGGCGACGACGATGGAATAGAACGGACGCTTCTTGGCGCCGCCACGGGCGAGACGAATCTTGACTGTCATTTGCTTGTACCTTTCGCTTGTTGTTGAGAGCGAATAGCGAGTTGCGAATAGCGAATAGTGGATGGCCATCTGGCCCTATTCGCTACTCGCCATTCGCCACTCGCCTGTTCACTTCTTCTTCCCAAACGGATTGAACCCGCCGCCGAGTCCCGGCAGTTTTGGACCGCCCAGGCCGGGCAATCCGGGCATTCCCGGACGTCCGCCCAAAAGTCCCGGCGGCGGCGCTTCCGGTAGCTTCGGCATCTGGCCGCTACCCATCTGCTTCTTCATCTCTTCGATCTGTTCCGGTGTCGGGGTCGGCATGCCGCCGCCGATGCCGAACATCTGAGCCATCTTGGCCATCGGCCCGCGCTTGCCGGCCTGTTGGCCCATGGCCTTCATCATGTCGGCCATCTGGCGGTGCTGCTTGAGCAGACGGTTGAGATCCTCGACCCGCATCCCGGAACCTTCCGCAATACGCTTCTTGCGCGAGGCCTTGAGAATGTCGGGGTTGCGGCGCTCCAGCGGTGTCATCGAAAGGATCATCGCGCGCTGGCGCTTGACCGTCTTCTCGTTGACGTTGGCCGAAGCCATCTGTTCCTTGATCTTGGCGACGCCCGGCATCAGGCCCATCAACCCGCCGAGCCCGCCCATCTTCTCGATCTGGGCGAGCTGGTCGCCCATGTCGTTGAGATCGAACTTGCCCTTGCGCAGGCGTTCGGCCATCGCCGCGGCTTTTTCCGCGTCGATATTGGCGGCGGCCTTTTCGACGAGAGCGACGATGTCGCCCATGCCGAGAATGCGGTTGGCGATGCGCGAAGGATGAAACTCGTCGAGATCGTCGACCTTTTCACCTGTGCCGACGAGCTTGATCGGTTTGCCCGTCACGGCGCGCATCGACAGCGCGGCGCCGCCGCGGCCATCGCCGTCCATGCGGGTCAGCACGATGCCGGTGATGCCGACGCTTTCGTTGAAATTCTTGGCGAGATTGACCGCGTCCTGACCCGTGAGGGAGTCGGCGACGAGCAGGATTTCATGCGGATGCGCGGCATCGCGGATTTCCGCCATTTCCTGCATCAGCGGCGCATCGATATGGGTGCGGCCCGCCGTATCGAGAATGACGACGTCATAGCCCTGCAGCCGCGCGGCCTGTTCGGCGCGCTGGGCGATCTGCACCGGCGTCTGGCCGGGGATAATCGGCAGCGTCTCGATGCCGATCTGCCGGCCGAGCACGGCGAGCTGTTCCTGCGCGGCCGGGCGCTTCACGTCGAGCGAGGCCATCAGCACCTTGCGCTTGAAGCGATCCGTGAGGCGCTTGGCGATCTTCGCGGCGGTCGTGGTTTTGCCCGCGCCCTGCAGGCCGACCATCATGATGGCGACGGGCGGCGCGGCATTGAGGTCGATCGGCTGGCCTTCGCCGCCGAGCGTTTCCACCAACACGTCGTTGACGATCTTGACGACCATCTGGCCCGGCGTGACGGATTTGACGACGTTCACGCCGACGGCCTGCACGCGCACCTTCTCGGTGAACTCGCGCACGACATCGAGCGCTACGTCAGCCTCGAGCAGGGCGCGGCGGATTTCGCGCAGCGCCGCATTCACGTCCGCTTCGCTCAGCGCGCCGCGGCGTGTCAGGCTGTCGAAAATGCCGGAGAGCTTCTGGCTAAGGCTCTCGAACATGGCTAACTCCGTCTTTCACCCGCAAGGCTCCAAAACAAAGCGCGCCCGGGGGCGCATCGCGCTGCCGGGCGTTGACCTCCTGCCTCTGGGGCGGGTCGGCTTCGCGTCTGGATGACCATTGACGAGAATGGGCGGCTTCTAGGGGAGCGGGGCCTGGAAGTCAATGAAATGTCGCATTACTGCCAAGTTGACGGCTCTCGCGCTCTGCCCTTTAAGTCCCTTCGGAGGGGGCCGGGAAAGTGCCGCGGCCGGCGTCGAAATCGCCGGCGTTTCGGCGCGTCGCCCTTCGCTGTGCTGGGCGACCGAATGCTTGATGTCTCTTCCTACTACGACGAGTTGCATTGCTGGACGCGCAAGGACGAGGGCTTTCGCGCCTTTTCCGGCGTGGAGCACGACACGGTCCATCGCTTCCTGATCGACGTCGAAACCGGAGCGTTTTCGCCGGAAACGGTCCATAAATTCATCGATCCCTTCATCCCCCATGGAGATTTCCGCGGCCTCGACGCCGGCAGCGGCAATGGCGGCACCTGTTTCCGCAACCAGCGGGTTCATGGCGGCCAGTGGACGGGCATCACGATCTCCGGCGAGCAATTGCGCCATGCGCAGGCGTCGGCCGCCGCACGCGGGCTCGATGGCAAGATGGCTTTCCATCTCCGGTCCTACGACGAGCCGATGTCCGAACGCTTCAATGTGATCGTGGCGATCGAGAGCCTGATCCACAGCGTCGATCCCGCCAACACCATCGCCAATCTTGCGACGGCGCTCGCGCCGGGCGGACGGCTCGTCATTATCGACGACATGCCGATGGGCGATTTGACGGACAGCGATGTCCGCCTCCTGAAGGCTTTTTCGAATTACTGGCGCTGTCCCTGCATTCCCTCGTCGGGCGACTGGCAGCGCCACGCGAAGGCGGCGGGCCTCAAACTTCTCGCGCAAACGGACCTGTCAAACCTGATGAAGCCCCGTGCGGAAGCCGACCTCGACGCAGCGCTCGCCGATCTGAAATCGCAACGCGAAAGCAAGATCGCTTCAGGCTTTGGGCGATTGAGCGACGCCGAAATCGGCGGGCTTCATCTCGAGCGCCTCCATACGCGCGGCAAGATGAGCTACGTCATGCTGGTCTTCGCGGCGTGAACCAGCTGCGCGTAAAATCGCGGCTGCCGGCCCTGAAAGCGCTGGCGATCGGCGCCGGCGTTTCTTGCGCCATTCTGTTTCCGATTCTCGAACTCGCCTTCGGCCTTCATCTTTACGGCGACGGTTCGATATTTTCCTATGGCGTTGCCGTTCGCGATACCTGGAACATTCACTGGCACAACATTCCCGTTCGCAGCTTCGTCTATCTCTACGCGATCGCGCCGGCCGAAACTCTGGTGGCGTTGAGCGGAAATGCGCAGGCCGGAATTGCGCTCTACGCGCTTTTGCTGTCTTCCGCGCAACTCGCCGGACTTGCGATCACCTACTTTGCCGACCGCAGCGAAAGACGAACGATATTCGCCTTTGCCTGCGCTTCCACTGCGATCCTTTGTCCGCTGGTAGCAGGATTTCCGACGGAAATGTGGGTCGCCCATGCAGCCTACTGGCCGCTGCTCACGCTGGCGATATACGCGCCTGCGACGATGACGGGTTTTGCAGCCGTGACGCTCGCGTCGTTTGCCGTCGTTTTTTCGCATGAAGGCGGCATTGTCATGTCGCTTGCGATCGCCGCGCTGCTCGCAGCCTGCGGCCGTCGCGTTCTGCTGTGGCGCTTTATTCTCGCGCTCGCCCTTGCGATGTCCTGCTGGCTAGCAGTGAAATTTCTCGTCGTGCCCGAGGAATATGTCGGCAAGGTCATGAGCCGCGCGGCGCTGAATCTGCTCAACCCGGACCTGATCCTACGGCCTGTCATCGTCGCACTGCTGGCGGCGCTTTCGTTTTACGCTCTCGTCCTCTTTTTGCTCCGCCGCTTTAGCGGCAACGCTGATAGCAATACGTTCGCATTATTCGTGTGCGCCGCATTCGCCGCGGCATGTGTTGGACTCGCCATCTACTGGCTTATCTTCGACCGCAGCCTGCACAGTGAAGGCAGATATTTCCTGCGCACGCTTCTGATCGTTGCGACACCGGCGCTGGGAACGTGCGCCGGCATGCTCGCACTCGGCCCCGCTAAGCAGAGCGGTCGTCTGGCGTTTGCAGGCCGGCTTATGAAGTTCGGGCAAAAGAGCACTGCTGCCACGGCCCTTGCGGGCGCATTCGCGCTTGTTCTCGTGGTCCACGCGTTCGAAACGGTGAAATTTACGCGCGCGTGGAAGCAATACGTTCGCGAAGTCGGCGCACTCGCATCGGCTTCCGCCAGCGACCCGCGCTTTGGCGACAGCCGATTCGTATCGGCGCAGCGGCTTTCCCAACACACGAAAGGGCTCGCCTGGGCTTCGACCACGCCTTACCTGTCGATTCTCCTGAGCGCGAACCAACGCCCTGCAAAACTCGTGATCGATCCGGACACGCGCTTCTTCTGGATGTCTTGCGAACGGGCGCGGGCGCAAAGACAGACAGGCAGCGCCCTTCCACTGCCCAGCCTTGAAATGATCGAGCGCTATGCGTGCCTCGCCGACCGTTCCTGGCCGTCAATCGGACTGACGACGCAGGCCAGCCGCGCCGGAAATTAGCTGGTCACGGAGAATCCCCGGCGGAACAATCCATGCCTGGATGCGCTGCAAGGCGCTTGGCGAATGCGAGCGGGCGTTCCAGATCGTCGCCGGGGCTGTCGGGATCGATCGGCGTCACCACGATTGCGATATCCTTGCGGGTCGGGTTGGCGCGAATGATCACGCCGGCATATTTCGCGATGCCTGCGTCTCCAGCCGTATTCACCGCGATCTCATATTGCCGGACGGGGATGCGGACACCAATAGAGTCCAATTGAACGGTCGAAGCCTTCTGGATTTTGACGACCGGCGAGCGCCCGCCATACATGGCCGTCACGGCTCGTCCCGCATGTTCCTGCAAGAGCTTCTGTTCGGCTGCGCCCGACGGCAGCCCCTGATGCTTCACGTGGCGATAAAGCAGCTTGCCGTCGACCATGGCTTTGGGCGTGAAATCGAACAGGTTCCAGCCTGCGGGGGCCGCCGGACGAGACCCTTTGGGCGCTCGCCGCAATTCCGGGGGGATCGCGATATCGCACGCGATGGCCGGAAGTCCCGAAAGGGTGAACGCCGCCAAAATCGAAATTGCTTTCAAAATACGCATTCCCGGCTCCTTCGTCTGCACAGTTTCAAAATTTCGCAAGCTCCCGGCCTCTTGGCAAGACCTCGGAGTTGCTTGTGCCAATAGTGACGGCATTATTCATCTTCAACGGAAACAAGGGTTCCGGCCTTGCCTGCCAGCAAGGCTGCGGCCTGCTCCAATTTTCCGATAGCGCACAAGCCGCCAGCCATGGCGAAAGACTTTGCAGCCTCGATTTTCGGGCGCATCGTGCCAGCCTCATAACGCATGGGGTCGAGCGACGAAGCAAGGGCGCGACGCAGTGGCTTGCTCTTCCCTTCTCTCCAGTCGTCGTAAACCGCATCGACGTCGGTCAATAGCAGCAGAGCATCGGCATGGAGCCTTTGCGCGAGCAGGGAAGAGGCCAGATCCTTGTCGATGACAGCTTCCACGCCATGCAACGCGCCATCATCGCTGCGCGCGACAGGCACACCTCCGCCCCCAAGGCAGATGGTGACGACATTCTTCGCTACAAGCGCTTCGATGACATCGATATCGGGAATGTCGAGAGGGCGCGGCGAGACGACGGCGCGACGCCACTTTGCCCCATCGCGCATCATTTTCCAGCCGCGTTCCCTTTCCATCTCGCGCGCCTGCGTTTCATCGTAGTGCAAACCAATCGGCTTGGAAGGATGCAAGAAGGCAGCATCGTCAGCACCCACCACAACTTGCGTCAGCAGCGTCGCCACGGCGCGTTCATTGCCAAGAACGTTGCGCATTTCCTGTTCGATCAGATAGCCGATCATGCCCTGGCTTTGCGCGCCGAGAACATCGAGGGGATTTCGCGCCTCTTCCGACCCGGCTTCATTCTGCAGTGCGATGATCCCGATCTGCGGACCATTGCCATGAGTAATTACGAGTTGATGCGCGTGCGCAAGCGGCGCGAGTGCATTGACGGCCGAGCGAATATTCAAGCGCATGTGTTCAAGCGTCATCGTCTCGCCGCGGCGCAATAGGGCGTTGCCGCCGAGGGCCGCTACGATCCGCATGTCACGTCAACCCGCGCCGGACGAGAAAGGCATCGATTTCCGCAGCAAGGCCTCCTTCGTCCATGTCTTCGAAATCGTAAGTCGCGCGAAGGATCGGCCGCTTCGTCTTGATGAGCGCCGCAAGATCGATGGGCGTGCCGGCGACAATGATATCCGCATCGGCTGCGTTCAGCGTTACCTCCAGATCGCGCAACTGGGCATCGGAATAGCCGAGCGCCGGCAGCACGGGACCAAGATGCCGATAAAGATCGAATGCTTTGGCAAGATCGCCGACAGAGAACGGACGCGGATCTACAATGATCGCACCAGTAGCCTTCGCAGCGACATATCCGGCTCCCGTGGCCATGCCGCCATGCGTGAGTGTTGGGCCGTCTTCAACAACGACGGCTCTTTTGCCTTTCGCCTGCGCCGAATTCGCCAATGTCACGCGAGAACCGCCGCGCAATACCCGCGCCCGCGGCGCAAGACGTTTCACCGCCTGCCTGAGCTGCGCGATATTTTCCGGCGGCGCGCCATTGGCTTTTGCGATGACGACGATATCGGCCATGCGCAGCACCGTCTCGCCGGGGTGATGCGTATCCGTCTGCTCCGGCCGCAACGCATCGACGAGTGCCAAGGCAAGATCCGGCTTCACGAAGGGAAAATCGTTGTTGCCGCCATCCCACAGGATCACGTCGGCTTCCTGTTCGGCCACTGTCAATATACGCGCATAATCGACACCGGCGAAAACGATGGAGCCGGATGCGATATGCGGTTCGTATTCTTCCCGCTCTTCGACTGTGCAATGTTCGCTGACGAGATCTTCGCGTGTCGCAAATCTTTGCACCGCTTGTGCCGCAAGATCTCCGTACGGCATGGGATGGCGGATAACGGCGACACGCAAGCCCTTCTTTTTCAGATAGCACGACAGCCAGCGCGTGACCTGAGACTTGCCGACGCCCGTACGAACGGCGCAGACGGAAACTACGGGCTTGCCGCTCGAAAGCATCGTCGCATCAGGACCGAGCAGCACGAAATTCGCGCCCGAGGACAGTGCAATCGATGCACTGTGCATGACGTCTGCATGGGCAACATCGCTATAGGCAAACACGACATCATCAATGTGCTCAGTCCGCACGAGGTCCGCAAGTCCTTCTTCAGCAACGATGGGTATTCCCGCTGGATAAAGAACACCCGCTAACGCCGACGGATAAATGCGCCCGCCGATGCCGGGAATCTGCGCAGCCGTGAAGGCTACTACGTCGCATACGGGATCGTCGCGATAGACCATGTTGAAGTTATGGAAATCGCGTCCTGCCGCGCCCATGATCAGTATGCGCCGCCTCGCCTCTCGTCCTTTCATCTCCGCGCGCCTCCCCCGTATGGCAACTATTCGTGTCTCAGCGCCTCGATGGGATCGAGATGCGCCGCGCGCCGAGCTGGAAAATATCCGAAGATCACGCCGACAGCTGCCGAAAAGATAAAGGCGATGGCCACGATCCTGGGATCGACGACAAAGGGAATGCCCATACTGAACGAGGCGACATAGGCAAAACCAAGTCCCAGAGCAATTCCGACAACGCCGCCAAAACCCGACAGCACAACCGCCTCGACCAGAAACTGCCTGAGCACCTGCCCTTCAAGCGCGCCGATGGCGAGCCTGATGCCAATTTCACGCGTCCGTTCGGTCACCGACACCAGCATGATGTTCATGATGCCGATGCCGCCGACAAGAAGACTCACGCCTGCGACAGCCGCCAGCAATCCGGTCAGCATCGATGTAGCCGCCGCTTGTGTCTCGGCGATCTGCTTCATGTCGCGCACGGTAAAATCGTCTCGCTTGCCGGGCGTAATACCCCGCCGCTCGCGCAAGAGATGTTCGATATCGTTTTGAACCTTCCCGGTATCAGCGCCGTCTTCTGCGGAGACGTAAACGGTGGGTATGTCGCTATTTCCTGCAATCCGGCGATGAAAGGTACTCAGGGGCATGATTACGATATCGTCCTGATCCGAGCCGAAGCTCGACTGTCCTTTCGACTCCAGCGTGCCGATGACTTCGCAGGAGATCTTGTTCACCCGTATCGCGCGACCGATGGACTCCGACATGCCGAAGATTCGTTCGCGCACCGTCGAGCCGATGATGCAGGCTGCGCGGCCGCTTCGGATTTCACCTTCGAGGAATGTGCGGCCTGTTTCCAGCGCCCATGCCTGGGCGACGAAATAGCCATTGTCCGTGCCGCGCACGGGAGTGGCCCTGTTCTCGTTGCCGGCAATGATCGTCGCCTGCCGTTGCGCGACGGGGACGATGACGCGCACTTCGCGCAACTGGCTGCGCAGCGCTTCGAGATCGCGCATGTTGAATGGCTTTGCGTCGCTGCTGGCCCGCCCAGGTCCAAACTGGCCGGGACTGAGAAACAGGAGATTGCTGCCAAGTCGCGAGAGATCCTGTCGCACCTTTTCCGTCGTGCCGTTGCCGATGGTCACCATCGCGATGACCGCTGCAACGCCGATGACGATTCCGAGTACGGTCAGCGAGGATCGCAAGACGTTGCGCGCAATGGCCTGCAGGGCGAGGCGGACGGTTTCAAGCAGCATGGTCCTGCTCCTTGCGCTCGACATCGCTGTCGATGCGCCCGTCGACGAAGCGGATCACGCGCCGCGCATAGGCGGCCATGTCCGCCTCATGGGTGACCATGAGCACTGTGATCTGTTGCTCCCGATTGAGCTTCGTCAGCAGTTCCATGATTTCGCGGCTCGTGCGCGTATCGAGATTGCCCGTCGGTTCGTCCGCCAGCAAGACGACGGGATCGCTGACGATGGCGCGCGCGATGGCGACGCGTTGCTGCTGTCCGCCCGAGAGGGCATTCGGCGCGTGATGTGCACGATCCGCCAAGCCGACCTGCGCAAGAGCCTGCAATGCAAGCATTCGCCGCTCGCCATATTTCATGCCGCGATAGATCAGCGGAAGTTCTACGTTCTCCACCGCAGATGTGCGCGTGAGAAGATTGAAGCCCTGAAATACAAATCCAAGATAATGACGCCGCAGCAAGGCCCGCTGGTCTCGTCCGAGCGTGCAGACATCGACGCCCTGAAACAGGTAGCTTCCAGCGCTCGGCGTATCGAGGCAGCCCATCATGTTCATGGCCGTCGATTTACCGGATCCGGAAGGCCCCATGATTGCAACGAACTCGCCCGCATGGATATCGAGATCGACGCCGGCAAGCGCATGAACGGCAGCTTCGCCCTCGCCATATACTTTCTCGACGCCGCGAAAGCGGATGAGCGGCGGATTGGAGGAAATGGCTCCATCCATTTCGTTACCGCCGCCTTTGCGACGCGTCGATGATGACGCTGTCGCCTTCCGCAAGCTCGCCGCGCAGGATCTGCGTCATCTGTCCGTCGCTCGGCCCAACTGCGATACGGACCGCAACAGGCTGTCTGTCGCGAAGTACGAAGACGCGACCCGAAGCAGCCGTCGATCTTTGAGCGCTCGGCGGGCGAAATTGCGGCGGGCCCGAGCGCGGCAGCAGCCGCGACAACCAACTCTGGCTTTGCGCCTGATTGTTCTGTTGCGGCATCTGGAAGCGCAGAGCCTGATTGGGAACGGTCAATGCACTTCTGATTTGCTCGACAACTATTTCCGACGTTGCGGTCATGCCGGGCCGCAAGGAAAGGTCGGCATTATCGGTGGTCAAAACGGCCTTATAGGTAACGACACCTTGTACAACCTCCGAGCCGAATCGCACCATCCTGATCTGCGCGGGGAACTTTCGGTTGGGATAGGCATCGACGGTGAAGAGCGCATTTTGGGCTTCCTTCACCCGACCGACATCGGCTTCATCGACATCGACCTGAATCTCCATGCGGCGCAAATCTTCAGCGATGGTGAAAAGCACCGGCGCCTGCAGCGAGGAAGCCACGGTCTGGCCCGGATCAACCTTGCGCATCAACACAACGCCATCGATCGGAGAAACGATCCGCGCGCGAGAGAGGTTGGTTTCATCGAGACGAACCTGAGCTTCGGCCATTTCCACGTTCGCCTTCGCAGCATCGATCGCGACCATAGCGCGCTCGTAGGCGGAGCGCGCAGTATCCACATCCTGAGCGGAAGCCGCATTATGCGATTGCAGTGACTTCCTGCGTTCGTAAACAGCTTTGCGCTCCTCCTGCGAGACCATGGCGTCGCGCACGGCAGCACGCGCCGCTGATAGCCGCGCTTTCGAACTTTCGAGGCTTGCTTGCAATCTCGTCGTATCGAGTTCGGTCAGGAGATCGCCCTTGCGCACGAAAGTGTTGAAATCGACATGAACGGCACGGATCACTCCGGACAATTCGCTGGATACATCGACCTTGTTCGTTGGCTGCACCGTCCCTGTCGCTGTCACCTTGACCGTGAGTTCGGCGCGAGTGACTTTCTCCGTCACGAAACTGTAGGCGATGCGCGGCGCGTTATTCGCGGCTTGGTAGCGCCACACGCCATAAGCCGCGGCGCCAAGAATGCACAGCACCAAAAGGTTGCGCAGATTGACCATGCGCTGCAGCCATGACTGGCGGACACCGAGCAGCGCTTCGATCTCCGGCTTCTTCTGCGGTTCCATCGGCGCAATTCCAGATTGGCGCGAGATATAGCGCCAATCTGGACCTGCTTGCGTTGACTCCCGTCAATCCCCTCCAAATACGCCCGCCCAGGGTATTGGAAGCTTGTACTGTGCCTTATTGTGGGGAGGCGGCGTGGCCCGTGACCTTTGCAATCAGCTGCTCTGCATTAGCGGACGCTCCGCTGCCGCGCCAGGCGACGACCTGATCGGGCCGGATGAGGGCGGCATCCGCTTCGTAGAGATCGCGCAAGTCCCTGTCGTGAAGGTCGAGTACCGTAAGTGGCATGCCCATGGCGCGCGCCGATGCGACGATGGTATCCGTCTGCGCATTCGCGCTCATGCGCAGCAAAGTCCATTCGAAGCCGAAGCCATCGTAGAGCGAACGCCCGTCCTCGAGCCACATGTGCGGCGCACGGCCTCCGGGGCAAGCAGTGGGATGATAGATGTTCGGTCCGTCCGGCGGCGGCGGCGTACCATCGCCTGCGATGACCGGCGACCCGTCGTAGCGCGCGCCGAGCGTGAAGCCGGGTATGTTGAATTCGGCGCGTGCATGCTTGTTGTAATATTCGCCGGCGATGCGGCGCGCTTCTTCGCCTTCCGGCGTGTTTCCCTCAAGGGCCGGCGTCGCCACGAAATTGCCCAGCGAGTCGGCGAAAGCGCGCGCAAAGCCGGTGTTGCGCACGGCGACGGCGCGGCGTTCTGCTTCGTAGGAGTCGAGCAGCGCTTCGCCCGCTTGACCTTTCACGACGGCCGCCAATTTCCAGCCGAGATTGACGGCGTCTTCGATGGCCGTGTTGTAACCCATGCCGCCGGCAGGCGTGAAAAGATGCGCTGCATCGCCGCCAATGAACACGCGCCCCTTCTGCATGCGATTGGCGACAAGCGTATAGCCGGCGTGCCAGCCGGTGCGAGACAAAATCTCGATGGGCACTTCCTTGCCCCAGCCGTCGTAAACAAAGCGCCGCGCTTCATCTTCGCCGATCGTCTCTTCGTCGACGCCCGGTTTCAACTGGAAATGAAACGCGAATTCCGACTTGCCGTCGATGGCTGTCATGAAAGCGCGCACATCCGGATTGACCGTGACATTCATCCACGCCGGCGCATGCGGCATTGCCTCGTAATAGCCGAGGCAGCGCAGATAGATGGCGTACATGCGCCCGCCCATGAACTCGCGCTGGCGGCTGCCTTCGCCTTCGAGCGAAAATCCCAATTCCTTGCGCACGAGCGAACGCGCGCCATCGGCGCCGACGAGATATTTCGCACGCACGGTCGCAGGCGCGCCGCCTGCCACGGGTTCCACTTGCGCTTCGATATGCGTTCCAAGATCGCGAAAACCCGTGAGCCGCGTGTTGAAGCAGATCGTGTTGCTCTCATACTTGCGCGCATGTTTCAGCAACACCTGCTCGACATATTTTTGCGAAATGCGATGCGGCAATTCCGCAGCGCTCCACGAGCCGGACATACCCTTGATGATCGCCTTGGCGTCCTTCGCCGCCGGAAGCTGGAATCGCGCCAGCTCGTATTTCGCCATGCGCGTGAAATAGGCGATATCGGTCGGAAAATCCGGCGGCAGGCCGATTGCGCGGATCTCGTCGGCGAAACCGTGCCGACGATAATGCTCCATCGAGCGCGCCTGCGTCGCATTGGCCTGCGGATTGAACGCCGTCGTCGCCTTGGGATCGACCAGAACCGCGCGCACGCCACGCTTGCCGAGTTCGTTCGCGAGCATGAGGCCGCAGGGCCCAAGGCCCGAGATCAGAACATCTGTTTCAGTGGGAATTTGCATGTTTCCGCCCGTCATCCCCGGCTGGATACAGGGCGCTAACAACGCAAGCAAGACTTGAAGAATACAGGCGCAATCCTAGCGCCAGAATCGCTCGGCCTTTTTGAAATCGCGAAAGTCGTCCTTCAGGCTTTCGCCGGAATGTTGCAGCCCGCGCGCCGTCCAGCCGGTGACGAGCCCCGCAGCGCGAGCGCAGGAAGCGCCGCTGCGCCTTTCGAGATCGCCTACGATTTCTTTCGATACGGCCATGTCGTTATGCACGCCCAGCACATCCTGCAGATGCGCCCCGCTCTTGAGATATTTGCGCACGGACTGCCGTTCGTCGAACAGCGGGCCGAACATTTCGGCGCAATATCGAATGTTTTTGAGAACGATGCGCAGTTTATGCACGTCTTCAGGCTCGGCGGCCTCGATGTCGCGTCCGAGTTTTCGCGCCTTGCGATCCAGCCTGTCGAGGGTGCGCCTGGCAAATCGCGCGGCAGGCTCTCCGAGCGCGATGAGATGTTCCGCATCGAGACCCTCGCGCCATCCCCGTCGGGCCGCGAAGCCGCGCATTTCCAGCACGAATCGCGTCGTCTGCGGCGCAGCCAGCATGGCATGCGCCTGTCCGTAGCCTTCCTCGCGCCGCTCCTCGATGGCCGCGCGCAAGGCTTCGATCGAGCCATCCGTTTCGACTGCGGCGAACGGACCTTTCTCGACCGTGGAAGAGAAAACATCGGTATCGCGCGCCATGCCGAGCGCAGAAGCGATGTCGCGCGCCTCCTTGCGAAAGCCGAAAAAGGCCGGAGCCGGAATCTCCTTGTGAAAGACAGCGAGCAGCGAGCGGAGCCTTCGCATGCTCACCCGCAACTGATGAATCGCATCCCGATTGTCCGATTGCAGAAGCGGCGGCCAATTGCCGACGAAGTGGTCGATGCATTCCGTGATCGCGGCGCCGACGAGATCGTCGAGACGCGTATCGGCGGAAATATGCGGCGATTTCGCTTTGCGTACGCCAGCCATTTCGTTCGCCGCGAGCAGGAATCCCCGCTGCGATTTCGTGAGCACGCCGAGCCGCAGATTGTAGGCTGCGGAAAGCTGTTCTGCGAATTGATAGAGATCGGCGGGTTCGCCCTCTTTCAATTCAAGTTCGATTTCGCGAACAGGCAATTGACGATCCCCATCGATGATTTGGCCAATATCGATCGCCGCTTCGATGATGCTGACGCCGCATTTGGCCAGTGCAATTTTACGACGGAATTGAGCGCTGAATCTGGCGACGAGCGGCGCTCCGGCAGTCATGTCTTCGATCTGCGCCGCAATGTCCGGGCCGAAAAGCGCAGGCTCCGGCTCGCTGGCCTTGCAGCGCACTTCAATCTCGCGCCGCGTGTCCGGCTGATCGAGGCTTTCGTCGTCCCATTTCAGGGTTTGCAGATATTTGCCCTGCGACTTGCGAATGCGCAGGCTGCGCCGTTGCCCCCATAGGGCGCCGCCTGGGGTGTCGAAATAAATCGACAACAAGGTGCGTTGGCTGCTTTTTTCCGCTTCGATCGACGCGAATGCGGCGTCCAGAGCCGCGGGCGCGCCTTCGAGCTTGACCTCGCATTCGAGCCCGGCGAGCGGCGGTAACCCGCCTTCCGGCGAGGGTGCTCCCGCGCCGATCTGTTCTATATCGCCTTCAACTGAACTCACGCCCGGCTCCGCATCTACCGAAGACAGCGTCGGCTATCGCCTACCGCCGCGTCAAGGTGTAACGGACAAATAGCGTGGCTGTTGTTTTCGTTATAGCATCGCGCGAAAAAGTGGTTTCAGGTTTTTCGGCAAAGCGATGCTATAAATATCTGGAATCGATCATCTTATGCGCCATTAGACGATTCCTTCTAATGGCGCGCTGATCTAATTGTGACGTTTACGACAGATTCATGACAAGAAGAGCGGGAGGATCATGTGCGCAGGAAGATCGAAGTCAGCATCTGCTTTGCCGAAAATCCTCGGACGCGACCCATTCTCGACGGGCGGGTGCAGGCCGAAGGCATCGATCTCATTCCGAGCGCAGGCAATCCCGGCGACATCTTCTGGCGGCAATTGCACTATGCTGACTTCGACGTCGCCGAAATGTCTTTCTCTTCGCTGATGATCGCACAGGCGCGCGGCGACGACCGCTTCGTCGGTCTGCCCGTATTCACGACGCGGCGTTTCTTCCACTCGCATATTCTGGTGCGCAAGGCTTCAGGCATCGAAAGGCCCGAAGACCTCAAGGGCAAGCGTGTCGGCGTCACCGAATATCAGCAGACCGGCGCGCTCTGGACGCGCGGCGCGCTGGAGCATGAATGGGGCGTGCGCTCGCAGGACATGGAATTCTTCATGGAGCGGACGCCGGAAAAGAGCCACGGCGGCGCGACGGGCTTCGTGCCGCCGCCCGGCGTGATTGTGCACCAGATCCCCGAGGATAAGAGCGTCGCATCGATGATGCTGTCGGGCGAACTCGACGCGGCCATCCACTATCGCGGTCACGTCAATCTCGTGAACCGTTCGCGCATGAATCTGACGGAACACCCTGACATCAAGACGCTATTCCCTGATGTCGCGGCCGAGGGCGCGCGTTACTTCGGCAAAACAGGCATATTGCCGATCAATCACGGCATGGTCATCCGCCGCGAACTCGCGGAAAAGCATCCGTGGCTAATGATCAACATCCTCAAAGCGTTCAATGACGCCAACGCCATCTGCGAAGCCGAGCGGATGCAGCATATCGAATATCACATCGACGCGGGATTGTTGCCCTCCTCTGCGCGCAAGTCCCTGCGCACGCAACTCGTGCATCACGGCATTGTCGCCAACCGGAAGGTGCTTGAGACCGCTGCGCAATATTCGCTCGAACAGGGACTGACGCCGCGCGTGGTAGAACTTGAAGAAGTCTTCGCGCAAAGTACGATGGAACTTTGAAAAGAAACGGGAGGAAACAATGACCACACTCGTCATCGGCGCGGGCCTTGTCGGCTCGCAAGTGGCGCGCATTCTTGTGAGCGAGGGCGAAAAGCCCGTGCTGATGGATTTTTCCGCGCAGACAAAATCCATCGGCGAAATCGTTTCGCTCGATCAGGTGACGATGATTTCAGGCGATATCCTGCGCCCGCTCTCCATCGTCAAGGCGATCAACGATCACGGCATTACCGGCATCGTCCACACCGCCGCCAATCCCATGTTGACGCTCGGAGCACAGACCGATCCCTATGCCGCCATCAACCTGAACATCATGGGCACGGTGAACGTGCTGGAGGCTGCACGCGTCACAGGCGTCAAGCGCGTCGTCGTCTCCAGTTCCAACGTTCTCAATCACTATCTTGCCGGCGGCGGTGGCGAAACCGAACCGATGAACGAGGAAGCCTATCCTCGCCCCACGACGTTCTATTCCGCCACCAAGCAGGCCATCGAAAGTCTCGGCCTCAACTATTCGAAGTGGTGCAATGTCGAATTTGCGGGCATGCGCTACGGCGCCGTCTTCGGGCCGTGGAGTGGCGCGGGCGGCGGCGGTCCCTCGAATGTGGTGCGCGAAGCCTTGCGCAACGCGATGGTGGGACGCGAGGCGGTTGTGCCTGCCGGCACGATGGAATGGGTCTATTCGAAGGATGCGGGCCGCGGCACGGTGCTGGCGCTGAAAGCGAAAGAACTCGGCAACGGCGTCTTCAACGTCACCATGAGCCAGCCGACGGCGCCGGACGAATTCGCAGACGCCTTGCGCAAGGTCGTGCCCGGCGCAAACATTCGCATCGACACGCCCAAGGGTACGGCGATTTCCTTGCCGAACATGCGCCGGCGCAGCGATCCGACGAATGCGAAGAACATCATCGGCTACGAACCGCAGTTCGAGATTCTCGCAGCCCTGCAGGACATGCACGCGTGGATGAAGGCGAATCCTTAGACTTCGCAACGGCATCCGTTCAGTCGCCGCCGCCGACCCAGTAGACGATGCGCCATTCGCCGCGATTGTTCTTCGCGGCGCAGAGTTGTGCTTCGAAAATCGAGGAGATCGAATCCTCGCGTATGAAGCCGGGCTTGCCCGATGGCGTGACGACGCGTTTCCAGCCGCGGAGCGCGCCATCGCTTTGCCGGTGCTCCGTGCGAATGAAGATCAATCCCGTCTGTTCGATCACCGGCGACGTGTGACGCGGCGCGGCGTGGACATTCACATTCGGCCCGATGGCTTCCCAATCGCCGAGCGCGCTCGTGTCCGTCCGCTTGAGAAGGGCCTCGAACGCCTTTTCGTTGTAGCGCGGACGCGCTGGCGCGCAGAGGCTGCGTTGCGCAATGTCGCTATGGCCGAATGGACGTGCGAAAAAAGCTTCCAGTGTTTTCCATCCGGCGTTGCGATCGGGCTTTCCGTCTTCGCCGACGGAATCGAAACGCATGGCGTATTCGGCGTTTTGTACGGCGCTCTTGCGCTTGTCGAAACCGCCGCCGAGATCCTTCAGAAAGCGGAATTGCGGCGAAACGGCCCCTCGCCATCTGGCCCTGTCGCGCGAGCGGATAATTTCCCGCATGCGGTCGCGAAAGGCGACGAAGGATGGATCGCGGATGCCGAGATCGCCAATGCTCACGCGCACTGGCGCATAGGGTTGCTGCGCCGATTGCTGCGCGAGCGCCGGGCCGGCGAGACTTAGGGCTGCAAGGCAGGAGAAAACAAGGCGTCCCATCGCGGCTCCGGTGAATGCGATGCGATCTTCGGCAGAGATTGCGGTGAAATATCGGCGTGGAAATTCAATGCCGGCAACAAAAGGGCGCGCCCGAAGGCGCGCCCGGCATTATTCAGCGCGTCGCAATGCTTACGCCGCCGCGAGCTGGCGGATGACGTAAGGCATGATGCCGCCGTGCTTGTAGTATTCCAGCTCGTCGAGCGTGAGAATGCGGCAGTCGAGCGCGATCTTCTTGTTCTTGCCGTCCTTCATCCTGATCGTCGCTTCCATCTGCTGGCGCGGCTTGATCTCGGTCAGGCCGCTGATCGTGACCAGTTCGCTGCCATCTAGGCCGAGCGATTGCCACGACATGCCCTTCTCGAAGGTCAGCGGCAGCACGCCCATGCCCACGAGATTGGAGCGATGGATGCGCTCGTAGCTCTGCGCAATCACGGCGCGAACACCGAGGAGGCGCGTGCCCTTCGCCGCCCAGTCGCGCGAGGAGCCGTTGCCGTATTCCTCGCCCGCGAAGATGACGAGCGGCACATTCTCCGCCGCATATTTCATGGCAGCATCGTAGATCGACATGCGCTCACCCGAGGGATGATGCGTGGTCATGCCGCCTTCGAGGACATTGCCGTCCTTGTCCTTGTTCATGAAGTTCTTGATGCGGATGTTGGCGAACGTGCCGCGCATCATCACTTCATGGTTGCCGCGGCGCGTGCCGTACTGGTTGAAGTCCTGCTCGCGCACCTGGCGCTCGGACAGCCACTTGCCGGCAGGCGAGGCAAACTTGATCGACCCGGCCGGCGAAATGTGGTCGGTCGTGATCTTGTCGCCGAACAGCGACAGGATACGCGCATCGTTGACGTCCACGATCTTGTCGGGCGTCATCGTCATGCCTTCGAAATACGGCGGATTCTGCACATAGGTCGAGGACATGTCCCACTTGTAGGTTTCGCCGGTGGGGACCTTCACCTTGCGCCAGTTCGTGTCGCCCTTGAACACGTCGGCATAGCGCGACTTGAACACTTTTTTCGTCACGTATTTGCGGATGAAAGTGTCGATCTCCTTCGAGGTCGGCCAGATGTCCTTCAGGAAAACCGGGTTGCCCTTCTTGTCCTTGCCGAGCGGCTCCTTGGTCAGATCCCTGGTCACCGTGCCGGCGATGGCGTGCGCGACGACGAGCGGCGGCGAGGCTAGATAGTTCGCCTGCACGTCGGCGCTGACACGACCCTCGAAGTTGCGGTTGCCAGAAAGCACTGCGGCCGCAACGATGCCGTTCTTGTTGATCGACTCGGAAATTTCCTCGGCCAGCGGACCGGAATTGCCGATGCAGGTCGTGCAGCCATAGCCGATCAGGTTGAAGCCGAGCTTGTCGAGATCCTTCTGCAGGCCGGACGAAGCGAGATATTCGCCGACCACCTGCGAGCCCGGCGCGAGCGATGTCTTCACCCACGGCTTTACGGTCAGACCTTTCGCGACAGCATTACGCGCCAGAAGGCCCGCGCCGATCAGCACGCTCGGGTTCGACGTATTGGTGCAGGAGGTGATGGCCGCGATCACCACGTCGCCGTGGCCAAGATCGTAGTTCTTGCCGTCGACCTTGTAGCGCAGGTCCATGTCGTCGGCCTTCTTGTACTCGCTGGCCATGGCGGCCGAGAAGCCGGTGGCGACGCCTTCCAGGGGAATACGGCCTTCCGGACGCTTCGGGCCTGCCATCGAGGGAACGACGGTGCCGAGATCGAGATCCATCGAGTCCGTGAACACCGGATCGGGCGTCGTGCGCGTGCGGAAGAGGCCCTGCGCCTTGGCATATTTCTCGACGAGCGCGATGCGGCCCGGCGTACGCGAAGACGTCTTGAGATAATCGATGGTTTCGCCATCCACCGGGAAGAAGCCGCAGGTCGCTCCATATTCCGGCGCCATATTGCCGATGGTCGCGCGGTCGGCCAGCGTCAGCGAGTCGAGACCCGAGCCATAGAATTCGACGAACTTGCCGACGACGCCCTTCTTGCGCAGCATCTGCGTGACGGTCAGCACGAGGTCGGTGGCGGTAACGCCTTCCTTCAGCTTGCCGGTGAGGTTGAAGCCGATCACCTCAGGCAGCAGCATCGACAGCGGCTGTCCGAGCATGCAGGCTTCCGCCTCGATGCCGCCGACGCCCCAGCCGAGAACGGAGAGACCGTTCACCATGGTCGTGTGCGAGTCGGTGCCGACGAGCGAGTCGGGATAGGCGACTTCGACAGTCTCGGCCTTGCCCTTCTTGGGCGCGTATTTCTCTTTGCGCGTCCAGACCGTCTGCGCGAGATATTCGAGATTCACCTGGTGGCAGATGCCGGTGCCCGGCGGCACGACGCGGAAATTGTCGAACGCGCCCTGGCCCCATTTCAGGAAGGTGTAGCGCTCGCCGTTGCGCGAATATTCGAGATCGACATTCTTCTTGAACGCCTTCGCATTGCCGAATTCGTCGACGATGACGGAATGGTCGATGACAAGATCGACGGGGACGAGCGGATTGATCTTCTTCACGTCGCCGCCGAGCGACTGCATTGCGTTACGCATGGCCGCGAGATCGACGACAGCCGGAACGCCCGTAAAATCCTGCATGAGGACGCGCGCCGGACGGAAGGCAATTTCGACTTCCGTTTTGCCCTTGTTCTTCAGCCATTCGGCGCAGGCGACGATGTCTTCCTTCTTGACCGAACGGCCGTCCTCGAAACGCAGGAGGTTTTCGAGCAGCACCTTCATCGAAAACGGCAGTTGCGAAATGCCCTTGAGACCGTTCTTCTCCGCCGTCTTCAGCGAGAAGTAATGATAGGTCTTGGAACCTACGGTGAGTTTTTTGCGGCATTTGAAACTGTCGAGCGACATCGGCTGCGTCCTGTCTGATTGGCCTCGGGATATTGGTCCGATAGCAGAAACCGCGCGGCTTATAGATAATTTTCGCGGCAAGGGCTACACGAAGATCATGTCGCTTCATTCTACCTTCGAAGGCTGGCGGGATTTTCGGCTTGCTGCCGAAAATCTGGCCATCGGCCGCAGCGGGCGCGCGTTGACGGCGGATCTGTCGTTTTCGCTTGCCGGCGGGGAAGCGCTGGTTGTCACCGGTTCGAACGGCGCGGGTAAATCGACCCTGTTGCGCACCCTCGCCGGCCTGCTCCCCTCATTGGCGGGAACCATTCGGGTGAGCGGTGACGGGATCGAAGTGGGTGATCCGCCCGGCCTCTTTGCCCATTATCTCGGCCATGCCGACGGCATGAAAAGCGGGCTGACGGTACGGGAAAATCTCGATTTCTGGGCCGCCATGCTCGGGCGGCAGGGTTCAAGCGCCGAAGCGGCGCTGGCCGCCGTCGATCTGCCTCACGTTGCGGATTTTCCCGCGGGCTATCTTTCCGCAGGTCAAAAGCGACGCGTCGCGCTCGCGCGGCTTCTTGTGGCGCGCCGGCCCCTGTGGCTTCTGGACGAGCCGACCACGGCGCTCGACGTGGCGGCGCAACAGCGCTTCGCCGGTATCATGCGCGCCCATCTCGACAACGGTGGCATCGTCGTCGCCGCGACCCATTCCCCGCTCGGGCTTGAAGGCGCGCGCGAATTGCGGATCGAGGCGCAGCGCGCACGGGGAGCGACGGCGTGAAATCTCCGCTCGCAGCGCTTCTTTTGCGCGAATTGCGGCTGGCCCGGCGCATCGGCGGCGGCGCGGCGATCGGCGTCGTGTTCTTTCTGATCCTCGTAACAATCGTGCCTTTCGCGATCGGGCCCGATCTGAACTTGCTCTCGCGCATCGGGCCGGCAATCCTCTGGATCGCAGCCTTGCTCGCGACACTGCTCGGGCAGGACCGGCTGTTTCAATCCGATCACGAGGATGGATCGCTTGACCTGTTGCGCCTGTCCGATGCGCCCCTCGAATTAATCGTCGCCATAAAATGCATCGCTCACTGGATCGCGACCTGCCTGCCGCTCGTTGTCGCCGCGCCTTTCTTCGGCCTGATGCTGGCGATGGATGCGACAGCGCTCGCCGGCACGACGGCGACTCTTCTCGTGGGCACGCCGGCCCTGACGTTTCTCGGCGCGATCGGCGCAGCGTTGACAGCCTCGATGCGTCGCGGCGGACTCCTGAGTGCCATCCTGATCCTGCCGATGGCCATTCCGGTGCTGATATTCGGCGTTTCCGCAGCGTCTGCCGCCAGCGGCGGTACGATCCCCTTCGCGACGCCGCTTCTGGTCCTCGCAGGCCTGTCGCTGGCCGCGATGGCGCTCGCCCCCTTTGCGGCGGCGGCGGCGCTGCGCGGCATGGGGGACTGAGTTTTCACAAGCGCTTGCCGACTTCCGGGCGGAAGGGCAACATGCAGCCAAACACGGCGCGATGCGGCTCAGCCAAAAATCAAAGCGCCGATGGGAGGCAAGAATGAAATTACTCGTATCGCTTTGCGCCTGCCTGATTGCATTTCTTTTCCCCGCTGCATCCCTGCAGGCGCAAGACAACTATCCGACGCGCTCGGTGCGCATGATCATGCCGTTCCCGGCGGGTTCGGGTACCGATGTGCTGGCCCGGCTCATCGCGGAGCACCTGTCGCGGAAATGGGGCCAGTCCGTCGTGGTCGACAACATGTCCGGCGCAGGCGGCAATATCGGCGGACAAACCATTGCGCGGGCGACGCCTGACGGGCATACGCTGCTCTTCGTTCCAGCGCCGCCGCTCGTGATCAATCCCTTCATCTACAAAAATCCCGGCTACGATCCGGCGACCTTTGCGTCGATCTCGATGGTCGGCAGCGTGCCCTACGTACTCGTGACGCGGCCCAACTTTCCCGCGGCATCCGCGCGGGAATTGGTCAACTACGCCAGGGCAAACCCGGGCAAAGTCACCTATGCCTCATCGAGCGTAGGTTCGACGGCGCATCTGGCCGCGCTGCAACTGGAAATCCTCACGGGCGTACAAATGGTCCACGTGCCTTACCGTGGCGCGGCGCCTGCTCTTATCGATGTGATGAATGGCCATGTCGACATGGTTTTCGACATCGTGACGACGGCGAAAGCGATGATCGAGGGCGACAAGGTCAAAGCCATCGCGACAACAGCGAAGACACGCGCGAGCATCCTGCCCAATGTCCCGACGATGGACGAAGGGGGCGTGGAGGGCATGTATGCGCTGACATGGTTCGGGCTGGTCGGCCCGCCGGCTTTGCCGCCAGCGCTGTCCGAAAGAATCTACAGGGATGTGGACGCTGTCCTGAAAACACCGGAAGTGGCGGCGCGCATCGCGCAGCTCGGCATCAATGTCGACAGCCTTTCGCCGGCGGATGCCACGAAATTCTTCGCGGCGGAACGCAAGCAATGGGGCGATATCGTCAAGAAGCGTTTCGGCCCGACACTCGAATAGCAGCTAGCTGCCCTGAGCGGTCACAGGTTGCGCCGTGGCGTTTGCAATGGGCGCGTCGCCCAGTTCCAGCGCCTTGATCTGCGCTCCCGGACGCAGGTCCGCCGCACTACGCAGGCCGTTCAGCGCGAGCAGCAATTGCAGCCCGTGATCGGGATCGCCGCTCTGCGCCGCGAGCCGCGCCAGCGCGCCCGGTCCCTCGGCGCGTACGATCCGCACCGCCTGCTGGCGCGCGACGCGCTCGTCCTGCGGGCCGAGATTGCGCAACGTGGCTATCGTTTCTGAAAAATCGCGGTCGAATGCGCCGTCGGGCGCGGAGGACGTCATGAAAAGCCGGTAGACGCGGGCGCCGACCACGACGACCGCCAGCCGCGACTTGCCTGTGCGCGTATCGATAGCCGCCATTGCGCCGCGCTGCGATCCACCGAGCGGCGTAATGGTCACCGGCACGTTGGCGCGCGATAACAGCAGACGCAGCGCCGCCTCGGGATCGCCCGCGACGCCATCGGCCATGCGCCGGAAGATCATCACGCTCTTGCCGCCCTGCTTCACCGCGCCGACGGCGTCCGCATAACCGCGCACCACATAGCCCTGAGGCATGGTGATCGCGATATCGAGACCGCGGTGCAGGAAGGAGCGCCCGCGCACGAAACCGCCGCGCCCTGTTTCGCCAAAAGCAATGCCGGAAATGCTGGCGAGGTAGCGCTCGCGGTCGGTGCGCCCGCCGCTCGCCGCAGCAACGAGTTTCCGCGTCGCCTCGACGCGCTCGGTTGTGGTGGGATGGCTCGCCAGCGGCGAGGAAGGTGCGCGCTGCACGCGGGCGAGGTTGGCGTAAAAAGCGTTCATGCGATCGAGCGACTGCATCATGCGCAGGGCGCCGACCGTGTCGTAGCCCGCCTTGCGCAGGAGATCGACCGCGATGCGGTCGGCCTCTATTTCCTTCTCGCGGGAGAACGCCGCCAGCGATTGCTGATAGGCCGAGACCGTCGCACGCGTGATTTCGGGATCGCCAAAGGTGCGTGCCACGTTCTGCGCATCGGCCTGCGCTTGCGCCCGGGCCACCACCCGCTGGGCCGAATGGCGGGCGATGACGTGGCCAAGCTCATGCGCCAGCGCCGCCGCGATTTCCGACCTGTCGTTGGCCAGCGCCAGCATGCCGCGCGTCACGAAAAGCTGGCCATTTGGGAGAGCGGCGGCGTTGTAGATCGCCGAATCCAGCAGGATCACCCGCTGCGGCAGGCCCTCGATCCCCGAAGCCCGCGTCAGATCCTGCAATGTTTCCTGCAGCATGGCTTCGGCTGGCGGATGGCTGTAGGCCCCGCCGAAACGCCTGACAACGTCGGTTTCCAGCGTCCTGGACACCCAGGGCGAGGTGGCGGCCTGTTGCACCTCGGCGATCGTCGGGGTGACGAGCGAGGATTGGTTGGCGGCGTTGCAACCGCCAAGGGCAAGAGCCACAAACAGCCAGACAAAACGCATGGAGAAGCCGTAGAACGAAAAACCGGTTTCAGGAGACCACAACCGGCTTACCGGAATGCTGCCGCGACCTCAAATCCACCGAGTCCACATAAGCGTGATCGGATGCTGCCGCCCTCTTGCGCTCGGACAATTGCCTTTGGCCCGGCCGGGCAATACATCTGCGCCCATGTGGAAATACGCCAATCCCGCCAATTTCCTGCGCCTCGCCAATGCGCTGATCCCCTGGACGGGGGCGCTCGCGGTCGCGCTGCTGGCTTTCGGCCTGTGGGGGGCGTTCTTTTCTTCGCCCGCCGATTATCAGCAGGGCGAGACCGTGCGCATCATGTATATCCACGTTCCCGCCGCCTGGCTGTCGATGTTCTGCTATGGCGTGATGTGCCTGTCGGCGCTGGGCACGCTGGTCTGGCGGCATCCGCTCGCAGACGCGGCCCAAAAGGCCGCCGCGCCCCTTGGCGCAGCTTTCACCTTCATCTGCCTCGTCACCGGCTCGCTCTGGGGCAAGCCCATGTGGGGAACGTGGTGGGTATGGGACGCGCGGCTCACCTCGGTGCTCGTACTCTTCATCATCTACCTCGGCCTGATTGCGCTGTGGCAGACCATCGAGGAGCCGCCGAAGGCGGCGCGCGCTGCGGCGATCCTCACCCTCGTCGGCGCGGTCAACCTGCCGATCATCAAATTCTCGGTCGACTGGTGGTCGACGCTGCATCAGCCTGCTTCCGTTTTCCGGCTCGGCGGGCCGACGATCCATCCCTCCATGCTGTGGCCGCTTCTGGTGATGGCGCTCGGCTTCACGATTCTCTTTTTCACGCTGCACATGATGTCGACGCGCAATGAAATCCTGCGCCGCCGGTTGCGACGCCTGTCGATTCTCGCGGCGCAGGAGGACGCGCGTTGACCACGCACGGCGCTTTCATTCTCGCGGCCTATGCCGTCACTGCCCTGGTTCTGCTCGGCATGATCGGCGCGATCACGAGCGACTATTTCGCGCTGCGCCGGGCGCTGCAAAAATTTCCCCCGCGCGGCGCCGAGGCGGAAGACGCATGAGCGATCCGACAACCCAACAAACGTCCGGCAACGCGCGGCGCTTTATGTTTGCGCTGATCCCGCTCGCGATCTTCCTCGCGCTGGCCGGTCTGTTTCTCTCGCGACTCGGCACGGATTCCTCGCGCGTGCCTTCTGCGTTGATCGGACGGTCCGTGCCGGCCTTCAACCTGCCGCCGCTGGAAGGCATGACGCAGCCGGGCTTCGCCGATGCCGACCTCCGGAAAAGCGGCGTCACCGTCATCAATATTTTCGCGAGCTGGTGCGGGCCCTGCCGAGACGAGCATCCACAACTGATGGCGCTAGCTAAGGACGAAACGCTCAAGGCGAAGGGACTGCGCATCGCCGGCCTGAATTACAAGGACATTCCGGCCAACGCGAAAAAATTTCTCGCCGATCTCGGCAATCCCTATGCGCTGATCGGCGCGGATCGCTCGGGCCGCACGGGCATCGACTTCGGCGTTTACGGCGTGCCGGAAACGTTTGTGATCAAGGCCGATGGAACCATCGCCTACAAGTTTATAGGACCGATTTCCGAACAGGCGCTGAAGAATATGCTGATTCCAGAAATCGAAAAGGCGATGAAGTAGTTGAGTAGGTCGTCCCGAAAAAAAGCGAAGCATTTTATCCGGGAACGCGTCGAAGTTCATTTACTTTGCGATCCCGACTCTCGCTTCGCTCGGCCGGGATGACATCTCGCTAAAAATGCTCGGGCGACTTCCCGGCCTCTTCTTCTTTCAGCTCGTGCTTCATGATGACGGGTATCTGCGTCAGCGCGAAGACGACCGTCAGCGGCATGATGCCGAAGGTCTTGAAGCTGACCCAGAAATCCGTCGTCTGCGTGCGCCAGACGATTTCGTTGAGAATGGCGAGCGCAAAGAAGAACAGCCCCCAGCGCACGGTCAGCTTGCGCCAGCCTTCTTCCGTCAGCGACATCACGCTGTCGAGCACCACGGGCAGCAGCAACTTGTTATAGGCGAGCGCACCGAGCAGAGCCGCGCCGAAGATGGCGTTCACGATGGTCGGCTTCAGCTTGATGAAGAGTTCGTCGTGAAAGAAGAACGTCAGCGCGCCGAAGAAGATTACCGCGACGCAGGTGACCACCGGCATGACCGGCCAGTGCTTGGTCAGCACATATGAGGCGATCAGCGCCGCGACGACGCAGACCATCAGCACGGCGGTCGCCGGGAATATGCCGAACTTCGAATTGGTGATGAAGAAGGCAACCAGCGGCCCCATTTCCAGCACCAGCTTCAACAGCGGATTCACCTTGGGGCGGGCGGCTGAACGCGGGCTTTCTTCGACTCTTGCATCCATCAACATAACATCCGGTTAGTCGCCTCGTCCTTCGAGACGCGGCCTTCGGCCGCTCCTCAGGATGAGGCGATGATCGCGCCCTTTTTCCCTCATGCTGAGGAGGCCCGCAACGCGGGCCGTCTCGAAGCGCGAGGGAAAAAGGGCGCGCTGTCCAGTATCCGCCTACCGCGCGATTCCGGCAATTGCATGTGCGAAATCGCGCGCTTCGAACGGCTCGAGATCGTCGACGCCTTCTCCGACGCCGATGAAATGCACGGGCAGGGCGAATTTTTCGGCTATGGCGACCAGGATGCCGCCGCGCGCGGTTCCGTCGAGTTTAGTCATCACGAGACCGGTGACGCCGGCCGTGCGCGCGAAAATCTCGACCTGGTTGAGCGCGTTCTGGCCGACCGTCGCATCGAGCACCAGCAGCACGGCATGCGGCGCGGCGGCGTCGACCTTCTTCATCACGCGCACGACCTTTTCGAGTTCCGCCATCAGTTCGGCGCGATTCTGCAGCCGGCCGGCCGTGTCCATGATGAGGACATCCGCGCCTTCCTTCTGCGCGGCCTCGATGGCCTCGAAGCCGAGGCTGGCGGCATCCGATCCCTGTTCGCGCGCTATGACAGGCGCGTTGGTGCGCTCGCCCCAGATCCGCAACTGCTCGATGGCCGCGGCGCGGAACGTGTCGCCTGCGGCCAGCATGATCTTGTGGCCGTCGCCGTGAAGTTTCGACGCGAGCTTGCCGATGGTCGTCGTCTTGCCGGAGCCGTTGACGCCGATCACGAGGATCACGAAGGGCTTTTTCGTCGCGTCGATGACAAGCGGCATCGCCACCGGCGTCAGCACCTTTTCGACTTCGGCGGCGAGAATCTCTTTCACTTCTTCGGGCGCGATTTCCTTGTCGTAGCGACCCTTGCCCACGGCCTCGGAAATGCGCGAGGCCATGGCAACGCCGAGATCGGCCTGGATCAGGATGTCTTCCAGCTCCTCCAGGGTCGACGCATCAAGCTTGCGCTTGGTGAAAATGTCGCCGATGCCCTGGGACAGGGCGGAGGAGGACCGCGCCAGCCCTTCGCGCAGGCGCTGCCACCAGCTTCGTTTGGGCTCGGGCTTCGGTGAAGCTTCGGCCGGCGGAACGTCGCCATCGCGGGAAACCGCATCGCTTTGCGGGGCAGGCGCAGGCTCGCTGCGCCCGAAAAGACGCCCCAAAAGTCCCGGTTTCCTGTTTTCGCCTTCGGCCATTCGCCCGTCCAGATTGCCGCCCGCGCTTGACGGGCCAGTCCGCACACTCGATAGCCTCTATCGCATGACGCCGGAAGAGATTTTGCGCCGCCTCCTGTACCGCGACGGTCTGATGCTGGTCATCGACAAGCCCGCCGGCATCGCCGTGCATCGCGGCCCCAAGGGCGGCGAGAATCTCGAGGACTATTTCTACATCCTCGCCTTCGGCCTGCCGCGCGTGCCCGCGCTCGCGCATCGGCTCGACCGGGAAACGTCCGGCTGCCTCGTCCTCGGCCGCCATCGCAAGGCGCTGGAACAGCTGGGCAAGTTGTTCAAGCACGGACAGGTCGGCAAAACCTACTGGGCGGTCGTCGAAGGCGGTCCGGAAGAAGACGAGGGCCTCATCGACATGCCGCTCGGCCGCCGCGATGCGACTCGCGGCTGGTGGATGCAGCACGATCCGCTGGGACTGCCCTCACAGACGCGATGGAAGGTGATGGGCCGCGGGCAGGACGGCGAAGGCAGGCCGGTCTGCTGGCTGGAATTGAAGCCCCTGACCGGCCGCACGCACCAGCTTCGCGTCCATTGCGCGACATCCGGCTACGCCATCGTCGGCGATCCCATCTACGGCAGCGCCCCGCGCGAGGGCGGCCCCGGCCTGCAACTGCTGGCGCGCGACATCGCAGTACCCATCTCGAAGAACCACGACCCCGTGAAAGTCACGGCGCCCGTGCCGGAGCATATGCGGGCACTGCTGAGGGCTTGCGGCTGGAGCGCCGAAAGATTTCCCGAACCCGCATATATCGAGTCGCGCTCGCCCGCCTGATCAGTCGCCGCGCGCCTTCTTTGCGAGCGCGACGACTTCAGGCGGAATCGCCAGGGTTTCCTCGACGAGCTTCTGCAAGCCTGCACCATCGAGCGCCGGACCGAAATCGATGTTCTTGTCGCGCACGAAGCGGATGAGTTCGGGATCGTTCATCATGTCCATGAACGCCTTGCGCAGCGCGGCTACGCGATCTGCCGGAATTTCGGGCGTCGCCATGATGGAGCGGCCCATCGCATTGCCCATGGCGAAGAGTTTGAGCGCGCGCCTCTCGTTCTCGTCGCGGCCGAGTTCCATCATCAGCGGGACATCGGGCAGATCGTGCGCACGGGCATCGGCATATTGGACGAGAATGTTGACCTTCTTGTCGCGCAGCCAGTCCGCATTATCGACCTTCATCGACGCCCAGGCCTTGCTGCCGCCTTCGACCTCGCCGCGCTGCATGGCGAGATTCGTCTCGGCATTGCTGGGGTAGGAGGGAATGACGTTGAATTTCGTGCCCGCGAGCTGATTGAGCGCTTTCAGATAAAAGACCGTCGGCGAGGCCGCGCCCGATCCGCCCATGACAGTGACGCGCTTGCGCGCATCCTCGAGCGTTTTGGTTGGCGACTCGTGCCATGTGTAGGTGACTTCGACGACCGGCGCGACGCGCCCGATCCATGTGAACTTGCTGGCGTCGTATTGGATGCCTTCGGTCTTCATCGCCTGTTCGATGGCGATCGCCTGCGGCGCTGTCGCGAGCACCGTCCCGCTGCGCGGCGCTGCGTTAAAGACATAGTTCGCCATCTTGAGATGGCCCGCGCCGGGCATGTTTCTCACGATAACAGTTGGCTTGCCGGGAATATGCGCGCCGATATGACGTCCGACCAGACGGCCATAGAGATCGTAGCCGCCGCCCGGCGATGTCCCCACATAGATTTCGACGGTCTTGCCCTTGTAAAACTCTTCCGGCGTTTGCGCCTGCGCTGTCGCGGCGCTCGTCATGGCAACGAGCGACCAGAGAATTGCGCGCATGATGTCCTCCCGTCTTTTCTTCATTTGAGACTTAAAACTGAACCGGGACAAGCTGAAGATTCATGCCGGTTCGCGATAGCGCAACAAGGCATCGCGCGGAAAATCATAGAACAGCCCGTTCTCCCGCCAATCCGGCGAACACATGGCTGCAATTTTCGGCGCAAGCTCTGCGGGCGCCGGCAGCGTCATCGGATCTTCGTCCGGTTTGATCGAAGCGCGCATGTCGGTGCGGGTCGGTCCGGGATTAACCAGCATGACACGCAGGCTCGTGCCTTCGGCTTCCGCAGCCCATGTGCGCACGATGGCGTCGAGCGCGGCCTTGGAAATCGCATAGGCGCCACGCCCCGGTGCCAGCCGGCTGCCCGAACCCGATGTCAGGAATACGGCGCGCGGCGCATCCGAGCGTTGCAATAACGGTCCGAGATCGCGGATGAGCCGCCAGTTGGCGTCGACATTCGCAGCCATGACGCCGCGCCAGTCGTCTTCGCGGAGCGCGCCGAGATTGACGCGCGGCCCCATGGTCGCTGCGTTCGAAACGAGAATGTCGAGCCGCCCGAATGGCGAAACACGATCCGCCAGCGCCTGCGACGCGCCGATGTCGCCGAGATCGCAGGCGTGCGGCACGATCCGCTCGTCGAAACCATTGCCGCGCTGGTTTGCAAGCGCTTCCAAGGACCGTGCGACGGCGATGACCCTTGCGCCTTGCCGCGCCAGTTCCATCGCGACAGCGTGACCGATCCCGCGCGACGCACCTGTTACCACGGCAATCCGCTCGCCTGCCATTGCACCCATGGGATCCCGCCCTTGCGATTTTTCAGCCCGCGAACTCGTGAACGGAGTTTGCGCGGCTTTTCCTTGACCATAAAGCGCAGGACACCAATTGTCCCTGCATGAATCGCCGCCGTTTCCTCGCTTCGCTCGCCCTGCCGGTTCTGGCCGCCGGCGGCTTCATCGGCTGGCGCTCGAACTATAATCCCTATTACTCCGGGCCGAAGACCGACCATTTCGACGGCACGCAATTCTTCATCGACGGCTTTACGCAGGAGAAATCGCGCCTCGACCTCCTGCGCTGGCAAACCGGCCGGCAGAAAGCTCTATGGCCCGCCTCGAATCCCGGCGTGGAAGACAAGCCGCCCGCACGCGTCACCGGCAGCGCGCTGCGCGTTTCCTATGTCGGGCACGCAACCGTGCTGATTCAGACGCACGGCCTCAACATTCTCATCGATCCAGTCTGGGCCGAGCGTGCGAGTCCCTTCCAGTTCGCCGGACCGCGCCGCATCAACGCGCCGGGCATCGGTCTCGCCAGCCTGCCTCCGCTCGATGCAGTGCTCGTTTCTCACAACCACTACGATCACCTCGACCTGACGACGCTTGGCCTGCTTGCGGCCATGCATACCCGGGCAATGTTCCTGACGCCGCTCGGCAACGACGTGATCATGCAGGGCGTCGTGCCGGCGGAGCGCATGCGCACATTCGACTGGGGCGAGAAATTCGATCTCGCGCCGGGTTCATCCGTGCATTTCGAGCCTAGCTATCACTGGTCGGCGCGCGGATTGTTCGACAGGCGCATGGCGTTGTGGTCGGCATTCGTGCTCGAAACGCCATCGGGAAAAATCTATCACATCGCCGACACCGGCTTTGCCGATGGCGACCTCTTCCGCAAGGCGCGTGAAAAACACGGGCCGTTCCGCCTGGCGATCATCCCCATCGGCGCCTACGAACCGCGCTGGTTCATGCGGGATCATCACATCAATCCCGAGGAAGCGGTGAAAGTGCTGCAACTCTGCGGCGCGGAACAGGCGCTCGCCCATCACTGGGGGACATTCCAGCTCACCGACGAGCCACATGACGAGCCGCCAAAATTGCTGGCGCAGGCTTTGACACGCGAAAACATTTCGGCGGCGAGATTTGCGGTGAAACGTCCGGGCGAAGTGCTGGAACTGGCGACGTCCTGAAAGCGTCTGTGATTACGGCTTCAGCAGAACATAAATATCGACGGATATCTCCGTATCGTCCGCGCCGGTTCCCTCGTTGACGAATTCCTCGATGAGTTCGTCGCGCGCGGCGAGGCCTTTCTCGTCGAGATAGGCGGCGATGGCTTCATAGGTCGACTCGATATCCTCGTAAGCGCCGCGGTGTTCGAATTTCAGCGCCTGTCCGCCGGGGCTTTTGCCCGCGGTGAAGCCCGCCGAGAAAGACGGCGCGGCCCCCGGTATCTCCACGGGCATCAGCGCCTCGAAGGTAAAGCCCTCGTCGTCGCTCTGCACGAAGATCGCGAGCGGTCGCCCGTTCACCTTCAGCTTTGCTTTGTCGGCCTCTGCGCGCAGGTTCTTGAAGGCTTCGGTCAGCGACTTGTAGCCGTCGTCCCATTTCGACTTGCCGCGAAAGACGATGGCCGACCGCTCGGGAATTTCGATCGGCGCGACCGTCGCGGTTTCCTGCGTCGTGTCGCCGGGCTGTTCAGGCTCGGGCGCGGCGGGCGCGGGGGCAGGAACGGGCGCGGGGGCCTGCGCAAATCCCGTCGCAACGGGAAACAGTGCGAGGGCCAGTGCGAGGCCAGCGGAAAGAAGAGCGGTCTTGCCGAACACGTTGCGCTCCTGCGCCGGAGGGTGATTCCCAAGCTCTCAATATAGGCGTCTCGCTCCCGCATGGACAGGGCATGCCCCTCGCCTTCGTGCCGAAGATTTGGGCGTGGACGGCATCCGCATTATAAGCGGCGCTTTCCGACAACCGGGATGACCATGCCGCCGCTCGCCAACCGCCCGTTCCTGAAGATGAACGGCATCGGCAATGAAATCATCGTGCTCGATCTGCGCGGGACGAATATCCGCGTCGATGCGGCCGAGGCGCGCGCGATCGGCAAAGGGAATCACGAAGGGCGTCCGCTCGCCTACGACCAGATGATGGTTCTTTACGATCCGGTCACACCCGGAACGGCGGCGCGTATGAAGATTTTCAATATCGATGGCTCGCTTTCCGGCGCTTGCGGCAACGGCACGCGCTGCGTCGCCTGGGCGCTCACCGAGGGCACGCCGACGCAGAGCCTCGTTGTCGAGAGCGATGCCGGTCTGCTCGAATGCACGCGCGAAGGCCAATGGCGTTTCGCCGTCGACATGGGCGCGCCGCGCCTCGAAGCGCTGGAAATCCCGCTGCGCGACGATTTCGCCGACACGGTCGCCGTCGAACTGCCGCAGCCGCCGCCAGGCGCCGATAAGCTCGGCCCTTTTGCCGCCGTGAACATGGGCAATCCGCACGCGGTGTTCTTCGTGTCGCGCATTGCCAATCACGATCTCGCGGCGCTCGGACCGCAGATCGAGCATCACCCGATGTTTCCGCAGCGCGTGAATGTCTCGCTGGCTCAAATCGTTTCACGCGAACGCATCGAATTGAAAGTCTGGGAGCGCGGCACTGGGCTCACGCTCGCTTGCGGGTCGGCCGCCTGCGCCACGCTTGTCGCCGCCGTTCGCCGCAGTCTGACGGAGAAGCGCGCGACCATTGCGCTGCCCGGCGGCGAACTCGTGATCGAATGGCGCGAAAGCGATGGTCATGTGCTGATGACCGGCGATGTCGAACTCGAATTCGAGGGGCGTTTCGATGCTTCGCTCTTCGAGCGTGCACAGGCATGAGATGGGCATGAGCGCGCGCCCCTCCGTCGATGTCGTGACCTTCGGCTGCAGGCTCAACACGATCGAATCCGAGGCCATGCGCCGCGCCGCCGAAAGCGCGGGACATGACGATGTGGTCATCGTCAACACATGCGCTGTCACAGGCGAAGCCGTGCGTCAGGCGCGCCAGACCATTCGCCGCATCGCGCGCGAAGAGCCGCAAAGGAAGATCGTCGTCACCGGCTGCGCGGCGCAGATCGATCCAAAGATGTTCGCGGATATGCCGCAGGTTGCGCGCGTGATCGGCAATGCCGACAAGGCGAAGCCGCAGACATGGGCAGCGCTCGATTTCGCCGACGATCTCGCGCCGCGAACCCGCGTCAACGACATCATAGCGCTGCCGGAAACCGCCCATCATTTCGTCGCCAGCGGCAGCGTCGACGCCATCGAAGGTCACACGCGCGCTTTCGTCGAAGTGCAGAATGGCTGCGATCATCGCTGCACCTTCTGCATCATCCCCTACGGGCGCGGCCCCTCGCGCTCCGCGCCGGCCGGCGAGGTTGTCGAGCAATGCCGTCGTCTCGTCGCCAACGGCTATCGCGAAATCGTATTGACCGGCGTCGATATCACTTCATGGGGCCACGATCTGCCGGGCGCGCCGGAATTCGGCAAGCTGGTGAAGACGATTTTGCGCCATGTGCCGGAGCTCTTGCGGCTGCGCATATCCTCGATCGATTGCATCGAGGCGGACGACGACCTCAGGGATTGCATCGCGAGCGAAGAGCGCCTGATGCCGCATCTGCATCTCTCGCTGCAGGCCGGCGATGACCTGATCTTGAAGCGCATGAAGCGCCGCCATCTGCGCGACGACGCGATCCGCTTCTGCGCGGACATACGCCGCTTGCGGCCCGACATGACGTTCGGCGCCGATATCATCGCGGGCTTTCCGACCGAGACGGACGAGATGTTCCGGCGTTCGCTCGACCTCGTGGCGGATTGCGGGCTCACCTTCCTGCACGTCTTTCCCTATTCGCCCCGGCCCGGAACGCCGGCCGCGCGCATGCCGCAGGTGCCGCATGGCGAAATCAGGGAGCGCGCGAGACGCTTGCGCGAATACGGCGCGGAAGCCTTGCAGGCGCATCTTGCCCGGCTAGTCGGCCGCAGGGCCGACGTGTTGACGGAAGCCGGCGAGGTCGCGCGCCTGCCCGATTTCACGCCCGTGCGACTCCAGGGCTTCGAGCGCGGGCAGATCGTCGAGATCGATATCACCGGCCATGACGGCGCGATGCTGCGGGGCGTCCCTGCAAGGCAGGCGGCCTGCGCCTGATGTCTTACCTCGCCTCTTTCTGGATTTACACGCCGCTCGAATTCACTCTGGCGCTGGCGACGGTCGTCGCAGGCGGCGTTGTGCGCGGCTTTACCGGTTTCGGCTCCGGCCTTGTCATGGTGCCGCTGCTCGCGCTGCTCTGGGGGCCGGTTGAAGCCCTGGCGACCATGACAGGCCTCGGCGCATTCGCCACCCTGCAGCTCATTCCGCGCGCCATCCCGTTGACCAACTGGCGAGATGTCGGGCCGATGATCGCCGGCTCGCTGGCGTTGACGCCCGCCGGCACCGCGCTGCTCGTCTCGCTCGATCCGGCCATCGTGAAGAAAATCATTGCGGCTCTGGTCCTTCTCGCGACCCTCATCACGATGCGCGGCTGGACCTATCGCGGCCCGCGCGGAATTTTCCCGGGCTTTGTGTCAGGCGGCCTGACCGGACTGATCAACGGCCTGGCCGGCGTCGGCGGACCTGCCACTGTTCTCTACCTGATGGCTTTACCCGGCGAGGCCTCGACCCAGCGCGCCAATATCGTCTCGGCCATGGCCGCCGTGACGATTTCGGTCTTTATCGCCCTCATCGTCGCTGGCGCGGTGACCTCGCGCGTTGTCACTCATGTCGCCATATTCATGATTCCATCCATCTTTTCGGTCTGGCTCGGCGCCAGATTGTTTCACGTCCTGCCCGCCCGCCATTTCAAGATTCTCGTGCTCTGGTTTCTGGTGGCGATCAGCGTCACGATCCTCGTTACGTAAAGGCCGCAACAACTCGCCGAATTTCCGCCCTGTTCGCGCACTTGGACGCGCGCTATGATTTGAGTCGGCATAAGATGCCTATTGGGAGACCCGAGATGAAAAGACTCGTACTCGCTGTTCCGTTCGCCATCGCATTCTGCTTTGCCGCCAATGGCGCTTTCGCCCAGACCTGCGAGGTTCAGGCGACGGAAAAGAAGCTCGCCGGCGCGGCCAAGAACAGCTTCTTGAAGAAATGCGTTTCGGAGTCGCCGGTCGAATCCTGCGAATTGCAGGCGACCGAGAAGAAACTCGCCGGTGCCGCCAAGGCCAGTTTCTCCAAGAAATGCGTGACCGACGCTGCCACCACGAAATGCGAGACCGAGGCGAAGGAGAAGAAACTTGCCGGCGCAGCGCAGGCGAGCTTCACCAAGAAATGCATCGCCGACAATGGCGGCGCGTGATCTGACTGGAGATCATCTGGAAGGGCGCATTCAACTGCGCCCTTTTCATTTGAGCAATTTATGATAGCTTTTTGACAGGCCGACGCAGCCTGCCGCTCGCATTCCTTTTGGGCTTAGTGAATGCACCGTTTGCCCGCTACTGCCCTTTGGTCCGGAAGCTCCAGAATATCCGCCAGACGGCCTCGGGATCTTCCTGAGCATGGTAGTTGAAATGCAGGCAAAGTATGCCGTCGCGGCGGTCGAGATCGCTTTCGAAGGCGAGGAACATGCGCGGTTCCCGCCAACGCCCGGCGACGATGGCGACCATTGTATTCGAGACAACCGACCACACGGAATTGCCGCCGATGACGGTGGGTAAGTATCGCTGCGCAAGATCGGCAACGACAGATTTCAGATCGGCGTCCTCCGGAAAGTCGAACGTGGCCGCATGCGGAGCATCCGTATCGTCGCCCGCGTGCACGCTGCCTCGGGTGACATAGACCTTCATCCCCTCGACTTTCATTTACCGCCGTAAAGCTGTTTCGTCGCGAGGCGCGCGCCTTCCGCGAGGCTCTTCAGCTTGGCTTCGACGATGGAGTCGATCACTTCAGGCACGGCGCGAGGCGTCGAAGCAAAGCCGCAATCGGTCGAGGCGATGACATTCTCCTTGCCGACGACGCTGGCGAAGCGGCAGATGCGCTCGGCGACGAGTTCGGGATGTTCGACGAGCACGCTGGCGTGCGTGACGACGCCCGGAAGCAGGACCTTGTCCTCCTTCATATGCACGTCGCCCCAGATCTTCCATTCATGCTCGTGGCGCGGATTGCCGTATTCGAACGAATAATAATTCGCGTTGATGCCCAGAATGATGTCGATGAGATGCTTCATCTCCATGTCGTGCGTGCGCGGGCCCATGTTGATGCCGTAACAGGTATGATGCCTTACCCGCTCGGCCGGAATGTTGCGGATCGAGTGGTTCATGGCTTCAACGCGCCGCCACGCCCATTTGCGCGCTTGCTCGATCGTCATGTCGGGATTGAGCATGTAGTGCATGGCAAGACGCGGGTCGTCGAGCTGCACGGAAAAGCCCGCCGCGGCGATCGCTTCGTATTCGACGCGCATCGTTTCGGCGCAGGCTTCCAGAAACTCGTCCTCGGTCTTGTAATGCATGTTGACGACCGCGCCCTCGACCGTGCCAACGGACGCTGCGGGGATGAAGACGTCGGCGAAGTCGTGACCGGCGACGGCCGCCTTCAGATTTTCAAGATCGGCCTTGAGAATTTCCATGCCGGTGTATTTCATGGGACCCGTGCATTGCGAACCCGCCGGCTGCGTGCCCGAATGTCCCGCGGCATAAAAGTCGGGAAAGGCGTCGATCTCCTTGGTGTGGTCGCGGCCTTTCGCGCCGGCCGAACGCGGCTCGACGCCGCCGACACGTTCCTTCACATAGGCGAAGAAGCCGGTCTTCGATTGCTCGCCATCGCTGACGATATCGATGCCGCATTTCGCCTGCCAGTCGACGCAATCCTTCACGGCCTTGCGCACGGTCGCGTCGTATTTCGCCTGATCGACCGTCCGCCCGTCCATGCGCGCGACCATGAGTTCGCTCAACGCGGCCGGGCGCGGCAGCGAGCCGACATGCGTGGTGAGGATGCGTTTGCGGCGGGCTTCGGCGAGCGACATGGCGTTTCCTTCGTTGCGTTTTGTTGAATCCGAATTCACATGAAATCAGCCGCATTAGCAAGAACCGGCGCACGAGCTTGCCCAGGCACGCCGGCCAAATACATTGGCGCATGACCCCTTGGAGCGCAGCATGAACGAGAACGAATTCCCGTCATTCCATGCCCACGTCTATTTCGACGCGGCGAGCGTGGAGAAGGCGCGCGCCGTCTGCACGCGCTGCAGCGAAATTTTCGGCATAAGAATGGGCAGGATGCACGAACGCCCGGTGGGACCGCATCCCGACTGGAGCTGCCAGCTAACCGTGCCGCCGGAGAAGGTGGGGCCGGTGCTCACCTGGCTCGCAATGAACCGCGACGGCCTCACAATCTTCTCGCATCCGAATACGGAAAATGCGCTCGTCGATCATCGCGACCGCGCGATCTGGATGGGCGCCATCAGACCGCTGGATTTGAGCGCGCTGGATTGAACGCTAGGCGATCTCGATATCCGTGCGACGAAAGTCCTCGCCCTTGCAGATGAGTCTCGCCGAGAAATAACGCGCGGTGGCGTAGGAAAAGCAGTCGCCGAGATTCAGGATCGCAGGATTTCCTTGAATATTGCCCGCCCCGTAGCGCTCGGCGGCATCCACGGCAATTCGCGTGACATGCTCGTCTGCCGCCGCACGCGAAATCGACGCTGCCCTCAGAAAATTTTCAACTTCAAGTAGCGCCTGCGGTCTGGAAACACGTTTGATGCGGCTGACCGCACATGCCGCTTCCCAAATCGAAATCTCCGATACCTTGCGAAACGCGACGCTGTCCGGCGCTGTCTCAATGGCATTGAGAAGCGTGTCTGCGTCGGCTTCGGCGCAAATGATCGCCACCAGCGCAGAAGCGTCTACAACGACCATGGCTACTTTCTCTCGTCTTCGCCATTGATCCAGTCGAAGAATGCTTTGTCCGCCTTCAGGCCCGTCGGCGGATACGACGCGATCCGGTCCTGAATCGGCTTGATGCGCTCGGCCAAACTCGGCTTTCTCTCTTCGCGCTCCATCTTCTCCCTGAGCGCTTCATGGATAATCTCGGTCAGGCCGACTCCATGGCGCTGCGCCAGTGCGCGCGCCATCTTCTCGACCTCGTCGTTCTTGATGCTGATGCCCATGGCGGACCTCAATTCTAGAATTGCATCCCAACTTATAGAAAGTACGCCAAAAAACAAGCCCGCCGCCTTGCGGGCAGCGGGCCGGTTTATCTCAATCTATTGAATTCAGGCCGCTTTCTTCTTCGCGACGATCAGCTTGCGCTTCACTAGCTCTTCGGCGATCTGGATCGCGTTCAGCGCCGCGCCCTTGCGCAGGTTGTCCGACACGCACCAGAAGGCGAGGCCGTTCTCGACGGTCGCATCCTCGCGAATGCGCGAAACGTAAGTCGCGTCCTCTCCTGCCGCCTCGTGCGGGGTGATGTAGCCGCCGGGCTCGCGCTTGTCGATCACGAGAACGCCGGGCGCATTGCGCAGGATCTCGCGCGCTTCCTCAGGCGTGATCGGATTTTCGAACTCGACGTTGACCGATTCCGAATGGGAAATGAAGACGGGCACGCGCACGCAGGTGGCGGTGAGCTTGATCTTCGGATCGAGGATCTTCTTCGTCTCCGCCATCATCTTCCACTCTTCCTTGGTGTAGCCGTCCTCCATGAAGACGTCGATCTGCGGAATGAGGTTGAAGGCGATGCGCTTGGGAAACTTCTTCGTCGTGACGGGATCGGACACGAAAACGGCGCGTGTCTGCGAGAACAATTCATCCATCGCTTCCTTGCCCGCGCCGGACACCGACTGGTAGGTCGAAACGACGACACGCGTGATCTTCGCCTTGTCGTGCAGCGGCTTCAGCGCGACGACGAGCTGCGCGGTCGAGCAGTTCGGATTTGCGATGATGTTGAGGCGCGAAAAATCCTTCAGCGCATCGGCATTCACTTCCGGCACGACGAGCGGCACGTCGGAATCGTAGCGCCAGGCGGAAGAATTATCGATGACGACGCAGCCGAGCGCGCCGATCTTCGGCGACCACTCCTTGGAGACGCCGCCGCCTGCCGACATCAGGCAGATGTCGGTGTCGGAGAAATCGTAGGTGTCGAGGTGCTTGCACTTCAATGTCTTGTCGCCGAACGAGACTTCCGTGCCCATGGACCGCGCCGAGGCGAGGGCGACGACCTCGCTCACCGGAAACTTGCGCTCCGCCAGAATGTCCAGCATTTCCCGGCCCACATTGCCTGTGGCGCCGACGATGGCGACCTTGAAAGCCATGATATCGATCCTGAATGGTCGGCTTCCGCCCGCGGCGCAGCCCTCGGACAGATGCATATTGCAATGCAGCGCGCTCCAAAACATGCGCATGACGGGAAGTCAAACGATTCCGGTTGACGGCGCGCCGATCGAACGCTGAAAGTCGCGCCGTAACGCTTGTTAACGTTCGATTCACCTTTCGGGCAAAAGGCGGGCGGCTGGTAACTTTGCGCTCAACGACATCGTTCAAACTTTATCGGTCGATCTTGCGCCAGAAGTGGCCGGGGAGCGTTCGATGTCGGTGTCGAGTACGGCCGGAAACCTGTCCGGCCCAGCGTTGAGGCGTTTGCCGGGCTTCGGCAGGCGCGTGCTGAAAACCCTGTTCGCAACGGCCGTCACCCTGACGGCGATGGCCGGCGTCGCCGCCTTCCTGCTCGACCCGCCGGAATTCGCCACCCAGTCGCCCGAGCGTCCTGCCGCCCCCCGCGCGGAATGGATCGAAATCGTCCGGCCCTTCCAGCTTTACGCCATGCCCTCGCAGGCCTTCGGCGCGGAACCCCGCCAGTTTTCCGCGCGCCGCCACCAGACGAACGGCGACCGCGTGGATTCCCTATCTTTCGGCGCCGAAGAGCCTGGCAAGGGGAACTGGCTGCGGATCGAAATCCGCCGCTACGGCGAAGTTCAGGAGCCTGCGGTTGCGCTCTTCCCGGACATGGCGCGGCTGGCGGCGCGAGCGGGGGCTGCGGTTTCGCGCTCCGCCCTGCCCGGACAGGTCGAAACCCGTTTCGGCAAGGTCGAAATGGCCGACCTGCAAGTGCAGACAGGCGAAAAATTCACTGCCTGCATCGGTTTCCGCCTGCCGAGGCAGGCGCCGGGCATCGGCTTTTCCGGCATCGGCTGCGGCACGGCGGATCGGCCTGTCGATCGCAACGCCCTCGTCTGCGCCATCAACCGGCTCGATCTCCTTTCTTCCGGCGACGACCGCGACCTCGGCAAATATTTCGCAGCGACCGAAACCCAACGACGCCGCGATTGCGCGCAGGTGCGCAATGCCGCCGCGCCGGGCAAGCAACCGGAATGGCTTTCCACTGCCGCCCCTGGCCTCCCGCTCAAGGGAACGCTGGCGCAGGCGGAAAATCGCCGCCGCTGACCGGCCGGCACGCCCCGGCGATTTCGCCACACCGCAACCAAATCTTCTCGCCGGCGTTCGATTCCTGTCGCGCGCGGCGAATTTCGGCGTAAAGTAAGGCTCTGGATTCGAACCGAATGAGGAAGTCCATGTTGGGAGTTTTTGGGCGGCGGGCCGTTGCTACACTCGTGATCGCCGCAAGTTCGGCAGCCATGCTGGCCGTGACCGTGGCGAGCGCCGAGGCGCAGAGCCGCAAAAAGAAGAACCCGCGCCAGCTGACCATCACCCAGCGCAGCTTCCTCGACAGCGGCAAATATCCGCCGGTCGGCAGCATGCAGCGCTACGTCACCATGGACACCGCGCATAACTTCCCGGCCTATCTGCACCATCGCAGCCGCTACGGTGCGGAGACCTTGCCGGGCCGTTTCGGCGCATGGTCGCCGTGGTGATCGGAAACGCTTGAACGAATTGGGGCCGCCGCGAATTTCGCTGGCGGCCTTTTTCATGCGCGCATGTTTGTTTAAGAATGGCATGAATGAAACGCGCTCGCAGGGCGCGTGCACCCCGGGAGCGAAAAGATGGACGACGGCAGCGTCGCGGCACGCCACGAAACGGATTTCCGATGGCCGCACAGCGACACTTCGCAAACGCCCTATCGCGTCTACACGGACGAGACGCTCTATGCGCTTGAGCAGCAGCGCATCTTCCAGGGGCCGGTGTGGAATTTCATCGGCCTCGAATGCGAAATTCCCAATCCCGGCGACTTCAAGACGACCTTCGCTGGCGATGCGCCGCTCATCGTCGTGCGCGACCGCGACGGCAACATCAACGCCATGGTCAACCGCTGCGCGCACAAGGGGTCGCTCGTCTGCTTCAAGCCGCGCGGCAACGTACAGGAACTGACCTGCGTCTATCACAACTGGGTTTATGACCTCGCCGGCAACCTCACTGGCGTCGCCTTCCGCCGCGGTGTGAATGGCAAGGGCGGCCTCGATCCGGAATTCGATCTAAAGAAGAACGGGCTGCAACGCCTGCGCGTCGAGACGTATCGCGGCCTGATCTTCGGCACTTTCTCCGACAGGACGCCGCCCTTCCGCGACTATATCGGCCCGGAACTCTGCGCCAACATCGACCGCGTGTTTCCGAAGAAGCTGAAGGTGCTCGGCTATCACAGCCAGGTGCTGCCGAATAACTGGAAGCTTTACGTCGAGAACAACAAGGACGCCTATCACGCAAGCCTGTTGCACGTCTTTCACAACACGTTCGGCGTCGTGCGCCCGACGATGGGCGGCGGCATCAAGCTGTCGGACAATGGCTGGCATCATCTGAGCTACACCGTGCGCAACAAGGATAGCGATGATGTTGTCGGCAAGGAGCAGGTGCGCTCGCTGAAGGATCAGTACAAGCTGCAGGATGTGCGCATGATGGAGCACAAGCTGGAGCTCGGCGACTACACGACGAACGCCATCCAGACGATTTTCCCGACGACCGTCGTGCAGCAGATTCTCAATGCGCTCGCCATGCGCCAGCTTGTGCCCAAGGGCGTCGACAAGAGCGAATTGATCTGGACGATCCTCGGTTTCGAGGACGACGATGTGGATATGCAGGAACTGCGGCTCAAGGTGAACAATCTCGTCGGGCCCGCCGGTCTCATTTCAATGGAAGACGGCTGCGTGGGCGGCTGGGTGCAGACGGCGGCGAAAGCCGATCCCACAGCGCAAACCGTCATGCCCATGGGCGGTCGCAACATCGAACCCACCGAAGGCTCGCGCGTCACCGAAGCCGCCGTACGCGGTTTCTGGAAAGGCTGGCGGGAGCTGATGGGGGTGTAATTGTCACCCCGGAAAAATGCGCAGCATTTTATCCGGGGTCGCGATTCAATCATGCCGTCCCCAACCGATCCCGGCTCTTCGCTTCGCTCCGGCCGGGATGACATCTCCGGGAACCAAAATGACCACAACGCTCGCCAACGACCTCTCTCTCCGACTGCGCATCGAAGCGCTGTTCGCCGATTACGTGCAGTGCATCGACGACGACGCTCTGGAGCAATGGCCGGATTTCTTCACCGGGGATGGCGTTTATCGCGTGACGTCACGCGAAAACCTGTCGCTGGGATTGCCGGTTTGCCTCGTCTATTGCGAGGGACGCGGCATGATGGCGGATCGCATCTCCGCGATGCGCACGGCGAATATATTCGAGCCGCACACCTACAATCACAGCATCAGCGCGCTGAAAATCCTGTCCGTCGCTGTCGATGGCATTCGCACGCAATCGAATTTCGCGGTGTTCCGCACCATGGCGGACGGAAACATGTCGCTGTTCAACTGCGGACGCTACATGGATCGCATCGTCGAGGACAACGGCGTGCTGAAACTGGCGGACCGTCTCGTCGTGCTGGAATCGCGGCGAATAGATACGCTGCTGGTGATTCCGATCTGATGGCGAGAGAGCGCAGAATTATTTCTGCGCGTCCTTCATCATGACATCGTAGAGCGCCTGAATGCCGTGAGCCGCATGACCGTCATTCATCGCGCGATTGAAGTAGTCGCGGGAAATATCGGTCAGCGGCGTCGGCGCGTCGCAGGATTTCGCGAGATCCTCGATCAGCGAAAAATACTTGTTGAACGTGCCGAGTTCGCCGGTGAGGATATCGGCATAGCGCTTCTCGGCCATGGCGAGGCCGTAGTTTTCGAGACTTGCGGATGTGCCCGCGCCCATCGGCAGCAACTCCGCGAGCAGCACGGGATCGAGGCCAGCGCGCGTGCCGAGCGCCAGCGCTTCGGCAGCCGCCATCGCATTCACGCCGACGAGAAGATTGTTGACCGTCTTCACTTTCAGCGTCGCGCCGAAGCCGCCCATGTAGCGGTGATGCGGCGTCAGCGCATCGAAGATGGGTTTCATCTCCTGCGCAAGTTTCTCGTCGCCGCCGACGAAGATGACCTCCTCGCGCGCCAGCACGGTCTTGCCGGCATTGCGCGCGGTGAGTTCGCAATCGAGCAGCGTCGCGCCCTTCCCTGCGATGGCGTCGCGCAAGCGCTCCTTGTCCTTCAACGCGTAAGAAGAGAGTTCGATGACAACGCTATCGGGCTGCAGCGTGGCGAGAATGCCTTCCGGCCCGTAGACTGCGCTTTCAAGTGCCGGCGCTGCGGGCAGGCATTGCAGGATGATATTGCACTGGCGCGCGACATCCGCCGCCGATGATGCGGCCATCCCGCCTGCGTCAGCGAACCTGTCCATATTCGTCAGACTGTAGCCGCTGACCTTGAAACCGGCTTTCAGCAAGACCTGCGTCATGGGCAAGCCGATATTGCCGAGACCGATAAAGCCGATGTGGGATAAGTGCTGGATCTGTGACATGGCTTAACGTTACTTGTTGTTGCAAATATGGAATGAATGGGATCATGAAGGCCCTTCAGGTTCTAACACTAACAGACCAACTGGTTGGGGAACTTAAACTCCGTGACAATCCAACCCGAGCGACCACTGTTCCAATCAGCGATATAGGTGATTAAACACCCTGTACCAATTATCGCGCCACTAGCTTGCAATGGCGCGTTTGAAGTCAATGCCTGGTTGTTAGATATTGCGCTAGCATTTGGAGTTGCTACTCGGGCAATTCCAACCTGAGTACCCCCCCACATAAATTGAAAGGCACGTCGTCCGTCACCCATGTCGAATGCATTTACCAGTGGTCCATTTTCAGTCATTACTGCGCGTATATCTTGCCCAACATGCGGACGCATATGCGACGATGCGCATCCCGCCAAAATTATTGCTGCACTGGCCGCAACGGCAAAATTATGAATAGCCCGCCATGGGAAGGCATCAACTCGATTAATCCCAGAAAATGGTTTGGCAGTTTCCAACTCACGAATATTCATGACGCGTTACCTCACTTCATACTTGAAATTTACTTCACTCGTTCCAGAATGCTCACATAATTCGCTACGGCAGCGCCGCCCATGTTGAAGACGCCGCCAAGTTTCGCGTCCTTCACCTGAATGCCGCCGGCATCGTTGCAAAGTTGCATCGCCGTAAGAACGTGCATCGAAACGCCTGTTGCGCCGATGGGATGGCCTTTCGCTTTCAATCCGCCTGACGGATTGACCGGCAGCTTGCCGTCAGCTTGCGTGACGCCGCTACGGACGACATCTGCGCCACGCCCCGGCGCGGCGAGGCCCATCGCTTCGTATTCGATGAGTTCGGCGATGGTGAAACAATCATGCGTCTCGACGAAGGAAAGATCGTTCAACGAAATCTCTGCGTCGGCCAGGGCGCGCTTCCACGCCACGCCGCAGCCTTCGAAGGCGATGATGTCGCGATGCGCGCGCGGCAGAAAGTCCTGCGCATGTTGCGCCGTCCTGAACGTGACTACGCGTTGCGCGGTTGAGGCGAAATCGTCGTCCGCAATGACCAGCGCCGCCGCGCCATCGGAGACGAGCGAGCAATCGGTGCGTTTCAGCGGTCCCGCCACGAAGGGATTGCGGTCGCTCTCCTCGCGGCAGAAGGCATAGCCGAGATCCTTGCGCATCTGCGCATAGGGATTGTTGACGCCGTTCTTGTGGTTCTTCGCGGCGATCATCGCGAGCGCATCGGACTGATCGCCATACTTCTGGAAGTAGGCCTCGGCGATCTTGCCGAATATGCCGGCAAAGCCATTGGGATTGTCGCCATCTTCCGGCAGGTAGGACGCCTTCAGGAGATTGCGCCCGATCTCGACAGGCGGCGTCTTCGTCATCTGCTCGACACCGACGACCAGCGTGCAGCGTGCGCGCTTCGATTCGAGCGCGCGGATGGCGGTATGCACTGCGGCGGAGCCTGTAGCGCAGGCGTTTTCGAGCCGCGTCGTCGGCTTGAAGCGAAAGGCCGGATTGGCCTGCAGCACGAAGGAGGCGGTAAAATCCTGCGCGCTGAAACCGGCGTTGAAATGCCCGAGGAAGATTTCATCCACCGCAGCAGGATCGACGCCCGCATGGGCGATGGCTTCGCTCGCCGCGCGCACGACGAGGGATTCGACCGTCTCGTTCTCGTGCTTGCCGAAGGGCAGATGCGCCCAGCCGATGATGTTGGCACTCATTGGGAAATCTCCTCGCCGTTCGTCCCGATAATATCCATGAGCGGGACGAAATGCGACCATGCTTTCGACTCAGGCCGAAGCGTCAATCGCCGCCGCCACCTCCGCAACCGCCACCACAGCCGCCACCGCCACTGTCGCTGCTGCTGTCGCCGCCACCGCTGTCCGCGCTCGCCGTGACATTGCCGTCGCCGTCACCGAAACCAGATGTGCCGCCATCGACCGACGAACTGGAGAAATCGCCGCCGCAATGCGCCGTGGCGTCGCCGCCGCGCCGCAGGCGTTCGCAATTGGAATGATAGACGAAGCCGTTGGGTATCTTCAGCTTGCTGTCGAGCGCGAAAAGCAGCGGCAGGCGAGAGGGATTTTTCGCATTGATGCCTTCTTCCTTGCAGCATTGCCACCAGATGCGCCGCAACCCCGCATTGCTCTCGCGCTTTTCAGGCGCCAGGGCGACGGCCGGCGTGTGATGCAGGAATTGCCCGAAGGCCTGTTTGCAGAAGGCGTTATAGTCTCGCGTGTAGAGAATGAATTCGTGCCAGAGGTCGTCCGCGACCTGCGAGGGCATGGCGACATAGCGGCGGCCGCCCTTGAGATAGGCCATGAAGAACTGGCGCAGTCCCTGGCTGACGAGAGCCGTCTCCTTGCGCTGGAAGCGCGGATGTTTCTCCGCAAGCTTGTCGAGCAGGCCCGGCGGCCATTGGTAGGTGCGGATGAACTCGGCCCGGCCGGCCTCGCGCATTTTGTCGCGCGTCTGCAGGAGCAGAAAAATCGCGACGGCCAGGGCTATTCCCATCGCGACGAGTGCAAAGCCGCTCATGCCTTTGACCTTCAATTGAGAACCGGGGTGACGAATCGCCTCGCCGGCCGTAATTAACCCGATGATTGAAATGGTCTTCGAGCTTCGCTGCAAGAGCGCCACAAGGGTGGCGCAAGCCTGCCGGCCATGGCATAAGGGGCTCAGGGAAAGGGACTGGGTTCATTCGCTGACGCTGCGCCGACTTCGGGAAAGCGCCAACGCAGGGACAAAGGCATTACGAATGGCAGTTTACCACACCTCCCGCCTGGCCGCTGCGGCCGCACTTTTCACGGGAATGACACTATCGGCGCAGGTTGCCGCCGCCCCCGCCCTCGTGATCGACGCGGCGTCGGGCGAAGTTCTACATCAGGAAGATGCAACACGGCCGTGGTATCCGGCCTCCGTTACGAAGTTGATGACCGTCTATGTGGCGCTCAACGCCGTGCGCACCGGCAAGATCACCTTGCAGACACCCATGAAGGTCTCGGCTCGCGCAGCTCGGGCCGCCCCCTCGAAGATGGGCATGAAGCCGGGCAGCGAACTGACGCTCGAAAACGCTCTCAAGATCATCATGGTGAAATCGGCGAACGACACGTCGATCACCATAGCCGAGGCCATTTCCGGTTCGGTCGAAGGTTTCGCCAGCGAAATGAACGATGTGGCGCGCGGTCTCGGCATGCGCGATTCGAACTTCGTCAATCCGAACGGCTTGCACGATCCCCGACACGTCAGTTCGGCGCGCGACATGGCGATCCTCGCCCGCCGCCTGCTGCAGGATTTCCCGCAGCACAGCCATCTCTACGGCATCGGCGCGCTGCAACTCGGCAAGCGCATCATCCCCACCCATAACGGCCTGATCGGACGCTATCCTGGCGCCGACGGCATGAAGACCGGCTTCGTCTGCGCTTCCGGCTTCAATGTCGTGGCGACGGCGACGCAGGGCGGGCGCAAGCTCATCGCCGTCGTCATGGGCGCGCAGAACGCGCGCGTGCGCACCCTGCAGGCCATGGCGCTGTTCGACGCCAGCTTCTCCATCCGCGGCAGCGGCAATGTCGAATCCATGCCGGTGACCGGCGGCGCGGCCCCGGACATGCGGCCGGAAGTCTGCAGCCGCGGCCGCAATTCCGAGGGCGAAGTGCCGATCCCCATCGGGGCCTCCGCGCCACTGGCTTTCGCCCCGCAGGAAGATTCGGCTGCATCCTTCTTCCTTTCCGAGCGCAATCGCGGCCAGGGCTCCGGTCCGGCGCAGGGTCGCACCATGGCCAATTTCAGCGGCGTGCCGCTCGGCGAGCGCGCCATTCTGCAACCGGTGCCGATTTATCTCGGTCGCGCCCCCGGCTGGACCGGCCGGGTCGCCGGCCCCACCGGCGTTGATCCGGAAGCAGAGGCCGAGCCCAACAAGCGCACGGCAGCGAAACCGCTGATCCTCGGCGCGAAGCCGCCGGCAGCGTCGGGGCGTGCGGTTCCGCAGGCGCGGGGCCAAAAGGCCGCGCAGGCAAAACCTGCCGCCAAACCCAAGGGCAAGCAGGTCGCGTCCGGACGGCGGCGTTGACGAGCGATTCGGAGGCGTTGCGGCGCAAGCCGCCGCCGCCATTTCCGTTCACGGTTCTCACCGGATTTCTCGGCGCCGGGAAGACCACGCTTCTCAACCGGCTGCTGCGCGATCCGCTGCTCGCGGACACGCTTGTCCTCATCAACGAATTCGGCGAGGCCGGTCTCGATCATCTGCTCGTCGAAAAGGTCGATGGCGATACGATCCTGATGGCATCGGGATGCGTCTGCTGTTCGATCCGCGACGAACTCGTCGATACGCTCGAAGACATATTGCGCCGTCGCGACAATGGCCGCATCAAGCCCTTCGAGCGCGTGATCGTCGAGACAACGGGCCTTGCCGACCCTGCCCCCGTGCTTCACACGATCATGACACATCCCTACCTGATGCTGCGCTTCAGGCTGGATGGCGTGATTTCGCTCGTCGACGCTGTCAACGGCATGCACACGCTCGACGAATTTCCTGAAGGCCTGAAACAGGCGGCAGTCGCCGACCGCATTATCGTCACGAAGGCGGACTTGTGCGAAATGCCTGCGGCACAAGCGGAACTCGCGCGCCTGCGGAAGCGCTTGCATGACCTCAATCCATCGGCTCAGCTTCTCGACGTTGCGCAAGCCGGCGCGGCGCAACTGCTGAATGCCGGCGTCTATGATCCCGCAACCAAGAGCGAACAGGTTCGCCGCTGGCTGAATGCGCAAGCGTTCAATGCCGTGCTAGGCGCAGCGAAAAGCGAGACTGCGAAATCGGCGGGGCCGCACGATTCGCGCATTCACTCTTTCGTTCTCACGGCAGACCGCCCGATTGCCCCTGCGAGCCTGCAACTCTTTCTCGACATGCTGCGCCAATTGCACGGCGCTTCGCTGCTACGCATAAAAGGCATCGTGGCGCTCGCGGACGATGCTGCACGCCCGCTCGTCATCCACGGCGTGCAACATGTCTTCCACCCGCCACTGCGTCTCGACGCCTGGCCGGACGAGGATCATTCGACGCGGATCGTCTGCATCGTGAGGGACTTGCAGAAGGGCCATGTGGAAGGGCTCTGGCGCGCGTTTTGCGGCATGCCCGCCGTCGATACGCCTGATGCTGCTGCGCTTGCGGCCAATCCTCTCAATCCCGGCGGTGGCGGCCTCTTCAATCACTCGTGATCCGCCGCGAGTCCGCCGTTGGCCCATTAATTGTTCGTTAACCCACGAGCGGCCGCGCCCGGCCGCTTCCGGTCCCGGATCGGGACAGTGATGGTTCACATTGGCTTAACGCCGGTGCGGACTGCGTCAGGTGGGTCATGCGCAACAGAGCTTTTCTGTTTGGGCCTTTGCTAAGCCAGCCGGTTCCGCTGAACTGGCTGAACGCGCAGCACGCGCCGGCTTCTGCCGCGCCCGCCATATCGGCCCCATCGCAGTCGCCGCGCGTTGTGCCCTCGCCCACACCCCCAACGCAGACCGAATTGCTGGAATGGGAGGAAGCGGCCCGTCACGTTAACGCATGGACCGACCTGACGTCGCGCGCCCTCGAACCCAATGTCTTTCTCGAACCCGGATTTGCACTGGCGTCCGTACAGCATGTGCCAGCCGCGCGGCGTCCTTCGTTTCTGCTGGTGTGGAAAAATTCGCCTGCGCCTGAAGAGCATCGTCTGATCGGGCTTTTCGCCCTTCATCCGCCAAAGACCGGCCGCGGCGGCATTCTGCATCTATGGTCGAATCCCATGATGGCCGCTGGCGCGCCCCTGATCGACCGCGACGATGGCGCGGCCGCCATCGAGGCATTGCAAGGCTTTGTGTCGCAGCGCTTTCCCGGCGTCGAAACCATCATCTTTCCGCAAAGCAATCTGAGCGGCGCCGTCGCGCGGCTGCTCGGAACCCATTGCATGACGCACGGGCTTGCGGCGCGCATCTTCGACAGACGTTCGCGCGCCATCGTGACCAACCGAAACGATCCCGCGGAATTTGCCCGCAATTTCATCTCGCCGAAGAAACGCAAGGAATTGCGGCGGCAACGCCGGCGTCTCGAGGACCTCGGCCGAATTGCCTACACGTCGGCGCAAGGCGTCGACGCCATCAAGCCTGCCATGGAAGCCTTTCTCGCCCTCGAAGCCTCGGGCTGGAAAGGGGGGCAATCCTCGGCGCTGCTATCCGATCCCTCGACGGCGACATTCGCCCGCACGATGGCGCGAAACTTCGCGGCGCGCGGCGCTTGCCGCATCGATGCGCTCGAACTCGATGGCAGGCCCATCGCCATGGGCGTCGTGCTGAGCGCGCACGATACGGCCTTCTACTGGAAGACGGCCTACGATGAGGCTTTCGCGCGTTATTCGCCGGGCGTGCTCTTCTCGCTGGAGATGACGACACGCATGATCGAGAACGGCGCGCATGAAGTCATCAATTCCTGCGCCATTCCCGATCATCCCATGATCGATCACATCTGGCGCGAGCGCATGGAAATCGGCGATCTCGCCATCGCGACGTTCAATGCATCGCCGCGCCGCCTCGCCTTTGCGCTGAACAGGGAATCGGCCCGACGCAAGATTCGCGCGGTCGCCAAGCGCGCCTATTACCGGCTGACGCAAAAGCATCCGCGTTGAGAGCAAGAGACTTCATCCACGCGCGCGCAATTCGCGGCGGATGATCTTGCCCGTTGTCGTCAGGGGCATGTCGTCGATGAAGGCGATCTCGCGCGGATATTCATGCGCCGATAGTCGCGTGCGCACGAAGGACTGGATTTCGGCCGCCAGCGCATCGCTCGCCTCATAGCCCTGCCGCAGCTGGATATAGGCTTTCACGATCTCCGTGCGCAGCGGGTCCGGCTTGCCGACCGCAGCGGCGATGGCGACGGCGGGATGCCTGATGATGCAATCCTCGATCTCGCCGGGACCGATGCGATAGCCCGCCGAAGTAATGACATCGTCGTCGCGGCCGATGAAACTGAAGAAGCCCTCATCGTCCATCACGCCCTGATCGCCTGTCGTCATCCAGTCGCCGATGAACTTGTCGCGCGTGGCTTCCGGCCGGTTCCAGTAACCGAGGAACATGATGGGGTCGGGCCGCAGCATCGCGATCTGTCCGGTCTCGCCGGGCTTGCATGGACGGCCCTCGAAATCGACGATGGCGACGCGATGACCCGGCACGGGCTTGCCGATGGCGCCGGGTTTGTTGAGGCCTGCAGCGCCGCAGGAGCCGAGCACCTGATTGCATTCGGTCTGGCCATAGAACTCGTTCACGACGAGCCCCAGCGCGCTCCGTCCCCATTCATAGACTTCCGCGCCGAGCGACTCGCCGCCCGATGCGATGGAGCGCAGATTGAGATTGAAACGCGCGCGGGGATTTTCCACCGAGCGCAACATGCGCAGGGCCGTCGGCGGAATGAAGGCGTTGCGAATTCCTGTGCGCGCGATCAGATCGAAGGCGGCTTCCGCATCGAAGCGCTCGAACTTGCGCGCAATGACAGGCAGGCCGAAATAAAGCGCGGGCAGAAGAATGTTGAGCAGTCCCCCCGCCCAGGCCCAGTCCGCCGGTGTCCACATGCGGTCGCCCGGCTGGGGGAGAAAATCATGCGTGAACTGCGTGCCCGGCAGATGGCCCAGCAGCACGCGATGACCGTGAAGAGCGCCTTTCGGCGATCCGGTCGTGCCCGACGTATAGACCATCATGGCAGGGTCGTCGGGCGTCGTCGCAGCCGTTGCAGCCTGATCTGAGACCGCGGCAAGCTCGCGCTCGAGATCGAGAATATCGCCGTCGCCGCCATCAGCGGAAAATACCGCCTGCAGTGTCGGCGGCAGTCGTTCGATCTTGCGCAGCTTCGCGACGCCGTCGGCATTGGTGATCAGCACCTTGATGCCAGCGTCCTCCAGCCGGTATTCGACCGCGTCGACGCCGAAGAGGATGGCCAGCGGCACCGCAATCGCGCCGAGCTTGTAAACGCCGAGATGCGCCGCCGCGACATCGCTGCCTTGCGGCAGCATGATCCCGATGCGATCGCCCCGCGCGACGCCTCGCGCCGCCAGCATGTTGGCGAAACGGCTCGCGCGCTGCCGCAAGGCTGCATAGGTCACCGTGATCGTCTGGTCGCCGCGAACATCGAGTATGGCGGCGCTGCCGGGTTGCGTGTCTGCCCAGCGGTCGCAGCAGACCGTCGCAATGTTGAAGTCCTGGGGAATCTGCCAGCGAAAAGCCTGGTAGAGCGCGTCGTAATTCCTGATGTCCGGCAGCATGCGTCAGCGGTCCTCGCCGGCCTGAGCCGGTTCAATCGGGCGCGGATATTATGAAGCATGTTGCGCTGCCGCAACCAGCGTCCGCCGCAGAGCTCTGCCAGCGTCGAGCGGCCTTGGATTTCTGATGAAGCCAGATCCGGCGGGAACTGGAATCACGGGACTGATGCAGTCCCGGACCCTGCCTCCCGCTCCCGCTAACCATGTTTGCTAACAATTCGTTTACGGGCGCTACCTTGGCCGGTCTTTATGCTATAAGCGGCGCGAATTGCCATAAATTGTCCCGGAATCCGGGCGGCCGGGCGCAGGAGCAGACGAAATGAAGCCGACAGTCATTCTGGTGGGAGCCGACAAGGGCGGCGTGGGCAAGACCACGGTTTCTCGGGCTCTTCTGGACTATCTGGCGGCGAACAACATTCTCGCCCGCGCCTTCGATACGGAATTTCCGCGCGGCACGCTGATGCGCTTCCACCCCAACCAGACCGAAGTGGTGGACATCACCTCGACCCCCGACCAGATGAAAATTCTGGATACGCTGGAGACTTCGGGGCCGAAGGTATCGGTCATCGACGTGCGCGCCGGCCAGTTGGCGACGACCCTTCAGGCGCTGCAGGATGTCGGCTTCCTCGATGCGGTGAAGGAAGGCCGTTACAATTTCATCGTCCTGCACATTCTCGGCTCGTCCATCGCCTCGCTCGACGAGATTGCAGAGACCGTGCCCTATGTCGCCGACGCCGCCTATTTCCTCGTGAAGAACTTCATCAACGATACGACCTTCTTCGAATGGTCGCCGCAGACCTATGCGAACTATTTCAAGAAGGCCAAGCACGCCGACGATATCGTAATCCCCAAGCTGAACGAAATGGCCTACGAGCAGGTTGAACTCGCGGGCGTGCCGTTCTCGACCTTCGGCGCCAACAAGAAGGCCGATGGTTCCGCCGCCAACAGTTCTTTCGTTCTGCGCGGCTATGTCCGCACGTGGCAGAAGACGATTGCCGCCGAATTCGATCGCGTCGGCCTGCCTGCCATTATCGAGGGCAAGCCGGTCGCCGCGAAGGAATAGGCCCACGGCTGACACCCGAATGCGCGGGGTGAGAAACGCATGAGCGCGCGCACACATGCCTTCATCGTCTGCTCGCCCCATGCGCGCACGGGCGTCACGACAGTGGCGCGCCTGTTCGCGGATTTTTACACGTATACGAATCAGCCTTTCGTCGGATTCGACACCGATCCGCACGAGTCGCAATTCGCGCAATGCTTTCCGCGCGATGTCTCGATCGCCGATCTCGCGACGATACAGGGACAAGTTGCGCTCTTCGACAATCTCCTGCTGACGGATGGCGTGCCGAAAATCGTCGACGTCTGGACGCGCGCGTGGAAGAGTTTCTTCGACATAGCGACGACAACGGAGTTTTTCGCCGAGGCCGGCAGGCGGGGCGTGCGCCCCTATCTCCTTTATATTCCCGATGGCAGCGAAACGGCGTTGCAGACGGCCGAAGACATGGTCGCAAGATGGCCCGAAATCGGGCTTGCTGTCGTCGGCAATGAAGGGGCGGCGCCTCTGGGCCCAAATGGTCTCGATTATCTGGCGCGCTTTCCGGCAGTTCATACGTTCGAAATCAAGGCGCTCGATCCACTGGTGCGCCGCGCGATCGAGGATCCCGGTTTCTCTTTCTCGAAATTCCTGACGGACCCGTCGGATTCCATGTCGATTGTCGTGCGCGCCAGCCTGCGTGCGTGGCTCATGCCTGTCTTGCAACAGTTCCAGAGTTTTCAACTCAAGCTGGCGATGGAAGACAGCCGCTATTTCTAGCACGCACGCTATAGCGTTGCGCGAAAAGACGTCGGTTTTTCGCGAAAGCGAAGCTATCAATATCCGGAATCGAACAGCTTATACGCCATTAAACGATACCGTTTGATGGCGCGCTGATTTAAGCTAACACTTGCGTAACCGCATCGCCGTGCCGGCTCACCAATGCGCTCTTCAATTTTTCCAGCGCGCGATTTTCGATCTGCCGCACGCGCTCCTTGGATATGCCGAGTTCCTCGCCAAGCGTCTCCAGCGTGGACGACTCTTCTTCCAGCCGGCGTGCGCGCAAAATGCGCATTTCGCGCTGGTTGAGACAACCCATCGCGCTGCGCAACCACTCGGAACGCCGCTCGCCGTCGATCCGGTCGGCGACAATGAGATCGGGGGTCGGACTGTCGTCCAGGAGGAAGTCGCCGCGTTCCGCGCCTTCGCCTTCGCCATCATTCGAGACGGGCGCATTGAGAGAGGTATCCGGCGCGGAAAGCCGTGCGTTCATGGTTTCGACATCGGAGGTCGAGACGCCCAGCGCGAGCGCGATGTTCTGGAAAACCTGGGCGCTGCTTTCACTTGGCGCGAGGCGCGAAAGCTTCGCGCGCAACCGACGCAGATTGAAGAAAAGAGCCTTTTGCGCCGAGCTTGTTCCGCCGCGAACGATCGACCAGTTGCGCAGGATATAGTCCTGGATCGAGGCGCGAATCCACCACGTTGCATAGGTGGAAAAGCGCACCTCGCGTTCGGGATCGAAGCGAGCCGCGGCTTCAAGCAGGCCGATATGCCCTTCCTGCACCAGCTCAGCCACTGGCAGGCCGTAGTGGCGGAAGCGCGAGGCAATCGCCATCACCAGACGCATATGCGCCAAAGTCATGGCGTGCAGAGCCTTCTGGTCCTTGTCGTGCTTCCAGCGCAGAGCCAGCGCGTGCTCCTCCTCTCGTTCCAGAAAGGGGGCGCTGCGCGCACGGCGGACGAGACCACTGGACACTTCTTCGATGTGCGCCATATGCACCTCCTGAAACCCGAACTGGCCGGACGAAGCGCTCTTCGTCCGCCCCGCCTCTCGGCTTTCCGGCCTATCCGTGACTACGAACGGGCGAGCGATCCGGTTTCATGGCTCGTCGATGTTTTTGGGCCCGGAGGGGGCGAGCGGGTTCAATTGCTTGTGAGTTGCGGGATGCAGGCAGGCCGCGCAGGCGCAGGCCGCGATAGGCCCCGGAAGGCGCAACGCCTTCAATCGATTATTGAAAAGGCTACTCGACAACCAGCTTGTAGCGCTGACCTGCTTCGAGCGGCCTTCCCTTCTGCAGCCCGTTGAGCATCAGAAACAGATCGATCCCGCGGCCCGGCGCGCCCATGCGGCGCGCCAGCGATTCGGCGCTTTCGGAACCTGAAGTCCGCGCGATGGCGAGCCGCAAAGCCCGCACACCCTGCGCCTCGCCGCCCTGCAATTTCCGGAAAGATTCGATCGAGCGGACGAAGCGGGCATCCAGATCGGGCGTCATATTTCGCGCAGCAAAGATGATGCGCGCGACCTCGCCGTTCAGCCGCACCACGCCGACACGAAATTTCCAGCCGTTGCTCTCGGCTTCCGCAGTGGCCGCCTGCTGGCCATTGACGTTGCGTTGCTGGATCGTTTCCTTCTTGAGACCTTCGACCCAGCCGGATGCGATATAATCCTCGATGCCTGATCCCGCCGGAAGCTGCACGATATCGAGACGGATCGCCTCCATCCGGCTGCCTGTGACGCCGATCATCGCCTGCGAGCAGTTTTCGAGCGTGAAACCTTCGGGCGCAGTGAAGGCGAAGCCCAGCTTCTGATGGGTGAAATTCAGCCCGCGCACGATGCCTTCGGCAGGATCGTCGCCAAAATCGATGCCGTTGATGGCGTCGAGATAGGCGTCCCGGCCGGGATCACCGATGCCGGGTGCGCCGATCTGCCGGGCCGAGATGATCGCCTGCTGGATGCGGCCTGGTGTCGAGGGATGGCTCGACATGATGTCGACCTGTTCGCGCGGCGTGTTCGAATCCTGCTGGCAGCTTCGCCATTCGAGCGACCGGCCGAGGGAGCGCAGGAAGCGCGAGGCGCCGTAGGGATCGAACCCGGCCTTACCGACGAGAGCGACGCCGTAGCGGTCGGCCTCGAGTTCCTGCTGGCGGGAAAAGCTGGCGAGATTCAGCTTGCCCGTCGCTTCGATTTCCTCACCGCGCTGCCGGTTCTGGACGGTATTGGCGACATTGGTGCGCAGGCGCTCGATCTTCTGCTGTTCCTCGCGCTGAAAGGCGTGTCGGGCCGCCACGTGGCCGATCTCGTGCGCCATGACCGCCGCGATTTCCGAAGAATCGTTGGCGAGCGCCAGCAGCCCTCGTGTCACGAAGAGATCGCCCGATGGAAGCGCGAAGGCGTTCACAGCGGGCGAATTGAGCAAGGTGACCTTATAAACCTCCTGCGGCGTATCGCTGGCCGCAGCCAGCTTCGCCAGAATGCCGTTGAGATGCGCCTCGACGGGCGGCGCGCGGTAAATTCCGCCAAACAGTCCAATGACATAGCGTTGGTCGGCGGCAGCGCGCGTCTCGATGCCGGTCGTCCGCGGGGCGGTCGAGGGAACGGAGGTTTCCGGCCCCGGCGGCGGGGGCTGCCCGAACTTGCTGCCATCCGGATCGAGCGTGGCGCAGCCGGCAACCGACAGCAGCAATCCCAGCGCCGCGAAGTGGCGCAAGAACCCTGTGCTGCCGATGGAAGGAAGAACCAACATTGCCGAGGCTACGCTCATCACGGAATTGGGCCCAACCTGTGGCAAATACGGCCCGTCGAATCAATTTCGTTCTTGTAGCGCGACTTGCTTCGGCAGAGCGGGATTATTGCGTCAATTCGCCCGGCGGCGCGCGGTTCCCGGCCGGGGCTCAGCAGATTTTGCAACCGCCGAAAGCACTTCCAGGGCGCCGGGGGAAAAAATCTCGATTCGCGGCGAGGTCCGCATCTGCAACTGGCCGCGCACTCGAATCGTCGCACCGGTCAGGCCGGAAGCGCTTCGGCCCTCCTTTTCCAGAGCCGCAACAAGCCTCCGTGAAAGAACCACCGCCGGATCGGCGCGGCGGTCCTTTCCGAGATTGAGGAACGTGAGAGTGCGCCATTGCCCGACGCTGGTCACCTGACCTTCGACCAGGACGATTTCGCCGGCACGCTGCGCCAAAGCGTCCCGGTCTCCAGACTTCAGCACGGCATAGGCGGGGTCGGCCCAGATGCCCTGCTTGCCGGCCCGCGCCTCGGCTTCCCGTTGCAACAGAGCCGCGAGGCAGCCGGCGCCGGCGCTTCCGGCATCCACCCGCGCCCAGCCGTTGCCCAGCAGGAGTTCGGCAATCGCGCGGCCTCCGGCGTCGATGATGGTTGCGGGATAGCGTCCCCAGCGGTCACGCGCCTCAGACTCGATCTCCGCCTGAAGTTTGCGCCCCGCGATCAGGCCGTTGAGATAGGCTCGAGCTTCCTCTGCGAGCCGCGCAATGGACGGCGTGCCGCGCGGCGGTTCTATGCCGCGAAGCAGAAGCTTGCGGCCGTCGGCCAACCGGATTTCGAGATGGACATCGGCGGATTCGACGGCGATTTCGACAGTCTGGCCGGGACGGCAAACCGCCGGGGCGTTAGCATCTTGCGCGCGCGCTGGCCCCGACAGAGCCGCGCAGCAAAGGACGCCATAAGCGAGCATCACAAGCTTTTCATTTATGCCTCGTGTGATAAACACGGCGCGTGAAAACCTCTCGCGGTTCCGTAGCTCAGCAGGATAGAGCAGCGGTTTCCTAAACCGAAGGTCACAGGTTCGAATCCTGTCGGGACCGCCAATTCATGTATTTAATAAGCGCGGCGACAGCGCAGGCCGATATTGCATCGGCCGGGGGAAGAAAGGCAATCCATGCGCATCTGCGTAATCGGCGCAGGCTCCATCGGTGGCCTGCTGGCGGCGCGGCTCGCCCATGCCGGCGAAGACGTCAGCGTCATCGCGCGTGGCGCGCATCTCGAAGCGATCCGCAATCATGGATTGAAACTCATCGAGGACGGACAAGACGACATCGTTGCTCGCGTCGCGGCGAGCCAGCGCATTGCCGATGTCGGGCAGCAGGACCTCGTCATTCTCGGCATGAAGGCGCATCAGGTCGCCGAGGTGGTGCGAGAACTGCCTGCGCTATTTCACGACGAGACCATGGTGCTCACAGCGCAGAACGGTATTCCCTGGTGGTATTTTATCGGCCACGGCGGCGAACATGATGGACGCAGGCTTGCGAGTGTCGATCCCGGCAATGTCGTCGCCGACCATTTGCCGGCAGAGCGCACGATCGGCAGCGTCGTTTATCCCGCCGCAGAGATCGCGGCGCCCGGCGTGATCAAGCTGATCGAGGGCAATCGCTTTTCGCTTTCTGAAATAAACGGCGCAAAGACGGAGCGTATCGAAAAGGTCTCAGAGGTTTTTTTGAAAGCAGGGTTCCGTGCGCCCATCGTCAGCGACATACGCGCCGAGATCTGGACGAAGCTGTGGGGCAATCTCAGCTTCAATCCGATCAGCGCACTCACTCACGCGACACTCGCGCATATCTGCCTTTATCCGCAGACGCGCGCGCTGGCGGCGGACATGATGCGCGAAGCTCAAAGCGTGGGCGAAGCGCTGGGCATACGCTTTCGCATTCCGCTGGAAAAACGTATCGCGGGCGCGCAGGCCGTCGGCGAACACAAGACATCGATGTTGCAGGACATCGAGGCCGGACGCATCAGCGAGATCGATGCGCTTGTCGGTTCGGTGATCGAACTCGGGTCCATCACGGGCGTCGCGACGCCGGCAATCAACGCTGTCTATGCCTGCGTGAAGCTGCTGGAAGACGTGCTGCGACAGCAGAAAGCTGCAAGCCGCATATCGCCGCTGTAGATCAGGCTTTCATGAATGGGATTGTAAGGCGCATGACTTCGTCGGCAGCATCCCACGGCACGAGATGCTTGCAGCCGTTGACGATGTGCAGGTTGAGCGAAGGCTGTTTCTGTTTCCACATCGTCACGCGCTCATAGGCGTTGGCGCGATCTTCGCGGCCGTAGATCAGGATCGAAGGCACCTTCAACTCATCCACGCGCTGCCAGTGCTCCGGTCCGGACTTCGCCTTCTTCGGCGCATTCTCCTCCTGCTCGCTGCGCGCGACAAACGCTTCAAACGCTTTACCGACGCTGCGCGAGTGCCGCAGCGCCAGTTCTTCGTCGGTGATCAATTCGTGATGAAAGAGATTGGCTTCGAGCAGCTTGCGCGTGTCCTCGATATCAGGCTCTTTCGCAGCCATGCGCCGTTCGAGCCTTTGTTGCGCGGCAGCGTCGAGACCCTGTTTCTTTTCTTCAAGCGGCGGCAGCAGGCTGCCGGTGCCGAGCACGACGAGATGGCTGTAGCGCTCCGGCATTTCGAGCGCGAGCTGCCAAGCCATCGAGCCCGATTGCGAATGCGCGAAGAGCGCAACTTTGCCGAGGCCCAGCGCGTCCACGAGTTTCGGAATAAACTTCCGGCGATAGGGCGTCGAAAGATCGGCCGGCGTATCGGACAATCCAAAGCCGGGCTGATCGTAGGCGATGGCGCGGAATCCCGCTTTCGCCAGCGGACCCATATTGCGGATGAAGACGTCGCAGGACGATCCAAGCGATGCGCCATGCAACATCAGCACGGGATGCCCGCTGCCGGCTTCGAGATAGCGGACGTTCAACCCATCGACGGTGATGGACTTTTCGGAAATCCCGGCCTTTTGCGCAACGTCGTCCATGTTATCCTCCCGCGTTCGCATGTCATTCGTCGGTGATGTCGATCCACACGGCGTTGGGATCGCAGATCTGCATCTTGCCGGTCGCGCTGCGCGCGAGAAAATCGCGCCGCGCATCGGCTTCCTTGCTGCCGCCAAGACGGATCGGCGCGAGATAGGAAACCGCGCCCGCGCACGCTTCCAAATGCGCCTTGAACGTATCGAGGTTTTCGACCCTAAAGCCGATATGATCCGGGCCGGGCCGCTTGATCGAAATATTTTCGAAGATCGGAATCGACCACGGAAGGATCGACAGCGTCACGCGCCCATCAGTGAGATGCCAGCCGGGCTTGTCGGCGCCGGAATTCTGCAACTGCAGGCCGAAGACTTCCTGGTAGAATTCCGCGCAGAGTTCGGCGTTCATCGTCCGTATCGCGAACTTGTTGAGATAGCGCTCCTGCGACCAGCCGCCGGCCTGTTGATCGGCATAGATTTCGTTGAGCTTGCTTTTCGGTTCGGCGAGATCGAAGACATTGCCGTCTGGATCGTGTGCGGAATATTGCGCAAAGGGCCGCGTCGACGGCCGCTTCACGATGGCCGCCCCGGCGAATTTCTTTTCCATGCGCTCGCGTGCATCCTCGATACTGTCGACCACCATGCCAAAATGATCGAGACCGCCGACGTAGCCGTCGCGCAACGGGTTTATGTTGAGACCGACATAACCGTCGCCGACCGAAACGCCGTTGAGCGGCCTGTTCGACTTTCCCGATTGCCGCAAGCCGAACACCGCTTCGTAGAATTTCGCGGTCATGTGCCATTGCGGGCTGTTCATCGCCATGTGGTTTATGCGCGCCGCCATCTGTCCTTCCCGATCGGGTCCGGCGCTCGTCGCAGAGGCTTGGCCGGATCTCCTTCGCAGGTTAGCATTTGCGCCCTGCGCTTGCCAGACGCAGATGCAGGCGCTATCGCCTCACGACAAAGCAGAATACGGGAGGACTTATGGCCGGGCGCAAGGTTCACGTCACCATCGCGACGAGCGATTACGATCATTTCCGCGATTTCAAATCGGGCAAGATCGAGGCCGAGGGTATCGATCCCACATGGATGGAACTCGACATCCACGAAATCTTCACCCGCTTCTCAGCCTGGCGCGAGTGGCATGTCAGCGAAATGTCCTTCGCGAAGTTCTCGGCGCAGGTGACGGCCGATAACCCCGACATTATCGGCCTGCCGGTCTTCGCCTCGCGGGTCTTTCGCCTGTCTTCGATCTATGTGAATCCGTCGAAAGGCATCAAGTCGCCTGCGGACCTGAAGGGCAAGCGCATCGGCGTGCCGGAATGGGCGCAGACGGCGGCGGTTTATACGCGCGGCTGGCTCCAGCATGACGCCGGCGTGCCGCTGACGAGCATCGACTGGGTGCAGGCGGGCACGGAAGATGTCGGCCGCACCGAAAAGGTTCCGCTCAACCTGCCGAACGGACTGAAGCTCACGCAGATCAACGACAAGACGCTGAGCGACATGCTCGTATCAGGTGAACTCGACGCGATCTTCACCGCATCCATTCCCAAACCCTTCCGGGCCGGCAACAAGAACATGGTGCGCCTGTTCCAGGACTATCGCGCCGAGGAAGAGAATTATTTCAAACGTACCGGCGTTTTCCCGATCATGCATGTCATCGCTATGAGGCGCGACATTCTGAACGAATATCCCTGGCTCGCGCGCAATCTCTATCTTGCCTTCGACGAATCGCGGAAACGCGCTGTCGATCGCATGCTCGAAGGCGGCGTTTCCCGTTATCCGATTCCCTGGATGCTCGATATCGCAGAGAAGATGCGCGATCTCTTCAAAGGCGACTTTTATCCCTACGGCATCGAAGAAAATCGCAAGACGCTCGAAGCCTTCCTCACCTGGTCCTACGAGCAGGGCATTGCGAAAAAGCTGGTGAAGCCGGAGGACATTTTCCCGGAAGGGATCAACCCTTCCGTGAAGACCTGAGCGAAGAATTTGCGGGCTGCAGACCGCAGCCCGCCAGTCTCAATAGCCCTGAATTTTCTTGGCGCGTTCGATGGCGGATTTCGGCGTCTTGTAGACTTCGTCGACGAAGGCCTGCACCTTTTCGCCTTCCAGCGGACGCAGATCGAGCCCGCGTTTCTTCGCGGTCGCGATCAGTTCCGGATCGTGCAACGTATCCCAGAACGCCTTGCGCAGGATCGCCACCCGATCGGCCGGCACGCCCGGCGGCGCGGCGAAGGGACGCGCGATATCGAGCTGGCCGAAGATCAGTTTCAGCGCCGCGCGGTCGTCGGGATTGGTGACGCGCGCAATCGGATTTTCGATCCCCTTGAAATCCGGGTGATCGTTGAAGCCGAGTTGCACGACGACCTTGAGGTCGCCCCGCGTAATCTGGCTCGAATAGGCGGACATGGCGCTCGACGCCCAGATGCCGCAGGTGCCTTCGAGTTCGCCGCGCTCGACGGCGAGCATCGTATCGTTCGTGCCTTTGTAACCGTGCACGATGTTCAGCTTTGTGCCGAGCAGGGCGTTGAGCGCGAGAGCGTCCTGCGTCTGCGCCGATGTCGGGCCATACGAACCGACACGCAATTCTTTCGTCTGCATGTCCTTGAAACTGTCGACGCCGCGCCCTTTCCAGAACATGCAACTGGAGGCCTCGCGATTGGCGCTCACCAGCCAGTTGAACTTCGCCGGTTCGAACTGGATGCCGGGCTGATCCCAGAATGGTTCGAACACGGACCACGGCCCGAGCATTCCGATTTGCAGCCCGTCGCGCTCGGCGACATTGAACAGCCAATTCGCCATCACGCGGCCGCCCGCGCCAATGCGGTTTTCCGGCACGACGCCGGGATTGCCGGGAATATGACGGCCGAGATATTCGCCGATGGTCCGGGCGATCGTATCGAAGCCGCCGCCGGGGCCCGCTGCAATGCCGAGCTTGACCGTCTTGCCCTTGTAGAAATCGCCGCTCTGCGCCCATGCCGAACATGAGACCAATGCGGCAACCAGCGCCACTATTGTTCTTGCTTTCGTCATCATTCCCTCCCCTGAATGCAACGATTGATCTACGGCTCCGATACGGTCACCCGTCTCATGTGCCGTATTTCCTCTGGCGGAAAATCGCTGCGTGCATGATTCACGCTGCGATTGTCCCAGATCACAATTTCATCGAGCCGCCATTTGTGCGCATAGACGAACTCGGGCTTCTCGATGTGATCGAAAAGCTGATCGAGCAAGGCGTCGCTGGCCGCGCGATCCCAGCCGACGATCTTGCGCGTCATGAGGCGGCTGAGAAAGAGAGACTTGCGGCCTGTGTCGGGATGCGTCTGCACGAGCGGATGCACGGCATTGGATAAAGTGTCGTCGTTCTCATCGGTCTGCGAACGCAAGTGCGCCCGGGTGTCGTAGACATTGTGAACGCGCAAATCGAGAAGACGCTCCTGCAACGACGGCGGCAGCGCATCCCATGCCGCAGCCATGTTGGCGAATTTCGTATCGCCGCCCCGTGAGGGTATTTTGATCGAATAAAGCGTCGTGGCGCGATAGGGCGACTTGCGATGCGCGCCATCGGAATGGAACTGCAACTCGCCGTCAGGCAATGCGCCGACGTTCTTGCCGTCCTCCTTCATGTTGGAAATGAAGAGCACGCCGCGCTTGGCGGGACCGTCATCGCTCGCCTGCTCGTGAAACGACGGCTTGCCGACGAAATCCGCGTCGGCCTTGCCGAAAACGCGCGCGAAACGGATCTGATCGTCGCCCGAAATCTTCTGGTCGGAGACGCAGAGTACCATATGCTTTGCAAGTCCTTGCCGCAGCGTTTCCGCGCAGGCTTCGTCGATCTCCCTGGTCAGGTCGACGCCATGAACCCGCGCACCGAGTGTTGCGCTCAGAAGTTCGAAGGTAACCGTCTGTTCGGCTGCTTCCATCGTCGTGCCTCCTAATGATAGGCCTGCCCGCCATCGACGTTCAAAGTTTGCCCCGTCATGAATCCGCTGGCGTCCGACAACAGGAACCACACCGCACCGACGAGATCGTCGGGCGTTTGCGGGCGTTTGAAACAGCGATTGAGATCGCGTCCGGCGACATAATTCGACGACGAAGTGGCAAGCTGGGTTTCGCTCAGCGTAAAGCCGGGCGTAATCGCGTTGACGCCGATATTGTCGTCGCCGAGTTCGCTCGCCAGCGAGCGCGTCAGCCCGATGACGCCGGCCTTCGATGTCGAATAGTGCAGACGATTGGGGCTGCCGAGCCAGAAACGGCCGGAGGAAATGTTGACGATGCGCCCGCCGCCCTGCGCTTTCATATGCGGATAGACAGCGCGGCAACACACGAAAATACCGCGCAGATTGACTTCCATCACGCGGTCCCATTCTTTCACGTCGATTTTGAACCAGTCGCCGCGCTCCAGCACGCTCATGAGCGATGCATTGTTGACGAGCCCGTCGATACGGCCATAGGCCTTGATCGTGGCGTCGACCATTTTCTGCACGGCGTCGGGATCGGAGATATCCGTGGGCACCGAGATGCAGGCGCCGCCTTTAGCGGTTATGTCGGCTGCGAGCTTGTCCGAAGCCTCCGCTGCGATATCGGCGAGCACCACTTTCGCCCCGCCTTCGGCAAGCCTTTGGCTATAGACCTTGCCGATGCCCGTGCCGCCGCCCGTGACGATGACAACCTTGTCCTTCATCGAAAATGCGGTCGTGACGTCGAAACCTGCCGTGAAACCCGCCATGTCATTCCTCCCTGGCGCATGATCTGTCGCATGCGTCCCGAGAGAATGATGTCGCAACGGGCAGCAGGGCGCAAGTGGTTGCGCCCAAGCCCGTTCAATCGGTCAAAAGTGCACGGATTTCCGAGGCAATGACATCGGGGACTTCAAGCGGCGTAAGATGCCGGCCACCCTTGATGACACTGAGCGACGCCTGCGGCAAAGCGGCCTTGAGCGACTGCGACATGGCGACGGGTGTCGCATAGTCCTCTTCCCCGACAGCAATGCGCACCGGCATCTTCATGGCGGAAAGTCCGGCACGCAAGTCCGTTGCGCCCAGCATGTTGCAGGTCGCCACATAGGCGGCGGCATCGTTCCTGAGAAACACATCGATGCAGGACTGGACGACATCCGCGTGTTGCTCGCGAAAGGCGTCGGAGAACCAGCGCGTCTTCTGAAAGCCGATGAGGCTGGCGAGTCCTTCTTCGGCCGCTTTCTGCGCCCGTTCCGCCCAGTCCTTCGGCGCGGTTTCGCCATACCATGCAGTCGTATCGAAGAGGCCGAGCCCCGCCGTGCGTTGCGGATATTTTTGGCCGAATGTGATGGCGACGGTGCCGCCCATCGAAGCGCCGGCCACGACGGCCTTCTCCCAGCCGAGATGGTCCATGACATCGGCGAGATCGTCGGCGAAGAGCGCCGTCGTGTACGGCCCCTTCGGTTTGTCCGATGCGCCGTGGCCGCGGCAGTCGATGATGGCGACGACGCAACGATCTGAAATGCTCTCCGCGACCGGCCGCCAGAATTCGCGATCCATCGCCAGCGAATGAATGAGCGCCACCTTGTTCCTGGCGCCGGCGTCGCCGACCAGCGAATAGCCTATGGTTACGCCGTCTCTCGTTTTTGCAGATGTCATATCCTGAAGTCCTATTTCATCGCGGCCGAAGCGGCGTCGATCAGATCCTTCGGCGCGGCAGCGATCTCCTGCGCAACTTTGTCGATGGCGGCGCCATCGTCGGGATCGATGACAAGCTGGCGTCGCCCGGCGTCCGCCAGAAACTCCTTGTCCACGACCATCCTGTCGAAGGCTTGCCGCAAGGCTGCAAGCTTGTCGGCGGGCGTATTTGGCGGCGTTATCAATGCCCGGCCGATGGCAGCGCCCGCAGAAGCGAATTCGATCACCTTTTTCTTCTGCGGATCGGCGACGAGTTCCTGCATCAGCGGAACATTCGAGAGTTCCTTCTCACGCCGCAACCCGGCCTGAATGGCGACGATCATCTCCCTGGCGCCAATCGGCCCTTTGTGCGTGGCGCGCCACGAGTTCCAGGCTGACGAGACGAAATCGACCTCGCCGCGCTCCATCGCCAGAACGGATTCCTGCGAACCCTTGTAGCCGCAGATGATTTCGAACTGGAAGCCGTCCAGCGACTTCAGCAAAGCGGGATATTGATAGCTCTGCGAATTGCGGCCGGTGCAACCGGCGCGCGTCTTCATGTTGCGCATCTGGTCCGGCGCGAGCGCCGGCGCTCCCTTGCGAAAAACGAAGGCCGCATTGACAGGCGCGAACGAGCCGACATAGCGCATGTCCTGCACTTTCCACTTGCCGACTTCGGGCTCGAGCAATTGCGTATGCACGATGGTTTCAGGGAAAAGCGCGATCACCGAACCGTCGCGCGGCGCATTCGCGTAAAAGAACGCCGTCGCGACAACGCCGCCGCCGCCCGGCTTGTGTTCGACAACGATCGTCGGCGCGCCCGGAATGAATCGGCGAAAGTGATCGGCCGCGAGCCGCGCATAAAGATCGTAGGAGCCGCCGGGCGGATGGCCGAGCATGATGCGCAAGCCCCTCGCCTTGTAAAAATCGGCGATGGGATCTGCGGAGGCAGTTTGTGCCGAGAGAGTGGCAGACAAAGCAAATGCAGCGCTGGCTGCTTGCGCCAGAAGGATCTTTCGCATCGTTCCGCTCCTCTCAATGCTTGCTTGCATCAGGCTTTTCCACATTGCGCACTGGGGTTTCCGGCTTGAGACCGGCGCGGCGGCGCGCGAATGTGTTGAGGCCATTCAATTCCCAATCGCCTTTCGTGGCGTTGTCGGCGAAAGCCTGCCACTCCGTCGCCCAATCGCCGAGATCGTAGCCGTGCCATGGGGCTTTCATGCTGACCGGCGGCAGATTGTGCTGCGTGCGTAGTTCGTTCCAGATATTTTGCGCGTTTTCCATGAACGGTTTCGCCGGCAGGGCGAGCGGCGATGTCGGGTGTTTCAGCGTCGCATCGATCAGCATGGTTGAGTCGCCGCTGCCCGCGCCAGCCTTGGGTCCGTGTCCGCCCGCGCGGTGGGGAATAAGCTGCGTATCCGCAACGGGATCGGCCCTGTAAGCGAGCGACCAGAAGATAGCGTCGGTGTTGAGGGCGTCGATGTCTTCGGAAACGGCTATGACGATCTTGCCGCATTGCGCTTGCAGGGTCGAAGCGCCCTGCAGGCCGCGCCACACTTCGGTCTTCTGCGCGCCATGCGCGAACTGCAGGAAGATCACTTTACGTAAATTCGTCAGCGGCTCGTGCATCACGACATTACGAATGCCCTTGATGTCGAGATGATGCCTGAGATGTTGCAGGAAGAGCGCCTCGTAGGCGGATTTCTTGAGTATGCTCGACTCGGACGGCGTGACTTCGCTGAGGACGCTGGCAAAGACGGGCTTCTTCTTCATCGTGATCGCCGTCACGCGCATGGACATGTTGTAGTCCTCGAGCGCGATGTGGCCGTGGCTTTCGCCAAACGGACCTTCTGGTTCCAACATATCCGTATCGATCAAACCTTCGACGACGATTTCCGCATCGGCGGGTATTTCGAGATCGACAGTCTTGGCTTTCGTCACACGCATCGCACGACCGGCGAGACCGCCGGCGACGGCCATTTCGTCCTGATCCGTTGCAAGCTTTTGCGGCCCGGTAAAAAGCACAACCGGCGCACAGCCGACGACGATGGCGATCGGCATCGGCTGTTTGAGCTTCTGGTATTTCAGCCAGTGCGCATAGCCGCCAGCGCCCGAAAGCCGCGACGCCATGCGCACGCCAAGCCTGTCGCGCGCTTTCAACCCCGCGCGATAAGTGCCCATGTTCCGGATGCCGGATTCCGGATCCTTCGTCACGCAGAGCGTCGCCGTCAGATAGGGCGCCGCATCGAATCCGGGCGTCGAGATGGGAATGGGAAGCCGGTCGAGACCGCCGCCGGGTTTGGTCAGTTCGTCGCCTGTGATCACGACCTCGTGGCAGGGCGCGTCATCGACCAGCACAGGCTCGACAGGATTGGCAATACCCCCGATCCACGCATCCGCCAGCTTTGCAACCGGAACGCCCATGCCCATGGCGTAGATTTCGCTGGAAGCCGCAAGCGCGCCGACCACGACGGGCATGTCGTATTTTTCGCCCTTCGCGCCATGGACATTGGTGAACATGAAGGCGCGACGTTCGCTCTCGGGATAATTGCCGAGGAACTGGCAGCGCATCAGCGGATGAATCTCGGTATCCTTGCAGATCGGGCGGTCGATGCGAACGAGCAGCCCTTTCCGCTCCAGCAGCGCGAGATGTGCCTGAAAGTCGCCGGGCGCATTTGACAGTTCGCTTGCCATCTATGCCGTTCCGCTCCCGCTGTCGTCCTCGATTGGTTGCGTTCATACAGACCATCCTGTAGCGGAGCAACCATAGCCCGGCCTCACCAGGCGCACAGGAAACGCTCGATGAACAAGCCCGAATTTCTGGACATCCGGAACATTGGCCAGCCGCTTCGTCGCAAGGAAGATGACCGGCTCATTACGGGCCAGGGGCGCTTCACCGGCGACTTCTCACTACCCGGCGAAGTCTGGGCGGCCATGGCGCGCTCGCCCTATCCGCATGCTCGCATCGTTGCGATCCGCAAGGAAAAAGCACTGACCATGCCCGGCGTATTGGGCGTCTTCACCGGCGCGGATTGTGAAGCGAATGGCCTGGGCGCGATCCCGCACGATCCCATCCCGAAAACCAAATATGACATGAAACTGACGGGCCCCGGCGGCTCGGCGATTTTCATCGGTCCGCATCTCCTGCTTCCTGCAGACAAGGCCCGGCATGTGGGCGAAGCCGTCGCCATGGTTGTCGCCGAAACCGAATGGCAAGCGCAGGATGCAGCGGCCGCCGTGGAAATCGAATGGGAAGAACTGCCTTTCGTTCTCGGTCAGGAAGACGCCATTAAAGCCGGTGCGCCCTCTGTGTGGAACGAAGTCGCGCACAATGTCCTCGTGGATTCATCCTTTGGCGACGAGGCCGCGACCGCGGCCGCCTTCGCCGCCGCCGATCATGTCGTGAAGATGGATATACATATTCCTCGCGTGACGGCGGCAGCCATGGAGCCGCGCGCGGCGCTCGGCTTCTGCGATCCGCAAACCGGCGAATGCGAGCTTTATGTCGGCGGCGGCGGCGCTGTGCGGCAGAAGAACGAGATTGCGTCGGTTCTCAAGATCGATCCCGCCAGACTGCGCGTGATGACTTTCGACGTCGGCGGCAATTTCGGCGCCAAAAACAGAGTCTATGTCGAATATGGTCTTGTACTCTGGGCGTCGCAGAAACTCGGCCTTCCCGTCAAATACGTATCCTCCCGCTATGAAAGTCTGCTCACCGATTATCAGGGCCGCGACCTTCTCACCCGCGTCGAGCTGGCTTTGCGCAAAGATGGCAAGTTTCTCGCCTTTCGCGCCGACAATATCAGCAATGTCGGTGCGCGCTGCGTGTCGCTTTCGCCGCTCGGCAAGGGAGCCGGACTGATCACAGGCTCGTATCATATTCCTGTTGCGACGTTGCGCGCCCGCGCCGTGTTTACGAATACAATGCCGACCCAGGCCTATCGTTCGTCGGGCCGGCCTGAAGTGAATTTCGCCATCGAGCGGATCATCGACGTTGCTGCACGACGTCTGGGCTTCGATCGCATTGCGCTGCGCCGCAAGAATCTCGTGAAGCCGCGCCAGATGCCCTACACAAATGCAGTCGGCGCTACCTACGACAGTGGCGAATACGAAAACCAGCTTGATCTCGCCATGGAGATTTCCGACTGGAATGGCTTTACCAGGCGCAAGCGCGACGCTGCCAAGCGCGGCAAGCTCGCAGGCATCGGCCTCGCGCACTATGTCGAATCCTCCATCGGGTCGCCGAAAGAGCGCGCGGAAATAACTGTCCAGCCGGGAGGGCGTGTTACGCTCGTCATCGGCACACAGCCGAGCGGACAGGGACACGAAACAAGTTTCTCGCAGGTGCTTGCGGACCTGATCCATTTGCGGGTCGATGATATCGATGTCGTCATGGGCGACACGAAGATCGTGCGTCTCGGCGGCGGCACGCATTCCGGCCGCTCCATGCGTCATGCGGCGACTGTCATGTCAAAAGGCGCAAGGGAACTCGTTGCAAAAGGCAAGGCGGTCATGGCGCATCTGTTCGATGCGAAGCCAGCAGATGTCGAATGGAGCGATGGGCGTTTCAGCTTGCAAGGAACCAACCACTCCTTCGACATGTTCGAATTGGCGCGCGAGGCAGCGAAACAAAAATTGCCCGGGGATCTTGTCGACGGCCTTGCCGTCGTCACCGACAACGAGATGCACGAGCCCGTATTCCCGAACGGCTGCGCTATCTGCGAAGTGGAAGTCGATCCTGACACCGGCCATGTCGAATTGACGCGCTACGCCGCGGTGGACGATGTCGGCCGCTGCATCAATCCGCTCATCGTACATGGCCAGACGCATGGCGGAATCGTGCAAGGCGTTGGACAGGCGATGTGGGAGCTTTGCGCGCTCGATCCTTCAAGCGGGCAACCTGTTGCCGGCTCCTTTATGGATTACGGCATGCCGCGCGCCGACGCCTTTCCGATGTTCCGCACCGAAATTGCGCAGGTTCTCTCGCCGACCAATCCCCTCGGCATCAAGGCGGGCGGCGAAGGCGGCACGACGCCGGCGCTATCGGCCATAGTCAACGCTGTCAGCGATGCGCTTGCAAGTTATGGAATCGAACACATGGACATGCCTGTTACGCCTGCGCGCGTGTGGCATGCAATACAAGACGCTCGGAAAAGGGCCGGTAATTAACCTCAGTTCTCGAAGACGAGACGCACGACATCCTGCGTGCCGCTGTCCTGCACGGGAACGTGCCAGAAGCTCGCGCCCATGGACGGATATTCGCGCATCGGCAGATAGATTTCGGTCAGACGCGAACTGCGGCGATTGCCGAGTTGAATCGCCTTCTCGAGAATCTGCGTAAGACTGTCGTCGCCGCGCGGAAATTCAGTGAGCGTCAGCGACGTTCGGCCCGTGGCAGGCAGAACCGCAGACAGCATACGTTCGAAATCCGTCATCGACATCGCGACCCCCGAACTAGTAACGCCCCGGATTTACCACCCGGATTCTGTCCCGGACATGAACGGTCCGGATGAAGTCCCCACTTCAATCAGCACACGCCATAATCATTCCCTTGCGTCACCCCTTCCTTAACTGGATGTCAGAATAGACGACGCGATGCCGTTACGCTTAGCAAGCGTTTATACGATCGCTTAAATTTGTCTCGATTGCAGCGTTGCCAATTTACTGAGCCGGTTGCTGGGGCGCGCCGGGCCCTCGATAGGCCTGTGGCGGCAGCGCCAGATTCCCGGCAGCGCGATTGCCTGCAGCGCCGCCATAGGCAGCGGGAGCCGTAACGCCGGCGACCGGCGCGAGATAGCGCTGGCCATAGGCGTTCGGCGGCACAGCCGCGGTCGGCGGCGCGGCATAGGTGGGCGCAGGCTGCGGCGCGGCGACAGGTTGCGGCAGTGGTGGCGGCGCAGTCTGGCGCGCAGGTTTCGGCGCCTGCTCGACAACGCGTCTCGGCTTTGGCGGCTCGGCCTGTTTCGCCGGTTGTGGTTTCGGCTTCGGTTTCGCCTGCGCGGTCTGAACGGGCGCAGCCGGCTTGGCGGCAGGCCGCGCGATGGCGGCCTCGAGGCTTTGCGAGGACACCGGTTTGAGCAGCGGCGTGCCGCGCACGCCGTTGACGGCGACCGTCTCGCCATCGGCATCGCGCCGATCCATCCGCGCAATGCGTTCGAGCGCATCGCTTGAACCTGCGCGCAAACCTTCGATATGCCCCGCAAGCTGATCGACGGTCGAATCGCTGCGGCAGAGGCGGATCCTGATGGACGCTGCGAGACCGCGGCCGGACATCAGCGCATTCATCTTCACGAGGTTCGACATGCCCGGCGAAGATTCGCGCAGATCGTCAATCCATTGCCACGCGAAGATACAGCGCGAGCCCGCAGGATGCCTGCCGATGGCAAGACCGAACGGACCCAGCGCATTGCGCATGGGACGCGTGACGATATTCATGGGGACATCCGGAAAGCGCGACAGGATTTCCGTGCGGATACCGCTTTCCGACGGCGGGCCGATCATCATGGGATTGACGTGTTTCGCGGAGGGTTCTGCCGTGCGGATGTGAACGTCGATGACGTTCTCGCCATAAGTGCCCTTGTCGGTGGCGATGACGATTTCCTGGCGCGTGCCGTTGACGAAGTTCTTCTCGCGAATGCGCAGGATCTGGCCGGCGGTTTCAGGCAATAGAAGAGCCGCAATACGCCGCGCTTCGGCTGCCGCATCGCTTTCGGCGGGAACGCCCTGCACGGGAATTGTGCCGACGGACGCGGGAACGGCGCGCACGGGGATGGTTTCGGAACGCGAGACATAATCCTTCTGCATGAAGCCGAAGGTACAGCCTCCGAGGGATAATGCGAGCGGCAGAAGCAGGAGCCGTTTCATCTCATCTCGTCCCGTCATCTCGTTCTTGCATTGCCGCTATCCGCGCTGGCGCGGGGACGCGCAGGGCTCGACAGCGTGCTGAACACCTGTTTGGCTTCTTCGACCCTGTTGAGGTTCAAAAGCGACCATGCCCGAATGAGGCGGAGGTCGGTCGATTCCGGCGCGGTCTTCAGTCTGCGATCGAGCGCTTCGAGCGCCTCCGCAAACTGTTTGCGATTGTAGAATTCGGCTGCCTGTTTGCCGAGCGTGTCGCGCGCGTTGCTTTCGACCCTGGCTTTCGGCGGAACGATGTTGCTCTGCGGCGGCGCGGCGGGCACAGACGGCTTCGTCGCCTGCGGCGGCAATTCGCGCGCGCCCGGCGGCAGTTCGGCTTGCGGCGCGGTTGCGCCACCCGGCGGCATCATCGAGACCGAGGCCGGCGCACTGGCGCGCGGAACGTCCGCGGGTCCAGCGCTCGCATTCGCGGGTTGCAGCAGACCTTCGGCCTCGAGCTGCTCGCGCGACTTGTAAGGACGTGGCGCGGTCCAGGGCCCCGTAATGGAGGCGGCGGGCGGCGGCACGCGCGGGATCGAGCTCATGCGCTGCAGGAGCGCCGCGACATCGTTGCGAATGGGATCGAACGCGCCGCCGCGCGTCGAAGCGGCATCGCGCGCCATGATCGTCGTCCACAATGTGCCCGAAGGCGCTTTCTCGGAACTGTGCGGCCCCGTCGGAATGTTGATACCGTTATAGCCCGGCAGCAGCGCATAGCCCCAGCGCTCGTAGGGCATGCGCGTCACATCGGGCACGCGACGCGCGACGAGTTGCAGCATCGCCATCGGCGGCTCGTTGACGAGCGGCGATTGCATCGCCATGCCCTGCGATGCCGCGCTGGCTTGCGGCCCCATGTAACGGCCGGTCGGATAAAAGCGCAGCGGGTTCTGCGGATCGACGGACACCGGGAACAGCTTGCGATCGATGCGAGGTTCGCGGCGATAGACCTGGTTTGGATTCTGATAGTAACCGGGCATGCCTTGCGGCGTCTGCGCGTAAAAAGGCTGCGGCGTCGCATAGGGATTTGCTGGCGGCTGCCCGAAGGGCTGAGGCTGCGCTGCCGGCATTGCGGCACCCGGCGCCTGAGCGACCGGCGCTTGAGCCGGTTGCGCCTGCTGCGGTGGGGCGGCTGGCGCAGGCGTTCCGCCGTAACCAACGATTCCCGGCATGGCCGCCGGACGAGGCGCTCCGTAGGGGGCGATCGCAGTCGGCTGCGCCGTATAAGGCGAAGGCACGCTATAGCCATATTGCGGAACCGGCTGCGCCGGACGCTGCTGCGCGCGCCCCTCCACCAGTTCGCAGGGCGTCGGCGGATGCTGGTAATCGTCGGGATAGATGATGTCGATAACTTTCGGGAAGAGCCCGTCGTAACGATTGATCGTGTCCCAGAATTCTTTCGTCTTCTTCAGCTTCTGCAAAGTCAGCGCATAGCCGTAGACGGTCGCCTCTTTCGGCAACCATGCGACGGCGCGCTCGAACCATTCGAGCGCCGTCGGAAACTGGCAGGAATTATAGGCGTACCAGGCGAGCGCCTGCGCGCCCTCGCCGGACGCGCCGTCCATCGTCACCTGCGCATAGCGCAGCAGCCGCTCCGGCTCGATATAGGGCGGCACCTGCTTGGTGAGATCGCGCTCGAGAATATCGATGAAGAGAATAGCGTTGTTCACCAGCGGCTCGCGCCACGCATAGGCGACATCTTCGGTCTCGCGATAGAGCCCGAGTTCGCGCAGCGAATGGGCGAGTCCATGCGCGATCATCGCATCGCCGCCGCGCGATACCGAATGCTTGAACCATTCCAGCGCCTGCGAGAAGGTGCGGATCTTGTAATAATACCAGGCGACAAGTCCGGCCTGATTGGGATCCTTGTCCTCTTTCGCGTAGTGCTCGAAAGCGCGCAGTTCGGCCTCGGGAATCGGCTCCTCGCGCTCGTCGTGAAGATAGGCGCTGATACGTCCGCGGGATATGTCGATGGAAATGACGTCGAACTCGCTGTAGCCGCGCGAATCCTTTTTCGCCATGCCGAGCAGTTCTTCGACATCCGACATGCGCAGAACGGCCATCGCCTTCTGCACCGTCGCGAGCCGTTGCGAAGGCTCGCGATTGTTTTTGAGTATCGCCTTGTAGGTGTTCAGCGCGTCGGTCGTCTGTTTCGTCTTGGCGTAGGCCTCGGCGACGGTCCAGAGAATATCAACATCCGTATCTTCGCCGACCGCTTCCGCATTGCCGCGCACGAAGGCGATAATGTCCTTCCACTTACCCGCCTTCCAGAGCGAGGTGATGTTGAGGCGCGATTCCTTGCGCTTCATCTTGTCCATGAGATCGGGCGAGGGCTGCCAGCCCGGCTCTTTCTTCATGCGTTTGTCGATTTCGGCGCGCAGCTCTTCCATCTTGTCGAGCGCGAACAGATCCCAGAACGGCTGTTCGTCGACAGCGCCTGCGGCCGGCGCGTTAAAGATATTTTCCGGTGGCTTCCAGTCGGGATAGAGGCGCTGAAGCCGCTTGATTTCGGTCTCCACGCGCCGCGTCTGCTGCAGCGATGCATAGTAACGTAGCGCACTCTCGTCGGGACCGCGGCCGTCCGTGGCGAGCGGTACGATCTTCGCTCCGGCTTCGGGCTCGGGCCGCGGATCGGGCGCTTTCGCTTGCTCCGGCGAAGGCCACGGTTTTGCGGATTGCCCCGGCGCAGCCGCGGGCACTGTCTCGACTTGCGGCACAGGCTTTGCTGGCGCGCGCGGCGCCGGCGGTGCGATCACCGGCGCTGCCGAAGCCGGCACATCGACGAGGAACCCTTCTTCGCGCGCAGCTTGGGCCTGCGCGGCGAACGGCGTCGCGATCAGCAACGCGCAAAGGATCGAAGTTATTGCGATCAGGTGCGCACGCATGACGCATACCTCATCTGGATCGCAAGAAGCGACATCAACTGCAAAGTCGCCGGATAATAGTTCTGGCCTTCGCGCGGAACGGCGACATCCGCGCTGGTCGTGCCTCCTGCGACGATGCAATCGAGAAGATGCGCCACCGCCGCATAACCTGGCTCGCGGAACGCGTCGGCTTCCTGCCCGCTCTTCACGTCGACGATGGGAAGGATGCTGCTGCGGCGCTTCGCCCAGTTCATGAATTCGCGATAGTGATCGCGATCGCCGATGCCAGCCCAGGCGAGATAAAGAGGAATTCGGATGGCGTTGTAGGAGAAGTGCGGCGCAAAGCCATCGGCCGGCTTCACCTGCCCTTCGCGCACTGACATCCATTCGCTCGGGAGCTTTGCGCCGCCGGCATTCGACGCCTTGAGAATATCGAGCCCGGATTGCGCAAGACCCGACCAGTCGTATTCCGGCGCTACGATCTTCAGTCGCGGCAACGCGGGGAATACATAATAGGAGAGGTTGATGACCGGTCCATCCGGACGTTCCTGCGCGGAGAAGCCTGTAACCGCGGGCATCAGCAGCGCCCCTGGCTTGGTCTTGAAGACAATCGTCTTGCGGCCGACCTCGGTGGCGATGCGCCGCGCGGCAACGCGATAGGAAAGTTCCGCCCACAATTCGGCGGCTTCCGTCAGAGCCCAGGCGACGAGAATATCGCCGTCGGTGGCGTTGTTCATGTCGGCAACGGCCGGTCGCTGGCCCGGCTCCCAGCGCCACGCAATCAATTGATCATCGCGCACCATGAGATTGGCGCGCGTCCAACCCCAGATGCGATCGAAGGCCTCGCGGTCGTTGGCGGCGACGGCGAAGAGCATGCCATAGCCCTGCCCTTCGCTATGACTGATGAGCCCGTTCGCCGTATCGATGACGCGCCCTTGCGCCGATACAAAACGCGCCTTGTAATCGTACCAGAAGCGCGGCGACTTCAGCGCGCCTCCCAGCGGTATGTCACGCGCGTTCAGCGCAAGTTCGATCTCCGGCGGCTGCGCGGGTTGGGACTGCGCGAAGCATGTTGCCGGCGCGAGAGCCAGAAGGATCGCGACGATGTGGAAACGCAGACGGAGAAGGATGTTCATCCGTCCCTCCGTCCGACATTGGCCAGGAAGAGACGGGTGCTTGCCGCAAGGAGAAGCGCCATCAGCAGCGCCGCGAAAACATAGACCTTGCTGTTCAGCGAGAACCATCCGGCGACAATCAGGCGCACATTGCGCACCGAAAGCGGTTGCGTCGGAATCAGCCGCGAGTCCGTTGCAGGAATTTCGACGACCGCCCCATCGTTCGCATTCAGCACGGCGATGCGGCCCGCGATCTGACGCCACACGCGCGGATCGACGAGACAATTCATCGACTGGGCGAGAAGGCCGGTGTTCGGCGCCGTAACAATCGTCCAGACATGGCTCGTGCTGTCGCCGAGAAGGTTCTGCGCGACGATCAGCGATGATTCCCGCGTGATCGGCGACGTGGCATTCAACTCCAGCCGCTTGTCGATCCAGACCCGCGCGCCGCTATAGGTGCCGCGGAACCAGTCGTTCACGTCTTTAGCCATACCCGAGATATAGCCCATGATCCGCGACTGGTTACGCACGCGCGTATCCCATTCCGCGAACAGGTCTCTCTGCTGGGGCTTGTCGTCATCGATGGAGCCAACAGGCATCGAATCGAACATGAACGCTGTCTTGAAACCTCCGGGCGGCCGCGGCATGTGGCAAGCCGCCGGAAAGTTGCGTTGAAGCACGAGCCGGTTGCGCGCGATCAACTCCCACTCGGAGAGTTCTTCGCCGCCAGGCGTGCGCGGCGGCTCGTTCAGGCGCTCCTGCCACTTCTCGTGCAGGTCGTCGCGCTTGAGACCGACAGACGCCAGCATGTCGGCATCGAGACTCGAGAACGGGGCCATCACAAGCGTCGGACCTGAACCGATCGCGGGGCGCGTCACGGCAAAACGGAAGTCGACGATATTGCCCGCCGCAATGGCAAGATGCGCCGCGAAAGTTGCGGACGCCGCAATGGCGTGACGATCCGGCGCGGGCACATAAAGATTGGGCCGGGCGCCGCCAGTGAAGGGAAAGCCGCCGGTCGCCGTGATGGCGAGATCGGGCACGCGCGCGATGCGCGCAATGAGCGGCATTTCGATTTCTGTCGTATCCAGAAAGAGAAATCGTTTGCGCCCGTTGATCGCGGCCAGCGGATCGCAGGCTTCGTCTTCCGCCACCGGAACCTGCGCTTCGATCTCGATGCGGTTGAGACCCGGGCGAAGATGCCCAAGTTGCAACGGGATCGGATTTTGCTTGAAGACTTCGCCGCCGGATTTCGGCAGCTTCTGGCTCACGGCGTTGCGCCCGTTGACGCTGACGACAATCTGCGCCGCATTCGTGAGCCCTGCGGAATAGCCGCCAGCGAGATCGAGGATCGCCTTGCCATAGTCCGCCGCATAAAAGTCCGGCGGCATGATGAGATTGAACGCCGCCTTAAAGAGACGTCCCGAAAATTCCTGGCTCGCAAGACCCATGTCGCGCAATTTCACGCGCTGGCCGCCCTCAATACGGTAGCCCGGAAAGGCGCGCGCCGCGCGCAGTCCCTCAGGCGTGCCGCGCATCTGCGTCGCCGCCATCATCTGGCTCATCGCCAGGTCGATTTCGCTATCGTTGCGGCCTGTGAGAATGACCGTGGTGCGCCGTCCCGGCGTCGCGGGAGAAATGATCGCGCGCGGTCCGTTCACAGGGCCTGTGCGCGCGGCAATCAATACATCGTTGATCGATGTCGCTGCGCCGATGACGAGATTGATCCCGTGCTGGCCGCTCGCCAGCGGACCGATGTCGACGACAGGCTGTTCGAAACGGCCGACAAGCGAGATTGCCTGCACCGAGCGGATGATGCGTTCGATATGCTGCGGCGTGCTTTTCGGCGGCAGCACGATACGGATCGGCAAGGCGCCCTGTTCGTCCGGCGGCAGCGCGGCAAGATCGGCAAAACCTGTCGCGCCCGCATCGCCGGCAGGAAGCACAAAGCCTGTTTTTCCCGGATCGATCTGTGTCCACAACTCGTAGGTCGCATTCAGCGAGCAATCGACGCGATGGCGCTGCTCTGCTGACAAGCGCACGGAATTGAAGCCCGCTTTGACGAGGCCGGACGGAATATCGAAAACGATCGTGCGTACGCCCTGCGTCGGCTGAATGTTCGCGCGCCCGACCAGCGTATCGTTGATGAAGAGCTTGATGACTGACGCTTCAGGCATCACCGAAACGGCGGAGAGGTAGCCGAGCTGGAATTGCAGTCTGTCCTGCGCCTGCGCTTGCGTGAAATAAACAGGCCATTCCGACGTGCCGATTTCGCCGGAAAGACGGAAGCCTTGAATGTTGTTGGTGAGATGGCGGATAACGCGCTCCGCCGGCTTTTGCGTCGCCTGGCCGATACGCGCCAGAATTTCCGTCGTCGTCGGCGCCGCAGGAGAGGGCTGCGCCGCAACGGCTGGCGCCACCGGGGCCGGATTCTTTTCGGCCGGCTGCATGCCGGGTATCGGCAGCATCCGCGGCGCAGCCTGCTGTTGCGGCTGGGGCTGCGACAAACGCTCGGCGGGCTTTTCAATTGCAGCAGGCGCACGGGGCGGCAATGGCGCAGGAGCGGAAGGCTGCGCGGGCTTCATGCCCTGAAGATGCGGCGGAGCCGTCGTAAATATGGGCTGCGCACGCAAGCCGGCGAAGGCTGCCGGCAAAAGTGCCGACACCGCCAGTACGATGCATTTTGTGCGCAGCGCTTTTTTCACTTTGAAAATCGATCCTTTTCTCACGCGACTTTCGCGCCGCTTTCGGCGGGCTTCCGCGCCTGCGGCGTATCCTTGGTGTTGGCGATGGCGATCAGCTTGCGCAGCCATGTCGTCTCGACATGCGGGAGCTCAGGCGCCTTCTTCTCTTCGACCACGGGCGCTTCCTCATGCGGCTTCTTGCGCATGTAGGAGAATGCGCGGAACGGCTCGACCATCCCCCAGAAGATGAACTGCCATGTGCCGGCGAAGACATTCTTGTGCTTGCGGCGCGAACGAAGGAAGCGCGGCAAGGCATCCGAATCCGCATACATGAGATCGGCGAGAACGTAATATTCCTCGGCCTTCAGCTCGGGGAATTCGAAACCGTATTGCAGCTGCCCCTTGTTGTTCGAAATGTGCTTGAGAACGATCGGTATCGTTTCGGCCTTGACGACCTCTCCCATTGGCTCGACCCAAAGCCGGCCCTCGGTATCGTCGACGCGCCAATCGAATGGCGGCGCATCTTCCAGCGGACGGATTGCGCAGCCACCCGCCGATACGTTCTCGATGGCGACAGGAATTTTCACGCCGCCGCTATGGAATACGCCCTTGCGCGTAATGGTGAGACGCGGGTGACGATCCGGCTGCTTGCGCTCCGCGACCGAACCCAGCGCCGCGCCTGCAATGAGCATGTTGAAAGTATTCCAGGCCCCGACGACGACCATGAGATTGCTGACGCCGGGTTCGAAGAAGTAGCGCCATGTCGCCATCAGCCCGCCAGCGAACAGTGCGCCCCAGATCGCAAAGAACGGCCAGGCCAATTCCGACAGATGATCGTTATCGAGCGTCAGGCCCTTCGCCGTCACGTTGAACGTCGGTTTGCGCGGATTGCCAAGAACCGAAACGATCGCCTTCGCCAGAAACACACCTTGCAGATACTCGTAGAGTTCGGAGACCCAGGGCCAGCGCACGCTGCCGTAGAGATAGTTCTGCAGCATCAGGTTGATGACGATATAGGTCGCCGTATAAGCAATAGCCTCGTCGAGGTTCGAAACGAAGATCTTGATGTCGAAGAAGATATAGGTGAGCGGCGCCAGCATGAAGATGAGGCGCGGAAACGGGAAGAACCAGAACGTCATGCTCGACAGGTAGCAGACGCGCTGGATCATGCTCAGGCCGGGCTTCATTGCTGGATTCTTCAGAAGCAGAATCTGGAACATGCCCTGCGCCCAACGCGAGCGCTGGCCGATGAAAGAGGCGAAGGTTTCCGGCTGCAGGCCAGCGATCAGGGGCTTCTCGACAAAGGCGCTGTTCCAGCCCGTCGAATGCAGATCGAGCGCCGTCTCGCAATCTTCGGTGATGGTGATGCCGGAGAAGCCGCCCACGGTTTCGAGCGCCGAGCGGCGCAGGAGCGCCGCCGATCCGCAGAAAAACGAACCATTCCACTTGTCGAGGCCGCGCTGCGTGACCGAGTAGAACATCTCGTTCTCGGACGGCATGCGATCGAACGTGCGAAGGTTCTTCTCGATGGGGTCGGGATTGAGGAAGACGTGCGGCGTCTGCACGAGGAAGAGCCGGGGATCCTTGTTAAAGAGCCCGACGGTCTCGCGCAGGAACGAGCGGAACGGCGCGTGGTCCGCGTCGAACACGAGAACAATGTCGCCTGTCGCCACCTTGAGCGCGTTGTTCATGTTGCCGGCTTTGGCGTGCTCATTCTTCTTGCGCGTCAGATAGATCGCGCCGAGCTGCTGGCACAGCCGCTGCAACGACACGCGCCGCAACTGGGCGGCGGCGGCTTTCTCCGGATTCTTGTCGTTGCATTTCTGGTCTGTCCCGCCGTCGTCCAGAAGCCAGACGTTCAGCTTGTCGGCGGGGTAATCCATCGACTTCGCAGCCGCGATAGTCGTCGCCAGAATATATTCGTCTTCGTTGTAGGTCGGTATGAACACATCGACGGTTGGAAGCTTGTCGTCTTCCTCTCGCTCCAGCGGTTTGCGCTCGAGCGGATCGGCGTTGACCGTCAGACTGATGACGAGCACGACGACGCAGTAGAATTCCGCCATCAGCAGTACAAGGCCGAACCCGAATCCCAGGGGATCGTTGAGAGAAGGCATCGTGCTCGTGACGCGCCAGTAGAGGTAACGCATCACGACGAAGCTGCCGAGCGCGAGAAACATCTGGCGCGCCAGTTTTCCACGCCCGAACTTCCAGATGAAAATCATCAGAACGATGACGGTCAGGCTCAAACTGAGTTGCGCGTCGACGCTGACGGGTTGCATGAGCAGGGCGACGGCCAGCAGGCCTGTCCCCAACCACGCAAATATACGCAACCCACTCAACATGCCGGACTTTCCCAACGTAACGAGTGGACGCTAGGGCAGATTGGTTAATGTCGGGATTAACGCGAAGGTCAGGGGATCGAAGAAACGCTCTGTTATCATTAATTGTTTGTTAATTGCCGCGGCCGCCCGGCGTCGCAAAACGAAACAATCCCTGACTTGGTACGATTGGCTCAGAAACCGAGACGGGCATCGAGGATGCCATAGGCGCCGGAGCCGCCGCGGCGGTCGTTCACGTAGCCGCCGGAAAGACCCAGCTGCATTGGACCGAGGCGCGCCCCGGTGATATGCGCGCCGGCGCGCCACTGGCCATAGAAATTATCGCCGAGGAACAACAGTTCCGGACCGACGAAGATCCTTTCCGTCACGCCCATGCCCGCTTTAAAACGGGTGTAATAGGCATTGTTGACGGTCGAGTAGGTGATGTTGCCCGACACCATCGTGTAGGAGGTCGGGTTCATGTAAAAATCGACCGAGGTCTTGAAGCCATAGGCCGTACCGACAACGGTGTTGGATGGATCCGCCTTGGACAGCGTACGATCCTGAACCTCGCCGCCAAGATAGATCGAGAAGGTGGCGTTCTTCATTACCCACTCGTAACCGGCCATCAGGCTGCCGCTGGCTTCGCGCCCGTTCACCTTGCCGACGCCCGGCGTTACTGAAGTATAGGCATAGTTGCCCAGAAGGCCGCCGATGCGCAACCGCATGCCGCTTTCGTCGAGCTTGCTGAAGGGAGCGATGGTGCCGATCAGGCTTCCATGAAGAGAACCGCGCGTCGTCGCCGACAGAGATGCATCGATCGCAGCGCCGTACGTCGCCTCGGGAGTACGTTCGCGGGCGCCTGTGTACCATTCCTGCGCCGCCGCCGAAGTGGCAAGCAGGCAGGAAGCCGCAATAGTGAATACCCCGACGCCGCTACGCATAACCCAATCCCGCAACTCGTAAGGCCGCTGATCGCGGTCTTGCCGGTTGACGATGCGTCGCGGCGATTACGCAGGAGTTAAATGGAATTTCTTACCGGCTGTTAAGATTAAGAAGCCATTAAGAGATGAATGAAAGGTAAACACCGGATGTCCGATGGCGTCCAGTTTCGAGACACGAGCGCAGCACGTATCAGAGCGTGATGACGACATAATCGTCTTCGACAGCGACCTGAAATGTTTCCGCCCTGAATGGGCCTTTCACGAGTTCGCCGCCATGTTCCACCGACGCTTCATACGCGCGCACCCGCACGGCGGAGGGCTCGCAATAGGATTGCCCCGTGCGAATGTCGAACTCCCAGCCATGCCACGGGCACTTGATCACTTCGCCGGGCCGGCTGAGTCTGTAATGGCCGGGCTCGTCGGATTCCGCGAGACCGACGAGTTTCCCGGCGCAAAGCGAGCCCGCCTCATGAGGGCACTTGTCGCCGATGGCGAAATAATCGCCATTCAGATTGAACAGCGCGACAGGTCGTCCGCCGACATCGACCAGCTTGCGCTGACCGGGCTTCACTTCGTCCGTCCGCGCCACGACGAAGCGGGTTTTTGATGCAGTTGCGGTCGTCATGCGAGGCCATAGAGTTTTCTGGCGTTGCCGGAGAAAATCATTTCCTTTTTCTCATCACTGAGCGCGAGCTTGCCCAGAACGAAGCGCGGGTCGTCGAAGTCCCAGTGCGGATAATCCGTCGAGAACATCACACGGTCGCAGCCGATCAACTCCATGACTTCGGCAAGATCCTCGTCGTGATCGGTCTCGTCGAGCGGCTGCGTCGTGAACCAGAAATGCTCTCGCACATATTCGGACGGCGGCCGCTTGAGGTGCGGCACTTCCGAACGGAAACGCATCCAGTGCTTGTCGAGCCGCCATTTCAGCGCGGGCAGCCAGGCAAGCCCGCCCTCGACGAGAACAATGCGCAAGCCCGGAAACCGCTCGAATACGCCTTCCAGAACCATGCTGGTGATGAGGCCCTGCATGCCCCGCACATTGGTGTGATGCTCCTCGATATAATAGGAAGGCGAACCGCTGCCTGTTGAGGCAAAACCGTTGATGCCGCTCACATGCAGGGCGATCGGCAACTTATGGTGCTCGATCGCCTCGTAGACCGGCCAGTATTTGCGGCGCCCGAGCGGTTCGATGGAATGGGGCGGCATCATCGCCTGCGCGAAGCGCTTGTCCTTGGCGCGCAACTCGATCTCGGCGATGGCGAGTTTCGGATCGTCGTGGGCGATCACGATGGAGCCGCGCAAGCGCGGTTCGCGCTCCAGCCAGTATTTGATCTGCCATTCGTTGACGGCATTCGACAGCGCAGCGCCGAAATCGAGATTGCGCTGATTGGAAGGACCGCGATTGAGCGGCATCAGCATCCCGTAGTCGATATTATTGGGATCGAGATGTTGCTTGCGCATGAAATCGAGATCGGAGCCTGGAAGCCCTTGCGGCGGCCATGCGTCGTTGCGCGAAACTTCCGGCGCCATGCGCGGATGTGACAGTGTTTCGGCCAAAGCTTGCCGGTAAAGCCCGCCGTAGGTGCGTGCATAGTCCTTCCAGCGCTCCGGGAGGAACTGGATGATCTCGTCCTTGCTGCCGATCTGCGGATGGATATCGCAATCGATGACGGAAAGACGCTGGCGCGACTTCGTCAGGATAGGGGTGGACTGATTGCGCGTAGAGATGACATCGCTCATGCTGCGGCCTCCGTCACGTTCAAGCTTGCGCGCAGGCGCGGATACGTTTCGAGCGGATTGTCGAAGAGAATGCGGCGCGCCAAAGGCGACGAAACATCCGCCGGCAGCGCATCCGTTCCCTCGAAGTGCCAGTGCGGAAAATCCGTCGAGAACAGCAGCATCCTGTCCGAGCGCATCTGCTCCACCCAGCGTTGCAGTTCGCGCCGGGGATCGTGTGCATCGAAGGGCTGCAGCGTGAGCCTTATATTATCGCGCACGATATCAGCGGGAATGCGCTTCACCCAAGGAATTTCCGGCCGCACGCCGCGCCATGTCTTGTTGAAACGCCAGAGGCAGGCCGGCAGCCACGTCACGCCGGATTCCGAAAAGACGAATTTCAATTCCGGGAACTTCTGGAAGACGCCTTCGGCGACAAGACTGAGAACCTGATTTTCGAAGGAGAAGGCCTGCGCGACATAATCCTCGTAAGCGAAAGAGCCCCAGCCGGCCATCGGCGGGTGATGATAGAGAGAACCGGCATGCACTGCGATGGGCAGGCCGTGCCGCCGCGCCGCTTCATAGATCGGCCAGTGCTTGCGCTTGCCGAGCAAATCCTGCCCCATGACCAGCATCACCACCTGTACGAAGCGCTTGTCATCGGCGCGGCGCTCGATTTCCTCCACGGCGAGTTCGATCGAATTCAACGGAATGAGAATGGAAGCGCGCAGGCGCGGCTCCTTGTCGAGCCACTGGTCGGCCACGAAATCGTTCGCCGCCTTGCACATCACGGCGGCCGTGTCCTCGCTGTGCAGGGCGACGCCGCCGAAGATGCAATTGGCGATGGCCGCGGTCGAGCCGAACGTATCGAGCATGTTGCGCAGGAGCCCGACATCGCTGCCGGGCCGCCCGTCCTTCGGCCGCCAGTCCGGCCGCGCGGCAAGCGGGGCGTTCGGCGCATCGCCCGTCAAAGTATAGCTCGTGCGATTCATGCCGCGGGCCATGAAGGAATCGAACCAGTAGGCGTCGAGATAGGGCATCAGCGCCTGCGTCGAGGGCACGGCGACATGGACATCGCAATCGATGGCCGGATGTCCGAAGACGCCGGGCCGAACCGGAGCATTCGATTGCAGGGAGATGTTTGCGCTACTCATCAGGGCTTCCACCCGCCTATTGGTTTGTTGCCGCAATCTATCGCAAGCGCCGCGCCTCGGCTATAGTTCGCCCGCCGGTGCGGATGCGCAAATTGCGCGTATCCGAAGCGAGCTTTGCCCGCGCCAGGTGGGCAGCATTGGGAGGAATGCCATGGCAATGCTACAGCCTGAAGGCCGGCTCGCATCGGCGATTGCCTTTCTCGCGATTTTGGCGCCGCAACAGCACAAGCCCAAAGCGACTGGGATGCGGTCATCGCCGCCGGCAAGAAGGAAGGCACTGTTTACGTCTATCAGTCACAGCACGGCACGCCGCACTGGCAGGCGGTAGTCAAGAGTTTCGAAAGCCGCTACGGTATCAAGGTGCAGGTTTACGACGCGCGCGCCAGCGAGATGACCGAGAAAATTCGCGTCGAGCAGACATCCGGCCGCTACCTCGCCGATGTCGAGTTTCACGGCAAGACCTCGATCCTGCAACAACGCGAGACGGACTTCATCCAGAAGCACGGCGGCATGCCGAATATCAAGAATTTGCGCGACGAATTTCCCGCCGACGAATATTCTGTGCCCGCCTGGGTGCAAAACGTCTGCTTTCTCTACAACACCAACCTTGTGAAACCCGACGAAGCTCCGAAGGAATGGCGCGACCTGACGAACCCGAAGTGGAAGGGGCGCATCCTGACCGACGACATGCGCGTGCTCGGCACGGGGCAGACGCTCTTCGCCGTGTTCCACAAGGTCTACGGAACGCAAATTCTCGAAAAGCTGCGCGAACAAGCTCTGGTTATCGATCGTGATCTGCGCATGAGTTCGCGGCGGGTGGCGCGCGGGGAATATGCCATTCTGCTGACGCAGCAAATCGCGCTCGCTTCCGATCTCAAAGGACTCCCGATCAAGGTCGTGATGCCGTCGGACGGCTGTCCCTATACGCCGATCCGCAGCGCCATGCTGCGCGGCGCGCCCCATCCCAATGCCGCGCGTCTCTTCATGAATCATTTCATCGAGATGGAGTCGCAACTCGCCTACGGCAACGCTTGGGTCGGGACGGTGATCAAGGGCGTCGCAGAACGGCTGGCGACACCTGAGGCGCAGGCCTATGCCAAAGTCGGCCTGATGGGCGAAATCGATTATCATGATCGCGCGGAAATGCTGGAAGCAGCGCGCAAGATGATGAAGTAGAAATCAACGAGAACAGGGGTAAGGACAGATGAAAATTGCACTTCGCGCGAGCCTCGTGGCTATCGCTATCGGACTTGCGTTTCCTGCCTTCGCGCAGAGCGAATGGGACAAGGTGGTCGAAGCCGCGAAGAAAGAGGGCACGGTCGCCGTCTATCATTCGCAACTTGGCGCGCCGCATTTCAAGGCCGTGGTCAACGCCTTCCAGACCAAATACGGCATCAAGGTGCAGGACATCGATGTGCGCGCCAGCGAATTGACGGAGCGCCTGCGCGTCGAGCAGACTTCCGGACGCTACGCCGCCGATGTCGAATTCCACGGGCGCACATCGATCCTGCAGCAGCAGGAGACGAATTTCGTCGCCAAGCATGGCGGCGTCCCGAATATCGCCAATCTGCGGCCGGAATTTCAGGCCGACGAATTTTCGGTTCCCGCCTGGGTGCAGAACGTCTGCATGCTCGTGAATACCAACATGGTGAAGGAAGCCGATTACCCGAAAGTCTGGAAAGACATTCTCGATCCGAAATGGACGGGCAAGATTCTCTCCGACGATACCCGCGCCGTGGGCTCGGGCCAGACGGTATTCGCGATTCTGTACAAGAACTACGGAAGGGAATTCGTCGAAAAGCTGGCGCAACAGAAAATCGTCGTGAATCGCGACCTTCGCCTCAACTCCCGCGCCATAGCCCGCGGCGAACACCCGCTGTTTATCACGCAGATTTTGGCCTTCGCATCGGACCTCAAGGGCCTGCCGGTGAAAGTCATCCTGCCGGAAGACGGCTGCCCCTATACGCCGATCCGCGGCGCTATCATGCGCGGCGCGCCGCATCCCAACGCAGCCCGCCTCTTCATCAATCACTTCCTCGACATGGAGTCGCAGCTCACCTACGCGAACGCGTGGATGGGCACGGTGATCAAGGGGGTTGCCGAAAAACTGACCGATCCGGACACGAAGCGTTTCGCACAGGTCAAACTGATGGGCGAAATCGCCTATGCGGATCGCGAGGCCATGCTGAAGGCGGCCAACGAGATCATGAAGTAGCGCCATGTCCGGTTATGTCCTGCATGGCGCAGTGCGGTCTTCGGCCGCCTATCGCGTGCGCATAGCGCTGAACCTGAAAGGCGTAGACTTCAGCGAGATCTATCTCGATCTCCACGCCGGCGCGCAAAACGCGCCGGATTATCGCGCGCTGAACCCGCAGGGCCTTGTGCCTGCGCTGGTTGCGCCCGATGGCACAGTCGTCACGCAATCCCTGGCGATCATCGAATATCTGGATGAAACCGCCGATGGCCCGCCATTGCTGCCGCGCGACGCTGCCGGGCGATCGCGCGTCCGTTCCTTCGCACAAATGATCGCCTGCGATATCCATCCCATCAATAATCTGCGCGTGCGCAATCATGTCCGCGACCTGCTTCCACACGATGCCGGCGCGCAAGCTGCATGGATGGATAAATGGCTGACAGCCGGGCTCGACCCGATCGAGGCGCGGCTCGCCCGCGAACCGCAGACGGGACGCTTCATTCACGGCGATCAACCGACGATGGCCGACGCCTGTCTCGTGCCGCAACTCAACAATGCCCGCAGCAGCGGACGCGACCTTTCCTCATGGCCGCATATCCTTCGTATCGCGGAGAATTGCGACCGGCTTCCCGCCTTCGCCAATGCGCGGCCCGACCGCATCGCCAAGAGTTGATCTGCGTCAGGCGACGAACGGCGCGACGAACGCGCGAACATGCTCCGCCACAATATGCGGTTTCTCGATCTGCAGGAGATGCCCGGTCTCCGGCACGCTGACATGCGAAAGGCCAAATTTCACAGCCGCTTGCGGACCCGAAAACGCCGGTGACAGCGCGCGCGGCGCATCGGGATCGGCGCAGATCAGAAATGTCGGCTGTTTCAGCGAGGCCATCGCGTCGAATGAATCGAAGGCGGCATTCTCCGCGTAGATCTTCGCTTCGTACTCGCCGGGGCAGCTCAATTCGTAGCCGCCGTCCTGCGCGGGGCGTGTCGTCGCCTGTGCCATATCCTCGGCCGCGCCTTCGACCCACGTGCGCCCGAGACGCTGCCGGAACTGACCTGATAGTTCCTCGACGGAATCGAAGCGCTGAGGGCGCGAAAGAGCGAACTTCGCCAGCGTCTCGTCCAGCTTTTGATTCATGTCCCGCAGCGGATTTCCCGGTGGCGCAATCAGCGGCGGATCGAAGAGGATCAATCCGTCCCATGTCAGGCCATGATCGCGCGCCGCCATGATGGCTGCAATGGACGACACCGAATGGAAAAGTCCGAGCGTCGTGCGCTCTCCGCATGTCCCGGCAATCTGCGCCCGGATTGAAACATGGTCCGCCGCCATGGCGGCGATGGAATGCTGTGCGATGGGAGTGCGGGCATTGCATCCGTGGTTGCGCAAATCGAACAGGCAAAGTTCGAAGTCGGCGGCGAGCAGCTCCCAGAACTTGCGATAACCGCCGATGGCGAAGCCGTTTCCATGGCTCAGAAGCAGGCGCGGACGGCCCGGTCGCGCGAGCCGATGCAGGACGAGGGGCGCGCCGTCTTGGCAAGATATTTCAATGGCTTCCATAAACTTAAACACCCGGCTTGCATTCTTGGCGTGATCGCCGGTTCTCTATCACCGGCACAACGCCGGTTCCACTATCGGGAACAATTTTCGGAAAATCTTAACGTGCGGAAGGTTAGGGTCCCCTGCCCGAAAAGCGGTAGGCCCATCGTGAACTTCGAAAATAACGAGAGCGCGCTTCGTCTCGCCATTGCGCGGGGCGAGATCGTCGCTTTCTATCAGCCGCAGGTTTCGGCAAAATCCGGCGAAATTCACGGTGTGGAATGTCTCGCGCGCTGGAAGCGACCCAACGGCGAGATCGTCGCGCCAGCGGATTTTCTGCCGCCCGTGCAGGACAATCGCGAACTGATCCATCTGCTCGGAGAAACCATGCTTCGTTGCGCCTGTCGCGATGCGGCGGCCTGGCCCGGGCTCATGATCGGCGTCAACATTTCCCCGATCCAGTTTCATATGCCCGATCTCGCCGGCCGCATCGCCGCTATCGCGGCAGAAGAGAAAATGAGCCTCGAACGGCTCGAACTCGAAATCCTCGAGACATCCTATTTCGAAGATCCCGCCCACATGCGCGACGTTCTCGCGGAGCTCCGAAAGCTCGGCGTGAAGGTTGCGCTCGACGACTTCGGCACGGGCTATTCCTCGCTCTCGGCCTTGCTCGAACTGCCCCTCGACAAGCTCAAGATCGATGCGAGCTTCGTAAAACATTTCGACACCGTGCGCTCGGCCTCGATCATCCATGCGATTGTCGCGCTCGCCCGCGCCATCGGCCTGAAGATCACGGCGGAAGGCGTCGAGACGGACGAACAGCAGCGCTTCCTTCGTGCGGCCGGATGCCACTATCTGCAAGGTTATCTGTTTTCGCCGGCCGTACCCGCCGAAGAGATCACGCGGATGCTGGCACAAAGGCGTACGCGGCCCGCTTCGGCCTGAGTAGCCAATCGTAGAGAATTGCTGCCGAACTTTCGCGGCTCCGCGCGCCCTATTGCAGACGGACGTTGCCGGAAAGCGGCCCAAGTCCGTTGGGAACGGGCACATCCGATGCGGCATAGTCGGAGTTCAGCACCAGCGTCGGGCCGGCCGAGGCCCGAACCTTGTTGGCGACGACAATCGTATAGGCCGACTTCTGCGCCACAGGCTTGTCGCCGCCGAGGTAAAGATGGCCGCGCGGCAGATAGATCGTGCCGAGCAATGTGCCGGCGTCATCGCTCGAAATTTCGAAGACCTCATTGTCTTTGGGAGTGGAACGGTCCTGATAGATGAGTAGCCCTGCCATCGGTCCGCTCTTCGGCGCCGTCAGGGAAATGCTGGTTTCCTTCTTCAGGTTCATTCCGGCGAGGGATCCCGTGAAATAAAGCCCGACGCCCGTACCCTGGAATTTGACGTTCTTTTCCAGCACCAGCGGTCCATCCTTGATGACATAGACACCCGGCTGCAAGGTGACGTCGGTATTCGCGGAAATTGTGAGCCCGCCGCAATAAGTGCCCGGCGTGAGATAAACTCCGGTCCCTGTGACGTTCAGATTCTGCTTGGCTGGATCGCATGCCCCGACGGATGGCGCAGGACGCGAGGCCAGTGGATCAGGAAAGGCTGGGCAATCCGTTTCAGGCACTGGCTGATAGCTCGCGGATGCGCCCTCGTATCCGCCTGCGGAGCAGATGAAAGCCGCTTTCACGGTTGCTGACTCCTTGGAGCCTATCGCCGCCGTGTGCTTGCTGTTGCTGTAAACCGAACATTGCGGCGCTTCGAGACGGGCGCTCTTTTCGAGATAGAGAGAACTCTTGTCCGAGGCGTTCAGGATCACGCTGCAGACAGGCGCGCCGCCCATGACTTTCGCGCCTGACGAAACCGTGACGGCAGGAGCGACCAGTCCGAGCGAAGAGGCGAGCCCAAGCGATTCATCGGATGTCAGATTGACCGTGATCGATTTCTTGTCCGCGCTTACGATGCCTTCGAACGTCAGGCTTAGCCCCCGCCCGGCCGCCGCGCCTTCGACGTGATTGCGCGCAACGGCGACAATGACTTCCGCCGTGGCGTTGCCGAGCCGCAACTCACGCGCAGCGTGAATCGCCGCTCCATCGGCGATCTCCTGCATCTGCGTCTTGCGGGACAACATGTGAGAGACTTCCATGGCGACCAGACCCGCGCCGCCGAGCACCGGCAAGGTCAAGGCAGCCGTCAGCGCCATATTCCCCGCCGCATCCAGGGCAAAGCGGCGGAACGCCGAATGGATTGTGCCCAGGCTAGACATGGCCCGTCTGCCTCCTCTGGAGCGCATGGGCGCGCAGAACATATTTGATCTGATAGCTCAGAAGCCGCCAGTTCACGGGCTTGGTCACAAAGGATGTCGCACCCGCCAGATAGGCGGCGTCGATCGTTTCGACATCCTCATGGCTGGTTACCATGATCACGGGCAAGTCCTTGATCGACTCGCTCGATCTGATTTTGTGGATCAGTTCGATCCCGTTCATGCCCGGCATTTCGAAGTCGATCATGACAAGATCGAAATGTTCGTTGCCGAGACGTATCAGCGCATGTTCCGCGGACGGCACGGTGACGATTTCCGCAGCCGGCGTCGCTAGATAAACGGAGGCGAATTCGCGCTGAATGGGATCGTCGTCGACAACAAGCAGCCGCAGCGGTTCGTCGAGCACATAGGTGTAGCCCGTTACGCCGGCATCAGTCACGCGAAGGCTCGCAGTCGTCGTCATGAGTGACAAATTACCAACGGGAAGCTAACGGAGCCTTGAAAGACAGGCTTAATGAAATGATTAAGGATTTAGGCTCAATTGTTTAACCGGGATATCCGGATATGAACGCATGCCGCTTTTTTCGTCCCTGACGATTCGCGCCAAGCTGATCGCTCTCGTGACGCTGGCCGTCGTGATTGCGCAAACCGTCATCGCGAGCGTCCTGCTCTGGCAGGAAGCGCACCGCTATGCGGAGGTGAAGCGCGACTCCATGCTATCGGCGGCGCAGGTGCTGTCGGTCGGCGTATCGAAGGCGGTTGCCGAGCGTAATCGCACTGAAATCAGAAGCGTGATGCGCGCCATCGGCCGTATCCCCGGCCTTGTCTATGTCGGCGTCGAAGACACGCAGGGGCGCGAACTCGCCGACCTCGGCGCCACCGAGCAACTGTCCAGCGATTTGAAATTCTCGGCTGGCGGCGCGGAGCGCGTCCCCCTCTTCAGCCTGCTGACGAGCCGCACGGCCGAACTTGCCGTGCCTGTTGTCTCCGGCGGCGTCGAAGTGGGCCGTTTACGGATTGTTAGCGATACTTCTGAATTGCCGGGCCGCCTGCGCAGCGCGCTCGCCGCAACCGCTGCGGGCGCCTTGCTCGCGCTCGTACTTGCACTTCTGGTTGCCCTTCGCCTGCAACGCTCGATCACCCGGCCGCTCACGGCTTTGACGAAGACGATGGCGCATGTGGGCGCTCGTCACGACTATTCCGCCGAGATCGAAGCCGGGAGCAACGACGAAGTCGGCGTTCTCGTGCGCGGCTTCAACACGATGATCGGCGATATCCGCGAACGCGACCAGCGCCTCGCCAAACACCGCGAACAGCTCGAAACCGAAGTTGCCGAGCGTACGCAAGATTACCGCCTTGCGCGCGACGCAGCGGAATCCGCCAACGCCGCCAAGTCGGATTTTCTGGCGACGATGAGTCACGAAATACGAACGCCAATGAATGGCATCCTCGTCATGGCCGATCTTCTGGCCGCAGGCGATCTGCCGCCGCGCTCGCGACGCTATGCGGAAGTGATCTCGCGATCCGGGCAGGGCCTCGTCGCCATCATCAACGACATCCTCGACTTCTCCAAGATCGAAGCAGGCAAACTCGAAGTGGAGGAACTGGCGGTCGATGTCGAGGAATGTGTCAACAATGTCGTCAGCCTTTTCGGCGAACGCGCGCAATCGAAAGGTCTCGATCTCGCCGCGCTGATCGAAACGGACGCGCCGCGCTTCATCGTCGCCGATCCCGTGCGTCTCAATCAGGTGCTGAGCAATCTCGTCAACAACGCGCTGAAGTTCACGGAAACCGGGCATGTGACGCTGCGCGTGGCGCGCGATGGCGATAGCCGGGTCCGATTCAGTGTCATCGACACAGGCATTGGCATTCCCGAAGACAAGATCGCGACGATCTTTAGCGCATTTTCGCAGGCCGACCAGACGACAACGCGCCGCTTCGGCGGCACCGGTCTCGGCCTTTCCATCGCACAGCGTCTGGTTACAGCGATGGGCGGAGAAATCTCCGTGACGAGCGAGGCCGGAAAGGGATCGGCGTTCACATTTGCGCTTGCTGCAGCGAACGATCAAGGCTCGACGGCGTGGCCGTGCGTCTCCGCAGCAGGTAAACCTCTTGCTTTGGTTTGTTTCGATGGCGACGCCACCTCTGCCGCACTCGATCATTACCTGGCGAACGCAGGTTATGCAGTCACGCATGCAAGCCGCGAGAGCCTCGCAAATTCCGTCGCGGGCGCTGCGCTGATATTCGCGGGGGTACCAGCCTTGCGATCGCTCGAGAGCGCAGCGATCAAGCCACATGTTCGCTCCATCGCCATCGCCCGCCTCGGCGAATCCGGCTATGACGGCCTGATTGAACAAGGCCTCGCGCATGCCGGCATCGAACTGCCGCTGTCGCGCCACGACGTGGCGGATTTGCTGATGGCGATACGTGACGGTCGCGCGTTGCAGTCGGTCGCCAGCAATACGCGCAAGCTGGACGCGTTCCCGCAGTTCCCCGGCGCGAAAGTGCTTGTCGTCGACGACGGCGCGGTAAACCGCGAAGTCGCCATCGAGGCCCTGCGCACCTTCGGCATCGCGGCGGACATCGCCTGCGACGGGCGCGAGGCGGTCGAAGCCTGCGCACGCGAAAGATACGATCTCGTGCTGATGGACGGCAGCATGCCCGGCATGGACGGCTTCGAGGCGACCCGCGCCATTCGCTCCGCCGAAGCCGCTGAAGGAAGGTCGCGGCAGATCATCCTCGCCCTGACCGCTCACGTCGTCGGTAGCGCCGCCAACCTGTGGCGCGAAGCTGACATGGACGGTGTTCTGCACAAGCCTTTCACCATCGCCACAATGGCCGATTGCCTAGACCAGTTCTTGCAGACAGTCGAAATCAAAAGCGCCAAAGAGGATATTGCGCAGGCATCATTGGTCGTCGCAGAAGACGACGAAACCATTCTCGATCCCGCACTCGTATCGCAATTGCGCGACATGGCGGCCATGGGACGCGGCGATTTCGTTCAGCGCGTCACCAGCCTTTATCTCGAACACGGCCCGCAGTCAGTCGCTGATATAAGATCCGCCGCGCAGGCCGGCGATTCGGATGCGCTGGCCAAAGCTGCTCATGCCTTGAAGTCGATGAGCTTCAATGTCGGCGCAAGGCATGTTGCGCAGATCGCCGGGCAGATGGAATTGCAGGCGCGCGAAGAGCGTGTCTGCCCTGACGCCGCCGAATTGAAAAGGCTCGACGAGGAGCTCGAACGCGCCTTCGGCGAACTTCGGGAACTCTCCAAAGCTGCTTGAGGCGCCTGAACTTGCGCCGCGCAATCAGTCCTTGGCGCGCTCAACGTATGAGCCGTCTTCGGTGTTGATGACGACGCGCGTACCGGCCTGGATATGCGGCGGCACCATCACGCGGGCGCCATTGGAGAGCGTGGCCGGCTTGTAGGACGAGGACGCTGTCTGGCCCTTCATCGCCGGCTCGGTCTCGGCGATCTCGAAGGTGACGCGCTGCGGCAGCTGAATGCCGACAGCTGTCTCGTTGAAAATGCTGAGCAGCACCTTCATGCCCTCCTGAAGGTATTTGCCCTGATCGCCGACGAGATCGCCCTGCAACGTCAGTTGCTCGTAGCTCTCGTTGTTCATGAAGTGATAGCCCTCGCCATCCTGATAGAGGAAGTCGTGCTCGCGATCTTCCACATGGGCGCGCTCGACCTGCTCCGTCGTCTTGTAGCGATCGGTCGTTTTCACCCCATCCGAGAGCCGGCGCATGTCGATCTGCGTCGTGGGCGTGCCCTTGCCGGGATGGAAGCTTTCCGCCGACAGCACGACGTAAAGCTGGCCGTCGTCGCGCTCGATGATATTGCCCTTGCGGATGGAGCTGGCGATCACTCTCACGTCATTATTCCTTGTCTGCCGAGCCTGCCCGGATAGGTTCGCGGCTGCGCTTGAATGGGGTTTCCGCCGCGCCTAAGAACGCGGCTCAAGCTGCGGCGGAATCGGGCGCACAATACTCATAATTGCGTGCCGCGCTACCCCAAGCCCACCGAAAGTGCCGCCGTAATGGCCGAATCTGCATCGAATCCCGCGCCTTCGCCCTTCTGGGCGCGTCATGTCCATGCCGACCGCCGCCCCTTTCTGATGGCGCGCGCCCGCATAATCGCCGCATGGCGGGAATGGTTTGCGGCGCAAGATTTCATCGAGGTCGAGACGGCAATCCTGCAGGACTCGCCGGGCAATGAGGCCCATATCGGCGCATTCCGGACGGAGTTTCGTGGTGCTGACGGCAGATCGCAGCAGCTGTTTCTCCATTCCTCGCCGGAATTCGCCTGCAAGAAGCTGCTGGCGGCCGGGGAGGAGCGGATTTTCTCCTTAGCCCGCGTCTTCCGCAACGGCGAGCGCGGCCCCCTGCACGCCCCGGAATTTACGATGCTGGAATGGTATCGGGCGGGCGAGCCATACCACCGCCTGATCGAAGATTGCGTGGCCCTTGCAAGAACTGCTGCCTGCGCCGCAGGCGCTGCTTCCTTTTGCTGGAAAGGCCGTGAATGCGATCCCTTCGCGCCGCCCGAAATCATTTCGGTTGCGGAAGCCTTTGATCGCCACGCCAAGATCGATCTGTTGACGACTCTCGGACCGAGCGGTGACGGCGCGCGCGACGCATTGGCCGCGCAGGCCGCTCGTCAAGGGGTCCGCGTGACGCCGGACGACACTTGGTCCGATATTTTCAGCAAAATAATCAGCGAGTTGATCGAGCCCAGATTGGGTATGGGGCGGCTGACCGTGCTCGATCTCTATCCGCTGTCCGAAGCCGCCCTGGCTCGCCCGTCGGCCGATCCAAGGTTTGCGGAGCGCTTCGAACTCTATGCTTGCGGGGTGGAACTGGCGAATGCCTTCGGCGAACTCACCGATCCCGCCGAACAGAGACGGCGTTTCGAATGCGAAATGACCGAACGCCAGCGCATCTACGGCGACGCCTATCCTGTCGACGAGGATTTCCTGGCGGCACTGGCGCACATGCCGTGCGCGAGCGGTATTGCCCTCGGGGCCGAACGGCTGATCATGCTGGCTGCCGGTGCGCCCGACATAGATCACGTCATCTGGACGCCGCTGCCAAAAGACTGAGCCATACTCGGGCCGGATTTGGCCCGGAAATCTGCGCCGAAATGCGTTACACGTCTCGATATGGCTGACGATTCACGCTTCGGCGTCCCCAGGACTTTGCGAACGCCTGCCGACCTTGCCTCGGCCGGCTTGATCGACGTGGCGCGCGTGCCGTCGCTGCAAGCCGTTGCCCGCGAATACGCCATCGCCATCACACCGCAAATTGCGGGCTTGATCGATCCATCCAACCCTGCCGATCCTATCGCTCGCCAATTCGTGCCGGACGAGCGCGAACTCGTGCGCTTGCCGCACGAGCGCGAGGACCCGATCGGCGACGAGGTTCATTCGCCTGTCCCCGGCGTCGTGCACCGCTATCCGGATCGCGTGCTGCTGAAGCTTTTGTCCGTCTGCCCCGTGTATTGCCGCTTCTGCTTCCGGCGTGAAACCGTGGGGCCGGGCGAAGAACAAGTGCTTTCGGCGCAGGCGCTGGAACGCGCTCTCGCCTATATCGCGGCGACGCCTGCGATCTGGGAGGTCATTCTCACCGGCGGCGACCCCATGATGCTGTCGCCGCGCAGGCTCGCCGATGTCATGCAACGGCTCGATGCAATCGCCCACGTGAAAGTCGTGCGCATCCATACGCGCGTACCCGTCGTCGATTCCGTCCGCATCGACAGCGACATGATCTCCGCGCTGAAATCCTCGCGCAAGACTGTCTATGTCGCCGTTCACGCCAACCATCCGCGCGAATTGAGCGACGAAGCAGGCGCAGCCTGCGCGCGCCTTGCCGACGCGGGAATCCCTCTCGTATCGCAAACCGTTCTGCTACGCGGCGTCAACGACGATGCGGATACGCTCGCAGCGCTGATGCGCCTTTTTGTCGAAGCGCGGATCAAGCCATACTATCTTCATCATGGCGATCTCGCGCCGGGCACGTCGCATCATCGTACGACTCTCGAAGAGGGCCGCGAAATCATGCGCCAACTGCGCGGACGATTGTCGGGCCTCGCCATGCCCGAATATGTGCTGGATATTCCTGGCGGCCAGGGCAAGTCTCCGGCAGGATCGGACTACGTGCGCACCTCGTTCGAAGCGCAGGAGCACGAAATAATGGACTGGCGTGGCCGTGTTCATCGCTACGATGATCCCAAAGAAAGTTAGCAACGGAGCCTGATTTGAAGATTGTCCTTCGGCTGCTATTGCTCATGGTATTATTGAGCCCCGGCGTTCACTTGCTTGCCCAGCAGGCTACGCCGGATATCCAGCAGCGCATCAATTCGATCACAACGAAGCTCGAAGAACTGTCGCGCACCGTTCGCGAAGACGAACACGACGATGCCGCGCTTTTGCGGTTGCGCGGGCAGCTTGACCCGCTTTCCTCGGCGAATCAGGACATATTGAACGAACTTCAGCCGCAGCTTGATGCGGCGCGACAACAACTCGAACAGGTTGGACCCAAACCTGCAGCCGGCGAAACGCCGGACGCCGCCAAGGCGCGCGCAGATTTGCAGAAAACTGTCGACGATCTCGATGCCCCAGTGCGCCGCGCGCGCGTGATCGCCGTTCGCATCGCGCAGGTATCGGGCGAAATCACCAATGCACGCCGCGATCTCCTGCTGGGTGAAATATTCAAGGTCGGCTCGAGCGCACTCAATCCTGCGCTCTGGTACGAGGCGATCCGCGCCCAGCCGCGCGTCTGGCAGTCCTCCACTTTCGTCGTTTCGGACTGGGCCAATCGCATCCAGCAAAGGCTGACGGGCGCGCGCCTGCTGCGCTTTCTGGCAGCGATCATCGTGCTCGCGGCGGCTTATATTCTCCTGCGCAAGCTTTCGCGCCGCGTCCTCTCGCGCCGCTCGCGCGAGGGCGAGTTCGACATGCTCGACAGGACGCTGACGGCGATTTGGACGGCGCTGGTCATCGCAATTCTTCCCATAGCTGCGGCATTGGCCTTCGTTCAATTGCTCAGGGCGTTCGACCTCGTCACGCCCTTCGTGGAACCCCTGCTCACGCCTTTCGTGGAAGCGGTTCGAATCGTGTCGGTCAGCGTTGGGCTCGCACGCGGCGTGCTTGCGCCCGGTCATTCGCAATGGCGGCTTCTTTCCATGCAGGATGCCGTGGCGCGCAAGCTCAATACGCTCGCTGTCAATTTTTCCATTGTCGTTGCCGCGCTCAATCTCGTCGAAGCCTTCAACGGCGTCATCACCGCGCCGCTGGAAGTTTCCGTTGCATGGCGGGCCCTCCTGACCTCTGTAGCTGCAGGCCTTCTGGCCTATTCGCTCTTCGGCGCAGCGAGGATCGGCAAGCAACTCGATGCGGAACTGGGGCCGCGCGTCGATAACAAGCGCGACTGGTATGCAATCTGGCGCGTTCTCGTCTGGATGGCCATCGCGACGGTCTTCCTCGCAAACGCTTTCGGCTACGTCAATTTCGCCAACTTCATGATCAATCAGATCATGTGGGTGACATTTCTTTTGGTTGCCGGCTTTATCCTCCGCACGCTAGCGCATGAGATCATCGCGAAAATGATGCGGCCAGAATCCGCTTTTGCGAATGCGGCATCGACGGCGATCGGCGTGCCTTCGAGCGCGCTCAGGCAGGTCTCGATCCTGCTGTCCGGCATTGCAACGCTGCTCATCTATTTCGCAGGGATATTGCTGATCCTCGCGCCCTGGGGCGTCGAATCCTACAGCGTGCTCGATACGCTACAGGCGGCGTTTTACGGTTTCAGTTTCGGCGCGATCAATTTTTCGCTCGCCGGCGTCGTCATCGCCTTTATCCTCTTTCTCGCGGGCTTTCTCGCGACACGCGCCTTTCAGCGCTGGCTCGAAGCGAATTACCTTCCGAGCACGGCGCTCGACGCAGGCTTGCAGAATTCGATCACGACAAGCGCCGGCTATGTCGGCGTGATTGCTGCGATCATTTTGCCCTTTGCCTATCTTGGTTTCAATTTCGAGAAACTTGCGATCGTCGCGGGTGCCTTGTCGCTCGGCATTGGCTTCGGTCTGCAATCCATCGTCAGCAATTTCGTTTCAGGACTCATTCTCCTCTGGGAGCGTGCAATCAAGGTCGGCGATTGGGTCGTCGTCGGTCCCGATCAGGGCATCGTGAAACGCATCAACGTACGTTCGACAGAGATCGAGACATTCGAGCGCCAGACGGTGATCGTTCCGAATTCAAATCTTATTTCCGGCGTCGTGAAAAACTGGGTGCGCACGGATCGCAGCGGCCGCATTTCCGTGGAGGTCGGCGTCGATTATCATTCGGACCCAAATCAGGTGCGCGACATCCTTCTCGCCTGCGCCAAAGACCATCCCGAAATTGCGGAACTACCCGAGCCGATTGTCCTGTTCACCGCCTTCGGCGATTCGGCGTTGAATTTCGAACTGCGCTGCTTCGTGCACGACGTCGACAAGCTCGGCGCAACCCGCAGCGATCTACGTTTCGAGATTTTCAAACGCTTTCAGGCGGCGGATATCAGCATCCCCTATCCGCAAAGCGACATAAACCTGCGCAATCTCGACCAGCTCGTCGAACTCATCGCGCAACGACTGGGAGGCGGGACGGGCATTTCTCCGTCCGCGGCTTCCGGCCCGACCAGCGTTCCAGGAATTCCCCCGTCCAGCGGGCGATAGGCGGATCGTGCTGAAACCAGCCTTCGACATGCGCGCCGCGCGGCTGCGCGCCCTTGCCGTGCATGCGATCGCCTGCCCGCGTCGTCCATCGGCAGATATTGATGTAAGTGACTTCCGGATGAAATTGCAGCGCCGTCGCGCTGCCATACTGGAACGCCTGGACCGGGAACATGTCGCCTTCAGCCAGCAGCGTCGAACAGCCGGGCAGATCGAAGCCCTCGCGATGCCATTGATAGACAGTATCGGGAAACGGCGTTTCGCATAGCGCGCGCCCGTGGTCGGTCGCGCGCACCGAATAATAGCCGATTTCCGCGCCTTGCTCGGCGTGGACATAGACGCGCTCGCCAAGGTGCCGGGCGATCATCTGCGCGCCGAGGCAAAGCCCCAGTAACGGCTTTCCTTCCTTCAACGGCACGCCGATCCAGTCGATCTCCGCCTTGATGAAGTCGTCGGGATCGTTGGCGCTCATCGGGCCGCCGAAAATCACGGCCCCCGCATATTCATCCATCGTCTTGGGCAAGGAGTCGCCGAAGCGCGGGCGGCGCTCCTCGATGCGAAAGCCCATGCGCTGCAACATCGCGCCGACTCGACCGGGCGTCGACTGCTCCTGATGCAGGATCACGAGGATCCTATCAGGCCCATTTTCTGGAACTTCGATACGATTCATGGCGTCAAAATCGGGATTTGCACGGGATTCGTCAAGATTTTGGCATGCAAGGTGTTTGCCAGACAGTGCGCAGCATCACCATCCGGATATTTCCGGGTCGCCTTTCGGATGACTTGCCGAAATTTACTTGCCCAACTGCACGCGAGCGACCGCGGGCAACAGCAGCGCGCGGGGCGCGAGCGGGCCAAATACCGCCACCAGTTTGTTCATGAATCCGGGCACGACGACGCGCTTGCCTGCCATCAGCCCCCGGTAGCCGGCCTCCGCGACATCCATGGATTTCATCATGCCGAGCGACTTGAGCTTTCCAGCCTTGCCGCCGGCCCTCCGGAAGAAATCCGTTTCCGTCGGCCCGGGGCAAAGCGCCGTGACGGACACGCCGGAAGCCGCAAGTTCGTGCGACAGCGCCTCGCTGAACGAGAGCACATAGGCCTTGCTGGCGTAATAGACCGCCATGCCCGGCCCCGGCAGAAAGGCCGCAGTGGACGCAACGTTCAGGATGCGACCCTTCGCAGCGGTGATTTCCGGCAGCAACTTCAGCGTGATGTCGGTGAGCGCGCGAATATTGAGATCGACGATGCCAAGCTGTCCCGCAGCGTCGAGCGCCCCGACCGGCCCGTTGAGCCCATAGCCCGCATTGTTCACGAGAATTTCGGTGCAGAAATTCTGCTCGGCCAGGGCCGCCGCAAGGCGCTCGGCCGCGTCATGCGTCGAGAGATCGAGCGCGAGGGTCACAGGCGCGCGGACACCGGGAGTCACAAGCTCGAGCGCCAGCACCTCGAGCGCCGAACCCGAACGAGCCACAAGCGCGAGCGGATGTCCCTTGCGCGCGAAGATGCGCGCGAAATCAGCGCCAATGCCGCTCGAAGCGCCCGTAATAAGGACCGGCAAAGCAGTCATGTTCATGTCTCGCTTTGCGGCCAGCGGCCGGGCGACCGGGCGCGGCGCAGGATTTCCATATCCGTCTCGGCGACGCCGAGCATGCCCGCAATGCGCCAGACGATGGAATCTTCGGTCTCGCTAGCGTCCCCATCGGCATAGACGATGTCCCACATCATTTCGACGATCTTCAATCTTCCGTCGCCGTCGAGGGTGCGCTTGAGGACATTCACGAATGTATCGACGCCCGCGGAGGCGCGATCGCTTTCCAGCGCCTCGCGCACGAGTTGCGCCGCATCGCCAGCGTCGAGGCCGAAGCGATCGGAAACGATCAGGCGCAGACGGGCGCTTTCCTCCTCGTCGAGTTCTCCGTCGGCATCTGCGACATGGATGAGAAGCGCCGTCGCGGCAAGGCGATGATCGTTCTCGTCGAACTGTCTGGCGCCCCCGGTTGCGAGCCCGTGCAGGAACTCGCGCAAGGATTCGAACATGAATCGGCTCTTTCGATGGCTTTGCCGATGGTTTATGCCAGACAGGAGCCGCTGGCAAAGCGGCATCCGGCGCGGGCTTCGGCGAAGCGCCGCATGGCGAATTAAAGAACGTACCGGACGGCGCGACCGTTCCGGACAGGGAGGAATGAATGGGGGAATATGCCCTTGGTCAACCCGTCACGCGCTTCGAGGACCCGCGCCTTTTGCGCGGCGGCGGTCGCTACGTCGACGATCTCTCGCTTCCCAACATGGCGCACGGCGCGGTGCTGCGCGCGAAACACGCCCATGCGAAAATCCTGAAGCTCGATGTAACCCGCGCACGTTCGGCGCCCGGCGTTCTCGCAGTCCTCACCCACGAGGACTGGGCCGCCTCCGGCTATGACGATCTCCCGCGACCGACCGGCAAGAAGAAGCGCGACGGCTCGCCGATGTACCGGCCGGCCTTGCCCGGCATGGTGAAGGACCGTGTACGCTGGATCGGCGATTTCGTCGCCTTCGTCGTCGCCGAAACGAAGAACCAGGCGCTCGACGCGCTGGAACTGATCGAGATTGAGTACGAAGTCCTCACGCCGGTGCTGACGGCCGCCCAAGCGCTCGCGCCGGGGGCGCCGGCGGTGCACGATGACAATCCCGACAACATCTGCTTCGTCCATCTCGAAGGCGACAAGGCGGCGACCGATGCCGCCTTTGAAAAAGCCGACCACATCGTGAAGCAGACGTTCAATATCACGCGTGTGATGGCGGCGACGATGGAGCCGCGCGGCTCGGTCGGCTTTTATGACAAGGCCGCGGATCGCTACACGGTCTATACGACGCTGCAGCGCGCGCTCGATTTCCGCGAAAAACTCGCGGGCACCCTGCGCATACCCGAAAGCAAGCTGCGTGTCGTCGCTGGCGACATCGGCGGCAGCTTCGGCATGAAGTCCGGCGTCTTCAATGAAGTCGCCCTCGTGCTTCTCGCTGCGAAAATCATCGGGCGGCCGGTCAAGTGGAATGCGACGCGCAGCGAAGCCTTTCTGTCCGACGCCGCCGCGCGTGACAATGTGACGGAAGCGCAACTCGCACTCGACAAGTCCGGCAAGTTTCTGGGTATGCGGATCAGGACTCACGCCAATCTCGGCTCCTATATCCAGCCGGGATCGGAAGGCGGGCCGGTCAGCAATCTCGGAACGCTTGCGGGTGTCTATACATTTCCGGCGATCCACGTCGACGTCACCGCCGTCTTCACGCATACGCACTGGATGCGGCCCTATCGCGGCAACGGCCGGCCGGAAGCGGCCTATGTGCTCGAACGTCTTATCGACTGCGCCGCACGCGAATTGAAATTCGATCCGGTCGAACTGCGGCGCAAGAACATCATTGCGCCTTCGATGTTGCCTTACAAGACGCCGCTCTCCTTCACTTACGACAGCGGCAATTTCGAAGCCAACATGGATATCTGCCTTGAAATGGCTGACTGGAAAGGTTTCGAAGCGCGACGCGCGGAAGCGCGCAAACGCGGCAAGCTGCGCGGAATCGGCATATCGAATTCCATCGAGAAGGCGGCGTCGCCCGGCATCGAAGGCGCGGAAATCCGCTTCGATCGAACCGGCAGCATGACCCTGATTTCCGGCTCCGTGTCGCACGGCCAGGGGCATGAAACAGTCTTCAAGCAACTCGTCTGCGACAAGCTCGGCATAGACCCCGGGGACGTGCATTACGAACAGGGCGACACGGATGTCGTCTTCTATGGAGAGGGCACCGGAGGCTCGCGTACGTCGGCCATCGGCGGCGGCGCCATGCTCATGGCGGCTGACAAGATCCTCGCGAAAGCCAAGCGCATCGCGGCCCACGCCTTGCAAAGCGCGCCCGAGGATGTCGACTATGCCGAAGGCGTGTTCAAAGCGCGCAAGACTGGCGGCAGCATCACGATGAAGGAAGTGGTTCTGACGGCATCCAGGCCCGACCGCCTGCCGGACGATGAGGAACCCGGCCTCAATGCAAGCGCGGTCTTCAACAACAAGAAGGCAAACTATCCCAACGGCTGCCATATCGTCGAACTCGAAATCGACGAAGCCACGGGCGAGACCGAGATGGTCAACTACTGCGTCGTCGACGATGTCGGCGTCGTGATGAACCCGCTCTTGCTGAAGGGCCAGATCGTCGGCGGAATCTCGCAGGGCGTCGGTCAGATGCTGATGGAGAACCTGCGCTACGACCCTCAAACCGGCGATCTGCTGGCAGGATCCTTCATGGATTACGCCATGCCGCACGCCAGGGATTTCTCCTATGTCCACATCGAAAGCCACGGCGTTCCCACGAGCACCAATCCTTTGGGCGTGAAGGGCGCCGGCGAAGCCGGCTGCGTCGGCGCTTTGCCTGCGGTCGCCAATGCTCTCGTCGATGCGCTCTCGCCTTACGGCGTGCGCGACGTGCCCATGCCCGCAACGCCGCACCGTCTGTGGGAGTTCATCCAGCAGGCCAAATCGAAAAACTGAAACAATAATACCGGAGGAAACACATGGCCGATCTCAAACTCGTCTTCGCCTGCAACCCCTACGATCGCATCGAACCCCTACGGCAGAAAAAGGTGAAGGCTGAGGGTATAGAACTCGAAGTCGTCAGCGATCTGCATCCGCGCGAGCTATTCGACCGTTTCATGCAATCGGACGATTTCGACCTCGCGGAGTTTTCGTCGTCCGAACATATCGCCATGACCTGCGCCGGAGAAAAAAAGCTCGTGGCCGTTCCGGTGTTTCCCTCGAAAGTTTTTCGCCACGGCTTCATCACCATCAACAGGAACAAGGGCATCAAGTCGCCGAAAGACCTGGAAGGTAAGCGCATCGGCGTGCCTCTCTATACGATGAGCGCCGCGCTCTGGTGCCGCGGGCCGCTCGAGGACGACTACGGCGTCGATCTTTCCGGCGTCACATGGGTGCAGGGCGCAGTGGAAAAGCCAGGTCCCCACGGCAGTCCGAATCCGCCGCCGCTCCTCAAGCCCGTGAAGATCGAGCAGAATTCGACGCCTTATTCCCTCGGACAACTGCTGGCGCGCGGCGACATCGACGCCATCATCGGCGGCGTCAATCCAATGGAGCTTTATACCGATCCCAATGTTGTGCGCCTGTGGCCGAACTTCCGCGAGGTTGAAAAGGAGTTTTACCAGCGAACGAAGATTCACCCGATCATGCATCTGGTCGCCGTCCGCAAGCATGTCTACGACGCAAACCCCTGGATTGCGAAGTCGCTGTACAAGGCCTTCAACGACGCCAAGAATCTTGCATGGGAAGAAGCCTGCTATTCCGGCGCGCAGAAATACATGCTGCCGTTTCTCTACGATGACATCGACGAAGTGCACCACATCTTCGGCGGCGACCCCTGGCCCTATGGCCTCGAAAAGAACCGCCCCGCCCTGGAAAAGGCAGTCGAACTGATGCACCGCCATCACATGATTGGCCGCAAGCCTGCACTGTCCGAACTCTTCATCGACGTGGGAGCGTGATCATGCCTATCGACGCCATCACTCGCGTGAAGCGCGACGTCGTCATCGCCAACCGCATTCTCGCGCAGGAAAACGTGCTCGACGCCTATGGCCATGTGAGCATTCGTCATCCGCACGATCCCAACAAGTATTTTCTCTCTCGCTCGCTCTCGCCCGCGCTCGTCGAGGAAAGCGACATCATCGAATATAATCTTGATGGCGCTCCCGCGGATGGCGACAAGCGCCCGCCCTATCTCGAGCGCTTCATTCACGGCGGCGTTTACGAGAAGCGGCCGGACGTGAAGGCCGTGCTGCACTCCCATGCCGAGGATGTGCTGCCATTCACCATCTCGAAGACTGTGCGCCTGCGTCCTGTCATTCATGCCGTCGGCGACATGGGTGGCGAGGTACCGGTGTGGGACATCGCGGACAAATTCGGCAGCGAGACGACGCTGCTCGTCACCAACATGGATCACAGCCGCGATCTCGCCAACTGTATGGGATGCGGGCGGATGGCCCTGATGCGCGGCCACGGCTTCGCCGCCGCGGGCCGCTCCATCAACGATCTCGTTCGCTTGTCGGTCTACATTCCGCGCAATGCGCGCGTGATGATGAATGCGATGCGGCTGGGCGAATTCATTGCGTTGTCACAAGGCGAGATCGAAGCGCGGCTCAAGCTCGACACGGAAACGCCGGCCATGTTGCGCGGCTGGGAATTCTGGGCGCGCGAGGCGGGCGTGGGTCATCTGCTCTCGAACGAGTAAGCCGCCTGCGGCATTTGCGTAATGACAGGAGCGGCTCGCCGCTATATTTCTGCCGCGGGCACGGGAGGGAGACCATGCGCTTCACGAGCAAAGCCACCATCGCAGCAAGCCTGACCATTGCGTCCTTCGCCGCGCTTGCACAATCTCCTGCCGATTTCTATCGCGGCAAGACGGTGTCGGTGGTCGTCGGCTTTCCGGCGGGGGGCGGCTACGATGCAAATTCACGCGTGCTGGCAAGGCATATGGGTCGCTTCATTCCCGGCAACCCCACGGTGGTCGCATCGAACATGCCTGGCGCCGGCTCGCTCGTTGCAGCCAACCACATGTTTAACGCGGCTCCGAAGGACGGCACGACCTTCGTCATCATCGCATCGTCGGTTGCAGTCGAACCATTCCTGAGGAATCCGCAAGCGCGTTTTGATCCGCTGAAATTCGGCTGGCTCGGCTCCATGTCGCAGGAAGCCTCCTATTGCGGCGTATGGAACAGACCGGGCAATGCGGCGAACTGGCAGGACGTCATGACGAAGGAAACCGTCTTCGGCGGCGGCGCGCCTTCGGCCATCACTTCGCAGCATCCCCAGATCCTGCGCAATGTTCTCAAGGCCAACATCAAGGTCATCACCGGCTATCAGGGTTCGCGCGATATCAATCTCGCCATGCAGCGCGGCGAGGTGCATGGCACCTGCGGCATGTTCTCGTCATCGATCAAGACGTCGTGGAATCGCGAAGTATCCTCGGGCGATCTGCGCCTCGTCATTCAGGTCGGCCCAAAAAAGTCGCTCGAATTCGGCGACGTGCCGCATGTCTTCGACTATGCGAAAACCGAAGAGGATCGCGGCGTCCTCGATTTCCACTTCGGTCAATTGCTGATGTCGCGTCCCTACGCGCTTCCGCCTGGCGTTCCCGAGGATCGGCTTGCAACGCTCCGCACCGCTTTCGCGGCGACGCTCAACGATCCGGAATTTCTGGCGGAGGCGAAAAAGGCCGGGCTCGATATCGATCCTGTTTCACCGGAAGAAATCATGGCGCTTCTGACGAAGTTCTCCAGATTTCCGGAGAACATCATAGACAGCTCCAAAAAGGCGATCGAGCGCTGAATGGGAGTTTCAACCTTGGCGTAGGGTGAAGGAAAGCCGGTGCCCTAAGCGCCTTCCGCTCCGCATCACACCGGCACGTCGCCGCACACCGCCGTGCGCTCCATGCGGCGGCGATCGGGGTAATAGTCGTTGGCGGCGTAGTGCTGCGTCGACATATTGTCCCACATGATCAGAGTGCCTTCGCTCCAGCGCAGGCGAAATTGATATTCGGGTGTGTGCACCTGCTCGAAAAGCAGCTTGAGGATCGCTTCGCTCTCATCCTCGTTCAGCCCGTCGATGCGCATGGTGAATTGCGGATTCACATAGACGCATTTGCGGCCGCTGATCGGATGTGTGCGCACAACGGGATGCAGCGGATTGGGATAAAGCTCCTCCATCTTGCGCAGCCGTTCCTGATCTTCCGGCGTCTTCTTGAACAGCACACGAAAATTCTGGAAATCGTGCCAGGCCTTCAGCGGATCGATGAAGGCGCGCATCGGCGCGCTGAGATTTTCGTAAACTTTCTCCATGTCGCACCAAAGCGTATCGCCGCCTGTTTTCGGCAGGATCTGATTGCGCAGGATCGTATATTTCGTCGGCGTCAGCCGGAACGTCGTGTCGGAATGCCAGACGTCCGTCGACAACACCGGATTATCCTTGTGATTGTCGAGAACAAGGATTTCCGGAAACTCGCCTTGCGGGCGGAAGGGATGCACTTCAAGCTCGCCGAACATGCGGCTGATCTCGACATGCTGGCGCGTATTCAGATGCTGGTCGCGCATCACGATGACCTTGTTTTCGGTCAGCGCTTCCAGAAGCTTTTCGTATGTCGGCTGGTTTAAACCCTGCTTGAGATCGAGGCCATGAATCTCCGCGCCAAGATGCCGGCCGATGCGCTCGACTTCAAAAGGCACGGCCTTGTCCGACGCTGTGACGGCTGGCGAAGCAACATTGACGTTCATGTGCGTCTCCCGGGTGTTGTTATTTTTTTTTCTTCTTGTGTGGCGCTGCCCGGACGCCGAAGTCGATCCGGGGCGCAAATTCTGGATCCCCGGTTCGCGCTCTGCGCGCTCCGGGAATGTGGTAAGTTACGATCCTACTCCGCCGCCATCGCGAAACTTTCGATACGCGGCATGATTTCTTCCGCGAAGATGCGCACCGTCTCGACTTTCTGCGGCATGGTCAGAATCACATATTCGAAACCGATGCCATGCAGCACTTTCAACTGCTCGACGATCTGATCCGGCGTCCCGATCAGCGCTCCGGTCTCGTCGGCGAAGACCTGGTCGCTATAGCTCTGCGGCTGCAATTGCGCGCCCTTGGGGGTCTTGCCCTCCTGCCCCGGAAGGTTGCCAAAATTGGAAACGAATTTCGCCACGCCGTCACGCCGCGTCTTGACGGCGGCCTCATACTCTTCCTGCGTCCGCGTGATGAAGATGCCGCGCGCGACCGTCACTTCCATCGGATTATAATTGCGGCCGGCCTTTGCGCATTCGTCTTTCCAGATATCGAGACGTTCCTTGGTGCGCGCAATGCCGGAAAACTGATCGAACATCACGCTATAGCCCGAGCGTGCGACCGCGCGAATGGAATCGTCCGAGCCCGCCGCGATCCAGATCGGCGGATGCGGCCTCTGCACCGTGGGCGGCTCCACCAGAATATCGTCGAACTGCCAGTATTTGCCGCGGTGGGAAAAACGCTCGTCCGACGTAAAGGCCTTGAGAATGACCGACAGCGATTCCTCGTAGCGCTCCTGCGCCTCCTCCTTAGGAATCGCGAAGCCATGGAATTCGAGATCGCGATAGCCCTTGCCGACGCCAAAATCGAGACGCCCGCCGGACAGGAGGTCGAGTGTCGCCGCCTGTTCAGCCACCAGCACGGGATTATGCCAGGGCAACACCACGACCGCTGTTCCTAGCCGAATGCGTTTCGTCTTCGCGGCGAGATAGCTGAGCATGTTCAGCGTGGCGGAAACCTGCCCGATGCCCGTGAAGTGATGCTCGACCATGAAAATGGAGTGATAGCCGAGACGGTCCGCTTCGGTGGTGATGTCGATGACGCGCTGGTAATCGCTGGAATCGGCATTGTGGCCGCCGCGCTTCGAATTGGCTCCCCCGAAAAATCCAAATTTCATGTCTCGCTCCCGAGCCGCCGGACGGCGCTGGCGCGATTATAGGATCACGCCGCGCCTTCCGCCAGCACCGGCAGCAGCAAGTAGGCGCGATGCTGACCGCCGGTGTGCAGCGTGTGCTCGCCATGGAAAAGCTCCGGCGGCCTGTCCCGCGGTTCCTCGTGCGTGAACCAGGCGACGCCGCGCATCGGCCCTGTCGCGCCGGGCCGCTCGAAATCCTTGCCCTGAATGGTCAGCGTCAGCCGCCCCCCAGCGGGCAAGGCCAGCGCCATCGGCCATATCTCGAGATCGACCTCATAGACTTCGCCCGGCGCGAGCGCCTGCCGCTCGTCGTGCGGATAGTAGGGCAGATACTCGCTCGAACGCGCCGGATCGGTCTTGCGCTGGGATACGCGCAGCCAGCCTTGCGTCAGCGGCGCTTTTGGCTCCGGCGCGCCAATGAATGTCATCTCCTTGCCATCGGCGTCCCAGGCGCAAATGGTCGCGAAAATATCCATGTCCGGCGTCGTCGACGAAACGAATAGCTTTGCCTTGACCGGGCCGGCGATTTCCGTCTCGCGCGTGAAGACGGGCGTCGAGAACGTCACGCCTTCGCTGAGCGCAGGATAGGTGGAACTGGCGTTGGCTTTCGGTTCTTCCAGAGCAATCGTCTTCGCGCCGGCGTCAAGCCAGTACTTCGTCCATTGCGTGTTGGGCAGCGGCCAGCTTGCGCCGCTGGCCGTGCGCCTGATCGTGTCGCCGGGCGCGCGCACCTGCACTTCGACGCGCGGCTCGTTCTCCCAGCCGTTGTTCACGCCCTTCAGATAGCGGTCGAAGAAGCGCTTCTGCATCGCGACATTTTTGGGCTGCAGGAAGGTGTGGAAATATGAGCCGCCCTGCACCTTGAGCCACTTGTCCTTCGATGCGATGCCCATGAAGCCACGGATGGTGCCGCGCAGATGCAGGCCGAGCCCGCCCCAGTTCGCGACGACCAGCGCGGGAATATCGATCTTCGAAAGATCGGGCGTACGGTCCTTGTAGAAGTCGTCGCAGAGCGGATGCGCCAGAACATCTTCGAGATAATCGGATGCATTGGCTTTCAATTCTTCCGGCGTGAAGCTCGCCGGGCCCGTCACACGCTCGCCGGTGTAGATATCGGTGCAATTTGTGGCAGGGTTTCCATACTGGTTGCGCAGGACACTCGCGGTCCACCAGCGCTTGAGAAATCCCGACGAATAGATGCCATCGAGCCGCGTTCGGTCGCGATAAAAATCGTATGTGCCCTGCCACGGCAGGATCGCCGAAAGATATTTCGGCTTCATCGCCGAGACGAACCATTGTCCCGCCGCATAGTAGGAAATGCCGAGCAGACCGACTTTGCCATTCGAAAAATCCTGCGCGCCCGCCCATTCGATGGCGTCGTAGAAATCGCGAAATTCCGCTGGCGAATTCGGATCGAGCTTGCCCGGCGACTTGCCGGCGCCGCGCGAGTCCACGTTGATGAGAACGTAGCCATCCGGAATCCATAATTCCGGATCCGGACGCTCGAACACGAGATGCTTGCAGGACGAGGCCGCGAGAATTTCCGGATAGGTCTCGTTCAGGCGATCCCACGCTTCCTGCATGAACTGGCGCAATGGCACATCCTTGCCATAGGGCCCGAACGTCATGAGCACAGGAAACCGGCCCGGAGCATCCGGGCGATAGACATTCGCGCGCAGGATCGCGCCGTCGCGCACGGGAATGCCCACATTCGTCTCGACGCGCATGGCGTAGGGCGCGGTCATCGAATTCCTCCCGAAATTTTGTCGCAGCAAACCGCTTTTTGAACGGATGCGCAAGCTGACGCGGCAGGGCCGTTCAGTTCTTCAGCCGGTAGCCTGTGCGGAACATCCACCACACCGTGGCGAGACAAAGCACCAGAAATCCGCAGATAATGGCGACGCTGATGGCAAGACTTACATCTGACCTTTCGTGGAAGCTCCAGCGAAAGGCGCTGACGAGATAGACGACCGGGTTGAACAGTGAGATCGTCTGCCACGGCGAGGGCAGCATGTGGATCGAATAGAAGGTTCCGCCGAGAAAGGCGAGCGGCGTCACGATCAGCAGCGGGATCGTCTGCAGTTTTTCGAACCCGTCCGCCCAGATGCCGATGATGAACCCGAACAGGCTGAAGGTGAACGCGGTCAGCAGCAGCAGCGCCAGCATCCACACGGGATGGGCGATCCGCAAATCGACGAAGAAAGCCGACGTCGCGAGAATGATGAGGCCAAGAATCACCGACTTCGTCGCCGCCGCTCCGACATACCCAAGCACGATTTCGAGCGGCGACACCGGCGCGGAGAGAAGTTCATAGATCGTGCCGGTGAAGCGGGGAAAGTAGATGCCAAAAGAGGCGTTCATGATGCTTTGCGTGAGTAGCGACAGCATGATCACGCCGGGGACGATGAAGGCGCCGTAGGAGACGCCATCGACTTCCGCAAAGCGCTGTCCGATCGCCGCGCCGAACACGACGAAATAGAGCGAGGTCGAAATCACCGGCGACAGGATGCTTTGCAGCGGCGTGCGCCAGGTACGCGCCATTTCGAAGTGATAGATGGCCCTGACAGCGTGCATATTCATCGTCTGTCCCTCACGAGGCCGACAAAAATGTCTTCCAGCGACGATTGCCGCGTTTCGAGATCGCCATACCTGATTCCAGCGTCGCCGATGTCGGCCAGAAGCGAGGCGATGCCCGTGCGTTCGTTACGCGAATCGTAGTTGAAAACGAGATCGCGGCCTTCGTTCGCCAGTTCCAGCGCATGGCGCGACAGCGAGGCTGGCACAGTTTCGAGCGGCGCAACGAGATGCAACACGAGCTGCTTGCTGCCCAGTTTATCCATCAGCGCCGTTTTTTCCTCGACAAGCAGCAATTCGCCTTTCGACATGATGCCGATGCGATCGGCCATCTCCTCGGCTTCCTCGATATAATGCGTGGTGAGCACGATGGTGACGCCGCTTTCGCGAAGCCGTCGCACGACATCCCACATATCCTTGCGCAACTCGACGTCGACGCCCGCCGTCGGTTCGTCGAGAAAGAGAATGTCCGGCTCGTGCGACAGGGCCTTGGCGATCATCACGCGCCGCTTCATGCCGCCCGACAGGGCCATGATCTTCGAATCCTTCTTCTCCCATAGCGAGAGGTCGCGCAGCACCTTTTCGACGAAGGCAGGATTCTTCGCCTTGCCGAAGAGACCGCGGCTGAACGACACCGTGGCCCAGACGGTTTCGAATGCGTCGGTCGTCAATTCCTGCGGCACGAGACCGATGCGCGAGCGCACCGCGCGCCAGTCGCGCCCGATATCGAGCCCGCCGACCCTGATGTCGCCGCTGCTTCTGTTGACGATGCCGCAGACAATGGAAATCAGCGTCGTCTTGCCCGCGCCATTGGGCCCGAGCAGCGCGAAGATTTCGCCGCTGCGAATTTCAAGCGTTACGTTTTTGAGAGCCTGAAATCCCGACGCATAGGTCTTGGACAGGCTGGTGATTTGGATAGCTAGCTGCATCAGCGAAAACTAGCGCGAAGCTGGCCCGATGGCTAGTTAAGAAAGTATCTATGCGGTGCGATGTGAAACCGAGGTAATCCTAGTACTGAGTAGTTCCAGTTTGTACTTTCTTGCGAGTATAGAAAAAAACTCAGGCTCGCAATCCTTTACGAAAGCAATCCAACCTCGAAGATGATCATATCTTTCAGGCTCTAATCTTCCGCAGCAAAACTCATACAATTCATGTTTGATATCCTTCTTACGCTCAAGGCCTATAGATACACGATAGTCTGGCGTGATTGTCAGTCCCGCGATGGTCCGCCTGTGTTTCCTGGACAAAAAGGCTGTCTTCTTCTTGTTGATACGCAAATCAGCAAGTTCAAATTTTGCGGAATATCTCGCAATCTGTCTCAAGGCCTCTTGCAAATAATCTGGATTTCGAGATGAAACAAACATGTCATCAGCATATCTTGTATACACACACCCATTTGCGCCCGCCCAGTCAGACATGTCACTATCAAAAGCAAACATCATAACATTGGTAAGTAAGGGCGAAGATGGCGCTCCTATTGTTAGTGAACCATGGCGGCTTACAACACCTACCACAAAATCAATATCATCTTCTGTCAAAGGCGACTTCGGTATTGTTGTTCTTTTTAAGAATTCCTTCACGTGCCCGACGTGGAACGACGGAAAGAAATCTTCAAAGTCAGCACGAAGTGTAAAAGGAAAACTGCGATGTACAAGCGCGTTATCTCTGATGTTCGCACCTTTTACATAAGCAGTGGCAGCGAAATGTACAGGCATCTGCAAAAACAAGTAACGATTAAGCCATCGCTGTACTGCCTTTAATGCAGGTGTCGGATGGTCTATTCGTCTCGTTCCACCTGAGCGTTTCGGAATGTTATAGGATTTATACTGATGAGACGCCTTTTGGGCGAATTTTACGAGATCTGCTCTGCTGAGGCCCATTTGTTTTTCAAATTTTTCAAGTAACATTGTGCGCTTCCTCGAAGAGGCTGACGAACTCAGGGTTGGCGCGCTCTACTGCTCCCGCTAATTCCATCCTAAAATTGACTTCACTACTCTCGTAGCTCTTGAGTACTTGCAAAAGTACTGGTTTCGATGTTGTTGTGTAATGTCCGAAAGCACCCACCGGTCTTATGTAATTCGCTCCAGCTAATATCGAGGTCAGCTGTATGATTTTGGCTTTAGAAAACTGCCCATGAAATATTGAGTTGAAGAGAAAAATTATATCGTCAATTGTTGCTATTCTTAGCAAGTCGAACAGTTTCTGAATTAGACAGAATACCTCGAACGTACTCAGTTCCCGAAAGGCTTTAAGCTTCAGGGCGCGCCGGTTTTTATTAAGCGGAAATCTATTAATTCTTTTCGCGACGATCTCAAAATCTGGGTTTTGATATACAAGCTGTATAACATCGTTAAATCGAGAGGTTGCGTTAAACTTCATCGCAGGACCGATGGAGATGAAACTATCCCGTGATTGGAATCGAGAATCCATCGCCAAAATGGTCTTGCTCGCCAGTCCTTCAATCGCGCTGAAAAAACCAGTTTCTGCGTAGGATCCGGCTGCTTCGGGAAAGACGACAATCGCGTGCGATAACTGTCCAATTAATTCTTCAAAATCAGCAATGTTAAATTGATTATTACCCGCATTCGCAAAATAATTCTTGATAGCGTACTCTGGGAAAAATACTTCAAATTCTGGGTGCTTGATTTTGCAATAGTCTAGAAACTGAAACCGCATATCGGTGGCGCTTAATCCACCACAAACAAAGATGATGTTTCCTTCCCGCATTACACTATATGCAGTGCTTAAAAATTGAACCACCCGCTTTCTAAGATTGAATTGGTCCTTAGTGATCAACGGGTGGTCCAATTTTCGCCTCTTACTTAAGCGGCGACTTCCGACCGAAGCCGGTGCCGAGTAGCGGTGCCGGCTTCGGTCGGAAGTCGGCGCCCAAATGTTCCCAATAATAATAGCCTGACTTACGTCCGGCATTGAGTGTGCCTTTATCCAAGGACTGCACCCAGCTAAGAAGCTACATAAAGGTAATATACTTTAGCTCCAGCCACAAGGCGAAAGCTGCGCCTTTCGCAATGTGAACACCAAACAACGCTAGAAGCAGTTGGGCGCAAAGAAATCCGGTTTCCGTTCCCATCATTGCGAACGGCATACTTTTGCAACTCGGATATTGAGCAAACTAGAGGTTCGGGTGGCGAAGTCGGCTCCAGACGGTGTGCCAGGGTTACCTGAGCGGTAAATTAGGCCACGCATAGCGGATCGCAATTGGAAGGCAGCATACTGCCAAGCTTCCGCAGCTTATCCAAACTCTCGAGATCCCTTACCCCACGACGGCTTTTACCGGCAGAACAAATGCGCACGCGCAACAGCGCGGAACAGGTTTGACTCAGGTAGGAACTGTTGGAAGTGGTGCCGCAAGAGAGAATCGAACTCCCGACCCCATCATTACGAATGAGGCGGCCCTGAATTCCCTTCAAAATCTGCTGATGCCCGACATTGAAGATTTCGCTGCCGCACAACGATTTTATGATTTCTGTTGCTTTCCCAAGTTATCTGTGGCTATCCTCATTTTGCTTACCGGCTGCTTACCGCGCTTACCGAGCGCTTACCGGAAGCCCCGCAGAGAGGGCGCAAAATGGGCGACAATCGGATTTCGAAACGCAGTGTCGACGGTCTTCAGTGCGATTCCCAAAAGGACCGCGCTTTCCTCTGGGACGATGCCCTGTCCGGCTTTGGAGCGGTGGCCTATCCGACCGGGCGCAAGGTCTACATCGCCCAGTTTCGGCAGGCCGGCCGGTCGCGGCGCATCACCATCGGCGAGCATGGCCGTCTGACGGCCGAGGAGGCCCGCTCAGAGGCCAAGAAGCTGCTGGGAGCGGTAGAGACAGGCGCGGACCCCATCGCCCAACGGCGCGCCGCGCGCGAGGTGCGAAGCGTGCGCGAGGTGGCGGCCGAATTCCTTGCCTCGCACGTCGCCGCGAAGCGCAAGGGGGGAACGCAGGACGACTACGAGCGCATCATGCGCCTGCATGTCCTGCCCGCCCTCGGCTCCCGCCGCATGAACGAGGTGCGCCGGTCCGATGTACAGCGGCTGCACTCGAGCCTTTCCGGAACCCCCGCCATCGCCAACAAGTCCCTTGCCGTGATTTCCAGCGCTTGGAACTGGGCGGCCAAGCGCGAAGAGCCCGGCATCGGGCCGAACCCGGCAACCGGCATCGATCGATTCAAGGAGGTGCGCCGCGAGCGCTTCCTCAGCGCCGAAGAACTGGCCCGGCTGGGCGATGCCATTCGCGAAGGCGAGACGAACGGACTCGCATGGGCGACCGACGAGACCAAGCCGACCGCGAAGCACACGCCCCGCAACGCCCGCACGATGTTGGATCCCTACGCCGCCGCTGCAATCCGGCTTCTCATTCTCACCGGAGCCCGGCTGCGCGAGGTGTTGCACGCCCGCTGGGATTGGATCGATTTTGACCGTGGCATGATCCACTTGCCCGACAGCAAGACCGGTCAAAAGCCGATCTACCTGTCCGCCGCGGCGCAGGCCGTCCTAGCCTCATTGGCGCGCGTGGAGGGCAATCCGCACGTTTTCCCCGGCGAGGTTAAGGGAGAACCGCGCACCGACCTTAAAAAGCCTTGGGCGGCCATCACGCGCGCGGCAGGACTTGAAGGGCTGCGCATTCACGATTTGCGTCACAGCTTCGCCAGCGTCGGCGCTGGAGCTAATCTGGGCCTACCTGTCATCGGCAAGTTGTTGGGGCACTCCCAGCCCGCCACAACAGCGCGTTACGCCCATCTGGACGCCGATCCGATGCGCCGCGCCGTCGAGACGATAGGCAATTCGATCGCAGCGGCGATGGGAGGCAAATCCGCAACCGTGGTTGCACCTCGATTCGGCAAGGGTGGCGCATGACGAAGGCAGGCAAGGCCTTAGCAGAGCATCCGAACGTCATCTTAGCCCGTCAGGTTCAAGATTTGGCACATCGGTGGCAACGTGGAGAAAAAGCGCAACGATGGGAAGACGTTGATGGTGAAGCAAAACGCATTGCCGGCGCAATCACATACATCGAGTGGACGCTTCGGAAAACGAATATCGCAGAAATACCGGACGGATTATTTCCTTTCCACTTCGAGGCCTGCGCACTCGTCTGGGCCCTCCGGGATGCAACATGGTCGCACCCCATTTGGAAATATGTTCGCGGAATGCGGCAACCCGGCATGTCCTCGAGCCGAACGAAACCCGATGCAATTGAATATTTCGCGCGGGCTCAGGTCTTGGCGCTATGCAATATTTTCCGCCACACTGACGGCCAGCCAGTCGCCCGAGCGCTGCGGGTCGCGGAACGGGCAGGCTTTTACATTTCGCGCGAGAAATTGAAGGGGTGGCGAAAGCGACAAGATGAAACAATGCGTTTGGCTGTGGCAGAGTGGGAAAAAGAAATTTTGAAGCATGCAGAAGTTTTGGACGGCAACGTGGAGGGTGCGGCCGAAATACTGATTCGCCTAAACAATATTTTCTTGCATCAAGAGCCAAACTGGGGCGTTTGAGGCAGTTTAAACGCCCCGGCGCCCTCGCACAGTCTCCCGCCATCGAAGGCAATCGCCTTGGATTCCCAATGATGGTGTTGCAATGACAGATGCGGAACTCATCTCCAAAAGCCCAGCCCGTTTTCTTCGCCGCGCGGACGCGGCGACCTATGTGCAGCAGCGCTGGGGCATGCCGTGCAGCCGGGCATGGCTGGCCAAACTAGCCGTCACTGGCGGCGGCCCGCTCTTCCAGAAGGCCGGCAAATTCCCGGTCTACATGACCGCCAACCTCGACGACTGGGCGCAATCGCGTCTTTCGTCGCTCAAGCGAAGCACGTCGGACGCATAGCGTCCGCGCTCGCAGCCCCGCGCTAACTCCGCCCCATCCGAACCTAACGAAAACCGAACCGCCCGCCCCAGCGGCGCGCGGCAAGGGAGACTGTTGCCGTGAACAACTTCAGCCACCCCATCTCCCCAAAAGTCACGCGACTGACGGTCCGCCTGAGCGATGGCCGTATCCTACGTTTTTCAGGTCGCATCGCATGGGCGCTTAATGCGCTGATCGAGGCCGGCCCCCGAGGCGTTGTGCCGATCGACCGTCCCGCGCCGCGCTGGTCGCAATACATCATGTCCCTGCGCCGCAAGGGCATCGCCATCGAGACAATCACCGAAAGCCACGGCGGCCCCTTCAAGGGTTCGCATGGGCGCTACGTGCTGACGACCGAACTTGTTCGCCTCGAAATGACCGCCGCATGAGCGACGAGCCGACGAAGAAAAGCGCCGCTGCATTCCTGGCCTCAAAGGACGCGTGGCTTTTCGCCTGCGCATCCTATTGCCTCAGTGGCGCGGAGGCAGCGGTGGCAATGGCCCTCCTACCTCATATCAATTCCAAGACAAGGGACGCATGGCCATCCCATCAAACGCTCGCCGAATTGACCAACCGCGAACCCTCGACCGTCTGGCGTGCTATCCAGAAGCTGGAGGAGCTTGGACTTTTGAAAATCCGCCGTGGTCGCGGCCGCAACCAATCGCATCGATATTCGCTGGCGTTCGGAAAAATGGAAATTGACGCCCGTTCGCGGCGGCGGAAAACTCTGCGAATTCGCAATGAAAACCCTGCGAATTCGAAAGCAAAAGGCTGCGAATTCGAGGGGGGAACCTACGATGAAGGGGAGAGGAACCTTTGAATTGGGCCGGCCGATGAAGCGACAATTACAGGGCATCGAAAAATATCACACGAACCCGCGCGCACGGCTGAACGTGGTGCGACTTTCGTTTCGTAGACGAAACAATTGTGGACAGCTTGCCCCACGCACGCGCGCGCGTGTAGCCAAGACGCTGAAGTTTTGGCAAGTTTGGGCCTCGCGTGCGCGCGCGGGGATTTCGTGAAGCACCACAACAAGTTGAACAATATATGGGCTACGGACAATCTCTAAAGTCTCTTTTGGGCTGGGCTTTGGGAGGCCTCGTCTATTTCAAGGCGGCGCTCGACACCCTGGCGTCTTATCCCCTTTCAGTGGTTGCGGCGGCAATACTCGTTCTTGCGCTCGTATGGATGATTCCACAGGCGAACACCCTTTATTCGAAGAAATCCAACGCTGAAATCTCCGTGTCCGGCGCAAGACCTATGCTTTCGTTGCTTCTCCGCAGGACTCTGGCGACCTTTTTGGGTCTCGTTGCGTGTTTCATTTTGTTGTGTTGGCTCATTGTCTTCGGTTTTTCAAAAGAACTTAGCCGCCGGCTGGAGGTTATCGACTACCGAGGATTTTTAAACGAAGACTTCGTTATCTTCGCCTTCATGGTGACGGCACCGATCGGATTGCATTGGGTTGCATGGGCGTTTCATGCGCGTAATGTAGGGCCTGTCGACGCCCAACCAGAAAACTGAGAAGTCTTTGGATTCGCTGTAGGGGCCCTCAACAATTCGGAACGCCTTTGGACTTTCGAAAATCACTCAGGGACACCGATGCCTCTTCATTTTTGGGCCGCCACTATCTTTGTCGGATTAGCGTGCTCCAGTATGGTGAGCCGAGACGCAATTGCTAATGAAGGCATTGTTTGCGCTCAGGGACCGGGTGCGTGTGTTCGAGAAACCGACGACGAAAAGCACCGTCGCATGGTCGAAAACCCCTGCTTCCGAGATATTCAGCGGAGTGTAGAAGGAACATTAGATGATCGAATGTATTCGCGAGTTCCCGACCCAAAAGGGCGTACGGCGATGCAAATCTGGGAAGAGGTTTGGAATAGCGCCAAGGTTGCAAAGGGAGCCATCTCTTTTGATGTGCTAAATTTTCGCTACGAAAACTGTCTTTCTCCGCCAGTTCCATCAACTCGACCACGCACGGAGATTGAAGAACTCAGAGAGTCCATTGAAGGTTTGCGCGAAGAACTACGGCAACTTCGGCGCCCTTAAAGGAGACGGCGGAATTTTCTTCCTAACTGAATCTTTTGGCCAAAAAAATAAAATAAAAAATCGCGAGCGGGATTGTGGAGGTTCTCGCTTTTGGGCGCTATTTTTGGGGGGCCGTCGACGCTGCAGCAAATTGCCATATTCGAACACCCCCTAGGGTTAGTTTCAGCGTTGGAATCGCCCGCAGTCATCAAGGAATTGCTCATGTCAAACGACCAAAAGGTTCGCGGCGACCGACTGGTTCTGGCGCTGGTATCGTGCTTTCGGACCCTTGCCGTCGAATTGGACCGTCGCGGCGCAATTGATGTGCGAGACCTGATTTCGTCGCTTGAGAGCATTGCCGCTGGGCATAGAGAATCCGGCGATCCGCACCAATTGGCCGACGCCATTCACATGATTGCCCAGCACTTGAGTGAATCCGACCTGAACTGAGCATCAGGACTCCAGTGAAAAATAGTCCTCATCCACTCGCTTGAATTCAACGACGCGGTTAGTCCTCACGCCGATGTTGTGTTCGATCATAAGCGCTGTGAGCCGAGCCCCATCGATCAGGACCACGCGCTGTGGCAATCGCGAAACATAATCCAGCGCCTGCGCGCTGTAACTGGACGTTGTGATGAAAACGCCTTTGGTCGCGCCGAGGCCTACGAGACTGCCAACGAAAGCCTGTATAGCCGGACGACCGATGGTGCTTGAGGGCTGGTAGCGTTTGGCCTGTATGTAAATTCGATCAAGGCCGAGCCTGTCCTCGCTGATGACACCATCGACGCCACCATCACCTGAGCGACCGAGCCGTTCGGCCGCATTGCGATGCGTCCCCCCGTAGCCCATCGCCACCAGCAAATCGACCACGAGCGCTTCGAAAAACACATCATCGTATTGCAGGATACGCGCCAGCAATTCCGAACTCAGGGCCGCGCTGAGCGTTTGGTAGGCGGCATCGATTTGCTCTTCAGGCGTTTCCCCTTGGGCGGCCGGGATTGCCGGCGGAGAGTCCGAAGGCGAGCGCGGTTCATCAGTTGTCTCGAGCCGGCCACGGTAGAAATCGGCGAACGTCGCATCCTTCAGAAGGAATTCCACGTCGATGCGCGCCGGGTTCTGTTGGAGCACTTGCCGGCCCTTTTCGCTGGCGAGGAAGCGACCGCGCCGAGGCTGTTCAATCAGACCGGCTTTTGAGAGATAGAACTTCGCCCAGTGGACCCGATTGTGTAGCACCCGTTGTGCGCCACTGGGCAACATCAGGTCGCGCTCTTCGGGAGTAAGGTGGAATTCGTCCGCGAGCGCCTGCGAAGCAATGGGGACGGATGTTTCGCCTTTTGCCGCCAGTCTCAAAACCGGCAGCATCAGCGTTTGGTAATCGGGCAGTGCCATGCGGTGCGCTCTTCAATTGCTCCAGCAATTCAGCACGACCGCCGCAAAGATCCAAACAAGCAGATTCCGGGATTGTGCTTACCGGTTGCTTACCGAAACGCGAACGCGAAACGGAGGCGCTTTCGATTTACGTCTAAGTTTTTGATTTTATTGGTGCCGCAAGAGAGAATCGAACTCCCGACCCCATCATTACGAATGACGTGCTCTACCAGCTGAGCTATTGCGGCGTCCGCGTCGCCGGAACGCCCGGCGGCGAAGTGCGCGCTTCATAGCGGTGCGCGCCGCGCAATGCAATCGACTTCGCGCGGCGGGATCGCTAGCGCGGGCCGGGATCGTCGGGCTGGCCGACGGGGACGCGTGCGGCCTTCGGCGCTGGCGCATCGGGCGGCAGCAGCGGCTCCCCGGCCAGCGGTTTCGCCGCGGCGATGGCGTCCATAACTGCGACCGGCGCTGCAGGCTTCGCTGGCTCGACAGGCTCCGGCGGCTTTGGAGCCGCCGCTTCCGCGGCTGGCGTCACCGCCGGCTGCTCAACGGTCTTCTCGGCGGGCTTTTCGACGACCCTGGGCGGCGCGATGATCTCGACCGCGGGCGGCGCGGGCTCTTCCTTCGGCGGGATATGGGGAATAGGGGGACGCTCGGGTTCGGGCGCTGCCGGCGGCTCCGGCGCGGCCAGGAGTTCGGCCGGCGCTTCCCAGATGAAGGCGTCGAGCCGCCCGGTGACGGGCGAGGCGGGCGACCACTTGTCGCTGACGAGCCCGTCGGCGATCCACAGGGGATCGCGCGGGGCGCGGGCGGCGCGCGCCAGCCATTCGCGCACGCGGCCGGAAGGTCCGTTTTCCGTCTCTTCGAGATCGGCCATCAAAAGGCAGGTGCGCACACTCGGCCGTCCGGCGTCGGCGTCGATCAGCGGGGCGATGGTCTGGCGCGCCAGTTTGAAATCGCGCGCCTCCAGCGCCGTGCGCGCCAGCATCAACCGGCTTTCGATATGGCCGCTGTTGATGCGCGCCAGCGTCTGCGCGCGCGCCAGCCTGTCGGCGGTCGAATCGCCGGGACGCAGATCGACATAGACGGCGGCGAGATCGGGATGCGCAGATGCTTTCCAGCCAGTCTCGATCATGCGGGCGGCGCGACGGATATCGCCCTTGCGCGCCAGCAGCTTGCCGGCGAGCGCATAGGCCGGTACGAGATCGGGCGCGAGCTTGATCGCCTCGCGCACCAGCGCCAGCGCCTCGTCGGGTTCGCGGCCCTCCAGCTCCTGTGCGATGGCGGTTTTCAGCACGGCGCGCTGGCGTGCGCCGGTCGCCTTGTCGACGGCCTTGCGCGCGATATTCGCTTCGACGACCGATAGCGCCCCGCGCCAGTCATCGCTCATCGCGTGTTTTTCGAGGATCGCCTGTCCCGCCCACGGCAGCGCAGCGATCGTATGCGCCTCCTGCGCAAAGGCGTAGGACGCTTCCTCGTCGCCGTTGCGGCGCGCTTCGAGATAGAGGCCGCGCAGGCCGATGACGCGCGTCTCCGGGTTTTCCTTCATCTGGTTGAAGGCGTCTTCCGCCGCCTTGCGATTGCCCGACAGTTGCGCGGCCTGCGCCTGCAGCAGCAGAGAAAGCGGCGCGGGCCCCAGCAGTTTCATTGCCTCGCGCGCGGCGCGCTCGGCCGTGCGCGCATCGCCAGCGCCCGCTGCAATCATGCCGCGCGACACCGCAGCGACACCCTTGTTCTGGCGGCGCGCTTTCGCCGTGAAGGACATGATCGAGGGAATGCGCAGCACGAAACGCAGAACAGCGACGACGATGTAAAACGCAACGAAAGCCGCGAGCGCCGCCGCCGCAGCGACAATCGGCGCGACTTCCAGCGTGCGGCCATAGAGCGGCCACCACGGCCATTTCACGCTGACGACGCCGGGCAGATCGGCGACCTGCGCCAGCCCGACGGCAATCGCTGCGAGAATGACGATATAGACAAATACGCGAATCAAGCTGCGTCTCCGCGAATGCGTTACGGGCGCGCGAGGCGCGCAAGCGCCGCGTTCGAAATGATGTCGCCGGCGCGCGCCGCTTCGACGCGGGCCCCTACGGCGTCCGCCCAGGCTTTCGCGCGGGCGCGCGCAGGCTCGGGCAGCTTGGCGTAAAGCGCGAGCGCCTCCTCGAATTTCTGCCCGCGCAAGGCGACGTTGATGCGAGTCGCCAGAGCAGCCGGCGTTTCCTCGGTCGTGTCGTCCGCAGGCCGCACGCGCACAAGCTTGCCGGCGCTCGCGGCCAGCTTCTCGGTCAGCGACGCATTCGGATCGGGCCTGGCGTCGCCGTCGATCAGGGCAGTTGCAATGGGCGAAAATTGCGTGGCCAGACTTGCGGGCGAAGGCAGGCCCTTCGCCGCAAAGGGTTCGAGCGATTTCACCGCATTTGCATCCGCCCCGAGCGCCTGCGCGGCCTTCAGAAGATTCGCATAGGGCGCGCCAGTCGCAATCGCTTCGACAAGACCGCGCGCGACGACGGCCAGTGCGGCGGCATCGGAACGCTCGCGCTGCGCCTCGAGAGATTTCGTCTGCGAGCCCGCGGCGTCGCGGCCCTGCGCCAGCGCGGCTTCGATCGGCCCGAGTTTTTCCACCAAGGGCGCCAGGCGCTGTTCCAGTTGCTGCAAGCGGGCCTGCAAGGGTGCAAGATCCGGCATGCGCGGCGCGGGGCGGACTTCCAGCGCGCGCAGGCGTTCGGCTAGCGCCGATACATCCGCCATCAGCGCCGGCGAAGGAAGATTGGGGGCGGCAGGCGCAGCCGTCGCCGGTCCCTCCGGTGGTTTCACATCGGGATCGCTGGCGCGTGTTGGCGTTTTCGGCGCGCTGAGAGCCTTCTCGATTTCGGCGATGCGCTTTTCGAGATCGCCGAGACCCGCCTCGATCGGCGCAAGGTCGACAGTTGGCGCAGGAGCAGGCGACCCGGCTTTGGCGGCGGCGGCGCGGACGGCTTCGATGTCGCCGGGAAGTTTTTTGGCCAGGGCTTCGGTGGCGGCGATGCGCCTGGCGAGTTCGTCCAATGCTGCGCTCTGGCGCGCGGTGTCTTCGCCTGTCTTTTTCTGTACGGCGGCAAGGGAAGCATTGATCTCTGTGGCTGTCTTGCCGGAGGCCGTCGCGGCGAGAGCCTCGACCTGCTGTTGCGACAGCAATCTGGGGCTGACGAGCGCATAGCCGCCCGCCAGAGCGACAGCCGCCCCGGCAACGCCGCCAAGAAGGCCTGCAACCAGCCCGCCGGAACGCTTTGCGGGGGACGGAACAGGAGCGGCCGGCTTCGGGGCGGACTTGGCCGTATCCGGGGATTGCGCCTTCGCGGTGGCTTCCGCTGTCACCGTGGGCTTGTCGGCGGGCGCACCCGCCTTGGGCTCATCGGCTTTCGTTTCGGACGCAGTCGCGCTGGCCGCCGGGGTCGCGCCGGCCCCGGACAGTTCCTTCACCTCGCCCGGCTTGGCGTCGATGGTCGGCGGTTCGCGCCGGCGGTCGCGGTTCGGGATGGCCGAGGGCGGGGGCGTATTGCCCGTCGCACTGCTTTCCGTCGCGGGCTTGTCCTTGCGGTCGTCGGCCATGAATCGTCCTCTTGCCGCCTCTATAGGCGAGGCGCGCAGGTTGCGGAACGATTAATTGGTCGCGGCGTTCCCGCCCCGGCCGGCATCGCCCGCCAACACTGCGGCGCGGTTGGATTTATACATGCGAATGTGATTATTTGCTTTCTCATTTCCGGGGAGAGTACACCGTGACCAGACTGCTATTCGCCATCGCCGCGCTCGTTCTGGCCGCTGTGCCTGCCAGCGCCCAGCAGAAAGCGCCGCGCGAACATCGGCTCGTCATCCAAGTCAACGACAACGACGCCGCGCGCATGAATCTCGCGCTCAACAACGCCGCCAACGTCGCCCAGCATTATGCCAGCAAGGGCGAAGAAGTGCAGATTGAATTCGTCGCCTATGGACCCGGCCTACACATGCTGCGCGACGATACATCGCCGGTGAAACAGCGCATCCTCTCCTTCCAGAAAGGCATGCCGAGCGTGTCCTTCTCGGTCTGCGGAAACACGATGGACAACATGAAAAAGGCGGAAGGCAAGGACATTCCGCTGATCTCGCAATTCCGCATCGTGCCCGCTGGCGTCACGCGCATCATGGAATTGCAGGAAGAAGGCTGGAGCTATATCCGGCCGTAGTCGAGAATTGTCATCCCGGAAAAATGCGAAGCATTTTCTCCGGGATCGCATCGTATTCATCGCATTGCGATCCCGGCTCTCGCTATGCTTGACCGGGATGACGACGTTCAATCGCATCCGCTATCGCCAGCGTCCGCTGCGCCATTTCCAGATGCAGCCGCTCGACCATGCGCCCATCGAGATTGATCACACCCTTCGCCGCATTTTCAGGCAAGGCAAAAGCCGCCGCGATCTTGCGCGCCTCTTCGACTTCCGCCGCAGGCGGTGCGAAGACTTCGTTGGCGACAGCAATCTGCGCGGGATGAATGACGGTCTTGCCGTCCATGCCGAGATCGCGTCCCTGTTCGCACTCCGCGCGCAGTCCGTCGAGATCCTTGATGTCGTTATAGACGCTGTCGAGAATCGAAAGACCATAGGCGCGAGCCGCCAGCACGCACTGGCTGATCCATGAGAGCATGGGCGCGCGGCCTTTCACCATGCGCGCATGAGTCTCGCGCGCAATGTCGTTCGTGCCGAGAATGAACAGCGCCAGCGGGCATGATGCGTCCTCGGCGCTCGCCGCAATGTCCGCAATATCGAGCACGGCGCGCGGCGTTTCGATCATCGCCCACAGGCGCGTGCGCGGCGAAAAGCCGGCCTCCGCCATGGCGACGGCAAGCGTGGCAATATCCTGCGCTCCCCTGATCTTCGGCGCGACGATGGCGTCGAGCGGCAGTTTCGCCAGGGCCGCAAGATCGTCCCGCCAGAACGGCGATTCCAAGCCGTTGATCCGCGCGGCGATCTCCCGTTCGCCGAAGCCGCCCGCATTGACCGTCTCGGTAATCCGCGCCCGCGCATTGGCCTTCTCTTCCGGCGCGACGGAATCTTCGAGATCGAATATCAGCCCGTCGGCGGGCAGGGTGCGGGCTTTCTCGTGGGCGCGCGCATTGATGCCGGGCATGTAGAGAAGGCTGCGGCGGGGCCGGAGATCCATGATTTTCTTCCGATAGGTCTTGGTGTGGATTGCCTCTTGCCGCCGGCATGGGCTACGCACCGCCCGGCAGCAGTCCTATATGGCACAGCGTCACCACAAAATCCCGAGGGTTCAGAGATGACGATGACGACGCCTGCGCAAACCGCGCCCGCCTTCCCGGACCGGCTCATTCGCGGCTATCGCAAGTTTCTCGATGGCCGCTTCTCCTCGGAGCAGGGCCGCTACCGCGAACTCGCGCAGGAAGGCCAGAAGCCCCGCATTCTCCTCATCGGATGCTGCGATTCCCGCGTTTCGCCGGAAGTGATCTTCGACGCCCGCCCCGGCGAAATCTTCGTCGTGCGCAATGTCGCCAATCTCGCCCCGCCCTATGCGCCGAACGACGACCTGCACGGCACGTCGGCCGCGCTCGAATTCGCGGTCATGGGACTGCGCGTCGAACATATCGTCGTGATGGGCCATGCCGGCTGCGGCGGCGTGCGCGCTTTCGCCGAGAACGAGGTCGATCCCTATACGCGCCCGCTCTCGCCCGGCGATTTCATCGGCAAATGGGTGAAGCTGCTCGCCCCCGCCTATGAGCGCGCGGGTCCGCTGCCGCATGGCGATCCTTCTGCGGTGAGCGAAGTCTTCGTCGAAAAGCTGGCGCTGGAATCGGTCAAGCAGTCGCTCGCAAACCTGCGCACCTTTCCCTGCGTGAAAACGCTGGAAGAGCGCGGACGCCTGTCGTTGCACGGAGCCTATTTCGGCGTGATGGACGGCGTACTGCGCGTGCTGAATCCGGAGACGGGAAATTTCGAACAGGTGGAACACGCGCCGGCGTGAAAGCCGTTGCAATAACCCTCCGCAGAGGAAGCTGCAGAGCCCGACCGACGAGATGAAAACTTGCAACGCGTGTTCATCGGCGCGACATTGACGCAGAGCAACTGCAAAGGCTTCGCATGGAAACGCCCCTCTCGGTCCTCGACCTTTCCTTCGTCACGTCAGGCGCCAGCGCCGCGCAGGCGCTGCACAACACGATCGATCTCGCCAAACACGTCGATGCGCTCGGCTACCGTCGCTTCTGGATGGCCGAACATCATTCCCTGCCTTCGGTCGCCTCCAGCGCGCCCGAGATCATGATCGGCCAGGTCGCTGCCGCGACGAAGAACATGCGCATCGGTTCGGGCGGCATCATGCTGACCAATCATGCCCCGCTCATGGTTGCCGAACGCTTCAAGATGCTGGAAGCCCTGTTTCCCGGTCGCATCGATCTTGGCCTCGGGCGCGCGCCCGGCACCGATCAGGTGACCGCCCATGCACTGCGCCGCCGCCTTGAAGAGCGTTCGGGCGACGATTTTCTCGAACGCCTGCAGGAACTCTATCTCTGGGAGAATCGCGATTTTCCCGAGGGACATCCCTTCAATCGCGTCACCGTGATGCCCTCGGGCGTGCCGCTGCCGCCGGTCTGGCTGCTGGGCTCCAGCGATTACAGCGCGCAGCTCGCCGCCGAAATCGGCGTCGGCTATTCCTTTGCCTCGCATTTTTCCGATTACGACGCGGTGCTGCCGATGAAGACCTATCGCGCACGCTTCAAGCCGTCCGAAAACATGCAGACGCCCTATGCGATCATCGCCGTTGCGTCTGTCGTCGCCGATACAGATGAAGAAGCGAATTTCCTCGCCGGCACCTACGATCTCAACTGGCTGCGTCGCGCGAAGGGCGAAATGCTGCCGCTGCCTTCGCCAGAAGAAGCCGCCGCCTATCCCTGGACGGATCAGGAGCGCGCCTATATCTCGCGCCGCCGCCAGCGGCTCTTCTGCGGCTCGCCCGATACGGTCGCGACACGCCTGCGCGCCTCCGTCCGCGAGACGGACGCGGACGAGGTGATGATCACTTCCTCCATTCACGATCACGAAAAGCGCAAGAAGTCCTACAGCCTACTTGCGTCCTGCTGGGCCTCGATGAAGGCCGCCGCCTGAGACCCATAGCATCGCGCGAAAAAGTGGATGCCGGTTTTTCGCCAAAGCGATGCTATAAAACTTTGAGATCGATCAGCTTGACTTGCGGCCTGCTCGATTGTTCGCTGACCGCCAGTCGGACTTTTTGGTTGGAAGGAGAATTCGCAATGAAACGCACTGTGTTCGCCGCTCTCGCTGCGATATCGGGTTTCATGCTGCTCGCGCCTGCGCCGGCATCGGCGCAATCCTGCGGCGATCTCTGGTATCGCCGCAACGCCATCTATGCCGAGGCCGGCTATTGCTTCCAGACGGCGCGGGCGCGTTCCGTCTTCGGCCCCGGCTGCTTTCCGCCCTATGGCCGGCTGACGCCGAACCAGCAGGCGCGCATCAACGCCATCCAGGCGCAGGAAGACTATCGCGGCTGCCCACGCTGAATTTTGCTCTGTCGAGCGCTCGGTCTGTCTCGCGCGCTATAGTCTATCCCTGTAGAAGCGCAGCACGGGTCCGGCGGCTTCGCCCGATTTGCTGTATGGCTCGCTGATCGGGTCGGACGCAAAGAAATGCCCTACGCCCTGCACGACGAAGTGGCGCGCGAAGAAACCCGCCTGCTTCAGCGCCAGCAGGAAATTGTCGGACTGCTCGCGATCGACGATGTCGTCTTCGGTGCCATGCACCAGATAGAAGGACGTCGTGTTTTTCGCCCGGATGGCATAGGTCATCGGCGAGGCCTCGATGAACCGCTTGCGATCCTCGGACGGCTTTGTGCCGAGAAACTTCTCGGTGATGTTATCGAGCGGCCGATGCGTCAGATCGTGATTCCATTGCTGGACCATGTCGAACACGCCGTAGAAGGCGACGACAGCCTTCACGCGCGAACTCACCGATGCAAAGGAATCGTTGGGATAAGCGCCGGCATAGGGCGCATCGTCACCCGCCAGCGCCGTCAGCGCGACCAGATGTCCGCCAGCGGAATCGCCTTGCAGCGCGATGCGCTCCCCATCGACCTTGATCGCCTCTCCGCGTCCGCGCACGAACTGGATGGCCGCGCGTACGTCCTGCACGGCCTGCGGATAGGTGTTCTGGCCGGGCTTTGAAAGTCTGTAGCTGATCGCGAACACGACATAACCGCGCTGCGCGAAATATGGACCCCAATGCGCGTAGGATGCGCGCGAACCTGCCTGCCATCCCCCGCCATGCACGCCGATGATCGCCGGGTATTTGCCTGGCGCTTTGGGCAGATAAAGATCGCCCTGCAAAGCGGTTCCATCGTGATTGGCGTATTCGACGCCGCGCTGGATTTCGAATTCCGGCAAAGCCGTTTGAGCGCGTGCGGCCAAAGCCAACCCGGCGCACAAAACAACCGCAAGATACTTCAATACCGATCTGATCATTGGCGCTCCTCCCTGCCCTGAACAGGACAAGTCTAGGAAATAAGCTTCAGCCTGAACAGTGCCGCTTGCAGCCGTCATATCCGCAGATAGACATAGCCCTTCGCAACGAGTTGCGTGACCTCCGCGACACCCGCGCCCACGATTTCTTCTCGCGAAACTCTATGCATGTCGCGCGCGGGATCGATCCGGCGCTGCACGAGCGTATTGTAGCAGACGACGAATGTCGCCCCGTCGGCGATGAGACGGTCGATGGCTTCGGCGAGTTTCGCATCCTTGCGCGCGGCAATCATGAGATCGACGCCATCGCCCTGCATGACGACGCGCACGTCGAGAAAGCCCGGTCCCACCGCATTCATGTGATTGCGCAGCACGGTCAGCAGATGTGTGTGCTCGCGGCCGAACCAGCCGCCTCCGCTCGTCACGTGATAGACGGCCTTCTGCGGCTCGTAGGCGTCGAAATGCAGTGCGGGAGGAGAGCCGGTTCCCGCCTGTGCGAGCGTCAACCGTCCGGCGGTAAGCAGAGCGATCAGCAGCGCGCAGACGAGGCCGACGGCCAGAGGGACGGCTTTCTTTCCGGGTTTTGCGAGCATGTGCGCCCCAACAATTTAGGACTGTGCCGGATTGGCACACCTGACATCTGCCCCGTACTTCTATCAAGCGGCGTGCCACGGCCGCGCTTGCGCCAAAACATGGTTCGTTTTGATCAAGAAGAGCCGCACTAGTAAACTGAATTTGAAAGAGATTAACACTTTTGACGATGGTCGGCGGGCTTGCCACGCTTAGGATATGCGCCTGTGGGGACAGGACTGATGCTTCAACATGTTGGAACTCTGGACGAATCCGTTGAGGTCGTAACAAGGCAGGTTGTCGAGGAATATGCACAGGCGCGCATGTCCATGGATTACCGTCGTGTCCATGCGATCCTGCATCCGGACGCGCGCTATGTCATGCCGGCCAATCCGAATACGTCGCTCTTCTCGGGCGCCTGTTGCGGCCGGGAACATATCTGCGAATTGATGCGACAGTCGGATGCGATGATCGAATTTTACGACGCCAGGATTCTCGACATTCTCATCGAGGGAAATCGCGCCGCAGCGCGCTGGTCCACCATGCAGCGCAATCGCGGATCCGGCGCGGCGATGCCTGTCTCGGGCTGCGCTTTCATAACGCAGTCGGGCGGGCTGATTACCGAATACGTCCATTACGTTGATACCGCCGCCATCAACGAACTCGCGAAATTCTGAAGCGATCTATCCGCACTTCGCGACTTCACTTGATCACATTCGTCCGCCAGAGCGTCAGCCAGAAATCTTCGGGCACGCCACGGCATTCGTCGAGTTCGCGATAGGCTGTCATGCGGAAGCGCGAGCCGTCCCACGTATAACCGCCCCCCGAACCGCAATCGCCGATGCCGCGTCCCTTCGAGAAGAAAATGATTTGCATATCGGCCGGCACGAATTCGGCGTTGATCAATTCTTCAGCCTTTGTCTCGAAACGGCCCGCGGATCTCTGTTCGCCGCGCATCCATTGCTCGAATTTCAGCAATTGCGCCTTGTTGCCCTGCTGAAGAAAGAACATGCTTCCGAAATTATAGGCGCCGCGCGAACACGGCATATCCCAGAGCTGCGCTTGCGCGCCGATAAGATAGCCGCTGCCCTTCCGGTCGCCGACTTCGTCCCATTCGTCGCAGGCCTCTTTCCATGCCGCCATGACGGCTGGCGGCGCCTTTTCGCCGAGTTCCTTGGCCACAAACCGGCTCTTGCGAATTGACGGGAGCGCCGGTGGCGACGGAATGGTCGTGGCGGCTGCGGGCCCGGACGCAATCATCGCCGTCACCGTATTGACGCGCCTCTGGCGCTCGTCGATCCAGCGCAGCGTCGCGACCGATCCCTTGAGGGAAAGATTAAGTTCATCGGTGTCGTAGGCGATCTTCTGACCGTCCGTGCGACGGACGACGATCTGTGAGGCCTTGCGCAGGGCGTTGCGGAAAGCGTCCATCGCCCCGTCGGGCACAACGATGACATGGCGTTCGCTGTCGTCGCGTTTCGCCTGCACGGACGCCGGGAAGATTGTCTCGAAACCGGGCTCGTCAAATTTCACGCTGACGGCAACCGTATCGTCCTTACTTTCCGTATCCAGCACGATGCGGATGCGGGCCTGCGCGGTCGCCGCGCCATCGCGCTCGAAATGCAGCCATCCTCCGCCGAGTTCTTTGGCGAAGCCAATGGCGGCGCAGCGCAGGACGTTGTCGCAACGCGCCGACCAGTCGCCGAATGTCGCGGAGGATTGGGCCGAAGCTGCCGAGGTCAGGGCAAACGATGCGGCGAAAGCCGCTGTAAAGGCGAATCTGTTCACGCGCCGGATCCATCAGGAAAAGGGGCCGAAATGCTAGCCGACACGAGCTATTGGCGAAAGTGCGCCGTCGCACAGGCGGGCGGCTCGGCTTGCCAAGGGCGGGCGCAGCGGCTAGCTAGCGCCCGGCTTTCAAACACAACGGAAACACCATGGCGACCTTCAAACTGCTTCTTCTCCCCGGCGACGGCATCGGCCCCGAAGTGATGGCCGAAGTCGAGAAGGTCGCGGCCTTCATCCAGCAGGCCGGCATCGCCTCGTTTGAAATGGAGCGCGGTCTCGTTGGCGGTTCGGCCTATGACGCGCACGGACAGTCGATCAGCGAAGCGCACATGCAACTCGCCCATGCGGCGGACGCCGTACTCTTCGGCGCGGTCGGCGGCCCGAAATGGGATGCCGTACCCTACGACGTGCGCCCGGAGGCGGGGCTTCTGCGCCTGCGCAAGGATCTCGGCTTGTTCGCCAACCTGCGCCCGGCGCTGTGCTATCCCGCGCTGGCGGATGCCTCCTCGCTCAAGCGCGAGATCATCGACGGCCTCGACATCATGATCGTGCGCGAATTGACCGGCGGCGTCTATTTCGGCGAGCCCAAGCAGATCATTGATCTCGGCAACGGCCAGAAGCGCGGCATCGATACGCAGGTTTACGACACCTACGAAATCGAGCGCATAGGCCGTGTCGCCTTCGAACTCGCGCGCAAGCGCAACAACAAAGTGACATCCTCGGACAAGCGCAACGTGATGAAGTCCGGCGTATTGTGGCATGAAGTCATCAGTGCACTGCACAAGCGCGAATATGCCGATGTGACCCTCGAACATCAGCTTGCCGACTCGCTGGGCATGCAGCTCGTGCGCTGGCCCAAACAGTTCGACGTGATCGTCACCGACAACCTCTTCGGCGACATGCTCTCCGACATCGCATCGATGCTGACCGGATCGCTCGGCATGCTGCCCTCGGCCTCTCTCGGCGATACCGACAAGAAGACCGACAAGCGCAAGGCGCTCTACGAGCCGGTACATGGCTCCGCGCCCGATATCGCGGGCCAGGGCATTGCCAATCCGATCGCGATGATCGCGTCGTTCGCCATGGCGCTGCGCTATTCCTTCAACCTCGGCCAGGCCGCCGACATGGTCGAGAAGGCCATCGCCGACACGCTCGCTGCAGGGCTTCGCACTGCCGACATCAAGGGCGATGCGCCCTCGACGGTATCGACGCAGCAGATGGGCGACGCCATCGTCGCGGAGCTGAAGAAGGCGATTTGACGCCTAAAGACCTGAATCGCAAGGTGCGGCGCTGCAAGGCGTCGCGTCTTTGTTTAACGGGGTCGCACGCCATCAGTTTTGGAACCGCCACGCCTGCCCGGCGTTTTTCCTAGAAGCACAGGAGAGACGTCATGATCGACAAGAAGATTGGTTCCGACAATCAGGGCGAAGGCAATCGCGACGCCGCCAGAGCTTACAACGAGGACACCCGGGACTTCGTGAAGTCCGGGCAGGTCGATAAGGCCGCGAAGGATGCGCGCAAGGCGCTGGAAGGCGATGAGGCCGAGGAATTGAAAGAAGCCGAGCGCGAAGGCAAGGCGCGGACGAAATCGAAAGACATTTGAGCGCTGCCCTTGAATCACCGACACGCCGGGCGGATTTTCTGCCGCCCGGCGGCAACTCCGGTGATGGACACAACTCACGACCATTGTCATAATTTCATCGTTCGGTCCGGCCGGGCCGGACAGACGTTTTCCTGTGAGGTCCGATGCCCATTCATGTACCCCCGGAGAAAGTGCCTTCCAGTCCCGTGACGCTGAAGGAATATGGCGCGCTGGACATGCACGCGCGCCGCAAGATCTGGCTCGACATTTCCGATATCTCCGAACCCGAACTTGCCGCGCACATGGACGAGGAAAAGGCGCGCGAAGCCATTGTGCCGCAACCCGGCATGATCGCGCCCGACTTCACCGCGCATGTACTCGACCGCGACAGGAAGCTGACGGGAGAGACCGTGACGCTGTCGCATTTGCGCGGCAGGCCAGTGGGGGTGGTGTTCGGCTCATTCACCTGACCCCCCTTCAGGGGTAAGGCCGTGCGCCTTAACGAACTCTACCACCGCTACAAGGACCGGATGCACTTCTACATGGTGTATATCCGCGAGGCGCATCCGCACGACGGTTGGCGTGTGCCCAATAATCTCATCGAGAACATCAACTATTACGAGCCGACAACGCTCGACGAACGTGTCGAAGTCGCCAATGCCTGTCAGTTGCATCTCGATTTACACATGCCGATGCTGGTCGACGGCATCGAGAACAGCGTGGACGAGAAATACGTCGGCTTGCCGATGCGGCTGTTTCTGGTCGACGTCGAAGGCAAGATTGCTTTTGCAGGCAAGAAAGGTCCCTTCGGCTGGGACGACAATGCCTTCGAAGACTCGGTCAAGACGCTGCTGAACATTTGATTTTGCGCCGCCCCACGCCGGGCGGCGCAATTCAGAAAAAGTTCATCGGATCGACATCGACCTGCACCCGCACGCCGCCGCGTTCGGGAGGCGCTTCGGCAAGCAGCGCGCGCAGAAACCCCTGCATGTCGGCATGACGTGGCGCTTTCACCAGCAATCGAAAACGATGGCGCCCGCGCACGACGGCGATGGGCGCTTCGGCGGGGCCGAGAAGTACGGCATCGCCTTCCTCGGGAAGCTGGCCGGCGCGCGCCAGCCGAAACTTGTCGGTCTGAGGCAAAGCATGCGCCGTGCGCACGAGAGCACGCGCATGCGTTTCCGCCGATATGCGATCGTTACCCGAAACGATCAGCGCCGCCATACGACCGAACGGCGGCAACCCTGCGCGCTCGCGTTGCGTGATCTCTTCCTCGTAAAATCGCTCGGCATCGCCTGAAACGAGCGCGCGCATGACGGGATGATCGGGTTGCCACGTCTGCACGAGGCCAATGCCCGGCCTGTCGCCGCGGCCCGCACGTCCCGTTACCTGTTGCAGCATCTGGAACGTACGCTCCGCCGCACGCGGATCGCCGGAGGTCAGGCCCACATCCGCATCGATCACGCCAACGAGCGTCAGTTGCGGAAAGTTGTGGCCTTTTGCAACAAGCTGCGTGCCGATGATGATGTCGAAAGCACCATTGGCGATTTCTTCGAGTTCGCACTTCAGTCTTTCCGTGCCGCCGGGAAAATCCGAAGACAGCACGATGCGGCGCGCATCGGGAAAACGCTCCGCAACTTCGTCCGCAAGACGCTCGACGCCGGGCCCGCAGGCCACGAGCGAATCCTCGGCATTGCATTCGACGCAACGCTCGGGCCTGCGCTCCACGTGTCCGCAATGATGACACATCAGCGCCCGGCGAAAACGATGTTCGACCAGCCATGCCGTACAATTCGGACACTGGAAGCGATGACCGCAGGCATTGCAGAGCGTGAGAGGCGCGTAGCCGCGCCGGTTCAGGAACAGCAGCGCCTGTTCGCCGCGCTCGATCACCTGTTCCATCGTTGCAGCCAATCGCGGCGATATCCACTTGCCGCGCGCCGGCCCTGCGCTCTTCAGGTTGATGGCGTGAAGGTCCGGAAGCACGCGGCCGCCGAAGCGTGCATCGAGTTTGAGATGTTTGTAACGCCCCTGCTGCGCGTTCACACGCGACTCGATGGAGGGCGTCGCCGACGCAAGTATGACTGCTGCGTTCTCGAGACGCCCGCGCACGACGGCCATGTCGCGCGCATGGTAGGGCACGCCGTCTTCCTGCTTGTAGGCGGCTTCATGCTCTTCGTCGACGATCAGCGCGCCGATATCCGCAAAGGGCAGAAACAGCGCCGAGCGCGCGCCCGCGACAACCTTCACTTCGCCCGATGCCACGCCGTGCCAGATGCGATAGCGCTTGCGTGCGGAAACGCCGGAATGCCATTCGGCGGGACGCACGCCAAAGCGCGTGGCAAAGCGATCGAGAAACTGCGCGGTCAGCGCGATCTCCGGCATCAGGATCAGCGCCTGACGTCCCTCGCGAATGGCTTGCGCCACGGCTTCGAAATAGACTTCCGTCTTGCCAGATCCGGTGACGCCTTCCAGCAGCGTGACGGAAAATGCCTTGGCGGCAACGCTGGCCGCCAGCGCATCGGCCGCGGCCTGTTGCCCCGGCTCCAGTTGCGTTTGCGCAAATTCGACATCGGGCGCATGAGCCGCAGGCTCCGGCGACAGCGCAATGGCTTCCAGTGTGCCCTCGTCGATAAGGCCGTCGATGACGCCGCTCGAACAGGAAGCGGCTTCCGCCAGCGCAGCCCTAGAATGCATCAGCCCGCCTTCGGCAGCCTTGATCACGCGCAACCGCGCAGGCGTCATGCGTTGCGGCAATGCCCCATGCGCGGCAAGGCGCACGCCTATGCGCACGGGTTCCGGTCCGGCATGCTCCGGAGCGCGCGCCGCCATGCGCAAGACCATGCCGCGCGGGCTCAGCGTCCAGCGCGCCACCCAATCCACGAACTGGCGCAAATTCGCAGCGATTGGCGGATAGTCGCAACGATTGGCGATGACTTTCAGGTTCGATCCCGAAGCCGATTCGCGCACGTCCCAGACGACGCCGATGGCGTCGCGCGTTCCCAGCGGCGCCTCGACGAAATCTCCGGGCTCGATGTCGAGCCCCTGCGGAATTCTGTAGGAATAGGCCGTATCCACTGCGACGGGCACGAGCACATCGGCGACAAGATTGCCGCCCTTTCCTCGTGTCGATCCGGAATCACCTGCGCCCATCGGGGCATTTAATCATGCCCGGCGAGCGGCGACAGATTATTTCTTTTCGATCTCCGTCACCTTGCTGACGCGTGCGCGTTGCGCAGGGGTCAACTGGTTGATGACCTTGTCGACATTTTTCGTCGTCGCCGCGGCATCGACAAAATCGATATAGCGCTGCGACTTCTCGCCTTCCTCCATCAGCTCCTTGTCGGTGAGCATCTGTTTGGCGGCCTCCTGCAGAAAGGCGAGCCGCGCCGCCGGAATGTTCGGCGGCAAAGTGATGATGCGGCCGAGATCCTGCACGGTCGAATGGAAGTCGAGCAGCCATTCGGATTCGGGCGAAAGCTTTTCTGTTTCGAACACGGTCGGAAGGCTCGGGAAGAAGCGCGAGCGCTTGCGCGACATGTTCGCCACGGGACGCACGTCGCCGGCCCGCACGTAATTGTTCGCCGACGTATCCGACACATAAAGCGACGCCATCTCGTTGCGCGCGAGCGCCAGCGCGACATCGTTCGAGCCCTTGTAGCCGAGCACCACACGGCACTTCAGCGCCAGCGCTTCGCAGGTCACCTGCGCGCCGTCCGACATACCATCGATGGGTCCGCCCGCGCCCCACAGAATATCCCCGGACGCCTTGCGCGCATCGGCTATCGACTGGATGGGGGAGCCTTTCGGCACCAGCCAGAGCCATGGCGACACGCTGACGGTCGCGATATGCGTCATCTTGCCGAGATCGTATTTGACGGCGCTGACGCCGACGATCTGCGACAGCGCGGCCGCCGTGCCATTCACCAGCATCATCTGCAATCCGTCCGGCGGCGCGGCGTAAAGGCGATTGAGCGCGGCAAGGCTGCCCGCGCCCGGCTGGTTTTCAACGACGACAGTCGCGCCGAGGCGCTTGCTGAAATAGGGCGCAAGCATGCGCGCATAGGCGTCGTAGCCGCCGCCGGGACCGAAACCGACGATCATCTTGACCGTCTTGCCCTTGTAGAATTCCGCTTCATCCGCCCGGGTGGGAGCGGTCGAGAACATTGCGACGGACAGGAAGGCCGCGGCCAAACGCATTGCTGACATTGTGTCCTCCTTCGCGCGAGCGCCGCCAACCGTCCAGATCGCCCGCAGGGATGATGATTGGTCTATTGCGCCGCGCCGCCGATGATGCGGCGAACGGTCTTGAGTTGCTCTTCCGTCAGATTGCTGACCACCTTGCCGACCGCGGTCTGCGTTGTCGGCGCATCGACGAAATGGATATAGCGCTGCGACTTCTCGCCCTCGGCAATGAAATCCTTGTCGGTCAGCACTGTTTTCACCGCATTCTGCATGTGAGACAGCCGGGATGCAGACATCCCCGGCGGCAACACGATAATGCGGCTGAGGTCTTCGATCGCCGCATGAAAGTCGATCAACCAGGCGTTTTCCGGCGGAACCTTGAAGGCTTCGAAAACCGTAGGAATATCCTTATAGAAGCGCGAACGCTTGCGATTGACACTCGCAATTACGCGGGAGTCCCCGGTGTTGGTGTAATTGAGCGCTGACGTATCGGCGATATAGAGCGAGTCCATCTCGTTGCGCATAACGGCCAGCGCCGCATCGCGACTGCCCTTGTAGCCAGTGACCACTTTGCAGGGAAGCTTCAGCGCCTCGCAGGTAAAGAGCGCGCCGTCCGAAAGACCGTCCATAGGCCCCGAAGCCGACCAGTTGACCGGGCGGCCGAGCTTGAACGCGTCTTCGATCGTCTTGATCGGCGAATCCTTCGAGACGAGCCACATCCACGGCTCGATGCTGACCGTGCCGAGATGGCCGACCTTTGTGATATCGAAGCGCACGCCGGGCTGATTGATGAGTTGCGCGAGGGCTGCGCCAGTGCCATTGGCGATCATGACAGTCAGGCCGTCAGGCGCCGAGGTAAAAACGCGGTTCAACGCGGTGATGCCGCCGGCGCCGGGCTGGTTCTCGACGACGACCGTGCCGCCAAGCTGCTTCGACAGCGCGGGAGCGATCATCCGCGCATAGAGATCGTAGCCGCCGCCCGGCCCGAAGCCGACAACGAAGCGTATGGTCTTGCCCTTGAAGAATTCCGCCTCGTCGCTTTGCGCGGCTGACGGTGTGGCGAGCGACATAGCCCCGACGGCAAGACCCGCAAGGAAAGTCAGCACCCTCTTCGCGATACGCATTGCACCCTCCCTCATCCGGCCAGCGGCCGGTCCCGTTCCGCTTCCAGTCTTAATCCATCGGCTTCCGGACTGTCCAATTCGAGGAACCTGCGGGCAGGTCAAATCAGCGCCAGCAAAGCTTCGGCCGATGGCCGTTCTGCAATAGCGACATGATCGGCGCGAAGATCGGACAGCCCCGCCGCAACATCCGCTGACAGGCACAGATGTTTCAAGCGAGCGCATTCGTGCGTGAGGCCTGCATCATGCGCCAGCGCGACAAATATCGCGGCGCTGCGACGCGAGAAATGCAGGGCCGCATCTATTTTTTCCTGGCGGATAATATCCGCCGCTTCTTCCGAAAAAGCCCCTGCCCTGGCAGCGCGGTAAACCGGGACTGCATGGATGGCAAAACCGGCTTGCGTGAGATTTGCTTCAAGATCCGGTTTGCGCTCTTCCCCCGCGAGATAAAGGATCGACGTCGTCGCCGGACAGGATGTTTTCACATGGTCTGCGAGAGCCGCAGCATTCTCCGCAATATGAACCGGCGAGCGAAAACCATGCTTGGCGGCTGCCCTCCTTGTGCGTGCGCCGACGACGGCTAGTGGAAGTTCCCGCAGAATGCGCGCCTGCTCGCCGCAATATCTCAAGGCCTGACTGCTCGTTGCGATCACAAGATCGAATTTTTCATTCGCAATTGCAGCGCCCGTCGGCTTGATTTCGATGACGGGCGAAAGAATTGCTTCATGCCCCATTGCAGCAAGTCGTGCGGCAGTGCGGCGGGCGTCGTCGACTGGTCTGGTCACGAGAATGCGCATCGCGACGCCCTGCGACTCAGGCGAAAATATCGGACGGCGCGCGCGACAGCAGTTCGCGTCCGCAATCCTCGCCCAGCTTCTCCGCTTCCAACGCGCTTGCGCCGCCCTCGATATCGAACGACTGCGATCCATCCTTGCGCAGGATCATGCCGCGAAATTTGACATCATCGCCGGAGACGCGTGCGAGCCCCGCGATGGGCGTGCGGCAGGAGCCATCCAGCACGCGCAAAAAAGCGCGCTCCACGTCGAGCGCTATGCCCGTATGTCTGTCGCAGATGGCCGCAATCCTTTCCTGGGTTGTGTCATCTGCGATGCGCAGGGTGATGCCGATGGCGCCCTGTCCGACGGCGGGAAGAAACGCCTGCTCGTCGAGAATCTCGGTGGCGTGTTGCGTAAGGCCCAAGCGCTTGAGGCCGGCAAGCGCCAGCAATGTCCCGTCGACCTCGCCGCTTTGCACCTTGCCGAGCCGCGTCTGCACGTTGCCGCGCAACAGCCCGATCTCGATGTCCGGCCTGAGGCGTTTCACCATCGCCCCGCGCCGCAGGGAAGCCGTGCCGACGCGCGCTCCCACCGGCAGATCGCGCAGGCGCATGTTGTCGCGGCCGATGAAGACGTCGCGCACGTCCTCGCGGGCCGTATAGCCGCCAATGCCGATTTCGGGCGGCAGAACGGTCGGCAGATCTTTCGAGGAATGAACGGCGATGTCGATCCGCCCGTCGATCATCGCGATGTCGAGTTCCTTCGTGAAAAGACCTTTTCCGCCGGCCTCCGACAGCGCGCGATCCTGAATCATGTCGCCGGTCGTGCGAATGACAACGATTTCGATATCGTCGGGGGCGACGCCATGCGCCCGCGCCAGGGCGTCGCGCACCTGATGCGCCTGTGCGAGGGCCAACGGACTGCCGCGCGTGCCGATCTTCATCCACGAAGGCTTTTGCATGTCCCGCTTCTAGCGCGCTTTCCGACTGGATGGAATCTTCCGGCTCCGCGATGGAGTTTCGGGAATCGCTGGAACGGATTAGAAGTCGGCCGGCGAGGCCGAAAATGCTGGTTTTGGGGATCGAGACGACTTGCGACGAAACGGCGGCTTCGGTCGTCGCGCTCGGACGCGCCGGCAACGGCGACATACGCTCAAATGTCGTGCTTAGCCAGATCGCCGAACATGCCGCCTACGGCGGCGTCGTGCCGGAAATCGCGGCGCGCGCCCATGTCGCCGCCATCGACCGGATCGTCGCGCGCGCCATGGCGGACGCGGGAGCGGATTTCGGCGATCTCGACGGCGTGGCCGCAGCGGCCGGGCCGGGACTCATCGGGGGCGTGATGGTTGGCCTTGTGACGGGCAAGGCCATCGCCCTTTCTGCCGGCAAGCCCTTCGTCGCGGTGAACCACCTCGAAGCACATGCGCTGACCGCCCGCCTGACGGACGGAATTTCCTTCCCCTACCTCCTGTTGCTGGTCTCCGGCGGCCATACGCAACTGGTGGCGGTGCGCGGCGTCGGCGATTATCTGCGGCTCGGGACGACCATCGACGACGCCGTCGGCGAAGCCTTCGACAAGGTCGCCAAGATGCTGGGCCTGCCCTATCCCGGCGGTCCTCATGTGGAGAAAGTCGCCGCCGCAGGCGATGTCCGGCGTTTCGATTTTCCGCGCCCGATGCATGGCCGCGCGACACCGGATTTTTCCTTCTCCGGATTGAAGACTGCGGTACGTCTCGCCGCCGAACGAATCGCGCCCTTGTCCGCCACCGATCTCGCGGATATCTGCGCGTCGTTTCAGGCGGCTATCGTGGATGTGATGGTCGAGCGCACGCGCGTGGGCCTGCGCGCCTTCCGCGAGAAAGTGGGCGGGCCGCCGACGGCTGTCGTGGTTGCGGGCGGTGTCGCCGCCAACGAAGCGATCCGCCGCGCCTTGCAAAGGCTGACCGACGAAGCGGGTCTGCGTCTCATCGTGCCGCCACAAAAGCTCTGCACGGACAACGGCGCGATGATCGCCTGGACGGGCATAGAGAAACTGCGTCTGGGCATGACAGACGGCCTCGATTTTGCGGCGCGTCCGCGCTGGCCGCTCGACAAGTCGGCTGCGACAAGCCCCAACGGCAAGGCCTGATGCGCCTGCGCCCAACGCTCGTTTCGCAGACAGGGCCCATGCCGTGGCGGATAGTGCTGATCCTGCTTTTCCTCGCGCTGGTGCCCGTGGAAGCCCGCGGACCGCTCGACCGCGAGCGCGCCATGGGCGGCCTTCGCATCTATTACGCACCGCGTACCAATCTTGCGGACATCGACCGGGCATTGCTGGCGTCCGCAAAATCGCGCATCGATTTCGCTGCCTATGTGCTGACCGACAACACGATCATCAACGCCCTTGCCGATGCGGCACGGCGCGGCGTGAAGCTGCGCATCTATCTCGACCCGGACCAACCCGCGACAAAGAATCCCGACACCTCCTCACCCTTCTGGACATTGTTTCGCCAGCCGAATGTCGAGGCAAAGATGAAGATGGGCGGCAACGACCTCATGCACCTCAAGGCCTATCAGGTCGACGGTCGCGTGCTGCGCACGGGATCGTCGAACTTTTCCTTTTCCGGCGCGCGCAGGCAGGACAACGATCTCATCCTCGTCGAAAGCGCCGATGTGGTTGCGCAGTTCGTGCAACAATTCGAATATATGTGGACCCGGCGTGGTAGCGAACCTTTTCCAGCCCCGGCCATGCGATAGAGCGTGTCCCGAAAACTGGCGATAACTTCGATCGGGACTCGCTCCCAGCATTCAAAGAGAAGAACAGACTGCGCATGAACCCCTTACGCACATTCGGGAAAGTCGCCGTTCTCGGCGCGGGGAGCTGGGGCACGGCGCTCGCCAATGTCGCGGCGCGCGCCGGACACGATGTTTATCTATGGGGCCGCAATGCCGCGCAGATGGACGAGATAGCAGAAGGCCACGAAAACAAGCGCTATCTTCAGGGCATTTCCATCGAAAGCGCGGTATCGCCCGTGAGCGATCTCGGTTGCGTGCGGGACGCCGATGTAATCCTGCTCGTGGTTCCGGCCCAGGCGCAGCGCGACAGCGCTTCCGCGATTGCGCCGCTGGTCAAGGCGAATGCGCCCGTCGTGATTTGCGCCAAGGGCATCGAACGCGGCACCCAATTGTTCATGGGCGAAGCGGTCGCGCAGGCACTGCCTCATGTGCCGCTCGCCTTGCTGTCGGGTCCGAGTTTCGCCCATGACGTTGCCAGGGGCTTGCCAACGGCAGTCACGATTGCCGCGCATGATGGCGAGCTTGCACGCGCGCTCGCCGAAGCGCTGGGCACTTCGACGTTTCGCCTTTATCACAGCGACGACATGCGCGGAGTCGAAATTGGCGGCTCGGCAAAGAACGTGCTCGCCATCGCTTGCGGCATCGCGACGGGCTGCGGCCTCGGCGCGAGCGCCAATGCGGCGCTGATCGCCCGCGGCTTTGCGGAATTGCGGCGTTTCGGCGCGGCCTATGGCGCGCGTAGCGAGACACTGATGGGATTGTCGGGCCTCGGCGATCTCGTACTCACATGCAGTTCCGAACAATCGCGCAATTTCGCTTTCGGCGTTGCTCTCGGGCGCGGCAAGACCGTCGAACAGGCGAGCGGAGGCAAGCTTGCCGAAGGCGCATTCACCGCAAGCGTTCTCGTCGAAATGGCGCGCAAGAAGGACATCGAAGCGCCTATCTGCGAAGCCGTGGATGCCTTGCTCACCGGCAGGATCGATGTGCCCGGCGCTATCGATTCGCTGCTCTCGCGGCCGCAGCGCAGGGAATAGGCTCGCGCACCGAGCGCTCAAGTGCGTAACGGGTGAGCGCGAAAAGTTGCGCTAGGCATGCATCGCCATTTACGCGGGCGCGGTCAGGGTGCAAGATCGTTCCAAGAGCCGGCGATCAACGTCGGCACAAAGCTGAATGCGGGAGGTCGCTATGCTCTCAAAAGAAGACAATGAACGCCTGACGCGCGTCGGGCCGGGCACGCCGATGGGCGAGATGCTGCGCGAATTGTGGACGCCCGCCGTGCGCTCCGCGAGCCTTGTCGCCGATGGCGCGCCGAAACCTTTCCGCCTGCTGGGCGAGGATCTCGTCGCCTTTCGCGCAACGGATGGGCGCGTCGGCGTCTTGCAGAAAGCTTGCCCGCATCGTTGTTCGTCGCTGGCGCTGGCGCGCAACGAGGGTAACGGGCTGCGCTGCATCTTCCACGGCTGGAAAATCGACATTTCGGGCAAGGTGGTCGATGTTCCAACCGAACCTAGGGAGACCCGCGAAGCCTTCGCCGCGCGCGTGCCGGTAAAGCATTATCCGACACAGGAAGCCGGCGGCATCGTCTGGGTTTACATGGGCAAGCGCGAAACCCCGCCGAAATTCTACGATTTCGAATTTCACTTCCCGCCTGCCGATTCGCTGGTGCGCTGCGCGGTCGTTAACGGCAACTGGCTGCAGGGCCTGGAAGGCCAGCTCGATTCGGCGCATCTCAACTTCCTGCATTCCTCGTCCGTGCCGAACCGTCCGAACTCGACGGGCAACATGGTCGGCTACGATTCGGCGCCATCATTCGAATTCATCGAAAAACCCTACGGCTATCGCGAAGCGGCTCTGCGCAACCTGCCGGACGGCTCGGTCTATGCGCGCATCCGCGAGGTCGTGCTGCCCTATTATTCCTTCATCCCCGGCAATCACGGCGAACCGCGTCTCGTCGTCGTCGTCGTTCCCATCGACGACGAATGGAGCGCGCACTGGTATTATTACATGCATCCCTTCGGGCCGGTGCCGGAGTGGTATCGGCAACAAGCCGTCGATCGCACGGGCCCGGACGACGATGACTTTGCCGCCGATCGCGGCAACGAGGCCAATGCCTGGCATCAAAGCCGCGACGCCATGAAGAACGGGCACTTCAGCGGGCTGCTGAAGAATTTCGTCTACGAGGATTTCATCATCGAGGAATCCATGGGGCCGATCATGGATCGCTCTCAGGAGTTTCTCGGCACGAGCGATGCCGTCATCGTGCGCACGCGCCGCATGTTCCTGAAGGCGCTCGAGGATCATGAGCGCGGCATCGTGCCCTTTGGCGCTGGGGGCAATATCGACTATCGCGCGATACGCTCGCTCGCTATCCGCTTCCCGAAGGAAACGGACTGGCGCGCCATCGACATGAAGAATCCACCGGCTTTCGGCCAGAAACTGAGCGACGCTGCGCAGTAGTCGAGTTTTGTATTAACCCACCCGCTCGCGGCGCAGTTGCGGCTGTTTCGTCGCCAGCACCTTGTCGATGCGCCGGCCGTCGAGGTCGACGACCTCGAAACGCCAGCCCAGCGCATTCACCCATTCGCCGGTCGCGGGCAGATGGTGGAGATGCGACAGAACAAAACCCGCGACGGTTTCGTAATCGCGATTCTCCGGCAGCCGGATGCCGATATGCTCGGCCATTTCGTCGGCGGGCATATAACCGGCGAGCAGCCAGGAGCCGTCGTCGCGCTGCACGGCGACGGGATCGCTGCCGCCGGAATCCGCATTGAAGACACCGGTGATCGCCTCCAGCAGATCGGCCGGCGTCACCACGCCTTCGAAGTGTCCGTATTCGTCATGCACGAGCGCCATCGGCACCTGCGCGGCCTTCAGCGTGCCGAGCACGTCGAGTGCGTCAGCATTGTCGTGAATGACCGGGGCCTTGCGCACGTAGGAGCGAATGTCGAACGGCTTGCCGGCAAGCAGGGCTGCCAACACTTCGCGCGCATGCACGACGCCGGTCATGTCGTCGGGCGAGCCGTCGGCCGCCGGTAGTCGCGAATGTTTGGTCTCGATGAGGATTTTGCGAACTTCTTCCTCGCTGGCGTCAAGGTCGATCCAGTCGACCTCGGTGCGTGGCGTCATCACGGCGCGCACTGCACGATCGCCGAGGCGCAGCACGCCCGCGATCATTTGACGCTCTTCGGTTTCAAGAACGCCCGCGGTCTCCGCTTCCGCGACGATGGTTTTCAGTTCTTCTTCCGTGACCCGTTCTTCCGGCGCGGACCCTTGCCCGAGAATTTTCAGAAGGCCCTGTCCGGAAAAGCTGAGCAGCCAAACCAGCGGGTGGCTGATCTTCGACAGGATCGTCATGGCCGGCGCGACCTTGACGGCTACCCCCTCGGGATTGCGCAGGGCGATCTGCTTGGGCACCAGTTCGCCCACGATCAGCGAGGCGTAAGTGATGAGCGCGACGACGAGGCCGACGCCGACCGCGTCGGCGAAAGCCGGGGGCATACCCTTCTCTGCGAACCATTCCGCAAGCCTCTGGCCGAGGGTCGCGCCCGAAAACGCGCCCGACAGGACGCCAACCAGCGTGATGCCGATCTGCACGGTAGACAGGAACCGGCCGGGATCAGCCGAAAGCGCCAGGGCGCGCCGCGACCCGGAAACGCCCTGCTCGACCATCATCCGCAGACGGGATGGGCGGGAGGAGACCACCGCCAGTTCCGACATGGCCAGAAGGCCGTTGACGCAAATGAGGGCCGCCACAATCCCGAGCTCGAGGTATAACATGCAGGTCTCTTAGCACCCGTCGCCGGGAAATTCGAGATGGGGATGAAAGGGCGGGGCCGCTTGAGCGCGCGACCCGCGTCGCTTAATTTGCGCAACCATCTCAATTTCCCGGCGATTCAGCCGATTCCGCATACGAGGCGCCGAAATGGCTTACTGGCTCATCAAGAGCGAACCGCACAAATGGTCCTGGGACATGCAGGTCGCCGCCGGCAAGAAGGGCACCCATTGGGACGGCGTGCGCAACCACTCGGCCAAGTTGCACCTCATGGCGATGGAATTGGGCGACCAGGCGTTTTTCTACCACTCCAACGAGGGCAAGGAGATTGCCGGGATCGTAGAGGTCAGCAAGAAATTCTACCCCGATCCGTCGGACGAAAGCGGCAAGTTCGGGATGGTGGATTTCCGCGCCATGAAGCCATTAAAAACTCCGGTTACGCTTGACGCCATCAAACAGGAGTCCAAACTCGCCAAGATGGTGCTGGTGAACAATTCGCGGCTGTCGGTGCAGCCCGTGTCAGAAGACGAATGGAAGCTCATCTGCAAGATGGGGGGAATTTAGCAAATCAGGAGGTTTTCATGGCAGCCGGTTCCTTCAGTTATTTTGCAATATTCTGCGCGGCTATCGCGTCGTTCGTCTTCGGCGCAGCCTGGTATGGAATTCTCAGCAAGCAATGGATGGCGGCGCAGGGCTGGACGCAGGCCGACATGCTTGATGCGTCAGGCAAGCCGAAAGTGCCGGTTGTGCCGATGGTGATTTCATTCGTGGCCGAGCTCATCATGGCGCTGGTTCTCTATGGCGTACTGGCCCATGTCGCCAAGAGCGGCATGAACGTCCGCGCGGGACTGTTCACCGGCTTCGTCTGCTGGTTCGGCTTCGTCATCACGACGCTCGTGACCAATCACGCGTATGGCCGCGCGAAGGCGGCGCTCACCGTGATCGACGGCGGACATTGGCTCGGCGTATTGCTCTTGCAGGGCGTTGTGCTCGGCCTGCTCGGGTGATCACCCCAGCAGATCGATCAGCGGTGGAATGAGCGGCGCATCGGCGGGCGGCATCGGATAGTCGCGCAGGCTGCGCGCCTGCACCCATTTCAATGCCTGCCCTTCGCGCGACGCCACGATGCCCTCCCACCGGCGGCAGATGTAGAGCGGCATCAGCAGGTGAAAATCTTCATAGGCATGCGACGCGAAAGTGAGAGGCGCGAGGCAATCCTCCTTCACGGTAATGCCGAGTTCCTCGTACAATTCGCGAATGAGCGATGCTTCCGGCCTCTCGCCTGCATCGATCTTGCCACCGGGAAATTCCCAAAGGCCTGCAAGCTGCTTGCCCTCGGGTCGTTGCGCGATGAGGACGCGATTGTCGGGATCGACCAGGGCAGCAGCCACGACGAGGAGAAGTTTCATCCGCGGACTTTCGCCGTCTCTCTTCGCGCGGTCAATCGCATTAGATCAGCGGGCGATCAAATGAAATCATTTGATCGCCCAAAAGCTGATCGTTTCAATAAATTAGAGCATCGGTTCAGCGAAAAACCGGGTCCACTTTTTCGCCCGATGCTCTAGTTGCCGGAGAGGATGACGTCCACGGGCCGCTCTTCCTTGCCCGTGACAGTCACCTCGTCATACATCGCGCCGCCTGACGGCATGTATTCGCCGCGCTCGCGCCACACCGCCTGCGTCGAGACGTAATAACGGCCCGGCGCGACATTCTCGAAACGGAAGCGGCCCATGTGATCGCTCTTCACCGTGCGCGTGTAGCTCGCATAGACCGGATCGACATCGACCTTCGGAATCGACACCGCGGCGATGTACTTGCGACCGCTGTAGAGTTTGCCAAATCGTTCGGACGCATAGGCGGTCACCGGCGTCAGACGCACGACTTCGCCGGCCGCATAGACGTTTGCGCCGCTCTTGCGTCGCAGGAAGGCATGGCCAGTAATCACGCCCTTGCCCTCCTTCCTGATGAAGGAGGCTTCATCGGGATTGAAGGCGGCCTGCGTCCGGACAGTGGTCGACTGACAGCCGGCGAATGAAAGCGCGATGACGCAGGAAAAGGCTGCAACGGCAATACGCATGGGCTTAATCCGGACTCGATACTACCACCGCAAGCCTAGCAGCTTGGCGGTCGCGATCAAGTCCGCGCCATTTCAGCTCCGATAGTCGCCGTTGATCGCGACATATTCCTTGGTGAGATCGCAGGTCCACACTTTGGCGCGCGCCTTGCCGACGCCGATGTCGACTCGCATCTCGATGGAATCGTTTTTCATGTAGGCGCTGACCTTGGCCTCGTCGTAGGTCGGATCGCGCAAACCCTTGTTGGCGACGCGAATATCGCCGAACCATATCGCCAGCCTGTCTCTATCGGCCTTTTCGCCGGCCTTGCCGACCGCCATGACGACGCGGCCCCAGTTTGCATCCTCGCCCGCAAGCGCTGTCTTCACGAGCGGTGAATTGGCGATGGACAGCGCGACTTTCTTGGCCGCAGTTGCGGTCGCGGCACCCTGCACTTCGATACCGACGAACTTGCGGCAGCCCTCGCCATCGCGCACGACCTGATGGGCGAGATCGAGCAGCACCACGTCGAGCGCTGTGCGAAATTCTTTCAGCCGCTTGTCGTTCGCTTCGGTGATTTTCGGCGCGCCGCGTTTCACCGCCGCGCCGGTTGCGAACAGCATCAGGGTGTCGGAGGTCGATGTATCGCTGTCGACGGTGATGCTGTTGAAACTGCCCTGCACGGATTTCGACAGCATCGCCTGCAAGGCCGCGGAGGCAATCGGCGCATCGGTGAAAACATAGGACAGCATCGTCGCCATGTCGGGCGCGATCATGCCCGCGCCCTTGGCCATGCCGCACAATACGACTTCGACGCCGCCGATATTGGCTTTCGCCGTCGCGACTTTTGGAAACGTGTCTGTGGTCATGATCGCGCGCGCGGCGTCGAGCAGGCCGTGCGGCGAGGCCTCTGCCACAAGTTTTTCCATAACGCCGTTGAACTTGCTGGCGTCGAGCGGTTCGCCGATGACGCCTGTCGAAGCCAGAAAGATTTCGCCAAGCGGCGCGCCGGTCGCCTTCGCTGTGATCTCGGCGGAGAACTTCGCCTGTTGTGCGCCGGTCTTGCCGGTGAAGGCGTTCGCATTGCCGGAATTGACGACGAGGGCGCGCGCCTTGCCGCCTTTCAGCTTCGCGCGGCACCAGTCCACGGGAGCCGATGCGCATTTGGACTTCGTGAAGACGCCCGCAGCCTGCGTGCCCTTGTCCATCAGCGCCAGCATCACGTCGGTGCGGCCCTTGTAGCGAATGCCCGCTGCCGCTGTAGCGAATTTGACGCCCTCGACCGGCGGCAGATCGGGATAGGTTTTAGGAGCAAGCGGCGAAACGGGTGCGGCCTTGGCCATGTCGGAATTCCGGTGATCTGATGAAATCGGCGCGTTTCAATCGGGCGCGCGCGAGATTTCGTCAACAGGTTTTCGTCAGATGGCGGATTGCAGCGCCTTCAGCCATCGCTCGACGCGGGCCCGATTGACCCCGAAATCCTTGCGACCGACGACGCTGCGCGACCAGATGGCGAGCGTCGAACGCTGCGGACCCAGCGCAAACACTTCAACGCTGACGATATCGGGAAAGCGCAGGGTGGCGCTGGCCTGCTGGAAATCGGCGCGCACATCCTCGTTGGGCACAGTTTTCAACTCGATCGTCCGCGGTTCCGAAAGCGCGAATTTTCGCACGCGGGCCAAAAGCTCCTGTGGCGGCAGCTCAAAGACCGGCGATTCGAAATCCGACACCGTGCTACAACGGCCGGCGGGACAGGCAAGCGCATCATTACCGGTCGGACGCCGTTCCAGCTTGTCGAATCCCGGGAAGGACAACACGTCCGGCGGGATCAGACCGGTGCGCCAGAGCGTCTCGATCCACAGGCTGCCGGGTCCGCGATGGAAGGAATACAGGCTCGCCACGACCCCTCCCATAATCGCCAATACTGCAATGACAACGATCCGTTTCGCGAGCCGGCGCATGGCCGCGAACCGGAGTTCAGGGCTTCGTCGGCAGAGGCGGCAGCACGGGCGCCTGCTCGATCTGTTCGATCTTCGCGCCCTTGCGCAACCCCTCGATGGTCTCGGTATGCGCACGCCGCGTGATGAAACGCTCGACCTGATCGCGAACGGTGGCGAGCGGCGGGAAGGTCTGTGTGCGGCGGTCCTCGACCTTGATGATGTGCCAGCCGAACCGGCTCTTCACCGGCTCGGAAATCTGGCCGGGCGTCGTCTTGAAGGCGACTTCCGCGAATTCCGGCACCATCCGCTCCTTGGTGAACCAGCCGAGGTCGCCGCCGGGTGAGCCCGGATCCTTGGACACCTCGGTCGCCACCTTGGCAAAGTCTTCGCCGCCTCGTACCCGGCGCAGGACGATTCGGGCCTGATCCTCTGTTTCGACGAGGATATGCCGCGCCTTCACTTCAGGCTCGGACCCCTGCGCCTTGGCGGCCTCATCATAGACTTTCTTGATCTCCGCCTCGGTGACAGCCTTCGCCCGGATATCGTCAAGCAATGTCTGCATACGCGCCTTGTCGCGGAAATAGGCCATCTTGCGCTCGAAAGCAGCGCCCTGGTCGAGCTTGTCGGCCTCCGCCTTTTTCGACGTGATCTTCAAATCGATCAGATAGTTGACGATATACTCCTGACGCTGATCGGGGGTCATCTGCTGCGGCAGGGTCGCGCCGATGTCCTCCGTCGCCAATGCGACGTCCTCGTCGGTGATCTCGACGCCATCCACCCTGGCCAGAACGCCTGCCCCGGCCGGCCAGGCGATCACGCCGGAAATCATAGCTGACAGGAATAAAGCCGCCACGCGGCCTGAAAAGAGACTGGTCATGCCGGCGGCTCCTGATCGCTACAGAACGGAATTGGCGCCTCTACTGGGACATTTCCACTGGGCAGACAAGCCTCGCCGGTCTGCACTTTCGCGTGACCTTGCTGGCAAGTGAAATGGCGGGAAAGGCGGCTGTTTCGTTGACAAGCATGGTCCCCGACCATATTTCTCTGGCCGTTCCCGGAGACCGGATTTTCCCGAAATTCCGTGTCCGCCGCCTTGGCGGAGACGCGTTTCGACGGACTGGCCTGCCGTTAACTTCTGGTCAGTAGAGAAAGATCGCCATTTCCCGGCCGGTCCCGCGCCTGTGCGCCACTGCACATCGGACCGGACGGGAAGCCGCAAAAAGCCGGGGCTCCCGGCACAGCCGGATTTGGCCGAGAGCCAGCCGGCATAAGGATGACTAGCTCATGTTTGTCGCTCTTGCGAAGAAGATATTCGGTTCCGCCAACGACCGCCGCCTCAAGACCTATACGTCCAAGGTCGCCGCCATCAATGGGCTGGAGGCAGAACTCGAGAAGCTGAGCGACGAGGAACTGCGGGCCCGCACCGAAATGTTCCGCAAGGAAGTCGAGGGCGGCAAGACCCTCGACGACATTCTCGTACCCGCTTTCGCCACGGTGCGCGAAGCCTCCAAGCGCGTACTCGGCCAGCGCCATTTCGACGTGCAGCTGATCGGCGGCATGGTATTGCACGAAGGCGCCATTTCCGAAATGAAGACCGGCGAAGGCAAGACCCTCGTCGCGACGCTCGCCTGCTATCTCAATGCGGTCGCCGGCAAGGGCGTGCACGTCGTCACGGTCAACGACTATCTCGCCCGCCGCGACGCCGAATGGATGGGACGTATCTACAAGTTCCTCGGCCTCAGTGTCGGGACCATCGTGCACGGGCTCGACGACGAACAGCGCCGCGAGGCCTATGCGTCCGACATCACCTACGGCACCAACAACGAATTCGGTTTCGACTACCTGCGCGACAACATGAAATACGAGCTCGCGCAGATGGTGCAGCGGCCGCATTTCTTCGCCATCGTCGACGAAGTGGACTCCATTCTCATCGATGAGGCGCGCACGCCGCTCATCATCTCCGGCCCGTCGGAAGACAAATCCGATCTTTACAATTCGATCGACGCCCTGATCCCCAAACTCGTGCGCGAGGATTACGACCTCGACGAGAAGCAGCGGACAGTCAACCTCACCGAAGCCGGCAACGAGCATATGGAAGAGTTGATGCGCGCTGCCGGGGTCCTCACCGAAGGTTCCCTCTACGACGCAACGAACGTCACGCTGGTTCATCATGTGCAGCAGGCGCTGAAGGCGCACAGGCTGTTCCATCGCGACAAGGACTATATCGTCCGCAACGGCGAAGTCGTCATCATCGACGAATTCACGGGCCGTATGATGCCGGGCCGCCGCTTCTCCGAAGGCCTGCATCAGGCTTTGGAAGCGAAGGAACATGTCGCCGTTCAGCCTGAGAATGTGACGCTCGCCTCCATCACCTTCCAGAATTATTTCCGCCTCTACAAGAAACTCGCCGGCATGACCGGCACGGCCTCGACGGAGGCGAACGAATTCGCCGAAATCTACCGTCTCGACGTGATCGAAATTCCGACCAATCGCCCGGTCTCGCGTATCGACGAGGACGATGAAGTCTATCGTTCCGTGGAAGAAAAGACGCGCGCCATCGTACGCGAGATCGAGGCGGCGAACGCCAAGATGCAGCCGATGCTCGTCGGCACGACATCGATTGAAAAGTCCGAGCAGCTCGGCGAAATCCTGAAGAGCCACGGCTACAAGCAGATCGACTTCGACCAGCCCGAAGCATTGCAGAAGCTTTATGCCTCTGCGCGCGACAACAAGCCTTCGAAGCTCTTCGCCATCCTGAACGCCCGCTTCCACGAACAGGAAGCCTATATCGTCGCCGAGGCAGGCGTTCCCGGCGCCATCACTATAGCGACCAACATGGCAGGCCGCGGCACCGACATCCAGCTCGGCGGCAACGTCGAAATGCGTGTGACGCAGGAATGCGCCGGCATCGAGGACGAAGCCCAGCGCAAGAAGAAAGAAGAAGAGATTCGCGCGGAAGTCGCGCAGCTCAAGGAAACGGCGCTTGGCGCCGGCGGTCTCTATATCATCGGCACCGAGCGGCACGAGAGCCGTCGCATCGACAACCAGTTGCGCGGCCGCGCCGGCCGTCAGGGCGATCCCGGCCGCTCGAAATTCTTCCTGTCCCTGCAGGACGATCTCATGCGCATCTTCGGCTCCGAGCGGATGGATACGATGCTGACGCGCCTTGGCCTGCAGGAAGACGAAGCTATCGTTCATCCATGGATCAACAAGGCGCTCGAAAAGGCGCAGCAGAAGGTCGAAGCGCGCAACTTCGACATCCGCAAGAACATTCTCAAATACGACGACGTGATGAACGACCAGCGCAAGGTCGTGTTCGAACAGCGCCGCGAAATGATGGCGCAGGACTCACTCGAACAGACCGTTGCAGACTTCCGTGCCAACGTGGTCGAGGACACATTGTCGCGTGCCATCCCCAAGGATTCCTATCCGGAGACCTGGGATGTCGCGGCCATCGACGAAGCCATCAAGTCCAACCTTGCCATCGAGGCGCCGGTTGCCGATTGGGCGAAAGAAGAAGGCATATCCGAGGAAGAAGTCGCCCAGCGTCTTCACAAGCTGGCCGACGACGCTTATGCGCGCCGCGTGGAGCAGAATACGCCGGATGTGATGCGCTACGTCGAGAAGCAGATCGTGCTTCAGGTCCTCGACCACTTCTGGCGCGAGCATCTCGTGATGCTCGAACATCTGCGCAACGTCATCGGCTGGCGCGGTTACGGACAGCGCGATCCGTTGAACGAATACAAGCATGAGGCATTCGAACTCTTCAATTCGCTGATCGCCCGCTGGCACGAGACGGCGACACAGCAACTCATGCGCGTCGAAGTTTCCTACCAGGAGCAGCCGCCCATGCCCGATGAGGCCGCGACGGCCGAAGCGGGCGCCTCGCTCTCCATCGACGAAATCAACGCCATGATTTCAGCTGGCGAGTTTGCGCCGGCCGCGCTTGCCAGCCCACTCGGCATGCTCGCCGATGCGCCGCAGCAGATGGCCGACCGCGACCCGAACGATCCGCTGACATGGGGCAAGGTCGGACGTAACGAAGCCTGTCCCTGCGGCTCAGGCAAGAAATACAAACACTGCCACGGCGCGTTCGTCTGAGTCCGGCTCGGAGTCACTCGTCGAGGAACTGAGCAAAATCGTCGATCGACGTTGACCATTGCTGCACGCAGATCACAAGATTCTGTTTCGACGCGCCAATCGCGATGATGTCGTGTTGTAAAACGTAACAATCGTCATCGGCGAAGGCCGACGCGAAACGGAACTTCGCATTAAACGCATTTGCCGTTTCGGCGCTGATGTTGTCTGCGGACATCCAGAGCGCGAAGCGCAGAGCGCCGAACGAATCCGTTTCGTGGCCCTCGTTTGGATAAAACTGAACGGCATACGTCATGCCGTCGGTTTCACAGTGCAAGGTGCGACGGCCGGACGGATTGTCCCTGATATCGACGGAGTGGCCCGCCTCCGCCACAGCCTGCCTCACGTCCTCGATGCTTACACTCTCATAAACTTCAGCGGTCCTTGTCATCGTTCTCGCCCTCGTCGTTCCCCTGATGTTAAACATAGGCGCAAAGCGCGGGCAGGAGCCGAGCCAATTGCCGCATTTCTGCCACCGCGATGAATGCAGGATGAAATTATCGGACATGCGCCATTCAGTTTATGCGCGCTAGGTTCGTGACAGGCTCGGCCGACCTTGCCGGGCGCAGTATTGAGGAGAGGTCAATGTCGAAGCTTCAAAAGTCACTTGCCGGCGGCGTTGCCGCCTTGACGCTCGCAGCGGGCGTCATCGCCGCATCGACTCCCGCAGAGGCACAATGGCGTCGTGGCTACCACCGCGGCGGCTGGGGCGCTCCGGTTGCGGCAGGCGTGATCGGCGGCCTGGCGCTCGGCGCGCTCGCGGCGCAGCCGCGCTATTACTATCCCAGCTACGGCTATGGCTACGGCCCGGTCTATCCCGCCTACAGCTACGGCTGCTTCCGTGAGCGTCGTCCCGCCTACGACCGCTGGGGCAATTTTATCGGTTACCGCCTGGTCCGCGTCTGCCGTTAACGCGGCAACACGCGAAGAAAAAGCCCGCGCGGGTATCTCCCACGCGGGCTTTTTGATTCTTGAGAATCGTGCGGACTATTTTGCCGGCGCGAAGGCCATGAAGGACGGCGGGAGCGCCGGAACTGCTCCACGGATCATCATCGGTAACTCGGCCTGCTTGTCGCGTTTGGGCGCGGGCTTGCGGCCGTTCTCGGTCTCCGCGCGCTTTGGCGGCGTAGGACTCGCGCCAGCAGGCTGCGCAGTCGGCGAAGGTGTGGCCGGCGTAGATTCCGGCGCTGTCGTCGTAGCGCCGCCCCCGAGCCAGCGCCTGTAGAAAGGTTCGCTCGCAGCAGGGGCTGCCGCCGGCGCTGAAGATGACGGGGCGAAAGCGCTGGCCGAAGCAGGCACGCTCGCAGGCGTCTGCGTCGCGACCGTCGCGGCAGCAGGGGTCGCCGCAGCGTGCGTCGCATTACGCGCCACAGCGGTGGTGGCCGCCGGCTTCGCGCCGGGCGTCGGCTTCTCGGGCTTTGCGGCGACCTGAACCGGCGTCTTCACCGGTTTGCCGCTGGCATCGATGTGAATCTCGGTCGGACCCTTGTCCACGGCGTCGGGACGGCTGACCACAGTGACGTGGCGGAAGCTCGGATGCTGGCCACCGTCGGCATAGACCACCTTCACGGCTGGCGTACCCTTGGCGACGAGTTCTGCGACCTGCTGCTGTTCGCGGCGGTTCTTTTCCGCGACCATGTTCTTCAGCGACTCTTCCTGCTCAAGAGGCGGACATACTTCGCGGGCGTCGAGCCGGTCGCTGGAATTCTTCACTTTCGAATTGAACACATAGCGCCCGCCGCAGACTGCAACCCGCGGCTCGCGGCGCGTGATCTCGAAATGATCGCTACCTTCCTTGATCTCGCGCCAGAACTTCATGTTCGGATCGAAACGATGCTTGGCGAGATTATCCGCGTTCATGCGGAAGGGCATCGACTGCATCTGGATCTGCGGCTGGCCGCCGCCGAACGCCTCGCGCGCGATGGCGTAGATTTCCGCAATCTGCTCGTCGGTCATTGAGAAGCAACCGGCGGACGAACACGCGCCATGCACCATGATGGCGCTACCGGTGCGATTGTGCGCGCGATCATAGTTATTCGGATAACCGACATCGAAGGAAAGATAATAGGCCGAGTTCGGATTCATGCGCTGTGGCGTGATCGCATAGAATCCTTCGGGCACTTGCCGGTCGCCTTCACGCTTCTTCGGTCCAAGCTGGCCCGACCAGCGGCACATCGGATAGGTCTTCAACAGCGCATATTCGCCGTTGTCCCTCATTTTCCAGATTTCGAGTTCGGCTTCTTTCTTGAAAGCACGGAACAGGATCGGCGAATGTTTGTTCATTCCCTTTTCCTGCATCAGCGCCAGCGTCTCTGCAGGAATCGGCTTGTAGGCGCGCCCGCTGCGCAGGCCATCGCCATCCTGACACGCAGAGAGAGCGCCAGCCGCGATAGCAACGCTTGCCAGCGCCGCTGCCCTGCGCGAGCGAAGGATAGCGCTGAAGTTTTCGAAGGACGTCCTGAATGTCATATCTTCGCCAACCGATCGACCGGATGCCGCACGGATACCGGATCACACTGCCGGTATGCATTCGTTATCCTTGCTGACACCTTACTGCAACGCAGCGACTTTGTGTACTATGGTAAACATTGCGTTAAGTCTTTGACCTGCGTCCTCTTTCCAAACGTCAGATCAATCGGTCACGACACCCTGCCCATCGCCAGGAACTTGTCGGCCCTTGAAGCGCGCAGCGCGTCCGGACTGAGATTTCCAAGGCTTTCCAGCGACTGGCTGATGGCGTCCCCGATCGAGGCTATGGCTTTTTCGGGATCCCTGTGCGCCCCACCCACAGGTTCCGGAACTATGCCGTCAATGATACCGAATTTGAGCAAATCTTGGGCAGTGATTTTCATCATGGTGGCGGCGTCCTGCCGCTTGCCGCTGTCGCGCCAGAGGATGGAGGCCGAGGCTTCCGGCGAGGCGACCGTGTAGATCGCGTGTTCGAGCATCAGGACGCGGCTGGCCGTGGCGATGGCGACAGCGCCGCCTGAGCCGCCCTCGCCGACCACGATAGCGACATTGGGTACGCCCAGCGACAGGCAGGCCTCGGTCGAGCGGGCGATAGCCTCCGCCTGCCCACGCTCCTCTGCGTCGATGCCGGGAAAGGCCCCTGCCGTATCGACAAGCGAAATGACGGGCAGGCCGAAGCGGTCCGCCAGTTCCATCAGCCTGACCGCCTTGCGGTAGCCTTCCGGCCGCGCCATCCCGAAATTGTGGCGAATGCGGCTGTCCGTGTCCCGGCCTTTTTCGTGGCCCATGATGCAGACGGGCGCGCCGCGGAAACGCCCGAAACCGCCGACAATGGCCTCGTCCTCGGCAAATTTCCTGTCGCCGGCCAAGGGCGTGAAATCCTCAATGAGGCCGGCGACATAATCCTGGAAGTGCGGCCGGTCCTGATGCCGGGCGACCTGCGTCTTCTGCCAGGGCGTCAGGGAAGCATAGAGTTCGGCGAGCGCCTTGCGGGCGCGCTCCTCGAGCCGCCGTAACTCGTCGCCGATGGCGACTGAACCTTCCTTGTCACCGACAGCCCTAAGTTCCTCGAGCTTGGCTTCGAGTTCCGCTACGGGCTTTTCAAAATCGAGATATGTGCGCATGGGCCTGTGGGGCAGCGCCCCGCGGGGCAGAAGCGCGGAAACTGGTGATTTTGCACTGCGAAGTCAAGGAAACTCCGGTCAGGAGTCGGACAGGGGGTGGAGGTCCCGCACCATCGCTTTCATGCGTTCGTCGAGAACATGGGTGTAGATCTGGGTCGTCGACACGTCGGCATGGCCCAGCAATTCCTGCACGATGCGCAGGTCCGCGCCGTTCTGTAGGAGATGGCTGGCGAAGGCGTGGCGCAGCACATGCGGGCTGATCCGCGCTGGATCGATCCCCGCCGCAATCGCTATGTCCTTGAGATCACGGGCAAAGGCCTGACGGGTCAGATGGCCGATTTCGCTATCCGCCGGGAAAAGCCACGGCAGCTTGGCCTGTTCGGGCCGGTGGGCCGCAAGAATGTCGCGCCACTTGTCCATGGCCGATTTGCTCGCGGGCGATAAAGGCACGAGCCGCTCCCGGCCGCCCTTGCCCCTGATCGTCAGCATGGGGTCGCGGCCATGCGCCGCGCGAACGGGCAGTGAAACGAGCTCCGAGACGCGAAGGCCCGTGCCATAGAGCAATTCAAGCAGGCAATTCATCCGCGCCGCGCGCAGCCGCGCCGGCAACGGGCGTTCCGGATCGTCGATGCCCTCGCCCGCCGTCGCCAGAAGGCGGTCAACCTCGGCAACCGTGAGAACCTTGGGGAGCGGTCTTCCGCGCTTGGGGCCTTCGATGACCGCGGTGGGATCGTCGCCGCGGTGATTCTCACTGTAAAGGAAGCGAAATAACTGGCGCACGGCGGACAGCCGCCGCGCCGAGGAGGCGGGCGACAACCCCCGTTTGGCAAGATCGGCAAGCCAGGCGCGGATATCCTCCGCCGCAGCCCGGCGCACTTCGACCTTTTGCCGCCCGAGAAAGGAAAAGAAGTCTTCGAGATCGCGCCGGTAGGCTTCCAGCGTATTCGCCGCCGAACCGCGCTCCGCCGCGATCATCTCCAGAAAGAGATCGCCATAGCGCCAGCCCGTATCCCGCGTCGTCACTTAAATCTCCGCGAATTACCGGTTCAGTTTCGAGGCCGGAAGCGTCTGGCTCATGTCGCGCTGCTGGGGCTCGACGAATGTCACCAGCGCCTGCATGCCGCCCCAAACGATCCCGCCGAGGATCGCGACGATCAAAAGAAAGCGGAACAGACTTGGCATCGACTCTTTCCCGTCACGGGGCCCAAACTCCCGCGCCCGTCAGTATAAACCAGATTCGCCAGAGCTTCTCGCCTGGTTGCGAGGGATTGGGCCGGGATACGCCCGCACCGCTTATGCCGGCGGCTCCGGCGTGTTAACGGTGGGACATGACCATTCAGACACCAAATCCGCCCGACCCCCGGGCGCGAAACATCATCGACGCGCTGGCGGGCCGCTCGATCGTGCTCGTCGGCATCATGGGCTCGGGCAAGACGTCCGTCGGCAAGCGCCTCGCCGACAAACTCGGTCTCGACTTCGTGGATGCCGATCATGAGATCGAAGCTGCGGCCGGCATGACGATTTCGGAAATCTTCGCGCGCCATGGCGAGACCTATTTCCGCGATGGCGAGAGGCGCGTCATCGCCCGTCTTCTCGACGAAAAGCAGCGCGTGCTCGCGACGGGCGGCGGCGCCTATATGAACGACCAGACCCGCGCGCGCATTGGCCGCAACGGCGTATCGATCTGGCTGGACGCCCCGCTCGACGTTTTGATGAAGCGCCTGCGCAAGCGCAACAATCGGCCCTTGCTGCAGAGCGCCGACCCCGAAGCCACGATGCGCAAACTCATGGAAGTGCGAAATCCCGTCTATGCGCTTGCGGATTTTTCGGTCGCGTCTTGCGAGGGTCCGCATGACGCCGTGTTGGAGCACGTTCTCGACATGCTCGACACAAGGCTCGCGACCCTGCCGCGCCTCGCGGAGGCGCAGGCCAAGGGGCCGCTCGCGACGGTTCATGTCGCGCTGTCGGGCCGCGAATACGACATTCTCATCGGCCGCAATCTCATCGCCAACGCGGGCGAGCATATAACGACCGTGGCGCCGAATGCGTCCTGCTTCATCGTCACCGACGAAAATGTTGCGAAACATTATCTCGCGCCGCTGAAGGCAAGTCTCGACAGCCGCAACATCCGCCACGCGGAAGTCATATTGCCGCCGGGTGAAGGGACGAAATCGATCGAGAATTTCTCGCGCGTCTGCAACGAAGCGATTGCGGCGCGCATGGAACGGCGCGATCTCATCGTCGCGCTGGGTGGCGGCGTCGTCGGCGACCTTGCCGGATTTTCCGCCTCGTGCGTGCGGCGCGGCATGCCCTTCGTGCAGATACCGACGACCCTTCTCTCCCAGGTCGATTCCTCGGTCGGCGGCAAGACCGCGATCAACTCGCCTCATGGCAAAAATCTGATCGGCGCCTTTTATCAGCCTTCCCTCGTATTGGCCGACACCGGCGCGCTCGACACGCTGCCTGAACGCGAATTTCGCGCCGGCTATGCGGAAGTCATGAAATACGGCGTGATCGACGATCCCGATTTCTTCGCCTGGCTCGAAGCCAACTGGCGCGGGGTCTTTGCGCGCGGACCGGAACTCACCGAAGCGATCCGCAAGAGTTGCGCAGCAAAGGCCGCCGTCGTCGCCCGGGACGAAACCGAGCAGGGCGACCGCGCCTTGCTCAATCTCGGTCATACTTTCGGTCACGCGCTGGAAACGCTGACCCATTTCGACAGCTCGCAGCTCGTGCACGGGGAAGGCGTCGCCATCGGCATCGCCTGCGCCATGCGATTTTCCGCGCGCCTCGGCCATATGCATGGGCAGGATGCTTCGCGTGTCGAGGGGCACCTGCGCGCAGTCGGGCTGCCGCTGAACATTCTCGACGTACCGGACCTCGACGCCACGAGCGGCGAGATTCTCGACGCCATGTATCAGGACAAGAAGGTCAGCCGGGGCGCGCTGACGTTCATTCTGGCGCGCGGAATCGGCAGGAGTTTCATAGCGCGCGGCGTCGAACCGCAACTGGTGCGCGATTTTCTCGAGAGCGAATTGCAGGCGGCGTGAATTATCCGCTTACGGGACAGCGGCCTTTTCGATCTGCGTCTTGACCAAAGCATCCGTCATGAATTGCGCGGCAGCGAGTTCCGCAAAGCGTCCGCCGCGCTTCACCAGCTCGTCGAACGAACCGGCTTCGACCACTTTGCCGTGATCGAGCACGAAGATGCGCGTCGCATTGCGAATCGTAGCGAGACGATGGGCGATGATGAATGTCGTGCGGCCCTCCGTCGCGGCTTCGAGCGCCGCCTGGATTTGGCGCTCGGTCGTCGCATCCAGCGCGCTGGTCGCTTCGTCGAAGATCAGGATCGGCGGGTCTTTCAACAGCGCGCGCGCGATGGACAGACGCTGGCGCTCGCCGCCGGACAATGTGCGCCCGCGCTCTCCGACAATGGTCGCGAGTCCCTCGGGATGACGTGCGATGAAATCTTTCGCCTGAGCGCGGGTGATCGCGGTCTCGATCTCCTCGGCGGAGGCGCCGGGATTGCCGATGCGCAAATTTTCCTCGATGGAGCGCGCGAAAAGCATCGGCTCCTGAAACACCACACCGATATTGCGGCGCAGGCATTCCAGCGTCATGTCCTTGATGTCTATACCGTCGATGAGGATGCGTCCGCCTTGCGGATCAAAGACGCGATGCAGCAGCGACATGGTCGTCGACTTGCCCGAACCGGTCGAGCCGACGAGAGCAATCGTCTCCCCGGGCTTCACGACGAAATCGACATTGGCGACGGCCGGCGTCTTGCCATCGTAGCTGAAAGTCACATCGTCGAAGGCGACCATTCCTTCGAGGCGGCCAACGTCTCGCGCGCCCGGCATGTCGCGGACGGTGGGCGCCGTATCCAGCACTTCGAAAAACTGCGTCACCTTGGGCGCCAGCATCAGCACCCAGTTGGCGAAACTGACGGTCGATTCGAGCTTGCCGATGAGCTGGCCTGCAATCGCCATGAAGGCGACGATCTCGCCGATCGTGGCAAGGCCCTGCATGTGCAGCCAGGTGCCGACGAGAAAGATCGCGAGGATCGCGAGCGTCGACGCCGCGCGCGTGATCACCGTCGTCGCCGCCCACCACGACAGCACCGGAATTTGCGCAGCGAGCAGAACGTCGCTGATCGAGCGCAGCGACTTCGCCTCTGCATCGATACGCGTGAAGCTCTGGATAACCGGCAGATTGCCGAGCGCGTCGGAGGCGCGTTCAGCGAGGTCAGTGTGATAGCGCTCGACCTTCTCCTGCAGCGCATTGGTCCGGTGAATCACGAAAGCAATGACGATGGCGAAGAGAAAGACGAGGCCGATGAGCAGCATCGCCAGCCGCCAGTTCAGGAAGATCGTTGCCGGCAGCAGCACGAACAGCGCGAGAAAGGACGAAAGATTATCGCGAAAGAAATAGAGCCAGACGCTCGCCATGCCCGACGCGCCGTCGATCATGTTCTTGAGCAGGCGGCCCGAATGGACGGAGGTGTGGAACGACAGCGGCAAGTGCAGCACGTGCTCGAAGAACGAGCTCATCACGGCGAGGCGGCGGCGGTGCGAGAGCCTGTCCGCATGCAGCGCCACAAGCACTGACGCCAGAATCGTAAAGAGGCCGAATCCGACCCATGCGATCGTCAGCGGCGTCAGCGCTTCCCAGGTAACGGTCTTGCCGTCCCTTTGGGCATTGCTGAGCAGGTCGATGATCCAGCCGAAGAGAACCGGCTCGGCAAAGCTCGCCGCGGCCAGAAAGATATTGGCGAACACCAGCAGAAGCGCGAGTTTCTTCTCCGTCCCGAGAAGCGCCAGCGTCCTGATATAGAGCCTGAAAACCTGCATCCTGCCGCCCGCAAACCCTTCCCGCGACCGCGCTGCCCGAACGGCAGTCAGTTTGTATATCAGCCCCTAGCACACGCCAAATGACCGCAATCTGAACGCCCGCGATGCGGGCCTTCGCCGCTTTGCGGCAGGCTTTATGCGAAGACAAAGCTCTTGGTTTTGCGCGGGCTCTTGGCTAAGGATGCGCCGTCGCGCGGCCCTTCCGAAGGGGCCTCTCCCCAGAACGGTGTTTCCATGAACAAGGTTTTCCCCGACGTCGACGCTGCTGTTGCGGGCCTCCTCAAGGATGGCATGACCATCATGTCCGGCGGCTTCGGCCTCTGCGGCATTCCCGAAAGCCTCGCCGAGGCGATCCTGCGCGCGGGCGTCCAGAATCTGACCGTCATTTCCAATAACGCGGGCGTCGACGGCATCGGCCTCGGCAAATTGCTGGAGTCCCGGCAGATCAAGAAGATGATTTCGTCCTATGTGGGCGAGAACAAGATTTTCGCGCAGCAATATCTCGCCGGCGAGCTGGAACTCGAATTCACCCCGCAGGGAACCCTGTCCGAGCGCATTCGCGCTGGCGGGGCCGGCATTCCAGCCTTCTTCACCAAGACGGGCGTAGGCACCATCATTGCCGAAGGCAAGGAAATCCGCGAATTCGACGGCCATAAATACGTGATGGAGCGCGCGCTCACTGCGGACCTTTCGATTGTCCATGCCTGGAAGGCGGATACGGAGGGCAACCTTGTGTTCCGTAAGACGGCGCGCAACTTCAACCCGATGATGGCGACCGCCGGACGCAAGACCATCGCGCAGGTGGAAAATCTCGTGCCCGCAGGCACGATCGATCCCGATCACATCCACACGCCCGGCATTTATATCGACCGCATCGTTCATGTGCCGAGCGAGTTGAAGCGCGTCGAATTCCGCACCACCCGCAAGCGCGCAAGCTGAGCAAATCAATTCGCAAGGAGTGAACCCATGCCCTGGACTCGCGAACAAATGGCGGCCCGCGCGGCCAAGGAATTGAAGGACGGATTTTACGTCAATCTCGGCATCGGCATTCCGACGCTGGTGTCGAACTACATTCCCGAAGGCATTACCGTGCAGCTTCAGAGCGAGAACGGCATGCTGGGCATGGGTCCGTTCCCTTACGAGGGCGAGGAGGATCCTGACTTGATCAACGCCGGCAAGCAGACGGTAACGGAACTGCCGACGACCAGCTTCTTTTCCTCGGCCGATTCCTTCGCGATGATTCGCGGCGGCCACATCGACCTCTCGATCCTCGGCGCAATGGAAGTCGCCCAGAACGGCGATCTCGCCAACTGGATGATCCCCGGCAAGATGGTGAAGGGCATGGGCGGCGCGATGGACCTCGTCGCAGGCGTCAAGAAAGTCGTCGTCGTGATGGAACACACGGCCAAGGGCGCATCGAAACTGCTGGAGCGCTGCACGCTGCCGCTCACTGGCGCCGGCGTTGTCGACATCGTCATCACCGATCTCGGCGTCTTCCAGATCGACGAGAAGGGCAAGGACGGCATGACCTTGCTCGAACTCGCCGATGGCGTCACGCTCGACGAAATCAAGGCGGCGACGCTTGGCAAGTTCAAGGTTGCGCCCACGCTCGCCGCGGCAGCCTGATCGCTCCACACAATCGTTTGAAGGGCCGGTTGCTCGCGCTTCCGGCCCTTTTCATTTGTCCGGCGCTGCGGCAGAAATGCCGCACGGCTATTCGCGAAAACGGGGAGGTTGATCGATGTCCTATTTGCCGATGACTGCGGGGATTGTTTCGTTCGAAGGAAACAACGGCGACAAGGGCGAGGCCTATTACGCGCGCCCGAACGTCGACAGGAAAATGGGCGGCGTCATTCTCATCCATCACCTGCCCGGCTGGGACGACTGGATTCAGGAAGCCGCGCGCAAGCTAGCTCATTACGGCTTCGCCTGCATCGCGCCCAATCTCTATTTCCGCGACGGACCGGGCACGCCGGATGATGTCGGCGCGCGCGTAAGAGCGCGCGGCGGCGTGGCGGATTCGCAGTTCATCGGCGACATGGCTGGCTGCCAGAAATTCTTGCGGGCGCAACCCGAATCGAACGGCAAGGTCGCGGTGATGGGCTTCTGCTCGGGCGGACGTCACGCATGGCTTGCGGGCTGTAGCCTGCCTGGCTTCGATGCGATCGTCGATTGCTGGGGCGGCAATGTCGTCGTCGACGACCCCAAGGATCTCTCGCCGATTCGCCCAGTCGCGCCGATCGACCTCACCGAAAAAATGACGGCGCCGGTGCTCGGCATTTTCGGCAACGAAGACCAGCGCCCGAGCCCCGATCAGGTCAACCGCACCGAAGAACTGCTCAAGAAGCTCGGCAAAACCTACGAATTCCATCGCTACGATGGCGTCGGCCATGGCTTCTTCGCCGCGGAACGCCCGGCCTATCGCGCCGAACAGGCGACCGATGGCTGGCGGAAGGTCTATGCCTTCCTCGACAAATACATCGGCCCGCGCATCACTGTCTGAGGGAGAAACGCCATGTGTTCCTATATCGTGGACAAGGTTCGCCTGAAGGGCAGCGCCAAGGGTCAGGCCGGCTGGATCGATGTCGACACCGCCAATGTATTCTTCGATCACCCGTACCATGCGATGCTCGACCACGCGCTGGGGATCGACTTCGTCAACGAGCGCGAGGGCGCGCAGCAGCGCATCGCCGTCGAATTGAGCGCGGAATCGGCGAAGCAGCTGGCGCTATCGATTCTCGTCGCGCTCAAGCGCGGCGCGGCGGAGCACGGTGAAGCGGCCTGAAGAATTGCATGGGAGCCACAAGCGATGACTGCAGGACCCGGTATGCGGCGCTGGCGCGAACAACGCTGGCTAATCGACGCGGTCGTCCGCACCGTTGGCATCGAGTGGGATCAGGCGCGCATCTCGTCGAAAGCGCGTCCGATCGGCGCGGAGGCGGAAGCGGAATTCCGTGCTGTCGCCGCTCGCATCCGCAAATATGACGACATCCATCGCGAATTTGCGGCGCAAGCCCGCAAACGCGAGGCGCGCGCGGCAGCCTACGACGAACAAGGGCGCGCCGTTGCCGCGCGAGAGGCATGGCTCACCGCGGCATTGCTTTGGTCGACCGCCTGTTGGCCCATTCACGAAGACAACGAGACGCTGCGCTTTTACGAAGATCGCGTCAACGAATGTTATGCGCGCTTCATGCCGCTCGCGCCTCATCCCGTCGAACGCGTCGAGATTCCATTCGGCGGCAAGCTCATGCCAGCCTATCTCCACTTGCCGCATCGCCCGCAAAGGGAAGAGCGCTTCCCGCTGGTCATCATCATAGGCGGGATGGATTCCAGCAAAGAAAATATGGTCTCGCTTTATGGCGACCGATTTCTAACCCGTGGATTCGCCGTCTTGGCGCTCGATGGCCCCGGCCAGGCAGAAGCCGTTACACGCGGAATCTTCTTCACGGAAGCAAATTTTGGCGACGCCGCCGAGGCGACCTGGGAGTGGCTGCTTTCGCGCCGCGACATCGATCTGGACCGCGTGGTGGTGCGGGGCACCAGTTTTGGTAGCTATTTTGGAACCGTATTTGCAGCCGCTCTCGGCGCTCGCATCAAGGGATTTGCTGCAACAGGGGTCTGTCAGGAGCCGGGATGCGATACGATCTTCAATGCGGCTTCGCCGACTTTCAAGATGCGTTTCATGTTCATGTCCGGTTACGAAGATGAAGCGGCATTCGATCAGTTCGCCAAGCGCATCGATCTGCGACCGATTGCGCCAAATATCGCCTGTCCCTACCTGGTCGTCGCCGGCGAGGCCGATCAGCTCTCGCCGATCGAACATACGGAACATCTTTTCACCCTGATCGCGGCGCCGAAAAAATTAGTCGTTTTCGAAGGCGCCAACCATGGCGTCGGGGATGCGCCCAGTGTCGCCAACGGCGAGGAAAAAGTCACCATGATCGCGGACTGGCTGCTCGACCGGATCGATGGCAAGCCATTCGTGTCGGAACGCGTCTTCGTCGAGTCGAGCGGCCGCACGCAGCACACACCCTACGCGTAGCGCATAGTGCGAAAAAGTGGACCCGATTTTTCGCGAATTCGATGCTCTACAACATAGGATCGATCAGCTTATGTGCGATTAAATGATTCCATTTAATCGCACGCTGATCTGAGTGAAGGCTATCTTCTCTCGCCCTTGACGGGATCGATTGCAGACTTCGTGCGGTCGATAATGGATTGCGGCATCGTCAGCATTCTCTCTACATACTCGCTAACGCGCCGGCCGCTCTCCGCACCTACTGGCTGGCCGCGCTTTTCTGCCTCGATCAGATACTCCCGATCCGCTACGGCGCGCTCGAACGCCTGCCGATAGGCATTCAGGATGTCGTCCGATACATCCGGCGGCAGTATGAGAGGATTGTTGAATTCATAGGGCAGCAGATAAAATTCGAGAGCAAGCCTGTCATCTGCAGACTTGATTTCGTTCAGGGCGAGAGGCACTTGCTCATAACCCTTGTCCTGCTTCATCGCGACAAAGAAAAGCAGACGCAATTGCCCATCGCGTATCCATTGCGGTCGCGTACTGAGCAACGAGTTCAAAGTCGTGCAAGTTCCGTCCACTTCGCCGCGTTCGATCGCGAGCAATGCGGTGCCGCCCGTATAGCCGGAAACCGGCTTCATTTTGGTGCCGATCACAGTGTTCATCAGCCATGCCGTTCGCGCCGGCGCAGAAGTTGCACCGGTCGAGGCGATGATCATCTCCCGGGCTCTCACGTCTTCGATCGTTTTGAAAGACGTCGTATGCCACGCCGCGCAAACTGTATTTCCCTTTGCCAGGCTGCCGACCCACCGGAACTTGCCGATATCGTAATTGGCCTTCATGCCGCCGAGCTGCGGTTCGCTCACGGGACCTGCATTCGTAGTCCCGATCGCCGTACCGTCTCTGGGCGCGATATTATAAAGGTATTGCACCGCCTGGGCACCGCCGCCGCCCGGCATGTTTGCCGAAATGATGGTGGGTTCGCCGGGGAGATATCTTGCAAGATACGGCGCAAATGTCCGCGCATAGGCATCCACGCCACCGCCCGCGCCCCCGGCGATGTAGATGGTTACGGTCTTACCCTTCAGAGTGAAATCCGCACCGGCGGCCGGAAGCGAAAGCAGCGCCAAGGCAAAACAAGCTGCGACGAAACGTTCACGCATGAGCGCCCTCCTGCCAGCACGTTATCCGGCTGACGCAGCAACGCAACACTCAAACCAGTGAAGCCGACGATACCGGAGATTTGGTGGAGCTGAGCGGGATCGAACCGCTGGCCTCGTCATTGCGAACGACGCGCTCTCCCAACTGAGCTACAGCCCCGTACCACCCGTGCGGGAGCCGGTGATTTAATGGCCGCCCCCCGCGCTGTCAATCTTTCCGTGGTGCGCCCCGGGGTTTTTCGATGCCCCCAAACGGGCTTGCGGCGCCTGCCCGGCGCGGCTACGAAAGGCCGTCCCAAAACACGGGTTTCCGATGCGCGCGATTCTGGATCTGGTTCTGCTGATCCTTCAGCTCTACACGTGGGTGATCATCATCTCCGCGGTTCTGTCGTGGATGCTGGCCTTCAATGTCCTGAATTACAGCAACCAGTTCGTGCGGGCGGTCTGGAACGCGGTTAATGCGCTGACGGAGCCGCTGCTGCGGCCGATCCGGCGCATCATGCCGAACCTCGGCGCTGTCGATATTTCGCCTGTCATCCTGCTGCTCGGCATTTTCCTGCTCGAGCGCATCATCGTCTATTACATCTATCCGGCCGCGCGGGGTCTCTGACCTTGGTCGGCGAAACCGCCGCCTGGACGAGAATCGAGAAAGGCCTGCGCCTCGCCGTTCACCTGACGCCGAAATCCGCGCGCAACGCCGTCGAGGGCGTTGCCACGCAATCCGATGGTTCGAAGGCGATCAAGCTGCGGGTACGCGCCATTCCGGAAAACGGGAAGGCCAATGCCGCCGCCATCGAAACGCTGGCGGAATGGCTTGATGTTCCGCGCTCCAGCATTGCGCTGGAAGTCGGTGGCAAAAGCCGCGCAAAGAGGTTCAGAATCTCAGGGGACCCCGATGCACTTGAAGCGGCGCTGAAACGCCGCCTCTAAGATCAGCTCTGGGTCGGCTGCGAAATCTTGATGCCAGCCTGTGCGAAGTGGTCGGACAATTCGCCCGCCTGGAACATCTCGCGGATGATGTCGCAGCCGCCCAAAAATTCGCCCTTCACGTAGAGCTGCGGAATCGTCGGCCAGTTGGAATATTCCTTGATGCCCTGACGGACTTCCTCGTTGGCGAGCACGTTCACGCTCTTGTACTCGACGCCGATGTAATCGAGGATCTGGATGACCTGGCTGGAAAAGCCGCACTGCGGCATCTGCGGCGTGCCCTTCATGAAAAGCACGACGTCGTTAGCCTTCACCGCCTGATCGATCTGCTGCTGAATCTCGCTCATGGACTGTCCTTTCGAAACGGAGGTCAAGGCTCCGTCCTGATCGCCAATGTAGGGCCTTTTGGACGATTTTGCTATTCCGGCGCGGACGTTTGCAACGCCAGCGCGTGCAGTTTTCCGCCCATCTCGCCCTTGAAGGCGGCATAGACGAGCTGATGCTGTTGCACGCGGGTCTTGCCCTTGAAGGCCGAGGAAATGACCGTCGCGGCGTAATGATCGCCATCGCCCGCGAGATCGCGCACCTCGATCTTCGCATCCGGCAGCGCCGCCTTGATCAGCCGTTCGATTTCCGCCGCATCCATCGCCATGTGAATTCTCCGCGCCGCAGTCCGTCAGGTATGACCGCCCATATAAGCAGGTAACCAGTCTTCATGGGCCTTGCGCAAGTCCTGCAAAGACATGGGCGCTTCTCCCGGCAGATTCAACGAATTACCGCCGGTCGTGCCGATTTGCATGAAGGGTACGCCAGCCGCCTTCGCCGTCGTTTCGAGCGAGCCCAGCGACGCTGCGGGAACGCTGATCAGGTAACGGGCCTGATCCTCGCCGAAAAGCGTCGCGTGGGCTGGGCTGGCCGGAAGCGCGCTAACAGTCGCGCCAACACCAGCCGCAAGAACCATTTCCGCCACCGCCAGAGCGAGACCGCCGTCCGAGAGGTCGTGGCAGGCGGATACCACCCCCTCGCCAATGAGTTTGCGGACGAAATCGCCATTGCGGCGCTCGGCAGCAAGATCGACCGGGGGTGGCGCGCCTTCTTCACGGCCGCAGACATCGCGCAGATAGATCGACTGCCCGAGCCAGCCCTGCGTGGCGCCGATCAACACCAGCGCTTCGCCGTCCTTGCGCAGGCCTATGCCGACGGCCTTGGCCACGTCGGCGATGACACCGACGCCGCCGATGGAGGGCGTTGGCAAGATGCCCCGGCCCTGGGTCTCGTTGTAGAGGCTTACATTGCCGGACACGATCGGGAAATCGAGCGCGCGCGCAGCTTCGCCGATGCCCTGGATGCAGCCAACGAACTGGCCCATAATTTCGGGTCTTTCGGGGTTTCCGAAATTGAGATTGTCCGTCAGCGCCAGCGGCGATGCGCCCGTCGCGGTGATGTTGCGCCAAGCCTCGGCAACGGCCTGCTTGCCACCCTCGACCGGATCGGCCTCGCAATAGCGCTGTGTCACGTCGGTCGTCAGGGCCAACCCTTTTGGCCCGTCCTCGACGCGCACGATGGCCGCGTCGCCCCCCGGCGCCTGCACGGTATTGCCGAGAATGAGATGGTCGTATTGCTCCCACACCCAGCGCTTCGAGCACTGGTCCGGCGACGCCAGCAGTTTGAGCAACGCGTCGCGATTCGACAGCGGCGGCTGCACGGAACCGCCGTCGATTGCGGGTTTCTTCGCCGTCGGCACATGCGGCCGGTCGTAGAGCGGCGCTTCGTCGCCAAGCTCCTTGATCGGCAGATCGGCCTTCACCTCGCCGCCGTGCTTCACGACGAAACGCAATTTATCCGTCGTCTTGCCGATGATCGCGAAATCGAGACCCCATTTGCGGAAAATGGCCTCGGCCTCTTCCTCGCGCGCGGGATCGAGCACCATGAGCATGCGCTCCTGGCTTTCCGACAGCATCATCTCATAGGCCGTCATGCCCTCTTCGCGGCATGGCACCTTGTCGAGATCGAGCTCGATGCCGAGATTGCCCTTCGCTCCCATTTCGACGGCGGAACAGGTAAGGCCGGCAGCGCCCATGTCCTGAATGGCGATGACGCAGCCCTTGGCCATGATTTCGAGGCAGGCCTCGAGCAGCAGCTTTTCGGAGAAGGGATCGCCCACCTGAACCGTGGGGCGCTTTTCCTCGCTCTTCTCGTCGAATTCGGCAGACGCCATGGTCGCGCCATGGATGCCGTCGCGCCCGGTCTTGGAGCCGAGATAGACGATGGGCCGGCCGACGCCCGCCGCCGCGGCGTACCAGATCTCGTCGGTGCGGGCGATGCCGACCGCCATCGCGTTGACGAGGATATTTCCGTCGTAGCACGTGTGGAAATTCACCGAACCGCCGACCGTCGGCACGCCGAAGGAATTGCCATAGCCGCCAATGCCTGCCACGACCCCGCCAACGAGATGTCGCGTGCGGGGATGATCGGGCGAGCCGAATCGCAGCAGGTTCAGGCAGGCGATGGGTCGCGCGCCCATGGTGAAAACATCGCGCAGGATGCCGCCAACACCGGTCGTCGCGCCCTGATAGGGCTCGATGAAGGACGGGTGGTTGTGGCTCTCCATCTTGAAGACGCAGGCGAGACCGTCGCCGATGTCGATGACGCCCGCATTCTCGCCGGGCCCCTGGATGACCCAGGGCGCCTTGGTCGGCAGCGTGCGCAGATGCAGCCGCGAGGATTTGTACGAGCAGTGCTCGTTCCACATCGCCGAGAATATGCCGAGTTCGGTGAAGGTCGGCTCGCGCCCGATCAGGTCGAGGACACGCTGATATTCGTCGGGCTTGAGGCCATGTTCCGCGACCAGCGCCGGCGTGATTTCGGGTTCGTTTCGGGGAAAGGCCATGAGCATGTCCGGGGCGGAAATTCTGGCTTTCGCTTATCTGCCCGGCCCTGGGAACGCAACGCAACAAGCATGAGGGCGTGCCGATTTGGCACGGGTTGTCCACGAGCCCCATTCACATCTCGTCAACTTTTGGTCGACGACGACGATTTAAGCCGGAATTGCGCGGGCGGCATGGCTAACAACCCGTTAACAAAATGCGCGCAAATGCGGCGCGGCTTTTGAAGCTTTGGCAGCACCTGGAGGTGCCGCCATGTTTTCCGTTTCAAAATGGAACATTTCTTCTTCGATCCGCCGTTTCGCAGCCGACCGCAGCGGCAATGTCGCCATGCTTTTCGGGCTTGCGGTGGTGCCAGTCGTCCTTTTTGCCGGCGCGGCCATCGATTACACCCGCGGCATCACGGAAAAGGAACGCGTCCAGCACGCGCTCGATGCAACGGCACTCGCCATGGCGCGCGAACCGAAGACGGTGGCGCTGCCCGAACTGCAGGTCAAGGCGAATGCCTATTTCGCGGCGTCCTTTACATCGGTAGGCGGCGTCGAAAACCCTTCGGTCACAGTCACCCAGAACGGCCCCGTGTTGCGGCTGGAAGCGACTTCGCGGTTGCCGACCGCGGTCATGGCCCTCGCCGGATATGACTACATCCCCGTTCGCGCTGTCAGCGAAGCGCGCAATGAGCGCAAGAAACTCGAAATCGCGCTCGTCCTAGACAATACTGGCTCGATGGGCCAGCTCGGCAAGATGCCGGCGCTCAAGGCAGCAGTGAACGATCTCATCACCAAATTGCAGGCGAAGGTCGTCGAAAGCGACGACGTGAAAATGTCCATCATCCCGTTCAACACCGAAGTGCGCGTGAGCCCGACAAATTTCAACGCCGGCTGGCTGCGCTGGGACGTGACGCTGGAGAACAATGCTTTCGGCTGGTCCGGGCGTCAGCCGCCCTCGCAGGCTGCATGGCAGGGCTGTATCAGCGACCGCGACCAGCCCTATGACGTGTCGAGCGAAGCGCCGACGGATCACTTCCGCCGCTACGTTGCTTCCCAATGTCATTATTCCGGCCTCGCCGAAATGATTTCGCTGACGACGAATCTCGAAGCGGTGCGCGCGCGCGCCAATTCCATGAACCCGACAGGCAATACCAATGTCACCATCGGCCTCTCGACGGGGCTTGCCACGCTGCGTTCGGATTCGCCCTTCGGCACAACATCGTCCAACGCCTCGAACGTGCAAAAATTTCTGATCCTGCTGACCGACGGCGACAACACGATGAACCGCTGGACCAATAATTCCGGCCAGATCAACGCACGCCTTTCGGCAGCCTGCACGCAGGCGCGCTCGGGCAATGTCACGATATTCACGATCCGCGTCATCGCCGGAAATGCGACGCTGCTGCGCAATTGCGCGACCACACCGGCGATGTTCTATGACGTGAACGACGCCTCGCAGCTTCAGCCGGCATTCCAGAAGATTCTCGAAACCATCGACGGCATTCGCATCACGTCGTGAAAAGCGAAATACTCAGGCTGCAATCTTCTCGAACTGCGCGAGGCTCTCGAAGAGCCCGCGCCCGTCCGTTCCACCGACGAGCTGATCGATCAGATCTTCCGGATGCGGCATCATGCCGAGCACCCGGCGATTGGCGGAATAGATGCCGGCGATATCGTTGATCGAACCATTGGGATTGGCCGCGCCGCCGATGTTGCCATCTGCATCTGTGTAACGGAAGGCGACGAGACCTTCGCCTTCCAGTCTCTCGACGGTCGGCTGGTCGGCCACGTAATTGCCTTCGCCATGCGCGATGCAGACCTTGATGATCTGCCCCTTGCCGTAGCGATGCGAGAAAACAGTGTCGTTACGCTCGACACGCAAATGCTGCATCTTGCAGACGAATTTCAGATCGCGGTTGCGCATGAGAACGCCCGGCAGCAATCCGCTTTCGCACAGAATCTGAAAGCCGTTGCAGATACCGAGCACGAGCCCGCCGCCCGCCGCATGCTTGCGTACGGCGTCCATGATGTTGGCGCGCGCCGCTATCGCGCCGCAACGCAGATAATCGCCGTAGCTGAAGCCGCCGGGCACCACGACGAGATCCGTGCCGGCAGGGAGTTCATGATCCGCGTGCCAGACGATGGATGCATCCGCACCGGCTTGCCGGAGCGCGCGTACGACATCGCCTTCGCGATTGAGGCCGGGGAAGAGTAGTACGGCGGCTTTCATCGGATCAGGCGACCTCGATCCGGTAATTCTCGATGACCGTATTCGCGAGCAGTTTCTCGCAGGCGTCCTTCAGCACGCTCTCGGCGCGGCTCTTGTCGATGGTGTCGAGTTCGACATCGAAGACCTTGCCCTGCCGCACGCTGTTGACGCCCTCGATCGCCAGCGATTTCAGCGCGCCCTCGATCGCCTTGCCCTGGGGATCGAGAACGCCGTTCTTGAGAGTGACTGTCACACGCGCCTTCATCGTCATTTCACCAGCTTGGGTCCGGAACGCGCCGTTTCGTTTTCGGTCATGATGCCGAGCCGGCGCGCCACTTCCGTATAGGCCTCCACGAGCCCGCCCATATCGCGGCGGAACCGGTCCTTGTCGAGTTTGTCTGCTGACTTGATATCCCAAAGGCGGCAGGAGTCCGGCGAGATTTCATCGGCGACGACGATGCGCATCATGTCGCCTTCCCAGAGACGGCCGCATTCCATCTTGAAATCGACGAGGCGGATGCCGACGCCGAGGAAGAGTCCTGTCAGAAAATCGTTCACCCGGATCGCAAGACCCATGATGTCGTCGATTTCCTGCGGCGTCGCCCAGCCGAAAGCGGTGATATGCTCTTCGGACACCATCGGGTCGTTGAGCGCGTCGTTCTTGTAATAGAACTCGATGATCGAACGCGGCAGCGCCGTGCCCTCGTCGATCCCGAGGCGTTGCGACAGGGAGCCCGCGGCGACATTGCGCACCACGACTTCCAGCGGAATAATTTCCACCTCGCGAATCAACTGCTCGCGCATGTTGAGACGGCGAATGAAATGGGTGGGGACGCCGATCTCGTTGAGGTGCTGGAAGACATATTCCGAGATGCGGTTGTTCAGCACCCCCTTGCCGTCGATGACCTCGTGCTTCTTGGCGTTGAACGCGGTCGCATCGTCCTTGAAATGCTGGATGAGCGTGCCCGGCTCCGGTCCTTCATAGAGGACCTTGGCCTTGCCTTCGTAAATGCGACGGCGGCGATTCATGGATTGAACCCGGTTTGGAGGATGGGGAGCGTGGCGCTTGTCTTCAGCCGGACAGGCGGCTGCTGCGTCTTACGCGCGAGCAACCTGTTTCCGCAAGAAAAAGGACTGCCCGGTGGCGCGCAAACTAGCCGATTGCATGGCAGCGCACAATGATTTGCCGGAAAATGGCGGCGAATGGCAAAGTTATCCACGAACTGCGGGATACTCTGTCCAAACGTCGTAATTTCCACAGGCTTTGAAACCGCGACCGCAGCGCTTATATGGTCGCGGAGCAGCCGGCCGGCCGGAGCCAGAAATTTCACGGGAGCCAGAAAATGAGCAGTTTCGACAAGCGCGAAGAGGGATTCGAGAAGAAATACGCGCTCGATGAGGAGCTGCGCTTCAAGGCCAACGCCCGCCGCGCCAAGCTGCTTGGCGCATGGGCCGCGGAAAAACTGGGCAAAAGCGGCGCCGATGTCGAAGCCTACGCGAAATCCGTGGTCATGGCCGATTTCCAGGAAGCCGGCGACGACGATATTTTCCGCAAGATCAGGGACGATTTCAAAGCCGGCGGCGTCGACCAGTCGGAACACCAGATCCGCCGCACGATGGACGAGCTGATGAGCCGCGCTGTCGACGAGATCAAGGCCGGCAAGTAGTCGGCCTCTTCCATTCGTTCAGCGAATGTTAGCGCGCCGGTTGCAGACTGGCGCCCATGGGCAAACACGACGACTTTCAAACTGCCGGGGATTTCGAAGCATTCGAAAATCTGGCCGAAACCGGCCTCGCCGCTGAAGCGCGGGGCTGGCTGTCGCGGCTCGCCAACGAGCGTCGTTTCTCAGCAAATACGCTCGAAGCCTATACCCGCGACTTGCGCCAGTTTCTGTCCTTCCTGATGGGGCATCTGGGCAAGAGGCCTGATATCGCGGATTTTTCCGACATGAAGCCCGGCGACATCCGCGCCTTCATGGCGCGCCGCCGTACGGAGGGCGTGGAAAGTCGCTCTCTATTGCGCGCCCTCGCGGGCATCCGCTCCTTCGCCCGGCATCTCGAACGCGAGGGCAAGGCATCAGCCTCCGCCTTCGCGAACGTGCGCTCGCCGAAGATCGCACGCAGTCTGCCCAAGCCTATCCCGGCGAGTGAGGCCAAAGCGCTTGCGGACACCGCCTGCCGCGACGGCGACAATCGCGAGCCATGGATTCTCGTGCGCGACGCCGCCGTGATGAGCCTGCTCTACGGCGCCGGCCTACGCATCTCCGAGGCCCTCTCCCTGCGGCGGCGCGAAGCCCCGATCGACGGGATCGATTCGCTGACCATCCTCGGCAAGGGCCAGAAGACGCGCATGACGCCAGTCATCGCGCCGGTTCGCATGGCGATCGAGGATTATCTCGCGCTCTGTCCCTGGACTCTCGATCCGGACGGCCCGCTCTTTGTTGGCGCAAGGGGAGGCCCGCTCTCGCCGCGCATCATCCAGCTTGCGATGGAGCGCCTGCGCGGGGCACTGGGACTGCCGGATTCAGCGACTCCGCACGCGCTGCGGCACTCGTTTGCGACGCACCTATTGGCGCGCGGCGGCGATCTGCGCGCCATTCAGGAGCTTCTGGGCCACGCTTCGCTCTCGACGACGCAGGTCTATACCGCTGTCGATTCCGCGCGCTTGCTGGCCGCCTACAAGAGCGCGCACCCGCGCGCGGGCTGACGCCGCGAAGTCGCTAGCGTTGCGAACGGGATCTCTTGATCTGGGCGCGCAGCCTGAAAATACGCTTCGCAAAGCCGCTCTTGCTGTCGCCGGATAGAACCCGCAACGCCTTTTCCTTGATGGCCCGCGCCTGTTCCCTGATCGTCTTGAGATAGGGATCGGCGAGCCCATGGGCCCAGTCGCGCCAGCGCATGACCATGGCGTAGAGGCGCGCAAACCAGCCGAGCGTCATCAATCTGTCGCGGGTCAGTTCGAAAAGAAATGCGGCGACGCCGACGCTGGCGAATTTCGCCATCAGAAAAACGAAGCCGCCCCAGACGATATGCCCATGCGCGATGAGCCAAAGTCCAACCAGCTTGAATGGCAACACCAGCAGCCCGGGGATGACAAAAAGCGCCAGCGCGACATAGGGGGGCGCACGCAGGATTGACTGTTCGAGCGTGTGCCGCGCAGCCCGGAGCGGAAGACGTTCGTCAAGCCAGTGGCCGAAGGCCGCAAACCTGTCCCAGACCCAGGCTTCCAGCAGGAAGACCAGCGCAAGCAGGAAGAGCAGGCTTCGGCGAAAGACATTAAGCATGGGGCCGGACCGAATGACGGAAAAACACTGGCGTACGAAATTGTCCGAATAAAGCCACGCCCCCAAACAAAAAGTGTGAAAACACACGAGAGGCGCTCGCGCATTCTTGCCGCCCCGTCCAAGCTCGCCTAGCACTTTTGCGAATCAACTCCCAGAAGGCCGAACGCATGTCCGATCCCAAAGATCCCCCGGAGACCAATAACAAGGCGCTCGCGCTGCTGATCGCCATTCTCGCCTTGCTGCTCGCCTTCTCAGAACTCGGCGGCTCGAATGCCGACAACGAGGCGATCGAGGCCAATGTCGAGGCGTCGAACCTGTGGTCGTTCTTTCAGGCGAAAACGATCCGCCGTTCGAGCACCCAGGTTGCCGTGCAGGACATGCAGATGCGCCTGGCAGCGACGACCGACCCTGCGCAGAAGGCGGCCATGGAAAAGCTGATCGGCGAATGGCGCGAGCAGATCGCGCGCTACGACAGCGACCCGGTGCCCAACGATGGACGCAAGGAACTCGCTGTCCGCGCAAAGGCCGCCGAGGACAACCGCAAGATCCAGAAGGCCAAAGGAGACATCTACGACGTATCCTCGGCAATGCTGCAAATCGGCATCGTGCTGGCCTCGGCGACCATCATCACCGGCATCATGGCGCTTGCTTGGATCGCGATGGGCCTCGGCGTATTCGGCGCGATCCTGATGCTCTTCGGCTTGCTGTCGCCGCTGACGCTGGCCGCCTTCTTTTAGTGGGCGGATGCGCGCGGCAGATCAGAGATGAATCTGCCGCTTGTCCACAGCGAGAGCGGCTTCCTTCACCGCCTCCGAGAGCGTCGGATGGCCGTGACAGGTGCGCGCGAGATCTTCCGAGGAGCCGCCGAATTCCATGAGTACAGCGGCTTCCATGATGAGTTCGCCGGCGCCAAACCCCAGGATGTGAACGCCCAGCACGCGATCCGTCGCGGCATCGGCCAGAACTTTCACGAAGCCATCGGTTGCGCGCATCGCGCGCGCGCGGCCGTTCGCCGTGAACGGGAACTTGCCAGACTTGTAGGCGATACCCGCCGACTTCAGATCTTCTTCCGTTTTGCCGATCGAGGCGATTTCAGGCATCGTGTACACGATCCCGGGAATGACGTCGTAATTCACGTGGCCATGCTGGCCTGCGAGAATTTCCGCGACGGCGATGCCTTCGTCTTCCGCCTTATGCGCCAGCATGGGACCGCGCACGACATCGCCGATGGCGTAAATGCCGGGCACATTGGTCGCGAAACGATTGTCGATGACGACGCGGCCGCGATCCATCGCAACGCCAACGCCTTCCAGACCAAGGCCGTCCGTGTAGGGACGCCGGCCCGTTGCCACCAGCACGACATCCGCTTCGAGCATCTGCGAATCGCCGCCTGCCACAGGCTCGAACACGACTTTCGCGCCCGACTTCGTTTTCTCGACAGCGGTCACCTTGGATGACAGGCTGAACTTCACGCCCTGTTTTTCCTGGATGCGCTGGAATTGCTTGGCGACTTCGCTATCCATGCCCGGCAGGATGCGGTCGAGATATTCGACAACGGTGACTTCCGCGCCGAGACGCCGCCATACCGAACCCATTTCGAGACCGATGACTCCCGCGCCAATCACCGCGAGCTTGCCCGGAACCTTCGGCAGCGACAACGCGCCGGTGGAGGATACGATCGTTTTCTCGTCGAACTCGACCTTCACGCCCGGCGGCGTTGCGACATCGGAGCCCGTTGCAACGACGATGTTCTTGCCTTCGAGCGAAGTGACCTTGCCGTCATCCGCGGTAACGTCGACCTTGCCTGCGGCCTTGATCATGCCGAGGCCATGGAATGTGTCGACCTTGTTCTTCTTCAGCAGAAAGCCGACGCCGTTCACATTGGAAGCGACCGTGTCGTCCTTGTGCTTCATGAAGGCGGCGTGATCGAGCTTCGGCTTGCTCACGACAACGCCGAGCGCCGCGAAATTATGCCCTGCCTGCTCGAACATTTCGGAGGCATGCAGCAACGCTTTCGAAGGAATGCAGCCGACGTTGAGGCATGTGCCACCATGCGTGGCGCGTTTCTCCACCACGGCGACTTTCATGCCGAGCTGCGCCGCGCGGATCGCGCAGACATAACCGCCGGGGCCTGTGCCGATGACGATGAGATCGTAGGACATGGATCGTTTTCCTGAACTTCAACGGACGCTACGTCCGAGGAGACTTACGACAAACAGCAGCGCGCCGCACACGAACAGAACGATGGCGAGCGCCAGCAAACCGCCCGCCTGTTGCGTCGTGGCCAGGCCGATCTGCAACGCGGCAAAGGCCAGCAACCCGATGACGAGCGCAGCGGGCAGCAGCACGAAGGAAGCGCGGCGCATGCGCGGAGCCAAGGCATTGAGAAGCCCGCCCATGTCGCGCCTCTCTTGAAAATCAGAGATCGAGAACGAGGCGCGCCGGATCTTCCAGCGCTTCCTTGACGCGCACGAGGAAGGTCACGGCTTCCTTGCCGTCGACGATGCGGTGATCGTAGCTGAGCGCGAGATACATCATCGGGCGTATCTCGATCTTGCCGCCGACGGCCATCGGACGCTCCTGGATCTTGTGCATGCCGAGTATGCCCGACTGCGGCGCATTCAGGATCGGCGTCGACATCAACGAACCGTAGATGCCGCCATTCGTGATTGTGAACGTGCCGCCCTGCATTTCCTCGATCTTGAGCTGGCCGTCGCGCGCGCGGCGACCGAAATCGCCGATCGCCTTTTCGATATCGGCGAGACCCATGCGGTCCGCATCGCGCACTACGGGAACGACGAGGCCCTTATCCGTGCCGACCGCGATGCCCATGTGATAATAGTTCTTGTAGACGATGTCCTGTCCATCGATCTCTGCATTGACCGCCGGGACATCCTTGAGAGCCTGCACGCAGGCCTTCACGAAGAAGCTCATGAAACCGAGCTTCGCGCCATGCTTCTTCTCGAAGATGTCCTTGTACCTGTTGCGCAGCGCCATCACCTCGCTCATGTCGACCTCGTTGAAGGTCGTCAGCATGGCGGCGGTATTCTGGGCATCCTTGAGGCGGCGCGCGATCGTCTGGCGCAGGCGCGTCATGCGCACGCGCTCTTCGCGCGAGGCGTCGTCGCCTTGCGAAGGGGCCCGCACTGAAACGGGAGCGGGCGCAGAAACCGCAACAGGCGCAGCGGCGGCGCTGGCGACAGCCGCGAGCACATCGCCCTTGAGCACCTGCCCCCGCTTGCCTGAGCCAGCAACGCCGGAGACGTCGATGTTGTTGTCTGCGGCGATTTTTGCCGCGGCGGGCGCAGGCGGCATCGCCGCGACGGGAGCAGCAGCCGGCGCGGGAGCTGCAACTGGCGCAGGCTTCGGTTTCGGCGCGGCGACGGCCGCACCACCTTCCGCGATCTGACCAAGCAATGCGCCGACAGCGACAGTCTCGCCATCCTTCGCAAGTATTTCCGAAAGCACGCCAGCGGCGGGCGCATTCACTTCGAGAGTGACCTTGTCGGTTTCAAGTTCGACGAGCGGCTCGTCAGCCTTCACGGCGTCTCCGGCCTTCTTGAACCACTTGCCGATGATGGCTTCAGTGACCGACTCGCCAAGCGTGGGAACGCGAATTTCCATAGCCATTTTGATTTCCGCGCAGCGCGCGGCCTTTCAGTGAACGTGCTTCTTTGTTTCGAACTCAGGCAGCGAAGGCTTCGTCGAGGAAAGCCTTCAATTGCGCCATATGCTTCGACATGAGACCGGTCGCGGTCGCAGCGGATGCCGGACGCCCTACATAGCGAGGACGACGGCCTTTCGGCCCTGTCTGGTTCAGAACCCATTCGAGATAGGGCTCGACGAAGGTCCACGAGCCCATATTCTTCGGCTCTTCCTGACACCAGACGATATCGGCCTTCTTGAACCGCGACAGGCCCGTGACGAGCGCCTTCAGCGGGAAGGGATAGAGCTGCTCGACGCGAACGATATACACATCGTCGATGCCGCGTTTCTCGCGCTCCTCGAAGAGATCGTAATAGACCTTGCCGGAACACAGGACGACACGCCGAATCTTGTCGTCCTTCACGAGCTTGGGACGTTCGCCCTGCGCACGCTCGCCGTCTTCCCAGAGCAGGCGATGGAACGTCGATCCCGCCTGCATTTCCGCGAGCGTCGAAACCGCGCGCTTGTGGCGCAGCAAAGACTTCGGCGTCATCAGGATCAGCGGCTTGCGAATATCGCGCTTCAACTGACGGCGCAGGATGTGGAAATACTGCGCGGGCGTCGAACAATTCGCGACCTGCATGTTGTCTTCCGCGCACATCTGCAAGAAGCGCTCGAGACGCGCCGAGGAATGTTCGGGACCCTGGCCTTCATAGCCATGCGGCAGAAGGCAGACGAGGCCCGACAGACGCAGCCACTTGCGTTCGCCCGAGGAGATGAACTGGTCGAACAAAACCTGCGCGCCATTGGCGAAGTCGCCGAACTGCGCTTCCCACATGGTCAGCGCATTCGGTTCGGTCAGCGAATAGCCATAGTCGAAGCCGAGCACCGCTTCTTCCGACAGCATCGAATTGATGACTTCGTAGCGCGCCTGACCGTCGCGGATGTTATTGAGCGGGATATAGCGCTCTTCGTTCTCCTGATCGATCAGCACCGAGTGCCGTTGCGAGAAGGTGCCGCGTTCGCTGTCCTGGCCGGACAAACGAATGGGATGGCCTTCGACCGCGAGGGTTCCGAAAGCCAGCGCTTCGGCCGTCGCCCAGTCGAACTCCTGACCGGTCTCGAACATCTTGCGGCGGGCGTCGAGGAAGCGCTGGATCGTGCGATGGACGTGAAAGCCATCGGGTACACTCGTGATCTTCGCGCCGATTTCCTTGAGCAGGTTGATTTCGACGCCGGTCTCGCCGCGATGCGGGTCATCCGTTCCGGCCGCCGTTGCGCGCAGGCCCGACCAGCGACCATCCAGCCAGTCGGCCTTGTTTGGCTTGTAGCCTTGTCCCGCTTCGAATTCGACATCGAGGCGCGAGCGCCAGTCGCCGACGATCTTGTCGACCTCGCCCTTGGTGATGACGCCTTCGCTGGTGAGCTTGTCGGAATAGACTTCAAGCGTCGAACGGTGATCGCGGATCTTGCGATACATCAGCGGCTGCGTGAACGCCGGTTCATCGCCTTCGTTATGCCCGAAGCGGCGATAGCAGAACATGTCGAGGACGACGGGCTTGTGGAACTTCTGCCGGAATTCGATCGCCACTTTCGCCGCGAACACGACCGCTTCCGGATCGTCGCCGTTCACGTGGAAGATCGGCGCTTCGATCATCTTCGCCACGTCGGACGGATAGGGCGACGAGCGCGAATAGCGCGGATAGGTCGTGAAGCCGATCTGGTTGTTGATGATGACGTGAATCGAACCGCCGGTGCGATAGCCCTTCAGCCCGGACAGACCGAAACATTCGGCCACGACACCCTGCCCCGCAAAGGCCGCATCGCCATGGATCAGTAGCGGCAGCACCTTGGTGCGCTCGGTAATGTCGTTGAGTTGATCCTGCTTGGCGCGCACCTTGCCGAGCACAACGGGATCGACGATCTCGAGATGCGAAGGATTGGCAGTCAGCGACAGATGCACCTTGTTGCTATCGAACTCGCGGTCGGAAGATGCGCCGAGGTGATATTTGACGTCGCCGGAGCCTTCGACTTCGTCCGGCGCAAAAGAACCGCCCTTGAACTCGTGGAAGATCGCGCGCACCGGCTTGTGCATCACGTTCGCCAGAACGTTCAGGCGGCCGCGGTGCGACATGCCGATCACGATTTCCTTGAGGCCAAGCGCGCCACCGCGCTTGATGATCTGCTCGAGCGCGGGAATGACGGCTTCGCCGCCGTCGACGCCGAAACGCTTGGTGCCCCGGAAGCGCAGGTCGCAGAACTTTTCGAAACCTTCCGCTTCGACGAGCTTGGCGAGAATCGCACGCTTGCCTTCGGGCGTGAAGGTGATTTCCTTGTCCGGGCCTTCGATGCGTTCCTGAATCCACGCCTTCTCGGCGGGATCGGAGATGTGCATGAACTCGAAGCCGATCGTGCTGCAATAGGTGCGGCGCAGGATCGCCATCATTTCCGGGATCGTCGCATAGTCGAGCCCGAGCACATGATCGATGAAGATCTTGCGGCTGTAGTCCTGCTCGGTGAAGCCGTATGTCGAGGGATGCAGTTCCTCGTGATCTTTCGCCGGTTCGAGGCCGAGCGGGTCGAGGTTCGCATGCAGATGACCGCGCATGCGGTACGCCCGGATCATCATCAGCGCGCGAACGCTGTCGCGCGTGGCGCGCTGCACGTCTTCGGATGATGCGCCTGCGGCCTGCGCCTTCGCGACGATCTTTTCTCCGATCTTCTTCTCGACCTGGATCCAGTTGCCGTCGAGCGCCGAAACCAGTTCGCCATTCGCGTGCTGCGGCCAGTTCGGCTTTTTCCACGAAGCGCCGCGAGCGTTGCTCTTTACTGCGCCCGGCTCATCCTGCAGAGCGCCGAAGAATTTCTGCCACTGCGCATCGACGCTCGCGGGATTTTCCTGATAGCGGGCATAAAGGTCTTCGATATAGGCCGCATTGCCGCCGTAAAGAAACGACGACTGCAGAAAACCTTCATTCGCGTCCTGACGTGACATCAGCTCACCTTCGATTAACGCTATCAACCAAGCGGCGATCAGCCCTTGAGAACTTCAGCGAGAGTCTTGCCAAGACGCGCAGGCGAGGGAGACACGCGGATGCCCGCTGCTTCCATCGCGGCGATCTTGTCTTCCGCGCCACCCTTACCGCCTGAAATGATGGCGCCAGCATGTCCCATACGACGTCCCGGAGGCGCCGTGCGTCCCGCGATGAAACCAACCATTGGCTTCTTGCGCCCACGCTTGGCTTCGTCGATGAGGAATTGCGCGGCGTCTTCTTCCGCGGAGCCGCCGATTTCGCCGATCATGATGATCGCTTCGGTCTGCTTGTCGGCGAGGAACATCTCCAGCACGTCGATGAACTCTGTGCCCTTTACGGGGTCGCCGCCAATGCCGACAGCCGAGGTCTGGCCGAGGCCTTCACGCGTCGTCTGGAACACGGCTTCGTAGGTGAGCGTGCCCGAGCGCGAGACGATGCCGACCTTGCCGGGCTTGAAGATCGAACCGGGCATGATACCGATCTTGCATTCGCCTGCCGTCATGACGCCGGGGCAGTTTGGGCCGATCAGGCGGGACTTCGAACCGCACAGGGCGCGCTTCACCTTGATCATGTCCGAAACCGGAATGCCTTCGGTGATGCAGACGATCAGCGGAATCTCGCAGGCGATAGACTCGAGGATCGCGTCGGCGGCGCCCGGCGGCGGCACATAAATCACCGACGCGTCGCAGCCCGTTGCTTCCTTCGCTTCGGCAACGGTGTCGAAGACCGGCAGATTCAGATGCTTGGATCCGCCCTTGCCGGGCGATGTGCCGCCGACCATCTTCGTGCCGTAAGCGACGGCCTGCTCGGAATGGAAAGTGCCGTTCTTGCCGGTGAAGCCCTGGCAGATGACCTTGGTGTTCTTGTCGATCAGGATGGACATGCGCGTTCCTGTTTTCGCTAATCTGAAATGAGAGGACGTTACGGGTGCGAACGGCTTAACTGCCCTTCACGGCCTTGACGATCTTCTGGGCAGCGTCGTCGAGATCGTCGGCGGGAATCACGTTGAGGCCGGATTCCCCGATGATTTTCTTGCCGAGATCGACATTGGTGCCTTCGAGGCGCACCACCAGCGGCACCTTCAGGCCGACTTCCTTCACCGCCGCGATCACGCCTTCGGCGATGATGTCGCAACGCATGATGCCGCCGAAGATGTTGATGAGGATTCCCTTTACGCTGGGATCGCTGGTGATGATCTTGAAGGCCGCCGTAACCTTCTCCTTGGTGGCGCTACCGCCCACATCGAGAAAGTTCGCGGGCGATTCGCCATAGAGCTTGATGATGTCCATCGTCGCCATGGCGAGGCCTGCGCCGTTGACCATGCAGCCGATCGTGCCATCGAGCGTGATGTAGTTGAGATCGTATTTTGAGGCTTCGAGTTCCGCCTTGTCTTCTTCGGTCTCGTCGCGCAGCGCCATCACGTCGGCCTGGCGGAACAGCGCATTCGAGTCGAAGGACACTTTGGCGTCGAGGCACTTGAGCTGGCCCTGCGTCGTCAGGATCAGCGGGTTGATCTCGAGCATCGCCATGTCCTTCTCGACGAAGGCCTTGTAGAGCTTTCCGATCAGCGGGCCGGCCTGCTTGGCGGCGTCGCCCGTCAGCTGCAACGCCTTGGCAACGGTGCGGCCGTGATGCGGCATGATTCCCGTCGCGGGATCGACCGGGAATGTGATGATCTTTTCCGGCGTGTCATGCGCTACCGCCTCGATGTCCATGCCGCCTTCCGTCGAGACGACGAACGACACGCAGGAAGTTGCGCGGTCGACGAGGATCGAAAGATAGAATTCCTTGGCGATGTCGGAACCGTCTTCGATATAGAGTCGATTCACCTGCTTGCCGCTCGGCCCCGTCTGGATCGTGACCAGCGTATTGCCGAGCATTTCCTTGGCATGCGCTTCGACTTCCGCAACGCTCTTGGCGAGGCGCACGCCACCCTTCGCATCGGCAGCAAGTTCCTTGAACTTGCCCTTGCCGCGCCCGCCTGCATGAATCTGGCTCTTTACGACATAGAGCGGGCCCGGCAGCTTTTTGGCGGCTTCGACAGCTTCGGCCACCGTCAGCGCCGGAAAACCTGCCGATACCGGCGCGCCATATTCCTTGAGAACGGCCTTGCCCTGATATTCATGAATGTTCATGCGGAAGTCTCACCTTTTGGCGCGGAAGTTTCGAGCGTCACGCTCGCACAGGAATGCCGCCGCCACTAAGGCGGCGGCTCTATCGGATCAGGCGAAAGCCGGGTTGATCGCCTTGCAGGCGTCGACGAGAGTCTGCACCGACTTCACGGAAGTCGCGAACATTTCCTTCTCGGCTGCATCGAGCTCGATCTCGACGATCTTCTCGACGCCATTTGCGCCGATGATGACGGGCACGCCGACATACATGCCCTTCTGGCCATACTGGCCATCGAGATAGGCGGCGCAGGGAAGGACGCGGCGCTTGTCGCGCAGATAGCTCTCGGCCATCGAAATTGCGGAGGACGCTGGCGCATAGAAGGCTGAACCGGTCTTGAGCAGGTTGACGATTTCGCCGCCGCCGCCGCGCGTGCGCTTGACGATGGCGTCGATCTTGTCCTGCGTCGTCCAGCCCATCTTCACGAGATCGGGCAGCGGAATGCCGGCAACGGTCGAATAACGCACCGACGGAACCATGTCGTCGCCGTGGCCGCCGAGCACGAAGGCCGTCACGTCCTCGACCGAGACGTTGAATTCTTCCGCGAGGAAATAGCGGAAGCGGGCCGAGTCGAGCACGCCGGCCATGCCTACGACCTTGTGGGTCGGCAGGCCGCAGGCCTTCTGCAGCGCCCAGACCATCGCATCGAGCGGGTTGGTGATGCAGATGACAAAGGCGTTCGGCGCATATTGCTTGATGCCCTGGCCGACCTGCTCCATCACTTTCAGGTTGATGCCGAGAAGATCGTCGCGGCTCATGCCGGGCTTGCGCGGCACGCCGGCCGTCACAATCACCACGTCGGCCCCGGCGATCCCTGAATAATCATTCGCGCCCTGCATGCGGGCATCGAAGCCCTCGACGGGGGAAGCCTCGGCGAGGTCCAGCGCCTTGCCCTGGGGAATGCCTTCGACCACGTCGAACAAAACGACATCGCCGAGTTCTTTCAGGCCGGCGAGCAGCGCCAGCGTGCCGCCGATCTGGCCGGCCCCCACGAGAGCAATCTTGTTACGCGCCATCGTTCTTCTTCCTTCGTCAGCGTTTTCAGGGACCGGGCGCGGGGAGCTGCCCCGCCGGTTCGCGCGGCTCTTTGACTCGATGCGCCGGGGCTGGCAAGTCAGCTTTAGTGCAAGGCGACGCCATTTTATGAGCAACGCGGCGTCACGGGTTTCGTTGAGGTCGAATATTATCTAGTAAAAACAATATACTGTATGCGATCACGACTGATCTTTTTTGATCAGAAAATTCACCGAAATTATCGTTACAAATTACATTTTTTGTCACTATTCATACGATCTTCCGCGCGTGAGCCCCGACATAGTGAGTCTCAGGACACGCTCGAAACGGGCGTCATATTGCCCTCGTGGAACATCTGCGTCCATCCGGACTGCGACCGGATGGATGAAGCGGTGCAGGCAGTCGAAGATCAGCGCCAGCGCCCGCCGCTGGTCTGCCTGCGCAAAAGTTCCGGCGGACATTCCATCCTCAAGGACGCGCTGAAGTTCGCCCTGCAGGCGATTGCGATGGCGGCGCGCGAGAGCCAGACCCTTGTCGGCTGCGTCCACGAAAACCGCGAAGAGGTGCGGATCGGCCTCCAGCTTGTTGCGATAGGCCGAATGCACCGCACCAATGATACGCTCGAGCTTATCGTAGGCAGGATCGGGCCCGTCGCCGATCTCGCGAACTTCCGCTTCAATCGGCTTCAGCCAGTAATCCGTGACGGCTTCGAGCAAGGCCTGTTTCGAGGGGAAGTAGCGATAGACATTCGCATGCGACATGCCGGCTTCGTCGGCGATCGCGACGACTGTCGTGCGGCGCAGACCGAAGCGGCGGATATGGGTTGCCGCCATGTCGAGAATGCGCCGTTCCGGAGCTTCTATGTGCGGCGCTTTCCCCATGGCGCACTCAGGTTTCGACGAGCCCGGTCGTATCGCCGGATGCCTTTGATTCCGCATCGCCGTGCGGCGAAGCGAGATATTCCATCGAGCGCATTTCGATCAGCCGCGACGACGTGCGATCGAATTCGAACACTTCCTTGCCTTCCGTTGCCAGATAAAGTTCGTGCGGCTCGGCTGCAGCAGATGCAATCAGCTTCACCCGACGATCGTAGAGCGTATCGATGAGGTTGATGAAGCGCTTGGCCTCGTTGCGTTCATGTGCCTTGATCTGCGGAATATCGTCGATGAAAATCGTGTCGAATTCGTCCGCGATGGCAAGATAATCGTTGGCAGCCAGCGGTTTTCGGCACAGATCATCGAAACCGAAGCGAGCGACATTTGCATGCGCTTGCGGCACTTCGACATGACGGCCAAGCACTTCGACCTTTTGCAACGAGCCCTTTTCGACACCCGTCAGAGACAGGAACATCGCATCCATCGCTGCCCGCGCCGCCGCATCGGCCGGGACGTGATAAACTCTCGAACCGCTCAGCTTCTCAAGCCGGAAGTCCGTGCGCGAATTGAGATTGATGACCTCCGTTCTCTCGCGCAAAAGCGCGATGAAGGGCAGGAACAGCGCGCGATTGAGTCCACCCTCGTAGAGACGCGACGGTTCGACATTCGAAGTCGCAACGACTACGACGCCATGCGCAAACAGCGCCGTAAAGAGCCGCCCTAAAATCATGGCATCGGCAATGTCGGTCACGGCGAATTCGTCGAAGCAGAGAAGCCACGCTTCGTTCGCCATGGCCTCGGCAATCGGCGCGATGGGATCTTCGCCTTTGACCTGCCCGTTTTTTTTCTTCTGCCGCCAGTCGTGAATCCGCACGTGAACCTCGCCCATGAAGGCGTGAAAGTGCACGCGCCGTTTGCGCTGGACGGTGGCGGCTTCGAAGAAGAGATCCATGAGCATGGTCTTGCCCCGCCCGACCGAACCCCAGACATAATAGCCTTTAAGAAAGGGCGTCGTTTTGCGCGCCGCGAATAGCCACCCCAACGCGCTCGACTTGCGGGCGAGACGATGCTCGCCGAGGTCTTCGACAAGCTTGTCGAACTTGCGCACAACCTCGACCTGGGCCGGATCGCGTTCGATCACACCCTTGGCGGCAAGCGATTCGTAAGCGGACAAGACGGGATTGGGCACTTTGAGACCGTGGCTGAACCGCGCTGGCTTTACCGGCAAGCCACCATTTCGCGCAAGCCATTGAATCCCACACCCTTTCGTTGCGCAAAATTTCGCCTTGCGGTTTCGGTTTGTTGCGCCGCAATATCGTCATGTTGCGATGCGATAGTTCTTATCCGAACGAAACGGATTTCACCCCGAGCCGCAGGAGGCCAGAATGGGTCAGTCTGTCGGTATTTCAGGCGTTTATCGGCGTCTTTGGTCCAATGACGCAGAGGCAATCCGCGACCATTTCATGCGTCTCCCGCCGGAGAGTCGGCACAGCCGATTCGGTATGGGCGTGTCAGACGATTTCGTAGGCCGCTATGCCGAGCGCGCCATAGCCGCCGAAAATGTCCTCTACGGATTTTTCCTTGAGAACGAACTGCGCGGTCTTGGCGAGTTACGGCCTGTCAACCCGCAGCGCCTCTTTGGCATCGGCGGCGAAATGGAGGCGGCGTTCAGCGTCGACCCCGCCTATCAGAACAACGGAATTGGCGGGGAACTGATGCGACTCGTCACGCGGGCGGCGCGAGTGCGTTGCTGCAAGACGCTTTATCTGTCGTTTCTCACCAGCAACCGGCCGATGCGCCGCATTGCCCTGAGCAGCGGGGCCGAAATCACCACCGATCAAAGCGAGTCGGCGGCCCGCATCGCGCCGGAATTGCCGAACGCGGTGACGCTCTGGAATCAGGCTTTCGACAATGCCTCGTCGATCTCGATTGCCGCGCTGGATTTTCAGAGCCGACGTTTTGGAGCGATAAAGAGTCTCCGCTCCTGAAGCGTTAGACGGAAAGGCGCTCGCGCAACTTTCGAATCGTCGCGGCCTGCCCGGGCAGCGGTGGCCCGTCCGCTTCCACAACCGCCATTACCATGTTCACGAATTCGCGCTTCTGCTCGGCATTCAGAGACGAATTCCAGAGCGAAGCCAGTTTGAGCGAAATGTTGTCGGGATCGGGCGACTGATCCACCGCCCATCTGGCGAAAGTCAGATCTTCCGCCGGATCCTTGTCTGCAATTGACTGGTATTGCTGACGGATCACGGCCATAGCTTTGTCGGAAATCGGGCCGCGAACGCCTGCAACGGCGATCATCATCACGCCAGCGCCAATCACGGGATCGTCGATGGCCGTGATCACGGAACCTTCCGCCTTCGCCAGAAATTTCTTTCGCCGCCAGAATCCGCGCACGCGCTCTGCCGTATCGACAACTTCGCCGACGGCGCGGCCTGCATCACGCAGGCGATAGATCCAGAATGCTGCGGCGCCGAGCACCGCAAGAAAGCCAAGGACGATATGCATGGCAAAGCCCTCCGTAATAATTCGGGAAGGGTAATGCCCAGTTACAAAAAATAAGTGCGCCGGAGCACGGCGCACTTTAGAAAAATCGGAAACCGTCGGTTAACGATCACATTCGCTCGGGATCACACCTGCCGGGAGATCATCATGTTCTTAATCTCCGCGATGGCCTTGGCCGGATTCAGGCCCTTTGGACAGGCCTTCGCGCAGTTCATGATCGTGTGACAGCGATAAAGGCGGAAAGGATCCTCGAGATTGTCGAGGCGCTCTCCCGTCGATTCGTCGCGCGAGTCGATCAGCCAGCGATAGGCCTGCAACAGTGCGGCGGGTCCAAGATAACGGTCGCCGTTCCACCAGTAGCTCGGGCAGGATGTCGAGCAGCAGGCGCACAGGATGCACTCATAGAGGCCGTCGAGCTTGAGCCGGTCGTTGTGGGACTGACGCCATTCCTTTTCCGGCTGCGGCGTGACGGTCTTCAGCCACGGTTCGATGGACGCATGCTGCGCGTAGAAGCGCGTCAGGTCCGGCACCAGATCCTTCACCACTTCCATATGCGGCAGCGGATATATCTTCACGACACCGTTGATCGTCGACATGTCCTTGGTGCAGGCGAGCGTATTCGTCCCGTCGATGTTCATCGCGCATGAACCGCAGATGCCTTCGCGGCAGGAGCGGCGGAAGGTCAGCGTCGGATCGATCTTGTTCTTGATGTAGATGATCGCGTCCAGAACCATCGGACCGCAATCGTCCATGTCGACATAATAGGTGTCGATATGCGGATTCTGGCCATCATCCGGATTCCACCTGTAGACGCGGAATTCGCGAATGTTCTTCGCGCCATCAGGCTTGGGCCAGGTCTTGCCGGGCTTGATCTGCGAATTTTTGGGCAGTGCGAGTTCGACCATGTAAATCCCCCGGATCAGTAAACGCGAGCCTTGGGCTCGATGTAGCTGATCTCATTCGACATCGTATAGGTGTGCACCGGACGGAAATCGATCGCCACCTTCTTGGTGTCGCTATCGGCCCACGCCAGCGTGTGCTTCATCCATTCCTTGTCGTCGCGATCGGGATAGTCTTCGCGCGCATGCGCGCCACGGCTTTCCTTGCGCTCGACCGCCGAGTCCATCGTAACAACCGCCTGCAGGATCAGATTGTCGAATTCCAGGGTCTCGATGAGATCGGAATTCCAGATCAGCGAACGGTCGGTGATCGCGATGTCCTTCGCGCCTTCCCAGACTTCGTGAATGAGCTTCGAGCCCTCTTCGAGCACTTCGCCGGTGCGGAACACGGCGCAGTTGGACTGCATGGTCGTCTGCATCTTGTTGCGCAATTCGGCAGTCGGCGCCGGCCCCTTCGCGTAGCGGAAGTGATCGAGACGCGACAGCGACATTTCCGCGGAGTCGGCAGGCATATCCGCCTGCTTCTCGCCGGGCTTCACGAGTTCGGCAGCGCGCAGGCCGGCAGCGCGGCCGAACACGACGAGATCGATCAGCGAGTTCGAGCCAAGGCGATTCGCGCCATGCACGGAGACGCAGGCCGCTTCGCCGAGCGCCATCAGGCCGGGCACGACATAGTCGGGATCGCCGCCCTTCTTGGTCAGCACTTCGCCGTGATAGTTCGTGGGTATGCCGCCCATGTTGTAGTGAACGGTCGGCAGAACCGGGATCGGCTCCTTCGTCACGTCGACGCCCGCGAAGATGCGCGCGCTTTCCGAAATGCCGGGCAGACGTTCGTGCAGGATCGCCGGATCGAGATGGTCGAGATGCAGATAGATATGGTCGGCGTTCTTGCCGACGCCGCGTCCTTCGCGAATCTCGATCGTCATGGCGCGAGAGACGACATCGCGCGAGGCGAGATCCTTCGCTGACGGCGCATAGCGCTCCATGAAGCGCTCGCCCGCGGAATTGGTGACATAGCCGCCTTCGCCGCGCGCGCCTTCCGTGATGAGACAGCCCGAGCCGTAAATGCCGGTCGGATGGAACTGCACAAATTCCATGTCCTGGAGCGGCAGTCCCGCGCGCAGCACCATCGCATTGCCATCGCCGGTGCAGGTATGCGCCGAAGTTGCGGAGAAATAGGCGCGCCCGTAACCGCCGGTGGCCAGAATCGTCAGGTTCGCGCGGAAGCGATGGATCGTGCCGTCGTCCATCTTCAGGCAGATGACACCGAGGCAGCGCCCCGACTGATCCATGATCAGGTCGATGGCGAAATATTCGATGAAGAACTCGGTGTTGTTGCGCAGCGCCTGCCCATAGAGCGTATGCAAGATCGCATGTCCCGTGCGGTCGGCCGCTGCGCAGGTGCGCTGCGCAGTGCCCTTGCCATAATCGGTCGTCATGCCGCCGAACGGGCGCTGATAGATCTTGCCTTCCTTGGTGCGGGAGAAAGGCACGCCCCAGTGTTCGAGTTCATAGACCGCCGCCGGCGCGTTACGGCAGAGATATTCGATACAGTCCTGGTCGCCGAGCCAGTCGGAACCCTTGACGGTATCGTACATGTGCCATCGCCAGTCGTCCGGTCCCATGTTTCCGAGCGAGGCTGAAATTCCGCCCTGCGCCGCAACCGTATGCGAGCGCGTCGGAAACACCTTGGAGATGCAGGCGGTGCGCAGACCTTCCTGCGAACAGCCCACCGTCGCGCGCAATCCGGCGCCGCCCGCGCCGACAACGACGACATCGAACGTATGATCTGTAATCGGATAGGCCTTGCCGAGTTGCGAAGGCGCCTTCACCGAACCATTGGCTTCAGCCATGGTGAACCCTCTTCCACATGCCGTGAATGATCGACGGAGTTAAACGAAGCTCAGGCGCAACACTGCGTAAATGCAGGCGAGCCCGACAGCGGCGGAGAAGAACATGTTGAGCATGACGAGCCAGTGTTTCGAATGCTCGCCATGTACATAGTCTTCGATGATCGTCTGCATGCCGAGCATCATGTGATAGATGCCTGACAGCAGGAATAGGAGGATGATGATCGCCGGCAACGGACTGCCGAGCGTCGCGCGCACCGTGTTGTAGTCCTTGCCGACGAGCGACAGGATGATCGCGACAAACAGGATCGAGAGTACGAGCAGGGCGATGGACGTGACGCGCATGTGCCAGGCGTGGCGCGTGCCCGATCGTGCCGAGCCAAGATAACGGACACGGCTCAGAGGCGTGCGCATCGACGATGAGGATTGGTCGTTCATGATCTCGTCTCCTCAACGCACGACGTAGGCGACGATCCAGACAAGCGCTGTCAGGATCAATCCGCCCCAGAGGGTCAGTTGCGCGAGATATTCGCGCTGCGGATGCTCCATGGCCCGGCCGGTATCCTGGATCATGTGGCGGATTCCGCCCATCATGTGCGTGAAGAGCGCCCAGGTGAATCCGAACAGGATCAGACGGCCGATGATCGTACCCATGAACCAGTTGGCCGTTGCGAACGCCGACGGCCCGGTCGCCGCCGCGATCAGCCACCATGCCAGCAGCAGCGTGCCGAAATAGAGGCCCGCGCCGGTGATGCGATGGGTGATCGACATCATCATGGTCAGCATCGGGCTGTAGATCTGGAGATGCGGCGAGAGCGGTCGCTTGTTTGGTTGTGGTGTTTGAGCTTCTGCCAACGGACCCCCCGGGGTGCGGATATTGCGTCCTCAACCGGTATTTGCCCGGTCGGGAACTTCGCGGCCTGATTAATGGATGGATCGGCAAGGCGCAACGGCGCATCCGCGCATGGCTGCCAGATACAACTAGAGTCGGATATCTAAGGGAATTCGAAGCTGTGCCGGATTGCGGGTCATGGCGCTTTTTGCGGCATTGCCGCGCGCAACAGCGCCAGCGCCTCGGGCCCGTCCCATTCCGCCGGACCGGCCATGACGCCGAGTTCGCAGCCCCTCTCGTCGATCAGGATGGTCGTGGGGAGGCCTATGACTTTTCCCGCCTGTCTCAGCGTCTGGAAGGTCTCAGCTTTCGCATCCGTGTAAAATGCGAGTTTGTTGACGCCGACCGAGTCCAGAAACGCCTTCCTTCGCTCCAGCCTCGCCGTGTCGATATTGACCGCCACGACTTCGAAAGCCTTACCGCCCAACTCACCCTGCAACCGGTCGAGCGCCGGCATTTCGACACGGCAGGGCACGCACCAGGTCGCCCACAGGTTCAGCAGGACCGTTTTGCCGCGAAAGTCGGACAATTTGAGTTTTTCGCCAGCCGGGCCGTCGAAGGCGATTTCCGTCGCCATTTTCGGCGCTTTCGAAACGTTCAGCGCTGCAAGCTGCCCCTTTGCGAGTGGCGCCAGACGCTGGGCTGTCGCAGACGAGGCCGCGCAGGCCGTGGTGGTTTCCTTGCCGCCCTGCCCGCTCATCCCGTATAGGACCGCGGCCAGAGCCACGGCCACGGCGCCCGCGAGAACGATCCACGTCTTCCCGGATGACGCTTTCTGCGGCTGGTCTTGAACAGGCTTCTGGTCCGACATTCAGGAATTTCCGGTCATGCGAGGCGTCGAATGAGCAACAAGATGTGGGGTGGACGGTTTGAAAGCGCACCCGACGCCATCATGGAGGAGATCAACGCTTCCATCGGCTTCGACTACCGCTTCGCCGCCCAGGACATACGCGGTTCCCGCGCCCATGTCGCCATGCTGGCCAAGGCTGGAATCGTGTCGCCCGAGGACGCCGCCGCCATCGACAGCGGTCTAGAGCAGGTCGGGCGCGAAATCGAGGCGGGCACGTTCACGTTCTCGCGGGCGCTCGAAGACATCCATATGAACGTGGAATCCCGTCTGTCCGAGCTGAAGGGCCCGAATGCCGGCCGGCTCCATACGGCGCGCTCCCGCAACGATCAGGTGGCGCTCGATTTCCGCCTGTGGATCCGCGACGCCATCGATTCGCTGGACCAGCAGTTGAAGGGTCTGCAGTGGGCGCTGGCCGAGCGTGCCGAAGTTTTCGCCGGCGCGGTCATGCCCGGCTTTACGCATCTGCAATCCGCCCAGCCGGTCACGCTGGGCCACCATCTCCTCGCCTATGTGGAAATGCTGGGTCGCGACCGTGGCCGCTTCGCCGATGCCCGCCGCCGGCTGAACGAGTGCCCGCTCGGGGCGGCGGCTCTGGCCGGAACCTCTTTCCCCATCGATCGGGAGATGACAGCCAAATCGCTCGGGTTCGACCGCCCCACCGCAAATTCGCTCGACAGTGTCAGCGATCGCGATTTTGTTCTGGAAACCCTCTCTGCCGCAGCAATTTGTGCGGTTCACCTTTCGCGATTCGCGGAAGAATTCGTCCTCTGGACGACCCCTCAATTCGGATTTGTCAGCCTATCCGACAAGTTTACCACCGGCTCTTCGATCATGCCGCAGAAGCGCAATCCGGATGCTGCCGAACTGGTGCGCGGCAAGTCCGGGCGGATCATCGGCGCGCTCAACGGTCTGCTGATAGTGATGAAGGGCCTGCCGCTCGCCTATTCCAAGGATATGCAGGAGGACAAGGAGGGCAGCTTCGACGCCATTCACTCGCTGTCTCTTTGCATTGCCGCCATGACCGGGATGATCGGGGATTTCACCCCCGACCTCGAGCGGATGCACGCTGCCGCCGGCTCCGGCTACGCCACCGCGACGGACCTCGCGGACTGGCTGGTGAGGACGCTCGGACTTCCCTTCCGTCAGGCGCATCATGCGACCGGCGCGATCGTAAAGCTTGCCTCCGACCGTAAGATCGGACTCGAAGACCTCTCTCTGGCCGACATGCAGACGGTGGAGCCGCGCATCACTACGGCCGTCTTCGAAGTGCTGGGTGTCGAGAATTCCGTCGCGAGCCGGGCGAGTTACGGTGGGACAGCGCCCAATAATGTGCGGGCGCAAGCAAGACGCTGGCTCGAACGGCTCACCGCCGAGACGTGATTGCGGCAAAATGCCGCAAACCACATAGCCGCGCGGGAACGCGGGCCGCTTAACGCCAAAACGATCATCCTGCGCTATAAGCGGCATCGAGGAAATTCGCAGATGCATTCGAAAATGAAACGAAAGCCCGTGGCGCTGCTCATGCTCGCTGCATTGGCCATTGGCCTTGCCGCCTGTGGGCGCAAGGGACCGCTGGAACCCCATCCCGACGCGCCCCCCGAACAGCGTGCGAGGCCGCAGGCCGATGCTGACGCGCAAGGCAGTCAGCAGAGTTCGCGCCCGGCGCTCGGCGGGTCGCGCCGAACGCTTTCGACTCCCATAAAGCCGCCCGACAAACCCTTCGTCCTCGACGCGCTTCTCTGAGAAGCGCCAAAAGCACAAACCATGCATCACTTCGATTACAGGAACGGCGTCATGCACGCCGAAGATGTCGATTTGCGCGAGATCGCGCGCCAGGTCGGCACGCCCTTCTATTGTTATTCGTCGGCAACGCTGACGCGCCATTACCGCGTCTTTGCCGAGGCTTTCGCAGGCACGGATGCGCTCGTCTGTTTCGCGATGAAGGCGAATTCAAATCAGGCGGTATTGCGCACGTTCGCGGCGCTCGGCGCAGGCATGGATGTCGTTTCAGAGGGCGAGTTGCGCCGCGCGCGCGCAGCAGGCGTACCCGGCGAACGCATCACATTTTCGGGCGTCGGCAAGACAGATCGCGAAATTGCTCTCGCCATCGACGAAGACATTTTCTGCTTCAACGTAGAATCCGAACCCGAACTGCTCAACATATCGCGCATAGCGTCGGGAAAGGGCCGTACGGCGCGCATTTCCGTGCGTGTGAATCCCGATGTCGATGCGCGCACGCACAAGAAGATTTCGACCGGAAAGTCAGAGAACAAGTTCGGCATACCCATCATGCGCGCGCGCGAAGTCTATCGGGAGGCTGCTGGCCTGCCGGGCATCGAAGTCGCCGGCGTCGACATGCATATCGGCTCGCAGATCACCGACCTCGCGCCATTCGACGATGCCTTCCAGTTATTGGCGGAACTCGTCGGCGAATTGCGCGCCGACGGACACAAAATCCATCACATCGATCTCGGCGGCGGCCTCGGCATTCCCTATCGCGAAGGCGAGGACACCAAGTCCTATCATCCCGAGCGCTACGCAGCGATCGTAAAGAAGCGCACGCACAATCTCGGCTGCAAGCTGATCTTCGAACCCGGACGGTTGCTCGTGGGCAACGCCGGCATCCTCGTCACGAATGTCATCTACGTGAAGCACGGCGATGGCCGGAAATTCGTCATCGTCGACGCGGCGATGAACGACCTGATCCGCCCGACGCTTTACGACGCCCATCATGACATCAAGCCCGTCGTCCTGCTGGAAAAGGGATTCGCGCCCGAAATCGTCGACGTGGTGGGGCCGGTCTGCGAAACGGGCGACTATCTCGCGCTCGGCCGCCTCATGCCTCCCGCGAAGGCCGGCGACCTTCTGGCGGTCATGACGGCGGGAGCTTATGGCGCCGTTCAGGCGGGCACCTACAACTCCCGGTTGCTCGTGCCGGAAGTCATGGTCAACGGCCGCGATTGGGCCGTGATCCGCCCGCGCCCGACCTACAATGACCTTCTCGAACTGGACAAAATTCCGTCTTGGTTGGCCTGAACACTGGCATTTGATGCAGGGGCGGCAACTCGCCCCAGTTTTAATGTGGCAACGCAGCACACGCGTGCTAGTTTTCAGTCGATGCCGCAGGCTGGAGCCGCCCGTTGAGCCAACATTTCCGCCCCGAAGGCCGTCGAACCCGCACTTTGCTGGATAGTCTGGCGGCGCGCGCCACGCTTGTCCTCTCGTGGGAAGCGCTCTGGCCCGTTTTCCTGGGACTTCTCGCCGTCGTCGGCATTTTTCTTGCGGTGTCGTGGTTCGGTCTTTGGATCCACCTGCCGAAGACCGCGCGCATCGCCGGACTTGCAATTTTCGCCCTATGCGCGCTGGCGGCGCTCTATCCGCTGCTGCGCTTCCGCCTGCCCGGCCGGCGCACCGCGCTTGCCCGCGTCGACCGCGATTCGGGACTTGCCCATAGCCCCGCAACGACTCTCGACGACATGCTGGCGAACGGACGCGAGGAGCCGGCGACCCGGGCGCTCTGGGAAGCCCATCTCAAGCGCGCCGAGAAAAACGCTGCCGCCCTGAAAGTCGGCATACCCTCGCCACAGGTTCCGCTGCTGGATCGTTTCGCGATCCGCGCCGCGGTGCTTCTCGCGGTGGTTGGCGCGGGTTTCATCGCAGGTCCCGAAAAATATGCCCGTGTCCTGGCGGCCTTCGACTGGCAGACCAGCGGCTCGGTCACGCAGGGCTTCCGCCTCGACGCCTGGATCGATCCGCCGCCTTATACTGGCCGCCCGCCAATACTTCTGAAGGCGCAGACCGACGGAGGCAAGGACAGCCTTGGCGCGCAGCAAGTTCGCGCCCCCGTGGGCTCGATCGTGATCGTCCGCTCGTCGCAAGGCGCTGGCGTCACAACGGAAAACACAGGCGCGCTGGAAGCGCCGAAGCCCGATCAAAAGGCCGAGCAGGAAAACAAGGACAAGCCGGCCGCGCCGCCCGCGTCCACAGTCGCACGCGCCGGAACCGCCAGCGATCAGGAGCAGAAATTTACGCTTCGCGGCGACGGAAAGCTGGTTCTCAAGCGTCTCGGACGCACTGTGGCGACTTACGAATTTTCAGCCATCCCCGATCAGCCGCCGACGATCTCGCTGGTCGGAGAGCCGCGCAACAATGTGCGGGGATCGCTGACGATCAAGTACAAACTCGAGGACGACTACGGCGTGCTCTCCGCCGACGCGGAGTTTTCCAAGCCCGTCGTACGCGGCAAGCCCGTCACGGGCCGCACGCTCGTCGGCCCCCCTAAGATGAATCTCGGCGTGGCGCAGGGTCCGGGCGGCCTCGGCGAAGCCGAAAAAACGACCGACCTGTCCGAACACCCGTGGGCCGGCACACGCGCGACGATCCAGTTGATGGCACGCGACGAGGGCGGCAACACCGGGCGCAGCGAAGCGAAGGAATTGCATCTTCCGCAAAAGGTCTTCGTGAAGCCGCTGGCGCGTGCGTTGGTCGAACAGCGCCGCAATCTCGTGCTCGCTCCGGATGACAAGTCGCGGGTGTCGCTCGCTTTCGAAGGTCTGATGATCGAACCGGAGGAATTCAAGATTTCCGCCGGCATCTTCCTTGGCCTGCGTACCATCGCCAACCGGCTCGATGCTGCAGGCAACGACGACGACTTGCGCGCCGTCGCCGATCTCATCTGGGAAATGGCCCTGCGAATCGAAGAAGGCGATCTCAGCGAAGCCGAGCGCGAATTGCGCGCTGCGCAGCAGGCCCTTCGCGAAGCGCTCAATCGCGGCGCGAACGAAGAAGAGATCAAGCGGCTGATGGACCAGTTGCGCGCGGCGATGGATCGCTTCCTGCGCGAATTCGCCGAGCAGCAGCGCAACAATCCGAATGACGATCAGGCGCAGGACCGCAACGACCGCGACCAGACAATCACGTCGCAGGACTTGCAGCGGATGCTCGACCAGATGGAGCGCATGGCGCGCGAGGGCAATACGGCAGATGCCCAGCGCATGCTCGACCAGATGCAGCGCATGCTGGAAAATCTGCGCTCGGCACGCCGCGGCAATCAGCAGAATCAGGCGCAGCGCGAAATGAATCGCGCGCTCAACCAGCTCGACCAGATGATGCGCGATCAGCAGGAATTGCGCGACCGTACGCACCGCGAAAGCCAGCAGGGCCAGAACGAGCAGCAGAACGGCGACCAGAATCGCTCGCTGCAACAGCGGCAGGAAGGCCTGCGCCAGCAGCTCGAGGATATGCAGCGCCGCATGCAGCAATTCGGCATGCAGCCGCCACAAGGCTTCAAGGAAGCCGAGGAAGCCATGCGCGAAGCAGAAGGCCAACTCGGCAAGGGCGATCGCCAAAGCCAGGGACGGGCAGCCGAAGCGCAGGGCCGGGCGCTCGAAGGCCTGCGTCAGGGCATGCAATCCATGGCGCAGCAGATGCAGCAGCAACGCGGTCCCGGCAATCAGGGCGGCCCGGGTGAGCCCGGCGGACCCGAGCGCCGCGACACCGCCAATCCCGATCCGCTCGGCCGCGAATCCCATACGCGCGGCGATAATTCGCGCTCGCTGTTCGAGCAGCCTGGAGCGACAGCCGCCGAACGCGCCCAGCGCATTCTCGAGGAATTGCGCCGCCGCCTGAGCGATCCCTCTCGCCCGAGCCTTGAACTCGAATATCTCGAGCGACTGCTGCGGCGCTATTGAACGCTATCGTGCAGCGGCCGCAATTCTCCGCAGTCGTCGCGCAACCCGGATAGATCGAGCCTTCATCATGCAAGTATCCAATGCGCTGATCGTGACCTCGCTGGTCGCAGTCACCGGCGTTTTATTTTTCGGCCTGTTCAACATGCTGCGCGGCGGCTCCTCCAACCTGTCGCAACAACTGATGCGCTGGCGCGTCGGGCTGCAGTTTCTCGCGATCGTGATCGTGATGGGCGTTTTGTGGTTCCGCGGTTGACGAGAGAATAGACATGGTTGTCCTGAATAGAATCTACACACGAACCGGCGACGACGGCACGACCGGACTCGGCACAGGTGAGCGCCGCGACAAGTTCGACTTGCGCGTCGAGGCCTACGGCACCGTCGACGAGACAAACGCCGCCATCGGCGTTGCCCGGCTCGCAACCGCAGGCGCACACGAAGTCGTGGACGCCATGCTTCTGCGAATCCAGAACGATCTGTTCGATCTCGGCGCCGACCTCTGCACGCCGCCAGGCGGCAAGGATCCTGGTTACGAACCTCTGAGGATCGTTGCTTCACAGGTCGATAGGCTTGAACAGGAAATCGACCTGCTCAACGCAGAGTTGTCGCCCTTGCGGTCCTTCGTGCTTCCTGGTGGCTCGCCTGCCGCCGCGCATCTTCACGTTGCCCGCACGGTGGCGCGCCGCGCAGAGCGCCTGATGGTCGCACTCTCCAAAACGCCAAACGAAATCGTCGGCGAACCCGCGCTGAAATACGTCAACCGTCTATCTGACTTTCTATTCGTCGCGTCGCGTTATGTGAACGCGAAAGGCGCGAACGACGTGCTGTGGACACCTGGCAAGAATCGGTGAGTTTGCAGGCGCAGATGAAGCGCCGAGAGATAAGATGGGTGCGCCACAAAGAGCGTTCCATTTCGGGGGCTTCAAAAAGTGTTCATTCCGCTGCACGACAGCGTTGCCCTGAAACACATGCGCCGGGCGAAAGCCACAACGCTGCTATTGGCGGTCACAGTTTTTCTGCATCTCGTCATCGCCTCTGAAATTTTCGGACCGCGCGGCAGGATCGATCTGGGCTTCGGACTGATCCCGTCCGTGCTGTTCGGCAGCGCCATTCTCGGCCCCGATGTTTTTCACGCGCCAGCGTGGCTGACGCCGGTCACCAGCGTCTTCATTCACGGCTCGTTCTGGCATCTTGCGGGCAACATGCTTTTCCTCTGGGTCTTCGGCGACAATGTGGAAGACGCCATGGGGCATTGGCAATTTGCCATCTTTTATATCCTGTGCGGCGCGGCCGCCGGTCTCGCATTCGCCCTTCTCTATCCCGCATCTCAATCGTCGCTGATCGGCGCATCCGGCGCGATTTCCGGCGTCGCCGTCGCCTATCTGCTGATGTATCCAAAGGCGCGGATCGTCGGCTTGCTGTTCAACATTCTGCCGGTATCGATCTCCGCAGCGACCATCCTCGGACTCTGGATCGCCTATCAGGTGTTGTCTGCGCTGCTGATTCAGGAATCGGTCGTCGGATGGTGGGCGCATGTCGGCGGCATCGTGGCCGGTGCGCTCTTGCTCGGCGCTTTCAAGCGCCGCGAGGTGCCCCTGTTCGGAAATCGCACGGAATAACCCTCCAAAAGCCGCGTTGACTCCCCCCGAGCATGTCCTTACCAAAACTCCCTGCTTCGCTCGGGGAGACGCCAGTTATGAAGGTTCTTGTGCCGGTCAAGCGAGTGGTCGACTACAACGTGAAGGTGCGCGTCAAAGCGGACGGATCCGGCGTCGAACTCGCGAACGTCAAGATGTCGATGAATCCCTTCGACGAGATCGCCGTCGAGGAAGCACTTCGCATCAAGGAAGCCGGCAAGGCGACGGAAGTCATCATCGTTTCCATCGGCCCGGCGCAGGCCTCCGAGACGATACGCACCGGCCTCGCCATGGGCGCCGATCGCGGCGTGCTCGTGAAGACCGATGGCGTCGTCGAACCGCTCGCCGTCGCGAAACTGCTGAAGGGCGTGGTTGAGGCGGAACAGCCGGGTCTCGTTATTCTGGGCAAGCAGGCCATCGACGACGACTGCAACCAGACCGGTCAGATGCTCGCTGCACTGCTCGGCTGGAGCCAGGGCACATTTGCTTCGAAGGTCGATCTCGCCGAGGGCTCGGTCGATGTCACGCGCGAAGTCGACGGCGGCCTTCAGACAGTCAGCCTGAAGATGCCGGCTATCGTGACGACCGATCTTCGTTTGAACGAGCCGCGTTACGCGTCGCTGCCGAACATCATGAAGGCCAAGAAGAAGCCGATCGACGAAAAGACGCCGGCTGATTTTGGCGTCGATGTCACGCCGCGCCTGAGCGTTCTCAAGACATCCGAACCGCCGGGCCGCAAGGCTGGCGTCAAGGTCGGTTCCGTGGCCGAACTCGTTGCGAAACTCAAGGACGAAGCGGGAGTAATCTGATGACCATCTTGCTTCTGGCCGAAGTCACAAAGAACGGACTTGGCGATACCACAGCAAAGGCTTTGACAGCGGCCGGACAACTCGGCGCGCCGGTTCATGTTCTGGTCGCCGGCAAGAACTGCGATTCGGCTGCTCAATCGGCCGCGGCTCTGCCGGGCGTCGAGAAAGTGCTCGTTGCGGATGACGATCTCTATGCAAATCAGCTCGCCGAGCCCATGGCGGCTCTGATCGTTTCGCTGGCAGGCGGCTACGACGCCATCGTCGCCGGCGCGACGACCATGACCAAGAACGTGATGCCGCGTGTCGCAGCGCTGCTCGACGTCATGCAGATTTCCGAAATCACGAAAGTGGTCGCCCCCGATACGTTCGAGCGCCCGATCTACGCCGGCAATGCGATCCAGACCGTCAAGTCGAACGACGCCAGGAAGGTCATCACGATCCGGACCGCCTCGTTTCAGGCCGCGGGCGGGACCGGGTCCGCCACCGTCGAAAAAATCTCTGCGGCCGCAAATCCCGGCCTCTCCTCCTTCAAGGAAGAGCGCGTCGCCAAGTCCGACCGGCCGGAACTGACTTCGGCAAAAATCATCATTTCTGGCGGCCGCGCCATGCAGAATGGCGACAATTTCAAAAAATACATCGAGCCCGTCGCCGACCGTCTCGGCGCCGCGATGGGCGCTTCCCGTGCGGCCGTGGACGCCGGCTTCGTGCCTAACGACTGGCAGGTGGGCCAGACCGGCAAGGTCGTCGCCCCCGAACTTTACATCGCGGTCGGGATTTCCGGCGCGATCCAGCATCTCGCCGGCATGAAGGACTCCAAAGTGATCGTCGCCATCAACAAGGACGAGGAAGCCCCGATTTTTCAGGTGGCGGATTACGGCCTCGTCGCCGACCTGTTCGCGGCATTGCCGGAGCTCGATGCCGAACTGGCGAAAATCGGCCGCTGATCCGGCTTCAGGCGTTGGACAGCGGTGAATCCTCGCCTATGCTAAACGCTGCTGAGGTGAAAACGGGACCATGACTTCGAAAATCGCAAGAGTGGGTATCGTCGGCACGGGCCAGATGGGGAGCGGCATCGCCCACGTCTGCTCGCTGGCAGGACTGGAAGTGCGTCTGAACGACGTGAGCGAGGAGCGCATCAACAAGGGCCTCGCGACGATCAATGGCAACATGGCCCGGCAGATCACCCGCGGGCAGATAACCGAAGAGGCGCGTCAGGCTGCGCTCGGACGCATTTCGACGGCTTCGGACTATGCCGGCCTTGCGGGTTGCGATCTCGTCATCGAGGCCGCCACGGAAAACGAAGAGGTCAAGCGCAAGATTTTTGCGCAGCTTTGCCCGCTGCTTCCGCCGGAAACACTGGTCGCCAGCAACACATCCTCGATTTCGATTACCCGCCTGGCATCCGTCAGCGATCGGCCGGAGCGTTTCATCGGCATTCACTTCATGAATCCGGTGCCGCTCATGCAGCTCGTCGAGCTGATCCGCGGCATCGCCACCTCGGACGAAACTTTCGAGACGGCACGGGCTTTCGTGACCGCGCTCGGCAAGACGGCTACGGTTTCCGAGGATTTTCCGGCTTTCATTGTCAACCGAATCCTCCTGCCGATGATCAACGAGGCCGTTTACACGCTCTACGAGGGCGTCGGCTCGGTCGAAGCGATCGATACCGCCATGCGCCTTGGCGCCAACCATCCGATGGGGCCCTTGCAGCTCGCCGATTTCATCGGCCTCGATACCTGCCTGTCGGTCATGCAAGTCCTGCATGAAGGGTTGGCGGATTCGAAATATCGCCCCTGCCCGCTGCTCGTGAAATATGTCGAGGCCGGCTGGCTCGGCCGCAAGACGCAGCGCGGCTTTTACGACTACCGGAGCGGGACGCCCGTTCCCACGCGCTGACCTCAGATCGCCACGCCATTAACTGGAACAGTTCGACGGCGGATAAGCTGTTCGATTCCAGATATTTATAGCTTCGCTTTCGCGAAAACCGGTATCCGCCTTTTTGCGCGATGCTATAGCCGCGGCGAATCGGAGCCTTCACAAGGCCGTCACGACGCATATAGACTATAGGGCATGGGATTCGGGCCTTTGGGCCCGCATGCTTCAGGGGTCCGCGGAGTGAGTATACACTTCCAGCCTGTCGTTCCTCACGGCGCCTGCCCGGCGCTGGTGCTGAATGCGGACTATCGTCCGCTCAGCTATTATCCGCTGTCGCTGTGGTCCTGGCAGGACGCCATCAAGGCGGTGTTCCTTGATCGCGTGAACATCGTCTCCGAGTACGACCAGTCCGTTCGAAGTCCGAGCTTCGAAATGCGTCTGCCGTCAGTGGTATCGCTCAAGACCTATATTCGGCCCCAGCGCCAGCCTGCTTTCACCCGTTTCAATGTTTTCCTGCGCGACAGATTCACCTGTCAATATTGCGGTTCGCGCGAAGACCTCACGTTCGATCATGTCATACCCAGATCGAAAGGCGGTCTCACGACCTGGGACAATGTCGTCGCCGCCTGCTCGCCATGCAATTTGCGCAAGGGCGATCAATTGCCGGCAAACGCGCACATGTTCCCGCAGCATATGCCCTTTCAGCCGGCCATTCAGGACCTGCATCAGAACGGCAGACTCTTCCCGCCGAACTACCTGCACGAAAGCTGGATGGATTATCTCTACTGGGATTCCGAACTCGAACCGTAGGACAAACCGAGCTTCAGTTGCGAAGCTCGTATTCCGCCTCGATTGTATAGGGTCCGCCGCCTGCCGATCCCGCAGACGAATAGAGATTGAACTGTTCTGCGATGTAATTGCGTGGGCGAAAATAGCCGCGCGAATTCACGTAATCCGCGACTGCATCGGGCGTGATCGATTTGAGCCGCGCGATGGTCACATGCGGCACATACTTGCGGTTGTCGATGGATATCCCGAGCTTTCTCATGATGCGCGCATGACTGGCTTGCAAATCCAGCAGTGAAGGCGTTGTGCGAACGCCAACGACAACGGCGCGCGGCTTGGCGCCACCGAAGATGTGAATACCGTCAAGAACGATATCGACGGGAGACTTGCGCAATCGCAACAACTCGTCATCGAGCTCCGCAGCGATGTCTTCTTCGATGCTTCCGGCAAACTGCAGGGTGACGTGATAATCGGTCGGCTCAATCCAGCGCGCACCGAGCAAGCCCCCGCGCAAGGTGGAGAGATCAGTTGAAATGTCCGATGGGACCGCAAGGCCCGTGAAAAGTCTGATCATGGCGTTTGCTTAATCAACTGGACTTCACGCGCGCAAGCAACTCTCGCACTTTCGGAAGGATGCGCCGCACGACTTCCTCGACGCCATCCCTGTTGGGATGCATGCCGTCGTTCAACAGAAATTTCCTTTCGTTCGCCACACCATCTAGGAAGAACGGATAGAGCAGGGCGCCGTGCTTTTCCGACAGGCGCGCGAAGATGGAATTGAACTGCCCCTCGTAATCCCTACCCATTCCCGGCGCCGCCACCATCCCTGCAAGCAAGACGGGAATCCCCCTCTCAGAAAATTTGGTCAGAATCGCATCAAGCGCCTTTTCCGTTTCGGCCGGATTGATCCCGCGCAACATATCGTTCGCGCCAAGTTCGACGATGGCGGCGTCCGCGCCCTCACCCAAGGCCCAGTCGAGGCGCGCGAGCCCGCCCGTGGACGTGTCGCCGGAGACACCGGCATTGTTGACGATCACATTTTCGTAACCGGCTGACGTCAGCGCCCGCTGCAAGACGGATGTGAAAGACTGTTCCCCCGGCAACCCGTATCCGGCCGTGAGGCTGTCGCCGAGGGCGAGGATCCGTAGGGGCTTCGCTTGTGCAAAGGCCGAAAAAGCCATGAAAACTGTGAGGCACAAGCCGACGACCCAAGATGCGAAAACGGATTTCATGATTTGTTCCGAAGTTTCCCAAACGACTTTACGCTGGCGCAACGGCCGTCACAGCACCATATGGCCGTTACACCGCCCTTGGCACTCCCACAGATATGACAGCTTCGACGGATAGCAATTCATGAATTCTCACATCATCGAAGCCCGAGGGCTGGACCTCAGTCTCGGTGCCGGCGAAGCGCGGGTTCACATACTTCGCGACATTTCCTTCGATGTCCGCAAGGGCGAAGCCCTTGGCCTTGTCGGCCCGTCCGGCTCCGGGAAATCCACGCTCCTGATGACGCTGGCGGGGCTCGAAAAGCCCAACGCGGGCAGCCTGAAGATCGGGGAGACGGATACCACCAGGCTGGACGAGGACGATCTCGCGCGGTTTCGTGGCGCGCATATCGGCATCGTCTTCCAGTCGTTTCACCTGATCCCCACGATGACCGCGCTTGAGAATGTGGCGATCCCGCTTGAGCTGTCAGGAAAGTCCGATCCCTTCGGCAAGGCAGCGCGCGAACTTGCGGCTGTGGGCCTTGCCTCCCGCGCCAGTCATTATCCCTCGCAACTCTCGGGCGGCGAGCAGCAGCGGGTCGCCATCGCGCGCGCTCTTGCTCCGGACCCAAAAATTCTCATCGCCGACGAACCGACGGGAAATCTCGACGAGGAGAACGGCAAAACCATCATGGATCTCATCTTCGACCTCAAGGCCAAGCGCGGCGCGACACTCGTGCTCGTGACACATGATGCCGCTCTCGCATCGCGCTGCGACAGGACGATTCGCATCAGATCCGGCAAGATCGATGCAATCACGGAAAATGCCACGCCACTCGCGGGCGAAATGCAGGCGCGCGCATGAATCGCGTCTCGAGTTTCCTCGGCCTGCCGCTTCGCCTAGCCTTTCGCGATCTCAAGGGCGGGCTCGCGGGCTTCCGCGTTTTCATCGCCTGCATCATCCTTGGCGTTACCGCAATTGTGGGCGTTGGTTCGACGGCTCGCAGCCTGGTCGAGAGCCTGTCACGCGAAGGTCAGCGCATACTTGGCGGCGACGCCAGCTTCTCGACTGTGCTGCGCGAGATTGGCAGCGATGAGCGTGCGTGGTTCGCTCAAAATGGAGAAGTATCGGTAATAGCTGGCATGCGCGCCATGGCGCGCCGGGACAAGAGCGGCGCGTTGCTGGTGGAAATCAAAGCCGTCGACGATGCCTATCCATCGATAGGGTCCGCTGTTCTCGATCCGCCAGCGGCAGACATGCAGCAAGTCCTGCGTCGGAGCGGCGATGTTTTCGGCATCGCCGGAGACGAAGCGCTTGCTGCGCGACTGGAATTGAAAGTCGGCGACAGTCTGATGATCGGCGATGCGCGCTTTATTTGGCGCGGCATCGTTAAGTCGGAGCCAGACAAGTTGGCGGGTGGGTTCAGTCTCGGGCCGCGCGTCATCATGTCGATCGAAGCGCTGCGTTCGAGCGGCCTCGTTCAACCCGGTTCGCTGGTGCGTTGGACCTATCGCGTGAAGTTGCCGGAACAACGCGCTCCCGCCGGAACAGCGCCAGCTTCGCAACAGGCAGTCGAAAACTTTACGAAAGCGACCGAGCAGAAATTCCCGGATGCAGGCTGGCGCGTCGCAACCCGCGAACGCATCTCGCCCAACTTTTCGCGTAATCTCGAACGCTTCACGCAATTCCTTACGCTCATTGGGCTGACAGCGCTCATCATTGGCGGGATCGGCATCGCCAATGCCGTGCGCGGTTTCGTCAATCGCAAACGAGCGGATTTCGCCGTCCTGAAAGCGCTGGGTGCGAGCGGCTCCTATGTCTTTCTCGTGTCGATGACCGAAGTTCTCGTCGCCGCGGCGATCGGCATCGCCATCGGCCTCGTGGTGGGAATCGCGCTGCCGTATATGATATCGGGCGCATTCGGCGCGATCATGCCTGTGCCTTTTGTGCCTTCGATTCACGTCTCCGAAATCGCGCTCGGCATCGCCTATGGGTTTCTGGCTGCGATCCTGTTTTCGCTGGCGCCGCTCGGGCAGGTGCACGATACGCCCGTCTCGACGCTCTTCCGCGACGAATTCCGGCAAGAGAAGGTTTCGCTTCGACTTTCATACAAGGTTATGATTGGCGCATTGTCGCTCGTTTTCATCGTCGTGATCATGGCGACTGCGACCGACAGGCGCAGCGCAATCATCTTCGTCTCGGCGGCGGCGCTCATTCTCGCAAGCCTGCACGCCATTGGTTTTGCCGTTGCCTGGGGCGTGCGGCGTTTGCCCCATGCGAAGCGAATTCAATGGCGTCTTGCGATCGCCAATCTTGGACGTCCCGGCGCGTTGACGCGTCCGGTCATCGCTTCGGTGGGTCTCGGACTTTCCTTGTTTGTCACTCTTTCGGTCATCGACAGCAATCTGCGCGAGCCCTTGCGACAAGGTATTCCCGGCCAAACTCCAAGCTTCTTCTTCACCGACATCCAGTCGGCCCAGTCGGAAAAGTTCTCTTCATTCCTGAAAGAGAGAATTCCGCAGGCGACAATCGAGATGGCGCCAATGCTTCGCGGACGCGTTACGCAGGTGAATGGCGTCGAAGCAAAATCCGTGCGCGCCCGCGAAAATGTCGCCTGGGTGCTCGAAGGCGATCGCGGCATCACTTTCGCGAGCGAAATTCCCGCAGGCTCGCGTCTCGTTGGCGGGAAATGGTGGCCTGCCGACTATAGTGGCCCGCCGCTGGTGTCGATCGAAGCGGAAGCAGCCGAAGGACTCGGCCTGAAACTCGGCGACACGGTCTCGCTCAACATCCTCGGCCGGAACATCACCGCGGAGATCGCCAATCTTCGCGAAGTGAACTGGCGCAGCTACGGCATCAATTTCGTTTTCGTCTTTACGCCCGCGACGTTCCGCGGCGCGCCCTATGCTTCGATTGCGACAGCCACGTTTCCGGACGGCGGCAAAAATTCAGAAGAAATCAAACTTGTCGGCGAACTGGCCTCTGCCTTCCCGACGATTTCGACGGTCAGGCTCAAGGAAACGCTCGATGCCGTCGCGGCCATAGCGCGGCAGCTTGGCTTTGCCATCCGCAGCGCCACCGTGGTTGCCCTGATTGCCTCGATCCTCGTTCTCGCCGGGGCTCTTGCAGCAGGGCAGAGCGCGCGCATTTACGATACGGTCGTGCTGAAGGTCTTGGGCGCAACGCGGGGCCGGCTGATCGGAGCACTGTTGATCGAGTTCACCTTGCTCGGCGTGGTCACGGCCCTTTTTGCCCTGATTGCAGGTTCGATCACGGCCTGGGTCATCCTTGACCGTGTTCTGAGGGTGGAGACCTTTGAAATAGACTGGTCGAACGCGGTTCAAACCACCCTGCTGTCGCTCCTGATCGTTGTCGTGCTGGGCCTTGCCGGCACCTGGCGCGCTCTGGGACAAAGTCCAGCCGCGCGACTGCGGAGCCGGTAGCGTACTGACTTCACGAAAGTTTCATTAAACTTCTGGCCGCCGCAGCAAGTCTCCGGCAAGTGCGATTCCGTAATTCCACCCCTTGCCGAAGGGGGCAAGACCATACATATTTCTGCAGTCTGTCTGGCCTGCACCGGCTACCGGTGGCAGACAGGAACTGGTCCAGAGAGGGACAGAGAGGGAAACATGTCCGACTACGATCGCAACGCATCCGCCCGTTGGGGCTCCAGCGTAGCCCGTGCCGGCACCGCAGCCGAGATCGATCAGGGGCTCCGCTCCTATATGCTCGGCATCTACAATCACATGACGCTGGGTCTGGCGATCTCCGCGCTGGTGGCCCTTGGCATCTATATGATTGGCGGCCCGGCGCGGACGCTGCTTTATCAAACGCCGCTCAAGTGGGTGATCATGCTGGCCCCGCTGGCCTTCGTGTTCATCCTGTCCTGGCGGTTCGACCGGATGAGCTATGGCGCTCTGCTCGGCACGTTCTGGGCTTTCGCGGCGGCGATGGGCCTTTCGCTTGGCGCGATCGGCTTCGTCTTCAAGGCGGGAAGCATCATCACGGCCCTGCTGGCCACGACGGTCGCCTTCGCCAGCCTGAGTCTCTATGGCTACACGACCAAGCGTAGCCTGTCGGGCTTTGGCAACTTCCTGATGATGGGCCTGATCGGTCTCATTGTCGCAATGGTGGTCAACATCTTCCTGAAGTCGCCCGCGCTTCACTTCGCGATCAGCGGCATCGGCGTCCTGATCTTCGCAGGCCTTACCGCCTGGGATACGCAGCGCCTGAAGGAAGAATACGACTACGTCGCGCATGATGGCGAACTGATGCAGAAGTCTTCGGTGATGGGCGCGCTGTCGCTCTACCTGAACTTCGTCAACATGTTCCAGTTCATCCTGTCGCTGACGGGCAGCCGCGAGTAATCTCCGGCTCAAGCAAAGAAACGGAAAACCCCGCAGCGATGCGGGGTTTTTTCGTCGATAACTTTGAAATGTCAGACGACCTTCAGCTTCTTTTCCAGCACCGCGATCACCTTGGCCAATTCGTGTCCGCGCTTGAGGATAAGCCCCGTCGGCGTCACCACGGAATACATGCCCTGCCGTTTGGCGAGCTTCGGATTTTTCTCGATCCGGTAAAGCGGCATCTCAGACGTGCGTCTGAAGACCGAGAACACGGCCAGAGTCGGGGTGAAGTCGATGGCATAGTCGCGCCACTCGCCCTCCGCCACCTTGCGACCATAGAGGTTCAGGATTTCGCGCAGCTCATGCCGGTCGAAATTGACGTTGACAGGCCCGATGCGTCCGGCCCCTGTTGCTGGCTGGCTTTGTACCGGGCCTCCTTGTGACGCCTTCGCGCTCCGGAGCGCCAAGGCTTCGCGCGCGGCCCGGATATCAATCGGCTCCAGATCGTCCATCAAACCTCCGACTCGGATCATTGCCCGATCAATGGTCCGATGCAAGCTTCAGAGCCCTCCGGCAAAGGCCAAGAGTCCACAGTTTCGCCAACTTCGCGTCAAAACGGGGCCGCTATCACAGGGCTATAGTTCGATAGTTGCTTCCTAGGTCCGGAGAGGTTTCTTCCGGATTTCGTCAGCCCCCCAGCCCCCTGGGAGACGCCGACACGGACCAGTTCGCAGGAACAGAGGCAACAAGGGCCGGCGGTTGAGTTTCCCGCCGGCCCTTTTTTATGGGCTTTTTTACCTCTTGAATCCGTGCCGGTGAGCCGCGATATCGGCGATGGCATTGTCCATACGCATATCACCAGCAAAATGAGGGATTCACGTGGCTTTGGGCGACGAAACCGTTAGCGCCTCCCGCGAGGAAACACATGCCTTCCAGGCGGACGTGGCGCGCCTTCTGCACATGATGGTGCATTCGGTCTATTCCGACCGTTCTATATTTCTGCGCGAGCTGATTTCGAATGCCGCCGACGCCTGCGAGAAGCTGCGGTTCGAGGGCATTTCGAATGCCGCGCTGCTGCCGGGAGAAAACGGCTTTGCCATCCGCATTGAGCCGGATGCCGAGGCCTCGACGCTGACAATCTCTGACAACGGTATCGGCATGAGCCGCGAAGAGATGATCAAGGCGCTGGGCACCATTGCTCATTCGGGAACGCGCGACTTTCTCGACCGACACGGCAACAAGAAGTCCGGTGAGGAGACAGCGGACGAGGCGCCACGCGACGCCATCGATAGCAGCCTGATCGGCCAGTTCGGCGTCGGCTTCTATTCCGCGTTCATCGTCGCCGACAATGTCGACGTGATTTCGCGCCGCGCAGGCAGCGATGAAGTCTGGAAGTGGTCTTCGAACGGCGGCGGCTCTTACCGGATAGAGAAATCCGGTGTGGATATGCCCTTCAGCGGCGCCCGGATCGTGCTTCACATCAAGTCCGACGCGAAGGAGTTTCTGGAAAGCTATCGTCTGGAATCCATCATTCGCGAACACTCCGCAGCGATCCAGGTTCCCATCGATCTCGTCGAGAAGAAAGACGGAGACACGCGCCGCATCGCCGACGGCGCAGCGCTCTGGAGCCGGCCCAAGAGCGCGATCACGACAGAGGAATATACGGAATTCTATCGCGATCTCGCACGGCAGTTCGACGAGCCCGCTCTGACCGTTCACTGGAAAGCGGAAGGGCGTAACGAATATTCGGTCCTCGCCTTCATTCCCGGCTCGCGCCCGCTCGACCTGTTCGATCCGGCCCGCAAGGGACGCGCGAAGCTCTATGTGAAGCGCGTTCTGATAACCGAAGACGCCGATCTTCTGCCGGCGTGGCTGCGCTTCGTGCGTATCGTCGTGGATGCTGCCGATGTGCCGCTCAATGTTTCACGCGAACTCGTGCAAAAGAGTCCTGTCGTTGCTGCCATCAAGAAGGCCGTGACGAACCGCATCATGCAGGAACTGTCCCACCTCGCAAAAAACGATGCCGAACGCTTCGCCGATATCTGGAAGAATTTCGGTCCTGTCATCAAGGAAGGTCTTTACGAGGACGCCGAGCGCCGCGACCAGATTTTCGAAGTCGCGCGCTTCGCGACCACGAAATCGGCAGAGCCCGTACGCACGCTCAAGGATTACATCGCCGATCTGAAACAGAACCAGACGGCGATCTACTATATCGCCGGAGATGACGTGGGCCGTCTCAATGCGAGCCCGCAGCTCGAAGGATTTCGTGCGCGGGACATTGAGGTGTTGATTCTCAGCGATCCCGTCGACGCCTTTTGGACGACGACTGCCCTTGGGTTCGAGGGAAAGCCTTTCAAGTCGATTACGCAGAGCGCAACCGATCTCAAGGACATCGGGGAAAAGAAAGACGAAGACGAGAAAAAGCCGGAGAACGACGCTCAGATTGCAACGCTTTTGGCCTTTGCGAAGCAAACGCTGAACGACGTGGCGGAAGACGTGCGGACTTCAGACAAGCTGTCGGAAAGCCCGGCATGCCTTGTCGCGTCCGACAAGGCCCTGGACCGCCGCCTCGAACGGATCCTTGCGGAACATGGACGTCTGCAAGACAAGTCGAAGCCGGTGCTGGAAATCAATCCACAGCACGAACTCGTTAGAAAGCTTTCGCAAAATCTTCAGGACAAGCGCGACCAGACTTCGATCGAAGACGCGATCTGGATGCTTTTCGACGAAGCCAGGATGATCGAAGGCGAGACGCCGACCGATCCCGTCGCTTTCCGGCAGAGGCTGTTCCGAATGATGTCGCAAAGCCTTGAGTGACATCGACGATCAGGCGCTGTCTGCCCGCATTGCAATCAACGCCCCGATAGCTGCGTGCGTGACGCAAGCCGCCGGCATATTGGCGGAAGGGGGCGTGAACGAACCGCGTGCGAGCGCGCGCCGCCTCGTGGCAGCGGCGTGCAATCTGTCGCCATCGGCCATGCTGGCGCGCGAGAGCAAAGCGATTTCCGGCGAGGCCCGGGAGCTCCTGCTCGGATATCTTCGCCGCCGCCTGAGTCATGAACCGGTGTCGAAGATTCTGGGCCAGCGTAGTTTCTGGAAGAGCGAGTTTCTCGTCTCGCAGGCCGTCCTCGATCCGCGTCCGGATACCGAATTGCTGATCGAGATCGCCGTGGAGAAATTGGCGCACCGCCGACATGAACCTCTCCGCATTCTGGACCTCGGGACCGGTTCGGGGGCCATTCTCTGCGCCCTGCTGCAGGAGTTTCCGACGAGCACGGGATCAGGCGTCGATATTTCAGCTGATGCCTGTGCAATCGCGAACGAGAACATCGAACGCCATGGCCTGGCGAAACGCGCTGAAATCATCTGCGGCGACTGGACTGACCTGTCGGAAGACGAGCCGTGGGATATCATCGTCTCGAACCCGCCCTATATCGCAACCGGCGCGATTGCTGGCCTGTCGCCTGATGTCCGCGATTGGGATCCGCGGGTGGCGCTGGATGGCGGCAATGATGGCCTCGACGCGTACCGAAGCCTCGGTCCCCTGATCCGGGCACGGCTCGCGGAAAATGGTCTGGCCTTGCTGGAAATCGGATTCGATCAGGCCGAGAGCGTTCCGGAGGTCATGGCCGGCTTCGGCCTCACGGTAGAGGCGGTGAATCGCGATCTCGGGGGCAATCCGCGGGTCGTCGTTGTAAAAAAGTGACCAAGCCGGATCATTTTTGCCTGCGGGCGCTTATAACGCAGGGAATAGTGCCGCAACCCCTTGTTGCGAGGCTCGAAAACCTTTAGGTTGCTCGCAGTAATCGTCCTGCTTGGGTGTGAATTTCCACTAAGGCGGTTTGGCGAGAGATTTTTCAGGTAGACTTGACCGTTGGATCGAATGACCCGGTCAGCCTGAGCCACGGGTTGCGTGGCAGGTCCCAGCAGAGACTGAAGGATCAGATGAAATAACCACCTGCGGGCGCCCGACCGAAAATGGTCTGGCCCAGAGCTTCGGAGACCCCGTTGCGTGGCCGGGAGGGTCAGCGCTTTATTCGCGCTGCCCAATAACTAGGGTTGTTAGATGAGACCAGGTCAAAACAAGCGCATGCGTGGCCGCAACAACAATAATCGCAAGGGCCCGAACCCCTTGACGCGCAGCTACGAGTCAAACGGCCCGGATGTGAAAGTGCGCGGCACCGCGCAACATGTCGCGGAAAAGTATCTGCAACTTGCGCGCGACGCCCAGTCGTCGGGCGATCCCGTGATGGCGGAAAGCTATCTGCAGCATGCCGAGCACTATTTCAGGTTGATTGCGGCGGCCATGCAGGCGCAGCAACAGCAACAGGCGGGCTACATCCGCCCGCCCGGCGAGGCAGCTCCCGAGAACGAAGAGTCCGACGAGGACGACGACAACGACATTCCCGACCGTTTCGCCTCGCCGTTCGAGCGCAATCAGCCGAACTTTAATCAGCCCCAGCCCAACTTCGCCCATCAGCCGCAGCCTTTTCAGGAGCGGCAACCTCAGATGGATCGTCCGCCGCAAATGGATCGGCAGCCGCAGATGGACCGGCCGATGCAGCAGGATCGCGGACCAAGGCCGGATCGGCATGAGAGGCAGGACCGTCAGGACCGGCCGGAAGGGTATCAGCCGCGGCGCGATTTCCGCGACAATCGCCCGCAGCGCGACCGCAACTTCAACAACCCACGTCCCGCTCCGGTCATGACCGAGCCGCCCATGGCGCAGGACGAACCGCAGCCCGTGGCTGCGCTCCCCGCTTTCATTACGGGCGGGCGTCCCGTCACGCCGGTTGTCGAAGCGCAGCCCTCGACGCCTCCAGCGGCAGGCGGAGCGCCATTTGACGCCGAGCACGAGAATGCCAACTTCCATCTCCGCAATCGCCGCCGTCGCCGTCCGCGCGCTGGCGAGGGTGGAGCTGACGAGGCCGGCGGCGAACGTCCGGTACCCGGCGAAGTGCCCGCGGGCGAATGAAGTTCCCGCAGTTCGATAGCTGAAAACAGAAAGCCCCGGTTCATGCCGAGGTTTTTCTTTTCGCTCTCTCTTGACCAGCCTAGCCTACGAACAGCAAAAAGCCCCGCACGCGGCGGGGCTTTTATAATTGCTCGGTAAGCTATCGGGCGTATTCGCTTCGATGACAACGAACGTCAGATGCCCAGCGCCGCACGCAGTTCGCGCAGCTGGTCGAGCCGCTCCTGAGCGGCGTTGCGTGCATCGTCCGTCGAGGCGTCGGAGACATCCTCTTCGGCATTGCCGATCTCGCGCGCGATGTCTTCCGCATTGAGTTGTTCGAGCGGAATAGCCTGCTCCGCAAGGATCGTGAGGCCGCTGGCGCTCACGTCGGCAAAGCCGCCGCGCACAAAAAGACGCAGCGCCTTCGATCCCGATTCATTCACGTCCACGACTCCCGGGCGCATGGTCGTCATGACCGGCGCATGATCCTTCATGACCGTGAATTGACCGTCGCTTCCGGGAACGACAACCGATTCGACATCGCCAGAGAAAAGAAGCTTCTCCGGCGAGACGAGTTCGAAGTGGAATGCAGCCATGGGATTCTCCGTGGCGAGTAGTGAGTAGCGAGTTGCGAATAGGGTTTTGGCCTATCGGCTATTCGCCATTCCCCATTCGCTGATTAAGCCGCTTCCGCCGCCAGACGCTGCGCCTTCTCGACGGCTTCTTCAATTGTGCCGACCATGTAGAAGGCCGCTTCCGGCAGGTGGTCGTACTGACCTTCGACCAGACCCTTGAAGCCCTTGATCGTGTCGGCGAGCGACACGAGCTTGCCGGGCGATCCCGTAAACACTTCCGCGACGTGGAAGGGCTGCGACAGAAAGCGCTCGATCTTGCGGGCGCGGGCGACGGCGACCTTGTCCTCTTCGGAGAGTTCGTCCATGCCCAGAATCGCGATGATGTCCTGCAGCGCCTTGTAGCGCTGGAGCACCTGCTGCACCTGACGTGCGACGTTGTAATGCTCTTCGCCGATCACCAGCGGCGACATCATGCGCGATGTCGAGTCGAGCGGATCGACGGCGGGATAGATGCCTTTTTCCGCGATAGAGCGGTTGAGCACGGTCGTTGCGTCCAGGTGGGCGAAGGACGTGGCAGGCGCCGGGTCGGTCAAGTCGTCGGCCGGGACGTAAATCGCCTGCACCGAGGTGATCGAACCCTTGTTCGTGGTGGTGATGCGTTCCTGCATCTGGCCCATGTCGGTGGCGAGAGTGGGCTGATAGCCCACGGCGGAGGGAATGCGGCCGAGCAGGGCGGACACTTCCGAGCCGGCCTGCGTGAAGCGGAAGATGTTGTCGACGAAGAACAGCACGTCCTGGCCCTTGTCGCGGAAGTCTTCTGCGACCGTCAGCCCGGAAAGGGCAACGCGCATGCGCGCGCCCGGAGGCTCGTTCATCTGACCATAGACGAGCGCGCATTTGGAGCCAGCGCCGCCGCCATGCTTGTTGACGCCGCCCTCGATCATTTCGTGATAGAGGTCGTTGCCTTCGCGCGTGCGCTCGCCGACGCCGGCGAACACGGAATAGCCGCCGTGCGCCTTCGCGACGTTATTGATGAGTTCCATGATCAGAACGGTCTTGCCGACGCCAGCACCGCCGAACAAGCCGATCTTGCCGCCCTTGGCGTAAGGGGCCAGAAGATCGACGACCTTGATGCCGGTTTCGAGGATCTGCGCTTCGGTCGCCTGATCGGCATAGCTTGGCGCAGGCTGGTGGATGGCGCGCGAACCCGAAGAGGCAATCGGTCCGGCTTCGTCAACCGGCTCGCCGATGACGTTCATGATGCGGCCGAGGCAGCCTTCGCCAACAGGCACCATGATCGGCGCGCCCGTATCCGTGACTTGTTGACCGCGCACCAGGCCTTCGGATGAGTCCATGGCGATGCAGCGCACCGAGGATTCGCCGAGATGCTGCGCGACCTCGAGCACGAGGCGGTTGCCCTGGTTCGTCGTTTCGAGCGCGTTCAGAATTTCCGGCAGGTGCCCGTCGAACTTCACGTCGACGACGGCGCCGATGACCTGGGTGATGCGGCCGACGGACTTGTTATCGGATGCCATGTTACGTCCTCACTTTGCGAATTGCGTTGGCGCTTTCGCGCACGGCGATGGGGTCAGAGCGCTTCCGCGCCCGAAATGATTTCGATGAGTTCCTTGGTGATTTGCGCCTGACGCGTGCGATTGTAGACGATCGTTTGCTTTCTGATCATCTCGCCTGCGTTACGAGTCGCATTGTCCATCGAACTCATGCGCGCGCCCTGTTCGGATGCTGCATTTTCAAGCAGCGCCCGGAACACCTGAACCGAGATGTTGCGAGGCAGAAGCGTTTCGAGAATTTCGTCTTCGCCCGGCTCGTATTCGTAAGAAGCCGATGTCGCCGCGCCCCCCTCGATCTGTGCAGGGATGACCTGCTGCGCCGTGGGGATCTGCGCGATGACGGAACGGAAACGCGAGAAGAACAGGGTCGCGACGTCGAACTCGCCTTCCGCGAACCGTGCGATGATCTTTCGCGCAATCGCGTCGGCATCGCCGAAGGACAGCTGGCGTACAGCGCGCAAATCGATCAGGTCGATGATCTGTGAACTGAACTGGCGGCGAAGCTGATCGTAGCCCTTCTTGCCGACGCAGATGATCTTCACGGTCTTGCCCTGACCCTGCAAGCGATGAATGTGCTCGCGCGCCAGACGGACGATGGACGAGTTGAAAGCGCCGCAGAGACCGCGCTCCGCGGTGCAGACGACGAGAAGATGCACCTGATCCTTGCCGTTGCCGGCGAGGAGGGCCGGACCGCCGCCGGCCATGCCGCCCGCGACGTTGGCCAGCACCGCGCTCATGCGCTCGGCATAGGGGCGTGCCGCTTCGGCCGCCATCTGCGCCCGGCGCAGCTTCGCAGCGGCCACCATCTGCATGGCCTTGGTGATCTTCTGGGTCGCCTTCACGGACGAGATGCGGGTCCGCAGGTCCTTTAACGAAGCCATTTAGGTCTCTCTGTTCCCCCATCCCGGCAAGCAACCGAAATGCAGGCTCTCATCACCAGATTCGGATCAGGCGAAATTCTTGGCGTGTTCCTGAACCACCGCACGCAGCTTGCCCTCGGTGTCCGACGACAGATCGCGCGTATTGCGGATGTCCTCGAGGATGTCGTTGTGCTTGCTGCGCAGAAGCGCCAGCAGGCCATCCTCGAAAGCGCGCACGCGGTTGACAGGCAGCGGATCGAGGAAGCCGTTGGTCCCGGCCCAGATCACGCAGACCTGCTCTTCCATCTTCAGCGGCGCGAACTGCGCCTGCTTGAGGAGCTCGGTGAGGCGCGAGCCGCGATTCAGCAGGCGCTGCGTCGTGGCGTCGAGATCGGAGCCGAACTGCGCGAAGGCGGCCATTTCGCGATACTGGGCGAGTTCGCCCTTGATCTTGCCGGCGACCTTTTTCATCGCCTTGGTCTGCGCCGACGAACCGACGCGCGACACGGACAGACCAACGTTCACCGCCGGGCGGATGCCCTGGTAGAACAGGTCGGTTTCGAGGAATATCTGGCCATCGGTGATCGAGATCACGTTGGTCGGGATATAGGCCGACACGTCATTGGCCTGCGTCTCGATGACCGGCAGCGCCGTCAGCGAGCCTTTGCCGTTGTCGTCATTGAGCTTGGCGGCGCGCTCGAGCAGGCGGGAGTGGAGGTAGAAGACGTCGCCGGGATAGGCTTCGCGGCCCGGCGGGCGGCGCAGCAGCAGAGACATCTGGCGGTACGCAACGGCCTGCTTCGACAGATCGTCATAGATGATCAGCGCGTGCATGCCGTTGTCGCGGAAATATTCGCCCATGGCGCAGCCGGCGAACGGCGCGAGGAACTGCATCGGGGCGGGATCCGACGCCGTGGCGGCGACGACGATAGAATATTCCAGCGCGCCCTGTTCCTCGAGCACCTTCACGAACTGGGCGACGGTGGAGCGCTTCTGGCCGATGGCGACATACACGCAATAGAGCTTGACGTGTTCGTCGGTCGACTGGTTCAGCGGCTTCTGGTTCAGGATCGCGTCGAGCGCGACGGCGGTCTTGCCGGTCTGACGGTCGCCGATGATCAGTTCGCGCTGGCCGCGGCCGATCGGGATCAGCGCGTCGACGGCCTTGAGGCCGGTCGCCATCGGCTCATGCACCGACTTGCGGGGAATGATGCCAGGCGCTTTCACGTCCACGCGGGCGCGCTTGGCAGCCTTGATCGGGCCCTTGCCGTCGATCGGGTTGCCGAGGGCGTCGACGACGCGTCCTAGCATTTCCTTGCCGACCGGCACGTCGACGATGGCGCCGGTCCGCTTGACCGTCTGGCCTTCTTTAATATCGCGGTCGGAGCCGAAAATAACGATACCGACGTTGTCGCTTTCGAGATTGAGCGCCATCCCGCGGATGCCGTTCTCGAATTCGACCATTTCACCGGCCTGGACATTGTCGAGGCCATAGACGCGGGCGATACCGTCGCCGACCGACAGCACCTGGCCGACTTCGGTGACTTCAGCTTCATTGCCGAAATTGGCGATCTCGTTCTTGAGAATCGCAGAAATTTCTGCGGCGCGGATATCCATCAGCCGACCTCTTTCATTCGTGTGCGGATTGAATTGAGTTTGGTTCTCAGCGACGAGTCGACCATGCGTGAGCCGAGCTTCACGACGAGGCCGCCGATAATGGCGGGGTCGACCTTGACATCGACCTCGACGGACTTGCCGCCGGAGACTTCTGCGAGCGCCGCTTTCAGCGCTTGTGTATGAGAATCGTTCAGCGGCTCGGCGACGGTGACCTCGGCACGCGTGACACCCTTTTCGCGGTCCACGAGCTTGCCGAAGCCGGCGATCATGTCGCCGATGGCAAACAGCCGGCGCTTGTTGGCGACGAGCTTGAGGAAGTTGGCCGCGACGCCGCCGATGCCGGCCTTGTCGAGGATCGCGCCAAGAGCCTTGGTCTGCTCTTCGGCCGTAAAGACCGGGCTCCTCACGAGACGCTGAAGATCGGCGCTCTCGGCAACCAAGCCATTGAATATATTAAGATCGGCAGCGACAGCATCAATCGCCTTGCGATCACGAGCCAGTTCGAAAAGCGCCAGCGCGTAGCGCCCGGCCATTCCCGATACTATTGAGTCTTCCCCAGCCAATGTTACGGCCCCTGCAGCGGCAAAATTCTGAAAGATCACGCTTCAAGACGGTGCGGCCCGAAGGGCTGCGCATGCATAGCGATCTGTCAGGAAACGAAACCCGGAATAGCCGCAAGCAGCCCGGGCCCCGAAGGCGCGGTTCGGTTATCACAGGCTTTTGTGCTTCGCAACCTAAACCGGGGTGCGGCGGATTGGGCCTTTTGGAGGGGGCTGGCGCGCTACCGCATTTCTACGGGTGAAGGCAAAGGCCTTACATCTTCTCAACTTTCGCAATCTCGACCAGCCGCTTCCACGCGGCCGTCTGCGCCGCCATCTTTTCGCGGGCAACCGCCGCGCTTCCCGGCAGCGGATCGAGCCCTATGCGCAGAAGCGATTGCTTCACTTCGTCCGTAGCGACGATTTCGCCGAACCATTGCTCCAGCTTCGCGACGATGGCCGGGGGCGTCTTCGCCGGAACGGACACAATCCAGAAGTCGTCGAGGTCGAAGCCGGGGACGCCCTGCTCGACCATGGTGGGAACGCCCGGCACCGATTCCATGCGCTTCGTGCCGGTCATGGCAAGAATACGCAGCCGGCCTGCTGCCTGCTGCTCCAGCCCGAAGGACGAACTCGCGAAGGTGAAGTCGATCTGCCCGCCCAGAAGATCGTTCATCGAATTCACAGTCGTGCGGTAGTTGACGAGGTCGGCGTCGAATCCGGCGATATGCCTGTAGAGTTCCGATGCGACATGGCTCGTCAGGCTCGCCGAAGCATAGGCGCCTTTGCCCTTGGCTTTCATGTGTCTGGTCAGGTCTGCGACCGAATGAAGCGGCTTCTGCGCATCGACCAGCAGGACGAAGCTGATCGTCGCGAGAGTCGAGACATAAGTGAAATCCTGGACCGGATCGAAATTGATCTTCTTGAAGATGTGCGGCGCAGCAGCCAGCGCCGAACTGCCAGATAGATAAATCGTGTGTCCGTCGGGCTTTGCGCGCGCGACTGCTTCCGTGGCGATGTTGGCAAAAGCACCGGGCCTGTTCTGCACGATGATCGTCTTGCCCGTATGCGCTTGCAATTTGTTGGTGAAGACGCGCACGATGACGTCGTTGAACGAGCCCGGCGGAAAGCCGCACATCGCTATGATCTCGCGATTGGGAAAATCAGCGGCCGATTGCGCGCGGAGGATGCTCGGCGAAGCAAGACCGGCAATGGTTACGGCGCTACCGCGCATCAAACTGCGCCGGGTAAAGATCATGTCATCCTCCCTCTTTGATGACCAGCTTAACCCCGTAGCAAGACCTTGTTAAGCATGTCGTATTGTGCATTGCGAAGGTGCTCGAGAGCATGAGCGCGGGTGCGGTTACGCACTACAGATAGTTCTGGCATCGATACACTGCCGCAAGGTTCAATATTGGCGGGCGACATGCTGTTCACACTTCCCATGATCTTGACGCTTGCCGTCACATTGCTGTTTTTGGCGGCGGAACGGATTTGGCCGGGACGGGAACTGCCGAACGCGCCGGGCTGGTATGCGCGTGCGCTGCTCTTTAACGGATTTCAGCTTGCTATCACAGTGGCGACCAATAATCTGTGGATCAAGCTCGCGGGCGGCATATCTCTGCTAAATCTGTCTGCGCTCAAAATGCCCGTACTGGAAGGCTTCATCGGCTGGTTCGTCGGGTCTTTCTTTTTCTACTGGTGGCACCGCCTGCGCCACGCTTCGGGCTTCTGGCAGGTGTTTCACCAGATCCATCATTCGCCCGCGCGCATCGAGGCGCTCACTTCCTTCTACAAGCATCCCGTCGAAATCTTTTCCGACGCGCTGCTCGCCGCCGTCGTGCTCTATCTTTTCTGCGGCGTATCCATCGAGGGCGCGATCTGGTTCAACTTTTTCGCGGCGACCGGCGAATATTTTTATCACGCGAATCTGCGTACGCCCTCGTGGGCCCGCTACATCATCCAAACGCCGGAATTGCATTCGATCCATCACGAGCGCGATGTCCATCGTTTCAATTTCTCCGACCTTCCCATATGGGACCGGCTGTTCGGCACCTATCGCGATGCGACGGACTTCGCGCCGGCCTGCGGTTTCCCCAATCACAACGAACGCAAGATCGGCGATATGCTTTGCTTCCGCGATGTTTACGACGCCCCGCTCGAGGCCGATGGGAACGACGCCTCATCCACAAAAACGGCTGCGGACAAACGCTGATTTGCACGAACGCGTTAGCTATGATTTGCCCCAGATTAAGCGCACGCCCGTCATAACCAACGCAAACAAATAACCGCGCGCAAAGCCGGGAAGAGCGGACGCCGGCTTGCCGGATTGATATTTCCAGTTGTCCCACATTTGCATCGACAAACCGACGACTACCGGCATCAGCAGCAAATTGACGATACGTTGCCAATTTTGGTCGAGCATCAGCTTCGGCGCGAGCCAAAGGCTCAGGAATCCCGCAAGTACACCACCGAATACATAAGCAGCGACGGCCGCAACGCGCATCATTGTCGCCGACAATGGCTTTCCCTTCGCACGGGAATAGCCAAAGATATGAGCGAAAAACTCGGCAACGATCTGGAATGCGATACTGAATACGAATTCCACCACAGCGCCGAGAATCGAAAAAAGAATTTCGGCGATAATTTCCAAATGTCACTCCCCCGGCGCTTTCGCAACGATGGCTAGCGCATGCACGCCATCCGCAATTTCCTGCGCCAGCAGCTCGTTCACAAGGCGATGCCGGGCTATACGGCTCTTGCCCGCGAAGGCTGCCGACACCACTTTGACAGTGAAATGGGTTTCGCCGCGCGGCTCCACCCCGCCCGGATGGAACTGGTGGCCGGCATGCTTTGCTGAGTCGTCGATGACGTCGAGACTTTCCGGGGCGAGACCCGCAGTCAGCCTGGCGCTTATACGTTCCTTGATACTCATGCTTCAACCTCGGCTATTCGCCGGTCGAGACCGGATGAAAACTCATGCCCGCGCAGCCCACTTGGGGCAAGCCGGATATTTCGCAGCCCATTTCGGCGGAGGCGCTTGCCGCTCTCCAGCCGGAGACCTAAAGATCGCAGGATGAATCTCAACTCGCCGTTCTTCGATCGAATCCGGGTCAAGCCGGACGAGCAGCCGCGTCCGGACCCGTCCGGCCCGCGCTGCGATCATCCGGGCTGCGGAAATCCCGGCGAACACCGTGCGCCAAAGGGACGGTTACGGGAGGGGCAGTTCTTCTGTTTCTGCCTCGGCCATGTCCGGGAGTACAACCAGTCCTACAATTATTTCAAGGGGATGACGGACGATGACGTCGCCAGTTTCCAGAAGGAGGCGGTCATCGGGCACCGCCCGACCTGGACCATGGGGGCCCGTCAGGGCGATCAGGGCGGCGCGCCGGGAGCCGCTGCGGCCGATCCCATGTTCACCTATCGCCGCGCCCGCCGACGCGCTGGCGCGCCGCCGCCACCTTCGAGCCGGATCGGCATCGCCGCACGTCGCGCGCTGGCGGTTCTCGGACTCGACGAATCCGTTGATGCGCAAACCATTCGGGCGCGCTACAAGGAACTCGTTAAACGCCTCCACCCGGACGCCAATGGCGGCGACCGGTCCCAGGAGGAGAAATTGCGCGAGATCATCCACGCCTATAAACAGTTGCGGTCAGCAAAGCTCGCCTGAGTTTTGAACCCTTCTGTCGTTTTCGGCCGGAAGATTGCCGCCCCATGGCTTGTCGCGGTGCCCCAGGGAACCAGATGGCCGAAAGAACCAATGCCCGCACGACCAAGGTGCGGGCGCGGAGGAGTAATGGATAGCTCAAGAGAAAAGTCAGCCGCCCTCCCGGACAAGAAGGTGTCGGTCCGCAAACTCTTCAACATCAACTCGGATATGGAAATCCCGGCCTTTTCGCAGCCGAGCGAACATGTGCCGGAGCTCGACGAAGCCTATGTGTTCGATCCGCAGACGACGCTGGCGATCGTGGCCGGATTCGCGCGCAATCGCCGCGTGATGGTGACCGGTTATCACGGCACCGGTAAATCGACCCATATCGAGCAGGTCGCTGCGCGGCTGAATTGGCCCTGCGTGCGTATCAACCTCGACAGCCACGTCTCGCGCATCGACCTCGTCGGCAAGGACGCGATCGTTCTGAAGGAAGGCAAACAGATCACGGAATTCCGCGACGGCATTCTGCCCTGGGCCTATCAGAACAATATTGCGCTCGTGTTCGACGAGTACGACGCCGGTCGCCCGGACGTGATGTTCGTCATTCAGCGCGTGCTGGAATCCTCGGGCCGCCTGACCCTGCTCGACCAGAGCCGCGTGATTCGCCCGCATGCCGCCTTCCGCCTGTTCGCCACCGCGAACACGATCGGTCTCGGCGATACGTCCGGCCTTTATCACGGCACCCAGCAGATCAATCAGGCGCAGATGGACCGCTGGTCGATCGTGACGGTGCTGAACTATCTGCCGCACGACACCGAATGCGAGATCGTGCTCGCCAAGGCGGTGCATTACCGCAACAAGGAAGGCCGCGACATCGTCAGCAAGATGGTGCGCGTCGCCGACCTCACGCGCAACGCCTTCATGTCCGGCGATCTTTCCACCGTCATGAGCCCGCGCACGGTCATCACCTGGGCCGAGAATGCCGACATCTTCAAGGATATCGGTTTTGCCTTCCGTCTCACCTTCCTCAACAAGTGCGACGAACTGGAGCGTGCGCTGGTCGCCGAGTTCTACCAGCGCGCCTTCGGACAGGAACTGCCGGAGAGCACCGTCAACGTGGCGTTGAGCTGATCGCAAAGAATCCGCAATGAGCATGACATCGAGCAATCGTAAGCCGCCGCAAAAGGGCGAGGCGCCGCAAGAGCCATTCAAGCGCGCCGTCGCCGGCTGCATGCGCGCCATGTCCGGCGTGCGCGAACTCGAAGTCACCTATGCGGCCGAACGGCCTTCGCTCACTGGCAGCGGCGAGACCGCAAAGGCGAAATTGCCCGAGCCCGCGCGGAAGCTCACCGCCGCGGAGGCGGCCATCGTAAGAGGCCATGCGGATTCGCTCGCTCTCAAACTCGCGTGTCACGACGACCGCGTGCATCGCAAGCTGATGCCGCAAAACCAGGTCGCACGCGCCGTCTTCGAGGCAGTCGAACAGGCGCGCGTCGAATCCATCGGCTCACGCCGCATGGAAGGCGTCGCCGGCAATCTCACGGCCATGCTGGAAGACCGATACCATCGCGGCACTTTCGCTGAAGTCACCGACCGCGCCGATGCCCCGCTGGAAGACGCAGTAGCGATGATGGTTCGCGAGCGTCTGACTGGCCTTGCACCGCCGAAGTCCGCACAGAAGATCGTCGATCTCTGGCGCCCGCTGATCGAGGATCGCGCCGGCGAAGAACTCGACAAACTCAACGGCTCCATCGAGAATCAGCAGGCCTTCGGCAAGGCAATCCACAAGCTGCTCCAGTCCCTCGACATGATGGATGAGGGCGCGTCTGAAGATACCGAACAGGGCGACGAGGACGGCGAATCCGATCCCGAACAAAATCCCGACGAGTCCGAAGGCGAGGGTCAGCCCGAACGCTCGGGCGAAGCCGTCGACATGCAGACCGCCGAAGACGCCGACGACGAGATGGAAGACGGCGAGATGGAAGCGGAGGACGCTCCCTCAGGCGAGATGCCGGAAGACGCCGAGATGGGCGACGCCGACGAAGCCTCGGAGGCCCGCCGGCCACCGCAATATGGCGACGCCGCGCATCGCGGGCCGGACTACAAGGCCTTCACACCGAAATTCGACGAAACCATCGCTGCGGAAGATCTCTGCGAACCGGAAGAGCTCGAACGCCTGCGCGCCTATCTCGACAAACAGCTCAACAACATGTCGTCTGTCGTGGCCCGTCTTGCCAATCGCCTGCAGCGCAAGCTGATGGCGCAGCAGAACCGCGCTTGGGAATTCGACCTCGAAGAGGGCATGCTCGATCCCGCGCGACTGACGCGCGTGGTTATCGACGACATGCGCGGCCAGTTCGCGCCGTTGTCGTTCAAGCACGAAAAAGATACCGACTTCCGCGACACCGTCGTGACGCTGTTGCTCGACAATTCCGGCTCGATGCGCGGGCGTCCGATCACGGTCGCCGCGACATGCGCGGATATTCTTGCGCGCACGCTGGAGCGTTGCGGCGTGAAGGTCGAAATTCTCGGCTTCACCACGCGTGCATGGAAGGGCGGACAGGCCCGTGAAGCGTGGTTGCAGGCTGGCAAGCCGGGCAATCCCGGCCGCCTCAACGATCTCAGGCACATCATCTACAAATCGGCTGATGCGCCGTGGCGTCGTGCGCGTCGCAATCTTGGCCTGATGATGCGCGAAGGTCTGCTGAAGGAGAATATCGACGGCGAGGCGCTTGAGTGGGCGTACAAGCGTCTGCTCGCGCGCACCGAACAGCGCCGCATCCTCATGATGATTTCGGATGGCGCGCCGGTCGACGATTCCACGCTGTCGGTGAACCCCGGCAATTATCTGGAACGCCATCTTCGCTACGTCATCGACGAGATCGAAAACCGTTCGCCGGTCGAACTCATCGCCATCGGCATCGGTCACGACGTAACGCGCTATTATCGGCGCGCCGTCACCATCGTCGATGCGGAAGAGCTCGGTGGCGCCATGACCGAAAAGCTCGCCGAACTCTTCAGCGAGGAAAGCGCGCCTATACCCGTGCGTATGCCGTTGCCAAAACGCGCGCCTCGCGTCGATGCTGCCGCGCGGCGCTAGACCTTAGGCGGCGCGGAGATTCGTCTCCAGCCGCTGAAATGCGTCCGCGAGATTCGAAGACCGCGACCCCAGCCGTTCTGACATTTCGCGCAACAAGCCCGCTTCCTTCGCACTGGCAAGACTGCTGCCGGCGAGATCGGATATTCCCCGTTCAAGCCTGCCATTGCGCAGGACCACCGTCTCGACATGCATGCTGATCTGGTCGACGGCGCTGCGTTGTTCGAGTACCGCTGCGGAAACGGAAGCCGTCGAATTCGACAGGCCGCTGATGATGTCACCGATATTGCCCATTTGCGTGACGACCCCATCAGCCGCTCGCCTTATATCGGCAACGATCGTCTTGATTTCGTCCGTCGCTTTTTCGACTTGCGCGACAAGGGCTTTCACTTCCGCAGCGACGACTGCAAATCCCCGACCGGCTTCGCCAGCACGAGCCGCCTCTATGGTTGCGTTGAGCGCCAGCAAATTCGTCTGCCCCGCTATGGTGCCGATCATCTGCGCGATGGAATCGATATTGCCGAGCGCATGCGAAAGATCCTGCATGGACTGCCCGGACACATCGGCTGTGTTCACCGCCTTGCTGGCGAGTTCGGCGCCCAGCATGGCCTGATCGGCAATACGCCTGATTGAGACGCCGAGTTCGTCGACGGATTTTGAACTCTCCAGCAAGCTGCCCGTCGATTCGGCAATCGCACCGATGGCGGCGTCGGACCGGCTCGCGGTATCTCCAGTGGCCTGATCCACATTGGCGCAAGCCATCGAAAGCTGCTTTGAGACCACGCCGACTGCGGCCACAAATTCGTGCACTTCCTTTCTGAATTCCTCGATGGCGCTATCGATTATTCCCGCGCGAGTCGAAAGCGCCGCTCGTTCGAACTCGACCTGAAGGTGCATCGCAACCGACACGTCGAAAGAGAAGAGCGAGCCCATCGCCAACGTGCATTTGGCGAATTCGAAGGGACGCCAGAAAAGCTTGCGCGCCTGCGCCTTGAGGATCGAACGCATGACGATCGAGCCGATCGCAATACACAGCCGTGTGTCCTGACCATGGGCTGCGAGCGTGCTGGCGAGAGAATGATAGCTTTCTTCCAGCGCTGAGCCGCCCTGATCGATTAGCAGGATGCGATAATGCTCACGAAAAAGCCTCTCTATGTCCTGCCGGGATGCGATGTCGATAAAGTGGCCTTTCAGCTCGCGGCCGACGATGTCGAAGGCTTCGGAAACGTAGCTGGCGAGCAGCGGTACTGCGGAACCCGCGATACGCAGAACCCGGGCCCGCACGGTAGGCCGGTCGATGCTGTAGAAGCGCCGCTTGCTTGCAATTTCCAGCTTCATAAATTTCCCGGCCCGAAAATGTCATTCCCGAGGGGCACTTTGTGCCGGGTTGGTTATCGCCGGGTTAACTTGAGATGAATTCCTTTAAAAACAACAAAGTAAGAACGCCCGGCAGGACCGGGCGCTAAGAATACTGCAATGGCTGCAAAGCTTTAGGCGAAGAATTTAGGCGGCCTGCTTCTTGGCGATTTCGCGCTTCAGCTCGCGAGCGTGCTGCGACAATTCGCTTTCGCGCGCCTTGGCGAGGAACGCATCAAGGCCGCCGCGATGCTCGACCGAGCGAAGGGCATGCGCCGAAACGCGGAACTTGATCGAACGCTTCAACGCATCCGAGATCAGCGTGACATTGCAGAGATTGGGCAGAAAACGCGTGCGCGTCTTGATGTTCGAATGGCTGACAAGGTTACCGGTCTGGACGGCCTTTCCGGTCAGTTCGCAGCGGCGGGACATAACGCGATCCTTTCGATACTTTCGGGGCTGGATAGCCCGGGCCGTGCGCTCCGGCGGCCGATGCCGGGATGACCGGTCGTCGGGCCTATTTCCGTTTCAGGCCTGAATTGAAGGCGCGTGTATATGGAGAGCGCGTCGCCGCGTCAAGCATTCCGAGATTCGGCGCGGCAGATTGAGAGGAGAGGAAGATTCGCCACCAATCCGTCTGATTTTGGCGGCACAAGCGAATAAGCTATGTTGGCTCAACGATTCTCTGTCCCGGATCCACTGATGTTTCCTGCGATTTTTCCGGCCGCGCAAAGGCGCTGGCGGCTCGCTGTGGCCTTCCTTCTGACTGCTCCGTTTGCTTCGGCTCTGCCCGCCGCGGCGCAGGGGAGCTTCTCCGGTGTTTACAACGTAAGCCTTATTGGCCTTTCGCTCGGAACAGCCACGGTGAGCGGCAAGGTCAGCGGCAACGATTATCGCATCGAGGCCTATGCCAACCTGACCGGCCTTGCGAGCGCAGTCTCGGGCGCCAAGGGGTCGGCGGTATCTTCCGGCGCTATACAAAACGGGCAACTCGCCCCGTCCGCCTATGCAACCTCGTCGTCCAACTCCAAGGAGACGCGGACGGTACGCATCGGCATGGCGGCGGGGACCGTCAAGGCCGTGGACATTCAGCCGCCCTTCGATGAGCAAGCGGGGCGTGTTCCGCTCACCGATGCGCACAGGCGCAATATTCTCGACCCCCTCAGCGCACTCATCATGACCGTCAAGCCCGGCGACGCCAGCAACGGCGCGGCAGTCTGCCGGCGCTCCATCCCGGTGTTCGACGGCTACACGCGCTTCAATGTCGATCTTGGCTATGTCGGCACCCGGCAAGTGGCCGCGCAGGGATACAATGGTCCGGTCATCGTCTGCAACGCCCGCTACAAGCCGATCGCAGGACATCGGCCCAATCGCAAGGCCACCCAATTCATGATCGATAACAAGGACATGGAGGTCTGGCTCGCGCCGCTGGGCGACGGCCGCGCCATGGTTCCCTACCGCATTGCCGTGCGCACCATGGTTGGCATGACCGTAATTGAAGCCCGCCGTTTCCAGGTGGGCGGCGACACGCCCGCGTCTGCGGCGCAACGCTGATCATCCGATCCGTAATTTATTCGAAGGATCGGTTGACTCCCGAAGCAATCGGAGTCCGCGTCGTCATGGGCACGGGGGCCACCGCCGGATCGCCTGTTTCCAATCCATAGTGGCAAGTTCGGGGACCCACTCCATATATGGCGGGAACAAACCCGGACTCGATAAGAGTCAGCGATTCGTTCTTGCGACGTTCGATTCGAGAACATCGCGTGGAATAGATCCGTTCCTATGCTACAGGGAACGCTTCCCGGAGCGGTGAATTCGCCCACCATGGACATGCAGTTCCCCGCCGCGCGCGGCCTTCGCATTCAGGAGCGGTCGCGACGCGTAACCGCCGTCCTGGGGCCGACCAATACCGGGAAAACCTATTACGCCATCGAGCGAATGCTGGCCTATTCCAGCGGGATCATCGGGCTGCCGCTGAGGCTTCTCGCGCGTGAAGTTTACAATCGGGTCGTCGAGAAAGTCGGGCCCGCGCGGGTCGCGCTGATTACCGGCGAAGAGAAGATTAAGCCACCAAATCCCGCCTATTGGATCGCAACTGTGGAGGCGATGCCGCGGGATCTCGACGTTGCTTTCGTTGCCATCGACGAAATCCAGCTTGCGGCCGATCTCGATCGCGGCCACGTCTTTACGGACAGGTTGCTCAACCGTCGCGGCCGGGAAGAAACTCTGGTTCTGGGCGCATCGACGGTGCGGCCTCTGATTGAAAGGCTTTTGCCTGACGTAACGGTCGTAACGCGCCCCCGCCTCTCGAAATTATCTTTCGCCGGCGAGCGCAAATTGTCGCGGCTCGCGCCGCGCACGGCAGTCGTCGCCTTCTCTGCGGAGGAAGTCTACGCGATCGCCGAACTCATACGCCGCCAGCGTGGCGGCGCAGCTGTCGTGCTTGGCGCGCTTAGTCCACGCACGCGCAATGCGCAGGTGGCGATGTATCAGGAGGGCGACGTCGATTACATCGTCGCGACAGACGCTATCGGCATGGGACTCAATCTCGATGTCGATCACATCGCTTTTGCGGGAAATCGCAAGTTCGACGGCTGGCAGTATCGTTTGCTGACACCGGCCGAAATTGGACAGATCGCGGGACGCGCGGGACGGCATATTCGCGATGGCACATTCGGCACGACCGGACGTTGCTTGCCGTTCGATGAAGAAACGGCCGAGGCCGTCGAGGAGCATCGTTTCTCTGCCCTGAGTATGCTGCAATGGCGCAACAGCGATCTCGATTTCTCGAACATTCAGTCGCTCCAGGTTTCGCTGGAGCGCGAACCGACAGAGCCCGGCCTTACCCGCGCGCCGCTTGCCGAAGACGTGATGGTGCTCGATATCGCGGCTCGCGATCCCGATGTGCGCAGACAGGCTGCAACAAAGGCCGACGTCTCACGTCTGTGGGATGCCTGCCAGGTGCCGGACTACCGCAAGCTTTCGCTTTCCGCGCATTCGGAACTTGTACTGACGCTATTCGGTTTCATCGTGCGGGCGGGCCGGATTCCGGAAGACTGGTTCAAACGGCAGCTCGCTGCCTTCGACCGGACCGATGGCGAGATAGACACGCTCTCGGCGCGGCTCGCGCAGGTGCGGACTTTCAACTATATAGCCAACCGCCCGGACTGGCTGGCCGATCCGGAGCATTGGCAGGGCGTCACCCGTCAGGTAGAGGACAGCCTGTCCGACGCCCTGCACGAGCGTCTGGCGCACAGATTTGTGGACAGGCGCACAAGCGTCCTGATGCGGCGATTAAGAGAGAACGCGATGCTGGAAGCCGAAATAACGTCCTCGGGCGATGTGATGGTCGAGGGCCAGCATGTCGGCCAGTTGCAGGGCTTCCGCTTTACTCCCGATCCGCAGGCCGAAGGCGAGGCGCAGAAGACTTTGAACGCCGCCGCGATGAAGGCGCTGGCGAGCGAGATCGAGGCGCGCGCGGCGCGCATCGGCGAAGCGGTGGACACGGCCTTCGTTCTTGCCGCCGATGGCACTTTGCGCTGGCTGGGCGAGGCCGTCGGGAAAATCTACCCGTCCGATCACATCCTCAAGCCTGTTGTCCGGGTCCTTTCGGACGAGCAGCTCACCGGGCCCGCGCTCGAAACAGTTCAGCGCCGTCTCGATCTATGGCTGGCGCAACATATCAAGAAGTTGCTTGGCCCGCTCTTCGATCTGGAAGAGGGAGAGGGCCTTGAGGGGATAGCGCGTGGAATCGCTTTCCAGGTCGCTGAATCCCTGGGCGTGCTTGAGCGCAATAAGGTCGCGCAGGACGTCAAGTCCCTCGATCAGGCTGGGCGCGCGGCGCTTCGCAAGGTCGGCATGCGCTTTGGCGCCTACCACATTTACTTGCCTTTGCTGCTGAAGCCCGCGCCACGCGCCCTCGCGGCGCAGCTCTGGGTGTTGAAGAACGAGCCGGGTGAAGTCTCGCAGGCGCTCGCCGATGTCGTGCATCTCGCCTCGACGGGACGGACATCATTCGCTGCCGACAAATCGGTGCCCAAGGCGCTTTATCTCGCCGCCGGTTTTCGCGTCAGTGGCGAGCGTGCGGTGCGCGTAGATATTCTCGAGCGCCTTGCGGACCTGATTCGTCCGGCGATTGCCTATCGTCCAGGGGTGACCCCGGGCACGCCGCCGCCGGGAACCGCCGATGGCGACGGTTTTGTCGTGACGGTGAACATGACGTCTCTCGCCGGCTGCTCCGGCGAAGCGTTTGCATCGATTTTGCAGTCACTTGGCTACAACAAAGAGAGCCGAAAGGGGCCGGCCATCACCGTGCCGCTTGTGCCGGAAATGCCGAAGACTCCCGTCACTGCGGACAGCCCCTCTGCCGGAGAGGGCGAATCAACGGCGCAGGAAGCGGATGCTCCGGACGCGGCGGATACGCCTGAAGCAACGACCGAGCTCTCACCCGAGGCAGAAACACAGGATCACCCCGAAGATACCGCTGACGGCTCGACGGAGGTCGACGGCGCAGTTCTGCACGACGCTGAACCTGCATCTCAACCGGTTGCCGCCGAAGAGGTTACGAGCGCCGCAGAGACATCAAGCGAAGACGCCGAAGGCCCATCCGATCCGCCGGTCGCCGAAGCTGAAGTTGAGGACGAATTAGGGGCAATCGAAGCCGGCGTCGAACCCGCACAGGAAGCGCCCGCTGCCGATGCGCTGGAACTTTCGACGGCAATTGTCGCGGAGGAGCCGGCAGACACAGGTTCCGGCGATACAGAGCAGCCGCCAGTGGCGGTCGCCGAGCAGCCGGAAATCGAGGTCTGGCATCCCCACCGTCACGGAGGTCAGCGTCAGAATAGGGAGCGCGGCCCGCGCCGGCATCAAAAGGGCGCTCCGAATCGGGTGAAGGAAGGCGAGGCTCCCAAAACTCCACGCGTTTTCGTCATTCCACCCGCACCCGAAAGGCCCAAGCGCCCCGAGCGCACGGCATCGGCCCCAGCGGGCGAACAGACGGCTCGTCCACAAGGGGCACCGCGCCCGGACCGCCCGAAATTCGAAGGTTCACGCTCCGGAGCGCCGCGCGGCGACCGGCCCAGGCATGATCGCAAGGATCAACGGGGAGGGCCGGAAGTACGGCAGTTCGCCAGCAGCGATAAGCCTCGCGGGCGCGATCGCGCGCCCGATCCCGATTCGCCCTTCGCCAAGCTCGCAGCCCTGAAGGCGCAACTGGAAGGCAAGGGCAAGCCTTGAGCGCTTCGGAGCGCCAGCGTCTCGACAAGTGGCTATGGTTCGCGCGCGTCGTGAAAACCCGCACACTCGCTGCCAGACTGGTGACCGAAGGGCATGTTCGCATCAACGGCTTGCGGCAGGACACCGCCTCCAAGCAGGTCTCCCCGGGCGATGTTCTGACCATTTCCCTGGAACGGCACGTCAGAGTGCTGAAGGTCGTCGCAGCAGGCGAACGGCGCGGGCCCTTTGAAGAAGCCAGATTGCTTTTCGAAGATCTGACGCCACCTCGCGACTTTCCTGCGCCAACAACACAGGACGGTTTCGATCCCGGGGAAGGACGGCCCAGCAAGAAGGACCGCAGGGATTTACAGAAGCTTCGCGAAGAGTTCTGACCAATGCCTGCGTGAAGCGATCATCTTGCGCAGGCTCCTTAATGGCGCTAGCTAGCCACACGTATCGTTCCGGCGCATCGCCGCCGAGGAGCCCAAGCATGACCTACGTCGTCGTCGAGAATTGCATCAAGTGCAAGTATATGGATTGCGTGGAAGTTTGCCCCGTGGATTGCTTTTACGAGGGCGAGAACATGCTGGTTATCCATCCTGACGAATGCATCGACTGCGGCGTTTGCGAGCCGGAATGCCCTGCCGAAGCCATCAAGCCGGATACCGAGCCCAGTCTGGAGAAATGGTTGAAGCTCAACGCCGACATGGCAAAAACTTGGCCAAACATAACCGTAAAGCGTGAGCCGCCTGCCGATGGCAAGGACTTCGACGGTAAGCCCGGCAAATTCGACGCCTATTTTTCGGCCGATCCGGGCGAGGGTGACTGATCCCGGTCCGCATGTATTTGCGACCGCAAGCGATGCCGCAAATCCGAACGTTTTGTGACGACTTATAGGCGCGATTTCGCTATCGGGCTGAGCGCGCGTTAACCTTTGGAGGCGGCAAACAGTCGGTATTGACCGGAATCCTTTGATTTCTGCGGTATTTTGTGATACACGTTTTTTTAACAGTCCTTAATGCCAGTTCACACATAGCAAGAGTGGAAAGCCGCTCCGGGCAATTTCCGGAGCCGTTTTTTTGCGCACTTTCAGGAGCGCCCGTTCACCCTTTCACGCGGTGAACTCGTCCGCTCCCGCGCAGGAAGGCGTTTTCCGCCTTCGGACCCGGATCAGAGAGTCGCGGCGCCGTTTCCAACACGGGGCCAAAAAAAGGAGTAACTGCGTATGCCTTCGCCCAACAAAAGCAACAAAATTGCATCAAAGTCTTCTGCGGTTGGCAAGAAAGACAGCGGGGCCAAGTCCAAAGCGAGCAAGGAAGCGAGCAAGAAGGACGGAAAGGCCGGGACGAAGGTGACTGCAATTAAGGTCAAGGCCGCCGCCAAAAGCGCGGCAGCCTCCGTGAAAAGTTCCAGGCCGGCAGCAGCCGGCTCCAAGGCTGGCAGCAAAAACGAAAAGAAGGCGCCAGCCTCGTCCGGGAGCAAGACGTCAGTAAAGGGCGGGAAAGAACAGCCGGCGAAGGCTAAAGCGGCGGTAGCTGCGATAGCCACGAAGGCGGTTTCTTCCAAGTCAGCGGCAGAAAAATCTGCCGCGACCAAGCCGGTCCGGGCCGCGAAGGCTGCTCCGGCTGCATCTCAACCCGCGCGGCAGGCGGCTGCCGCGGCCACCGTCGTCAAGACGGCTGGAAAACCGGTTGGGAAGGCAGCGGAAAGCGCGAGCGCCGGACTCAAGAGCAACAAGTCGGAAGCGAGCAAGAAAACAATCGTGACAAACAATAAGGCCACACAAGAGACCAAGCCCGCGATTGTCGGCAAGGTTAAATCTGATGCGAAGCCGGCTGTCGTTGCGGTGATCGCCGACAGCTCTGGCTCCAAGCCGGCGCCCAAGAGCGCGGCTGCGCCTGCCAAGGCAGAGAAGGCTGTTGTCGTGAAGGCAGCGCCTGAAAAGGTGAAGGCGGCCAACGATGCTCGGCCTGCGCCCGTCAAGCCCGTGGCAGTGAAGGCTGAGCCCAAGTCGGAACCAGCGAAGGCTGAAGCAGCTAAGCCGGTGGTAGCCAAGGTCGAGCCTGCGAAGGTTGCTCCCGCAGCACCAGGCCCCGTCGCATCAGCGTCCAAGCCGACGGGCCCTGTCATCGGAGCCAACGGCGTGCGCATCAATCCGCCCTATCGCCCCGCTGTAGCGCCGGCGATGGCCAAGCCCGTCACCAAGCCTGGTGTGCCTCATGCCGGCTTCAAGGCCGGCGAGTTCATTGTCTATCCGGCCCATGGCGTTGGTCAGATCGTCGCGATCGAGGAGCAGGAAGTCGCCGGCTTCAAGCTGGAATTGTTCGTCATCGATTTCGTAAAGGACAAGATGACGCTGAAGGTGCCGATGCCGAAGGTTCTCGCTGGCGCGATTCGCAAATTGTCGAGCCCGGAAGCCGTGAAGAAGGCGTTGGACACGCTGACGGGCCGCGCTCGCATCAAGCGTACGATGTGGTCGCGCCGCGCCCAGGAATACGAGGCCAAGATCAACTCCGGCGATCTCGTCACGATCGCGGAAGTCGTTCGCGACCTCTACCGTTCGGACGCCCAGCCAGAGCAGTCATATTCCGAGCGTCAGCTTTATGAAGCGGCGGTCGACCGGATGGCGCGTGAGGTTGCCGCGGTTCAGAAGCTGACGGAGCAGGAATCGCTGAAGCTGATCGAGCAGCATCTGCAGCGTGGGCCGCGCCGCGGCGCCAAGGTTGAAGGCGAAAGCGCTGACGAAGGCGCTGACGCCGTCGTGGACGAAGCGGCATAAAGGTCAGCTTCATAGTCCGCTACGTTTAAAGCCCTGCCTGCAAAGGCGGGGCTTTTCTCTTTGTCGGGGCAGTCATTACGAAAGCGGCTTCCCGAACTCTGCCTTTTTTCCGAAATCCCGGCGCCAGCCCTTTCAAGCCCCCAAGACCCTACCTACATTTCGCTCAAGGTTGCCTTCGGGAACCTGATTCGAATGTTTGTGCCGTGGAACCGCCGCTTCGGGGCTGATCTGCGGGCCAGGAGGACAGTATGAACTTTGAGAAATATACCGAACGGGCACGTGGCTTTGTCCAGTCGGCCCAGTCTCTCGCCCTTCGCGAGGGTCATCAGCAATTCACCCCCGAACATATCCTGAAAGTCCTGCTGGACGATAACGAAGGACTGGCTTCGGGCCTTATCGATCGCGCCGGTGGCCGCTCGCGGGAAGCATTGATCCAGACCGAAATTGCGCTGTCTAAGCTCCCGAAAGTTCAGGGCTCGGGCGCAGGCCAGCTTTATCTTGCCCCGACGACAGCACGCATTTTCGATAACGCGGAAAAGATCTCCGAAAAGGCCGGCGATTCCTTTGTTTCCGTCGAACGCCTGTTACTCGCGCTTGCCATGGAAAAGAGCAGTGAGTCCGGCAAGATTCTCGCCAATGCAGGCGTCACGCCGCAAGCACTGAATTCCGCCATCGAGGCCCTGCGCAAGGGCCGCACCGCTGATAGCGCGAGCGCTGAAAACACCTATGACGCACTGAAGAAATATGCACGTGACCTGACCGAGGCCGCGCGCAACGGCAAGCTCGATCCCGTGATCGGCCGCGATGAAGAAATCCGCCGGACAATTCAGGTTCTGTCGCGCCGCACCAAGAACAACCCGGTTCTCATCGGCGAACCCGGTGTCGGCAAGACCGCCATCGTCGAAGGTCTCGCCTTGCGCATCGTCAACGGCGACGTACCTGAAGGCCTCAAGGAGAAAAAGCTTCTTGCCCTCGATATGGGCTCGCTGATCGCCGGGGCGAAATACCGTGGCGAGTTCGAAGAGCGCCTCAAGTCCGTGCTGAGCGAAGTCACTGCCGCCGAGGGTGGCATCATCCTCTTCATCGACGAGATGCACACGCTTGTCGGCGCAGGCAAGGCCGACGGCGCCATGGATGCATCGAACCTTCTCAAGCCCGCGCTCGCCCGTGGCGAACTCCACTGCGTTGGCGCAACAACGCTCGACGAATATCGCAAACATGTTGAGAAGGACGCGGCGCTGGCCCGGCGCTTCCAACCCGTTTTCGTGAGCGAGCCAACGGTCGAAGATACAATCTCCATCCTGCGCGGTCTCAAGGAGAAGTACGAACTCCACCACGGCGTACGCATTACCGACTCGGCTATCGTCGCAGCCGCGACCTTGTCGAACCGCTACATCTCCGATCGCTTCCTGCCGGACAAGGCCATCGACCTTGTCGATGAGGCCGCATCCCGCTTGCGCATGCAGGTCGATTCAAAGCCGGAAGAACTCGACGAATTCGACAGGCGCATCATTCAGCTCAAGATCGAGCAGGAAGCGCTGAAACAGGAATCCGATCGCGCGTCGCAGGACCGGCTGACGAAGCTCGAAGGCGAACTCGCTTCGCTTGAGGAGAAGTCGCGGGCGCTCACCGCCAAGTGGACGGCTGAGAAGGACAAGCTCGGGCAGGCGCAGAAATTCAAGGAGCAACTTGAACAGGCGCGCAACGAACTCGCAATCGCGCAACGCAAGGGCGATTTCGCTGAAGCGGGCAAGCTCGCTTATGGCGTGATTCCGGATCTCGAGAAAAAGGTTCAAGCGCTCGAAACCGAGAAGGCGACGGCGCTCGTCGACGAATCCGTAACCGCCAATCATGTCGCGCAAGTCGTGTCGCGCTGGACAGGCATCCCCGTCGACAAAATGCTCGAAGGCGAACGCGACAAGCTTCTCAAAATGGAAGAACAGATCGGCAGGCGCGTTGTCGGGCAAAGCGAAGCGGTGAAATCCGTTTCGACGGCGATCCGCCGTGCGCGCGCAGGGCTGCAGGATCCGAACCGCCCCATCGGGTCATTCATGTTCCTCGGCCCGACTGGTGTCGGCAAAACCGAGCTCACCAAGGCTCTCGCTGCCTTCCTGTTCGACGACGAAAACGCCCTCGTGCGTATCGACATGTCCGAATATATGGAGAAACACTCTGTCTCCCGCCTCATCGGCGCACCTCCGGGCTATGTCGGCTACGATGAAGGCGGCGCTCTCACCGAAGCGGTTCGCCGACGTCCCTACCAGATCGTTCTCTTCGACGAGATCGAGAAGGCGCATCCGGACATGTTCAACGTGCTGCTCCAAGTGCTTGATGACGGCCGTTTGACCGATGGACAAGGGCGCACGGTAGACTTTCGTAATGTGCTCATCGTGATGACGTCGAACCTCGGCGCGGAACTTCTGGTGGCGCAGAAGGAAGGCGAAGATAGTTCGCAGGTTCGCGACGGCGTCATGCAAGCGGTACGATCACACTTCCGTCCGGAATTCCTGAACCGTATCGACGAGATCATCCTGTTCCATCGCCTCCGCCGCGAGGACATGAGCGAGATTGTCGATATCCAGTTCAAGCGGCTCGCGAAGCTGCTCGAGGATCGCAAGATCACCGTCAATCTGGATCAGGCGGCGCGCACATGGCTTGCGAACAAGGGCTACGACCCCGCATACGGCGCAAGGCCATTGAAGCGCGTGATCCAGAAGAACGTCCAGGATCCGCTGGCCGAGATGATCCTCAGCGGCGAGATCAGCGACGGAAGTCAGGTGCCAGTCACGGTGGAAAGCGGTCGCTTGCTCGTGGGCAATCGGTCATCGCAATCGGAAACCGGCAACGGGAACGCTCGCGAAAGCGTGATCGTCAATTTTCCGAAAAGCGGCTGATGCTGTTCAAGCGAGCATGAAATTATTCGGGGCCGTTTATCGGCCCCGTTTCGTTTTCAATCCTGAACCCAGTGCTTCGCGACGCCTAGCAACAGCAACAGCAGAGTTGCAGTAGCCGCAGCAAATATGCCGGTGACGAGCAGGTCGCCGGGATCCATGCGGCCGAAGAAGGTGTTGCGGATGTAGATACCGACGACCGCGCCGAGCATGGCGAGCATGCCGTTTCCGACAGGGCCAAACCCTCTGTCGCCCATGACGGTATCGGTTACGAAGCCGATCACGAATCCTCCGATCAGCACAGCGAGGAGGATGAACAACAGCACTTCCGAGGAATATTGTTCGAGACGGAGAACCTGCAACATGGGGACACCGGTGAAAAACGGGGCGCGCAAACGATGGCGCTATGGACTCATCGTCTACTCTTGCACCCTGAAAAATTCGTTGCAGCGCTTGGTTAATGCCGCGCCGCCGTAAACTATCTTGCGAATTTCAGCACGAGACTGTGATAGCCGGGCGGAGGCGCTTCGAGACTGGTACGGAAATTGAGGCTGCCTTTCGGCGCAATCCGGTTCTCGGGAAGCGGCGCAATCCATGAGAAGATGATCTTTCCCGTGGCATCGAGGAGAGCGATCTGAATGTCGGGAACGACGTTGTCGCCTCTGGCCAGATTGCGGATTTGCCCCTCGACCACCAGGCGTGTTTCACGAGCCTCGCCCTCTCGGGTCGCGCGAATACTCTCGAAATCCGCCTGATAAATGTTCACTGGCAGTCCTACCGCCCGGTAAATGCTGGCGAGAACCGGAACCATCCGGACGAGCTGGACACGTTGGCTGAATATCCCAAAGCCGCCAATTGCGACGGCCATTACCACGGTCCATAGAATCGCGCGGCTGCGCCATGAGCTTTGACCGACGCTTGGCGCACGGTCGGCGTGGGGAATCGCAGACAATCGAGCTTGCAAGGCAATCGCAGGAGCCATGACCGTTACCTTGGCAAAGTTGGTGGCCTGCACCGCCCGGACGGGATGCGGCCCCACGATTTCTCTGCTCATTATGGTTAATTCCGTGTAAATTTTTGGCTGAAACTCGCGATTCGATGGGTCGCGGTTGATGTTTACGCTAGCCAAAGTGCTCTCTTGCAAGGCTCCGATCTCGTCCGCTTCGAAAATGTGGGATTGCGATACGGAATGGCGACCGAAACGCTTCGGGACATCAGCTTTTCCATCGAGCCGCGATCCTTCCAGTTCCTGACCGGTCCTTCCGGTGCGGGAAAGTCGACATTGCTGCGACTGATTTTGCTGTCGCTGCGGCCAACGCGAGGGCTGATCTCGCTATTCGGGCGGGAGACATCCGGCTTGAGCAAAGGTGATCTGACTTCGTTTCGACGGCGGATCGGCGTGGTCTTTCAGGACTTCCGTCTGCTCGACCATCTTTCGATCTATCAGAATGTCGCTCTGCCGCTGATCGTCCAGGGCCGGGACGAACGAGGCTTCCAGGCGGAAGTGCGGGAATTGCTGAAATGGGTCGGGCTCGGCGACAAGATGACCGCTTTGCCGCCAACGCTTTCCGGCGGCGAGAAGCAACGCGTCGCCATCGCCCGCGCGCTCATCGTACAGCCCGAACTCCTTCTCGCGGACGAGCCTACGGGCAATGTCGATCCAAGCATGGCGCGGCGGCTGATCCGCCTGTTCGCCGAACTTCACAGGTCCGGCACGTCGGTTGTCATCGCAACTCACGACCTGTCGTTGATGGACCAGTTCGAGGAAGCGCGCCGGCTGGTGCTCGGCGAAGGGCGGCTGCACATCTATGATTGACTCCCTCAAACGCCTCGGCCGCAACCCGCTCGAATGGACGCTAGCCCTGATGGCAGGTATACGTCCGGCCTCGGCCAACGCCGCTGTCCGCGTCATTCCCGAAAGCTCGATCGCAGGACGCGCGCTCGTCATTGTCATCGCAATCATGACCTTTCTGGCGACGATGACGGCGGGATGTGCGATTCTGGTTCGTCAGTCTGCTGCGCAATGGGGAAACCAGATCGCGCAGGAAATCACCATTCAGGTCAAACCCGTCGCGGGCCGCAATATCGAAGGCGACGTGAATGCTGCCGCGGATATCGCGAAATCGTTCCCCGGCGTGGAGAACGTACGCACATTCACCCGCGCGGATTCCAGCAAGATGCTTGAGCCATGGCTTGGCGCCAGCGTGGGGTTCGACGAACTGCCCATACCAAGACTGATCGCTATCAAGCCGTCATCGCAAGGATTGAAATCGGACGCTCTCGCACAAAGATTGCGCGAAGCATCTCTACCTGTGCTGGTTGACGATCATCGGTTATGGCGGGACCGGCTGGCGTCTATGACCAACGGCCTGATGGTCGTCGCCTTGCTTATCCTTGCGCTGGTGATCTCCGCCATGGTCCTGGCTATCGCTTTCGCAACCCGCGGCGCGATGGCGGGAACGAAAGATATCATCGACGTCATGCACTTCGTCGGCGCGCATGACCGCTATATTTCCAACGAATTCCAGAAGCACTTCTTCCGTCTCGGATTGAAAGGCGCGCTCCTTGGCGGCGCTGCCGCTATCGTGTTCATTATTCTGGCAGGATACGTAACGCGGACCTGGATGTCTGGGCCCGGCGCCGAACAGGTCGAGTCCCTTTTCGGGTCTTTTACGCTCGGCTGGTCCAATATCGCGTTTCTGACTCTGATGTCCGTGATGATCGCGCTGCTCGTGGGGCGGGTGTCCCGCTACATCGTGTACCGGCACTTGCAGATGCTGCAGTGATTTCTGTCACATTTGCCGCAGTTCGCCCGCTGATATAGCTTCGCTACCAATTGGCAGCCACTCCGGAGTCGACAACTTCCATGCGTAAACTGTTGTTCTGGCTCTTTGTCGTCGTCCCGGCGATTGTCGTTCTGGCATGGGTCGGCGGATGGTTCGCGGCTTCATCCCAGTCCGACAAGTACATCAATGCATGGATCGAACGAGAGAAGGTGAACGGCCGGCATTGGTCCTGCAAGGATCGCATCGTTCAGGGTTTTCCCCTCGAATTCCGGATTTCCTGCACCAATCCTTCGATGACGACTCAGGCGCGTGGAGGCCAACAAACGCTGCAACTTCAGAAACTCGATGTGGTCTATTCGCCGCTCACGCCGCGTAGCGCGAAAGTTCTGGTTACCGGACCTGCCAGGTTCGAGGATTCCGCAGCCTCGATGTCACTTGCAGGAACATGGGAACGTCTCGACATTGAACTCAATTACTCCTGGCCGTCGCAGCCTCATGCAAGTGTCAACGCCAGCAACCTTTCGATCAGAACGGCGTCGCCTGCATCCGAGGAGCCGTTGTTGAATGCACAGGCGCTCACCCTCGCATTGCACATGAAAGCCAATCAATCCGCGCCGCGTTCGCTCGCTATCAATCTGACGGGTGAAGGCATTGCTGCGCGAGCGCTCAATGATGCAACCGGCAATCCTCAGCCAATCAAACTCATCGCCACACTGGACGTTGCGCAGATCGAAAAACTTTTGCGTGGCGAGCTTCGTGCAAGGCTGGACGCATGGCGCGAATCCGGGGGAACGCTGACGATTTCGGAATTGAAAGCCAACAAGGGCAACCTCGCTCTTGAAGCTGAAGGCAGGCTTGCACTCGACCTTCAGCGCCGTCCGGCGGGCAATCTCAACCTCCGTGCAGCAGGCCTCACCACACTCATGCAGCGCCTGGGCTTGCCGGGCGGGAATGCAACGCGCGGCGGTTTGCTCGGCAGCCTCGTCAGGCGTCCGGCAGCGCAACCGGAGTCTTCCGATCAGCCCGGACGGTTTATTCCTCTGCCCCTGATCTTGCGCGATGGCGCGGTCTGGCTCGGACCTATCAAATCTCCGATAGCCTTGCGCCCGCTGCTCTAGATATCTCCAGCCTTGCGGTCGCTGAGCAGAAACACGGCCTGTTCGCCAAAAAAATTCCAGACCCGCCACGGCGCAGTAAAGCCAAGCGGCGAACCATTTCCTTTCAGCGCTATCGCCTTGTCGATGCGCGCTTGCACGATATCCGACAGTTCAACGAAATCCCTGATCGTGCAGAAATGGATATTAGCCGTATCGTACCAGGGATTGGACAGAATACCGGTCATCGGCATACGGCCCGTAAACATGAGTTGGAAACGCAGTTTCCAGTGCCCGAAGTTCGGGAAAGAGACGATGCTATATTTGCCGATGCGCAACATCTGCTCGAGCACGGCCTTGGGCTTGCGAGTCGCCTGTAACGTTTGCGAAAGCACGACGTAATCGAAGCTCTTATCGGGATAGTCGAAAAGATCCATGTCCGCATCGCCCTGTATGACGGACAGGCCTTTCTCCACGCAATCGTTGACGCCTTTCTGGGAAAGTTCGATTCCGCGCGCGTCGACATTCTTCGTCTCGGCGAGGTGCTTCAGCAAAGACCCATCGCCGCAGCCAACGTCCAATACGCGCGTATTCGGCGCGATCATTCCAGCGATCACTAAAAGATCGACACGCGTGAGAAGCGTCTCGCCATTGCCTTGATTTCTTGTGGCTGGATATTCGGACATGGCTGTATTTATGGGGTGCTCAGTGAATGCGGCAGGACATTGATTCAGATGCCCCGAACTTTCGCGGCAGCATCTATGAACCCGCGCGTCGTCGAGAAAAGTTCGGGTACGTCGAGCAGGAAGGCATCATGACCTTTGTCGGTCTCGATTTCGACAAAGGAGACGGAAGCCCCACTTGCATTCAATGCGTGAACGATGGCGCGGGAATCGGATGTGGGAAACAGCCAGTCGGACGTGAAGGAAACAACGCAGAAACGCGTGTTCGATTTCATGAATGCCTGGGCAAGCAGCCCGCCGTAATCGGCAGCGAGGTCGAAATAATCCATCGCGCGCGTGACGTAGAGATAGGAATTGGCGTCGAAACGCTCGACGAACGACGTGCCCTGATGGCGCAGATAGCTTTCGATCTGGAATTCGGCGTCAAACGAAAAGGTCGGCGCAGCACGATCCTGCAACTTGCGTCCAAACTTCCGATGAAGGGCTTCGTCCGACATATAGGTGATATGAGCGGCCATGCGGGCAACGGAGAGGCCCTTCATTGGCCGGCTGCCGTTCTCGAGATACCGACCGGCGCACCAGTCGGGGTCGGCCATGATCGCCTGCCTGCCGACCTCGTGAAAGGCAATGTTCTGCGACGAGTGGCGCGCACCGGTCGCCAGGGGAAGTGCCGAGAAGACGCGCTCCGGATACATCGCGGCCCATTGCAGCACCTGCATGCCGCCCATGGAGCCACCCGCCACGCAAAAAAGTTTGTCGATGCCAAGATGATCGACAAGCATGGCCTGAGCGCGAACCATGTCCCGGATCGTGATGACCGGCAGTTCGAGGCCGTAGGGCTTACCCGTTGCGGGATTGGTGGAAGCCGGTCCGGTGCTTCCCATGCAGCCGCCGACCACATTGCTGCAGATGACGAAAAAGCGGTTGGTGTCGATCGGCCGGCCCGGCCCGACCATGGTCGTCCACCAGCCCGGCCGCCCGGTCACAGGGTTTGAACTGGCGACAAACTGGTCACCTGTCAGAGCATGGCAGATCAAGACCGCATTCGACTTGTCGGCATTCAGCGCGCCGTAGGTCTGGTAAGCGATGGAAAACGGGCTGAGAGGAACGCCGGCGTCCAGCGCCAGCGGCTGACTCACCGGAAACTCAAGCACATGCCCCGCAGTGGACCTATCCGGCGCCGGATAGACTGTGGCGGCGTTTACAGGTGTTGCCAACATCGCCGCCAACCAGTTGCGCTTCCAATACCGTTCGATTTTCCGAACATATTGTACTAGATATAGGAGCCTCGTGAAAGAACCGTCAATAGGCTCATGCGAGCCTCCAGTACAGCCTTTGCTATCGGGCCTTGCCGCCGTTATGAAGGCCCGCCAACAGCGACATCCAGGGCCATGAACGACTCCAAAGCCGTCGAAAAAGCGCCGGAAATCGACCTTGCAACGCTCCGCGTCGATATCGACCGGATCGATGCCGAGGTGCATCGCCTGCTGATGGAACGCGGAGAAATCATCGACCGGCTGATCCAGGTAAAGGCGCGGCAAGGCGGCGGATCGGCATTCAGGCCGGGGCGGGAGGCGGACATGATGCGCCGCCTAGTGCAGCGCCACAAGGGATTGCTGCCGCTCGATACGGTCGAGGGCATCTGGCGCATCATTATCTCCACCTTCACCTACGTGCAGGCCCACTATCGGGTGCACGTGGACGCTTCCGGCGGCGACGCGCCGATGCGCGATTCCACGCGCTTTCATTTCGGCTTCACCGTCCCGTACGTGCCGCATGCCAATGCCGAGCAGGTCATTGCCGCCGTCGCGGCCTCCAACGGCGACCTCGGCATTCTGCGGATCGACGGCGGCCTTGGGGGCTTGCGCTGGTGGGAGCAGCTGCACGACGCCAGCGCACCGAAAATTATCGCTCGGCTGCCCTTCGTCGACCGGGCGGATCACCCGGCAGGACTGCCGGTCTTCATCCTCGCGCAGCCACTTGCGGAAGCGGCCGCGCGCGATGTCATCGTTTACTCAGTCTACGTGGACCGATGGCGCAAAACTCTCGGATCAAAGATCGAAAAACTGGGTGGCGAAGTTTTGGGTAATGTCGGTACAGACACCGGCCTGTCGCTGTTGATGACGGCACCCGGCGGCGTGAGTCTGGACCAGCTGGTGGCGGCCTTCTCGGAAGCCGGGATTGCCAACGCCCGCCTTTTCGAAATCGGCAGTCACGCGACGCGCCATCAGGTGCGCCCGGCCACCTCGGTCGGCTAGTCTTTTCCGCAAACATCGAGTCAGGTCTCTTCTGGAGCAGTTATGAGCACGTCCGCAAAAAAGCGTGAGCCGATCCCCAGGAACGGCATCGAGATCATCGATCCCTACGTCCCCGGCAAGAGTGAGGCGACTGGCGGAACGAAAACCTACAAACTTTCATCCAACGAAACGCCCCTGGGCCCTTCGCCAAAAGCAGTTGCGGCTTTCCAGGCTGCTGCAGGCACTCTGGAAATGTATCCGGATGGCGCTTCCACTCGCCTTCGGCAAGCTATTGGACAGCGCTTCGGCCTTGATCCCAATCGGATCGTTTGCGGTACCGGATCGGATGAACTGCTGCATCTGCTTGCCACGGCCTATATCGGCCCTGGTGACGAAGGCATTTTCACGGAACACGGCTTTCTCGTTTACAAGATCGCGATACTCGCAGCAGGCGGCATGCCCGTTATTGCCGACGAGAAAGACTTCACTGCGAATGTCGACAATATTCTTGCGCTGGTGACGCCTCGTACGCGCGTGATCTTCATCGCAAACCCGAACAATCCCACGGGCACGTACCTTCCCTTCGAGGAAGTGAAACGACTGCACGCTGCTCTGCCTCCGACTGTCCTTCTGGTTCTTGACGGCGCCTACGCCGAATATGTCAGGCGCAATGATTATTCGGCGGGAATCGACCTCGTGTCCAACAACGAGAATGTCGTGATGACGCGTACATTTTCGAAGATTCACGGCCTCGCGTCGCTTCGCATCGGCTGGTGCTACGCGCCCGCGCGCGTCTGTGACGTGCTCAATCGTATTCGCGGTCCATTCAACGTCAGCGGACCTGCGATCGAGGCGGGCATCGCGGCAATCAACGATACAAACCACGTCGAGACATCCGCGGATCATAACGAAAAGTGGCTCACCATTCTGACTGACGAGATCCGCGCCATGGGTCTCAAGGTCACACCGAGCGCTGCCAATTTCGTGCTGATTCACTTCCCCAATGAGAAGGGCAGAACTTCCACAGACGCCGACACGTTCCTCTCGTCTAATGGCGTCGTGTTGCGCGCGGTTTCGTCTTATGGAATCCCGGACGGACTTCGCATGACTGTGGGGACCGAGGAAGCCAACAGGCTTACTCTCGATTTGTTGCGCCAGTTCGTTGCGCGCTAGAGCGGATAATTAGCTCAATGGACAGATTCGATACGCGCGTTGCGACCCCTCTCTTCGAGAGGATGACCGTCATCGGCATTGGCCTGATCGGTTCGTCCATCCTTCATGCCGTGCGCAAACGCGGTCTGGCCAAATACATTGTGGCCAGCGATCACAGTGAAGACGTCTGCAAACGCGCGCGCGAAATCGGCTTCGCCGATGAGGTGACATCAAACGTCATCGCCGCAGTCAAAAATTCCGATCTCGTGATTCTCTGTATCCCTGTCGGCGAATATGGAAATATTGGGCCGCAAATTATCCCGCATCTGCGCAGTGGCGCTGTTCTTTCCGATGTCGGCTCCGTGAAAGGCTGCATTTTCACGGCGCTTGCCCCGGTCATGCGTAGCGATATTCACCTCATTCCTGCACATCCTGTCGCCGGTACGGAACATTCGGGACCGGACGCTGGCTTTGCGACGCTCTTCGTCAATCGCTGGTGCATTCTTACGCCGCAGGAGAGTGCCGACCCGGAAGCTGTGTCGAAGCTCAATTCGCTCTGGCAGGAAATGGGCGCAAACACAGAGACAATGAGCGCCGAGCATCACGATCTCGTACTCGCGATTACTAGCCATGTGCCGCACCTGATCGCCTACAACATCGTAGGTACGGCCGCGGATCTCGAGGAAGTCACGCGTTCGGAAGTGATAAAGTTCTCTGCAGGCGGTTTCCGCGATTTCACACGCATCGCTGCGTCGGATCCCACGATGTGGCGCGACGTCTTTCTCAATAACAAGACGGCTGTTCTCGAAATGCTCGGCCGTTTCACCGAAGATCTGACCGCTCTTCAGCGCATGATCCGTCGCGGCGACGGCGACGGCCTGTTTGCCTTGTTCACGCGCACGCGCGCCATACGTCGCAGCATCATCGAACTCGGACAGGAAACAGCTGCGCCGGATTTCGGCCGCCAGCGCGCCGCCGAAAAAGAATGATCGTGATTGACGCGGTCAGATTTCCATTTCGACAATGACCGGCACGTGATCGGACGGTTGCTCCCAGCCGCGCGCATCGCGCAAGACTTTCATCCCGCGCAGCTGCGGCGCGAGCTTCTTGCTGACCCAGACATGATCTAGCCGCCGGCCTTTGTCCGCCGCGGCCCAATCCGGCGAGCGATAGCTCCACCAAGTGTAGAGTTTTTCCGATTCCGGCACGAAATGACGCATGGCGTCGTGCCATGGTCCACTCCCCAGCGCACGATTGAGCTTCTCGACTTCTATGGGCGTGTGACTGACGATTTTAAGCAACGCCTTGTGGCTCCATACATCATGCTCGAATGGCGCGATGTTGAGATCGCCCACGAGGATTGCGCGCTCATGCGCAAGGCGGTCCTTCTCGATCCACAGCGCAAGCTCATCGAGAAAATCGAGTTTGTGGCCGAACTTCTGATTCTGCTCGCGGTCGGGGATGTCGCCGCCCGCCGGAATGTAGAAATTATGCAGGTCGATCGGCATCTTGCCGTTGGCGCGCAGGGAAACGCTGATATGCCGCGCATCACCGATGCCGCAGAACTCGCGCTTGTTCACATTTTCCAGGGGGATGCGCGAAAGGATCGCAACGCCGTGATAGCCCTTCTGACCCGACACGGCCTGCTGCTCGTAACCGAGCATTCTGAACGCTCCGCCCGGAAACTCTGCGTCCCGGCATTTGATTTCCTGCAGGCAGATCACGTCAGGCGATTCTTGCGCAATCAGCTTTTCGACAAGGCCGCGCCGCAGGCGCACGGAATTGATGTTCCAGGTCGCGATCTTGAAAGTCATGGGCTTCCGATGGGGCTGTTCAGCAGAAAATTGGGGCGGATGGCGCCGGGGAAGCTCAGTCAGCACCAAGCAACGGCAAAATCAACCTCCGGCCCGGCTTGCCGCGCCAATCCCTTTCTCGTTTGAACAGCTTCTTATTGCTGGGTGTCCAGACGCTCATAATTGATCTGGAACAGACCCGGATCGGGCTTCGCTTGCAGGTCGACTTTGGCAAGTGAAACTCGCGTTTCAAAGCCCTGCGGGTCGAGGACGACCCAGCGCGTCAATGCAAATGTGGTGGGATCGAAAAATAGCTGTATGCGGGATGTGCCGCCGAACGTCGCCTTGTCCTCGATATGGATATAGGTCTGGTCCGGGCCGGACTTCGCCTCGAGAACCCGTGTGTCACGGGCAAGGTTGATCTGCTTGTTGAGCAGGAATTTCAACGGCGTCTGACCGATGAAATAGAGGTCCTGCTTGGCCAGCTTCCGGTTGCGCACAGCCACGCTGCGCCCATCGGCGATGATTTCCAGCGGCGAAGGCGGATTATAAACGAACCTCAGCCGGCCGGGCTTCTGCAGATAGAATTTGCCGGAGGTCTGCCGCCCGTCGGCGCCGATCTGGGTGAAATCGGCAGTCATGGTCGTGACGCTGTTGAAATAGGCATTGGCCTTCTGAACGATTGTTGCCGCATCCATACTGGAAATATTGGGCGGCGGCGCCGCCTTGCGGATCGCCTCGGAAGCCGGAGATGGCGTGCCGGTTTTGGGGCGAAGGTCGAGCTGCGCAAAAGCAGGCCCGGCCGAGAACACGGCGAGACAAAGAACGCTTCGAACGGAAAGTCTGGAAATCATCGGATCATTCGCCTGATTCGTTCGGATATCAGTTAGAGACAGCCTGTGGCGATTCTTCGGCAGGCCCAACCTCAACGGTCATCGTCGGGACCTGGGTCGAAAGCGCCACGGTCGATGCCGCCGCCAACCAGAATATCCCGTTTGCCGGAATGATTGGGCGGGCTGACAAGCCCCTCCTTTTCCATGCGTTCCACCAACGAAGCTGCCTTGTTGTAGCCAACGGAAAGCCGCCGCTGGATATAGCTCGTCGAGCACTTGCGATCGCGCAACACGATGGCGACGGCGCGATCGTAGAGATCGAGCCCCTCCTCGGCATCCATCGTGCCCGGGAGCGCCGGCGCATCGCCGGACGGCTCGTCGTCGTCCATGGTGATCGCTTCGAGATATTGCGGCTGCCCCTGCGTCTTCAGATGGGCAACGATCTTTTCGACTTCGGTGTCCGACACAAAAGGACCATGTACGCGCGATATGCGGCCGCCGCCGGCCATATAGAGCATGTCGCCCTGGCCCAGAAGCTGCTCTGCGCCCTGTTCGCCCAGAATCGTGCGGCTGTCGATTTTCGACGTAACCTGAAAGGAAATGCGCGTCGGAAAATTCGCCTTGATCGTGCCGGTGATGACGTCGACCGATGGCCGCTGCGTCGCCATTATGATGTGAATCCCCGCGGCGCGCGCCATCTGCGCAAGGCGCTGAATCGCGCCTTCGATATCCTTGCCGGCCACCATCATCAGGTCGGCCATTTCATCGACGAGCACGACGATATAGGGCAGCACAGACAGATCGAACTCTTCATTCTCGAAGATGGCTTCGCCGGTCTCCTTGTCGTAGCCGGTCTGCACCGTGCGGCGGATGATCTCTCCCTTGGCCTTCGCTTCCGACACGCGCGCATTGAAGCCGTCGATGTTCCGCACGCCGATCTTCGACATCTTCTTGTAGCGGTCCTCCATCTCGCGGACCGCCCATTTGAGCGCAACGACAGCCTTTTTGGGATCGGTCACGACAGGCGTGAGCAAGTGCGGGATGCCGTCATAGACGGACAATTCCAACATTTTTGGATCGATCATGATCAATTTGCACTCGTCCGGCTTGAGCCGGTAGAGCAGCGAAAGAATCATCGTGTTGATGGCGACCGACTTGCCGGATCCGGTGGTGCCTGCAACAAGCAGGTGCGGCATGCGCGCGAGATCGACGATGACAGGTTCGCCGCCAATGGTCTTGCCTAGCGCAATGGCTAGCCGATGTTTCGATTTCTCGAAATCTTCCGAAGACAAAAGTTCGCGTAGAAAGACCGTCTCGCGGGACTGGTTCGGCAATTCGATGCCGATGGCGTTGCGCCCCTGCACGACGGCCACACGCGCCGATATAGCCGACATCGAACGCGCGATGTCGTCGGCGAGACCGATCACGCGGGACGACTTGATGCCCGGCGCAGGCTCGAGTTCGTACAAGGTGACGACCGGACCGGGACGCACATTGATGATCTCGCCCTTCACGCCGAAATCATCGAGCACGCCCTCCAACAGTCGCGCGTTCTGTTCGAGCGCATCGACCGAGAGTTTGGTTGCAACGATCCGCTTAGCTTCCGTCAGCAGCATCAGCGGCGGAAGTTGATACTGCGGGCCATCGAGCAAGGATGGTTGTGCTTCGCGCTGCGCGCGTTTTCCGGATTTTATGGCAGTCGGCGGAAGCGACACGCGGGTCGTTGCTTGCGCATCGAAGCTGTCGGACTGCGCCATCGCACGAGGTGGACCTGTGGGCCGCGACACAGGCGAAGGTTCGGGATCACCGCTATCGACGCTGACGGCAGGCGCATGTTCGCGCGTCGCCGGAACGACAGGCGCAGGCATGTCCGTATTACGCGACGCGTCAGGCCAGCTTTCCTGCCTGCCGTATTCATAGGCGTCTGCTTTCGCACGTCTTCTGAACAGCAGCGACTTGAAGCTGAGAAAGCCATGCAATACGGCACCAAGCGCAACAATCGCCCAGCCCGGCTCGCCACCGGTGTCATTGTCCTGCGCTTCCTGATCGGCAGGCTGGCGCTTTTTCGCTTTCGGCTTTTCGTCGTCGTCAAACGTCAGTTCCGGATCGCCATAAGAGGCGCGTCCTGCCGCTGACAGGGCGAGCACGGCCGCCAGGCCACTTGCGCACCCCAGAACGACGGCAACCACACGTGAAGATCCGAAGATCACCTTCGACAACCCGTACAGGGCATCGCCGATCACGCCGCCGAGGCCCGTGGGCAAAGGCCAGCGGTCCGTCGCCGGCAGCAAGGTCAGGAATGCGCAGGCAGAGGCAGCGCCGAAAATCCAGCACGCGATTCGCAGGGCAGTTCTGTCGAGCGCATGATGCGCTAGAAGCCGCCATCCCCAGATGCCCAAAGGCACAAGCAGCGGAATGGCGCCCAGTCCCGTCAACTGGATCAGGCAATCCGAGACGATGGCGCCCGGCCATCCCAGGAGATTTCGCACGGAGCCGCCTGTCGCGTAATTCAGGCTCGGATCCTGTGTCGACCAGGTCGCGAGCGCGAGCGCCGTGGCGATTGCGCCGGTCAAAAGGCAAAGGCCGACAAGCTCGAGCGTGCGTCGCATTGCGAATTCACGCACCGGCAGCGGAATTCTGTCGAATGTCGAAAGGGCAAAAATGCGCATCGCGGGATCAGGCATGCTCTCGAAGCCCATCGTCCGTTCTGGAGCCTCGGGCGTCTGTTCCTACAGGCTAGGGGCTGCGAGTTAATCGACCATTAACCTTGAGGGGTCGGAGCCCTCGCAGAGACAAAAAAGAACGGCGCCCCGTGGGACGCCGCTCGTTGCCGTAATTTATGCCTGTTCAGTAGTTGTAGGCGCGCTCGCCATGGTCCGCGAGGTCGAGACCTTCGCGCTCCTGGTCGGTGGCGAGGCGCAGGCCGATCGTGAGGTCGACAATCTTGAAGATGATCGCCGAACCGATGCCGGACCAGAGCAAGGTAACCAGCACTGCCTTGATCTGGTTCATGATCGCCGGGCCGAATTCATAGGCCGCGACGACTGCCGCGCCGGGCTTGACTTCGTAATCGAGGATGCCAGTCCCGCCGAGCGACGGATTGACCAGAATACCCGTCGCAATAGCGCCGAGTATGCCGCCGATGCAGTGGATGCCGAAGACATCAAGCGAGTCGTCGTAGCCGAGCTTGTTCTTCACGACTGCGACGAAGAAGTAGCAGGCGACGCCGGCCAACAGACCCAGCACCAGCGAGCCCATGGGCCCCGCAAAGCCTGACGCGGGTGTCACGGCGACCAGGCCCGCTACGGCGCCGGAGACCATGCCGAGCAACGACGGCTTGCCCTTGGCGCCCCATTCCACGAACAGCCACGCGAGAGCAGCGCCCGCGGTGGCGACGAAGGTGTTGACGAGCGCGAGAGCCGTCGTGCCGTTCGCCTCGAGATTCGAGCCGGCGTTGAAGCCGAACCAGCCGACCCAGAGCAGGGATGCGCCGATCATCGTCATGACCAGAGAATGCGGCATCATCGCTTCGCGCGGGAAGCCGACACGCTTGCCGATGATGATGGCGCCGACGAGACCTGCTATACCAGCGTTGATGTGAACAACTGTGCCACCGGCAAAGTCGAGCGCGCCCCACTGGAAGATCATACCAGCATCCGCCTTGACTTCCGCGAGCTTGGCAGCCGCCGCAGTCTTCGCCGCTTCATCGGTCGCAGCAGCAAGAGCCTTGGCTGCATCGCCGATCGCATCCGGACCTGCCCAGTACCAAACCATGTGCGCGATCGGGAAGTAGATGAACGTCACCCAAAGCGCGACGAACACCAGCACCGCCGAGAACTTCGTGCGTTCCGCGAAGGCGCCAACGATCAGCGCCGGCGTGATGCAGGCGAAGGTCATCTGGAAGGCGAAGTAAATGTATTCGGGAATAACAACGCCATTGGAGAAGGTCGCTGCATTCGATTCAGGCGTAACGCCGCTCAGGAAGACTTTGGAGAATCCACCGATATAGGCGTTGAGGCTGCCGCCACTCGTGAAGGCGAGCGAGTAACCGTAAACGGTGTAGATCACGGCGACGAGGCACACGATCATGAAGACCTGCGTCAGGATCGACAGCATGTTCTTCGACCGCACGAGGCCGCCGTAGAACAGTGCAAGGCCGGGAATCGACATCATCAGGACGAGGGCCGTCGCAACGATCATCCAGGCGGTATCGCCCTTGTTTGGCGTCGGCGCGGCAGGCGCCGCAGCCTGCGCCCAGGCTGCTCCGGCCCCCAGCGCCAGAGCAAGGGCTGCTATGCCCGCCCCCTTTGCGATTGTTTTCCAGTTTGCATGCGTTGGCATATTCAACCCCTTTTCTTTTTGGGCACGATACTCACAGGGCATCCGAGTCTTTTTCGCCGGTCCGAATGCGGATCGCGCGTTCGAGCGACGAGACGAAAATCTTGCCGTCGCCAATCTGGCCCGTGCGCGCTGCGCCGCTGATCGCATTGACGACCGCATCTGCGAGTTCGCTGGGGACCGCGACTTCGATTTTCAGTTTGGGGAGAAAGCTCACCGCGTATTCCGCGCCGCGATAGATTTCCGTGTGGCCCTTTTGCCGGCCGTAACCCTTGACCTCCGTGACCGTGAGGCCATGTACGCCCGCCGCGGTCAGCGCATCGCGGACCTCGTCGAGCTTGAAGGGTTTGATGATTGCTACAACGATTTTCATCTGTGCCATCCCGTTCTTGACGAAGAGACGGCAACATCGCCCGTATCTTCGCCCTTTACCCCCGACCGGCTGGCATTGGCCCCGGCGAGTTCGAGATCGGCAATTCAAGTGGTGTGCCAGATTCCTGTTTGATCGTAACCACTTGATTCCAAGTTGTATTTCTCTGTGCCCGGAAAGGAGGCAGAGAACTTGCAGGCCGCCGCTTCTGTAGGCGCGCGTAAAATATGCAGGATGATTATTTTTTAAGCAGCTAGCTTTGCGGCGCGGGCGGGCGGCGCGGGCGGATCAATCCCTCCTGCGCGACAGTGGCAATCAGGGTTCCGTCACGCATGTAGATCCTGCCGATCGCGAGACCGCGCGCATGGCCGCTGTTTGGGCTGTCCTGAATGAAGAGCAGCCATTCGTCCGCGCGGAAGTTCCGATGGTACCAGATACTGTGATCGAGACTCGCGGGCTGGACGGATCCGTCGGTCACCGACCTTCCATGCGCGATCAGCGTCGAATCGAGCAGTGTCATGTCCGACGCATAGGCTAAAACGCATTCATGAATGGCGCGATCATCGACCAAAGGCACGATTGCGCGAAACCAGGCGGTCTGCACGGCATCGGGGCTGCGCAAGCCTGACTCAGGGAAGAACCGGTCGGGATCGACGGGCCGAAACTCGATCGGCCTGTCGCCTGCAAAATACTCGAAATAATGTCGGGCTGCGCCAGGACGTAGGCGATGCTGAAGCGCCGCAAAATTCTCGAGTTCTTCCGGCGGCGGCACGTTCGGCATCGGCGTCATATGTTCGAAGCCGGGCTCTTCGACATGATAGGACGCGGTCAGCGCGAAGATGGTCTGGTCGTACTGAATGGCGCGGCAGTAGCGCGTCGAGAAACTGCGCCCGTCTCGCAACCGGTCCACGGCGCAAACGATGGGCGCCGCAGGATCGCCCGGCAGAAGAAAATAGGCGTGAAGAGAGTGCACGTTGCGATCGCTGGATACGGTACGCGTCGCCGCAGCGAGGGCCTGCGAAATCACAAGACCGCCATAGACTCGCTTCCACTTCGTTTCCGGCCCGTTGAAGCGGAAATGATCCTTGTAGATTTCCTCGGGCTGAAAGATCTCCGGAAATGGGGAAGCGGCTGCGGACATGACATCTCTCCGCCGTCTGCTGCGTTGCAGGAGGCAGGGTTTCATTACTGGCGCAGGAAGATCATGTCACCCGTTGAAACGAAAACGGCCCGCGCTGTTGCGCCGGCCGTCTGCCATTCTTGTTGCGATTACTGATGAATTGCCTCGCCATGCAGGGAGAGATCGAGACCCTGACGCTCCTCCTCGGCCGTTGCGCGAAGGCCGCAGATCAGATCGATCACCTTCAGGCAGATCCACGTTCCGACGGCGCACCAGGCGACTGAAACCGCAACGCCAATAAATTGCGTCCAGAGCTGCGCAGGATTTCCTTCGAGCAGTCCGGGCAGGCCTTTCGGCGCATCGGCGGATATCGACAGGCTTGCCGTCGCAAAAACGCCCGCGAGCAGGGTGCCGAGAATACCGCCGACGCCGTGTACGCCGAAGACGTCGAGCGAGTCGTCATATTTCAGACGCTGCTTGAGAACCGTACAGGCATAGTAACAAACGGCCCCCGCAATGGCGCCGATGATGATACCATGCCACGGCAGGACGAAGCCCGACGCAGGCGTGATCGTTCCAAGACCCGCGACGGCGCCTGAGATTACACCCAGTACCGAGGGGCGTCCGCGTTGCACCCATTCGAGCACACTCCAGACGATGGCGCCTGCACAGGCTGCCAGATGCGTTGCAACGATTGCGAAAACGGCCCGCGACCCGGCGCCGAGGGCAGACCCGCCGTTGAAACCGAACCAGCCCACCCACAACAGGCCAGTGCCAACGACGGCCAGAGACAGGTCGAATGGCGACAGGTTCTCGCGGCCATAGCCCTGTCTGTTGCCGATGACATAGGCTGCCACCAGACCGGCGACGCCTGCATTGATGTGAACAACCGTGCCGCCAGCGAAATCGAGAAGACCCATGGTGCTGAGGAAACCTCCACCCCAGACCCAATGCGCCATCGGCACATAGACGACGAAAAGCCAGAAGACGCAGAAAAGGCAGAAGGCCGAGAACTTCATGCGATCGGCGACCGCGCCACCCACGAGCGCGCAGGTAATGATCGCAAAAGTCATCTGATAGGCCATGAAGAGTATTTCGGGGATAGTCTTCGCCAGTGGGCTGACTGTTTCCATGCCAATGCCGGAAAGGAAGGCGCGGCCCAGATTTCCGATCACTGCCCCGTCGCCATGAAAGGCGAGGGAATATCCGGCAACGATCCAGAGGATCGAGACAATGGCTGTCGCTGCAAAGCTTTGCGCCATTGTGGCCAGCACGTTCTTCTTGCGTACCATTCCGGCGTAAAAAAGCGCGAGACCTGGCAGGGTCATCAGCAGAACGAGCGCGGTCGAAATCGTGATGAATGTAGTGTCTGCCGCGTCGATCTTCGGCGCATCCTGCGCGAATGCCGGCGCGACGAGAATAAGACTCAAAAAGACCCCGACCCATTTGAACATGACAGCCCCTCAATGTCGTTTGGCCCGGCCTGCAGTGCTGAAATTGCTTGTCCGGCAGGCGAGATGGCTAAATTGAAAGCAAATAGCATGCCAAATTGATTAAATCTTTGGCGGCCTGTTTGGGCGCAAAAACCGCCTTTGCTGCATGAGCTGCCTATTGGTCATTCATTCTCATGGCCAACTCCTCATCAAAATGCATAATTTATAGGCACTCCCTTATTTGCCGGTCGGACAGCATTTATCTATGTGATGATGATGCGGATCCCCTCGCCGGAGCCAAAATTTGCCGAAGCGTGCATTCGAACTCATCGTCTCCGGCGCTGGTCCTGTCGGCCTAGCGACTGCGATTGCCGCGCGCGTCGCCCTTGGCCCACGGGCCCGAATACTTGTTTGCGATCCGCTCCTGCGCCGGCCGCGGCGCTCCCTTCTCGCTTACGCATTATCGGCTGCCCCTCGCCGTCTGCTGGAGAACATCGGGGCATGGCGGCGGCTGGGCCCCGTACAGCCGATTGAGCGGATGGAAATCACCGACTCCGAGCTTCGCGACATCGTCCGGCAAAGTTTTCTCACCTTCGAAGCCGACATGGCTTCCGGCGAACCGCTGGCGGTTATGGTGGGCCATGACGATCTCGTGATGGCGCTCATCGAAACCGCCCGCGCATCGAGCATCGAGTTCAGGGAAGAGTCCATTTCAGCAATCGCTCAGCGCGGAACCTCTGTCGAAGTCACCCTCAGCAGCGGTGAAACTCTGGCAGCAGGCGTTCTTGCTGCCTGCGACGGCGCGCAGTCCATCGTCCGCGAACGCGCCAAGATTCCGGTGGTCAGCTGGGATTATCAGCGGGAAGCTATCGTTGCGACCGTACAAACCGAACGCGATCACGAAGGTTGCGCGGTTCAGCACTTTCTCCCTGCCGGGACGCTGGCGCTCCTGCCCCTGCCGTCGCGGCGCTTCTCCATCGTGTGGGTGGAAAAGCCCGAAGATGCGAAACGTCTGTGCGAAATGCCGAAAGAAGATTTCGAATTCGAACTTCAACGGCGGGCAGGCCATGCATTCGGCAAACTTTCCGTCGTCGAAGGACCGCAACACTATCCCTTGCGTCTGCAGATCGCGCGGCGCTTCCACGCCGAACGGCTCGTTCTTCTTGGCGACGCAGCGCACACCACCCATCCGCTCGCAGGACAGGGGTTGAATCTGGGACTGCGCGATGTCGGCTTTCTGATGCAACAGTTTGCTGACGCCGCCCGGCTAGGTCTCGACATAGGTACCGCAGAACAACTTGAAGGCTATGAGCGTTCGCGACGTGCGGAAACCGTAGTCACACTCGGCACGGCCGATACGTTGTTCGGTCTGTTCACTACGCCTGCGGCGCGGGCGTTGCGGGATGCGGGCTTGGGAATTGTCGATTGCTCTACACCCATCAAATCCGCGTTGATGCGGCAGGCCGCAGGCGAGGCTGGCGAGTTACCGGAACTGCTGCGAAGAGAACCGGTCGACGTTTGAAACTTCACGCGAAAAAGTGGTCCCATTTTTCGCAAAAACGATGCTCGACAGAATTGGACGCGCTGATCTAAAATTTCTTCAGCCTTCGAGTTTACGCGCCTCATCGATCAGCATGATCGGCACACCATCCCGAATGGGATAGGCGAGTTGGGCCTTCAGGCTGATCAGCTCCTGCTTCTCTTTGTCATATTCCAGTGTCGTGCGCGTCAGCGGGCAGACCAGTATTTCAAGCAGGCGGGGGTCCGTTTTTGGCTGCGCATCCAGTGCGTTTTCGGGCGGGCGTTCCGGCAAATCGGCCATCGGATCACTGCAATGTCGAAGTCGGCGAGCCCGCGCGAGCAGTCTCCATTTCAGTGATTGCGACCAGCACTTCGGCCCGCGTCCGCAAATCCGCTGCTTCAAGAAGCGCCTGTTTCTCGCGAATGCCGAAGGGGCAAATCATCGACAGCGCGTTCACCAGCATTTCATTGTGCGCGCGTTCGATTTCCTTCCAGTCGATGCGAAGCTGGCGCATGTCCGCAAACTTTCGCAACGCTCCGATGACGCTGTCGCGGTCGACTTCGGTCTCCCCCGCGCGATCGACGAGGTCGCCAGCAAATGCTTCGTAATCGACGCGGCACTGCCGATAGGGCGTGACAACGGACAACTCCTCGACGATACGGAAACGCGCGATGCCGGCCAGCGTCATCAGGTAGCGGCCATCGCCCGTTTCGCCTATCTGCGTGATGCGTCCAACGCATCCGATCTCGTGCAGGGGAGGCTGAGCGCCCTCCTCGCTCGACGGTTGCACCATACCGATGAGACGGTGGCTTTTCAGTGCGCCGTCGATCATCGCAATATAGCGCGGCTCAAAAATGTTGAGCGGCATCTGACCGCGCGGCAGAAGCAATGCGCCGCCGAGCGGAAACACCGGAATGACCTCGGCGAGTTCGTCGATGCTCTTGTAGGGCCGGTTGATGCTCATGTTGACCCTTCGCTTATTCTTGATCCTCCCGCGCGCGCTACGCCGCCTTGCTAGGAAAACAGAAGCCCGGAAAGTTTTCGCCGCGCGGCGATTGTATCGGGTTCGACTGGTCCCCAGGCTTCGAAGAACTGCAGCAGCTGTTTGCGCGCGCCATCATCGTTCCATGTGCGGTCCCGCCTGATGATTTCAAGAAGGGCGTCGGCCGCTTCCTCACGCTTTCCGCCAGCATTATATGCCACAGCCAGATCGAACCGTGCCTGATGGTCGAGCGGATTGGCTTTCACCTTTTCTTCCAGCGGTCCGAACGCGCCAACTTCCGCAGCCTGTTCGGCAAGGGCGAGAGCGGCGCGCGCAGCGACCAGCTCCGGTCCATCTTGGGGAGTAACCGGGACTTCCGCCAGCAGCGCCTTCGCGCCCTCGATATCCCCTGCTTCCAGAAGGGATCGGGCAAGACCCGCTATTGCCTTCGGGTTTTGCGGCTCGATCTCCAATGCCGCGTGGAAACCTTCCAGCGCTGCCTCGATCTGCTTCGCCGCCAGCGCCTCTTCCGCTTGCGCGATCAGTTCGTCGGCTGCACCGGAAATCGGGCCGATGAGCCGCTCGACAAAACCTTTCACTTGGCTTTCCGGCAGTGCGCCTGCAAACCCGTCAACCGGTTGCCCGCGCTGGAAGGCGACGACAGCCGGGATCGACTTGATGCCGAGCTGCCCGGCAATCTGCGGATGCTCGTCGATGTTCATTTTGACGAGCTTCACTTTTCCGGCCGCAGCCTGAACGACTTTCTTCAGAATAGGATCGAGTTGCTTGCAGGGACCGCACCATGGCGCCCAGAAATCGACGAGTACGGGCTGGCGAGTGGATTCCGTCAGCACGTCCTGCCGGAACGTTGCAGCGGTCGTATCCTTCACGAGATCCGGAGGTTGGGCGCCAGCAGGCTGCCCGATGACATCACTCATCCCTGTCTCCTTGCCGATTGGCATTCCATGATCTTTTCTCATTGCTCCGGTAGGGGGTCGAAAGCAACAAACTTCCCCAAGTATCGCAAGATATTGGGATTCCCGCGCTTCGCGGCAACTGCGAAAAGAGATTTGCAATCGCCACCGCTTTACGGCATATAGCGCGCGCCGATGTGCTGGATGCGGGTGTAGCTCAGGGGTAGAGCACAACCTTGCCAAGGTTGGGGTCGAGGGTTCGAATCCCTTCGCCCGCTCCAAACGTCGGTTTTCCACTGAATTGCCGGTCTGACCGCGCCCCCTGCTGAAGCTTGCGGGCGGACGGATTGCGCCTTACCATTTCGTATGGTCAGCGCGCTTACCACCATTCGAACGGCCCGGCCCCGGGATGCTGCCGGGATCGCCGGCGTGCACGATGCCGCCTGGCGTGAAGCCTACAGGGGCATCATTCCCGGACGTGAACTCGAGCGCATGATTTCGCGGCGTGGCCCACGCTGGTGGACGAGCGCCATCCGTCGCGGTTCGAACATTCTCGTTCTGGATTTCGACGACCAGATCGCCGGATATGCGACATACGGTCGCAATCGTATCAGGACGATGCCCTATCGCGGCGAGATATTCGAACTTTATCTGCTGCCGGAATATCAGGGCCTGGGATTTGGAGGCCGCATGTTCCGCGCCGCGCGTTCGGACCTCGCCCGATATGGCTGCGAGACGGCGATCGTTTGGGCGCTGGCCGACAATCTTCGCGCCGTGAGGTTTTACGAAGGGCTTGGCGGACGACTTCTGCGCAAGGCGCCTGAAATCTTTGGCGGCGAGGTCCGCGAACGCGTGGCCTTTGTTTTCGAGTGACAAGGGCGATGGAACCGAGCCGAAGCCTGATATCCAAGGGCTGACTGCGACCAGTTGCATTATCAAAGTAGTGGTTTCCACTTTCCCGTCTCATGTTCTAGAGACGGGCGCGCACTAACTCGTCGTCGAGCAGCCATGATCATCATCCGGTCCGCGATCTTCAATCTGGTCTTTTATGTGAATCTGATCGTTCTGATGATCGTCGGATTACCGTCGGTGTTTATGGGCCGTCACGCGGTGTTCTTCATGGCGCGCACCTGGGCACGCTCTTCCCTTTGGTGGCTCAAGATCATCTGCGGCACGAAGGCGGAATTCAGAGGCGTCGAGAATATTCCCAAAGGCGGCTACATCATCGCGCCGAAACATCAGTCGATCTGGGAGACGTTTGCGCTCTGCCTCCATTTTCCGGATTTCTCTTTCATCCTGAAGCGCGAACTCACCTGGATTCCGGTTTTCGGCTGGTATCTGAAAGCCGCCGAACAGATTGCCATCAACAGGTCATCCGGCTCGTCCGCGCTGGCAGAGGCGACTCAGCGCGCCCGCGAGATACTGGCGCAAGGCAGGCAGATCTTCATCTTTCCCGAGGGCACCCGCCGTCCCGTTGGGGCTCCACCCCTCTACAAGTTTGGCGTTGCGCAGATATACTCGCAGACCAACGTCCCCTGTGTTCCCGTAGCGCTAAATTCCGGCCTGTTCTGGCCACGCAGGAGTTTTATACGCAGACCCGGAATCATTCTCGTCGAATTTCTTCCGCCCATTCCTGCAGGCCTCGAACGCGCAGCATTTTTTTCACAGCTCCAGGAGCGAATGGAAGCAGCAACGGACAAACTTATCGAAGAGTCGTTGCAGCGAAATCCGGAATTGAAACAGTATGTGGAAAGCCGGATCGGTTAGTCGCGGAATTTAATCGCCGCTTAGTCTGACTTTGTGCCGGCAGCCAGCGTCTGCAATTCAGCATTAAATTCTGCAAGCTTCTTCTCGATTGTCGTGCGCAGCCTCGCCGCGCTGCCCGGATACTCCCGCAAGACCCGCTGAAAGAGTGTTCGCGCAATTCGCAATAAAGTTGTCGGCTCGCGCGCGACTGCAGTAAATGGATATTCCGTCGGCGCAATCATCGCCATTTCGCCGATGAGATCGCCGGCCATGGCGACGCCGACTTCACGGTTCGTTTCCATATCGCGCACCAGCGAAAGCGATCCGCTGAGCACGAAATAGCCCCCGTCCGAACGCGCGCCCCGCCGCACGAGAATATCGCCGGGCTGAAGACTGCGCGTATCTGCAGAGAAGGCGAGAATCCGCAACGCTTCGGCGTCCAGTTCGGCAAGAACCGGAATGCGCGCCATCATTGCGATTTCGTCTTCGAGCGACATGCCCCTACCGTGTATCGCCGCTGCTATGGCACCAGCTTGTAGCCGCCGCCCTCTGTCAGCAGAAGTTGCGAATTCGCAGGATCGCGCTCGATCTTCTGGCGCAGCCTGTAGATGTGCGTTTCCAGCGTGTGCGTGGTGACGTTGGAGTTGTAACCCCAGACTTCGCGTAGCAAGGTTTCGCGCGTAACGACCTGCGTCCCCGCGCGATAAAGGTGCCGCAAGATCGCGGTTTCCTTTTCCGTCAGCCTCAGCTTGCTGCCCTTTTCGTTGATCAGCTGCCTGGAACTGGGCTTGAACACATACTGACCGATCTGGAATGAAGCGTCGTCGGTCGCTTCGTGCTGGCGCAGATGGGCGCGTATTCGCGCCAGCAGCACGGCAAACCGGAAGGGCTTGTTGACGTAATCGTTGGCGCCGGATTCGAGTCCGAGCACAGCGTCGGCATCGGTCACATGCCCCGTCAACATGATGATTGGGCCCTTGAAGCCATCCTTTCGCAATATCTTCACAGCTTCCCGGCCATCCATGTCGGGAAGTCCCACATCCATGATGATGACGTCAGGCGGTGTCGCCCTCACGATCGAAACAGCCTTGGTCGCCGTATCGGCTTCCTGTGTCGAAAACTCCTCGTAAAGAGCGAGCTGCTCTGTCAGGGCACTCCGCAATTCGTTGTCGTCATCCGCGACGAGGATTTTGCGTACCTGAGTCATCTTCATCCTTTGGAAGATCAAACCGTCAACTTGTGCGCTCGTTGCCACCGTAACCCGGCAGCAATGACCGACACGCACGATTCGTATCTGACATTGCCAGAGATTTATCATAAATATCAGGCGACTTCTTCGTGAGAATTCGGCCGGGAGGCCTCACCGCAACGTGATTGCTGCTTCACCCGGGAAAGCGCGCCTCGTCAGAAAGTTGGTGGTCTCCACGCTCCCGCGTGCGGCTGCCCATGAAAACATTGTCATCCGGGGATGCATTCGGGCGGGCAATCTCTTCATTCCCTGCGTGATCGGCCGTGGCGGCGTCGCACGGGCCAAGCGGGAAGGCGACGGCCGAACGCCGAAGGGGCGTCATTCCATCGTCGGCGGGTTTTTCAGGGTCGGCCCGGGCCCCAGACCGCGGTCGTTCATTCCCCTGAAAGCGATTCGCGACAGCGATGGCTGGTGCGATGCGCCCGGAAATCCCAATTACAACCGCCCGGTGCGCCTGCCCTTCCCCGCCAGCCACGAAAAATTGTGGCGCGACGACGGTCTCTACGATTTGGCGCTTGTTCTCGACTACAATTTAACGCGCCGCAGCCAGGGGCGAGGTAGCGCGATTTTCTTTCATCTGTGGCGCGACGACAGATCGCCTACGGAAGGGTGCGTCGCCGTAAGCCCCGAATGGATGCGTCGGCTGCTGCCGCGCCTCGCTCCCAACGCAGTCATAGAAATAACGTAAATTCAGATATTTATGGCTTTCTCTCGCCGAAAATCGCAGTTCCGATTCGCACATGCGTGGCCCCTAGCTGTATGGCCAGCGGATAGTCGGCGGTCATACCCATCGACAGCTTGGGCAGACCAAGTTCTCCCGCCAGTTTCCTGAGCAGGGCGAAATAGGGGGAGGCTTGCTCGCCTGCGGGGGGAATGCACATGAGGCCCTCGACAGTGAGCTGGAGTTGATCGCGGCAGACGCTCAACAATTCTGCGGCGTTGCCGGGCGAAATACCGGATTTCTGCTCCTCGGCGCCCACGTTGACTTCCAGCATGTAGCGAAGTCGGCGATTTTCACGCGCTTCTTCGGCTGCGAGCGCGCGCCCCAGTTTTTCCCGGTCGACGGTCTCGATCACATCGAAGAGCCGTACAGCCTCCCGCGCCTTGTTGGTTTGCAACGGGCCGATCAGGTGGAGTAGTACATCGGGATAGCGCTGCTTGAGATCGGGCCATTTGGAATAGGCTTCCTGGACCCGATTTTCGCCGAAAACACGGTGGCCCAATCGGATCAGCGCTTCGATAGCATCTGCAGACTGGGTTTTCGAAGCTATCACCAGTTGGACCGATTGGGGGTCTCGGCCCGCATGACGGGCCGCGCGGGCAATATTCTCGCAGACCGCGCGATATCTCTCCTCGAGCCCCGTGGGCATGCCTGTATCGCTCATTGAATTGGCTCTTCTCCTGCTGCAGCGCCGGTTCAGGAATTGGATAGCATGGAATGCTATGGTAATTGAGACCGTCAGCGTTTCGTCAGTTACACGGCTAGAATGCCGGAAGCCTCTGGATTACAAACGAAAATGCCGAGATTTCCAAAAATTCTGCCCGCTCTCCTCCTTTCGCTCGGTCTGGGCGGATGCCTTCAGCCGATGTACGGCGGCCTTGCCGGCAACAATCTCCGCTCGGATCTCGCGGCGATCAAGGTCGAGCCCATTCCCGATCGCATCGGGCATTATCTCGCGAACGAACTCGTCTTCGCACTGAACGGCAGCGGATCGGAAGTTACGCCGAAATACCGTCTCGTGATCTCGGTGACGGAAAAGGTTCAGACGCCGCTGGTCGACACCATTTCCGGGCGCGCCACGGCCGCCAATGTCATCGTCGACGCCAACTACAAGCTGATTCCGTCCGGCGCAACCGAGCCGATAACCGAAGGCACCGCATTCGTCGCCGCAAGCTATGATCGAACCAGCCAGCGCTTCGCCAACCTCCGCGCCGCCCGCGACGCCGAAATCCGCGCCGCAAAAGCCCTCTCGGATCAGATCCACACGAGGCTCGCGAGTTATCTCTCCGGCCGGACGTGATCGAGAATGGTCGTTGTTCCGCACCGCGACGCAGACAAGTTCGTATCTGGCCCGCTCGCCCAGATTGATGTCTTCGTGTTGTTCGGGACAGACGCAGGTCTCGTCAGCGAGCGCTCCTCAACCATTCTCAAGCGTTGCGGCGTTAACCCTTCCAACGCGGACCAATTAACCCGCGTCGACGGCGACGAGATCGCGTCAAATCCCGGACAACTCTACGAGGAAGCCCATGGGATGGGCCTATTCGCCGACAAGCGGGCAATCGTGATCCGCGCCGGCGCAAAACAGATTACGGGCCCGCTGGAAACAATCCTCGAGTCTCCCGCGCCGGACTGCAAGATCATAGTGCAGGCGGGCATGCTGCGTCGCGAATCGCCGCTGCGCAAGCTCGCCGAGCGCGCCAAAAATGCTGCCGCCATCGAATGCTATCCGGATCAGGCGCGAGATATCGAAAGGCTGATCGATACAGCGCTCAGAGACGCCGGGCTTGCAATCGAACCGGGCGCCAGGAGCGTTCTCGCTGGCTTGCTCGGGGACGATCGGCTTTCGACTCGCGCCGAACTGGAAAAGTTGATTCTTTTCGCGCATGGGCAAAAGCGCATCGTTGAAGACGATGTCATCAAGGCTGTGGCGGATGCTTCAGCCTTTGCCATCGACAATATCGTATTTGCCGCCTTTTCCGGCGACATGAAGTTTCTTGGCGATGCCAGCTCCGAGATTTACACAACCAGTTCGGAACTGTTTTCGCTGCTGGCGGCGGCGAGCCGACATGCTCACATGCTGTACCAGATTCTCATCGATGCCGATACCGGTCTGAGGTTGGAGGAAGCCGTCGACCGTCATGCGGGACGGACAATTTTTGGACCACGCAAGGAAGCGTTAATTCGCCAGTCAAGACAATGGCGTCGCAAGGACATAGCAACCTGCGTGGAAGATCTCGGCAAAGCGACGCTGGATACACGGCGCGAACCTGCACTTGCACAAAGTATACTGATGCATGCGCTGCTGATGATCGCTCGTCGCTTTCGCTTGCTCCGCAACGCTGCCTGAACTGGATCGTCCGATCTTACGCGCGCAAGCGGCGGCACAATGCGTCGAGTTGCTCGAGTGACTTGTAACGGATCGACAGCTCGCCCTTCTCGCCCTTGTGCTTTATGTTTACCAGAAGGCCTAACGCGTCGTTCAATGTCTGTTCCAGCGAACGCGTATCCGGATCTTTTTCTTGAGCAACACGCTGCCGCGAATGTTCTACGCCGTTGCTCTTAATTTCGTTGGCTTCCTGCGCGAGCCTTTCGAGATCACGCACACTTAGTCCTTCTGCGACGGCGCGTTTCGCAACCGAATCGACATCGGGGAATGCGAGAAGCGCGCGAGCATGTCCGGCCGTTAGCTGTCCGGAGGCGAGAAGATTGCGCGAGAATTCCGGCAACTTGAGCAGCCGCAGGATGTTTGCGATGTGGCTGCGGCTCTTGCCGATAATGCGTGAAAGATCTTCCTGCGTGTATCCGAATTCGGCGGCAAGTTGCTCGTAAGCACGTGCTTCATCGAGCGGGTTGAGATCCGAACGCTGGACGTTTTCGACGATGGCGATTTCCAAGGCCTCGCGGTCCGATACATCGGCAACGACGATCGGGACGTCATGGACACCAGCACGCTGCGCCGCCCGCCAGCGCCTCTCGCCCGCGATGATCTCGTAGACATTCGTGGCGCCCGCAACGGCGCGAACTAGGATCGGCTGAATCACGCCCTTTTGCTTGATCGATGCTGCAAGATCGTCAAGTTGTGCTTCGTCGAAACTGCGCCGGGGATTGCGTGGATTGGGGCGCAGAAATTCGATCGGCGCCTTCCGTTGCGCTATGGATTGTTCGGGCGTTACAGGCTTGTCCAGCGCATTCTCGCCGATCAGCGCAGCAAGCCCGCGGCCAAGTCCCAGTCTCGGACGATTTTCTTCAGCCATTTATTTCGCATCCGGATTCGTTGATTTGGTCAGGCAGCGCGCAAGGCCTTCTCGCGTTGAATGATTTCGGAGGCCAGCTTGAGATAGGCTTGGCTGCCGGCGCACTTGAAATCGTAGAGCAGCACAGGTTTGCCATGCGACGGCGCTTCGGAGACTCGGACATTCCGCGGAATGATCGTATCGTAGACCTTGTCGCCCATATGATGGCGCACATCGGCAACGACCTGACTCGCAAGGTTATTGCGCGGATCGAACATCGTCAGCACAACACCATGAATAGTCAGCGCCGGATTCAACGTGCGTTTCACCTGATCCACGGTAGCAAGCAATTGCGAAAGTCCCTCGAGTGCGAAGAACTCGCATTGCAGCGGCACAAGCACGCTGTCCGCCGCAGCCAGAGCGTTGATCGTCAGCAGGTTGAGCGAAGGCGGGCAATCCACCAGCACATAGGTGAAAGGCCCTGTTTCCGCATCATCATGCTTCGCCAGATCGGCGACGGCCTTCTTCAATCGGTGGGCGCGATCGGCCGCCGGCGCGATTTCCAGTTCGACACCCAACAGATCGAGAGTTGAAGGCGCAATATAAAGACCCGGCACCGCGGTAGGCTTGGCCGCTTCCAGAAGCGTTCCTTCGCCGACCATTACATCGTAGGTCGAGCGCCGCCGGTTCTGGCGATCGATTCCAAGCCCCGTGGATGCGTTCCCCTGCGGATCCAAGTCCGCAATGAGCACCTTTTCGCCTATCGCGGCGAGCGCAGTACCCAAGTTGATGGCCGTGGTCGTCTTCCCGACGCCGCCCTTCTGATTCGCCAATACGAGGACCCGCATGTGTACCGCCCAGTTTAGGATATTATTCCGAGGAACTTGGTCCTAACAGATTAGTTTTGCGCCAACGATTCTGGCCGCTTCGGACGTTATGCTCGGGAAAAATTCAAGCGTAACCCTACTAAATATAGCGTCATCGGTCAATTCAGATGCAACATCTTGTCCCTTGAGAAAAAGGCCCTCGGCCCCTTTTTCCAGCAACGGCATAGCTAATTCCAGAAGATCACGTAAGGGGGCGAGCGCCCGTGCCGTAACAATTTCAACGTCTTGCAGGTCAGAAACCACTTCCTCCGCGCGCGCATTGTGGATAATCGCAGGCGCGCCGAGCGCTCTCGCTGTTTCCCGCAGAAATGCGCATTTTCGGTGATCGCTTTCAATGAGGTGAACGCTTGCACCCGGAACGTTCTTCAGGAGCGTGGCCATTACCAGTCCCGGAAAGCCAGCGCCGGAGCCGAGATCGGCCCAGCGACGAGCGTCAGGCTTTAGCGCCAGCAGTTGCGCCGAATCCGAAAAGTGCCGTGTCCAAAGATGCTCCAAAGTGGATGGCGCAACCAGGTTCTTGATTTTCTGCCACCGGCGAAGCTCACGCTCATAAATTTTCAGATCGGCGATTGTTTCACGTGAAACACCGCTAAGCTTTGCCTCAGCCATAAGACTTTCCGACACTCGAGCTAAATGCCAACTCGCGATTGCCTAACGCGAATGTGGGCGAGCAAGGCTGCGAGGGCAACTGGGGTCATCCCCTCGATCCGGCTCGCTTGGCCGACCGTCGTCGGCCGGACGAGTTCAAGTTTGCTCCGAATCTCAGAAGAAAGTCCTCCGATGCGGGCAAACTCGATGTCGGCAGGAATATGCCCTGCCTCGCTTCCTTTGAAAGCCCTGATGTCCGCCTGCTGCCGCGAAAGATAGACTTGGTATCTGGCGTCATTTTCGACTTGTAAGGCGATTTCCTTCGGTATTCCCGAAAGTTCGGGCCAAATGCGTTCCAGATCATCCCACGAGATCTCAGGGTAAGAAAGCAGCGAAAAGGCGCTCCGCGCAGCGCCGTCCTGGTTCACGGTCAGACCGCAAGTTTTGGCCCGAGTTGGAGTGATCGAAAGCTCCTGAGTGAGCTTTGTGGATTCTTGCAACAACTCCATTTTTCTCTCGAAATATTGTTTTCGCGGCTCGCCTACACAGCCAGCCACCACCCCAAGGCCGGTCAACCGTTGATCCGCATTATCCACCCGCAGCGACAATCGATATTCTGCACGCGAGGTGAACATGCGATATGGCTCCGTGACGCCGCGCGTGATCAAATCGTCGACTAAGACACCAATGTAAGCTTGCGAGCGATCAAGGATGAAGGCCGCCTTGCCTTTAGCTGCCGCTGCTGCATTGATACCCGCCAACAGACCCTGCGCCGCCGCTTCTTCATACCCGGTGGTACCATTGATCTGGCCGGCAAGATAAAGCCCTGTGAGCTTCTTCACCTGCAACGTGGAATCGAGTTCGGTTGGATCGACATGATCGTACTCGATGGCGTAACCCGGACGGAAGATCTCCACATGTTCAAGTCCCGGGATCGATCTGAGGAATTTCACTTGCACGGCCTCAGGCAAGGATGTCGATAGGCCGTTCGGATAAACAGTAGGGTCATCGAGTCCTTCAGGCTCAAGAAAGACCTGATGACTTTCACGCTCTCCGAAACGAACGATCTTGTCCTCAATCGAGGGACAATACCGAGGTCCCCGCCCGGAGATCGATCCGGAATAAACAGCTGATTTCTGGATATTCTCACGAATAATCGAGTGCGTGAGCTCGGTTGTGCGGGTAATATGACAAAGCGCCTGATTGCGCGGATTCGTTTCGCCGGTTGTACAAAATGGTTCCGGATCCGAATCGCCGGGCTGGCATTCAAGGCTGTCCCAGTCGATTGTCCGACCGTCCAATCTCGCCGGCGTTCCTGTTTTTAGCCGCCCCAATCTTAATCCAAGTTCCTCGAAACTGCGGGACAGCGTATTGCACGGCGCTTCGCCAACTCGCCCTGCCGGCGTCTGCCTATCGCCAATATGGATCACGCCACGAAGAAAAGTGCCGGTAGTGATGACAATTGATACGCATGCGAATCGCTGTCCATCCGCCAGTGAAACGCCTGATACCTTTGAGCTATCCGACTGAAGCTCGGCAACCTCTCCTTCAATAACGTGGAGGTTCTGCTGCTTACCAATCTCGCGCTGCATCGCTTGCATATACAAGCGCCGATCCACTTGCGCGCGTGGACCGCGCACCGCCGGCCCCTTGCTGCGGTTCAATACGCGAAAGTGGATTCCCGCCTGATCCGCCACCTTGCCAATCAGTCCGTCCAATGCGTCGACTTCCCTGACCAGATGTGCTTTCCCCAGCCCCCCAACTGCGGGGTTGCACGAAAGAGCACCGATTGAATCATGGCGATGCGTAATCAGTAAGGTTCTTGCGCCCATGCGGGCGGAGGCGGCGGCGGCTTCGCAGCCCGCGTGACCTCCACCGACTACTATTACCTCGTATTGCTGGTAGCTCATGCCGAAACGATCCTTGAATGTTTCACGTGAAACATTTCACTTGCCGATGCAGAACCGGGAGAAGATTGCCCCCAGAACTTCTTCAGGCCCAATCCGACCTGTCAATCTGGATAGCGCATCATTGGCCGCACGGAGTTCTTCGCATACGACCTCGGCGCTATCAACGGACAGTAGCGACTTCGCGCGCGCGACTGCTTCGTAGCACTGAGAGACGCAGCTGGCCTGCCGCGCATTCGTCAACACGGCTGGCTCGCCACGCCCAGCGGCCGTTGCCGCAAGTTCGCCTATCAGCTCTATAAGCTCCGCTATTCCGTATCCACTTTTCGACGAAACATAAATGCGCGACGGCTCGAAAGCGCTCGCTGAGCAAAGATCCGCCTTTGTGAAAATATGTCTTAGCCGTCCCTCATGGGCGAGTCCTTCAGGCGCCGGTGGCATCTCTTGATCAGACGAACGCAGCCAAAGCACCAGATCCGTACTTGCTGCAAGCGCCCGGGCGCGCTCCACACCAATGCGCTCCACCGGATCTTCGGTATCCCTAAGGCCGGCCATATCGAAGAACCGCACGAGCATACCGTCGATTTCCAGAGAGGCTTCCAATATATCCCGTGTAGTCCCGGCATGCTCGGTGACGATTGCCAGATCTCGTCGACTCAACGCGTTGATCAAACTGGATTTTCCGACATTGGGAGGGCCCGCGATCGCCACCTTGAACCCGTCGCGAATAACCTCGGCATACCTGGCCCTCCCGATCTCCCTGACCAGGTCAATTTCGAGCGAACCAAGCGCGTTTCCGACCTCCGATTTGAGATCGGTTCGCACATCGTCTTCATCGGAAAAATCTATCGAGGCTTCCAACAGCGCCATCGCGCCAAGCAGCTTTTCGCGCCAGGCACCGACACGCACATGAACGGCGCCGCTGCGCTGCGAAATGGCCTGGCGGCGCTGAACCTGTGTCTCTGCCTCCAGAAGATCGGCCAGCCCTTCGACCTTAACCAGGTCGGTCTTGCCGTTCAGGAAAGCTCGCAAAGTGAACTCGCCGGGGCCGGCGGGGATACAATCCGGCAGGCTTCCCAGCGTAGCCAGAAGCGCCGACCTGACTGCCCTGCTTCCGTGAACGTGAAACTCAAGGCAATCCTCGCCGGTGAAACTCCCGGGACCCGGCGTCCAGAATACAATGGCTTCGTCGATCACATCGCCATCGCGCGGATCGCGGAGAACGCGCACACTGCCCGTTCGCGGAGACGGCACATCCCCCGCGATTTTCGTGCACACCGCCCTACATTCTGGACCGGAAAGGCGAAGCACAGCGATGGCGGAGCGCCCTTCTGGCGTCGCAAAGGCAAAAATCGTCTTGTGCATGCGGCCTCATAGACCCGACGCCATAAACATGAAACAAAAATCGGTAACCGCAGGAAACACCATGGCCCGCAACGAGCTCGATAAAGCCGCAAGTCCCTATCTTCTGCAACACCGGGACAATCCGGTTCATTGGAAGGAATGGGGCCAGGTAACCCTCGCGGAAGCACAAGCGGCTGGAAAACCTATTCTGCTCTCGATCGGCTACGCCGCCTGCCACTGGTGCCATGTGATGGCGCATGAGAGTTTCGAAGACGAATCGACCGCCGAACTGATGAATTCTCTCTTCATCAATGTGAAGGTCGACCGTGAGGAACGCCCGGATATCGATCAGATCTACATGGCGGCGCTGCACGCGCTCGGACAGCCCGGCGGGTGGCCTTTGACCATATTCCTCACGCCCTCAGGCGAACCGTTCTGGGGCGGAACCTATTTTCCGAAAGAAGCCGCTTACGGGCGGCCTTCGTTCTGCCAAGTGCTCCAGGAAGTAGCGAGAACTTTTAACGAGGCGCCGGAGAAGGTCAGCAATAATGTGGGGGCTCTGCGCAAAGCAGTCACACAGTCGATAGCCAGTGAAGAATCCGGAGCCATCACGAATCCGATACTCGACGATTTCGCCCGGCGTCTCTATCCGCACATGGACGACGTGAACGGGGGCATGCAGGGAAGCCCCAAATTTCCAAACAGCCAGATCCTCGAACTCTTCTGGCGCGCGGCTGAACGTTCCGGCGATGCCAAATTCCGCCACCCCGTCCTTCTAACGCTCACGCAGATGATCCGCGGCGGCATCCACGATCATGTCGGTGGCGGCTTTGCGCGCTACTCGGTCGATGATCGTTGGCACGTCCCCCATTTCGAAAAAATGCTTTACGACAACGCGCAGATTCTCGAGCTTCTTTCGGTCGCCTGGGCCCAGACAGGTGACCACGTTTTCCAAAACGCAGCCGAATCGATGGTTGGCTGGCTACAGCGAGAGATGATCGTCGAGGGACACGCCTTCGCCGCGAGCATGGATGCTGACAGCGAAGGGGTTGAAGGAAAATATTATTGCTGGACCTCGGAGGAAATTCTGCAGGTCCTAACCCACGACGAAGCGAACCTGTTTAACAGACATTATGACGTACAGGACGGCGGCAATTGGCAGGAGGCGCATACGGGAATGCGTACGAACGTCCTGAACCGCTTGCAGGACGATAACATCACGCAAGAGACAGAGGCGCGCCTTGCACCACTAAGGGAAAAACTTCTTGCCGCACGGCAACACCGCATCCCTCCGCTGCGCGACGACAAGCTGCTGGCCGATTGGAATGGATTGATGATAGCAGCGCTCGCCGATGCGTCATTTGCATTCGACAGAAGAGATTGGCTCGATCTGGCCCGCGCGGCATTTCGTTTCGTTATCGATTCAATGACCCGCGAAGAAAATGGCTTCCTGCGCATCGCACACTCTTATCGCGAGGGGAAATATGTCTGGCCAGGCATGGCGAGCGACTACACCTATCTGATCCAGGCGGCCCTCGCATTGCGAAGCCATGACCGATCCGGAAAAATCACACTGCATGGATCGACGGATATCTCTTATCTCGCGATAGCAAAGCGGCTCGCAGATACCGTCATCGAATTTCATGCCGATTCCGATACCGGCGTCCTATCGTTGCCGGCTAGAGATTCCTCCGATGTCATCTATCGCACCTTCAATACGAACGACGACGCCACCCCAAATCCAAACGGCGTTTTGCTCCGCACGCTCCATCTGATCTCGGCCGTAACGGGCGAAATGAAGTATTTCGAAACCGCTCGCAGAATGACTCAGGCGATCACATCCCAGGCATTGAAAAACCCTTTCGGCCACTCGACTTTCCTGAATGCTCTGGATACCGCGCTGAATGGGACGCAGGTCATATTCGTGGGTTCCGATACTTCAAGCATCGCGGCCGCAGCCAGAGATGCAACAAAGCTCAATCGCTTTGTGGTCGAACTCGATGATATCTCGAGTGGCGACAGCCAGCGCTTTGCGGACAGCGATTACGAACGAAAGGCTGTCGCTTACATATGCAGCGGACAGACATGCTCTCTGCCCCTCGCTACCGAGGAGTCCATTAAGGCTGCGCTGAATAGCTGACGGCGAAGACGGGACTTCCTCAGGTATTCATCGACTCGAAGAAGCTTGAATTACCCTTGGGCGTTTCACGCAACTTCCCGAGCAGGAACTCGATCGCATCGACCGTACCCATCGGGTTGAGGATGCGGCGCAAAACGTACATCTTCTTGAGAATTTCCGGGGCCACCAGGAGGTCTTCCTTGCGGGTGCCGGAGCGGGTGATGTCGAGCGCCGGGAAAACACGCTTGTCCGCCACCTTGCGATCGAGAATGATTTCCGAATTGCCCGTGCCTTTGAACTCTTCAAAGATCACTTCATCCATACGGGAACCCGTATCGATCAATGCTGTCGCGATGATCGTCAGCGAACCGCCTTCCTCGATATTGCGGGCGGCGCCGAAAAACCTCTTGGGCCGCTGAAGCGCATTCGCGTCGACACCGCCAGTCAGCACTTTGCCGGAGGACGGAACGACCGTGTTGTAAGCACGGCCCAGACGAGTGATGGAATCCAGAAGAATCACCACATCGCGTCCATGCTCGACGAGACGCTTGGCCTTCTCGATCACCATTTCGGCGACCTGCACATGGCGCACCGCCGGCTCGTCGAAGGTCGACGAAACGACCTCGCCCTTCACCGAACGCTGCATATCCGTGACTTCTTCAGGACGTTCGTCGATGAGGAGAACGATGAGATAGCATTCCGGATGATTAGCGGTCACGGATTGTGCGATATTCTGCAACAGGACCGTCTTACCGGTACGCGGCGGCGCCACGATGAGCGCGCGCTGGCCCTTTCCGATGGGCGCCACGATATCGATAATTCGTGATGACAGGTCCTTCCGGGTCGGATCTTCCACTTCGAGTTTCAGCCGCTCGTCGGGATAGAGCGGCGTGAGGTTATCGAAATGAACCTTGTGCCGGACCTTTTCGGGATCCTCGAAATTGATCGTGTTGACCTTGACCAGCGCGAAATAACGCTCGCCGTCCTTGGGGCTGCGAATAAGACCCTCGACCGTATCGCCTGTTCGAAGACCGAACCGGCGAATTTGGGAAGGAGACACGTAGATGTCGTCGGGACCTGCCAGATAATTCGCATCGGACGAACGTAAAAATCCAAACCCGTCCAGCAGAACCTCGACGACGCCCTCGCCAACGATTTCGATCTCACGGCTCGCAAGCTGCTTGAGGATGGCGAACATCAACTCCTGCTTGCGCATGATCGAGGCGTTCTCGACCTCATGCTCCTCGGCAAATGCCAACAATTCAGTCGGCGACTTGCCCTTCAGCTCTTGTAGCTTGATTTCCCGCATCGGGAGAGTCCTTGGATAATTGCGCCGTGTCCGGCAAAGACGGAGTGAGGAAGTCGGCCAGAGGAGCGGGATGGCTATTGGATAGCCCCAAGACCCAAATACGGGACCGCGCCAGTGGCAAATCAGGAGGGAGCCGACGAATAGGGCGAAACGTTGGAAAACGCAAGCCTGTTACAGCCGCCATGATCTGATCAGGCAAACGGCTTCACAATCACAAAGATCACAATTCCCACCATGAGTACGGTCGGTATCTCATTGACAATACGATAGAATTTCTGATCCCGACCGCGCTGGTCCGTCGCCAGCCTCTTGACCTCGGCACCGAGAAAACCATGAACACCGCTCAGTGCGAGCACGAACAGAAGTTTCCCGTGCAGCCACCCCTGCGACCAGAACGAGGCACTGTAAGCGAGCCAAAGTCCCGTGAGCCAGGCGACGACCATCGCGGGGTTCATGATGAAACGCAGCAAGCGCCGCTCCATCACCTTGAGCATTTCGCTGGCGCCGGAACCCGGCTCCTGCACCGCGTGGTAAACGAAAAGACGCGGCAAATAGAGCATCCCCGCCATCCAGGAAATGATGGCGACCACATGCAGAACCTTGACCCAGTTGTATGCCATCGCTCGCCCTATCGACCGTCCCGCACCGTTTTCAGCAATAGTTCGACATGTTCGATCGGCGTCGCCGGCAAAATCCCATGACCCAGATTGAAGATATGCGGTCCGGCTGAGAAACCATCCAGAATTCGACTGACCTCCACAACAAGCGCCTCGCCCCCGGCCAGCAGGACCAGCGGATCGAGATTTCCCTGCACAGTCTTCTTCACCTGAATGTTTCGGGCGCTCCAGGAAACGCTATCGGACGTATCGAGTCCCAGAGCATCGACAGATGCTTCCTCCAGAAATCCCACAAGTCTCGTTTTCGCCCCGCGTGAGAAGACGATGATGCGAACCCCGGGACAACGGGCCTTCAATTGCCGCGTGATGGAAAGGACCGGCTGGAGACACCATTTCTCGAATTCCCTGTCGGGGAGCACCCCGGCCCAGGAATCGAAAATCTGGACGACCTCCACGCCGGCACGCACCTGCCGTTCGAGATAATTGACGGATGCTCGCACGAGCCTATCGATTAGACGGGAGAAGAGATCAGGATACCGGTAAGCGAAAAGACGCGCCGGGGCCTGATCCGGCGTCCCCTTCCCCGCAATCATATAGCTGGCGACAGTCCAGGGCGCGCCACAAAACCCTATGAAGGCGACCTCGGCAGGCAATTGGGACTTCACAAGCTCAACCGTTTCGAAAACCGGCTCGAGAACTTCCAAATCGATTTCATCGCGAAGCCTAAGGAAATCCTGGCTGTCGTTGATCGGAGCCAGTCTTGGTCCCTCTCCCTGCTCGAAACTGACCGGCTGACCCATCGCCTCGGGGATGACCAGAATGTCGCTGAACAGAATGGCGGCGTCGAAGCCAAATCGCTTTATCGGCTGCAGCGTCGCTTCGCTGGCCATTTTCGGCGAGAAGCAAAACTCCATGAAGCTGCGCGATTGCGCTCTCATCGCCCGGTATTCGGGAAGGTACCGCCCGGCCTGACGCATCAGCCAGATCGGCGGCTTGGATTGCCGGATGCCGGAGAGAGCGTCGAGGATCGGCTTTCCGGAAGTTGCGGACGGGAGATGCGAAGCCAAGCGGAAAGCCTAATTCTATAGAGATTCTAGAATCTGTTTGTAGTTCCTAGTCTGTGGGATTCAAAGACGGTATTTTGCGTCCGATGATCCAGAGACTCTACACATGAAACGTAGTGCTGATTGTAAGTTATCCACCGTTGGAAAAATCGGAAGAGATATTGATATCAGTCGATTAATAAACGTTATCCCATGTCCCTATTGTGGATGGCGACGGCGATTTGTTTTCACCAATGTTCCCTGGCCACAACAGCGCCGAGCCGGCTGTTGACAATAAGATGGGGATATCGGCTCTATCGGGCCGCCAGCTGAAATCACCCCCGTTATCCCCAAAAATACACTGGGGGTGGAAAGGTTCCATTTCTTCAGCGGCAATCGGAAGGCGCAAGTGAACAGGAACTATTTCCATCTCCATCTCGTGTCGGACGCCACGGGCGAAACATTGATTGCCGTAAGCCGCGCGGTCTCCGCCCTGTTTCTGAGCGCGGCCTCCATCGAACATGTCTATCCACTGATCCGCAGCAAGACCCAGCTCGATCGGGCCATCGCCGAAATATCCACCGCGCCGGGGATTGTTCTTTACACGCTCGTCGACGCCGAACTTTCGGACGTCTTGCAGCGGGCATGCGAGGAAATGGGAAGCCCCTGCCTTTCGGTCCTCCAGCCGGTGATCGGGCTGTTCCAGTCTTATCTGGGGGCTGTCTCGACGTCGCGGCCGGGCGCACAGCACATGCTCAACGCCGAATATTTCAAGCGCATCGACGCCCTGAACTTCACGATGATGCATGACGATGGGCAGCAGCCAGAGAATATGGAACAGGCCGATGTGCTTCTTCTCGGCGTGAGCCGGACCTCGAAAACGCCAACCAGCATCTATCTTGCGAACAGGGGGATCAAGACGGCCAATATTCCCTTGGTGCCCAATGTGCCCTTGCCGAGTTCGGTTACCGGTCTCAAGAAGCCGCTGGTGGTCGGACTTGTCGCTTCGCCCGAGCGCATCGTTCAGATCAGGCAAAATCGCCTGCTCACCCTGAACGCCGATCAGGAAACGCCCTATGTCGATCGCATGTCGGTCGCCGAGGAGATCGCGGAATCGAAAAAGCTCTTCGCCGCACATGGATGGCCGATCATCGACGTAACCCGCCGGTCGATCGAGGAAACGGCTGCCGCGATCATGGATCTTTACAAGGAACACCGGCAGAAACAGGCGGCAGAAACGTGAAATGTCAGCCCTTTCTTACTGGCTTCCTGAAAGACGACTGATTCTGGCGTCCGGCAGCAGAAGCCGCAGTCATCTTCTGACGGCCGCGGGACTCCCGCACGACATCGTGCCTGCGCAAATCGACGAACGCGCGATCGAGCAATCGCTGTCGCACACAGATGGTCCGACGATCGCCGGCGCCCTGGCGCGCGAGAAAGCGACTTCTATCGCTGCCCGGTATGCGGGGCGCATCGTGTTGGGAGCGGATCAGACACTCTCGCTTGATAGCGCGCTCTTGCATAAAGCGGCGACGATGGAAGAGGCGCGCCGGCAGCTTCTTTCCATGTGCGGCAGGATGCATCGTTTGAATTCGGCCATCGCTGTCGTGAAAGACAAGGAAATCCTGTTCGAGACGGTCGTCACCGCGAAAATCTCCGTACGCGATTTCAGCGAACAATTTCTGGACGATTATCTCGCCGCGGCGGGTGAGTCCGTCCTGTCGAGCGTCGGCTGTTATCAGGTCGAAGGCCATGGCGTACATCTGTTCGACGCCATTGAGGGCGATCAGTTCACGATCATGGGCCTGCCCATCCTGCCCTTGTTGAATTATTTTCGCGAGACCGGTTACATCCGGACGTAAGGTCTGAAGGGGCCCTGGGAGGAACGCATCGATGCTGATCATTGGCCTGACCGGATCGATCGGCATGGGCAAATCGACCACTGCGCAGATGTTCCGAACGGAGGGCATACCGGTCCACGACTCCGATGCCTCCGTTCATGATCTCTATCGAGGCGCGGCCGTCCCTGCGATTGCCGCGGCGTTTCCCAGCGCGATCGTCGACGGTGTCGTGGATCGTGGAAAACTCGGCGCTGAAGTCCTTGGCCAGCCCGAGCGCATGAAGCTTCTCGAGTCGATTGTTCATCCGCTCGTCGGACAGGCTCGAACGGACTTTCTGCAGACGAGCAAGCGGGCGGGTCATCGCTGTGCAGTCGTCGACATTCCCCTCCTTTTCGAAATTGACGGGGAAAACGATGTCGATCTCGTTGTCGTTTGTTCCGCGGCTGCGCATATTCAGGCTGCGCGTGTCCTCGCACGTCCCGGCATGACGCAGGAAAAGTTTCAGACCATCCTGGCGAAACAGGTCCCGGATGAGCTGAAGCGGCGTCGCGCACACTATGTGATCGATACGGGATCGGGCTTTTACGAGGCACACGAACAGGTACGAGAGCTCCTCCGTTCACTTTCAGCATCCTGATGGAAAGCTGGCATGGCCATACGTGAAATTGTGCTCGATACGGAAACGACAGGCCTCGATCCCTTCACGGGAGATCGCCTTGTCGAGGTCGGCTGCGTCGAACTTCTGAATTCGATTCCGTCTGGCCAAACATTTCATCGATATATCGATCCTGAAAGAGATATGCCGGCGGAAGCATTTCGCGTTCACGGCCTCTCCCGCGAATTTCTGACGGGAAAGCCCAAATTCGCAGAAATCGCATCGGATTTTCTCGATTTCATTGGAGACGCCAAACTCGTCATTCACAATGCCGAATTCGACATGAAATTTCTCAATGCCGAATTGAAGCTGATAAATTTCCCGGTTCTCGGATTCGACCGCGTCGTCGATACGCTCTCGATCGCCCGCCGGAAGCATCCCGGCGCGCCCAACAGCCTTGACGCGCTCTGCGCGAGATACGGGATTGATAATTCGCGCCGCACGAAACACGGCGCCTTGCTCGATGCTGAAATATTGGCTGAAGTTTATCTGGAGCTTTCAGGTGGCCGTCAGACCGTTTTCGAACTCGCCGCCACGGCAGTACAAAAAGTAGAAATCTCGGTCACGAATTTGTTGACGGCCCGTCAGAGCGAAATTCTGCCGCAGATCGATGCGGCAGAACTCGAGGCGCATGCGAAAGCCGTCGCAGCTTTTGGAGACAAGGCGGTCTGGCGGAAATATCTCTGACTTCCGCCCGTTTCCATCTCACGCCGTGCCGACCTGGCCCTGCGCTTGCTGCAAGCGCTGCTGATAGAGTCCCACGAAGTCGATGGGATCAATGTAGAGCGGCGGATACCCGCCGTTGCGGACGGCTTCCGCAATGATCTGGCGCGCGAAGGGGAAAAGCAGACGCGGGCACTCGATGAGGACGATGGGTTGCAGTTCCTGCTCGGGAATGTTCTGCAGGCGGAAAATTCCACCGTAATCCAGCTCGAACTTGAACAACGTTCCAGCGCCTTCGCCGGCCGAACCTTCGAGAACCAGATTGACGGCATATTCCGTGTCTGTGAGCTTCTGGGCGTTCACGTTGACCTGGATCGAGATGTTCGGCGACTGCTGTTGTTGCGTCAGCGACTGTGGCGCATTTGGATTTTCGAAAGAAAGGTCCTTGGTGTATTGAACGAGAACATTGAGTTGCGGGAGTGCGGCCTGTGCTGCGCCCGATCCATTGCCTTCTGCCATTTTTATCTCCGATCTAGAAAAATCACCGCAAATCAGGGCCGCCGCCTAGCACGGCGGCAGCCGTGAAACAAGAAAGGCGGCCTCGATGATCAGCCTTGCTTGTCGATCTTTGCTATTTTGACGTATTCGCCCCAGGCTTTGATTTCCTCGCGGAAATAGGCTTGCGCCTGTTCAGGCGAGGAAACCCAGGGATCGCTGGCAAAGCTGTTCAGGAACTTCTTGCCTTCCTCACTGCCGACAATGCTACTGAGCCAGGCGCCGAGTTGATCCACAATGGGCTTTGGCGTTGCGCTGGGCACGAATCCGCCCCACCAGCTGGTCAGTGTGACGTCGTATCCGAGTTCGCGCATCGTCGGGTAATTCGGTGCAGCCAGAAGACGTTGTTCGGTGCTGACCGCGAGGTTGCGCATGCGGCCGGCATTGGCTTGCGACACAGCCAGCACATTGTCCGCTATCGCATAGTCGACGTTGCCGCTCGTGAGGTCGTTGAGATATTGCGCAGCAGTCTTGTATTGAACCTCGACGGCCTGCAGACCCGCCTTCTCCTTGAATACGGCTCCCACGACTTTCGCGGACGGATTGGCGATAGCGAAGCTGGCTTTTTCGCCCTTCCTTTTCATGGCGTCGACGAGTTCGGCCAGCGTTTTCCAAGGAGCTTCGGCAGCAACCATGATCATGTTCGGCTGCTTGTTGATCGTTCCAATCACCTGCAATTCGTTGGCGATATCGACGGTCGGCGCTTTCATCACATTGTGGTTCGCCGCGAGCGCGCTGCCGCCGGTGATCAGGACCGTGTGACCATCGGGTTTCGAACGCGCCACGAATTCGGTCGCAATATTGCCCAGCGCGCCGACGCGATTCTGCACGACGACATTGCGTTTGGCGGCGCCCTTCATCTTTTCTGCGAAAAAGCGGACGTAGGTATCTGCGCCGCTGCCTGCCGCGAAGCCGCAGACGAACTGTATGTCCTGCGAGGGAAAACTCTGCGCTATTGCCGGCATTGCCGGCAGAAGCTGAGCCGCCGCCAGCGAGCCCAATCCGAGTCCAAAAGTCCGGCGTGTCGTCTCTACCATCCGATCCCTCCTGCGTTGGTTTGCCAAATCGCCGGCAAACATCAAATGCTGCGCCCTCCACACAGCGGAATGTCAGAAAGTCCTGCGGGTTTCGAACTGACCTGTCTTGCGAAACCGGTAAAGATAGGACGGTACGATCGCCTCATAGGATTCAGGCGTAATGCCCAGCCCCTGAAGCGTTCGGCCTTCGGCGGAGGCTTGGTCCGAAACGATGTTGTCGTGTTGCAGAAGGGCGATCTGATCGCGCGAAACCGTCAGCCAATCGGGCCAAATTCCAAGGCTCAACTTGTTCGTAAGCTCCAGCATGAAAGCTTGCGCGCGCGCGATCGGCAAAGGCACGGGCACGAGAAACCGCTTGCGGCCGGTCTCGTCGCAAATGAATTTCATCAACTCTTCGAATGTCCGCACGTCGGGTCCGCCGAACTCGTACACGCCGCCGCTGCTGTCGGGACGAGCATGGCTCAGTTGCACGATCGCTTTGGCGACATCGCCGACATAAACCGGCTGAAAACGCGACTGTCCGCCGCCGAACAACGGCAAAATGGGCGACATGCGCGCAATCGCGGCGAAACGGTTGAAGAATTCGTCCTCGGGACCGAATACCAGCGAAGGCCGGACAATTGCCGCGTCAGGAAAAAGTTCGCGCGTTGCAACCTCTCCGGCTGCCTTGCTGCGCGCATAGGCCGAGTCGGATTGCGCGGCCGCGCCCAGGGCCGACATATGGACCAATTGCTTCGCGCCTGCCTCGGCAGCGGCGCGTGCGATGGTCCGCGCTCCGAAACCATGCACGGTATCGAAGCTTTGCCGGCCCTTCGGCGTCAGCACGCCGATGAGATTGACGATGGCATCGGAGCCTTTTGCCGCGGCCATGACCGAAGCGGGATAGCGGACATTGGCCTGCACGGCCGTGATCTGGCCGACGCGGCCCATGGGCTGAAGGTAAAACGCAAGGTCCGGCCGCCGGCACGCGACCCTGACCCGCCAGCCGGCCTGCGCGAAGGCGCGCACCGTGTGGCGTCCAACGAAGCCGCTGCCGCCGAAAATCGTCACGAGACCCGGTTGATCGCTGTGATATGCGGGCATGATAAATCCAACAGATAAGGTGGGAACGTCCTAATCGACTTGTATCAGCGTGTACAGGCTTGCCAATATGGCAAAAAGTACCTCCGTATCACCTGAAAAGCCGGGGGTTTCATTTGACAAGCGCGCCATCGCCCCCTTAAGAGACGCGCCGTGCCCAGGTGGCGGAATTGGTAGACGCGCTGGTTTCAGGTACCAGTGGTGAAAGCCGTGGAGGTTCGAGTCCTCTCCTGGGCACCATCATCCCAAATTGAGTATTCCGCGCTGAATGCGAGCGCCTGTGCTATGGCTCAAGCGCTGATTCACACGCCTCCTGCAGAGCCACATCGAAACCGGAGATTGCTGGCCTATGACGATCCATGTGCACAAGGGCGATCTGCCTGAGGGCCTCGATTTCGGCGGCTCGGTCGCCATCGACACCGAGACCCTCGGGCTGAACCCGCATCGCGATCGCCTCTGTGTCGTGCAGCTTTCTTCAGGCGACGGCAGCGCCCACATCGTTCAGATCGCAAAGGGTCAGACGACGGCGCCAAATCTCGTGCGGCTTCTGAGCAATCCCGGGGTCACCAAGCTCTTCCATTTTGGCAGGTTCGACATTGCGGTCATGGCCCACGCCTTTGGTGTGCTGGCGGGACCGGTCTATTGCACCAAGATCGCCTCCAAACTCTGCCGGACCTATACCGACCGCCATGGCCTGAAGGATCTGGTTCGCGAACTGCTTGGGGTAGACCTCTCGAAGCAGCAGCAATCCTCCGATTGGGGGGCGGATGTGCTGTCGGAAGCCCAGCTGAGTTACGCAGCGTCTGATGTTCTGCATCTGCACGCCTTGCGCCGTGTGCTGGATGGTATGCTCGCGCGGGAAGGCCGGCTCGATGTCGCCCAGGCCTGTTTCGACTTCCTGCCGGTGCGCGCGCGGCTCGACTTGATGGGCTGGCCGGAAAACGACATATTCGCGCACGAATAACGTAATTGGCGAGGCGGCTGCGCCTGATTTTGGACACGCCTCTTGCCTAAACAATTCAGAAGCGTGGCCGAGGCCACATCGGGCTAAACGTCTGCGGGTTCATGTCAAACGCCCTGGCGATCGATGCAGCGACGAAGTCCGGCGAGTATGTGCGCGACCGGAGCAAGGCGATCATTGCCGCGCGATCGCACAGCCGGCGGGTACTGTGGCTCAAGCGCTTCATTGTCCTCGGCTCTTTCGGCTCTGCCGCAGTCCTTGCGGCAGTAGCCATCTTCGATCCGTTTTCGGCAGTGCCTGGAAATGTGTCGATCGCCAGCGCATCGCTCAACGGAACGAAAATCACGATGGAGCTGCCGCGGCTGAACGGTTTCCGCAAGGATGGCAAACCCTATCAGGTTCGCGCGCGTTCGGGCATTCAGGACGTCCGGTCGCCCAAGGTAATCGAATTGAACGAAGTCGAAGCGCGCATCCAGATGGAGAACGACAACTCGGTGAATGTCGTGGCTCCCTCGGGCATTTTCGATAGCGGCGCGGACCTCATGAAGCTGTTTGCCGGCAAAGGTGGCGAGCTTATCACCCTGAAAAGCACTTCCGGCTTCCTGGCGCACTTGCGAAGCGCAGACGTAAACTTGAAAGCGGGCACGCTGACATCGCAGGAGCATGTCTTCGTGAGCATGCCGAACGGCAAAGTCGACGCCGATCGCGTCGACGTTGCGGATGGCGGCAAGGTCATCACATTCATCGGCAATGTGAAATCGCTGTTCAACCCGGCAAAGGGCGAAGGCGCTCAGGAAAAAGCAGAATGATTGCGATAGATAAACGTGTTGGCCGCGCTATCGTCGGCGCTGGTATGACGGCGCTGCTGGTTGGCTCTTTTTTTAGTGTGGTTCATGCGCAAGGCGCGAAGCGCGGCGCGTCCCCGCTGATCCCCGGCGGCAATTCGCGCGCGCCTATCAGCATCGATGCGGAGAAGCTGGAATATTTCGATAAGGAACAGAAATTCGTCTATTCGGGCAACGTCATCGCAAAGCAGGGCGAGGCGAGTATTAGGGCTCCGACGATGACGATTTTCATGGAACGCGATGCGACCGGGAAAAAACCCGAGGGTCAGGCTCCCGAAGGCGGGATGAACGAGCAGATCAAGCGCATCGAAGCCTGCTGCAAGGTCGTCGTGACGTCGAAGGATCAGGTCGGGACGGGCGAACGCGGCGTCTATGACAAGCCGAACAACAAGGTTTTCCTGTATGGCAATCCCGTTCTGACTCAGGGTCCAAACGTGGTCCGCGGCGGCAACGACGGCGTTCTGGAATATGACCTGAACACCGGCCGCGCCAACATCAAGGGCGGCCGCGTGCAAAGCATCTTTACGCCGGGTTCCGAGGAGAAGAAGGGCGGCGCGACGACCCGCAAACCGGCGCAATAGCCGCTCGCCGGTGACATTTGCGCGATTCTGCGGCATTGATCATGGCGATCCGTCACCTGTCGCGCACTGCGGGGCCGTTTTGAGCGTAAGCCAGCATATGCAGCGTTCCACAGGATTTCTCGGCCGGCTTTTGGGCGGCGGAAAGTCCGCGATCTCGACAAAAAGTGTTGCGCCCGGCGACAAGTCGCGTGAGGGCTGGCTCTGCGCCTGGAACCTCGGCAAGAGCTATCGCGGCCGGCAGGTCGTTCAGAACGTGAGCCTCGCGGTGCGGCGAGGCGAGGCGGTGGGTCTCCTCGGGCCAAACGGGGCCGGCAAGACCACCGTCTTCTACATGATCACCGGCCTCGTCCAGCCGGACAAAGGCATGATCGAGCTCGACGGCAACGATGTGACAATGCTGCCGATGTATCAGCGCGCTCGCCTCGGGATCGGCTATCTGCCGCAGGAAGCGTCGATTTTCCGTGGCCTTTCCGTCGAGGACAATATCCGGGCGGTGCTCGAGGTCAGCGTTCCCGGCAAGGACAGGCAGGCCGCCGAACTGGAATCGCTGCTCGAGGAATTCGACATCAAGCGTCTGCGCAAGTCGCCATCCATCGCGCTGTCGGGCGGCGAGCGCCGACGCTGCGAAATCGCCCGCGCCCTCGCCGGTCAACCATCCTTCATGCTGCTGGACGAGCCCTTCGCCGGTATCGACCCCATCGCCGTGGGCGATATTCAGGCGCTGGTTCGGCATCTGACCCAGCGCGGCATCGGCGTCCTGATCACCGATCATAACGTCCGGGAAACACTGGGACTTATCGATCGGGCCTACATCATCCATACAGGTCACGTGCTGACCGAAGGCTCGCCTGAAGCCATCGTTGCCGACCCGGACGTGCGTCGCTTCTATCTGGGCGAAGATTTCCGTCTCTGATCCGGCGGCCGGGTGACGCCTTGTTAACCCCCGATGGGGAAAGCGCGGTGTGCGGCGCGATTTCGCATCGCAACAAAATATGCCACAGTGCTATAAGCAAGAAACGGGCCGAAATGGCTCGGTTGGAATTTGGGTTCTCAATGGCGATTTCGACACGCTTGGTCATGCGGCAGGGGCAGTCCCTTGTCATGACGCCGCAGCTTCTGCAGGCGATCAAGCTGCTTCAGCTGTCGAATCTGGAGCTTTCGGCTTTCGTCGAGCAGGAACTCGAACGAAACCCGCTTCTGGAGCGGGAAGATGATCGGGCGGCCGCCGGCGAGGAACTGCCGGACTCCGGCAAGGATCTGGAGTCTGAAGGAGATAGCGACAGTTCGGATGGCGGCGAGTCCGATGCCGCGGAAGGCGACTGGGCAATCGAGAACCTTGCGACTGACCGGGATGTACTGGAGGCCCAACTCGGCACGGAAGTTGGAAATACATTCGATTCCGACCTTCCAGCGCCCGCTGCGAATAATGCGACTACGGACCAGTCCGGTTTTTCCCTGACGAGCACGCCGGGTTCGGGGTCTTCTTCCAACAGCGAAGAGGCGCCCAATCTGGAAGCCTATGTCGCGGCAAAAGTATCCTTGCCTGATCATCTGACGTCGCAACTGATGCTTGCTGTGTCCGATCCTGTCGATCGCATCATTGGCGAAACCCTGATCGACGCCATCGACGATGCGGGCTACATGCGTGAGAATATCGCTGAAATCGCAGGCAGACTTGGTGTAAACGCAACGCGCGTCGATCACGTGCTTTCGATCATCCAGACCTTCGATCCTGCGGGCATCGGCGCGCGCGACCTGGCGGAATGTCTGGCGATTCAACTCCGGGAAGCCGACCGGTTCGATCCTGCGATGCAGGCGCTGATCCAGAATCTGCCGTTGCTTGCGAAGCGCGACTTCGCCCAGCTGAAGAAAATCTGTGGCGTCGATCAGGAAGATCTGACGGATATGCTGGCAGAAATTCGCCACCTGGATCCCAAGCCCGGACGCGCCTTTGTCAGTTCGGATGTACATCCGGTTGTGCCAGATGTGCTGGTGCGTCCGGCTGCGGACGGTTCATGGCACATCGAGCTCAATTCGGAATGCCTGCCGCGCGTCCTCATCAATCAGACCTATGCGGCAAGTGTTTCGCGTGCAGCGACATCGGCAACAGACAAATCATACGTTGCGGAATGTTTGCAGAATGCAAACTGGCTTACGCGCAGCCTTGAGCAACGCGCCCGTACGATCCTGAAAGTGGCGACGGAAATCGTGAAACAGCAGGATGGCTTCTTCGCCAACGGCCTCGAGCATCTGCGACCGCTCAATCTGAAAACTGTTGCCGACGCGATCGGCATGCACGAATCGACCGTCTCCCGTGTGACATCGAACAAATATATTTCGTGTCACCGGGGGCTGTTCGAATTCAAATTCTTTTTCACCGCGTCGATACCGGCGCAAAGTGGCGGCGAAGCCCACTCATCCGAAGCGGTGCGCTTCCGAATCAAGCAGATGATCGATCAGGAGCCGCCTCAAGATGTGCTGTCCGACGACGCCATTGTGCTGCGGCTGAAGGAAGCGAATATCAATATTGCGCGCCGCACAGTCGCCAAGTATCGGGAAAGCATGAAGATTGCGTCTTCCGTCGAACGGCGGCGCGAAAAGGTCGCGACCCTTCAACCCGCGCTCTAGCTACAACCGAATCCGTAGCGGCAAAGAGGTTATGCCATAGATTCAGCAGCTTGCTGGAAGCTGTCAGTATGTCTGGCCGGCGGCGGGAAATGCTTTTAACCAGCCGAAAAAATCGCTAGATAGAGGCAGTTGCAGACGGCGGCCGGCAGGGTTGCCGCCATGCCCTTGGGAAACAAAATGACGATACGTGTGACCGGAAAGCACTTCGACCTCGGCGAAGCCATGAGGGCCCATATTCTCGAAAAGATAGATGCTGCAATCGGAAAATATTTCGACGGTCAGGTCAGCGGTCATGTCGTCGTAGATCACGAGGGATCAGGTTATCGCAGCGATTGCACGTTGCATTTGTCGTCCGGCATCACGCTGCATTCCGAGGGACGCGCACACGATCCCTATGTCAGTTTCGATCAGGCCGCCGATCGCCTCGAAAAACGCCTGCGCCGATACAAGCGCCGGTTGAAAGAACATCATGGCAGCCACGCTGCTTCGCGTAACGGCGATACGATGGCGAACTACGTCCTCGAAGCGCCCGATCAGGAAGCCGACGAGAGTCAGGAATTCAACGCGGTCATCGTTGCCGAGCAAGTGGCGTCGCTGCGCACGCTTGCCGTGTCTTCGGCCGTGCTCGAACTGGACATGACCGGGGCGCCCGTCATCGTCTTTCGCCACGCGGGAACAAAACGCATCAATGTCGTATATCGGCGCGGCGATGGAAACGTCGGATGGGTGGATCCCGGTGGCGAGTCCGACAAGACCATCAGGGCCGCGGAATAAGTTCAATCGTCCATAGATGTGTTCGGCGCCGGGTTCACCATCGCCAGCATGCGGATGTACAGAGCGATATCATGCAGCTGAAAGACTTCATCGCTTCGAATGCAGTCCTGCCATCCGTCAAGGTGGCGAGCAAGAAACAGCTGTTTCAGGAAATCAGCGAACGCGCCGCGCTGATTTCGGGAATTGGCGAACGTGAGATTTTCGACACGTTATGGCAGCGTGAGAAACTTGGCTCTACCGGCGTCGGAAACGGCATCGCCATTCCTCATGGCAAGCTGGCCAAGGCCGGCCGCATGTTCGGTCTCTTTGTACGGCTGGACAATCCCGTAGACTTCGACGCCACCGACGGCATTCCAGTCGATCTCGTTTGCGTGCTGATCGCGCCGGAAGCTGCTGGGGCGGATCATCTGAAAGCTTTGGCGCAGGTTGCGCGCACGCTGCGGGATAGCACCTTCGCCACGCTCCTGCGTGCGACGCGCGACGAAGCGGGGATTTATGCGCTGTTGACGGGAAGTCCGACATCGCACGCCGCTTGACGTTTGTCTGATTGATCAGGCCCAGCGCCGGCTTTCGTAATCTATCGAATATTCCGATGGCAGTGCGGCGATCCGCGCGAGGCCCTTGAGAACGGCATATTCGTCTTTCAGCATATGCACGGAGATGCCGCGGATCAGCGCTTGCATCGGAGATTTGTCCAGAAAGCAGGCGCGAAATTCCTGCGGGTCCATCATCGGGTAGAGCTTCTGCAACGCGCCTCCCGCAAGCACGACGCCCCCGCGCGCTGCGAAAACGAGCGCCATGTCGCTGGCGAATCGGGCGACGATCCTCCAGAAATGGCGCACTGTCGCGGCTTCAACTCCGGAAGAGTATCGGCCGGCATTTTCCGCTATGCCCGCCGCGGACATTTCGATGGCAGGCTCCTTCCCGGACAGGATGAGTCGAGCGCGATGCAATCTCTCCAGGCCCGGACCTGAAATCAGCGTCTCCGCCGTCAGTCGGCCGTGCGGACGTTCGACGCGGGCAAAGACGGCTTCGTCTTCCTCGCAGGCAGGCCCCAGCGTGATGTGGCCGGCCTCGCTGGAGATGGCCTGATGGCGCCCGTCGTCCGAAATCAGCGCGGCGAGACCTAGCCCCGTGCCTGCGCCGAGCACGAGTTGCGGACCACCAGATGAAGAGGACTGTTCCCTCCCTACGACCTGCACAAGACTGCTTCCGTTCAGGGCGGGCAGGCTCAGCGCCACCGCCTCGAAATCGTTCAGGAGCACTCCCTGCTTGAGGTGCAGCGAACCTGCGAGTACCTCGCCGTCGAGTCGCCAGCCCCGATTCGTGAGCTGCGCCGAACGACCATCGACTGGGCCCGCTGCGCAGATCAGCAGCGAGGCCGGCGGCGTATTCATCGAAGCGATCGCGTGGCGCGCAGCGTCCTCGAAACCTGCGAAACTTGCCAATATCCCATGGCTGAGCAAGCTCGGCGCGAGGCCCTCCGCTTCGACCGCCGCAAAACGGATGTGCGTACCGCCGACATCGCAGAGAAGTCGAGGCAAGGGAAAGGCGATGACATCGGGCGCCGTCATGGGCTGACTTTATGACGAGGCGGCAACCGCTCAGCAAGGGCGGAAAGCTCTTGGAAACCCCTTCCCAAGCGAATAAAACGCGGCAACTTCGCTCAGGAAGGCCCAGCCATGACCTATCATCACGCCACGATGTTTCCGCTTGCAAAAGACTCGACGCCCTACCGCAAGCTTTCTTCGGCAGGCCTTCGCACCGAGAAATTCGGCGGCAAGGACGTGCTTGTTATCGAGCGTGAAGCAATTCGTCTTCTGGCCGAACAGGCGATGATCGATATCAACCACTACCTCAGGCCGGGACATCTCGCGCAGCTCGCGAAGATCCTTGACGATGAAGAGGCGACCGGGAACGACAAATTCGTCGCCTACGACCTCCTGAAGAATGCCAACATCGCCGCCGGGGGCGTGCTGCCGATGTGCCAGGACACCGGCACAGCCATCGTGATGGGCAAAAAGGGCCGCCTGATCTGGACCGACGGCGAGGATGAAAGCGCCATCGCCGAAGGCATCCGCGATGCCTATGTGAAAAAGAATCTGCGCTATTCCCAACTCGCGCCGCTCGCGATGTTCGATGAGAAGAATACCGGCGATAATCTGCCTGCGCAGATCGAAATCTATTCGGAAGGCGAGAGCGAGTACAAATTTCTGTTCATGGCAAAGGGCGGCGGCTCCGCCAACAAGACATTTCTTTTTCAGCAGACGCCATCGGTGCTCACGCATGATCGGCTGATCGCTTTTCTGAAAGAAAAGATACTGACACTCGGCACGGCCGCTTGCCCGCCCTATCACCTCGCCATCGTCATCGGCGGCACATCGGCGGAATTGAACCTCAAGACCGTCAAACTCGCGTCGGCGCGCTATCTCGATAGTCTGCCGACATCGGGAAACACTGACGGCACAGCCTTCCGCGACATCGCCATGGAAGAGGAAATTCACAAGCTGACGCAACAGCTGGGTGTAGGCGCGCAATTCGGCGGCAAGTATTTTTGTCACGACGTTCGCGTCATCCGCTTGCCGCGCCATGGCGCGTCCTTGCCGATTGGCATGGGCGTTTCATGCTCGGCGGATCGTCAGGCTGTTGGCAAAATCACCAAGGACGGCGTCTTCCTCGAACAGCTGGAATTCGACCCCGCGAAATACATGCCGCATGTGGATGAAGGTTCGCTCGGCGGAGATGTCGTGAACATCGACCTCAACAGGCCCATGAAGGAAATTCTCGCGACCCTGTCGGCCTATCCCATCAAGACGCGCCTGTCGCTCACAGGTCCGTTGATCGTCGCACGCGATCTTGCCCACGCGAAGTTGCGCGAGCGGCTGGACCGGGGAGAAGGCCTGCCCGAATATTTCAAGAATCATCCGGTCTATTACGCGGGGCCGGCCAAAACGCCTGAAGGCATGGCGTCGGGCTCGTTCGGGCCGACCACGGCGGGCCGTATGGACTCGTTTGTCGACCAGTTTCAGGCCGCCGGGGGATCAATGGTCATGCTGGCGAAGGGTAATCGGTCCAAGGCTGTCACCGATGCGTGCAAGAAGTACGGTGGCTTCTATCTTGGTTCCATCGGCGGGCCGGCTGCCCGCCTCGCGCAGGACTGTATCAAGAAGGTCGACGTCATCGAATATGCCGAGCTCGGCATGGAGGCGATCTGGAAAATCGAGGTCGAGGATTTCCCGGCCTTCATCGTCGTCGATGACAAGGGCAACGATTTCTTCCGCGAGTTGAACCTGAGCTAACAGGCGAACTTCGGCGTGCGCGAGAGCACTGCGCCCCTGCTCACATGAACTTAACAATCCGGATGGAGGCATCCGGATGAGCGAGACAGACGAGCGAATACCCGCGCACATGCAAGACTTGCCACAGAGCGACGGCAAGTCTTCGCGCGTCTATGGCATCATCGCGCGCAGCGCCCACCGGGCCATTTTGTTTCGGCGCGGGCCTTCGCGCTCCACCCGGCTTCTGTCCTGGGATCTGAAGTCCGACACGATTGAAGCCGGACAGTGGGTGCGCGCACGCATCTATGAACGTCGCTGTGATCTCTCGCCCGATGGAAAGTATCTCGTTTATTTTGCTGCGAACTATAAGCCCCCGCTGGACTCGTGGACCGCGATCTCTCGTCCGCCCTGGTTCACGGCGCTTGCCTTGTGGCGGAAGGACGACGGCTGGGGCGGCGGCGGCCTGTTCGACTCGTCCGTCCGCCTGCGCTTGAACCATCGTCCGCAACCCTATCGCGATGACATCGACGAGTGGTCGTTGCAGGAAGGCTTCACACTACCCAAATGGTTGACGGTGGAGCCGCTTCACGAACACTCGGGCTGGGGCGAAGACGATCCGATCGAATACATGCGTCTTTTGCGGGACGGCTGGCGCTTCGAGGATAACGGAAGTGTCGATACCGAACACAATTTCCAGTCGCGATATTGGGTGACATTCGATCCGCCGCGCGCGCGGTCAAAGCCCTTAGGGAAATCGCGTAATGACGCGCCGCTGCTGCGCGTACAACTGCACGGTATAAAGGAAAGGCAGGGGCGTTGGCTTGTCGAAACGGCAGACGTCGTCGATGCGGGAGGGGCTGCACTTCATTCTCTCGGCCGCATCGACTGGGCCGATGTAGATCATCAGGGGGACGTTCTCTACGCGAGCGAGGGACGCCTCGTTCGCCTTCGAATCAATCGCGCACGAGATGGGCTGACGTTCGAGTCGCGACTCATCGCCGATCTCAATGACATGAAATTCAAACCCATCCGATCGCCATCGTCCGCGAAGAGCTGGAAGTGATCAGCGCCTGCGCCCGCTCATCGGAATCGTCATCCTGACACGGCCGCTTTTCATGCGCTGGACGCGCCATTGATTGCTATAGGCGCGTGATCTCGCGGAACTTGCCTGTGCGCGGCGTAATGGCCCGTAGCTTCCGCGCGCATAGTTCCCGCGCACGTAGCGGGAGCCGCGGCGGCTCGCGCGCGGCGCTGGGTCTGCCTCGGTCTTTTCAGTCGCAGGAGCGGGCATCGTTGCCGGCCGCGCGCCAGCCCTGGACGGGCTGGCGGCCGCGAGGCATTTATTGAACGCATCGTCGTCGGAAATCTTGTCGCAGTGGCTGGCTTCCTGCGCGAATGCCAGTGATGGCGCCGCAAACAGCGCCATCGCCAGAAGGAATGTTTTTGCATAACGGCGCATGACGCGATTATCCGCGCAATGTGGCTCCGGTCTTCTTTGCAACTTCGGCAACGATCTTTCCTGCGACAGCATCGATTTCCTGATCCGTGAGTGTCTTCTCGCGTGGCTGCAGGGTCACGGCGATGGCGATCGATTTCTTGCCATCGGGAATGCCTGCGCCTTCATAGACGTCGAACAGATTGACCCCGGAAATGAGTCTTTTTTCAGCAGCTTGCGCAGCTTTGACGATGTCGCCAGCCTTCACGTTCTTATCGACTACGAAAGCAAAGTCGCGTTCCAGCGGCATGAACTCGGACATTTCGAGTTTGGCCTTGACCTTGGTGGGCTTGGCCTTTGGCGCGGGCAGTGCGTCGAGATGAATTTCGAATCCGCAAAGCGGCCCGCTGATATCCATCGCTTCCAGTGCGCGCGGATGGAACTCGCCGAAATAGCCGATGATATTCTTGGGGCCGAATTGCATCGTGCCGGAACGGCCGGAGTGAAAATACGATGGCGCCCCCGATACGATGTGCAGGCCGCCCACGGGGACGCCGAGGTTCCCCAGCAGCGTCATCGCATCCGCTTTCGCGTCGAAGGCGTCCACATTGCCGGCACGTTGTGCCCAGTGACGGCCCGCGCCGTTTGGCTTGGCTGTACCACGGCGAATGGACGCTGCAGCGATGCGCTGATCCTTTTCGCCAGCGCCCAAAAATATCTGGCCGACTTCGAACAGGGCGACGTCCCCGAAGCCACGGTCGGCATTGCGTTGCGCGGCGGCGAGAAGTCCGGGCAGCAGCGAAGGACGCATGTCCGAGAGATCGGAAGCAATGGGATTGGCAAGCGCCAGTTCCGGCTTGCCGCCGCCGAACATGTCGGCGCGATCTTTCGAGATGAAGGACCATGTCACGGCTTCGACAAGGCCCTGCGTGGCCAGAGCGCGACGCGCCTGCCGCGTGCGCTTTTGCAGGAGCGTCAATATGGGCTTCGCGACTTCGGCATGAGCGCGGGGCAATGGCACGGACTGCACATTGTCGACGCCGGCAATGCGGACGATTTCTTCGACGAGATCGGCCTTGCCTTCGACATCCGGCCGCCACGATGGAACCGAAACGCCGACAATTTCTGCGCTGCCCTCGACGGCGAACCCGAGTTTCTCGAGCGTCGTTATCTTTTGTTCGCGCGAGACCGACAGACCCGTCAGCCGCTCCACTTCATTGAGCGGGAAGGCGATGTTGCGCGTTGCATCGGGGGCCGCACCCGCGACAGTGAGCGCCGATGGCGTTCCGCCGCAAAGCTCCATCACGAGATGCGTCGCAAGTTCCGCGCCGGGAATGCAGAAAGCCGGATCGACACCACGTTCGAAGCGATAGCGCGCATCGGTGACGATGCCGAGATCGCGGCCGGAGCGGGCGATATTCATCGGATCCCAGAGCGCGGACTCAATGAGAACATCGACAGTATTTTCATCGCAGCCGGAGTGCTCCCCGCCCATGATACCGGCAATGGATTCGACGCCCTTGTCGTCGCAGATCACGACGTTGTCCAGTCTCATCACATAGGTTTTGCCATCAAGTGCGACGACTTCTTCACCCGCCTTCGCGTGGCGCACCACGAGATTGCCGGTCACCTTTTTCGCATCGAAGACATGCAAGGGGCGGCCGCGATCGAAGGTGACGTAATTGGTGATGTCGACCAGCGCGTTGATGGGGCGCAGGCCGATGGCCTTCAGCCGCTTCTGCATCCATTCGGGTGATGGTCCGTTCTTCACGCCGCGCACGAGACGCAGGACAAAGAGCGGGGCAAGATGTTTCTCGTCATCGCCGAAATTGAGGCAGACGCCGACGTGGCAGGGGAAGTGACCATCGACCGGCTTGACGGGCCGATCTTTCAGCTTGCCGAGGCCGGCTGCAGCAAGATCGCGCGCGATGCCATGCACCCCCGTCGCATCGGGCCGGTTCGGCGTGAGATTGATCTCGATGACGGGATCGCTGATCGCGGCATAATCGACATAACGTGCACCGACGGGAGCATCCGCAGGCAGATCGAGAATGCCATCGTGATCCTCGGAAAGCTGCAACTCCATGCCGGAGCACAGCATGCCGTTCGACTCGACGCCGCGAATGACGCCCTTGCCGAGCGTCATGTCTTTGCCGGGAATATAAGTGCCCGGCGGCGAAAAAACGCTTTTCATGCCCGTGCGTGCATTCGGAGCGCCGCAGACCACCTGAACAGGCGCGCCCGACCCCGTATCGACCATGCAGACGCGCAGTCGATCCGCATTCGGATGCTGCTTGGCGTCGACGACATAGGCGACGATGAAGTCTTTCAGCTTCTTCGCGGGATCATCGACATGTTCGACCTCGAGGCCGATCTTCGTCAGCGTTTCGACGATCTCGTCGAGCGACGCGTTGGTGTCGAGGTGATCCTTGAGCCAGGAGAGGGTGAATTTCATTGTCTCTCTCCTTACGCGCTCAATCCGCCGGCCAATGTCGGCATATCGAGCGGGCGGAATCCATAATGTGACAGCCAGCGCACATCGGCTTCGAAGAAGGGCCGCAGATCCGGCATGCCGTATTTCAGCATCGCGATGCGATCGATGCCCATGCCCCATGCAAAGCCCTGGTATTCGTCGGGATCGACGCCGCAATTACGCAGCACGTTCGGATGCACCATGCCGCAGCCGAGAATTTCGAGCCAGTCGCTGCCTTCGCCGAAACGAATCTCGCCGCCCTGACGCGAGCACTGGATATCGACTTCCATCGACGGTTCGGTGAACGGGAAGAAGGACGGACGGAAGCGCATCTTCACGCTGGGTACTTCAAAGAAGGCTTTGCAGAACTCTTCGAGAATCCATTTGAGATGGCCGAGATGGGCGCTCTTGTCGATGACGAGGCCCTCGACCTGATGGAACATCGGCGTATGCGTCTGGTCGCTGTCGCAACGATAGGTCCGGCCCGGGCAGATCACGCGGATCGGCGGCTTTTGCGCGAGCATCGTGCGCACCTGCACAGGCGAGGTATGCGTGCGCAACAGCTTGCGTTCGCCATTCGCGTCCGGCGCGAAAAAGAAAGTGTCGTGCATTTCACGCGCGGGATGTCCCGCGGGAAAATTCAGCCTGGTGAAATTGTAGTCATCGCTTTCGACATCCGGACCTTCCGCGATGGAAAAGCCCATGTCGGCGAAGATCGCGGTCAGCTCGTCCATCACCTGGCTAATGGGGTGGATGCGGCCTGTCTCGATACCCGTCTCGCGCACGGGAAGCGTCACGTCGATCGTCTCGCTGGCGAGCCGCGCTTCCAGCGCTGCTTCCTTGAGGACTGTCCGGCGCGCGGTCAGGGCCTCTGTGACCTTGTCCTTCACGGCGTTGATCGCCGCGCCGGCTGCCTTGCGCTCGTCCGGCGACATTTTGCCGAGTTTCGCCAGTTCGGCAGAAATCGTGCCCTTCTTGCCGAGTGCAGCGACACGGACGTTTTCGAGCGAATTTTCGTCGCCGGCGGCGGCTATGGCGCTCAGGGTTGAGGCTTCGAGTTCGGCAAGAGCGGACATCGGGAATTCCTGCTACGTGAATGGCAGTGCGAGGAGCTGCAAAAAGCAAAAGCCCCATGAGCGGCGGAAAACCGACGCTGGGGCTTTAACCTCGGAAGGCTGGTTGCCTTGTTCCGGTCAGGCGGCTGCGGGCAGCACGCTCTTGACCTTCTCGACCACGGCCTTGAATGCCGCCGGCTCGTGAATGGCCATTTCCGACAGAACCTTGCGGTCGATCTCGATCCCAGCCTTGCCGAGGCCGTCGATAAATCGGCTGTAGGTCAGGCCGAATTCCCGCACCGCTGCATTGACGCGCTGGATCCAGAGGGCGCGGAAGGTGCGCTTCTTGTTCTTGCGGTCGCGGTAGGAATACTGCATCGCCTTGTCGACGGCAGCCTTCGCAGTGCGGATCGTGTTCTTGCGGCGGCCCTGATAGCCTTTCGCCGCGTCGATGGTCTTCTTGTGCTTGGCATGGGCGGTAACGCCCCGTTTTACGCGAGCCATTGCAGATCTCCTTGAAATCTATGGAATTTCGTTGCGAGCAGGGTTCAGCCGTTCGGAAGGAAGTACTTCTTGACGTTGTCGCCGTCGGTCTTGAAGAGGACCGAGGTGCCGCGCAGGTTCCGGATCTGCTTGTTGGTGCGCTTGATCATGCCATGGCGCTTGCCGCGCTGGGCATAAACAACCTTGCCTGTGCCAGTAATCTTGAAGCGCTTTTTGGCGCCCGATTTCGTTTTCAACTTGGGCATTTTGCTCTCCTTCGGGGATTTTGGCCCCAAATTTTGCCGGCTATGGCCCGCTGGCCCGCCGGTTCGCATCGAAATGAGCGAAAAACAACCGCCACGGCAGCCCTTACTGGCCGGGCGGTTATGGCGCGCCTTATAAGGGAGGCCGAAAGTGGACGCAAGGCCCTCAGCCCGCCACTAACCCATGCGCCCTTCATTGGAATTCAGAAGCGGGCGCTCTTCCATTTTCAGGAAAGCCATCAGCGTGATGACGAAACAGCCCGTGGTCATCCAGAACAGCCAGCGGAAGGCGGATATCGCGGCTTCGCGATTCCCGGCCAGATCGGTCGTCGTCACCTGCCCGCCATTCACCCCGGCTACCGTGTGCAGGATGATCGCTCCCAGCGCAGTAATCAGCATGGAGGCGAAGAGGGACCGGGAAAAACTCATGATGGCCGTCGCCGTGCCGAGCTCGTGCAGCTTCACGGCATTTTGGGTGGCGACCGTGGTCACCGGGGCGACTGGCCCGAATCCCAGGCCGGCGATCGCCAGTGCAATCTCGAATTCCCAGACCGACATGCTGTCGACCCGGTAAGCCATCCAGCTCATCGCGGCGATGCAGATGAGCAAGGTGATGGTCGGATAGAGCTTGTAATGCTCGACGCGCGCGGCGACCCACGCGCCGCCGAGCGCGCTCGAGTTCACGGTCACCATCACGACCATCAGGAAAAGTCCTGAAGCGGTGGGCGACATGCCGAGCACCGCCTGCAGATAAAGCGGCAGATAGATGTTGAGCCCGATGATGGCGCTCCACCCGCAGGCATTCGCGATGGTGGACGTGCGCACGATCGGGTTGCGAAGCAGCGCGATGGGGATCAGCGGCTCGGGCGCTTTTGCAAGCCGGGCAAAAAACGCAATCCACAAGACGAACGACAGAACCGCGATGCCAACGATTTGGGGCGACAACCATGGCCAGGTCTTGCCGCCGGCATTGAGTATGAACATGAATGTCGAGCTTGCCGCGATAATCAGCAATGCGCCGAGAATATCGAGTTTATGCGGCTTCTCGTGGCGCGGCAGTTTGTGAAGCAGAGTCGTTGCAAAGAGCATCGCGACGATGCCGAGCGGCACGCCGGTCCAGAACACAGCCGTCCAGTGCAGATATTCGGAATAGAAGCCGCCGAGCGCCGGACCCATGGCGCCGGCGCTCGTATAGACCAGAGAAAAATAGGTGTAGTAGCGCGCGCGCTGCTTGGGCGCGGCGACGTCGCCCAGCACCGTCATCGCCATGGAGACAAGGCCCGCGCTGCCGATGCCCTGCAATGCGCGCGCGAGAATGAGCGAGAGCATGTTGGGCGCAAGCGCCGATGCGACAGCGCCAATCATGAAGATGCCGATGCCGATGACGAGTGTGATCTGCCGGCCCTTGATGTCGCTGAACTTGCCGTAGAGCGGCGTTGCGGCTGTTGTTGTCAGGAGATTTGCTGCAACGATCCACGATAGGTTGCGCGTGTCGCCGAATTCGCGCCCGATGGTGGGCAATGCGCTCGCCACCATCGACTGGTCGAGCGAGGCCATCAACACCGGAACCAGCACGCCCAGCACGATCCACATCGTTTCCCGATGTGTCAGCGGCCGATAGGACGCAGCGGCTTCAGGCGTCGTCGCCGTCATCCCTTGATTTACTCCTGAGCGCCGGGCGCTTGGCGCGAATGCGGCTATTCTTCCCCGAAGGCAATGCTCAGTTTTCTTAAAGCTGGCCTCGGTTGCCGTCAGTGTAAGGCAGTCGGCAAGACGCGGCCACCGCGCCGTCTATGCGTTTGAGGAAGAGCTAGGACGCATATATGCATCGCGGGACCGGCGGTCCCGCCAGTAATTTCGCGCTCAAAAAGCTATTTCGGCGCGAGGATCATCACCATCTGCCGCCCTTCCATGGAGGGCTCTACCTCGACCTTGGCGATGGGCGCCGTCTCCTGCTTGACCTTGGTGAGCAGGCGATAGCCGATATCCTGATGCGCCAGTTCGCGGCCACGGAAGCGAAGGGTCACCTTGACCTTGTCGCCTTCCTCGAAGAAGCGCTTCACAGCCTTCATCTTGGTTTCGTAATCGTGGTCGTCGATGCCCGGCCGCAGCTTGATTTCCTTGATTTCCACGACCTTCTGGCGCTTGCGCGCTTCGGCCGCTTTCTTCTGCTCAAGGAAGCGGAATTTCCCGTAATCGAGGATCTTGCAGACCGGCGGTTCGGCGGTCGGAACGATCTCAACAAGGTCCATCGCGGCTTCTTCGGCGAGCTGCAGAGCTTCGTTGATCTCGACAACGCCGCGGTTCTTGCCTTCGGCGTCGATCAACTGCACTTCGCGGACGCGAATTTCCTTGTTGGTGCGCGGACCTTTTTTGGTGGGAGTCGGCGGGGCTTTGTTTGGGCGGCGAATGGCTTTGTCTCCTTGCTTTCACTGATCGGACCAGACAGCACGAAAGGCCGCGAACGCCCTTGCGTCGCGGATGATCTGACCCAGTTCCAGAATCGGGTCTGCCGCGGCGGAAGTCAACGCCCTTGGCCGTCAAACTTGCCAAAAGTCGGATTCAATAGACGAACTCGGGAGCCGGTGCGTTTCTATTGTGCTCCGGATCGATCAGTTCGGAATAGATTTCAAGGGTTTCGATGCACATGTGCGACAGCGAGAAGTTGCTCTCGACATGCCGCCTCGCCCGGTGCGCCAACTGGTCCATATCGCTGGCCCCGAGCCCCAGAACTGTCTCAAGAGCATGCGCCAGCGCCTGCGGGTCGCCGGGGGGCGCCTTCCAGCCCGTGCGCTGGGACGGAGCGACATCCGGTGGCGACAGAACTGTTTCGGGCGCTGCGCCAATGTCGGTAACGATGACCGGCTTGCCGAGCAATTGTGCTTCGGTTGCGACGCGACCGAAAGCTTCGGGCTCTGTCGAGCAATTGAGAACCACCGACGCCGTCATCATCGCCGCCGGCATATCCGCACAATGTCCAACACGCTTGACGATCCCATCGAGCCCCTGGGCCGCTATCGCGGTGTCCAGCTCCTTTATATAATTCGATCTGCCCTGCGGATCTCCGGCGAGGATGTATCGTACGCCGCGAAGTCCCTTCTGATGCAGGAGCCCGGCCGCGTCGATGAGTACGCGTTGCCCTTTCCACCCGGTCAGGCGCGCGGGAAGAAGCACGATTCTTTCATCAGGCGAGATCTCCCACGCTTCGCGCAATTTGCGTACACGTCCTGCATCGACGGCCGCCGGCGAAAACTCGCCGGGATCGGTGCCGCGATGAACCACGCGAATATGGCCGCGCGCAAACGGATGCAGTTCAAGTATGCGCCGCGCCGTGAAATGGGAATTTGCGATCACGATATCGCCACGCGCCATCACCGAATTGTAGCGGATCTTGAGCGCCGATTTTCCTGAATAGGCGCCGTGATATGTCGTCACGAAAGGAATGCGCGCGGCGCGCGTCGCTCCCAGCGCAACCCATGCCGGCGCGCGCGATCTGGCGTGCACGAGATCGACCTGCTCGGAGCGGATGAGTTTTGCGAGCCGTCGCACATTCAACGCCATGCTGAGCGGGTTTTTGGTCTTGGCGGGGAATGGCACCCACAAGCCACCGCGCGCCTGCAATTCGCTGACGAGGCGTCCGCCATCGCTGGCAACGAGTGCGCGTGCGCCCACTGCGACGAGGGCTTCCGCAATATCGACGGCCGTCCGTTCCGCACCGCCCGCATCCAGTTCCGGGATGATCTGCAGGATGGTGCGGCCGGAAAGCGCGCGCAGTCCGTCTCCGGCGGCTGGCAATGTCAGGCCCTGTCGCATTGTCCGTCCGCCCGGTATAGGAACCGCCTGCGCGCGCCCCGGCCGCATCTCGTCGTCATGAAGGCTTGATAAATTGAACGATGCCCGACCGCAAACGCCGGAAGCGCCTTCTCCCCGGTTTCAAAGGCTTCCCGAACTTGGCGGGCTGAGCCTCGCCTGGCGGCGTATCGACGCCGCGGCCGCAGGCAACGACCGGCCCGGCATTGTCTGGCTTGGCGGATTCAAGTCCGACATGCTCTCGGCGAAGGCGGAACGTATTGCCCAATGGGCACACACCAATGGTCGCGCCTTTCTGCGCTTCGATTATTCGGGCCATGGCGAGTCCGAAGGGGAATTTGCGCAGGGAACGATCGGGCAATGGTCGGCTCAAAGCCTCGCCATGATCCGAAAACTCACCAAGGGGCCGCAAATTCTCGTCGGCTCTTCCATGGGCGGCTGGATTTCGCTGCTGGTCGCGCGTGAACTTGCTGCGCGGAACGAGGCTGAAAGACTTGCCGGACTTGTCCTCATCGCGCCTGCCGTCGATTTCACGGAAGAACTGATGTGGCACCAGCTCCCCGAGGCCGCGCGCCAGGAGATCGAGACGAAAGGCTTCTGGATGAGGCCGACGCAATATGCCCCGGAGCCCTACCCCGTCACGCGCGCACTGATCGAAGATGGACGCAAACACCTGCTTTTCGGCAGCGTGATTCGCGCGTACTGCCCCGTGCATATCTTGCAGGGCATGCAGGACCCCGATGTTCCCTGGAGCCATGCGCTCAAACTCGTTGAACACCTTGCCGGTGATCCCGTGGCGCTGACTCTCGTCAAGGATGGTGATCACCGCCTGTCGCGCGAAGAAGATATCGAGCGCTTGCTCCGCGCCATCAGTGAGATTGCTTGAGACCGGATTGATTTTTCCGCCGCAGATTGGCTGTCGCCTGGAAGACGACAAAAGCCAGTACGCCCGTCGACAGTGTAATGAAAACCAGCGGCCACGCGCTGTCGCGCAACATTGCAACGACGATCAGCCCGATGGCCGCCGAAACGAGCATCTGGACAAAACCCGCCAGAGACGATGCAGCGCCAGCGCGTTCGGGAAACGGCGACAAGGCTGCGGCGACGGAGTTCGGCAGTACAAGACCAATGCCGCCGAAGAAAATGATTTCCGGAACAAACAGCGCCAGCACCTCGTGCGGCATGAGGAAAAGCCCCAGCGCCTGAAGCACGCCTGCGCTCGCCAGCATGATCACGCCAATTCTGATCGTGCCATCCAATCCGAGTCGCGAAACGAGTCGCGATCCCGTTGCTGCACCGAGAACGAAGGCAGTGGAGCAGATCGAGAAACCGATGCCGAATTGTAGCGGGTTGAGCCCATAGATGTTGCGCAGCACGAAGGGCGAAGTCGAGATGAACGTGAACAGTCCGATGTGGCAACAGGCGAGTATTGTCGCATAGGTCATCCACATGCGGTTGCGCGCCACGACGCGAAAACTCGCGAGGATATTTCTCACAGACAGCGCGCCTTCCATCCTTTGCCTGATCGTTTCTGGCAGCAACAGCACAACGGAAAGCGTCAAGGCTGCGACGACGACAAACATCACGACGAAGGCGGCGCGCCATCCAAAGAAGATTGCAAGGAGCCCGCCGCCCAGCGGCGATAGAATGGGTGCAAGGCCCATGATTGTGCTCATGATCGAAAGCTGGCGGCCGGCCTGATGGCCTTCGTACATGTCGCGCACCATCGCCCGCGCAAGGATTTGCGGGCAGGCGCCGCCGAGTCCCTGGAAACCGCGGGCGAGAGTCAGCATTTCAATCGACGTGGAAAGGCCGCTGGCGATCGTAGCCAGAAGAAATATCGAAAAGCCGCACAAAAGCACGGGCTTGCGGCCAAGCTTGTCCGACAGCGGGCCATAGAAAAGCTGACCGAAAGCAAAGCCTATGAGATACGCGGACATTGTCCACTGCACTTTGGCAGGGGTCGTACTCAAATCCTCCGCCAGATGCGGCAGCGAAGGCACATAAAGGTCGGTCGAGATCGGCCCCATCGCTGTCATCAGCGCGAGCACGACTGTCATGGCAAAAGATTCGGGACGAAGGCGCATCAAGTTTCGCAGGAAGGAAGCGCAAGTCCTGCGCCGGGAGCTTTGCGCTCTATGCGCCAAATCGCCTTTTACTTGCAAACGCGCGCCGACCTTGTATATAAGGCCTGACGAAAATCTCATCAGGATCGTCGAAAGATGATCATTTGGAGAGTGGGCCCCGCCGGGACCCGCTCTTTTTTGTTGGCGGCGAAGGCTGCCCGGAGTTGCTGGTGACGGAAACCGCGGCCGCGCTTGAAGGGACCATTGGCGAACCTCGTCTCATGATCGAGACGGGCGTCGCGGCGCGCGTCGCCCATATCGCCGGCCCGGTCATGGCCGATCTCGGCTATCGGCTTGTCCGTGTGCGAATCATGTCCGGCCAGGGCACCACGCTCCAGATCATGATCGAACGCCCCGATGGCACAGTCACCGTCGCGGATTGCGAAAAGGCGAGCATGGCCCTTTCTCCGGTTCTCGATCTCGAGGAGCCGGTGACTGAGGCCTATCATCTTGAAATGTCTTCGCCCGGCATCGACAGACCGCTGGTCCGCGTCTCGGATTTCCGGCGCGCTGTGGGGCACGAAGCCCGCATCGAAATGGCTGTGCCGCTTGACGGCCGCAAGCGTTTTCGCGGCTGGATCGAGGGTGTCGATGGCTTGGGTCCGGACGCGACGCTGCGCTTGCGCCGGACCGACGCGCGCGGCGACGAGGAGGCCGACGTGCGGCTTTCGCTGCGCGATATCGGCGAGGCCCGGCTGGTTCTTTCCGAAGCCCTGATCCGCGAATCCCTGCGCCGCGACAAGGCCGCACGCGAAGCGCGGGGCGAACCTGAAGAAGAAGAAGTTGCCAACGAAGAGAGCGCGTCGGAAGCCGGTCCTCGCCGAGGGCCCGGTCGCTTTGCCCGCCGCAAGCAAAGTATGACCGGGTCGGCCGGGAAACCGCCGCAAAAATTTTCGCCTAGAGGTTAACGCAAACACAGCACCATCGCCGAGAGGGTTACAATGGCTGTCAGTGCAAACAGACTGGAATTGCTGCAGATCGCGGACGCCGTCGCGCGGGAGAAATCGATCCCGCGCGAAATCGTTCTGAAGTCCATGGAGGACGCGCTGCAAAAAGCGGCGCGCTCCCGCTATGGCCAGGAAACGGAAGTTCGCGCCGAGATCGATCCGAAAACGGGCGTCATGCGTTTCTCGCGTCTGATGCTTGTCGTCGATCAGATCGAGAACGATGCAACTCAGATCTTGCTGGCGGATGCGCGCAAGAAGAACCCGGCGGCCCAGGTGGGCGACTGGATCGCTGAGGCGTTGCCCCCCTTCGAATTCGGCCGCATCCCGGCACAGTCCGCCAAACAGGTCATCGTGCAGAAAGTGCGCGAAGCCGAGCGCGATCGTCAGTACGACGAATTCAAGGACCGCATCGGCGAGATCATCAACGGCGTCGTGAAGCGCGTCGAATACGGCAATGTCATCGTCGATCTCGGCAAGGGCGAAGCCATCATTCGCCGCGACGAGTTGATTCCGCGCGAGATGTTCCGCCCCGGCGATCGCGTGCGCGCCTACGTCTACGACGTGCGCCGCGAACAGCGCGGCCCGCAGATCTTCCTGTCGCGCACGCATCCGCAGTTCATGGCCAAGCTGTTCGCGCAGGAAGTGCCGGAAATCTACGACGGCATCATCGAGGTGAAGTCGGTGGCCCGCGATCCCGGTTCGCGCGCGAAGATCGCTGTCGTGTCACGCGAATCCTCGATCGATCCTGTCGGCGCATGCGTGGGCATGCGGGGCTCGCGCGTTCAGGCGGTGGTCAACGAGTTGCAGGGCGAGAAGATCGACATCATTCCCTGGTCGATCGATGCGGCGACGTTCATCGTCAACGCGCTGCAGCCGGCCGACGTGGTCAAGGTCGTGCTGGACGAAGATTCCAACCGCATCGAAGTTGTCGTGCCCGATGAGCAGCTCTCGCTCGCCATCGGTCGTCGCGGACAGAACGTGCGTCTCGCGTCCCAGCTCACCGGTTGGGACATCGACATCATGACCGAGGCGGAAGAGTCGGAGCGTCGGCAGAAGGAATTCGCCGAGCGCACCGCCATCTTCATGAATGCCCTCGACGTCGACGAAGTCATCGGCCAGCTCCTGGCGTCCGAAGGATTCCGCTCGGTCGAAGAACTCGCCTTCGTCGATCATGCCGAAGTCGCAGCCATCGAAGGCTTCGACGAGGATACGGCGACGGAAATTCAAAACCGTGCGCATGACTTCCTGCGTCGGCAGGACGAAGAACTCGACACGAAGCGCAAGGAGCTTGGCGTGGCCGATGAACTCAAGGAAGTCGCCGGCGTTACCACCGAGATGCTCGTCAAATTCGGCGAGAACGACGTCAAGTCGGTCGAGGATCTCGCAGGCTGTGTTCCCGACGACCTTATCGGCTGGAGCGAACGCAAGGATGGCGAGACCAAGAAGTTCCCGGGCTACCTCGAAGGCATGACGATCTCGCGCGAGGATGCCGAGGCGATGATCATGGCCGCGCGCGTCAAGGCCGGCTGGGTCGAGGCGCCTCCGGCGGCAAAAGAAGAGGAAGCCTGAATAGAAGCGAGGCGTGACAATGAAGCGCCGCCCTGCCGACGAAACGGAGGACGATGAGGTCGGCCCGGAGAGGACCTGCGTCGTCACCCGCCGCAAGCAGTCGCCGGACGAGATGATACGTTTCGTTCTCGATCCGGCAGGCGTCGTCACCCCTGACATTCGCCGGCGTTTGCCTGGAAGGGGTGTATGGGTGACCGCACAGGCCGGGTTGGTTGCGGAAGCAGCCAGGAAAGGCGTCTTTGCCCGGGCCTTCAAGAAGCAGGTCAGTGTTCCGGCAGACCTTGCCGAGAACGCAGGCAAGCTTCTCGAGCGGGATCTTCTGCAGGCGCTGTCCCTGGCCAACAAGGCGGGACTTGTTGCCGCAGGGGCGTTTCAGGTCGAGGAGGCTCTCGCGAAAGGACACACGGCCATCTTGATCCATGCCAGCGATGGCGGTGAGGACGGCGGACGAAAGTTTCGCCAGCTGTGGCGGCGCTACTCGGAAGACGGCAAGGAAGGTTATTGCCTCGAATTTCTGGATTCCGAGCAAATCGGTTTGGCATTGGGGCGGCCAAGTGTGGTACATGCTGCGCTCCGAAGGGGCGCGGCGACGGCAGCATTGATGGCGCGCGCCCAAAGACTTGAGGCCTATAGAAGCGGGGCCGGGGAGACGGCACAGTCCGTTTCCCGACGTGAAGAATAACAGTCCTGCGGGACATGAGACGGGCGTCGCCCGGGATCGAGAACTGATGAGCGATACGAAGGATACAGGCGAAAAGACCTTGAGCATGCCGTCCGGCGGCAAGACCCTCTCGTTGAAGACGAAGGTCGATCCCGGCGCCGCTGCGCGTCAGAATCTTTCGCATGGCCGTTCCAAGCAGATTGTCGTCGAGAAGGTGAAGCGCCGCGTCGGCGCCCCCGGCGAAGCTCCCGTCCGGACCGAAACGATCGTGCTCACGCCGAAGGTCGAGCCTGCGCCGGCGAAGGCCCCCTCAGGCCGCGCCCCGCTGCGTCCTTCGGCCGAACCTGCCGCCCGTTCCGGCGCGGGAGTTGTTCTGCGTCCGCTGACCGAAGAGCAGATGGAAGCCCGCGCCCGCGCGCTGGGAGACGCCCGCGAACGCGAGGGTGAAGAGCGCCGCATTGCCGAAATCGAGGCCAAGGCGCGTGCGGAGCGTGAAGCCGCCGAGCGCGCCGAGCGCGAGGCCGCAGAGGCGCGCAAGCGCGAGGAAGAGGCGCGTCGCCAGCACGAAGTCGCGGCCAAGAAGAGGGCGGAAGAGGAAGCGCGCCGTCGTCTCGGCGAGGATGGGCTGCCTGCCAGCGGACCTCCGCCGTCAAGACCGTCAGCCCCCGTGTCTGCCGCGCCGCGCCCTGCGGGTGTCCGCGCTCCGGCAGCCACAGGCGAAGCACAGGGCGACGCCCGTTCGCCCGTGAGGCGCATCATTACCCCGCCCGCAAAACTCGTGGTGCCGCCACGTCCGGCTGCTCCGCGCACCGGCGAGATCAAAAATCGCGGCCGTCTGACGGTCACCAGCGCAACGGCGGAGGAGGAAGAACGCACACGTTCGGTCGCCTCCTTCCGCCGCCGCGTGCAGCGCTTGAAGGGAATGAACCTCGGCGCCGCCAAGGAGAAAATTCAGCGCGAAGTCATCCTGCCTGAGACCATAACCATTCAGGAACTCGCCAACCGCATGTCCGAACGTGCGGTCGACGTCATCCGCCTGCTGATGAAGCAGGGCCAGATGCTGAAGATCACCGACGTGATCGATGCTGACACCGCGCAGCTGGTCGCGGAGGAGATGGGCCATTCGGTCAAGCGCGTCGCTGAATCCGATGTGGAAGAAGGTCTCTTCGACACGCCCGATCTCGACGAGCATCTCGAGTCGAGGCCTCCGGTCGTGACGATCATGGGCCACGTCGACCACGGCAAGACCTCGCTGCTCGACGCGCTGCGATCGGCGAATGTTGTTGCTGGCGAAGCCGGTGGTATCACCCAGCATATCGGCGCCTATCAGGTCACTGCGCCCAACGGCCAGCTGATCACCTTCATCGACACGCCGGGCCACGCAGCCTTCACCGCGATGCGCGCGCGCGGCGCCAAGGTGACGGATATCGTCGTTCTTGTGGTCGCCGCTGACGACGGCGTGATGCCGCAGACGATCGAGGCCATCAATCATGCCCGCGCCGCCAAGGTGCCGCTGATCGTCGCCATCAACAAGATCGACAAGCCCGACGCCAAGCCCGAACGCGTCCGCACCGAACTGCTGCAGCATGAAGTGCAGGTCGAATCCATGGGCGGCGAGACGCTCGAAATCGAAGTGTCCGCGACAAAGAAAATCAATCTCGACAAGCTGCTCGATGCGATCTCGTTGCAGTCGGAAATTCTCGATCTCAAGGCGAACCCCGAACGAGGCGGCGAAGGCACTGTCATCGAGGCGCGCCTCGATCGCGGTCGTGGTCCGGTTGCGACAGTTCTCGTGCAACGCGGCACGCTGCACACCGGCGACATTATCGTTGCCGGTTCGCAATGGGGCCGCATTCGCGCGCTGATCGACGACAAGGGCGCCAATATCGCCTCGGCCGGTCCATCCGCGCCTGCAGAAGTGCTGGGCTTTTCGGGCGCGCCGGAAGCGGGCGACCGCGTCGCGGTCGTCGAATCCGAAGCGCGAGCCCGCGAGGTCACGGAATATCGCGATCGCCAGAAGCGCGAAAAGGCCGCCGCCCGCGGCGCTGGCGCGCGTGGCTCTCTCATCGACATGATGAGCCAGTTGAAGACAGCCGGCCGCAAGGAATTCACGCTCCTGATCAAGGGCGACGTGCAGGGCTCCGTCGAGGCGATTCTTGCAGCGCTGGAGAAACTCGGAACCGAGGAAGTTGGCGCGCGTATCATTCACGCGGGCGTCGGCGGCATATCGGAGTCCGATATCACGCTTGCGGAAGCATCGGGCGCTGCCGTCATCGGCTTCAACGTGCGCGCGCACAAGGAAGCCCGCGACGCGGCGGAACGCTCCGGCATAGAAATTCGCTACTACAACATCATCTACAACCTGGTGGATGACGTGAAGGCGGCGATGTCCGGCCTGCTCGATCCGGCTCTGCGCGAAGAGATGCTCGGCAATGCCGAAATTCTCGAAGTGTTCAACATCTCCAAGGTCGGCAAGGTTGCCGGTTGCCGTGTGACCGATGGCCGCGTTGAAAGAGGCGCCAACGTTCGCCTAATTCGCGACAACGTCGTTGTTCACGAAGGCAAGCTTTCGACGCTCAAGCGCTTCAAGGACGAGGTCAAGGAAGTCGTTGCCGGTCAGGAATGCGGCATGGCTTTCGAGAGCTACCAGGACATGCGCCAGGGCGACGTCATCGAATGCTACCGTGTGGAGCAGATCAAGCGGTCGCTGTGACCGCAGACTTTCTCATTCCATTGGCCAATGTTCGAGGCCTGTGACGCTGCGGTAATGCGCAGCGCCGGAGAGACGATCAATGTCCAGAATTCATCAAAAGGGCGGTGAGCCCTCTCACCGCATGCTGCGCGTGGGCGAACTCGTGCGCCACGCGCTTTCCGAGGCGCTGACGCGCGGCGGCTTCAACGATGCGGCGCTCGACGGCCATGTCATCACGGTTTCGCGCGTGAAGATGAGTCCGGATCTCAAGTGCGCAACCGCCTACATTCTTCCGCTCGGCGGCAAGGATGCAAGCAAGGTGATCGATGCTCTTGAACATCACCGCAAGGCGTTGCGAAGCGATATCGCGCGCAAGATCAATCTGAAATTCGCGCCGGACATACGGTTCAAGCAGGACGACAGTTTCGACAACCTCGACAGGATCGGCGAACTGCTGAACTCGCCCAAGGTGAAACAGGATCTGCAGCCGCAGGATTCCGAGCCGTCTGAAAAAGACCCCCACTGACATGAACGCTCCCCGCAGCAAGCGTGTCGAAATCAATGGCTGGCTCATCCTCGACAAACCGACGGGTATGACGTCGACCCACGCCGTGTCGCGGCTGAAGCGGATTTTCAATGCGAAGAAAGCCGGGCACGCCGGCACGCTCGATCCGCTTGCGACGGGAATTCTTCCGGTTGCCTTCGGCGAAGCGACGAAGACAGTTCCATTCGTGCAGGATGGCGAAAAGGCCTACCGGTTCAAGGTTCGCTGGGGCGTGGAAACGGACAGCGACGATTCCGATGGCCGCGTGACGAAAACTTCGGACGTTCGCCCCACACAGGAAGCCATCGTCGCCGCACTGCCGCGGTTTGTCGGCGTCATCATGCAGACACCGCCATCCTTCTCCGCGATCAAGGTGGATGGCGAACGCGCTTACGATCTCGCGCGCGATGGCGAGACGGTCGAGCTGCAGGCGCGCGAGGTCACAATTCATGAGTTGCGCATCGTAGACTATAGTCCGGACGAAACGGTGTTCGAGGCCGAGTGCGGCAAGGGGACCTACGTTCGCGCCATTGCGCGCGACATGGGCCGGCTGCTCGGCTGCTACGGGCATGTGACGCAACTGCGCCGCACCCGCGTCGGCCCGTTTTACGAAAGCAATGCCGTGGTCCTTACCTCGCTCGAAGGCGAAGGCGTCGATCCCTTCGCATTTCTTCTGCCGGTCGAATCCGGTTTGTCGGAGCTCGCCTGTGTCAACGTCGACCGCAACGGCGCGGCGCGTCTGCGGCGTGGCCAATCGCTCCTCCTTCGCGGGCGCGACGCACCGATTGATGGCATAGCCTATGCCGCCTGCGGGGGAACGCCCGTCGCCTTCGGTGAGGTGCAGGGCGGCGAACTGGTGCCGAGCCGGGTGTTCAATCTGCCGTTTTGAACGATGGCGAATGCAGCGTCCCTGTGGCGCGAGGCTGGCCTTCCCGGCGTTTTCGTGTATAAGCGCGCCATCTCGCCGGATTTCGCTGGTGGGATGCGTATTCGATGACCGTGCTGGACGACATCCCGGCATGGCCGCCGCAATCACGAAAATCCGTCCAACCGCGCCGCTCCGGCGTCTGCTCTCGTTGGATAAACTTCTAGAAATAAAGGAAAAATCGATGTCGATCACGGCAGAGCGCAAACAGGCGCTGATCAAGGATTATGCTGCAAAGTCCGGCGATACGGGTTCGCCCGAGGTTCAGGTCGCCATTCTGACCGAGCGCATCACCAATCTCACCGAGCACTTCAAGACCCATGTGAAGGACAACCATTCGCGTCGCGGTCTGCTCAAGCTCGTCTCTCAACGCCGCCAGTTACTCGACTATGTAAAGGCCCGCGACGAGCCGCGTTACAAGTCGTTGATCGAACGCCTCGGCATCCGCCGCTAGCTTCGGTTTCGCAGCCGCCGGCCTTCGGCGGCTGTTCGCTTCCCGCCCGCAAACCATTTGCGAGAGGCGGAACCGGGCGGCGGCATGGGGCTGCCGTTCACCACCGGAAGAGAGCCAGACCATGGCAGGATCGCCGGACGCTGCCGCCAATCCGACGCATCGTCGGGCGCAGCGTCTCGCCGTCTTGCCCATGGCTGTGCATGCTTTCCGCCACCCATGAAAGACTGAAAATGTTCCAAATTCATCGTGAAACACTGGACTGGTGCGGGCGTCCGCTCGTTCTCGAGACCGGCCGTATCGCCCGTCAGGCCGATGGCGCCGTCTTCGCAAGCTGGGGCGAGACCACTGTGCTCGCCACGGTTGTGTCCTCCAAGTCGCCGAAGCCCGGCGTGGACTTCTTCCCGCTGACCGTCAACTATCAGGAAAAGGCCTTTGCGGCCGGTCGCATCCCCGGCGGTTACTTCAAGCGTGAAGGCCGTCCGTCGGAGCGTGAGACGCTGATCTCCCGCCTCATCGACCGCCCGATCCGTCCCCTCTTTCCGGACGGCTATCGCAATGACACGCAGGTCATCGTGACCGTGCTGAGCCACGATCTGGAGACCGATCCCGACATTCTCTCGATGGTAGCGGTGTCCGCTGCGCTGACCTTGTCCGGCATACCCTTCATGGGGCCCGTGGGCGGCGCGCGCGTCGGCTTCATCAAGGGGGCGCTGAAACTCAACCCGACCATCGACGAGATGAAGGAATCCGATCTCGATCTCATCGTCGCCGGCACCGCAGACGCGGTCCTGATGGTTGAGTCGGAAGCGAAGGAACTTTCGGAAGAGACAATGCTCGAAGCGGTGATGACCGGTCATCGCGGTTTCCAGCCTGTCATCGATGCGATCATTCGCCTCGCCGAAAAAGCCGCGAACGAACCGCGCGATCTCGTCGTGGCCGACAAGAGCGAAATCGAAAAGGCGGTCGCTGCGATTGCGGAAGCCGAGTTGCGGGAAGCCTACAAGATCACCGCCAAGGCCGAGCGCTACAAGGCGGTCGACGCCGTGAAGGCGAAAGTCAATGCCGCGCTGTTCCCTGAAGGGGGCGAAGCGAAATTCGACAAGCAGAAGGTCGGCGAAGTTTTCCACGACCTGCAGGCGAAAGTCGTTCGCTTCAACATTCTCGATACTGGCATTCGCATCGACGGCCGCGATGTGAAGACCGTGCGTCCCATCCTCTCGCAGGTTGGAATTCTGCCGCGCACCCATGGCTCGGCCCTTTTCACCCGTGGCGAAACGCAGGCGATCGTGGTTGCGACTCTCGGCACCGGCGAAGACGAGCAATATGTCGATTCTCTGGAAGGCACCTACAAGGAGCGCTTCCTGCTGCACTACAATTTCCCTCCCTATAGCGTCGGTGAAACCGGCCGCATGGGCTCGCCCGGCCGCCGCGAAATCGGCCACGGCAAGCTTGCGTGGCGCGCCGTGCGCCCGATGCTGCCGGCGCAGGCCGAATTCCCGTACACGCTGCGTGTCGTGTCGGAGATCACGGAGTCCAATGGCTCGTCGTCGATGGCGACGGTCTGCGGCTCTTCTCTCGCACTCATGGATGCAGGCGTGCCGCTGAAGGCGCCGGTCGCGGGCATTGCGATGGGCCTGATCCTGGAAGGCGAGCGCTTTGCGGTGCTTTCCGACATTCTCGGCGATGAGGATCATCTCGGCGACATGGACTTCAAGGTGGCCGGTAGCGGCAACGGCGTCACCTCGCTGCAGATGGACATCAAGATCGCCGGCATCACCGAAGAGATCATGCGCGTCGCTCTCGCCCAGGCGAAGGACGGCCGTCTGCATATTCTGAACGAGATGTCGAAGGCGCTCACGAGCGCCCGCGCCGAACTCGGCGAGTTCGCGCCGCGCATCGAGCAGATGAAGATTCCGACCGACAAGATCCGCGATGTCATCGGCACCGGCGGCAAGGTCATTCGCGAAATCGTCGAGAAGACGGGCGCGAAGATCAACATCGATGACGACGGCACGGTGAAGATCGCGTCGAGCGACGGCAATTCGATCAAGGCGGCGATCAACTGGATCAAGTCGCTGACGCAGGAGCCGGAAATCGGCCAGATCTACGAAGGCACAGTCGTCAAGACGATGGACTTCGGCGCTTTCGTGAACTTCTTCGGCAACAAGGACGGTCTCGTTCACATCTCGCAGCTTTCGACCCAGCGCGTGGCCAAGACCACCGACGTCGTGAAGGAAGGCGAGAAGGTGAAGGTGAAACTTCTCGGCTTCGACGATCGCGGCAAGGTTCGCCTTTCCATGCGTGTCGTCGACCAGGCCACGGGCGAAGACCTCGAGGCCAAGCAGAAGGCCGAGCGCGATGCGCAGCGCGTCACCGAGCAGGCCAGTGGCCAGCAGTCGGAAGCGGGCGAGTAATCTTCTCTCCCCGACAAACAAAAAGGGCGGTCCATGTGGCCGCCCTTTTTGCTTTTGAATTCTTGAGGGCGCGAAATTACATGCGACGCCAGTCGCCGGCATTGCCTTGCGAGCCGAAGCTGTAGTCGGGCGCGTCCTGTTGCCAGCGCCGGCCCCAGCCACGGCCCTCGTTGCCGCCGCGATCGTCGCGGTCGAAACGCCGGCCTTCGCCAGGTCGATCATCGCGTGGCTCCATCGTGCCCTGACGCCAGCCAGGCCCATGGTTTCCACGGCCGAAATCGCCGCCGCGCCCTTGCCAGCCATGATGCTGTTGCCAGCGCTGCTGGAACTCGCCGCGCATTCCGCCACGCGGACCCATCCCTGAAGCCATGCCATTGCGCATGCCGCCGCGCATCATCTGCATGCGGCGCTTCTGCTCGTCGGTAAGGCTGTCATGAAGGGGCTTCATGGCGTCGGCGAATTTCGTCATGGCCGCGCCGCGCGCGCTCATCATTTCGCCGGCGCGCTTCATGCGGTCGACGTGATTGGCCGGCTGGCCTTCCTTGCGGATGCGCTCGGCGAAATCCATACGCTGCTTGCGCAAGTCGCGCATCGCGGTCTCGACCGCCGGCCACAGGCGTTGCTGCGCTTCCGTCAGCATCAGTCCGGCTTTCATGGCGGCAAGTCGCGCCTCGAAGAAGGCGTTACGATCGGCTTCCGACAAGTTCTGTCCGCGCTGGCCCATTCCGGGGCGCATGCCTTGTCCCATGGCCGGCCCCATGCCGCGCCCCATCATGCCGCCGAATTCGCGCGGTGCGGAAGCCGTCGCAGGCGGCTGCGTTTGTGGAGCATTGGGTGCGGCGGGGGGTGCTTGTGTCTGGCCATGCTGCTGAGCGATCGCGCCTGCTGCAAAAAGGCCTGCGGACGCCAGGACGGCGGCCGCAATCTTCTTTCCATGTTTCATCTTGTCTCTTTCTCCGGCGGGAACTCGGATGCGCCGAAGATAAGCTTGGCCCGGTCGGCTCTCAAATTAAGATTTGTCCATCAAGGTGAACAAGCGTCAATGAAACGGCTCGACACGCTCGAACATGTTCAAATCATGGCGCGCTATTGACGCCGAAGATCATCAGGCTGTCCCGTGGTCCGGAAATAATGCGTAGTCCATCCGGCATCCGCCCATCGTAGAGCGCTGATCCCAGTCCATGCGGAGCAAATCTTTGGAGAAGCAATCGCTCCGCAGCATTGCGGCACAACGCCACGTAATTCACTTTTGATTCGTTCAGCAACCGTTGCGAATCCGGCGGCGATGCAAAGAGGATGTCGAGCAGCCTGCGATTGCCTGCGTTGTTGCGATGATAGGCGGCTGCAAGAACCGAATGATGCGTATGCGCGAGTATGTGTGCGCCTGCATCGATGGGAGCCGCGACAAGACCGGCAGGCAGTTTCGCCAATTGCGAATAGGTCGTCGAGTCAAAGCAATTGCCTGAACCGGGAGACGCAAGCGAAACGTCGATCATGGACGCTGCGGCCGCAGGACGGGTGAGTGCGGAGGCGGCGGCCTGAAACATCGCCCATCCCGTCGGCGTGACGAACAGAATAACGGCGAGCGAAAGCACTGGCGCAGTGTGCAGATTTCTTCTCTCCAGCACATCGCGAATCTGCAGAACGGCCCATGTGCCGGCGAGACAGGCCAACGGCGCAAGCGAGGAAGCCGCGCGGACTTGCCAGAACGTCGTGACGACGCCCGCAATCGCCAGCATCGAAAGCAGCATCCAGCGCATTGCTGCAATGTCTTTGCTGCGCAAGAATGCGGGAATGCAGAACAGCGTGCACACAAGGAGCGGGCCGATGGTCAGTATCGTGTGATGCGGTTGCGCCGACAGCGAAGCCAGGAGGCTTCGCGCTTCATGCACATTTCCGAGCCAGTAGCTGCGCAACAGCGGATCGATGCTGGCGAGCGGTCCGCGCAAGCACTGGGGAAATAACAGGGCGAATGTTGCGCAGATTGCAATTGCCAGCGCGGTAGCGAAGGCGAGCCGCATTCGAATTGTCGGCGCGTTCGTTGCGGCCGCGGTGACATAGCCTGCGCCCACCAACATCATCGGTATGAGATAGGCGATGGAATACGCGTCGCACGCCGCCGTCGTCCAGCGAGAAGGCGCGATGGTGGCGGCGAACATAATCGGCAAGCCGATGAGGAGGCCCGCGCCAAAGGCATTGAGCTGGCGGCGGAAGTCTGCGCCGCGCCAGACCCAGATCAGCATCCAGAAGGCGCAGAGCGCTGCGATGAATGTCAGATTCTCGATACTGATAGCGAAAGAGAGAGCGGCTAGGGCCGCTGCATAACCGGCATGGCGATGCCTTCCGTCCGCAAGCGCCTGCGACGACAATGCGAACATGAACACGAGAATGACGATCTGCGGCGCGTGATGATCGATCCGGCCGGGTTGAAACTGTCCGACACCGACACCGGCGAATGCAGCGAGCATAAGCACGGGCAGCACAGCTTTCTCGCCAGCAAGGCTTTTCGCGCCGCGCGCTACCCCTGCGAGCAGTAGCAGCAACATCGAAGTCGAAAAGGCAATTCGGGCGGCCCTTTCCGCCGTTTGCGGCGCCAGGAACACCTCGAAAAGCTTCACGAACACGGCGAGCGGTATATCGACAATCCGCGACCAATGGTTGAACAGGCCTTCCGGCGGATTCAGCCGGTAGATCGTCATGTCGAACCAGTATTGCCCGGCGAGGAGGTCGCGCACCTGGACCATGCGCAGCGCATCGTCGGTGTCGCCGAAATAGCCTGACCCCCAGACTTTGGCCAGAATCGGCCAACCCATGGCAAAGCTGATCGCCATGGCGACGATGACAAGCCGCCAGGCTGGCCAGGAGACCGGCTCGGCGCCACTTGGCAGGTCATTGTGGGTCGAAACGGCAGCGGAGGACATTTTCCCCGGATTTGATCGAAAAATTATCGTGATAGGCGAAGGTTTCGTCAGTGGTCTTCACCTCGTTTCAACCATTCCCGACAAAGCTTGAATTCACGTTACTCTGGAAGCTTTTCCGTATGACAGCCGCGAAGAAAATGGGTTCGGCCGATCCGTTCCGGCCCGAAACGGCCGACGAGCACGGTGCAACGGAATCGCATGGAACTTTCGATCCGGCGCGGCTGGCGAGCGTCCTGCGCTCCGTTCTGCCGGTTGGGCCTCTGACCGCGCCCGAAGAAGTTCGCGAACAAAGGCAACAGGTCGCCCGGGCTCCGCGGATCGCGGTGATCGTTCCCTGTTTCAATGAAGCCACGACCATCGCAAAAGTCATCGAGGACTTCAGGCGAGTCCTGCCGGACGCACGGATCGCCGTCTTCGACAACAATTCGACCGACGGCACCGCCTCCGTGGCCCGCGCCGCCCATGCCGACGTGTATTTCGAACCGCGTCGCGGCAAGGGCAACGTCGTGCGCCGCATGTTCGCGGAAATCGACGCCGACGTTTACCTGATGGTCGATGGCGACGGCACCTATGATGCGGAAGCCGCGCCGGATCTCGTGTCGCTGGTTCTGGACGACCGCGTGGACATGGCAATCGGCGCCCGCCGCAACGTCACGCAAGATGCGCACCGTCCCGGCCATGCCTTCGGCAACCGGTTGTTCAACCGCATCTTCGCGAAAATGTTCGGCCAGGCCTATGCGGATATTTTCTCCGGCTATCGCGCCTTTTCACGCCGGTTCGTGAAGAGCTTTCCTGCCCTGTCGTCAGGCTTCGAAATCGAAACCGAGCTGTCCGTTCATGCCAGTCAGATGCGTCTGCCGGTGGCGGAGATCGAAACCGCCTATAGCAAGCGTCCTGCGGGGTCGCATTCCAAGCTTCGCTCGGTGCGCGACGGCATCCGCATTCTCCACGCTTTCGTATTCCTGTTGAAGGAAACGCGGCCGATTCTCTTCTTCGGCTGGATTGCGACTGCGGTGGCCTCAATGGCTGCGGCCCTCGCCTATCCCTTGATCGACACCTATCTGGCCACAGGCCTCGTGCCGCGCCAGCCCACCGCGATTCTCGTGATGGGCCTGACGGTGGTGTCGAGCCTGCTGGCAGTATGCGGCATCATTCTCGACAGCCTGACGCGCGCGCGAGTCGAGCAGAAGCGGATTCTCTATCTTGCCGTCGAGAATTTGACCGGCCGGCGCAAGACCTGAATCCGTCGAGCCATCAGTCGCCGTTGTCGATCGATCCTGCGCGCAAGTCTTCAGGCCTTGGCATCGAGATGATGTTGTAGCCGGCATCCGCGAAATGGATTTCGCCGGTGACGCCCGACGAAAGCGGCGAGAGGAAGTATAACCCTGCACCGCCGATGTCCTCTATGGTGAGGCTGCGCCGCAACGGCGAATGTTGCTGCTGGAAATTGTACATCGAGCGCGCTTCTGCGATGCCTGCGCCCGCCAGCGTACGAATGGGTCCGGCGGAAATCGCGTTGACGCGGATATTCTGTGGGCCGAGATCGGCGGCGAGATAACGCACGCTCGCTTCGAGAGCCGCTTTCGCAACGCCCATCACGTTGTAATTTGGCATCACGCGGGTCGAGCCGCCGTAAGTGAGCGTCAGCAGGGAGCCGCCTTTGGGCATCAGCTTTGCGGCCCGTTGCGCAAGCTCCGTGAAGGAATAGCAGGAGATCACCATCGTGCGCTGAAAGTTCTCGCGCGTCGTCGCATCGACGTAGCGGCCTTTCAACTCATTCTTGTCGGAAAATCCGATTGCGTGGACCGCGAAATCGATGCTGCCCCAACTCTTTTCGAGCGAGTCGAACACGGCGTCGACCGAAGCAATGTCTTCGACATCGCAGGGCAGAATGAGCGAAGAGCCAAGGCTCTCGGCCAGCGGCTTCACGCGCTTGCCCAACGCCTCGCCCTGATAGGTGAATGCAAGCTCCGCGCCCTGTGCCGCCACGGCTTGCGCAATGCCCCATGCAATCGAATGACTGTTGGCGACGCCCATGATGAGGCCGCGCTTGCCCTGCATCAGGGGGGCGATCTGCGATGTCATGATGTTCCCTTGTTATGCGTCGACGTGCTTGAAGACGAGTGTGGCGTTCGTCCCGCCGAAGCCGAAGGAATTCGAAAGCACAGTACCGAGTTTCACATTGTCCTGCCGCGCGCGAACGATGTTCATGTCGGCGAAATCCGGATCGAGTTCCTCGATATGCGCGCTCTCCGCGATAAAGCCGTTCTTCATCATCAGGAGCGAATAGATTGCCTCCTGCACGCCGGCTGCGCCGAGCGAATGGCCGGACAACGCCTTCGTCGCCGAAATCGGGGGGCATTTTTCGCCGGGGCCGAAGACAGTGCGGATAGCTTCGATTTCCTTCGCGTCGCCGACGGGTGTCGAAGTCGCATGCGGATTGATGTAGTCGATCGGCGTCTTCACATTCTGCAGCGCCATGCGCATGCAGCGGATCGCGCCTTCTCCCGACGGGGCCACCATGTCGTGTCCGTCAGATGTCGCGCCGTAGCCCGCCAGTTCGGCATAGATTTTCGCGCCGCGCGCTTTCGCATGTTCGAGCTCTTCGAGCACCAGCACGCCCGCGCCGCCGGCGATCACGAAGCCGTCGCGATTCTTGTCATAGGGCCGCGAGGCGCGCGCGGCATCCGCGTTGAAGTTCGAGGACATCGCGCCCATGGCGTCGAAGAGGACCGAGAGCGACCAGTCGAGATCCTCGCAGCCGCCCGCGAACATCACGTCCTGCTTGCCCCATTGAATCATTTCAGCGGCATTACCGATGCAATGCGATGATGTCGCGCAGGCCGAGGAGATCGAATAGTTCACGCCCTTGATCTTGAACCATGTCGCGAGCGTTGCCGAAGCGGTCGAGGACATCGCCTTGGGAACTGCGAAAGGGCCGACGCGCTTCGGACCCTTCGTGCGGGTCGTGTCGGCCGATTCGACGATCACGCGCGTCGAGGGGCCACCCGAGCCCATGATGATGCCGGTGCGCTCATGCGAGATGTCGCTCTCGGAAAGGCCCGCATCCTGAATGGCCTGGTCCATCGCAACATGGTTCCACGCGGTGCCCCCGCCATGAAACCGCATCGCGCGGCGATCGACCACGTCCTCGGGCTTCAGGGTCGGCGCGCCATGCACCTGACAGCGAAAACCCAGTCTCGCATAATCCTCGGCTGGCACGATGCCGGAACGGGCTTCGCGCAGCGAGGCAAGAACTTCCTGCGTGTTGTTGCCGATGGCCGAGACGATGCCCATGCCGGTGACGACGACGCGTCTCATGCTGGTCTCCTGTTCGCGTCTTCATAGCATCGCGCGAAAAAGCGGTCCCGGTTTTTCGCGAAGGCGATGCTACGAATAACTGGATTCGAACGGCCTATACGCCATCAAACAGAGCGGTTTGATGACTTGCCGATCAAGGCGCGGCCCTGTCAGGCCGTCGCGGGCGAGCCGGACTGGAACAGCCCAACTCGCAGGTCGCGAGCCTCATAGATGCGCTTTCCGTCCGCCTCAAGCCAGCCGTCAGCGATGCCGAGGACGAGTTTGCCGCGGAAAACACGCTTGAAGTCGATGCCGTAAACGACGTTTTTCACGGTCGGCAGCACCTGATCGGAGAATTTGACTTCGCCGACGCCAAGCGCGCGGCCACGACCGGGCGAGCCGAGCCAGCCCAGATAAAAGCCGACAAGCTGCCAGAGCGCGTCGAGGCCGAGGCAGCCAGGCATGACGGGGTCGCCCTTGAAATGACAGGCGAAGAACCAGAGATCGGGTTTGATCGCGAGTTCGGCGCGGATGAGGCCCTTGCCGTTGGCCCCGCCCTGTTCCGAAATCTCGCTGATGCGATCGAACATCAGCATCGGCGGCAGGGGAAGTTGGGCGTTGCCGGCTCCGAACAGTTCGCCGCGTCCGCAGGCGAGAAGGTCTTCATACTCGAAACTTGCGCGCCGGTCGGCCATTGGGTCTAAACGCCTTTCCTGTCGGGACTGCCGGATAGATCCGCGATCCCTCGAAACGGGCGATTCCCTAACACACGTGTGCGGCCATCGAAAGCATCAGGTCGCTGCACAAGCCAAGCTTGCTGGCAGCGTTGCCAAAACTCCACAACAAGCTGCCGGATTTGCGGCGTGAGAACGACTCGGATTCAGTCCAGACGCTCGTTCGGATAGACGCCCCAAAGCTCTTTTTGGGGCGCATAGCCGTCGAATCCCTTGCCGGTGACTCGGCACCAGTTCTGATCGCACTTGCGTATCTGGCCTACGACCCTCGGCTCGAGGCGCGCCGCGAGGGCTGATTCGCCGTTGGGCCTTTCGCGAATTTCAATCAGACCGTCCTTGCTCCAGGGCGATACGATCGCCGTGCGCTTGCCTGAAAGAAGCGAGTGCAACACCCAGCCTTCGGTCCCGTCGGAATCGCGAATTTTCCGCCAGGTCTCGAACTCCGCGGTGATCTCGACCGGCAGTCCTTCGCGTCGGTAGATCCAGAGTGTGCCGTGATCCTTGGACGGGCCCTGGCGAAGATTCACCTGGCCTGCGCGCAGACTGACATAGCGGGGAACGGGCAGGCCCGTCGCCGTGCCGACCTGAGTGTCGCCGGCGGCGAGTCCAGGCGACGAAGACATGGCCGCGCACATCAGGAGCGCGAGCGCGCCAAGGTGGAAGGAGGGCGAAGAAGGGTTGAATTCCAGATGCATGACAGCCGTTTTATATTTGCCGGGGCGGCTCTCGGGGGCGCTGGCGATCCTGCAAAAGACGCAGTCCGCCTGTCATGTTCATTTGCGCAGGACGGGGTTAAAGTGTGATGAACAAAGCATTGCCGTAGTCGCTGCGATTCGATGCGGTGTGCGGCGACTGGGGGTTCAGGGGATCGGTTGGATGAACAAGCAGCGGCCTCGGGTCATCGTCACGCGCAAGCTTCCCGATGTCGTGGAAACGCGGATGCGCGAATTGTTCGATGCACAGCTCAATGTCGACGACCGGCCGATGTCCCGCGACGAACTGCTCAACGCGATGCAGCATTCCGATGCGATTGTTCCGACGATTACGGATCGCATCGATGGCGAGATGCTGAACTTTGCGCCCTCACGCCTCAAGCTCATCGCGAACTTTGGCAATGGCGTCGATCACATCGATGTCGCCGCCGCCCTTCAGCGCGGTATCACGGTAACGAACACGCCCGGCGTTCTCACCGAGGACACGGCGGACATGACGATGGCGCTGATCCTCGCTGTCGCCCGTCGCATTGTCGAGGGCGCGAACGCTGTCACCCAGGGCGACTGGTCAGGCTGGGCGCCGACATGGATGCTGGGCTCGCGGATCACCGGAAAACGGCTTGGCATCGTGGGCATGGGCCGGATCGGCCAGGCGCTGGCGCGGCGCGCCCGTTCCTTTGGCCTGTCGATCCACTATCACAACCGGCGACGGGTTGCGGCCAACATCGAGGAGCAACTCGAAGCGACCTATTGGGATTCACTCGACCAGATGCTGGCCCGCATGGACATCGTCTCGGTGAATTGTCCCCATACGCCTGCGACCTACCATCTCCTTTCAGCGCGCCGCCTGAAGCTGCTGCGCCCGACGACAATTCTGGTGAACACCGCGCGTGGCGAGGTCATCGACGAAACCGCGCTGATCCGGATGCTGGAGACCAAGGAAATTGCCGGCGCGGGCCTCGACGTTTTCGAGCACGAACCGGCGGTGCCGCCGAAGCTGATGCGGCTGGCCAAGTCCGGCCGCGTCACGCTTCTCCCGCACATGGGATCGTCCACGACCGAGGGCCGCGTCGATATGGGCGAAAAGGTCATTATCAACCTGAAAACATTCATGGATGGGCATACACCGCCCGACCGCGTCCTGCCGCACATGCTCTGAGTTACCGGTGCCGGACCGGCGTTTTTCGGCCGCTTGAATCCCCAGCGTAAGCCACCCATATCTGCGTAGCGGCGAAAGCTGCTGGGACGCCATCAGGGTCCCACGAAGTGCCATTGGGCTTCGCGAGAACGCATATGACGAGAGTGCCGACACTGAATTCGCCGTTCCTGCTCGGCTTCGATGATATCGAGCGCGCGCTGGATCGGGTGACCCGCACAGCTTCGGACGGATATCCGCCCTACAACATCGAGCGGATCGCCCGCACGGAAACCCATCCCGAAGTGCTGCGTATTACTCTTGCCGTCGCGGGTTTCACGCAGGACCAGCTCGAGATCACACTGGAAGAGCGGCAGTTGATGATCCGCGGCCGCCAGACCGATGATCGCGAGCGTGTCTATCTGCATCGCGGCATCGCTGCCCGGCAGTTCCAGCGGGCATTTCTCCTCGCCGAGGGCATGCAGGTGCTTGGGGCGGAATTGAAGAATGGTCTTCTGTGCATCGACCTCGCGCGTCCAGAACCGGAGCGCGTGATTCAGAAGATCAACATCGCTGTGCGCGACTGAAGTCGGCCAGCAACAGCGTGCCACTGCAGGCAAGATCGACTGAGCCGGTCGAGCTGAAGGGACGCGAAGGAGTAGTTAGATGATGAACGCTGCAAACAAGACATCCAGCCCCGTGATGACTCCGGAGCAGTTCGCGCATCTTGGCGGTGGGACTGTCGCTTACGTCAAGGCGATGAAAGGCTCTGAAGTGCAACGCCTGTTTCCGCAGGTTGGCGCTATCGAGGCGAATATCACGCTCTACGCCTTGCTTGGCGCAGACGGCTCGCCCATTCTCCTGACGGATTCGAAGGACGCTGCGCTCGCCAATGCGTGGCAGCACGACCTGCAGCCGGTCAGCCTGCACTAGCCGCCGAACATGCGCTGCAGCAGGTTCCGATCCTGCTGCGGAATCGGCGCAGGTCTTGTGCTTGTGCCGATTGGCGCAGGCGGAATGAGGTCGTTGATTCCGCGCGGCGCGGCCGCTGTCTCGCGGCGCGGGGCTTGTTCGAACGCTTTACCGGATGAATTTATACTGAGTGGCGCGCCAGCGGGGCGCGCCGCTTGCGTTTGAGGCTTCGCTGCTGCCGGAGCGCTTGCCATCGGCGCTGGCGGTATGTCTGCGGGCGGAACCGGTGGTGGCGCAGTTCGTCCCGGATCGCTCCATGTGCCACCCGGCAGGTACTGCGGCGGCAGTCCCTTGTGTGCGTCCTTCATGAAGCGGCTCCAGATTTCCACCGGGAGATTTCCACCTGAAACGCGCTTCGTCGCGGATGAATCGTCGTTGCCGAGCCACACGCCCGCAACCATGTGGCTGGTGTAACCGACGAACCAGCCGTCGCGATATTCCTGGCTGGTTCCTGTTTTGCCGGCCGCCTGCCACCCCGGCAGTTCGGCCTTGCGCGCTGTACCCGTGAGCAATGTCTCCTGCATCATCGCATTCATCATCGCCACATATTGCGGCTCGATCACGCGGCCGAAACTCGTGCCCTTGCGACGGTAGATCACCTGTCCGCTCGTCTTCTTGATTTGCGTGATGATGTGCGGCTGGATGCGTATGCCGCCGTTGGCGAAAGGCGCGTAGGCCCCGACGAGTTCGAGAGGCGTGACTTCCGATGTGCCGAGGGCAATCGATGCGTTCGATTGCAAGGGCGATGTGACGCCAAGTTTATGCGCGGTCGCCACGACAGCGCCCGGGCCGGTCGCAAGTCCGAGACGCACGGATACTGTGTTGAGAGAAAGTGAGAGCGCGCGCGTGAGCGTCACCTCGCCGAAATATTCGCGCGATGAATTTTCCGGACGCCAGCCCTTCACGTTGATCGGCCCGTCGAGCACGCGCGAGTCGGGCCGGTACCCGCGCTCGATGGCGGCGAGATAGACGAAAGGCTTGAAGGCCGAGCCCGGTTGCCGTTTCGCGGCGGTCGCGCGATTGAACTGGCTTTCGGAATAGTCGCGCCCGCCGACGAGCGCCTTGATCTCGCCGCCCGGAGTCATTGCGACAAGTGCGCCCTGCTCGACATTCAGCTTGTCGCCGCTGCGCGACAGGATTTCGGCCAAAGCTTTTTCGCCCGCTGTCTGCAGTGTCGGATCAATCGTCGTCGTCACGATAATATCGGTGTCGAATGCGCCAACCGTGTCGTCGAGAATATCCATCACGTAATCGGCGACGTAATTGATCGAGCCGCTACCCTGCTCTTTCTTCGCCGTTGCAGGGCGCGCCAGCGCGAGTTTCGCCATCGCCTCGGTGATGTGCCCTTCGCGCGCCATGGCCGTGACGACCTGCGCTGCGCGGGCGGAGGCGCCATCCGGATTTCTGTTCGGCGCGAGCCGTGTGGGGGCTTTCATCAGGCCGGCGAGAATTGCGGACTCAGGAAGCGTGAGTTGCCTTGCGCTCTTGCCGAAATAGCGCTGCGCCGCGGCTTCGATGCCGTAGGCGCCCGAGCCGAAATAGACGCGATTGAGATAGAGTTCGAGAATCTGGTCCTTGGAATATTTGCGTTCCAGCCAGACCGAGAGGATCGCCTCCTGGATCTTGCGCGACATCGTGCGTTCCTGCGTCAGGAACAGATTCTTCGCGAGCTGCTGCGTGATGCTGGAGCCGCCCTCCATTGCGCCGCCGCTCTTGGTCACGTTGCGGACGATGGCGCGTCCAATGCCCATGAGGTCGAGACCCCAATGGGAGTAAAAGCGCCGGTCCTCGATGGCGATGAAAGCCTTGGGCGCATAGGACGGCAATTCGCGCAGATGGATGGCCGCTCCGCCGGTGTCGCCGCGATTGGCGAGAAGCGTGCCATTCTCCGCCATGATCGCGATGTTCGGCGGGCGCTTTGGCACGGCGAGCTGGTCGATCGGGGGAAGTTTCGAAGCGTGATAGGCGACGAGGCCCGCGCCGGCCACGAGGCCCCAGATCGCCAGCACGAAGGACCAGTAGACCAACATGCCCGTGATGGAACGGCGGCGGCGCGGCTTCTTCCGGCGCGCGCTGCTCTTGCCTTCATCCTTGGCCGGCTTCTCGGCCTTCTTCGAAGACTCCTTCGGCTTGCGCGAAAACAGCCTGCCGAACAGCGATTTCCGTTCTCGGGACTTCGCAGCCGATTCCGATTTTCCGCCTTTGCGGCGCCCATGCGGCACAAGTCCATCGTCCGGCCCGACATGGAGGTCCGAACGATCCTCTTTCGTGCCGAAGTGGGGCTCCTTACGCTCGAACCGCCGGCTCATGGTTTCCGTTCACGCTTACGAGGCACACGTGGACGCCCGCCGCTTGCGCGCGCGGATGCCGCAATGGCTCAAACTAGCGGGCTGGGATTAAGGGCCAATTAAGGTTGCTCCGTGACGGCGATGCTGCCGAAACCGGCATGATTTCCGGCCAAATTCTGGGGAAAAGGCGGGGACGATTGGACATTCGCCGCCTCGCGCTATGATATGGTCCGCAACCCCCGGCCCTATCAGGGCCGGAAGAATTTCCCTGGATTGGCGTTGGATCGGACCGGACATGAAAGTCACCCTCGAACGAGCGGCACTGTTGAAGACACTGGGCCATGTGCATCGCGTCGTCGAACGCCGGAACACCATCCCGATTCTGTCCAACGTGTTCCTCAAGACCGAGGCGCGCTCGCTGATTCTGAAGGCGACCGACCTCGATCTCGAAGTGACCGACTCCGTGGCGTCCGATGTGGGCCAGGCTGGCGCGACGACGCTGCCGGCGCATACACTTTACGACATCGTCCGCAAGCTGCCCGACGGCGCGCAGGTCTCGCTCGAAACGACGGGTGACAGCGGGCAGCTTCTGCTGCGCTCGGGCCGCTCACGCTTCAATCTGCAATCCCTCCCGGAAAGTGATTTTCCCGATCTCAACGCCGGCGATCTCACGCACAAGTTTTCTCTCGCCGCGACGGATCTGAAAAAGCTGATCGACAAGACGCAGTTCGCGATCTCCACGGAAGAGACGCGCTACTATCTCAACGGCATCTACGTGCACACGCTCGATGTCGCCGGACACACCATGCTGCGCGCGGTGGCGACGGACGGCCATCGTCTCGCCCGTGTCGAAATTCCCGCCCCTGCCGGGGCCGCCGGGATGCCGGGCGTGATCGTGCCGCGCAAGGCGGTCGCCGAATTGCAGAAGCTGATCGAGGGCGTCTCGGCGGAGGTCACTGTCGAACTCTCGACGACCAAGGCGCGCTTCACCATCGGCGATGTCGTGCTGACATCGAAGCTCATCGACGGCACTTTCCCCGATTATGCGCGCGTGATTCCCAGTGGTAACGACAAGCGCCTCGTCGTGGAGCGCGACCAGTTCATCGCGGCGGTGGACCGCGTTTCGACGATTTCGTCAGAGCGTGGGCGGGCGGTGAAACTGTCGCTGGCCGACAACAAGATGACGCTGACCGTGACGAACCCTGATTCCGGGTCGGCGACGGAAGAAATCGAAGTCGATTACGATTCCGCGCCGATCGATGTCGGTTTCAACGCGCGCTATCTGCTCGACATCGCGCAACAGCTCGATAGCGATACAGCGCTCTTCAAGCTGGCCGATGCGGGCTCGCCGACGCTGGTTCAGGATCGCGACGGCGCCGCCGCGCTTTATGTGCTGATGCCGATGCGCGTTTGAGTCGGCGGCGCATCAAGTCTTTGCAAATCGTCAGATCGCATCAAAACCGCGATCCGCATTCAGCCTGATCCGTCCGGCGATGGCAGGCTGCGCCCATTTCGCTGTCGCGCCGATGCCACCGAATGCAAAGAGATGGGGCGTCACGTTGTCGATATGGCCGGCCGCAGCAGCGCCCGCGAGCGTACGGATAATGGGGTCCGGCGCGACCGATTTGAATGCATGACGGACCAGACCGCTGCGAGACGCCAGGGCTTCTGCTGAAGCCTTCACCCCGCACTTGCGCGCATAGTTCAGCCAGGTCATCAGGCTTGTCGGGCCAGCCAGACCGATCTTGACGGGCGAACCGATACCGCGCGCCCTCAGCCAGTCGAGCCAGCGAATGATCGTATGCGCGTGAAAGCAGAACTGCGTGACGATATAGCCGTCTAGGCCGCCGTTCTGCAGCGCTGCGAGCTTGGTGACGAGGCTCGCTTCAAGTTCTTCGTCTGAAACAGCAGGATGCCCGTCGGGAAAACCGCCGACGCCGACGGACTTGACGCCCGCCTGCTGGACCACGCCGCTTTCGATGACGGAAAGCACATCCGGCACGTTGCCGACGGGTTTTGCGATATCGCCGCCGATCAGCAGGATGTCTTCGACGGCGGCTTGTGCCACCATCTGCGAAAGGAGGTTGCCGATTTCCTCGAAACTGCGGAAATGGCGTGCCGATATATGCGGTACAGGCCGCAAGCCCGCATTGCGCAGTGCCACCGATGACGCAACCAGTTCGTCATGTGGCCGGTTCGGCAGCATGGTGACATAGACTGAAGAGCCCTGAGCCACGGTCTCTCTCAGCGCAGTAATGTCGTCAGCTTTCGGCCGCGTCGCCTCGTATGTGCAGCCGGCCATGAACGACTTGATGTCCTCGACGGTGGCATCGAAAGTCTGCGGCGCTGCGCCTTGCACGGAAGCCATCTGCTCTGCTCCTATTCGCGCCGCCGGGAGATCACGAAGGATTCGTTCACGAACCAGAGACCGCCATTGGCGTGCAACACTTCCTGCGTCGCCTCGAGATAGCGGTTGTTCGATACGACGGGGCCGAGGCGGTCGTCTTCCACCTGCGCCACATAGACGGCATCGTTCCAGGCTGCGAACAGGGTGGACGTGCCGATCGAGCCTTCGACTTCGGTCGGCAACGTATGCATCTTGTATTTGAACAGCGACTTGGTGTCGGAATTCGCATTGAAGCTGTAATTGCGAGCCGAGTTACCCATCTCTGTCTTCACGGCCTTGAGAATGTCGTGACGGTTGTTGGTGACGAAAGGATTGTCGTCAGGCCAGATCTTGCGCACGAGCTCCATGCCGGGGTCGCTGCCGTAAGAATGGATGCCGATGAGACGTCCGCCGGGACCGAGCGCGCGCGCCAGCGGCGCGATCACGCGCTTGGCCTTGAATTGCACGCTCGCCCGCGCGCGATAGGGCTGCGAGGCGATGACAAGATCGTAGTCTGCCGGCGTCTCGCCGAGCTTCGGGATGATGGGATCGAGCAGGAAGCGGTGATCCTCGCGATAGATTACCAGCACGGCCGGACGATCGTAAACGGAATTGCCCGTCTTGCCGGTGCGCGCATTCCAGTTTTCCGCGAGGAAAGGTTCGAGGTCGGTGATCTGCTCCTCGAACGAGTGAGATGTATTTCCCTTCAGACGCACCTCGTGCCACACGAGGCTGGAGGCGGCCTTCAGGTCGCGCACCGTCAGCCACGGCGCATTGGCGTATTGAAGATTGGTGAGAACGAGAACGGTCGCCGGATGTTCGAAAAAGCGATCCGGCATTTTCTGCAGCGTCAGGCGCACGTCCTCGAGACTGATTTCCTTGCCGACCACGTAGAAGGGCATGGTCGCGAACTTGTCGTGCATCGTGCGCATCACGCGCGACAGGATTGTGCCGTCGCCGACGCCCGCGTCGAAAACGCGCAAGGCGGGCGGGCGCGGATGCACGTGATCGAGCTCGAGCGAAACGCGATTGGCGACTTCCCATTTCTCGCTGCAGGTGTTCACGAACATCAGGTATTTCTGCCTGTTGTCGTAGAAGCGGAAATTGCGCTGGCCATCGTCGTCCGGGGCCTTCGCGCCTCCGGCCGGCGGCGCTGACGACGGCGCCGCCGGGCGGTTCGTGGCCGCAACCGGAGCGGCCGCTGCGGCAGGCGCTGCGCCGACCTGGGGAATGGCGAGGGAAAGCGGCGCGGCTGCATCCGCGCGGGCGCGGCCCCTGCCCTGATAATTGCTCATGAAGTGACGGATCCGATCTAGCGTGTCTGTGGTGATGCGCCCGCCGTTGCGCAGGCGGCTGACGAGTTTGCCGTCGTTGATAGCCGCACGGCCGAACGTCGATTCGGCAAGGCCGACTGCCCGACAGAAATCGCTGATTTCCGAAAGAAGAACTTCTGCGCTCATGGTCCGATCCTCCCTGGAGGCATCCATCCGGCTGGATTGCGTTTGCTGGAAAAATCCGCCTGTCCGCCAATTCTGTCAACGAGAATATATCCCATATAGATTGTGGGCAGAGATATTACATAAATCCCACTATTGCCCACGATTCTTTTTGCACCGTGAATCGCCGGTTCGTGGCAAAAGGCGCAAATGCCTTCCGCTTCCCCTGCGCCCGTTGCTGACCCGTCAACCGGTCCGGCCATCCGCCGGCTGCAGCTGTCGCAGTTCCGTTCCTACGGCCATCTCGATCTTCGCACCGGCGCCGCCATGGTGGTCCTGCATGGAGAGAATGGCGCCGGGAAAACCAATGTTCTCGAGGCGATTTCCCTGCTCTCGCCCGGGCGCGGGCTGCGCCGGGCGGAATTGCAGGAATGCATCCGCGAGCGCGCGCCCGGCTTTGCGGTTTCGGCCGAGGTCTCGGCCTTCACCGAATCTGTCCAGCTTGGGACCGGGCTTGAGCCTTCGCCTGAGGGCGGACTCGTACGCAGATGCCGCGTCGATCGCGAGCCGGTCGGCTCGGTCCGGGCCTTCGCCGATCATTTACGCATTGTCTGGCTCACGCCGGCAATGGACGGGCTATTCTCGGGCGCGCCCGGCGATCGCCGCCGTTTCCTCGACCGGCTTGTTCTGGCCATCGACGCCGAGCATGGCGCGAGGGTGAATGCGCTGGAGCGCGCCCTGCGCAATCGCAACAGGCTTCTGGAAAACGGCTCTCGCGACCGTCTCTGGCTCGATGCCGCCGAGCGCGAGGTTGCGGAACTCGGCATCGCCGTTGCGGCAGCGCGACAAGAGACCGTCGCCCGGCTGGCGGCTCTCATGGAAGCTGCCAGCGACGAGGCCTCGCCGTTTCCGTGGGCGCGGATTTCTCTGGTGGGTGAGATCGACCGCCTCATCGAGCAATATTCCGCCCTCGACGCGGAGGACGCCTATCGCCGCCTGCTCATGGAGCAGCGTCCCCGTGACGCCGCGGCGGGCCGCACGCTCGTCGGCCCGCAAGCCAGCGATCTCGCGATCAGCCACGGCCCAAAGGATCTCGAAGCTTCGCGCTGCTCGACCGGCGAGCAGAAAGCTCTTCTCGTTGGCCTCGTACTCGCGCATGCGCGCCTGGTGGCGACCATGACCGGCATCGTCCCCATTGTGTTGCTCGACGAAGTTTCAGCTCATTTCGACCCGCGTCGCCGCGTAGCGCTCTACGAGCGCCTGGCCGAGCTTGGGTCGCAGGTGTGGATGACCGGCGCGGATCGCAGCGCCTTCGCCGAAATGCCTGCCGAAGCGGATTTCCTCCACGTCACGCCGGGGCGGATCGAGCATGGTTGAGCTCGGCTGACGGCGGGCTTTTCCTCATGCTTTGGCAGGAGACGGAAGATAACCTTTGGCAAGCCCCTAAACGGGCCTTTCCGGCAACCTCGATTCCACATTTTAAATGCCGCAAAAGCGCTTGTTTTTCGTGCAATTCTGCCTTTCGTGCGCTATGAACTCAGGCAACGAATCGCGCCTGCCTACAGCCTGTTTTTTTAGCCTCTTCCGGAGCAGCTTTTGACCATGGTCCAACCCGCCCCCACGCCTGCCGATGACGCCGCGCCGGTGAATGCCTATGGCGCGGAATCGATCAAGGTGCTGCGGGGTCTCGACGCCGTGCGCAAACGCCCGGGCATGTATATCGGCGACACCGATGACGGTTCCGGCCTGCATCACATGGTCTACGAAGTCGTCGACAACGCGATCGACGAGGCGCTGGGGGGTCACGCGACCCTCGTGACTGTCACGTTGAATGCCGACGGCTCCTGCACGGTGACCGACAACGGCCGCGGCATACCCACCGACATTCACTCCGAGGAAGGCGTCTCGGCTGCCGAAGTCATCATGACCCAGCTGCATGCCGGCGGAAAGTTCGACCAGAATTCCTACAAAGTGTCCGGCGGTTTGCATGGCGTCGGCGTCTCCGTCGTGAACGCACTGTCGGTGTCGCTGAAACTGCGCATCTGGCGTGACGGCAAGGAACACTTCATCGAATTCGCTCATGGCGAGCCGGTCGCGCCGCTCATCGTCGTCGGCCCTGCCGAGATGGACGACGGCAAGCCGAAACGCGGCACCGAAGTCACATTTCTGCCGTCGCAAGATACATTCACGATGGTTGAATTCGATTATGCGACCATCGAACATCGTCTGCGCGAGCTCGCCTTTCTGAATTCCGGCGTCCACATCATCCTGACCGATGCACGTCACGCGGAGATCAAGTCGGAAGACCTCTTCTACGAGGGCGGTCTTGAAGCCTTCGTGCGCTATCTCGACCGCAACAAGTCGGCCACCTTGCCCAAGCCGATCATGATCTTCGGCGAACGCGAACGCGTCACCGTGGAAGTCGCGCTGTGGTGGAACGACAGCTATCACGAGACCGTTCTCGCCTTCACCAACAACATACCGCAACGCGATGGCGGCACGCATCTCGCCGGCTTCCGCGCAGCGCTGACCCGTCAGGTCACGGGCTATGCGGAATCCTCGGGCATCACGAAGAAGGAAAAGGTCGAACTCTCCGGCGACGATTGCCGTGAGGGTCTCACGTGCGTGCTTTCGGTAAAAGTACCCGATCCGAAATTTTCCTCGCAAACGAAAGACAAGCTCGTTTCGTCGGAGGTTCGTCCTGTCGTCGAAAGCTGCGTCAACGAAGCGCTTAACCAGTGGTTCGAGGAACACCCGCAGGAAGCGCGCTCCATCGTCACCAAAGTGGTGGAAGCCGCGCTTGCGCGCGAGGCGGCCCGCAAGGCGCGCGAGCTGACCCGGCGCAAGGGCGCGCTCGATGTCGCCAACCTTCCCGGCAAGCTTGCCGATTGTCAGGAACGCGATCCCGCCAAGTCCGAACTCTTCATCGTCGAGGGCGATTCCGCAGGCGGCTCCGCCAAGCAGGGCCGCAATCGCGAATATCAGGCGGTGCTGCCGCTGCGCGGCAAGATTCTCAATGTAGAACGTGCGCGCTTCGACAAGATGCTCTCGTCGCAGGAAATCGGCACGCTGATCACCGCGCTCGGCACGGGCATCGGCCGCGACGATTTCAACATCGAGAAGCTGCGTTACCACAAGATCATCATCATGACGGACGCGGATGTCGACGGCTCGCACATTCGCACGCTGTTGCTGACGTTTTTCTTTCGGCAGATGCCCGAGCTTATCGAGCGCGGCCATCTCTATATCGCGCAGCCGCCGCTTTATAAGGTCAAGCGCGGACAGTCCGAGCAGTATCTGAAAGACGAACGCGCCCGCGAAGACTATCTGATCAATAACGGACTTGATGGCGCAGTGCTGCGTCTCGCCAGCGGCGTCGAACGCGCGGCGCAGGATCTTCGCTCCATCGTCGATGAAGCGCGGATCGTCCGGCAGGTAATGGCGCAATTGCATTCGCGTTACGATCGCGTTGCAGTGGAGCAGGCTTCGATTGCCGGAGCTTTGAAGCCGGTTTCCGTCACTGGCGAGGAAGCGGCCTTACAGGCCGCGGCGGAAATCGCGCGCCGTCTCGATGCTCTTTCCGAAGAGACCGAGCGCGGCTGGGAAGGGCGCGTCGAAATGGGTGGCTATGTCTTCACCCGCACGGTGCGCGGCGTACAGCAGGCGAGCACGCTCGACGCTGGCCTTCTCGCTTCGGCAGAAGCGCGCAAGCTCGACGAACACGGACAATCCCTGCACGATGTCTACGTCCGGCCCGCGACCTTTCTTCGTCGCAGCGACGAAAGCCGCGTCGCCGGCCCCGGCCAGTTGCTGGATACCGTCATGGCCGCGGGACAGCGCGGAATCACGCAGATGCAGCGTTACAAAGGTCTTGGCGAGATGAATCCCGACCAACTCTGGGAGACAACGCTCGATCGCAACGTCCGTTCGCTCTTGCAAGTGCGTGTTCGCGATGTCGCCGATGCCGACGACATCTTCGTCAAGCTGATGGGCGATACGGTCGAGCCGCGCCGTGAATTCATTCAGGAGAATGCGCTGAGCGTGGCGAATCTGGACGTATAACAGTCCAGCGCGAAAGTGGAGGAAGCGATGGCGGTGAAATCGGATTCGTGCGCGCGGCGTCGCGCCCTTGTCGTTGCCTTCGCGTCGCTGACCGCTTCTTTTTCCTGCGCGACCTTTGTACAAGCGCAATCTTCGGACGAGGTGACCGCCGCCGCCAAGAAGGAAGGCAAGGTCGTCGTCTATTCCGCCCATGTCGGCAATCCCCTGCTCAAGGCGATGGGCGATGCCTTTACTGCACGCTTCGGAATTCAGGTCGAGCGGCTCGAAGCAAGGGCGAGCGAACTGCGCGAACGCACGCGCGTCGAATATTCCGCCGGACGCAATACTGCCGATGTCACCTTCACCTCGTCGGGGCAGGCCGTCGTGATCGACAACGAGGACAAGGTTTTTGCGCGCCGGCCCGTTAGTCCCAATGCAGCAGGACTGAAAAAGGATTTCGCCGACGACGGCCTTTTCGCGCCGGTGATGATTCTCAACTACGGCCTGCTGGTGAATACCGCGATGGTGAAGCCCGAGGAAATGCCCAGGAGCTGGGGCGATCTCGCCAACCCGCGCTGGAAAGGCCGCATTCTCAGCGACGACACCCGCGCCATCGGCGGCGGCTACCTCTATTTCTTCGTGACGTTTTTCAATCCGTCCCTCGGCGAAAAATATCACCAGTCGATGGCGCAGCAGTCGCTCAGCTTCACGCGCAACCAGCGCGAGGCGCAGCGCCGCGTCGCCCGTGGCGAGTATGCAATCTATTCGCCCTTCATCCTCTCGGACATCAACAACCTCAAGGGTCTGCCGGTGAAGGCCGTCATACTCGATGAAGGCGCGCCTTATGTCCTCTATGGCAACGTGATGATGCGCAACCCGCCGCATCCCAATGCGGCGCGCCTCTACGTTGATTTCGCCATGAGCGAAGAAGCGCAACTGATCTGGGCGCGCGGTGGTCATGGTTTTGTTCGCGAAGGTCTCGGGGACAAGGTGCCGGCCGAATTGCGCGAGATCGCGAATCCCAAATTGATGGGCACGACGGACCAGTCGAAACAGGAAGAGGGCCTGCGCGAGGCAACCCGCATCTACAAGTGAGCGCAGTTGCAACCGGCCTGAAATTCGGGGAAAGATCGAAGCGAAGCAAACGCGCCCGCGCGCCACGAAAATTCGGGGGGAATTGATGCTGCTGCCCACGACGCTTGTCGGGTCCTATCCGCAGCCGGACTGGCTTATTGACCGCGAAAAGCTCGGCCTGCGTGCGCCGCCGCGCATCCGCGCCGCGGAACTGTGGCGCGTCGGCGCCGAATGGCTCGAACAGGCGCAAAACGATGCGACAATCGTCGCGATCCGCGACCAGGAAGCCGCAGGCATCGACATCGTCACCGACGGCGAAATCCGCCGCGAGAGCTACTCAAACCGTTTCGCAACGGCGCTCGAAGGCGTCGACGCCGAAAATCCGGCCATCGTGCCTAGCCGCAGCGGCAAGCCCGATATGGTGCCGCGCGTGATCGGCAAGATCAGGCGCAAGCATTCGGTGGAAGTGCGCGATGTCGAATTCCTGCGCAAGCACACCGACCATAAAATCAAGATTACCGTGCCCGGCCCGTTCACGATGTCGATTCAGGCCAAGGATTTCTTCTACAACGACGAAGTCGCCGTCGCGATGGACTATGCCGCTGCCGTGAATGAGGAAATCAAGGACCTCTTTGCCGCCGGCGCCGATGTCGTGCAGATCGACGAGCCCTATATGCAGGCGCGTCCGGATCAGGCGCGCGCCTATGCCGTGAAGGCCATCAACCGCGCGCTTGAAGGCGTCAAGGGAACGACGGCGGTTCACGTCTGCTTCGGCTATGCCGCGCTGATCAAGAACAAGCCTGCCGGCTATTCCTTCCTGCCGGAATTGGAGGCTTGCAACGCGGACCAGATCTCCATCGAGACCGCGCAACCCGTCATCGATTTCGAAGTGCTCAAGCAGCTTCCGTCAAAAACCATCGTGCTCGGGGTCATCAATCTCGGTGATAACAGCGTTGAGACGCCGCAGGCGGTTGCCGATCGCATCCGCCGCGTCTTTCCCTATGTATCGCCGGAACGACTCGTCATCGCGCCGGACTGCGGCATGAAATATCTGCCGCGCGATGTCGCTTTCGGAAAATTGTGTTCGATGGTCGAAGGCGTGAAAATGGTGCGCAAGGAACTGCAGGGCTGAGAGACAGACATGACCGGAAATCGCGAAGGCCTGCCGCTGGCCCGTTTCAAGGTACTCGATCTGAGCCGTGTTCGCGCAGGCCCCGCCTGCGTGCGCCAGCTTGCCGACTGGGGCGCGGACTGCATCAAGATCGAGATCCCCGACGACAAGGGCGACGGCTTTTCCGATGGCCGCGACAAGGGCGACTTTCAGAATCTTCATCGCAACAAGCGCAGCATCAAGCTCGATCTCAAAAGTCCTGCCGGCAAGAAAATCTTCATGCAGCTGGCGGCGACTGCCGACGTGATCGTCGAAAACTATCGGCCGGATGTGAAGACTCGTCTTGGCATCGACTACGAGGCTGTCAGCTTCATCAATCCGCGCATCGTTTACGCAAGTATCTCCGGCTTCGGACAGGATGGCCCCTATGCCAACCGTCCCGGCGTCGATCAGATCGCGCAGGGCATGAGCGGGCTGATGTCGGTGACCGGAGAGCCCGGCAAGGGTCCGATGCGAGCCGGCGCAGCGGTCGGCGACATGAGCGCGGGACTTTTTGCCACCATCGGCATCATGATGGCATTGCTCGAGCGCGAGACTTCCGGCCGGGGTCAATGGATACACACGTCGCTGCTCGAATCGCTCATCACGGTCATGGACTTTCAGGCCGCTGCCTGGATCTTTGATGGCTATGTGCCCGGACAGGCCGGCAACAATCACCCGAAGTCCATGCCTACAGGCGCTTACGAAACCAAAGACGGCTATGTGAATATCGGCGCGGGTGGCGATGCCGGCTGGAAGCGCGTGTGCGAGGCCATCGGCGCAACCCACCTGATGTCGAAACCCGAATATGCGACGGCTGAACTGCGGGTGAAAAATCGCGTTCAACTCAACGCAGACTACGACGAGGTCTTCCGCACCAAGACCACGGCCGAATGGGTGGATCTCATCAACAAGGCCGGCATTCCCTGCGGTCCGATCTACAAGATTGATCAGATGTGGGACGACCCGCAAGTAAAACACCTCGGTATCCGTCAGGCGATGGCGCATCCCGAAAAGGGCGAGCGCGCCATCGTCGGCCAGCCCATTCACATGTCGCGTACGCCCTGGCGCATGCGCAGCATCACGCCGGATGCCGGCGAGCATACGGACGCAATCCTGCGCGATCTCGGTTACGACGAGGCTGCAATTCAAAAACTGCATGCCGAAAAGGTCGTTTGATCGTCGCCCGGCCGACTGGAGCGCTCAATGAAAGTCTCGACAGACAAGATGCTTGCCGAGGTCGATGGTCACATCGGCTGGATGACCTTCAACAATCCTGAAAAGCGCAATGCCTTGTCGCACGAGATGCGCGCCGCGGCGCTCGAAATTCTCGACGCGTTCGAGAAGGACGAGCGCGTGCGCGTCGTCATTCTCAGGGGCGCGGGCGATCATGCCTTCATATCCGGCGCCGACATCAATCAGTTCGACAAGGGCGAGAAAGGCGAGGAGCAACGCCGCCAGCAGTCGAACATCTCCGACGAACTGCGTCAGCGCTACGACCATTATTCCAAGCCGATCATCGCGATGATCCACGGCTACTGCCTTGGCGGCGGATTGCTGACGGCCATGGCGGTGGACATCCGCATCGCCTCCGATGACGCGCAGTTCGGAATTCCGGCTGGCCGGCTCGGCGTTGCCTATCCGATGTATGGTCTGCGAAAGCTGATTGATCTTGTAGGACCCGCAAAGGCGAAGGAAATCATGTTTTCGGCAGGCCGCTTTGGCGCGGCGGAAGCCTTGCGCATCGGCCTTGTCAATCAGGTCGTTCCACGCGCGGAGCTTGAGAACTCCGTGCGAAAACTTGCCGCAAACATTTGCGAAAACGCGCCGCTATCCATGCGCGCTGCGAAGGTGGTGATCGACGAACTCATGAAGGATGAAAGCGCCCGCGACATCGCAGCTTGCGAAGCGGTCGCGGCAGCCTGCATGACGAGCGAGGATTTCAAGGAAGGCCGTCGCGCCTTCGCCGAAAAGCGCAAGCCGGTCTTTACGGGGAAATAGTCAGGCGCGTTCCATGAGGAGCGCGCTCCCGAGTCCGCCGGCTGCAGCAATTGCGGCAAGTCCTTTTGCACCCCGGTTTTCTTTCTGCAATTCGTAGAAGAGCCGAACGGCAAGGATCGCACCCGAGGCGCCAATAGGATGGCCGCGCGCAAGCGCGCCGCCGCTGCGATTGATCACGGAAGCATCGAAGTTGAGATCGTCGATGAAGGTCATGGCCTGTACGGCGAAGGCTTCCATGATTTCTACGACTGAAATGTCCGAAGCCGCTATCTGCATTGAACGAAGGAGCGGGGCAGCCGCGCTCGTGGCAGCCAGCGCCGGCTGCTCAGGGTCGAAACCGCGCGATACGGAGCCGGAGAGCTGCATCGGCACATGTTTTGGTTTGAGGCGCGATAACAGTTTCTCGCTCACGAGCAATACAGCCGCCGCTGCATCGGCTTCGACCGCGATCGTTGCCGCTGTCAGTTCGTGCGGACTGCGACCTGCGAGCGATGGCAAGCGCGCGCATAAAGCGGGACTGAGGCGGCGAGAAAACGTGTCTGTTTCAATCCCGCAAACCGGGGCGATCTCGTCTTCGTGCCAGTTTGCCTCCAGCGCCTTTCGATGGCTATCGACAGCAAAGACATCCTGCTGCTCGCGTGTGATGTTGCGCTGATATGCCAGAGATGCAGCAGAAGCGATGAGATCGGGATCCCGGTCGAGCCAGGGCGTGAAGGGGGGCCGCGCATAAAACTGTGGGCTGTCGCCGGATGACGCGGGTCGCTTGTAGCGCAAGGGCGCGCGGCTGTAACTTTCGAGACCGCCTGCGATGACAGCGTCGGCCTGACCGCTCGCGATGCGCGAAGCGCCCCATGCAATCGCGTCGAGGCCGCTGCAGCATTGCGTATCGATCGTTGCTGCTGGAATTGCGATATCGAGGCCGGCCATCAACATAGCTACCCGCGCCGGATTGCCGCCGCCATAGAGGGCATTGCCCATGATGACCTCAAGCCGAACATCCGGCGATAAAGGCGTTTGCGTCAGCAGGGCCCGAATGACTTCGCTGCCCAGCCTTGCAACCTCCAGTCTGGCAAAGTCGCCGCCATTAGGCGCAACAGATGTGCGACATGCTGCAGCGACAAAAATCGTCATGGAAGTCGCTCCAGCTCGCCGCGTTCCAGTAGCTGCTTCAGCTTCTGGAAATCGCTCTTCCCCGAGCGCGTGAACGGCCACTCGCTGACAGCCCAATACTCACGCGGGACCTTGAAGAGCGGAAGTTGCACGCGCGCATGGGCGATGATTTCAGATTGCATCAGTCTTTCTGGCGCGCGCAACGAGAGGATGCCAATCAGGCGCTCGCCCCGCTTCTCGTCGGCAACGCTGATTACCGCTGCATTCAAAACGGCGAAATGTTCCTCGAGAACGCGCTCCACCTCTTCCGGAAAGAGATTCTTGCCGGAGGTGACGATCATCCGGTTCTCGCGCCCGGAGAGAAACAGATAGCCGTCAGCGTCGAGATGTCCGATGTCCCCGACGCAGATGGAACCGTCTGAAATTCGCGCAATTTCTTCGTCGCCGCCGGCATAGCCGTCGAAAAGCATTTCGCTTGCCACGAAAATGCGCCCGTCGACTCCGCTTTGGCAAACCTCGTCGTTCTCATTCCGAATCGAAATACGGACGCCGCCGAAGGCGCGCCCGACAGACCCTTCAGGCACAGGCTCGCCATCGACTGCCACGGTAACGAAGCTCGTTTCGGATGCGCCGTAGAATTCGGCGAAACGCGCATGGCGCATGTGCGCCCGCAGCGCGGGATCCTCGCGGCTCGACCATTTGGAGCCCGATGAAATAAGCCAGCGCAGATCGGGCAGCGCGGGTTTTGCGCTCTCCTGCAAGTATCTTGAAAGCATACCGAGCTGCGCCGGAACGCCGAACATGACGTTCGACCCGTGGAGCTTTGCGGCTTCCACCAGGGAGTTTGGCTTGAAGCTGCGGGCCAGCAGACAAGTCGCCCCTTCATGCATCGCCCAGGCCAGGGCGAAGAGGTAGAGGGAATGGGTCAATGCGCCGTGCGCAGCGATGACATGATTCGAAGCAAGTCCGAATTCCTCGCGTGCAACATCGAAACTCTTGATCCACGAATGATGATTGCGTCTGTAGCCTTTCGGCAAACCTGTCGAACCTGAAGTGAAGCCTACGTAAAAGGACGCCGACTTTTCGACCGAGCGCCATTGAAAAATGGGATCGTGCGGCGGGAGCCACTTCTCCAATCCGGAGAAATCGAGCGCTTCTTTCGGAAGCAATGCGCCCGCCGCGACGTCACCGTCATGATCGGCGACGATTAAGTCCGGCGAAAGTCGTGCGATCATTTCGCGCGTATGCGCTAGCGGCCATTGCGTGTCGAAAATTTGCATCTCGTAGCCAAGTCGAATGCCGGCGAGAAAGAATACCGCCAACGCGGGGCAATTCGGCAAATTCAGCGCAACGCTCTTGCAGTGCGGGCTAGCGTGCTCAAGCCAGCCCGCAGCTCTTTTCAACAACTCCTCGAGTTTTTGCCACGTGATGCTTTCCCGATCGAATACCAGCGCTGTTGCCTCAGCTTTTGTAGCTGCGTGTTCCGATATCATCGAGCCTATGATCATTAGGCATCGCCTTACTTGCCGAATTCGCCGGCGCGCGCGGCGATTGCTGCGGCCAACAGCGATTTCAAAACGTCTCCCGGCAGAAAGACCGCTGTTGCAATCATGGCGGCCTTCCATCCCAGACCCGCGACGATGGCGAGCCACGCGATACCGCAAGCATATACTGCGATGACGCCACCCGCGAACGCGCCCGCAAGCCCACGCAGGAAACTCAAAGGCCCAGTGCTCCGCCCCAGCAGCCCGGAGAGGAACGCGCCGGGAATCCAGCCAAACAGAAATCCCGCAGTAGGTCCGAAGAATACGGCAAGGCCGCCTCGTCCGCCTGCAAGAAAAGGCATGCCCAGTGCAACGACAAAAAGAAAGAGCAGAACGCTGAGCGCGCCTGCGCGGGCGCCCAGCATGAGTCCGGCCAGCATCACGCCGAGCGTCTGCGCCGTGATCGGAACGCCCGCCGCAATGGGAATGTCGATACGCGGAATGAGTCCCAGCGCAGCGATGAGCGCGGCAAACAGGCAAATCCGCACCAGCCGCAGGTTGGAACTTTGCGCATTCATTGCCGCGAAGCGCCAAAGCCGCGCGCGTCCAGCGCTTCGGCATGTCGCCCGGCCATTCGCAAGATGTTCGCAAAGAATGGCGCAATCAAGCGCCATCCTGGTCTATTGCCGGTGCGCGCCCGCCAGGCGTCAGCATAGAGCTGCCACTGCTCGAGCAGGAGCGGGACGAGGCGAATGACATAAGCGACGCAGAAGGAAATTCGCTCGCTTGACACTCCGAACATTCGAAGCGGCCGCAGCAACGGCGCCAGTGCGTCCATCATTGCCTGCATGCGCGTCGACATGGTCACGAGGTCGGCCAACAGCACCATGACGAGGAGACGCAAAATGGAAGCGGTCGCAGATTGCCAGTCCGCGACGATGATCTGCGCAACGAAGATCGCGAGCATCGTCGGCCAGAGCGGGCGCAGGATGGCGAGACGCCGCACGAAGGGTTTGCCAAATCCGGCATAAACCGCGAGCAACGCCCCAAGACATGCTGCGAGGATCGCGACATTCCCGATACGCATGCAGACGATCGACAAAACAGCCAGCGCGATCAGCTTGTAGCCAGCGCTGACGCGATGCAGGATCGTCGGCGGATGCTGATAAAGGCCGATCATTGCGCTGCGATCCGCAGAGGTTCCAGCATGGTGGCGAAGCTCGCGCGATAATCGCGAATGACTTTCGCCGGCGCGCCGTCGCCGCGTATCGCACCCTTCTCGAACCAGATCACGCGATCGAAACCTGCGAGAAGGTCGAGATCGTGGCTCGCCATGACGAGCAATTGCGGCATCATGTCTAGACGCATCAACAGATCATGCCGCGTCGGCAAATCGAGACTTGAAAAGGGCTCATCGAGCAAGAGGACGCGCGGCGAACCTATGGTCACCGCGAGGATGCAGACGAGTTGCTTCTGTCCGTCCGAAAGCTGGTGCACGGGCCGGTCCGCCCAGTCGGCGTGCCCGTGCGCCGCGAGCAATTGGACCGCGGCTTCGCGCGCCTCGCGAGCCCCGACGCGACGCTCGCGCAGCACGAAGGCTATTTCTTCCGCGACCGTCGGGAAGACAATCTGGTGATCGGGGTTCTGGAACAGAAATCCCGCAAGGGCCGGCAACGCATTGCGATCCTTGCACGTGTCGAGACCGCACACATTCACGGAACCGGCATCAGGCAGCAGCAATCCGTTCACGAGGCGAAGGAAGGAACTCTTGCCGGAACCATTGTTGCCGATGATCCCCACCCGCCGTTCCCGAATTTCGATATCGAGATTCGAGAACAGCTTTTCATTGCCGCGCGACAGGTCGACATTCGAGAACGTTATGAATGTGCCGTCCTGCGCCATCCGTTGCGAAACCTCAGGTGAGCCCCAGCATGCGCCGGCCCTTGCGCACCATGTATTCGAAATTGATCGTATGCTGCTCGGGCCGTGAAATCTTGTCGTGCAGGCGCATGATGTCCTCGCGCGAGAATTCGTCGGCGACTGGGCCCGTAGCTTCGGCCAGAAGCTGAATCTGGCAGGCATTCTCAAGCATCATCATCAATATGACGGCCTCGTCGACCGTGCGACCGACGATGGCGATGCCGTGATTCTTGAGAAACGCCGCCTTGTGAGGGCCGAGCGCGCGCGCAACGCCGGCACCCATTTCCTTCGAGCGGATCAGGTCGATCGTGTCGGTATAGACGCCGATACCATCGGCGAAGACCGCGCCGCCCTGGCTCAGGGCGCGCAGTTTGCGACCCGTGGCCGAGAGCGCGACTGCATGCGTCGGATGAGCGTGAATGACGCTCATCACGTCCGGGCGCGCCTTGAAAATTTCCGAGTGGATATAGACTTCGCTGTGGCGCGGCCCCGTGCCGGAAATCTTCTCGCCTTCCAGGGTGCAGGTAACGATATTTTCCATCGTCATTTCATCGAAACCGTGGCTGTGCGGTTTCATGATGAAATGGCTGGGGTCGCCGGGAACGCGCAGGGAAACGTGTCCCCGCGTGAAGTCGCCGAGCCCCTGCGCCTCGAGCGCAATGCCGGCATCGATCAGTCTTTTCTTGGCTTCATCCAGCGTCATCCGCTTCCCCCGCTTTCGTCGTGACCGCCTCGTCGCGCATCCCGCAGAAAAGTGCAAGACCGGGCCGCCAGGCACAGAGAATAGACTATGTTCCAGTTAATTGCCGGATCGACGCGCGGCTTGCCGGCAGGAAATCGCTCCGATATGGCTTGGCTACAATTTTTGGGAGGAATTCATGGCGCTTTCCATGCATCAATCGTCTGTTCCGGTCTTCGTGCAGTCGCTTACCGGCGTTATCGGCACGATAGACAAGCTCGCCGCTTTTGCGGCCGCGGCGAAGATCGATCCGGCGCTCTTTCTCGCCGAGCGGCTCTATCCCAACATGTTCAACTATGGCCGCCAGATCCAGCAGATGTGCTACTGGGCAGCCAATACGACCGCATGGCTCGCCGGCAAGGAGCCGCCGAAATACGCCAATGACGAGAGCACGCTTGATGCCCTGAAGGCGCGCGTGCAGTCCTGCATCGATTACATTCAATCGGTCTCCGCCGCCGACGTGAATGCCGGCGAAACCCGCGAGATCGTCTATCCCGCCGCAGGCATGCAGCGGCGCATGCGTGGCGACGATTTCCTGCTGCATCAGGCTTTGCCGCAGTTCTATTTTCACGTCACGACCGCCTACGACATCCTGCGTTCGCGTGGGGTCGAACTCGGCAAGCGTGATTTCATGGGGCCGATTCCGCGCATGGTCCAGTTCTGATCTCTGCGCAGGAAAGGCCTGTGCCGCAACGGTTTTGACAACAGGGGAATGAAATGAGCATCGAACGTATCGGCGTTGGCCCGCGCATGAGCAAGGCTGTCGTCCATGGCAACACCGTCTACCTTGCCGGTCAGGTCGCAGACAAGACAAAGGGCGCGAGCGTCGCCGAACAGACCCGGGAGGTCCTTGGCATCATCGACGATCTCTTGAAACAGGCCGGCACCGACAAGACAAAGCTTTTGTCGGCCAATATCTGGCTGCCTGATATCTCGACTTTCGCTGAAATGAATGGAGTGTGGGACGCTTGGGTGTCGCAAGGCAACACGCCCGCGCGCGCCACGGTGGAAGCCAAGCTGGCCGGCCCCGAGTACAAGGTCGAAATCATGGTAGTGGCGGCGAAGTAAGCGCTTCCTGCACCGTCGATCCGTTCAGCGGATTGGCGGGGTCCCAGCCATATTCCATCGTCTCGAAACGCATGGCGAAGGCGTCGATGAGCAACAGCTTGCCGACCAGTCCTTCGCCGAAGCCGGTGATCTCGCGGATCACCTGCAGCGCCATCATCGTGCCGATAAGTCCGGTGAGTGCGCCGAGCACGCCGGCCTGCGCGCAGGTCGGTACCGTGCCAGGTGGCGGCGGCTCGGGAAAAAGGCAGCGATAGGTTGGGTTTGGCGTACCGTCGGCCTGTTTTTCGAAGGGTCGCAGTGTGGTCAGCGAGCCGTCGAACGTGCCGACCGCTCCCGTGATCAATGGTTTAGCCTCGAAAAAGCAGGCGTCGGCGCTGGCGTAACGCGTCTCGAAATTGTCCGAGCCATCGGCAACGAGGTCGAAGTTGCGCACGAGTTCGCGCGCATTTTTCTCCGTCAGGCGGGTGGCGTGCGTTTCGACCTGCACATGAGGGTTGAGGCGGCCGATGGCCTCAGTCGCGCTTTCGACCTTCGGCCGGCCGATGTCCGGCGTGCCGTGAATTACCTGCCGTTGCAGATTCGACAGCGAAACTTCGTCGTCGTCGACGATTCCCAGCGTTCCGACGCCAGCCGCCGCCAGATACTGCAGAACCGGAGCGCCGAGACCGCCTGCGCCGATCACCAGTACGCGTGCGGCTTTCAGCTTCTGCTGACCGGGGCCGCCGACGCCATGCAGCACGATATGGCGCGCATAGCGCTCGATTTCTTCGGGCGAAAAGGACATTTTTGGACAGTAACAGGACCGTCTCCCTGCCGCAAAACCCGCCCGGCCACTTTCCCGAAGCCAGCCTGATAGGCTAAGCCGGGCTCTTCCCGTTCCGCTCGTCCCCGGTGTTTCCCTTGTCGCTCAAGGCCCTGGCAGTCACCTTGCTTCTGATACTCGTTGCCGGGCTGTCTTTCGCTCTTCGGCCGGATTTCGACGTCACGGCAGCCTCCTGGTTCTTTCGGGAAGGACGCTTCGCCGGAAGTGGCGCAGGGGAGCGCATGTTGCGGCGGTTTTTCTATTACGCGCCGCTGGTGGTCCCCCTCGTCATGGCCCTGCTCTGGCTATTGCCGAAGGCTGGCGCGAAAATTCCGGCCCGCCTCGTACCGGCGAACCGTACAATGGCGTTTCTCCTTGCCTCGCTGCTCGTCGGGCCGTGGCTGCTCGTCAACGTCATCCTGAAAGAACATTCCAATCGTCCGCGCCCGAACCAGATCGTGCAGCATGCGGGAAAATCGGAATTCCGCCCGTGGCACCGGTTCGACGGGGCCTGCAAGACGAACTGCTCCTTCGTATCGGGTGAAGTCGCCACCTCCGCGTGGCTGGCTGCTCCAGCGAGTCTGCTGCCGCCACCCTGGAACCTGCCGGCTATCGGCGCGGCAATTCTGTTTGCGGCCGCGACAGGCGCATTGCGAATGGCATTCGGCGGTCATTTCATGTCCGACGTGATTTTCGCGATCCTGTTCACGCTGCTCGTTTGCCAGCTCATGCATGCTTTGATCATGCGCGGTCGAAGGCCGCAGGCCTGAGGCGATCTCGCCTTATGGCGAGGGTTGCGCCGGGGACTTCCCTGTCTATATTGCGCCCACTTTTCGGGCCCCTGCGGGGTCCTTTCGCGAAAACGGGTCCCCTTTCATGGCAAAAGACATCAAGCGCGTGGTTCTCGCCTATTCGGGAGGCCTCGATACTTCCATCATTCTGAAGTGGCTGCAGACGACCTATGGCTGCGAGGTCGTGACATTCACGGCCGATCTCGGGCAGGGGGAAGAGCTGGAGCCAGCGCGGAAGAAGGCGCAGCTTCTCGGCATCAAGGATGAGCACATCTTCATCGAAGATCTGCGCGAGGAATTCGTCCGCGACTACGTCTTCCCGATGTTCCGCGCCAATGCGCAATATGAAGGCCTTTATCTTCTCGGCACGTCTATCGCCCGCCCGCTGATTGCGAAAAAGCAGATCGAGATTGCCCGCAAGGTGGGGGCCGATGCTGTCTCCCATGGCGCGACCGGCAAGGGCAACGATCAGGTCCGCTTTGAACTCGGCTATTATGCGCTCGAGCCCGAAATCACGGTCATCGCGCCCTGGCGCGAATGGGACTTCAAGAGCCGCGAGGCCCTGATCGCTTTCGCGGAAGCGCATCAGATTCCCATCGCCAAGGACAAGCGCGGCGACGCGCCCTTCTCGGTGGACGCGAACCTCCTGCATTCCTCATCCGAGGGCAAGGTGCTCGAAGATCCATGGGTCGAGCCGCCGGAATATGTCCACATGCGCACCATCGCGCCGGAGGATGCGCCTGATGTCGTGACGGAAATCACCGTGGATTTCGACAAGGGCGACGCCGTCGCCATCGACGGCGAAAAAATGTCGCCGGCAACGCTGCTGACGAAGCTCAACGACCTCGGCAGGGCCAATGGCATCGGCCGGCTCGACCTCGTCGAGAACCGTTTCGTCGGCATGAAGTCGCGCGGTGTCTATGAAACGCCAGGCGGCACGATCCTGCTGGCGGCCCATCGCGGTATCGAGTCCATCACGCTCGATCGTGGCGCGGCCCATCTCAAGGATGAGCTGATGCCGAAATATGCCGAGCTCATCTATAACGGTTTCTGGTTCTCGCCCGAACGTGAAATGCTGCAGGCGCTGATCGACAAGAGCCAGGAATTCGTCACCGGCCGCGTGCGCCTGAAGCTCTACAAGGGCACGGCTCGGGTTGTCGGCCGCGAAAGCCCCTATTCGCTCTACGATCAGGATCTCGTGACTTTCGAGGAAGGCGCAGTCGCCTATGATCATCGCGACGCCGCGGGCTTCATCAAGCTGAATGCGCTGCGCCTGCGCACGCTCGGCAAGCGCGACCGCCGCGGCAAGCGCTGACATCGAACCCATTAGGCAAGCGCAAGTCGGGCAATTGAGTTAACGTCATGCATTGATTCGCCATGCCGGTCGTCCGGCGGGAGCGGGCATGAAGCGGTCGTTGCTCACTCAACTGTTATTCGGCTTCGCGGTGGTCGCGACTGCTGCGATAGCCTTTTATTTCTATATGCGCCCGACCTGGTTGCGCGTTGCCGTCGTGCGTGGCTCCGCAGATCATCAGTTGATGCAGGCGGCAGCACGCTTGCAGGATAGCGACCGCGCCAGCGTGCGTTTCACGCTCGTGCCGGTCAATGATTCCGCCGCCGCGATACGGGCGCTGGACACGGGCAATACGGATATGGCGATCGGCCCCAGCGATCAGCCGCTGCCTGCGACCGGAAAGACTGTCGTCGTCATGCGGCGGCACGCTGTGGTGCTGCTTGCGCCTGCCGGAGGCAAATTTTCTTCGTTGGCCGATCTCGCCGGCAAGACCATCGGCATCGTGAAGGACGAATCCTCGAACACCGGCCATAATCGCATTCTCGATGCGATCCTCGCACGGCACGACATGGCCGAGACATCGCTGAAACGCGTGCTTGTCGATGTCGCCTCGGTACCCGACATGCTGTCGTCCCAAAAGGTCGACGCCATCATGGTGACAGGCATTCCCGGCGATGGCGCCGTAGGCGATGTGGTCCATGCCATCGCGCGTGCGGGCAAGGGCGAACCCATATTCATACCTGTCGGGCATACCAATGCGCTGGCGCAGCATTCGAGCGCTTTCGAGCAATTCGCGATTCCCGCCGGCACATTTGCAGGCGCCAATGCGCGCCCGCCGCAGGAGCTGGATACGATCGCCTATTCCGTGCGCCTGTTCGCATCCGTGAATCTGCGAGACTCCACCGTCGGCGCTGTCACGCGCGCGATGTTTTCCCAAAAACCTCGACTCGCCCTTCAATATCCGCTGGCGCTGCGCATGTCCGCGCCCTCGACCAACAAGGACGCGGCCTTGCCGACGCATCCCGGCGCCGCCGCTTATCTTGATGGCGAGGAGCAAAGCTTCTTCGATCGATTCAGCGAGTTCTTCTATCTCGGCGCGATGGTGCTGAGCATCGTGGGTTCCGCGGTGGCGGCAGCTGCGAGCCATCTGCGTTTCGACAGCAAGCGCGAATATCGAGATCACGTAGCGCGTCTGATCGAAATACTGAGGCTGGCCCGGCTTGCCGAGGACGCCTCCATGCTTCGGCTGCTCCAACTGGAAACCGACAATATCTTCGCCGAGTTCATGACGGCGGCGGCGCGTGGCCGTCATGATGAAACTCGCGTCGCCAATCTCGGCATCCTCGTCGGACAGGTTCATCAGGCCCTTTTGGACCGCCGCGCCGCGCTGGAAGGGGCCAGAGCGGGGATGGTGACGGCCACGGAACAGTTGCGAGAGCCGGGTTTGCGGGAGGCGTCCTGACGCAATATTTCCAAATCGCGCGATTTCCTGTATATGCACTGCACAATCGAGCATCGCAGCCGCTGACGCGCCGAACCGCTTTTCGGGCTAAGCCGCTGTTTTTCCTGATTCCAGAAACCTCCAGCGTCGGCAACGGCGCCATGCGACGCAACGTCCGGACCACACATGAAGCTGCGCAATATCGCCATTATCGCCCACGTCGACCATGGCAAGACCACGCTCGTCGACAAGCTCCTCCAGCAGTCCGGCGCGTTCCGCGACAACCAGCGCGTCGCCGAACGCGTGATGGATTCCAACGACCTTGAGAAGGAGCGCGGCATCACCATTCTCGCCAAGGCGACTTCGGTCGTCTGGAAAGAGACCCGTGTAAACATCGTCGATACGCCCGGCCACGCCGATTTCGGCGGCGAGGTGGAGCGCATTCTCTCGATGGTCGACAGCGCCATCGTCCTGGTGGATGCCGCCGAAGGCCCGATGCCGCAGACGAAATTCGTCGTCGGCAAGGCGCTCAAGATCGGCCTCAAGCCGATCGTCTGCATCAACAAGGTGGACCGCCCCGACGCGCGCACCACCGAGGTCGTCAATGAAGTCTTCGATCTCTTCGCAGCACTCGACGCTACGGATGAGCAGCTCGACTTCCCGATCCTCTACGGTTCCGGCAAACATGGCTGGATGTCGGAATCGCCCGACGGTCCGCAGGATCAGGGCATGGCCCCACTGTTCGACATGGTTCTGCGCCATGTTCCCGAGCCGAAGATCGAAGAGGGCTCCTTCCGCCTTCTCGGCACGCTGCTGGAAGCCAATCCCTATCTCGGCCGTGTTGTTACCGGCCGCGTTTTCGCCGGTAGCATCAAGCCGAACCAGCCGGTCAAGGTTCTCGACCGCACCGGCAAGATTCTCGAACAGGGCCGCGTCTCTAAGATTCTCGCCTTCCGCGGTATCGAGCGCCAGCCGATCGAGGAAGCGGAAGCCGGCGATATCGTCGCCATCGCGGGTCTCGAAAAGTTCAACGTTGCCGATACGCTTTGCGCGCTCGACGTGACCGAGCCGTTGCAGGCCCAGCCTATCGATCCGCCGACACTCTCGATGACCTTCTCGGTTAACGACAGCCCGCTTGCCGGCACCGAAGGCGACAAGGTGACGAGCCGCGTGATTCGCGACCGCCTGCTCAAGGAAGCTGAAGGCAACGTCGCTCTGAAAGTAGAGCCGGCGCCGAATTCAGACGCCTATGTCGTTTCGGGGCGCGGCGAACTGCAGCTCGGCATTCTCATCGAGACCATGCGCCGCGAGGGCTTCGAACTCAGCATCTCGCGGCCGCGCGTCGTGCTGAAGCGCGATGACGACGGCCAGCTCATGGAGCCCGTCGAGGAAGTTGTCATTGACGTCGATGAAGAGCATTCCGGCGTCGTCGTCCAGAAGATGGCGGAACGCAAGGCGGAGATGCTGGAAATGCGTCCGTCGGGCGGCAATCGCCTGCGTGTCGTGTTCCATGCGCCGACGCGCGGACTGATCGGCTATCAGGGCGAACTGGCGACCGATACTCGCGGCACCGCGGTCATGAACCGCCTGTTCCATTCCTATTCGCCTTATCGCGGCGAAATTCAGGGCCGCCGCAATGGCGTGCTGATCTCCAACGACGCCGGCGAATCCGTCGCCTACGCCATGTGGAAACTTGAAGATCGCGGCCCGATGATGATCGAGCCCGGCTGGAAAGTGTATCGCGGCATGATCATCGGCGAACACACGCGCGACAATGATCTCGAGATCAACGTACTCAAGGGCAAGCAGCTCACCAACATTCGCACGCAGTCCAAAGATGAAGCGGTCCGCCTGACGCCGCCGATCCGCATGTCCCTGGAAAAGGCTCTGGCCTACATCGAGGACGACGAGCGCGTCGAAGTGACGCCGAAGTCGATCCGCCTGCGCAAGGCGATTCTGGATCCGAACGATCGCAAGAAGGCCGAGAAGATGAAGGAAGCGGTTTAGTTTCCACGGCGCTTCGTTCCGAGGGATCTAAACAGGTGTAGTCGCGTTACGCCTTCAGACATTTTGTTTGGAGGCGAACATGCGCAAGTTTCTCGCTGTGGCGATCATCGCTGCTTTACCCGTTGTTTATTCGGTATCTGCTGAGGCTCAAAGCCGGGGCACGCTCGGAGGTGCCGCTGTGGGCGGTGTAGCCGGCGCAGCCGTGGCCGGTCCTGTGGGCGCAGCCGTTGGAGCGGTCGGCGGGGCCATCGTCGGGAATCGGGTCGTCCGCGAAAACCGGCCGGTCCGGCGCACCTATTACCGCAAGCGTTATCGCTGACAGCTCGCGCAATAAAATGTAGAGCGGCCGCTCTGCACGATCCGTCTGATGCTGCCCTTGCAGTTGGGATTTGTGCAAGGCTGCCCTTCGCGGTCGTAGCTGCGGAACGAATGCTGGAAATAGCCAAGGGTACCATCGGCCTGCCGGTGGTCACGCAGTGACGAACCGCCGGCAACGATGGCTTCCTCAAGAACGGCGCGTATGATCGCCGCCAGCGCTCCGGCCTTTTCGGTCGGCGAGCCATTTTTCTTCGCAAGTGTTCCCGCTGCGCGACGCGGCGAAAGCCCCGCGCGATGTAATGACTCGCAGACGTAAATGTTGCCGAGCCCCGCAATCAGCGATTGGTCGAGCAGCGCCGCTTTGAGCGGCGTTTTCTTTCCCGCGAACTTCTGAGCAAGAAACGCGCCGTCCAACTCGTTGCCAAGCGGTTCGATGCCGACATTTCTGAAATGCTTGCTCGTGGCAATGTCGTTTCGGGCAACAATGTCCATGAAGCCGAAACGGCGAGGATCGTTATAGATCACGACCCTGCCATTGGAGAGATGAAACACGACATGGTCGTGCGCCGGATCCCTGGACCTGTCGTAGTGAAATTCGCCGGGCGTCTGCGTGCCCTTGGCGTCTTCTATGCGGAACGAGCCGCTCATGCCCAGATGCATGATCAACACATCCGAACTGTCGAGATCAGCCAGCAGGTACTTCGCCCGCCGTCCCATCGAAACGATGGTTCGCCCCTCGAGCCGTTGCACGAAATCTTGCGGAAACGGAAAGCGCAGATCGCCCCGGCGTTGCTCGACGCGCAAAAGGCGCGCGCCCGTCATGGCGGGTTCGAGGCCGCGACGGACGGTTTCGACTTCGGGCAATTCAGGCATCGCTGGTTCAGCACATTTTCCGATTTTGAGCCGCTTCAATAGCCTTTGTGCGCCTGCCGCGCTATGTTCCAGCCCGCAAGCAGATCAAGGGTTCCCATGAGTTTCGCCAGTGCGGGCAACCCGGCGGGAAAGCCGGACGCAGACAAGGACATCGATTTCGGCTTTTCACGGGTCCGGCTCGGCGAGAAGCAGGATCTCGTCGACGATGTCTTTCACAAGGTCGCCGGCAAATACGACCTGATGAACGATCTCATGTCGGTCGGGCTTCACCGCGCCTGGAAGGACGTGCTCGTTTCGATGACGGGCGTGCGCAAAGGCCGCGATTTCCGCCATCTGGATGTCGCCGGCGGCACCGGCGACGTGGCGTTCCGCATCGCCGAGGCGGGCGGCCCGCGCACCCATGTCGATGTCCTCGACATCAATCCCGACATGCTGGCGGTCGGCCGCGAACGCGCGGAAAAGCGCGGTCTTACGGGCCAACTCGACTTCATCGAGGCCAATGCCGAGGAACTGCCCTTTCCGGACAAGACGTTCGACGCCTATACGATCGCCTTCGGCATCCGCAACGTGCCTCGCCGTGAAAAAGCTTTGTCGGAGGCTTACCGCGTGTTGAAGCGCGGCGGGCGTTTCCTCTGCCTGGAATTTTCGATGGTCGATGTTCCCGTTCTCGACGAATTCTACAGGGCCTGGTCCTTCGGCGCGATTCCGGCCATCGGAAAGGCGGTCGCTGGCGATGGCGAACCCTATCGCTATCTCGTGGAGTCCATTGCGGAGTTTCCCTCCCCGGCGATTTTCCGAAACATGATCGCGTCAGCGGGTTTCCGCCGCGCAAGTTTTACGCGGCTCACCGGCGGCATCGTCGCCATTCACTCCGGCTGGAAGCTCTGAGGCCATCTTGTTCCGGGCAATAGGACATAGTCTGCGCTTTGCGCGAGCAGGCTGGGTGATGGCCCGCGAAGGCGTCTTCGCCGAGGTCGATCCCGCAATCCTGCCGCCGTCCGCGCGCATACCGCTCGCGCTGTCGAAACTGATTGCGCGCAAGAATGCGACCGGCGAACCAAGTCTCGCCCGCGCGATGGTTCGTCTCGGGCCTTCCTATATCAAGCTCGGGCAATTTCTCGCGACCCGGCCGGATATCGTTGGCGCGCAAGCTGCGCGCGAACTCGAGAAATTGCAGGATCGCGTGCCGCCATTCGACCAGGCGCTTGCGATTGCCGCAATCGAGTCGGCGTTCGGCAAGAAGATCCACGAAGTATTTGCGCAATTCGGCGAGCCTATTGCGGCGGCGTCCATCGCCCAGGTTCATCGCGCCCGCGCGAAGGATGCGCATGGCGAGCGCGATGTCGCCGTGAAAATTCTGCGGCCGGGCGTCGAGCGTCGCTTCCGCCGCGATCTCTCGGATATGTTCTTCGTAGCAAGGCTCGCGGAACGGGCATCGAGCGAAGCGCGGCGACTGCGTGTCGTGAATGTCGTTGAGACATTGGCGCGCAGTGTGAAGATGGAAATGGATTTCCGTCTCGAAGCCGCTGCTGCATCTGAATTTGCGGAAAACGTCGCTGACGATCCCGACTTCATCGTGCCAAAAGTCGATTGGGACAGAACGGCGAAAGAAGTTCTCACGACCGAATGGATCGTCGGCACGCCGTTGTCCAATATCGATGCGCTGCAGCAGGCGGGCTTCGATCTGCCGCGTCTGGGGCGTATCGTCATCCAGTCGTTCCTGCGCCATGCGGTGCGCGACGGATTGTTTCACGCCGACATGCATCAGGGGAATCTTTTCGCCGATGCGCAGGGCCGCATCGTCGCCGTCGATTTCGGCATCATGGGCCGTCTCGACACGAAAGAGCGGCGTTTTCTCGCCGAAATTCTCTACGGCTTCATCACGCGCGATTATCGCCGTGTCGCCGAAGTGCATTTCGAAGCCGGCTACGTGCCGCGCACCCATCGCGTCGACGATTTTGCGCAGGCGATCCGCGCCATAGGCGAGCCCATCCATTCGCACACGGCCGACCAGATCTCGATGGCGAAGCTTCTGACACTGCTATTTGAGATTACGGCGCTGTTCGACATGCAGACCCGCACCGAACTCGTGATGCTCCAGAAGACAATGGTGGTGGTCGAGGGCGTCGGCCGCACGCTCGATCCGAAGCTCGACATGTGGGGCACGGCGGAGCCGGTCATCGGGGCATGGATCAGAGAGAAGCTCGGGCCACGCGGCATCATCGAGGATGCGGGTCGCGGCTTGGCGAGCCTCGGCGCACTGGCGCGCCAGCTTCCCGCACTCGTCGAGCGGGCGGAAGACCTCTCCCGCCGTGTCGAAGACGCCGCGCAGAATGGCGTGCCCCTCTCGCCGCGGTCCGTCGATGCCATCGGCCGCGCCGAGGCCCGGCGCGCCGCCTGGGGCCATGTGGCGTTATGGTTAATCGCAGCCCTTCTGGCGGTGTCGCTTTTCGTCAGATAGTCTCTGCGAAACGGACGGGGACCGATGTCCATACTTTCAGGCAAGCGCATATTGCTGGTGATCGCGGGCGGCATTGCAGCCTACAAGTCGCTCGACCTCATTCGCCGCCTGCGTGAACGGGGCGCATCCGTCCATGCTGTGTTGACGCCGGCCGCGCAGCATTTCGTGACGCCGCTCTCGGTCGCGAGCCTCTCAGGCGAAAAGGTTCACACCGAACTTTTCTCGCTCACCGACGAAGCGGAGATGGGGCATATCGAATTGTCGCGTGATGCCGATCTCGTCGTAGTCGCGCCCGCGACCGCAGACCTGCTCGCAAAACTCGCCAATGGTCTCGCTGATGATCTTGCTTCCACACTATTGCTTGCGACCGACAAGAAAGTCCTTGCTGCGCCAGCGATGAACCTGCGCATGTGGCTGCATCCGGCGACAAGGCGCAATATTTCGCGACTGCGTGAAGATGGCGTCGAGTTCACCGGTCCCGAAGAAGGCGAGATGGCCTGTGGCGAATTCGGGCCCGGCCGGATGAGTGAGCCGCTCGCCATTGTTGCTGCTGCAGAAAAAATTCTGGCCGCTGGCGATACCGCCATTCCGCTTCCGCCCGGCGTCGGCGTGCGTCCCAATGCAAAAAAAAGCGCTCTCGCCGGAAAGCGAGTCATCGTCACTTCCGGTCCGACGCATGAACCCATCGACCCCGTGCGGTACATCGCCAACAGATCGTCGGGAAAGCAGGGCCATGCCATAGCCGCGGCGGCCGCGCGCGCTGGCGCAGAGGTCATTCTCGTCAGCGGCCCCGTCAATATTCCCGATGTTTCAGGCGCGAAGACGGTTCATGTCGAGACGGCGCGCGAAATGCTGGACGCCGTTCGAGCGGCGCTGCCGGCAGACATATTCATATCGACGGCGGCCGTAGCGGACTGGCGTGTCGATCATGCAGCAGAAGATAAGGTCAAGAAATCGGGCGATGCGCCGCCCTCCCTGAAACTCGTTGAAAATCCCGATATCCTCGCGACGGTTTCGCAACTGGATGCGCGGCGCCCGAAACTGGTCGTCGGCTTCGCCGCGGAAACCACTGATCTGATCGCTCATGCGCAGCAAAAACTGGCGCGCAAGAAATGCGATCTCATTGTCGCCAACGACGTGAGTGCTGCGAGCGGCGTCATGGGCGGCGCACAGAATACGGTTCACATCGTGGAAGCCGGCAAGGTCACGGACTGGCCGCGCCTCGCCAAGGAGGAAGTGGCGCAACGGCTGGTTGCGCTCTGCGCGGAGCGTCTCGCGGAGAGAAAATCATGAGTGTCGAGATACGCGTGAAGCGGCTGCCGCATGGCCAGGGTCTGCCCCTGCCGCAATATCAGACGGATGACTCGGCCGGCCTCGATCTGCTTGCTGCTATCCCGGAAAACGCAACGATCGTCATCGAACCGCGTGCGCGCGAACTGGTCCCGACAGGTCTTGTTATTGAACTCCCGCCCGGATTCGAGGCGCAGGTCCGTCCCCGCTCAGGGCTTGCCCTGAAATCCGGCGTCACGGTGCTCAATGCGCCCGGCACGATCGACGCCGATTATCGCGGGGAGGTAGGCGTCATCATGATCAATCATGGCGCCGAGCCCTTCGAGATCACGCGCGGGCTTCGGATCGCCCAACTCGTGATCGCGCCGGTGTCCCGCGCGATTCTCTTGGAAACGGCAGCCTTGGGCGATACTGTGCGGGGAACGGGAGGATTTGGCTCGACCGGCGGCGCCGGTCGCCTGAAATGATTTAAACGTGATCGAGGGGGATTGGGGCATATGATTCTGTTGTCGCGCCGGAGTCTGCTGGCTGTGGCCGCCGTGGTCGATATCGCCATACACGCGCGCCCGGTTCCCGTCGCAGCAAAGGCGCTCGCTGCCCGACACAATCTCCCGCCACGTCATCTCGAAACTCTGCTGCAATCGCTCGTCCGCGCCGGAATTCTCAAAGGCGTGCGCGGACCGAAAGGTGGTTATGAGCTCGCGCGCGAGCGGCGGCGTATCAGCGCCGGAGAAATTGTCCGCGCAGCGCTTGCGGATTCCGACGAAGACGCGAAGTTTGGTGGCGGTTCCGCGCTCGTTCAGCAGGTGGTCGGACCGCTCGTCGAAAAAGCGAGCCGCGAACTCATCGCGCTTCTCGATTCGACGACCGTCGAAGATCTCTGTCGCGAGGCAGACACACGCGCAGTCTTCGGCGCGAAAGCCAGGACCGTCGATTTCACGATCTGAACCCGCACATTTTCAATATCATCGACTTCCATTCGTTCAATTGCTAACGTCCGCTCGTATCGTTGCGCAGTTCATGGAGTTCGCACATGTCTGATGTCGCCAAGCCGGGTCACGGCAAGATTTACGATTCCATCACCGATACGATCGGCAATACGCCACTCGTTCGTCTCGACAGACTCGCGCGCGAAAAGGGCGTCAAGGCGAACCTCCTCGCCAAGCTCGAATTCTTTAATCCCATTGCCAGCGTCAAGGACCGCATCGGTGTATCCATGATCGACGCGCTCGAAGCCGCCGGCACGATCAAGCCCGGCCAGTCCGTTCTCATCGAGCCGACCTCCGGAAATACCGGGATTGCCCTAGCGTTCGTCGCCGCCGCGCGCGGCTATCGCCTGATGCTTGTCATGCCGGAATCCATGTCGCTGGAGCGCCGCAAGATGCTGGCGCTGCTCGGCGCCGAACTCGTGCTGACGCCGGCGGCGCAGGGCATGAAGGGCGCGATCGCCAAGGCGCAGGAACTTATCGCCGTAACTCCCGGCGCAATCATGCCGCAGCAGTTCGAGAATCCCGCCAACCCGGACATTCATCGCCGCACGACTGCCGAAGAGATCTGGAACGATACGAATGGCGCGGTCGACGTGTTCGTTTCCGGCGTTGGCACCGGTGGTACGATCACCGGCGTTGGGCAGGTTCTGAAGCCGCGCAAGCCCGATCTGAAGGTCGTTGCGGTCGAGCCGGAGGATTCCCCCATCCTGTCCGGCGGTCAGCCCGGCCCGCACAAGATTCAGGGCATCGGCGCAGGCTTCGTTCCCGCCATCCTCGACCGTTCCATCATCGACGAGGTTGTGACCGTCGGCAACCAGACGGCTTTCGACACCGCGCGCCTGCTGGCGAGGATCGAGGGCATCCCCGTCGGCATCTCCTCGGGCGCGGCGGTGGCGGCGGCAGTCGAAATCGGCCTGCGGCCGGGCATGGCCGGCAAGAATATCGTCCTGATCATTCCCTCTTTTGCCGAGCGTTATCTCTCGACAGCGCTTTTTGAGGGCTTGTGAGGGTTAGCAGGCGAGAATCTTGTGCGTCGCAATTGACGGCAGATGCTCTTGTTGGTTATAAGCCCGGTCAATCGGCGGCCCTCGCGGGCCGCCTTAGCATTGGCGAACGGCAAAGCCGTTCCCGGTTCTCCGAGGCAAAATAATGGCGAATACCTCATCGGCCAAAAAGGCCGTCCGCAAGATTGAACGCCGCACGGCGGTCAACCGTTCGCGCCGCAGCGAAATGCGTACTTATGTACGCAAGCTGGAAGAGGCTATCGCTTCCGGCGACGCCGCTGCCGCCCAGCAGGCGCTCAGCGCTGCCGCCCCGACCATCATGCGCGCCGCCCAGAAGGGCATCGTGCATCCGAACACGGCTTCGCGCAAAGTTTCGCGCCTCACCAAGCGTGTGAAGACGCTGGCGAAGTAAGCGCTTCGCAAATCTTGCACGCATGCTACGAAGTTTTAGCCCGGCTGTGCCGGGCTTTTTTTATTGGCGCCCAAGCTGATCGATTGCAGAGATTTGGAGCATCGCTTTCGCGAAAATCCGGTATCCACTTTTCGCCCGATGGTATAAAATTCAAGTGGTCGGCAATCGAACGACCAAAGCGTAATTTGAAGAGGGGATGTCCGACATAGAACCCTTCAACGCATCCTTTGCAGACATTCATTGCAGCGTTGCATGATTGTAACAATTTCGCCACAGCGTCCGAAGAATTGTGGCAGTTGATTCCGGCTATTCATCCTTGCATCCCTTCTTGACGCAGACAGAAGAAGCCCGCAGCAGCCGCACAGATAATCCGGATTTGATTCAATTGCTTGCTGGCTAAAGAAATGTGACAGCCGGAATTCGTCTCCGATCTCCATGCCGCAGCGTCAGGACGACATCGCCATCACGGCCCGAAGAATTGTTTTCCGCGAACAAATGCAGCTTCATATTGAAATCCTATCAGGTGGTTACGAACGTCAACGGAAACTTGGGTTCGTCCTGGAATGTTTCGCAATCACCGCGAGTCGAATTTCCTAACAAAGTGTTGCTATCGGCGGCCCGCACTGAGAAATTGTTTTCAGGCGGCGACGATGCACAACTCAATCGCGATGAAGAAACCCGAGCTTTTCGAACGAGCCGGGAATTCGCGGTGAGTAACGTAGAATAGCCTCCGAGGGGGCGAACCGGAATATCACCCGGACGCAATTTGGAATGAAACGCATCGCGGTGTGCATAGGCGCGCCGCTGCGAGGAGCTGTGAAGAAGATGGCGGCGACATCTGGGGACTTTTTGGCTCTGCAATCCGGCTGCGCATTAGCGCAGAATCGAATCGAGCAGATTCTGCTGTGCAGTCGATCGTGTCTTGGCGGTCGATGTAACTGACGCGTCCGCGACTCTTTCCAAATCCTGAACCTGATCGTCTGCGCTGCAGCCTGCGGTGCGAGAACTTTTTCGCGAGATCCAGATGCTCGAAAACCTCCGCACTCAAACCGCAACGGCTGTCGAAATGACGCAACCCGACAATGAAGAAGCATGGCGTCGTGCGCTTCTGCGCATTCGAACGGAACTTGGTGAAGCGATTTACAATTCCTGGTTTGCGCGGCTCGAACTCGATCATGTCGATAGCGGTACGGCCTATTGCAGCGTGCCGACCAAATTTCTGAAGAGCTGGATCACAACACAATTCCTCGAGAAGATTATTCCGATCTTTGCCAGCGAATTCCCCGGCGTTCGTTCGCTCTCGATCAGCGTTCGCTCGACCTTCCGTGCGCCTGCGCCGCGGCACGCGCCGCGCAACGAGACAGGCGATAACCTCGAAACGCCGGTTGCTCGTGTTGCGGCAGGTGGCGAAAGCCGGAGCGCAGCACCCAAAGTGGCGCAATCCGCCGCGCCGCTCGCCATTTCGAAACAGATCGAATCGAACGCCCGGAATTTTTGCGATATCGGCGGCTCGGGTCTCGACCCGCGCTACACGTTCGAAAGTTTTCTTGTCGGCACTTCAAACCAGCTCGCCCATGCGTCGGCGCAGGAAGTTGCGCGCGGCAACGGCGGCGCAGCATTTAATCCGCTTTTTCTGCATGCCTCGGTAGGACTCGGCAAAACCCATCTCCTGCAGGCGATCGCGCATCGCGCGACGGAATTGCGCCGCCGCGTCGTCTATCTGACGGCCGAAAAGTTTATGTACGGTTTCGTGTCGTCGCTGAAGGATCAGACCACCATCGCCTTCAAGGAGCGGCTGCGCACCATCGATCTGCTCATCATCGATGACGTGCAGTTTCTTCAGGGCAAATCGATGCAGCAGGAGTTCAGCCACACGCTGAATGCGCTCTTCGATGCAGGCCGGCAGGTGGTTGTCGCCGCAGACGCGCCGCCCGCCGATCTCGAAAATCACGACGAGCGCCTGCGCTCGCGCCTCTCCGGTGGTCTGTGCGTCGAAATCAAGTCGTTTGACGACGATCTGCGTTACAAGATCGTCGAGAATCGTGTGGCGGCGGCGCGCGCTGCGCAGCCCGGCTTTGACGTGCCTCCCGCCGTCATCGCCTATGTTGCCAACGTCATCCAGACCAACGGTCGCGACATCGAAGGCGCAGTGAACCGCCTTCTCGCGCATACGACATTTGCAGGCGCGCGCCTGACAGTGGAATCGGCCGAAGCAGCAATCTGCGATCTGATCCGCATCCGCGATCCCAAGCGCGTGAAGATCGACGACATCCTGAAGCTCGTGTCCGTCCATTACAATGTATCGCGGCCCGATCTTCTCTCCTCGCGCCGCACCGCAATGGTCGTGCGGCCGCGGCAGGTCGCGATGTATTTGGCGAAGGTGCTGACGCCGCGTTCTCTTCCTGAAATCGGACGCCGTTTCGGCGGCCGCGATCACACGACGGTTTTGCATGCCGTGCGCAAGATCGAGCGCCTTTCCAAGATCGATGGGTCGCTGAAGGACGAACTCGACCTGCTGAGACGCATGTTGAGCGAATAAGCTTCATGAACTACCGGCGGGCAATGCCCGCCGATTTCTTTTTCGATAAGTCCGACCGGGTTACCGGCCTGTTTTCACGCGCGTCCATGCGCGGGTGACAAGGCGCTGGCTTGCAGGCTCGCGCGGCTTCACGGTGAATAGCCGGCCGAATACTTCCGCATCCGGATAGATCGACTTGTCGCCGAGGATTTCCTTCGGCACGAGGGGCTGCGAGGGCAGCACGCCATTGGCGAAATTGGTGATCGCGGTGTTCTGCGCCGCAACCTCCGGCCGCAACAGGAAGTCGATGAAGAGATAGGCGGCCTCGACATTTTTCGCATCTTTGGGGATCGCAAGATTGTCCATGGACATCAGCGTCCCCTCGCCCGGGATCGCATATTTGATGTCGATCCCCTTGCCGGCCTCCCTGGCGCGGTTGCGCGCCTGATAGGCGTCGCCGGCCCAAGCGACCGCGAGACAAATATCGCCGCCAGCCAACGCATTGATATATTCGGAGGAGTGAAATTTCTTCACGTTCGGGCGCATTTTCGCGAGCAGATCCGCGGCGGCATTCAGTTTCGCCTGCTCCGTCGTATCGGGGTCGTGACCGAGATATCTGAGCGCGATGGCGAAAAGGTCTTCGGGGCTATCGAGCACATAGACGCCGCAACTCGCGAATTTCTTCAATTCCTCGGGCTTGAACAGGATATCCCATGACGACAGCGGCTTGCCGCGGGTGATCGCGGCAACCTTCTTCTCGTCATAGGCGAGGCCGGTCGTGAACCACATGTAGTTCACTGAATGTGCATTGCCGGGATCGTAGGCTGCGAGCCGCTGGTCGATCTGCGGCCAGATGTTGCCGGCGTTCTTCAGCTTCGAGCGATCGAGGCGTTGAAAAACGCCAGCCTTGATTTGCCGCTGCAGAAAAGAGCCGGAGGGAACGACAATGTCGTAGCCGGTATTGCCCGCCAACAGTTTTGTTTCGAGGATCTCGTTGGAATCGTAGGTGTCGTAAATCACCTTGATCCCGGTTTCCTCGGTAAACTTCTGCAGTAGCTTCGGGTCGATATAGTCCGACCAGTTATAGACGTTCAGCACGCGCTGTTGGGCCGGGGCGAGGCCAAGCGTCGTAAGAAGGGCGGCGCAGGTCAGCAGCAGTTTTTTCATCAAGCGACCTCGCTTCGTTGACGCGCGGCGAGCTTTTCAAGTTTGGCAAGCGCCGCGTCAAGCGTTTCGTCCTTCTTGGCGAAGCAGAAGCGCACGACGGTCTTCACGGGATCCTGCGCATAAAACGCCGAGACGGGTATCGCGGCGACGCCGTATTCGCGCACCAGACGCTGGCAGAATTCGGCATCGTCCGCTTCGCCAAGCGGCGCAATGTCGACGGTGACGAAGTAAGTGCCTTCGCTGGGCATCACGGAAAACCCGAGTTCCGTCATGCGGGCGCAGAAGCGGTCGCGGCTGCGCTGGAAGCTGGCCCTCATGGTGCGAAAATAGTCGTCGTCCTTGCCAAGGCCGAGCGCGACAGCCGATTGAAGGTTCGGCGCCGTCGTGAACGTCGTGAACTGGTGCGCCTTGGCGACGACGCGCATGATCTCGGGCGCAGCCATCACCATGCCGATCTTCCAGCCCGTCAGCGAAAAAATCTTGCCTGCCGAACTGACCTTGATCGTCCGCCCGCGCATACCGGGCATCGCCATGAGCGGTATGTGGCTCTTGCCGTCGAAAATCAGATGCTCCCAGACTTCATCGCAAATGGCGATGACGTCGAACTTGACGCAGAATTCGGCCAGCAGTGCGAGTTGCTCGCGCGAATAGATAACCCCGCAAGGATTATGCGGATTGTTGAAGACGATGGCGCGTGTCTTGGTGGAAAATGCCTTTTCCAGATCCTCGCGGGTGAAATCCCAGTGAGGCGGGCGCAGGTTCACGAATTTCGGCACGCCGCCGGCGCGCTGCACGAGCGGTAGATACGCATCGTACATCGGCTGGAACAGCACGACCTCGTCGCCGGGTTCCACAACCGCAAGAATGGAGTCGGCGATGGCCTCCGTCGCGCCTGATGTGACCATTGTCTCGGTCATGGGGTCGAGACCGAGGTTTTGAAAACGGTTGAAATGATCGGCGATCGCCTGCCGCAATATGGGCAGACCCATCATCGGCGGATATTGGTTCCAGCCGTTCAGCACTTCATCAGCCGCCTTGCGCCGCACATCCTCGGGGCCGGGATCGTCAGGAAATCCCTGGCCGAGATTCACAGCATTCAGTTCGCGCGCGAGATTCGACATGACGTCGAATATCGTGTTCGGCAGACCCGCATAGATCGAATTCATGAGATGCATTTCGCTTTGGGACGTTGGCAAGATTCCAGCACAAGGCCAAATTGATCGCAAGGCTGGGGCCTATCTTACCTTCGCCCGGATTTCGTCGGCGAGCCTGTCGATCAGGGCAGGAGTCGAAGGGCCGGCGCAAATCGAGAGATTGTCGGGCACGATCAGCCGTCGCTCCGCAGGAAAAATTCGCATCAGGGCGGGATGCGCCATGAAAGCTTCGCCCTGATCGGCAGGCGCGGATGGCGGTTGCGTAACGATGAGATAATCGGGTGGCGTTGCGATGATCCGCTCCAGCGGGACTGTCCCGCTTTCCTTCATCCCGAGCCCCTCAGCGGCGTTGCGCAGGCCCGCGATGGACGCGAGCTCGACCAGAACGCCGGAGTGAAAGGCATAGCCGCGCCGGTGGAGAACGAGCGCGGTCGGCTGTCTACCTCGCGCCTCCGCGATCCGCATCAGGCGCGCAGCGCCCTCGTCGATTCTGGCTAACAAGATTTCGCCGCGCGCCTTTTGCCCGAGTCGTCCGGCAATGTCGCGAATCTGTTGACGCCCCTGACGGAGGGACTGCCATGGCTCCAGCGCAACGAATGGAATTTTCTTTCGCTCCAGCATGTCGCGGGCATGCCGGCTGTCGAAACTGCCGATCAGCACGAGATCGGGCTTGAGATCGATCAGCTCTTCGGCGCTGCCGTGGCCTGACGCAAAGCGCTCCGCTTCCGTGGCCAGAAGCGAAAGAGTCCTGTCGCGTGCAAAGGGGCTGAGCGAGACGATCTGCTTCGGGTCTGCCAAAGCCAGAAGCAACTGATCCGCGCAGAGATTGGCGGATACGATCCGTTGTGGCCCGGACGTATCAGCATGAAGTCCGATAGTCGCAAAAAACCAGCCAGCGCACAAAACCCGTGCTCCGAAATGCTTCCACCAAAGTGCAGTCGTGAATCTCATTGCGCCCGGCCGGTGCGATCTGTAGGCTGCCATTCACGTTGGTGCCCCGAACATCGGGGTGAAACGGGAATGCGGTGAAGGATGGTTCGCCATCCAATTCCGCAGCTGCCCCCGCAACTGTAAGCGGCGAGCAGGTTTCGCGAAAGCCACTGGAGAATGATTCTCCGGGAAGGGCGAGACCTGCAACGACCCGCGAGCCAGGAGACCGGCCAGCGTTCGTGTCATCGAACTGCCGCCGGTGGGGCGGCCGGAGGTCGTTATGTCGAAAAGTCCGCGGGCTTGCGCCCGTATTGCCGCCACATCGTCGGTGGCGTTTTCCTTTGCTGCCCCCGCACTTGCGCAATCTGCTGTCGAAATACTTCCCCTCCTCGTCATCACGGCCACGCGAAGTCCGCTGGAAATCCAGCGCAGCGGCAGCGCGATCAATGTTATCGAAGGCGATGAAGTAACGAACTGGGGCGCCAGGAGCCTGCCCGATGTCCTGCGTCAGGTGCCCGGCCTGGACATCACGGAGAATGGAGGCATCGGCGGCCTCAGCTATGTGCGGCTGCGCGGCGCGGAAGCGCGCCAGACGCTCATTCTTATCGACAACATCCGCGTAGGCGACGCCGCGAGCACCGGCGGCGAGATGGATATGTCGAACATTTCGCCCGACGACATTGCGCGGATCGAAGTTTTGCGTGGCCCGCAGTCCGCGCTCTATGGGTCGGACGCCATGGGCGGCGTCATCAACATCATCACGAAGAAGGGCGCGCGCACGCCGCGCTCCAGCATATCTATTGAAGGTGGAAGCTACGGTACGCTTGCGATCCGAGCGGCCACATCTGGCGCGACGGAAAGCACGTCCTGGGCGTTCTCGATCACCGGCCTGCACACCGACGGTTTTTCGCGCTACGGCTATCGCATCGGCCGCATCACATCGACGCTGCTGACGCCGCTCGAAAGAGATTCGACGGACCGTATCGGCGGCAGCGCGAGGGTTACGCATCGTCTCGGTGAAACGGCGGAAGTCGAAATCGGCTTTCGTCGCACGCACACCAATGCAAAGGCGGACAATCCCGGCGCATTTGCTTCGCCGCGCGATACGCGTTTCGACAAGGGCATCCAGACATTCACAACCGCCTACGGCAAGATTTCCGCCGAAGCGCTCGATGGCCGCATGCGCAACTCGATCACGATCTTCGCCAATTGGCTCGATCGCGTGAACCGCGTTCAGCAAGGTTGTTTCGACGCCTTCTTCAACACTTACGATTGCGACTACATCTTTCGCTCCCGCCGCGCCGGCGCGGAATATCAGGGCGATCTCGACCTTGGTCGCGCTGGCAAAACGACAGTGGGCGCGCGCACCGAATATGAAGAAGCGACGAACCGGGAAATGTGGCTCTCGCCGGTGACGTTGAACGTGCCGCGATTCAATGCGAGCCAGCGCACGAATTCCATCTTCGCCCTGCACCAGCTGCCGATTGGTCCGTTCGATTTCTCGCTGGGTGGGCGCGTCGATTCGGTCGATGGCGTGAATGTCTTTCCGACATGGCGCGCGACCGCCGCCTACACAATAGCCGGCACGGGAACGAAACTGCGCGCAAGCGCCGGCACGGGCGCAAAGGCGCCATCTCTGTTCCAGCGTTTCAGCCAGTACGGGACACCGGGCCTGCGGCCCGAGCACAATTTCGGCTATGACTTCGGCATAGATCAATCGTTGTTGGATGGGCGTGTGAAGCTGAGCGTGACCGGCTTCGATACGCGCTACCGCGACCTTTTCGATTTCGATCCTTTCGGCAATAATTTAGTCGGCGCTTATATCAACGTTGGCCGCGCGCGCATTACGGGGCTTGAAATTTTCGCCGAGGCGATTGTCGTGCCGGAGGCGTGGCGCGTGCGCGCCAGCTATACGCGTCTTCGCGCCATGGATCTCATGCGGAACCAGTTGCTGCTGCGGCGGCCGCGCGACACGGCCTATCTCGCCGTCACTTATACCGGCGTAACGAATCTGGAGATCGAGGGCCGCGCCACCTTCGTCGGCAAACGCATCGACGTGCAGAACGACTTCCCCTATTCGCGTGTGCAAATGGCGCCCTATGGCAAGCTCGACATGCGCGCGACCTATAAGGTGAACGACAATCTCTCGGTCTTCGCCCGCGCTGAGAACATTACCAATGCCCGCTTCGAGGAAATCCGAGACTACGGCACGCCCGGCCGTTCCTTCTATGCAGGCATGCAAGTCACATGGTGAACGTCGGTTGATGAACAGGGAGCGCCAACATTGACCGCGCCGGCGGCAAGTGAAGCACGGGCGGCCGTGCGTCGCCAGCCTCCGATGGCCGTCGAAGCCGTTCTCGGCGTTGTTCTCATCGCCGTGGCTATTGTCTCCCTTGCTGTCGGCGCGAGCGGATTCTCAATGTCACGCCTTTGGCACGGCCTGATCGGAAAGGACGACGTCGCCGCCATCGTCCTCCTTGAAATTCGCCTGCCGCGCATGCTCCTCTCGCTGATGGTCGGCGCGATTCTCGGATTGTCGGGCGCAGCGATTCAGGCGCTGACGCGCAATCCCCTGGCCGAGCCCGCGGTTCTCGGCACGCCGCAGGCCGCCGCACTCGGCGCGGTCGCTGTGCTCTACACCGGCATTGCCGCTGCCAATTCCATCTGGCTGGCGCTTACGGCGATCGCTGCCGCTGCCGCCGCGATGGCGCTGATCCTTTTTCTCATTCGAAGCCGCCAGAACATCCTGACGTTGCTTCTCGCGGGCCTTGGCATCGGCAGCCTCACCGGCGCGGCCATGTCCTTCGTCATCGGCATGTCGTCGAACCCCTACGCCGTGATGGAAATCGTCTTCTGGCTGATGGGCTCGTTCGAGGATCGCTCCATGACGCATGTCGCCATTGCCTTGCCATTTCTCGCCGTATCGGCGCTGCTGTTGTTGGCATGCCGCCGCGCCTATACGGCGCTGGCGCTTGGCGAAGATGCGGCGCAATCCCTCGGCGTCGATGTCGCGCGTATCTCGTTCCTGACCGCTGCCGGCATCGCCATCGGTGTCGGCGCGTCGGTTGCCGTGTCTGGCGCCATCGGCTTCGTCGGGCTGATTGCGCCGCATCTCGTGCGCCCATGGTGCAATGGCGATCCCGGCCGCACGCTTCTTCCGTCAGCGCTTTGCGGGGCTCTGCTCACGGGCTTCGCTGACATTCTCGTCCGTCTCATTCCCTCGACCGGCGAAATTCGCATCGGCGTTGTCACCGCCATGATCGGGGCGCCGCTCTTCATCTGGCTCATCGTCAGTCGCAAAGGTCTGTTTGGGGGCGGGCCATGAGCGTCGCACCCCCGAAGCTGACGGCAGACGACATCGTCGTCGAAATCGGGGGGCGGCGCATTCTCCACGGTTGTTCGCTGTCCGCAGTGGGCGGAGAATTCGTCGTGCTGGCCGGTCCCAACGGCGCGGGCAAGAGCACCTTGCTGCGCGCGCTCGCCGGCCTTCTTCCGTTCACCGGTCGGGTGACGGTTGCTGGCGACGATCAGGCGAAAATAACCTCCGCCGAGCGCTCCCGCCGCATCGCTTTCCTGCCGCAGGGCGGCGCTATTCATTGGCCGATGCCTGTCCGTGACGTCGTCGCTCTCGGCCGGATGCCGTTCGCGGCATCCCTGCAGAAATTGTCGCCGCAAGATCTCGCTGCCGTGGACAAGGCGATGGCGGATTGCGACATTGAGGCTCTTGCTGAAATGCCTGCAACGGAACTTTCTGGCGGGGAACTTTCGCGGGTGCTGCTCGCGCGGGTGCTGGCGACGCAAGCGCCCGTTCTCCTGCTGGACGAGCCCGCCGCCTCGCTCGATCCCGCGCATCAGTCCGCGGTCATGCGCCTGCTTCGCGCTATTGCCGACAAAGGCGGTCTTGTCATCGCAGTCTCGCACGATCTCGCACAGGCTGCGCGTTATGCCACGCGCATCGTCCTCATGAGCGATGGCGCGATTGTCGCCGACAGCCAGCCCCCGGACCTCTTCGCCTCCGGCGCGATAGAGCGTATATTCGGCATGCGATTCCATAGTCTGGACATCGATGGCGAAGCCGCTTTCGCCATGACGCCCCTACGCAACTGAAGCGAAGCTTTCCGGATCGAGTGCATGAGCCTGAGCGCCGCTCAACCGCGCGATATTTCCTTTCCGCAGGACGGCCGGCAATCGCCTGCCGCTGCGGCGATCATGCGCGGTACGCAGCGGCTGATGCGCGCGCTGGGCCATGCAAGCCTCACGGAATTGCCGCTGGTGAACGGCCGCCGCGCCGATATCGTCTCCGTCTCGCCGGACGGCGCCATTCACATCGTCGAGGTCAAATCCTGCCTTGCGGATTTTCGCGCCGATCACAAATGGCAGGAGTATCTGGAATATTGCGACCGTTTTTATTTCGCAGTCGATGCGAACATGCCCGAAGGCGTCATACCTGCCGAGGTCGGATTGATCGTCGCCGATCAATATGAGGCGTCGGTGCTGCGCGATGCGCCACTTTCAAAAGCACATGCGTCGCGACGGCGCGCGACGCTGCTCGCCTTTGCGCGCTGTGCGGCCGATCGCCTTCACAATCTCGCTGATCCCGATGCGGCCATGCTTTTGCGGATTCGATAGATCAGCGCGCCATAGCATCGCTTTCGCGATAAGCCGCTATCCACTTTTTCGTGCGATGTTACAGACCTATCGCGGCGCGCGCTTGGCGAGGATACGCTGCAACGTGCGGCGATGCATGTTGAGCCGCCGCGCCGTCTCCGAAACATTGCGGCCGCAAAGTTCGTAGATGCGCTGGATATGTTCCCAGCGAACGCGATCCGCCGACATCGGATTTTCCGGCAGTTGCGCCTTGTCGTGCTGGGTTGCCATCAGCGCATTGTAGATTTCGTCGGCGTCGGCCGGCTTGGCGAGATAATCGAAGGCGCCGAGTTTCACCGCTGTCACCGCTGTCGCGATATTGCCGTAGCCGGTGAGGATAATGCCACGCGCATCCGGGCGCTTTTCCTTGAGTTGCGATATCACGTCGAGGCCGGTGCCGTCCGAGAGCCGGAGGTCGATGACTGCGAAGGCAGGCGCGCCCTTGCCGATGGCCGTCAGCCCTTCCGAAACGGTCTCCGCCGTCGTTACCGTAAAGCCGCGCGATTCCATCGCGCGTGACAACCGCGTCAGAAAAGGCTTGTCGTCATCGACGATCAGGAGAGTCTTGTCTTCGGCTGCGAGTGCCGCGACGTTCGGTGCTGGCTCGTTCATGGCCCGGGGTTCATCCGTTTTCGATTGGCGTTTTGGGCGTCGCGAGGGGTTCAATAGCGCATTGGGCGGAGATTTACAGCCTCTGCGCCAGAATCGACCTGCGCAATGCACCGGGAATCCCCAAAGAGCCCTATCGGGTGTTCCGTTCGAATTCGGCGCGCGGCCAGACGATATCGATCCAGGCGCCCGTCGCGGGTCCGGGCGCATTCGTCATGGTCATGACCGCGCCGGAGCGTTCCAGCAGGGTCTTGGCCACAAAGAGGCCAAGACCGAGCCCCGGCGCTTCCGCCGATTTCGCACGGCGATCCGCCGAACGCCGCGTACTGACATAGGGCTCGCCGAGCTGACCAAGGACGTCGACCGCAAAGCCGGGTCCGTCGTCGCGGATAGAGATTTTAACGCGGGTGGGCGACCACTCCGAATGTATAGTCACCTTTGACTTGGCGAAATCGACGGCGTTCTCGATCAGGTTGCCGAGGCCGTACTGGATCCCGGGATTGCGCCTGCACAAGGGTTCGGGAGTCTCGCCGCTGGCGGAAATTTCGATGGAGACACCGAAGTTGCGGACCGGTTCCACCACCTCCTCGATGAGGTGGGAAATCGTCTGCGAACCCCACATCCCGTCCTGTTCGTCGCCAAGGGACGTGAGCTTGCCGAGGATTGTCCGGCAGCGCTGGGTCTCCTGCACCAGGAGGTCGATGTCCTCCTTCAGCGGGCTGTCCTTGGCGAGTTGCTTTTGCAGTTCTTTCACGACGACCGTCACCGTCGCGAGCGGCGTGCCCAGTTCATGAGCCACGGCTGCGGCGATCCCGTCGAGCTGGGTGAGATGCTGTTCGCGCGCGAGCACCAGTTCGGTGGCTGAAAGGGCGTCGCCCAGCAGCCGCGCCTCTGTCGAGACGCGGGAGGCGTATATGGAAACAAAGCTGGCGCCCAGCACCAGCGCCAGCCAGACGCCCGCGACGAGCAGGAGCGGCGTTTCCAGCGTCCGTCCCGCAAACCACGGCAACGGCAGGTGGAAGAAGGCCAGGAACGTGGCGGCAGCCACCATCAGCGCCAGCAGCGCTGCAATGCGCTTCGCGGAAAGCGAGACGGCCGCAATCATGACAGGGGCAAGAAACAGCAGCGCGAACGGGTTCTGCAGGCCGCCGGTGAGGTAGAGGAGGCCGGAAAGCTGCAGGATATCGTATCCCAGCAGCAGCGAGGCCGGACCGTCTTCGAGCCGGTGATTGACCGGGTAGCGCAGCCGCAGCCCGATATTCAGCCAGGCTGAGGCCGCCACCAGGGCGAAGGCGAGCGTAACAGGCAGTTCGAAGCCGAGCCAGAAGTAGGTGATGAGGATGGCCGCGGATTGCCCGGCGACGGCAAGCCATCGCAGGCCCGTCAGCGTATCGAGCCGTAATCTGCGCGCATGCGCGCCGGGTTGGAATTCGGACGCGAGGGACATTTCGTTCTAGCCAGCTTGCTCTTTACTGTTGTCGCGCGCGGGCGGCGGCACTGCGGCTTCTACCATATTCCCGGTTGAGGCAGCCCTCGCCTTCAGATATTGTGCGGCGCACAAATGAAGTAGTTGCTGGAGCACTCCTGCGTTGACCGGCGCGCGAGCCGGAAGGGTCTAAGATGAACCGTTTTGCTTATCAGATGTACGAGATGACCCACCTGGCGCTCAGCCCTGCGCGGGCGATGTCGGATGCGGCGCGTCTTGTGTTCAAAAATCCGATGAACCCGTGGTCGCACACCGTCGTCGGCCGCAACATCGCCGCCTCAGCCGAACTCTTCGAGCGGATGACGCGCCGCTATGGCAAGCCTGTTTTCGGTCTCGACACCACCACGATCAACGGCGTGGAAGTCGCCATTCAGGAAGACGTGGTGTGGCAGAAGCCCTACTGCAATCTTTTGCATTTCCGCCGCATGACGCCCTCGCTTGCTACCGGACAGAGCAAGCTCCTCCTCGTCGCGCCGATGTCGGGCCACTACGCCACCCTGCTGCGCGGCACTGTCGAAGCCTTCCTGCCCTATTACGATGTTTACATCACCGACTGGAACGACGCGCGCATCGTGCCGCGCAACGTCGGTAACTTCAGCCTCGACGACTACATCGACTACGTTATCGAAATGTTGCAGCATCTTCATGCAACATCTCCCGGCGTGGCCGTTCATGCCGTTGGAGTCTGTCAGCCTTCCGTGCCGCTGATTGCGGCGACGGCATTGATGGAAGCGCGCGACGACCTCGCGATACCGGCATCCATCACATTGATGGGCGGCCCCATCGACACGCGATGCAGCCCCACCGCGGTGAACAGGCTGGCACAGGAGCGTGGCATAGACTGGTTCCAGCGCAACTGCGTCGTGCATGTGCCCTTCCCCTATCCCGGCACGGGGCGCGCCGTTTACCCGGGCTTCCTGCAACTTTCCGGCTTCATGGCGATGAATATCGATCGCCACGTCGGCGCCCATCTCGAAATGTTCAATCATCTCGTCGAGGGCGACGGCGATTCCGCCGAGAAGCATCGCGAGTTCTATGACGAGTATCTCGCGGTCATGGACCTCGACGCCGAATTCTATTTGCAGACCGTCGAAAAGGTCTTCGTCGAACATGCGCTGCCGAAAGGCACCTTCATGCATCGCAGCGAACGGGTCGATCTCGCGAAGATCAGGCGCTGCGCGCTGATGACGGTCGAGGGAGAACGTGACGACATTTCCGGCGTTGGCCAGACCTACGCGGCGCAAACTCTTTGCACGGGCATTCCGGAAAAGCGCCGCAAACACCATCTCCAAAAGAGCGTCGGTCATTACGGGGTGTTCAACGGCTCACGCTTCCGTTCGGAAATCGTGCCGGAAATGCGCAAGTTCATGGCGGGTGCGGAAAAGAAAGCTTGACCTTCAATTTCGCGCTCCGGTTCCCGGTTTGGAACAGGATGCGAATGCAGGCAGCAGGAACCAAACTGCCGGTGCGCTGTTGATCCTTCGATCGTGCGGGGAGCGCTCTCTCCGCATCGCTATCGAAGGAGCATATCCATGAAACGCATTGTGAGCCTCATTGCCGCCGCTGCGCTCGTTGCGCCTCTCGCCATTGTTCCTGTGGTTGCGCAATCGGCAAAGGACAAGCCGAAACCCAGCGCGGTTCCCACCGACTTGAACGCGAAGAAGCTGCCTAACAAGGACGACGGCAAGCCGACATCGCCGCCGACCGATCCGCGCAACAGTGGGACAACGGACGGCAAAGGTCAGACGTCCAACTGATCCTCGTCGCCTTGAAGCTTCGAAAACCCGCCGCGCATGGCGGGTTTTTTTGCGATCTCTTCGCCGGCTGTTTTGGTTAAGAGCGCCTTTGAGTTTTCCGGACAGACGGGTCTCAATTCATCTGCTTTTTTGCGCGATGTCGCATGAGCGCCGTTCCCGTTGCGCGATGGCTTACGAAATCGGTTATGATTCCCCGGTAATGATTCGCTGACGGCCGACACCGTCCACGTTTGGGCGTGTGGCTTGCGATCGCATCTCCGAGTAGCAATGACGGGCTATCTGGACATCAATCATTCCGGCGAAACCTATCGCGTGCTTTTGAAGCGCGCGCCGGCGGCACGCCGCTTTACTTTGCGTATTCGGGCCGCATCGCGTGACGTCACGTTGACGATGCCACGCCGCGGTGCAATCGCCGATGCGCGCGACTTTGCCGAGCGACATGCCGCGTGGATCGGGGCGCGCTTGCGCAGGCTTCCGTCTCCGGTCCCTTTCGCAAACGGCGAAGTCATTCCGTTCCGTGGCGAAGACCACAAGATCGTTCACCGGTCGAATGCGCGAGGCGCGGTTTGGGTGGAGAAAGAGTTTGCACTGTTCGGCAACGGCAATCTCCTGTGCGTTGCCGGTGGCGCCGAACATGTCGCGCGCCGCATCGCCGATTATCTCAGGCAATGCGCCAGGCGCGATCTCGAAGCGGCCGTGCGCAAACATGCGACTGCCATCGGCAAGCAACCGCTGCGTGTGACCTTGCGGGACACATCGAGCCGGTGGGGTTCATGCACGTCTGCGGGACATCTGAACTTCTCGTGGCGTCTCATTCTTGCGCCCGCCTTCGTGCTCGATTACCTCGCCGCGCATGAGGTATGTCATCTCGTGCATCTCGATCACTCGCCTCGTTTCTGGAAGCTTGTGAAATCGATCTGTCCCGAGACGGATCGCGCCGAAGCGTGGCTCAGCGCGCACGGCTCCAGCCTGCATCGCTATGGCAAGACAGCGCCAATCTAAAACGGCAGCTTGAATAAGATCCTTCAGCCTGCGGGCCGATCGTTCCGAACGAATGTGAGATAGACCGGCTTCCTGCCTTCGCGCAGCGCTTTTTGTTCGTAGCGCGTCGAGGGCCACCCTTCCCACGGCGTCAACCAATCCTCGTCCGATCTGGCCGGCCAATCGAAATGCGGCGAACGCAGGATGCGCTCGAGCGCCCATGCGCTGTAGTCGTCGATGTCGGTCGCAAATCGCAGATGCGCGCCGGGCTTCATCGTGCGCGCCAGCGCGGCAAGATTTTCATCGCTGACGAAGCGGCGCTTTTTTTGCCGCAGCTTCGGCCACGGGTCGGGATAGAGGATATTGACGCGCGACAGACTGCGATCCGGCAGCGCCGCGATCAATTCGCGCGCATCGCCGGGGAAAACGCGCACGTTCTCGAGACCCTGTTCCTCGATCAACGCCAGCAGCTTCGCAACGCCGTTGAGAAACGGCTCGCAGCCGATGATGGCGATGTCGGGATTTTGCTGCGCATCGTTGGCGAGATGTTCGCCGCCGCCAAATCCCACTTCGAGCCATAGCGCGTCGTACGTCTTGCCGAAAGGCGCGAAGGCATTGCCGGCGAGCGAAGCGGGATCGATTTCGAGGCGCGGCAATTCATGGTCCATGAGGCCGCGATGGTGAGTGCGCAGGGTCTTGCCCCTGCGCCGGCCGTAGGAATGCAGCTTGCGGTGAAACGCCTCCGGCACGCCGTTCATGCTGAGCCCTGCGAATTATTGCGCCACTGCGCCAGTAACAAAGAAAACGGGCGGCACAAGGCCGCCCGTTCAATACCGTGAAGGAAGTAGGATCAGACGGCCTTCTTGATCGCGTCGGCCAGATCGGTCTTCTCCCAGGAGAAGCCGCCTTCGGCGTCCGGCGTGCGGCCGAAATGGCCATAGGCCGAGGTGCGCGCATAGATCGGCTTGTTGAGGTCGAGATGCGTGCGGATGCCGCGCGGCGTCAGGTTCATGCACTCGGCGAGGGCCTTCTCGATCTTCGCTTCGTCGACCTTGCCGGTGCCATGCGTGTCGACATAGATCGACAGCGGACGGGCGACGCCAATGGCGTAGGCGAGCTGGATCGTGCAGCGATCGGCGATGCCGGCCGCGACTACGTTCTTGGCGAGGTAACGCGAGGCATAGGCAGCCGAGCGGTCCACCTTGGTCGGATCCTTGCCGGAGAACGCGCCGCCGCCGTGCGGGGCCGCACCGCCGTAGGTGTCGACGATGATCTTGCGACCCGTGAGGCCGCAGTCGCCGTCCGGACCGCCGATGTAGAACGCGCCGGTCGGGTTGATGTGCCAGGCGGTGTCGTTGGTGATCCAGCCTTCCGGGAGCGCCTTGCGCACATAGGGCTCGATCACTTCGCGAACTTTCGCCGAGCTCCAGTCCTGCACGAGGTGCTGGTGCGAGACGACGATGGCGGTCACGCCGACCGGCTTGCCGTTTTCGTAGCGAACGGTGACCTGGCTCTTGGAGTCCGGGCCGAGCAGGCCGACATCGCCCTTGCCCGCCTTGCGCGCGATGGCGAGGTCGTGAAGGATCTTGTGGCTGTAATAGAGCGGCGCCGGCATCAGCTCGGGCGTTTCACGGCAGGCATAACCGAACATGATGCCCTGGTCGCCCGCGCCCTCTTCCTTGTTGGTCGGCTGCTTGGCGTCGACGCCCTGCGCGATGTCGGCCGACTGGCCGTGCAGCAGCACTTCGATGTTGGCGTTGGCCCAGTGGAAGCCGTCCTGCTCGTAGCCGATGTCCTTGATCGCCTTGCGGGCGAGATCCTGGATCATTTGCACGGTGACGCTCTTCGGCGTGTTGGAATATTCGCCGGCGATGACGACGCGGTTGGTCGTGCAGAGGGTTTCGCAAGCTGCGCGGACAGCCCACGGATCGAGCTTCGCCGCTGCGCTTTCGCGATAGAAGGCGTCGACCACTTCATCGGAAATGCGATCGCTGACTTTGTCCGGATGACCTTCCGAAACAGATTCGCTGGTAAACAAATAGCTCTGACGCGCCACGGCGATGCCTCCGGTTTGCGGCTTGCGGATTGAAGCTCATTCGAAACCGGCAGGCGACAATTCGCGATGCGAGGAACTGACGGCTCGAGCTCCGGCAGGGTCGCCGGAAAGCGCGCCTATTTGGCAGGGGGCGTTCGTTCGGTCAAGCGAATTTGCCGAATTTGTTCTGTAAAGCGAACGGGATGCCGCCCAATCAGGACACTGCGCCGCCGCCCTGCTTATTGACCGTTTCTTCGTCGGGAGGCGCGAGCGACATCACGAGTTCGAGGATGCGGCGACGCACCTTGGCGTCCTTGATCCGGGCGAAAGCCTTATTCAATTGAAGGCCTTCGGCAGTGGAAAGGAAGTCGGTCACATAGGCGGCGGAGGGGTCTTCGCGAAATCCCATTTCTGTTGGGACATCTCCCGTCGGCGCGCCCTCGAAGAAGAAGGCGGGCGGCGCTTGCAGCGTCTTGGAAATTTCCTGCAGGCGGCTGGCGCCGATGCGATTGGTGCCTTTTTCGTATTTCTGTACTTGCTGAAATGTGACGCCGAGCGATTCCGCCAGTCTCTCCTGACTATAGCCGAGCATGATGCGGCGCATTCGCACGCGTGCGCCGACATGCTTGTCGATCGGATTCGGCGACCGCATTCTCTCTCCCTCGTCCGCGGAAGCGTGACAGACGTTCACTCGCGTCATACGAGTGTCGGCGGGCGAATGCAACGTGGCGAGATCCGACAGGGCTTGTGGCGTCAGATGGAATGTGACCGCCGCCGCAGGAACAGCGCGCCCGCCAGCATCAGCGCCGCGAGCAAGCCAGGCCCCGCGAGCGGCCACCGGCTGAACGGCGTCGGCGATCCGGCGACAGGAAGGCGGCTGTCGAGCACGCCTGTCTCGCCGAGTCCGAGTCTCGCCACGACACGACCGTAGGAATCGATGACCGCCGAGATCCCGTTATTCGCCGCGCGCACCAGCGGCAATCCTTCTTCGATGGTCCTCAGCCGCGCTGCCGCGAAATGCTGATGCGGTCCTGGCGTGATCCCGAACCAGGCGTCATTGGTGACATTGAGCATCACTCCCGGACGCTCTGCGCCGCCAATCCTCGGAATGACCTCGCCGGGAAAAATCGCCTCGTAACAGACGAGCGGCGCAACGCCCGGCAGGCCGGGAACGGCAAGGGGCCGCTGCCGCGCTCCCGGTTCGAAACCGCCGGGAATATGCACGAACTGGCGCAGGCGTAGCGCCTCGAGCAATCGTGCGAAGGGCAGATATTCGCCGAAGGGCACCAGATGCACCTTGTCGTAGGTGTCGGCAATAGCGCCGCCCGCCTCGATCACATGGATGGAATTGAAATAGCTCGCCCGCTGCGCGCCGCGGCCGGCTTTGCTGTCGCGCGGCGGTTCGGCGCGCGCCGCGCCGGTGATAAGATGGGCGCCACGCGCGATGATCGCACCGACCTTGGCAAGCGCTTCCGCATCGCGCGAAATGATGAAGGGAAAAGCCGATTCCGGCCAAATCAGATGCGTGACGGTCGCGAGCCCCTCGGGATGGTCCACCGTCGTGCTTCCGGAGAGACGAATATAATGGTCGAGGATTTCATCCTTGTTCTCGACCTTGAACTTCGCATCCTGCGGCAGGTTCGGCTGCATGATGCGAAGCCGTGGCTGCGCCGCATAACTGGTCTGGTTGCCTGCAAGGCGCAGCGCGCCGAATACAGTCAGCCCTGCAAGTGCAATCAGGGCGTAGCCGACAGGCTGTTTCCACCAGCGTCTGCGGAGGACGCCATCGGCCAGTGTGGCCGGACTTGCGGCAATCGCGATGGCGGCGAAAGTCAAACCATGCAGGCCGACAATGGCCGCGGCCTGTCCGAGAACAAGATTGCCGCCGAGCGCCAGTCCAAAACTGTTCCACGGGAATCCCGTAAGAACTATTCCGCGCAGCCATTCCGAAATACCAACGCCTGCGGCGAGCGCGAGAATGCGGGCCGCCCCGCTCGACCACAGCAGGCGGGCGACGAAAAAACCGAGGGCCGTGAAGAGTGCGAGTCCGGCAGGCAGGCCGAGAACTCCGAGCGGCAATGCCCATGCGAACTGGTCTGCTTCCACCAGGAATGCTGCGCCGAGCCACCATAGGCCTGCAACGAAATAGCCGAAGCCGAGCCACCAGCCATCTTTCGCCGCCGCGATGGCGGAACGCATGAGAGACAAACTGCCCGTTTTTGCGCTCGCCTGCGCGGAGCCATCGATCAGCCAGACGGCGACGCACATCGGCACAGCAAGCAAGGGAAATAGATCGACAGGGGCCATCGCGAGCGCGCCAACGGCGCCAGCGATGAAGGCGATGATCCGGCGCTCCCATCCGGCGGACAGAATCACGCGATGCGCCGCCCTGACGATAATGCCGTCCTGTCGCAAGCTCCGCCTTCTCCGAGACCGCGATGCCCCACGCCATGAATGCGTGCGTGATTCGCAGAGAAGAACTCATACCATAGCGGCTAGCTCTGTGCGGCTGTCTCTGGGACCGCTTTGCGGCGCAAGGTCACGCGTTTCACGCGCCGCCGGTCCGCATCGGCGATTTCGAATTCCCATTCTCCGGCGAGCGCTATGATTTCGCCTTTTTCGGGAATGCGGCCGGCGACAGTCGCGACGAATCCGCCCACCGTTTCGATGTCTTCGGCCTCGCCTGTCGACATGAAATCGACGCCCGTCACTGCAATGGCCTGATCGACCCCCGCTCGCCCGTCGATGATGAAAGTCCCCTCGCCCGTACTCTCGATGCGCGGCGTCTCGTCGATATCGTGTTCGTCCTCGATATCGCCGACGATGACCTCGACGATGTCTTCGATGGAGACGAGCCCGTCCGTACCGCCATATTCGTCGATCACGAGGGCTATGTGGGTGCGCTGCGCCTGCATCCGCACCAGAAGGTCGAGCACAGGCATCGACGGCGGCGCGAATAATACGGGGCGCAGCACTTTCGAAACGGGAATGGGCTTCGACAGGTCGATCGCGCCGAATGTTTCGCCGGCATATTCCGGTGCCTTGCCCTGCAACTTGGCTCTCAGCGAGCTGCCGGCGTCGGCTGACATTTTCGCCAGCAATTCGAGGAAGTCGCGAATATGGACCATGCCCTGCGGGGCATCGAGGCTGCCATCATAGACCGGCAGGCGCGAATGCCCTGCCGTACGAAACAGTTTCAGGACATGCCCGAGAGAGTCGCTCTTCTCGATGGCGGTGATATCAGTGCGCGGCACCATCACGTCGCGCACGCGCATTTCGTGCAGGCCGAGAACGCTGCGCAACATGGAGCGCTCTTGCGCGCTCAGGTCGCCTTCGGAAGATTCTTCGAGCGCTTCTTCAATATCTTCGCGCACCGAGGTTTGTTGAGCGCCGAACAAATTGCGCAAGCGGTCGAACAGCCCGCTGCGTTCGGTTTTGCCATTACTTGAAGGGTCGTCGTTCATAATCGGTCAGGCGGCAGTCTCGGGGCGCCAATCGCCTTCATACGGGTTTGCAATCCCGAGGGCGGCGAGAATGCCGGTTTCCTCTCCTTCCATTTCTTCCGCTTGTTGGTCGGTCTCGTGATCATAGCCGATCAGGTGCAGAAATCCATGGACGATCAGATGCGCCGTGTGGTCGCGAAAAGTCTTGTTCTGCTCTTCCGCTTCCCGCTTCACCGTTTCCAATCCGAGAATGATATCGCCAAGCGGTATGACTGGCGCGCCCTTGCCGGGCGAAGGCACCGGAAAAGAAAGAACATTCGTCGGCTTGTCGATCTTTCGCCACTGGCGATTGAGTTCGCGCAACTGTTTGTCGGAAGAAAAAACGACGCTCACCTCCCAAGATTTGCGGGGAACCGCGCGGCGTCCTTTAGCAGCAGCCTTGATGCAAATTTGCGACAAATCGTCGGGATCGAAATCCGCTCTCCAACCGTCCGTTTCGACGATGACGTCTATTTCCGAAGCCATGGCGGACAGTCAGCTGTCGGTCTTGTTTTCGAGTTTGGCGCGCGCCCGCGCCTCGTAAGCCCTCACGATACGCGCCACAAGATCGTGACGCACGACATCGCCTTCGCCGAACACCACATGACCGATGCCTTCGAGGCCGACGAGAATTTCGATGGCTTCGACCAGCCCGGACTTCTGCGCATAGGGAAGATCGATCTGGCTGGGATCGCCGCAGATGATCATGCGCGATCCCTCGCCGAGGCGCGTCAGGAACATCTTCATCTGCATCGCCGTCGCGTTCTGCGCTTCGTCGAGAAGGACGCAAGCGTTCGACAACGTGCGTCCGCGCATGAAGGCGAGCGGCGCCACTTCAATCATGCCGGTCGTCAAACCGCGCTCGACAAGACGCGGGTCCATGAAATCATGCAGAGCATCGAAGACGGGGCGCAGATAGGGATCGACCTTCTCGCGCATGTCGCCGGGCAGAAAGCCGAGCCGCTCGCCCGCTTCGACGGCAGGCCGCGACAGGATCAATCGCTCGACAACACCCTGCTCCAGCAATTGCACGGCGTGGCCGACAGCGAGCCAGGTCTTGCCGGTTCCCGCCGGTCCCTCGGCGATCACGAGTTCATGCTTGCGCAGAAGCTGGATGTAGCTGTCTTGCGCAGCGTTGCGGGCGCGGATTGCACCGCGCTTGCGGGTCGCGATTTGCGCGAAGGATGTGCGCGGAGCCTTTTCGTCGGCGGGGAAGAGCAGCCCCTGCGCCAGCGTCTCATGTAACGCGCCGTCGACATCGCCGAGCGCGATGCGCTGGCCCTGTTTCGCGCGCGCATATAGATTCTCGAACACGCGCCGTGCGTTCTGGCAGGCCTCGGCCGGTCCCTTGATGGTGATATGATTGCCGCTGGCCTGCGCGGTGACGCCGAGGCGGCGTTCGACGCGGGCGAGGTTCTGGTCGTATTGGCCGAAAACGATCGAGGCGAAACGATTGTCGTCGAAGGCGATGGTGATTTCACCGGTCTCGCCGTCTCGTCCGGCTTCCCGTCCTTGCTGCGGCACAAGCCGCATCGGCGCAGTCTCGGTTGCGATGGCTTGAGAAGTACGTCCCGGATTCTGTGGCTTCATCATCCCGTCCTGGCCGGCTTCGGCCACAAGATTGTGACAGCAGGACTCACACAATACGCCCGAACAGGGAATTCGATCCCGATTGCGTGATTTCCACCTCGACGCACTGACCAATCAACTCGCGCGGCGCGTCGACGGCGACCGCCTGCAGATAGGGCGTCTTGCCGACAATCTGTCCGGCATGGCGACCTTCCCGCTCGAACAATACGTCAAGCCGTCGTCCGACCGTGGCTGAATTGAAGGCATGGCGCTGACTGTCCACAAGCTTCTGTAGACGCGCGAGACGTTCGCTCTTGGTCGCTTCGTCGATTTGATTCTCCAGCGTGGCTGCGGGCGTGCCGGGACGAACCGAATATTTGAAGAAATAGCTGGAGGCGAATGTCACCTCCTCGATCAGCGCCAGCGTAGCGCGGAAATCCTCTTCGCTCTCGCCGGGAAAGCCGACGATGAAATCGGACGAAAGGGCAATATCGGGCCGCGCCGCGCGAATCCGGCGGACGCGTTCTATGTAATCCAGCGCCGTATGATTACGGTTCATGGCTTCGAGGATTCGATCGGAACCGGACTGCACCGGCAGATGCAGGAACGGCATCAGCGCGGCCAGATCGCGATGCGCTGCGATGAGATCGTCGGCCATGTCGCGCGGGTGGCTCGTCGTGTAGCGGATGCGCGCGATGCCTTCGATGGCGGCCGCTTTCTGCATGAGGCCGGCCAGCGAGCAGTCATGGCCGTTCCCGTCCGCGCCATGATAGGCGTTCACGTTCTGCCCGATCAGTGTCACTTCGCGAATGCCGCCTTCAGCGAGTTCGCGCACCTCGGCCAGAATGCTTTCCGGTGTGCGGGATGTCTCGGCGCCGCGCGTATAGGGCACCACACAGAAGGTGCAGAACTTGTCGCAACCTTCCTGCACAGTGACGAAAGCCGAAACGCCACGCTGCGCCAGTCTTTTGCGCGATGGCGCAATGAGGTGATCGAACTTGTCCTCGACCGGGAATTCCGTATCGACCGCGCTGCCCTTCTCATCCGCTTGCCGGAGCAAGTCGCCCAGGCGGTGATAATTTTGCGGCCCGACGACGACATCGACCGCCGGCTGCCTGCGGCGGATTTCCTGTCCCTCGGCCTGCGCCACGCAGCCGGCAACGGCGATGCGCAGCGGCGCGGCGCTGTTGGCGCGGTCCTGCTTGGCCATGCGCAGCTTGCCGAGTTCGGAAAAAATCTTTTCCGACGCCTTTTCCCGGATGTGACAGGTGTTGAGGATCACGAGATCGGCGTCGTCCTGCGTCGCCGTTTCCTCGTAGCCTTCCTTCTCCAGCAGATCGCCCATGCGCGTCGCATCGTAGGCATTCATCTGGCAACCGAAGGAGCGGATTTGTACCTTGCGCTTGGGCGCACGCGCGTCGCTGTCCGCGGCGATCGTGTAGCGGCTGGCTGTATCGGCGGGAAGGGTTTCGATATCGGACATGACGCTGCTGGCAGGGAGATTTCCACGCCTTCTACGCGACTTCCCGCGCAAAAGCATGATGAAATTGCTGTTCCGCTCTATCCGAGATCGCAGGACAGGATCAGCGCATTCGCCGGCTTGCCGCTCGCCGTGCGGTAGTAGCCGGGCCGCATGCCGGCCTGGGTGAAACCGAATTTGCCGTAGAGCTTGCGCGCGGCGGCATTGTCCTCGTCGACTTCGAGAAACAGCTTGCGCACGCGATTGCGCCGGAGGCTTTCCGCCTGATTCTCCAGCAACTCGCGGCCAATACCCTGTTTTCGCGCCGATTTGTCGACTGCAATGGTGAGAATCTCCGCTTCGTCCGCCGCAAGGCGCACGAGCACGAAGCCTAGGACTTTCCCCGCTCCATCCAGCGCTGCAGCGCCGTGAACGTTCGCGCTCGCGATCAGGCTCTCAAACTCGTTCACGCTCCACGGATGCGAGAAATATAGCGCATGAAGGCGTGCGCAGTCGGCCGCATGTTCCGCGCGAAGATGTTCCAGCGTGTGGGGGCTGCGCCGCCGCAGCAGCGAGAACATGTCGATCATGGGGAGTAGGTTTGCGCCGTGAGGCGGCTGGGCTGCACCCGCTTGTAGCTGGTTTCGGCGAGATACATCGGCACCGGCGGCGAGGCCGAAGGTTCGGCGAGGGCGCCGAGGCGCGCGATATAGGAAATTTCGGGCGCGCCGGTCTCGCCCGCGACTTCCGCCTTGAGCCCGGATGACCAGGCTTCGATGGCCGCCACCTGCGCCGCATTTCCGGTCAGGAATACCGGCCCGCTGCCGATCAGCCGGATTGCCGCTGCCATAGGCAGTATCCGCGGTTCGACAATGCATTTGCCGATGGCCGAAAAGACCTGCGCATAGACCTGCCCGTGGCGGGCGTCGATCAGGGCTGCGACGGCGGCCTCTCCCTTGCCGATGAAAGGCGCCGCAAAAGCGATCAGCGTGGGAACGCCGATGACGGGAATGTTGCGAACGAGGCCGATCGCCCGGGCGGCGGCAATCCCGATCCTGATGCCGGTGAACGAACCCGGCCCGATCGTCACAGCGATCCGGTCGATGTGATCCAGACCCTCGTCGGTCTTCGCCAAAACGCGTTCGACCAGCGGCAACAGGTGCTCGTCATGGCCGCGCTCGACGGGCATCGCCTCGCTGGCGACAACCCGGCTCTCGTGATCGTCCCAGACGCAGGCTGCGACGGTGTTGAGCGCCGTGTCGATGGCGAGAATGCGCATGGAGGCAAAGTGTCCGAAAAGTCAGACCGTCATCTGTTCGACTTCGCGCACTTCCGGCACGAAATGCTTGAGAAGGTTCTGGATACCACTCTTGAGAGTGGCCGTGGATGATGGGCAGCCGGCGCAGGCGCCCTTCATCGTGAGATAGACGGTACCGTCGCGAAATCCGCGGAAAGTAATGTCGCCGCCATCGCTGGCGACTGCCGGACGCACGCGCGTCTCAAGCAATTCCTTGATGGTTTCGACGGTTTCGGCGTCTTCAGGCGCGAAAAACTCCTCGCCATCGCTTGTTACAGTGACCGCGTCGTCGTTGAGCAACGGCGCGCCGCTCATGAAATGCTCCATGATCGCGCCGAGAATCGCGGGCTTCAGGTGCTGCCATTCCCCGTTGTCCTTGGAGACGGCGATGAAATCGAAGCCGAACATGACGCCGCTCACGCCGTCAACGCCGAACAGCGCAGCTGCGAGCGGCGAGCGCCGGGCCTCGTCCGAATTCTTGAATTCCAGCACCCCGGCTTCCATCACCGTCTTGCCGGGCAGGAACTTGAGGGTCGCCGGATTTGGCGTCGCTTCGGTCTGGATGAACATTTTGCGGTCCTTTGGGCGGCAGCAAGGCAATCTGGTCTATGATATCGGCGTTTGCCGTCGAAAAAGCAATGTTTCCAGGCAAGGCCGATCCATGAGAAGCGCCTGTTGACGACTCGTTAAGGTTGGCCTTAGCTTGCGCATGTAACTCCGCACCGAAAGGCTTTTTCATGAAGATTCTCGCTTCGCTTGGTGCCATTTGCGCGCTTGCCACCCCGGCCAGCGCAATGTCCGTCGTCAGCCTCCATGGCGGCGCGCCGGCCTTCGTGTCATCGGCCCCGGACCTAGCTCTCGTCACACTGAGCGTGGTGGCAGTCGCGGCCGTGATTGCGCTTCGCATCCGTCGGTCGGCCTTCCAGAAATAAGACATGCTCGCCTGCGCCGCGGGCGGCTCGGGCGGATTTTTTACATTTGGAAAAGTTTCTTCAGGACAACGAAGGAACAGTCCTCTTCGTTGGAACGGCTGCGATCATGATCGTTGCAGCCGTCCTCGAATCGTTCGCCCAGCGGCGCGCGGAAGCGCCGAGCCTGCGGGCGCGCTGGGCCAGCAATCTCTCACTTACGATTTTCGATCTCATCAACGCTAATTTCGTTTCGCTATTGGCAATGATCGTGGCCTCATGGTGGACTGTGCGTTTTGGCGCGGGACTGATGGGCGACGGAACACTCGGCTTCTGGCCGATGTTGCTGATTGCGATCCTCGTCTTCGAGTTCGTCGCCTACTGGTTTCACCGCGCGTTACACGCCATACCGGCGCTTTGGCGCATTCACGCCGTGCATCACAGCGACACCGAACTCGACTTTACGACCACCTATCGCAATCACCCGCTCGAACTTTTCGTCAATGCGCCGCTGGCGATACCCGTGATCCTGTTGATGGGCTTTCCGCCGGCAGTCGTCATTTCCTATCAGCTTCTCAAGATGTCGATCAGCATCATCGCGCACAGCAACATCCGCCTACCGGAAGGGCTGGATCGCATTTTGCGGCGCGCCATCGTCACGCCCGATTATCACCGGCTGCATCATTGCAGCGACCGCACCTATACGGACAGCAATTTCAGCGCAGCCTTTCCGATTTACGACTATCTCTTCGGCACCGCGAAGACGCGGCCCTATGCCGATCATCCGCAGATGCAGCTTGGCCTCGAATATTTTCGCGACCCGAAGGAAACAAGTCTCTGGCGGCTGTTGCTGATGCCTTTCGTCTGGCGCAGCCGAGAGCGCAAGCCCAACGCTAAATTGCCTTCAACGCAGCCAGAAGGCGCCTAGGGCTTTGTCGAGGCTGCCGATGAAGCCCGGCCCACCCAGCCCATTATGTGTGAACGTGAATTCCGAGAAATAATATCGACCGCGGCAATGATAAAAGTCCGCACGCACATGATCGATGCCGGAGCAAAGGGCGAATAGATTGCTCAACATCTCTTCGGACGGAATTGCGATGTCGCCGCCGTTCAATTCGTAATGGGGTCTGACGTCTTCGTCGGGCTCGATTTCTGTCCAGTTTTCATCGAAGTGCCGGTAACGGAAGTCACTGTGTTCGAAGCCCCGATAGAACACCTGGGCAAAGCGCATACGGCCACGAAACAGCAGAAGCTTCAATTCGTAATCCACCGGCTTCAACAACTCTTCGATCATGATGCCCGGCTTGACGAACAGATATTGCCGTTCAACTCGACGCCGATCATGTTCTGCTTCAGATGAGAGCCACGAATGCGCGACTTCTCGTAGATAGCGCGTGTCGGCGCGTTGACCCGAATCGTCGCGCTTGTGATTGTCGCCAAGAGCGATTCGATCTTCGACAAGCAACGACATGTTCCAGCCATGAGCGGCTTTCATCACATATGTTGCAGGCAGAGCCTGCGCATCGATTTCTTCCGGCGCGCGCGCATAAAGGAAAGTCGCAGGAACCAGAAACTTGTCCCTTACAATCTCCTTCACGCGATGTTTGTCCGCCATGGCGGCGTAATCGATGGCGGGATCGGGATTGTCGCATTGCCACGCAATCTTATCCGAAAAGGAAAGCGTCTCCCAGTTGGGAGGCTTGCGCGCATTCATCAGCCGGCGAAGCAGCGGATAGGGTTCGAGATACGGAAGAACTGCGTCGCGTAGAGTCCTGGCGCTGAGGTCCAAATGAGCGAGCCTTATGCCAGCGCGTCGATTTCTTCGTCCGCGAGGTCGCCGGGAACGATCACGACAGGAACCGGGAACGTGCCGGCTGCCTTTCCGGCCAGCATCGAAACCAACGGGCCCGGCCCGTCCGATCCTGTTGCCGCCGCCAGAACAAGGAATATGATGTCGCGATCCTCGTTGATGAGCGCCTTGATGACATCGGCTTTTGAGCCGTTGCGCACGACCCGCTCCGCCTCGATGCCGGAGATCGTGCGGCACTTTGCTGCCGCATCGTCCAGCGTTTTCTCTGCGGCGTCGTTGGCTTCCTGCTTCATCACGTCGCCGACGCCGAGCCACTGATCGAAACCCTCAACATCGGTGACGGCGAGCATGACGAGACCGGCCGAAATGCGCGCGCAACGCTTCGCCGCGAAATAGATCGCCCGGCCGCATTCCTCGCTGCCGTCGATGACGATCAGATATTTGGGCCGATGCCCCTCTTCGTAGGACCGCCGCCTCGTGCCTGTCATTCCGGCGCACTCCGCCTGCCGCCAAGCATCATCGTGCCAGCAGGTTCAAATCTTCGCAAGACTGTTGATGCACGCCAGCTCAGCCGATGAAGCCCAGAATTTCCTTGACGGCCTTCATGTTAGGCGCGGCAATTTCCCGCGCCCTGCGTCCGCCGTCGAGCAAAACGCTGTCGATATAGGCGGGATCGCCGACGAGCCTCTTCATCTCCGCTCCGACCGGCCCCAGTCTCGCGACGGCGAGATCGACAAGCGCGTTCTTGAATGTCGAGAAGTTGCCGCCGCCGAATTCGCGCAACACGTCGTCCTTGCTGCGATTGTCGAGCGCCGCATAGATGCCGACGAGATTGTCGGCCTCCGCGCGTCCGGCAAGGCCTGCGGTTTCCGAGGGCAGCGCTTCCGGATCTGTCTTCGCCTTGCGAACCTTCTGCGCGATGATGTCTGCTGTGTCAGTCAGGTTGAGGCGCGAATAATCGGACGGGTCCGATTTCGACATTTTCTTCGTGCCGTCGCGCAGGCTCATTACGCGCGTCGCTGGCCCCTGGATCAGGGGCTCTGGCAGCGGGAAGAAGGCGTCGCCATGGCCGCAGAGCGCGATGGACTCTGCGAAGTCATTGTTGAACTTCTGCGCGATGTCGCGCGACAGTTCGAGATGCTGCTTCTGGTCCTCGCCAACAGGCACATGGGTGGCGCGATAGACGAGAATGTCGGCCGCCATCAGCGCGGGATAGGCAAAGAGGCCGACCGAGACGTTCTCGCGGTCCTTGCCCGCCTTCTCCTTGAACTGCGTCATGCGATTGAGCCAGCCCATGCGCGCGACGCAATTGAACACCCAGGCAAGTTCGGCGTGCTCGGCCACCTGGCTCTGGTTGAAGACGATATGCGCCTTTGGATCGATGCCGGCTGCAATGAAGGCCGCAGTTACTTCGCGGATGCTCGACTTCAGTTGCGCCGGATCCTGCGGAACCGTGATCGCATGCATGTCCACCACGCAGTAGATGCAGTCGTGCGTCTTCTGCATCTCCACGAACTTCACGATCGCGCCGAGATAGTTGCCGAGATGCAGATTTCCCGTCGGCTGCACGCCGGAAAAAACGAGCGGCTTGAATTGCGCCATCTTCGGAACTCTCCGAGTGATTGTGAGGAACGCGCCGGGGAAACGGGCGCCAGACTTCGGGCGCTGGCTTATCGCACCCGGCGGGCCAGAGTCAAAAGCAATACCGCCTGTTCGCTACTGCAGCCGAACGGCGCGCCCCCGCACAGTAGGAGCAGATACGAACCGCAGACTGGATTCAATTTTAAAGGATGAAACGAGACAAGTCCGCATTGGAGGCGAGCCCGGCGACATTCTTCTCGACAAGGGCCGCGTTGACGACGATGGCTTCTCCCGACCTGTCCGGCGCGGTGAAAGAAATATCGTCGAGCACGCGTTCCATAACGGTTTGCAGCCGCCGCGCGCCGATGTTTTCGACCGTCGAATTCACCTGCACCGCGATCTTCGCAATGGCGTCGACTGAGTCGTCCGTAAATTGCAGGTCGACGCCCTCGGTCTTCATCAGCGCGACATACTGTTTGGTGAGGCTCGCTTCGGTCTCGGTGAGGATGCGGCGGAAATCTTCTTCGGTCAGCGGCGAAAGCTCGACGCGGATCGGCAGGCGGCCCTGCAATTCCGGCAGCAGATCAGATGGTTTTGCGACGTGAAAAGCGCCCGATGCGATGAAGAGAATGTGGTCGGTCTTCACCGCCCCGTGCTTGGTCGAAACGGTGGTGCCCTCGATCAGCGGCAAGAGGTCGCGCTGCACGCCCTCGCGTGAAACTTCGCCGCCCTTGAGACCCTCGCGGGTGCAGATCTTGTCGATCTCGTCGAGAAAGACGATGCCGTTGTTTTCAACTTCGTGGATCGCGTCTCGCACCAGCTTGTCCTGATCGAGCAGCTTGTCCGCTTCTTCCGTCAGCAGCGGTTCGTAGGCGTCCTTGACCATCACGCGCCGCGGCTTGCCGCGCGCGCCCATCTTGCCGAAAATGTCGCCGAGATTGATCGCGCCGATGGAGGCGCCCGGCATGTTGGGCAGCTCGAACATCGGTACGCCCGAACCTTGCGAGGCGATCTCGACCTCGATTTCCTTGTCGTCGAGTTCGTTGTTGCGCAATTTCTTGCGGAAGGAATCGCGTGTCGCCGGCGAGGCGTTGGCGCCGACGAGCGCATCGAGCACCCGCTCTTCCGCCGCCAGATGGGCCTTTGCGCTCATGCCCTTGCGTTGCGTCTCCTTCGTCATGGAGATCGCGACCTCGACGAGATCGCGGATGATCTGTTCGACATCGCGACCGACATAGCCGACCTCGGTGAATTTTGTGGCTTCCACCTTGAGGAAGGGCGCGTTGGCGAGCCGGGCGAGCCGGCGCGATATCTCGGTCTTGCCGCAGCCTGTAGGGCCGATCATCAGGATGTTCTTCGGGAGAACCTCTTCGCGCATCTGGCCTTCGAGCCGAAGCCTGCGCCAGCGATTGCGCAAGGCGATGGCAACCGCGCGCTTGGCGGCCGCCTGTCCGACAATGTTGCGGTCGAGTTCGGAAACGATCTCGCGCGGGGAAAAATCGGTCATACGTGTCTCGCTGGTCTGGTTACTTAACTGACGCGCTCGCGCCGGGAACGTGTTGCATGATCAATACGCCTTCCGTCCGTCCTTCGAGATTCGGAACAGGGCGAAAGCCCGCCTTCCTGTAGGCGCTTACGGCGCGATGATTTTCAGGATCGGGATCGATGATGATGTTTTCATGGCCTTGCTCGCGCAGCATGGATACGAATGCCTGAAGCGCCTGCGATCCTACGCCTTTGGAAAGCAGGTCAGGATCGCCAATCGAAAGATCGACGCCTATGGCGTCTGCTGGAAGCTCCATCAGCCAGGGATTGTCCTGGGCCCATTCTTCGGTCTGGTGCGGGCCGATGAACCAGTACTGGATGTAACCCTTGGCCTCGCCGTCAACAAGAATGAGAAAAGGCTTCGTGGAATCCCGCCCTTCGACCATGTCGCGAATGTATCCGAGTTCAGTCGCAGGATCGCCCCACCACTCGCGCATGTGTGGAAGCTTCAGCCATCTTTCCAGCATCGCATAGTGGCTGGCATCGACCGGGACGAAAGATATTGGCCAGCCGCGGGTTTCAGCCGCCATCGATGCTCTCGATGACGAGATTGCCGTTGGTATAGACGCAAATTTCGGAAGCGATTTTCATCGCGCGGCGCACGATTTCTTCCGCGTCGAGATCGAGCGGCAGCAAGGCCCGCCCTGCCGCCAGCGCATAATTGCCGCCGGACCCGATGGCGGTGACGCTGCCGCCCTCGCTTGTCTCCGGCTCTAGCACGTCGCCATTGCCGGTCAGGATGAGTCCGGCCTGTTTGTCCGCCACCAGCATCATCGCTTCGAGACGGCGCAGATAGCGGTCCGTGCGCCAGTCCTTCGCAAGCTCGACGCAGGCTCTCGTCAATTGCCCCGGATACTGCTCGATCTTGGCCTCAAGCCTTTCGAACAGGGTGAAGGCGTCCGCCGTAGCCCCGGCGAAGCCTGCGATGACATCGCCCTTGCCGAGTCGTCGCACCTTGCGCGCATTGCCCTTGATAATGGTCTGGCCGAGGCTGACCTGCCCGTCGCCGCCGATCACGGTCTTGCCGCCCTTGCGCACCATGCAAATGGTGGTGGCGTGCCAGCTTTCGGGACGGGAATGGCTGTCGGCGCTCATGAGGGTCTCCGGAACCCTCGATGCCGGGTCCGGACCCCATCTATGGGCAGGGCCACGGCCATGCAAGGGCGGGGGGGGGCCGTGCGGCCTTTTGGGTGGCAAAGCCCGCGCCTGCTTGCTAAAAGCCCGGCAACTTCAGCAGAGAAAGCTCCCCATGCGCACCGGAAGCGTCGAGCGCGCCACCAAGGAAACGAAGATAAAGGTCAGCGTCGGGCTCGATGGAACGGGCCAGACGAAAATTGCGACCGGCATCGGCTTTTTCGATCACATGCTCGACCAGCTAGGCCGTCACGGCCTGCTCGACCTCGACATTCTCGCCGAGGGCGACCTGCACATCGATTTCCACCACACGGTGGAGGATACCGGCATTGCGCTCGGCCAGGCCTTCCGCAAGGCGCTCGGCGACATGAAGGGCATCGTGCGCTACGCCGATTCCTACCTGCCGATGGACGAAACGCTGACGCGCGTCGCCATCGACATTTCCGGCCGCGCCTTCCTCGTCTTCCGCACGAACTTCGAGCGCGGCAAGATCGGCGAATTCGACACGCAGCTCGTGCGCGAGTTTTTCCAGGCTTTCGCCATGAATGCCGGCATCACGCTGCATGTCGAGACGCTTTACGGCATCAACGACCATCACATCGCGGAATCTTGTTTCAAGGGGTTGGCCCGCGCCTTGCGTGCAGCCGTGGCCATCGATCCCCGGCAGGCGAATGTCGTGCCGTCGACCAAAGGCACATTGTAAGCCCGCGGACCAGGCGCTCCGGGCGGAGTATCGGAATGAGCATCTATACCGTGCATGTGCCTGCCGCCGACCTCGACCGCCCGCTGGCGGCGAGTCGGGCAATCTTCGTGCGCGAGGGCTTCAACTGGGCTGCCTTTTTCTTCGCGCCGTTCTGGTGCATTTTCCGGCGAAGCTGGCTCGGCCTTTTTCTCTGGGTCGCTATCGTGGCTATCATGGGCGCGCTCGCGCACTGGCTGGGCATTTCGCAATTCGCAGTCGCCGCCGGCGAATTTGCGGTGCATCTCCTGTTCGGTTTTGAAGCCGCGCAATTGCGCCGCCGCAGCCTCACGCGCCGTGGTTATGTCTTCGCCGATGTCGTTTTTGCCGACCGGCGTAACGAGGCCGAACTCGTCTATGGTCTTCGCCGCAGCGAAAGCGCTTTGCAGCCAGACTTGCACATTCAGGCCCCCGCCGCTTCGCGTCCGCGCCCGGTCGCAGCCTCCGAAAGTTATGGCCTCGCGCCGCTCGGAGGCAGCGCATGAAGGTCGCCATTATCGATTACGAATCCGGCAACCTGCACTCGGCGCACAAGGCGTTCGAGCGTGCGGCGCGGGAAGCCGGCATTGCCGCGGATATCTCGCTCACGTCATCGCCCGAGGATGTTTCGAAAGCCGATCGCGTCGTGCTGCCGGGTGTCGGCGCCTTTGCCGATTGCAAGCGCGGCCTCGCCCGCACGCCGGGCATGATCGACGCGTTGCAGGATGCGGTGATCGCCAGGGGACGGCCGTTCCTCGGCATCTGCGTCGGCATGCAGCTCATGGCTTCGCGCGGCCTCGAACATGAGGTCACCGAAGGCCTCGGCTGGATCGAGGGAGATGTGGTCGCCATCGAGCCGTCGGACCCGTCGCTGAAAATTCCGCACATGGGCTGGAACACGCTCGACCTGCAGCGCGATCATGCGCTTCTGAAAGACATTCCGACCGGCGAGAACGGGCTGCACGCCTATTTCGTCCATTCCTATCATCTCGTGCCGCGCAGCACCGACAGTCTTCTCGCCCGGACTGAATATGGCGGTCCCGTCAACGCCATGGTGGCGCGGGGCAACATGGCCGGAACGCAATTCCATCCGGAAAAGAGCCAGAAGCTCGGTCTCGGCCTCCTTGCAAACTTCCTGAGGTGGGCGCCGTGATCCTGTTTCCAGCAATCGATCTGAAGGGCGGCGAATGCGTGCGTCTCGTTCATGGCGAGATGAACAGTGCCACCGTGTTCAATACCGATCCGGCGGCGCAGGCGCGCAACTTTGAAGAGCAGGGCTTCGAATATCTGCATGTCGTCGATCTCGACGGAGCTTTTGCCGGCCGTCCGATCAACGCCGATGCTGTCGAAAACATTCTGAAAGCCGTGAAGATGCCGGTGCAACTCGGCGGTGGCATCCGCAACATGCAGACGGTCGAGGGCTGGCTTTCGAAGGGCGTGCGGCGCGTCATCATCGGCACGGCTGCGGTGAAAGATCCCGATTTCGTCCGAGAAGCCTGCCGTCTCTATCCTGGCCGCGTGGCCGTCGGAATCGATGCGAAGAATGGCATGGTCGCAACGGAAGGCTGGGCCGCCGTATCGACGATGACGGCCAGCGAACTCGGCAGGCGGTTCGAGAATGCCGGCGTCGCCGCCATCGTTTACACGGACATATCGCGCGATGGGGCGTTGCAGGGCCTCAATGTCGAGGCGACGCTCGAACTCGCCCATGCCGTGAACATTCCCGTGATTGCCTCCGGCGGTCTGGCATCGATCGCCGATATACAGCGGCTTTTGCAGCCCGATTGCGCTCGGCTTGCCGGCGCGATCAGTGGGCGCGCGCTCTATGATGGCCGCATCGATCCCACCGAGGCGCTGGCCATGATTCGCGCCGCGCGTGAGAAACAGAATGCTTAAAAGCCGCGTCATTCCCTGTCTGGATGTGAAGGACGGGCGCGTCGTCAAGGGCGTGAACTTCGTGGGCCTGCGCGATGCCGGTGATCCCGTCGAATGCGCCATCGCTTATGATGCGGCGGGCGCGGACGAGCTCTGCTTCCTGGACATCACGGCAAGCCATGAAAATCGCGGCACGATTCTCGACATCGTCCAGCGCACGGCGGAGGCCTGTTTCATGCCGCTCACCGTCGGCGGCGGCGTGCGCACCACCGAAGACATGCGCAAGCTTCTGCTTGCAGGCGCGGACAAGGTGTCGATCAACACCGCGGCCGTGACCAATCGCCAGCTTGTGCGCGAGGCGGCTGAAAAATTCGGCAGCCAGTGCGTCGTCATCGCCATCGACGCGCGATCCGTCGCGCCGGGAAAATGGGAAATCTTTACCCACGGCGGGCGCACGGCGACGGGCATCGACGCGATAGATTACGCGAGGGAAGTCGTTGCGCTCGGCGCTGGCGAAATCCTGCTGACGTCCATGGACAAGGACGGCACGAAAACCGGCTTCGACATTCCGCTCACCCGCGCCCTCGCCGATGCGGTCTCGGTACCGCTCATAGCCTCGGGCGGCGTCGGCAATCTCGATCATCTCGTCGCCGGCATTCGCGAAGGTCACGCCACGGCCGTCCTGGCCGCCTCGATTTTCCATTTCGGCGAGTTTACGATCCAGCAGGCAAAGCAGCATATGCGCGCCCAGGGCGTAAACGTACGCATGGACTGAATTGGGCGTGCGGCCGCATGGCCGGGCACGCGCCGGGGGATAGTGATGTCAGCATTCACGCTCGCCGATCTCGCAAGGATCGTCGAAAGCCGCGCTGCCGCGAGCGCGGAAAAGTCCTACACCAAGAGCCTGCTCGAAGAGGGCATGCAGCGCTGCGCGAAAAAATTCGGCGAGGAGGCGGTGGAAGCCGTGATCGCCGGCATGCAGGGCGACCGCGAAAACCTGCGCAATGAGGCGGCCGATGTCCTCTATCATCTTTTGGTCGTGCTTCAGTCAGGCGGCGTTCCGTTGCAGGATGTGATGGACGAATTGCAGCGCCGCACGTCCCAGTCCGGCCACGAGGAAAAGGCCGCACGGCCGAAATGAAGGATTGAAAGCGTCATCTTCAATGATGGACAGCCGGGTCGAAAAGGGCGACGTGCCCGCAGAGCTTTCTCCCTACCGCCATTTCACGCGGACGGAATGGGCAGCCTTGCGCGCCGATACGCCGCTGACTCTCACCATCGAAGATCTCGCGCGCCTGCAATCCGTCAACGACCCGATTTCCGTCGAGGAAGTGATCGCGATTTATCTGCCTCTGTCGCGATTGCTCGCGCTCTATGTCGCCGCGACGCAGGGTCTCTTCAAGGCGACGCGGAGTTTTCTGGGCGCGGAAGACGGCGGCAAGATGCCCTATATCATCGGCGTCGCGGGCTCCGTCGCTGTCGGCAAATCCACGACGGCCCGTGTGCTGCAGGCGCTGCTCTCGCGCTGGGCCAACACGCCGAAGGTCGAACTCGTCACGACAGATGGTTTTCTTCTCCCCAATGCCGTGCTGCAGGAAGAAGGTCTGATGGAGCGCAAGGGCTTTCCCGAAAGCTATGACGGCGCGGCGCTCATTCGTTTTCTTTCGGATGTGAAGGCCGGCAAGCGCAACGTGCCGGCGCCCGTCTATTCGCATCTCGTTTACGATGTCGTGCCCGACAAGTTCATCACCGTGGACCGGCCCGACATTCTCATCGTCGAAGGCCTGAACGTCTTGCAGCCGGGCAAGGCCGGTCGCGAAATACCTTTCGTCTCGGATTTCTTCGATTTCTCGGTCTATCTGCACGCCGAAGAGGCGGCGCTGGAGAAATGGTATATCGAGCGCTTCATGCGCCTGCGGCAGACAGCATTCCGCGATCCGCGATCCTTTTTCCGCAAGTATGCCGACCTCACCGATGAGGAAGCTGTCGACACGGCGCATGGCATCTGGACGCGCATCAACTTGCGCAATCTCGAGGAAAACATCCTGCCGACCATGTTGCGCGCGAGCCTGATCCTTACCAAGGACCAGCATCACAAAATCGAGAAGGTCGCGCTGCGCAAGCTGTAAAGCTCCGGAACCCTATCGGGAGCGCGAGCGTTCAAGCCTTGGGTTATGCAACCAGAGGCCTCGACATGTATCGCATGGGCAAATATTCGGCCGCGCGTTTCACTCGCGACGCGACTGTCTTTATGGCGACGACCCTGCTCACCCTGACTGTTGCGGTCTGGGCTGCCGCGCAGACCGCTCCGGCTGCGCCAACGCCCCCGGGGGCCACTCAACCGGCTGCGCCGACGGGCGGCGGTCCGACCGGCGCACAGGCTGCGCCCACTCCACCGACGGACCAGCGCGTGATTCTGCCTTCTGCTTCAGGCTACGTAAATTCCGCCGCGCCGACCATGCAGCGCAATTGCGAAGCGGCTTCACCGGACCGCCCCGGCACGGCCACGCCAGACGGAACCAGCGACAATTGCATGCCGCCGGTAACCCCTGCCGATGAGGTTCAGGGGCCGCAGCAATCGAACTGACGGCGCGAGATGTTACGGCAACAGGCCGTTCTGGCGGGCGAGGTTGCCGAGGTTCACCTGCGGGCGCGCGCCGACATGCTGGATGACTTCCGCCGCCGCGAGCGCGCCGAGGCGCGCACAATCCGCGAGATCCTTGCCCATCGTGAGTCCGGCGAGAAAGCCGGCGGCGAAGAGATCGCCAGCGCCGGTCGTATCGACCAGCTTTTCGATCGGGAAAGCCGGCACTGACTTGGTCTCGTCGCGCGTGACGACGATCGAGCCGAGTTCGGAGCGCGTGACGACGCCCAGTACCCCTTCGTTGCGGAAGGCTGTGACGGCCGTGTCGAAATCCGCGGTCTCGTAAAGGGAGCGCAATTCGTGCTGGTTGGCGAAAACGATATCGACTTTCTTGTCACGCATCAGCTTGAGGAATTCCGCGCGGTAGCGGTCGACGCAGAAAGAGTCCGAGAGGGTCAGCGCCACTTGCCGTCCCGCGGCATGCGCGATGTCCGCCGCCTTGATGAAGGCTTCCTTCGCCGCCGGCGGATCCCAGAGATAGCCTTCGAGATAGGTGATGGCGCTATCGCGGATGAGCGCGGGATCGACATCGTTCGCATTCAGCGCCTGGCATGCGCCGAGAAAGGTGTTCATCGTGCGCTCGCCGTCCGGCGTCACGAAAACGAGGCAGCGCGCCGTCGCCGCGCCGTCCTTCGCCGGCGGGGTCGTGAAGTGAACGCCGATGGCGCGGATGTCATGGGTGAATTCCTGGCCGGCTGCATCGTCCTTCACCTTGCCGATGAATGCCGTCTTCGCGCCGAAGCTCGCCGCGCCGACAATGGTGTTCGCGCCCGAGCCGCCCGAGATGACCGTGGTCTGGCCCATGGCGTTGTAGAGCGCGTTGGCGCGCGCCTCGTCCACCAGCATCATGCCGCCCTTGTTCAGGCCTTCGCGCGCCAGCACGTCGTCATCGGTCTGCGCGAGCGTATCGACGATCGCATTGCCGATGCCGGTGATGTCGAATTTCGCATTGGCCATGAACACTTCTCCTTGAGCCCTAACGGCGCGGCCGAAATGCTGGCCCGCCAATCGGCCCGCCCTCTCGCATTGAAGGGCGTGCAGGTCAAGTTTTCAGGGCTTTTTTGGCTGCTCGCTCAGTCGCTGATCCGCCCGCGCAGCCGCTCGCGTAACAGCGCGACGAGCGCATCGAGATCCTCGACTTCGAGCTTGCGGATATGTTGGGCAAGAAGGTTTGCAAGTTCCGTCGCGCGCTCCGGCAGGCCCGCCGTGTCGATCTGCGCACGCGGATGGGACAGACCCGCGAGCCGCTCGAGTTCTTCCGCCTCGTCCCAGATCACGTTGAAGAAGCCGATGATTCTCTGGACGAGATAAAAGGTGGGCTGACCGCGATGCCCATGTTCCAGCGCCGAGAGATAGGCGGGCGAAACGCCGATGGCATGGGCCATGTTCTTTAGCGCGATACCGCGTTCCGCGCGCATTTCCCGCAGCTTTTTGCCCAAGGGTGTCATGTCGCGGATCTCTTGCGCAGGCGCACGTAAATCGCGCCTTCGCCGCCGTGCCGGGCCGTCGCTGCTTCATAGCCCAGCACGATGTGCCGCAGCGAGGGCTCGCTGAGCCAGTGCGGCGCCATGCGCCTGAGAACGCCCACTTCACGCTCGCTCATCACACCGTCTTCACGCGTGGCTTTTCCTTTTCCGGTGATGACCAGAACAAGTCGGGCATCATTGGCGTGAGCATCGAATATGAAACGTACGAGCGCCTCGTGCGCTTCGTGCTGCCGCATGCCGTGCAAGTCGATCCGCGCGGCGACATCCGCCTTCCCGCGATTGAGCTTGCGTTTGACCTTGGGTTCGAGCGGCGTAAGTGGTTTCAATGCAGGCTTGGATGGCGAAGGCGGCGGAACGACAGCGCGCACTGTTTTCGCCGCCTTCTTGGGCGCGCTTTCCGCGGGCTTCATTTCGGGAGCCGGCGCAGGTGCTGTGGCGATCTTGCGCGGCGCAGGCTTCAGCCGCTTCACGCTTTTCGTGACATGGGTCCAAAGCTCGTGTTCTTCGCTGGAGAGTTGGCGTCGCGTCTTCACGGCTTGACCCCGTCTCCTTTCGGCAGCAGCACGAACATGCGCGCGCGATGCCTGATATTGCCGGCGAGCCTTCCCGCGCGCGCGCCCGTGCCGAAGAATATATCGGCGCGCGCCGCACCGAGAATGGCCGATCCCGTATCCTGCGCGATCATCAACCGCTGAAAAGGCTCGTTCCCATTGCTGCGCCAGGGAATGTCCGCATCGATCCACATCGGCAAGCCGTACGGCCAGAGGTTGCGGTCCACTGCGATGGAGCGCAGGCGTGTGAGTGGAATGGAAGCCGCGCCGACCGGTCCGGATTTTTCATCGAGCGCGCCATCGATGCGGAAGAAAACATAGGATTTGTTTTCCTGCATCAGACGGCGTCCGGCCTCGCCGCGCTCTTGGCCGTTCGCGCGCACCCAGGCCTTCAGCCGCGCCAGCGACATTTCCTTCGCCGGAATGTCGCCGCGCTCGACCAGAATGCGGCCGATGGACGTGTAGGGCTGACCATTGCGGCCCGCGTATGTGAGGCGCATCAGGCGTCCGTCCGGCAGACGGATGCGCGCCGAGCCCTGCACCTGCATCATGAAGAGCTCGATGCCGTCGCGGACATAGAGCAGTGGCATGGCGTCGCCGGCATCGCTCTCGTTCTCGATGGTGGCGCGCTCGGGATGGGGGACAAGTGAGCCGTCTGCTTGACGGCGCGCGCTGGCGAGCCCGGAGGGAAAATCCTTCGGTGTGTTGTCGGCCGTCAGCGTCACGAGGTCGGAAGGTCGCCCCAGCACCGGCTCGACATATTCTGCGCTTTGCGTCAGCGAACCCGCAACGACAGGCTCGTAGTAGCCGGTGAGAAAGCCTTGATCGTAGGGATTTCTGCCCGCGAGGGGCTCGATCTCGAACGGCGCAAACAGCGATTCGAAATGCGCGCGCGCAACGGCCTTCGTCCGCGCTTCGGGAAGATCGAGAGCCTGCGCACACGCTTTCAACAATTCAGGACTTGCGACGATTCCGGCGCGCAGGGGTTCGAGCCGGTTGGCCGTCGCGCGGCAATGATCGTGAAAGACGCGCCAGGCCGCGAGATGATCGTCGCCGTTCCACCCCGCCAGAGCATCAAAGGAGACGGACCGCAGCGTCGCGCGTTCCGCCAGCTTTTTGATGAAATCCTCGTTCGCCATTGCAGGGACAATAGCTAAAGGCGCAACCGCAAGAAACGCCGGCAGCGCGAATGCGATGGCGGCGCGCAGCATTCGCCCGCTCAGGTGGCGACGAGGGCCCAGTTCGGATCGCGCGATGTCACGTCATGCGCGAAGGTCCAGAGATCGGCGACATCGACGACCTTGTCCGGATTGCCGTCGATGACGTTGTTGCTCTTGTCGAACGTCGCGGTGATCAGCTTGGACGAAAAGGCCACGGCGACTTGCAGCATCTTGCCGCGCACCTGCACGTCGCTGATATCCGCCTTGTCGATGGAGACGAAGGTTGTGTCGACGCGGTTGCCCTGCGCCTCGCGGTCGGCCAGAGCCTGCGAGAAACTGTCGAACACTTCCTTCGAGAGCAGGCCTTTCAGCGCCTGCCGGTCGCCGCGGGCAAAGGCGGTGATGATCATCTCGTAGGCGGATTTCGCGCCCTCGAGGAACGTGCGCGGATCGAAGGACGGGTCGGCGGCGACGGCCTGATCGAGGGCGTCCCACATGGGCGAGCCCTTTTCGGCAAGTCCGTCCCAGCGGTTCTCGTCCCGCGCCTTGGCTGCGGGCGCGCCGGCAGGCCGCCGCTCGGGCGCGGCCCCGGGAAGACGCACCACGTTGCCCTCGTCGTTCGCACCGGGACCGGGCGCCGGCCGCCCGTTGCGGGCCAGCGAATTCGGATCGGGCCGGGGCTCGTTGCCGGTGCGGGTTCCCAGCACCGAGCGCAGTTTCCAGACCACGAACAGCGCCAGCGCCGCAAAAATGATCGTGGTCACATCGAATGTATCGCTCATCAGCGCAACCTGAAGCTTTCGAGGGGCATTGTGCCCGAAACGGGCCTTCGTCGGCCCCCTATATCGGCCATTTGCGGCTCTACGTCTATCTGGGCCACCCAAGCCCCCGGCGCAAGTTCGAAGGGCGGTCAGCAAGCGAATTTGAATTCGGCGCAAAGCCCTCGCGCGCTGCACAATCGGCATTCAATTCCGGCGGTCTTTCGTCTAGATAGGAACGAGTATTCGCTGCGAAGATCCAGAAGACGACCGGCATCCCATGGCCTCATCGGCATTCTTTTCCGACCTGCTTTCAAGCATCGCCGACCGCGGCCGCAGCCTTCTCGGCCTTGCCGAGGCGGAAAAAGACCCGGTCAAGCGCGCGGCGACGCTGATCGATCTCTGCGAGCAGCTCCTGTCCGGGCGCGGCGAGGCGTCCGGCGCCGCCCTCGCGCGGGAGGTGCTCGAGCGCTACGCCACCCTCGACGAAACCGCCCGGAAAACCTTTTTCGCAGCGCTGTCCGAAAAATTCGGGCCGGACAAGGCGAAGCTGGCCGCGGCGGTCGAGGCCTTCGCGAAAGACGGCTCGGACCGGCACGCCGCCGACATCCATTTCAGCTCCGAGCCGCGCCGGCAGGAATTGTTCCGCCGCCTCAACCGCGCGCCGGGCGGCACCGCCGCCCTCGTCCATATGCGCGAGCAATTGCTGGAAGCCACCCGCAAGGAAACGTCCCTGAAAGGCGTCGACCGCGATTTCTCCCATCTGCTGTCGTCGTGGTTTAACCGGGGCTTTCTCGTCCTGCGCCGGATCGACTGGTCATCGCCTGCCATCGTGCTGGAAAAGATCATCCGCTACGAGGCGGTGCATGAAATCCGTGACTGGGACGACCTGCGCCGCCGCATCGATCCCGTGGACCGGCGCTGCTACGCCTTCTTCCATCCTGCGCTGAACGACGAACCGCTGATCTTCGTCGAGGTTGCGCTGACGCCGGAGATTCCCGCCGCTGTGCAGCCGCTGCTGGCGCCGGGCCGCAAGACGGTTCCGCTGAAAGACGCGCGCACCGCCGTCTTCTATTCGATCTCCAACTGCCAGCAGGGCCTTGCCGGTGTGTCCTTCGGCAATTTCCTCATCAAACAGGTGGTCGAGGAATTGCGCCGCGAACTGCCGCGCCTTGAAACCTTCGTGACGCTCTCGCCCGTGCCGGGCTTCATGCGTTGGCTGCAAACGGACGCGAAGCCCTTGCTGACGCCGGAAGATCAGGCGTTGCTGGGCTTTCTCGACGATGAAACATGGATCGCGGACGAGGCCTACAAGAGCCAGGTGCGTCCGCTCATCGAATCCTTGGCCGCTTATTATTTTCTCGAGGCGCGTTCGAGCAATGGCCGCGCGCGCGATCCGGTCGCGCGTTTCCATCTTGGCAATGGCGCGAGCCTCGAACGCATCAACTGGCTCGGCGATACCTCGCCGAAAGGACTGAAGGAATCCGCGGGTGTCATGGTGAACTATCTCTACGATCTCGGCGAGATCGAGAAGAACCATGAGGCCTATGCAAACCAGGGCGTCATTGCCGCCTCCTCGGCGGTGCGGCGCGCCTTGCGCTCGGCTGGCCGCATCAAGCCGCCGGAGACGAATGGCGGAACGCAGGACAAGGCTATCGCAAAACAGGCAACGGCCTGAGCACCTTCAAAACGGAAACGCAAGCGAACATGGCATCCTATCTCTTCGACCTCATCACGAGCCGCATTCCTTCGACGGACAAGGTCTTCATCGAAACGCTCGATAGCCGCAAAATCACTTACGGCGATCTGCTCGATGGCTCGGCGCGCTTCGCCAATGCGCTTGCATCCCTCGGGGTCGTGCCGGGCGATCGCGTCGCCGTGCAAGTTGAAAAGTCGCCGGAAGCCATCCTGCTCTATCTCGCCTGCCTGCGCACCGGCGGGGTGTTTCTGCCTTTGAATACGGCCTATACGCCTGCCGAAATCGAATACTTCCTCGGCGACGCCAGGCCGCGCGTCTTCGTCTGCGATCCCGCCACGAAGGACAAGCTCGCCTCCGTCGCCGCTGGCGCGGGCGCGGCCATCGAGACGCTCGGCGTGAAGCAGGACGGCTCGCTGATGGAGAAAGCGAAGGCGCAGCCTGCGAGCTTCAAGGATGCCGCGCGCGGCCAGGACGATCTCGCCGCCATTCTCTACACATCGGGCACGACGGGCCGCTCCAAGGGCGCCATGCTCACGCAGGACAATCTTGCGTCCAACGCGCTGACGCTCGTCGATTACTGGCGTTTCACGCGCGACGACGTGCTCATCCATGCGCTGCCGATCTATCACACGCACGGCCTCTTCGTGGCGATGAACACGCTGCTGCTCGCGGGCGGCTCGATGTTCTTCCTGCCGAAACTCGACGCCGACGCGATCATGAAACTCATGCCGCGCGCGACGAGCATGATGGGCGTACCGACCTTCTACACGCGCCTGTTGCAGCATCCCGGCCTCAACAAGGAGGCGACGAAGCACATGCGCCTGTTCATCTCGGGCTCCGCGCCGCTGCTCGCCGAGACACATCGCGAATGGCGCGAGAAGACCGGCCACGCCATCCTCGAGCGCTACGGCATGACCGAGACGAACATGAACACATCCAACCCCTATGACGGCGACCGTGTCGCCGGCACTGTGGGCTTTCCACTGCCGGGTGTTTCGGCGCGCATCGCCGATCCCGACACCGGCAAGGTGCTGGCGCAGGGCGAGATCGGCATGATCGAGGTGAAGGGCCCGAACGTGTTCAAGGGCTACTGGCAGATGCCCGAGAAGACGAAGGCCGAATTCCGCGACGACGGTTTCTTCATCACCGGCGATCTCGGCAAGATCGACGAGCGCGGCTATGTCCACATCGTCGGCCGCGGCAAGGATCTCGTCATAACCGGCGGCTTCAACGTCTATCCCGTCGAGGTCGAGAGCGAGATCGACGCGCTGCCCGGCGTCGTCGAAAGCGCCATTATCGGCGTCAATCATCCCGACTTCGGCGAAGGCGTCACGGCCGTCATCGTGCCGCACAAGGGCGCCGATATCGACGAGAAAAAAGTGCTGACGGCGCTCGATGGCCGCCTCGCGAAATTCAAGCTGCCGAAAAAGGTGATCTTCGTCGAGGAGTTGCCGCGCAACACCATGGGCAAGGTGCAGAAGGCGGCGCTGCGCGAGACTTATGCCAATCTCTACAAGTGAAAGACGACGGGTTCGGTTCGTTCCCCAACAAGCATGATGGCAATGATCCATCACCCCACTCGCCCGCAAAACAGGGATGCCCAGGTGAAAAAAACTCTTCTGCGACTGCTGTTTCCCGTCACCCTGTCGATGGCCCTTGCGCAGGGCGCGGCGGCGCAGGACAAGCTCAGCGTGATCCTCGACTGGTTCGTCAATCCAGACCACGGGCCGATCATCGTCGCGCGCGAACGCGGCTACTTCAAGGATGCAAATCTCCAGGTCGAGATCGTCGCGCCGGCGAATCCGACGGACCCGCCGAAACTCGTCGCCGCGGGCCGCGCGGATATCGCTGTCTCCTACCAGCCGCAATTGCACCTCGCCGTCCATGAAGGCATGGAACTCCTGCGCGTGGGAACGCTGGTTTCGACACCTCTCACCTGCCTCGTGACGCTTGAAGCCGGGCCGATCAAGTCGGTTCGCGATCTGGCCGGCAAGAAGGTCGGTTTCGCGGTCGCGGGCGTGCAGGAAGTGTTGCTCGCGGCGATGCTGCGTCACAACGGCGTCGATCCTTCGAAGGTCGAGAAGATCAATATCGGATTTTCGATTTCGCCCGCGCTGATGAGCCGCCAGGTTGACGGCGTGATCGGCGCCTTCAGGAATTTCGAACTCAACCAGCTCGCAATCGAGGGCTCAGCCGGCCGCTGCTTCTATCCAGAACTCGAGGGCGTTCCATCCTACGACGAGTTGATCTACGTGGCCCATGCCACACGGATGAACAAGCCGGCCATCAGGCGCTTCATCGCTGCGACCGAGCGCGCCACGCTCTTTATCCGCAATAATCCCAAGGAAAGCTGGGACATCTTTTCGGCCACGTCGAAGGAATTGACGAACGAACTCAACCGCCGCGCATGGCAGGATACGTTTCATCGTTTCGCGACACGGCCTGCAGCGATGGACTATGGCCGTTACGAAGCCTTCGACGAGTTCATGCACAAGATGGGCGCGGTGCCCTCACGCACGCCGGTGAGCAAGCTTGCCATCGACGTGACAGCGCCCTGAGTATCAACAGCGAGCGAGTGCGGATGGTTCGGCCGCCTTCTATCGTGCTGGAAGGCGAGGCGTCGATTGCGGGCGCGCGCCTTTTCTCAAAACTGCGGCTTGAATTGCCGGCAGGCCGCTGGACGAGCCTGCTCGGCGCCTCCGGCGTCGGCAAGAGCACGCTGCTGCGTCTGATGGCCGGCCTTGATACCGGAGCCGACTTCGACGGCGCGATTGCCGCGGGCGACGGCGCGCCCCTCACCGGCCGCGTCGCCTTCATGTCGCAGAACGACCTGCTGGCCCCATGGCTCGACGTAACAGGCAATGTCATTCTGGGCGCGCGATTGCGTGGCGAGAAGCCCGACATGCAACGCGCAAACGCGTTGATTGCGAGAGTCGGCCTCGCCGCACATGCGCGGCAGTTTCCCCATACGCTATCCGGCGGACAGCGCCAGCGCGCCTCGCTCGCCCGCACATTGATGGAAGACCGGCCTGTCGTCCTGCTGGATGAACCCTTCTCCAGTCTGGATGCGCAATCGCGCGCCGACATCCAGGAACTGGCTGGCGAATTGCTGGCGGATCGCACGGTCCTGCTTGTGACGCACGAGCCCGGCGAGGCGGCGCGTCTCAGCCATCAGGCGTTTCTCATGAACGCGCACGGCCTCAGCGAATTGCCGCTGCCGCCTTCGTCTCCGGTGCGCGCTGTCGATGCGCAGGATACGCTTGCCGCCCAGGCGGAAATGTTCCGTCGCCTGCGGAGCGCCGCATGAACGCTATCGCCGGTTCCTTCCTGCGCGGCGCATTTGCGCTCGTATTCGGCCTCGGCCTCTGGCAATTCGTCGTCTGGGCCACAGGCGCTCCCCCTTTCATCCTGCCGGGGCCTGCGCGGGTCTTCAGCAAATTGTGGGAGATGCGCGAACTCATCGCCGAAAATGCGCTCGTCACAATCACGCAGATCATCATTGGCATGATTCTCGGCACCGCGCTCGGCGTTTCGACCGCGCTGCAACTGGCGATGTCGCCGCTGTCGCGCCTGTTGATGCGGCCGCTGATTGTATTCGCGCAGGCGATACCCGTTTTCGCGCTGGCCCCCGTGCTGACCCTGTGGCTCGGCTACGGGATGGCGTCGAAAATCCTGACGGTCGTGTTGATCATCTATTTTCCTGTCGCCTCGGCCTTCTATGACGGATTGATGGCGACGCCGCAGGGCTATCTCGACCTAGCGCGTGTGATGGGCGCTTCGCCCCTGCGCACGATTTTCCGCCTGCGCGTGCCGCACGCCATGCCCGCCTTCGCGTCCGGCCTGCGCCTCGCCGCCGTGTCCGCCCCGTTTGGCGCTGTCATCGGCGAATGGGTCGGCGCATCGCGCGGCCTCGGTCACCTCATGCTGCTGGCCAACGGCCGAGCGCAAACCGATCTGATGTTCGCCGCGCTCATCGTGCTCGCGGCCTTCACCGTTGCGCTCTATTTTTTCATCGATCGGCTCGGCGCTTGGCTCACCCGCCGCTTTGCCGGACCTGTGGGGTAGATCAGCTCGGGGGCAGGTTGAATCGTCATGTGCGCCGAGGTCCGAGAGGCGCGCAAGAAGCAAAGCACCGAGCTCAGCGTCGCCATCCTTGCCCCGCCGACATCAAGCGCAACCGCGCGCGCGCTCGCCTTCCGGCAGCGCTACGACAGTATTTGTCGCGCCGAAGTCGAGGCCGACAACGGAGGACATTTGAGGAATCGCGTTGCGGGGAGCGCGGAATATTGGGGGGAGGGGAGAGGGAATACAAATGATAGAGGGCGCTCCCACTAAATCTCCACATCCTGACGAGCGAGCGTGCAATACCCGAAAAGTTGGAGACTTTTCGGAGAGTTTGATGCAAACAATAGGTCGCTGCGTCTCGGAGGAGGAGGAGATTTGCTCCAAATGCAGAAGGCTTGCCCCTCGTGCTTCGAGACGCTTGCCCGCGGCGCGCTCCTCAGCATGGGAGACGAATTCTGCGTAGAATGTAGAAGCAAACTAAGTCCAAGGTCCGTCTGGAAAAAGATTACTCGCTTATTTTGTGGCAGCCTTTCCCATTGTATCACTTAACAATCTTGAGATGATTATATCACTGAAACCACAGAGGATACCAATAACGATACATTTAAGATAATTGGTGGAGAATTCATTGTCCAGGCAGTAGTTGCTTACACAGACTTTTAAAAAGCCATCCTTTAGAAAGATAGAAAAAACAGCCGCTATAATAGTGCAGTACACAAATCTTGCCATTGGATCTAGGCCTGATGCATCAAATCGCCCTAGAGTTTTAAAATGCAGTTCCAAGTTTCTGGCAAATGCGGAGAACGTTACCCCAAGAGATACTCCAACTATTATGAATAGCGCTGGCATGAGGAAGTGATTTCTGCTTTCTGCGACGCCTGTCAATACATCGATTGTTTGCACTTTTTGAAATAGAAGCGTTGAAACGAGAGCTACGCAAGCAATTGAAACTGCCCAGATGAGCATAGTAGTTATATAATGTTTTCTCAGGCGCGGACCTTCGAAATCCACAAATAGGGTCTCGAAGGTGTCCATGCCTATGTTGGCAATTTCAATATCACCTCGCTCTAGGGCAGTCTTCGCGTAGCCTTCAATTTCCCTTAAATATCTTTTGAAATGATCACGTTTTTGATCAACCAGTTTCTGCACTTGATAGACAGCCGCATCCGCGCGTGCCATGAATTGACGTGCTTCGACAGGAATATCTTTTGCTTCGATGTTAGTAATCTCGTACTCCAAATCCGAAGAATCAGAAAGATTGACGCGGAAATATTTCGGTAGCGGCGAATTTGGCGGAATAACAATTCTTGAAGTCAATTGTTCATGTAAAATAGTACTATTTTTCTCTAACGGTTTTTCAATTTTTTCTTCTACGGGATGCACATCTCGACCCGTATTAGATTGAACAGTTTCACTCATTTCGAAATCCTCCACGTTAATTTTTCAATGCTAATTAACGTCTTTGCTGAAAACAAGGCCTACTAAAAGTCAAGCCCTCACCTTCCCCACACCACTCTCCCCCCGCCCCAGCGCGTCCAGCGCCTTGGCGACGATGCCCTTCGCGTCCAGCCCCGCAGCGGCGTACATTTTCTCGGGCTTGTCCTGCTCGATATAAATATCCGGCAAGAACAGCGCGCGGAATTTCAGCGCGCCTGAATCGAGCAATCCGTCTTCCAGCAGCGCCTGCGATACAAAACTGCCGAAGCCGCCGACGGAGCCTTCCTCCGCCGTGATGAGCACGGCGTGATGGCGGGCGAGATCGCGGATCATCTCGCGGTCGAGCGGCTTGGCAAAGCGTGCGTCGGCAACCGTCGTCGGCAGGCCGCGTGCAGACAGATCTTCGGCGGCCTTCAGCGCTTCCGCGAGGCGCGTGCCGAGCGAGAGAATGGCGATCTGTGCGGGCTTGCCCGGCGCGCCGCGCACATAGCGGCCCTTGCCGATCTCCAGCACTTCGCCCTGTTCGGGCATATCGACGCCGACGCCCTCGCCGCGCGGATAGCGCAAGGCGATGGGGCCGCCGTCATGGGCGGCTGAGGTCGCGACCATGTGGACGAGTTCGGCCTCGTCGGCGGCGGCCATGATCGTCATGTTCGGCAGGCAGCCGAGATAGGCGATGTCGAAAGCGCCCGCATGGGTCGGCCCGTCCGCGCCGACGAGGCCCGCGCGATCGAGCGCGAAGCGCACGGGCAGATTCTGGATGGCGACATCGTGCACGACCTGATCGTAGCCGCGCTGCAGGAAGGTGGAATAGATCGCGCAGAAGGGCTTGTAGCCCTCGGTCGCAAGGCCCGCCGCGAATGTCACCGCATGCTGTTCGGCAATGCCGGTGTCGAAGGTGCGCGCGGGAAATTTTTGCGCGAAATCGTCGAGCCCGGTGCCCGAAGGCATGGCCGCGGTGATGGCGATGATCTTCTCGTCCTTCTCGGCCGCCTTGATCAAGCTTTCGGCGAAGACCTTCGTATAGCTGGGCGCATTGGCCTTGGGTTTGGCCTGCTTGCCGGTGATGACATCGAACGTGTTGACGCCGTGATATTTGTCTTCCGAATTCTCGGCGGGCGCATAGCCCTTGCCCTTCTTCGTGACGACGTGAATCAGCACCGGGCCGGTCGACTTGTCGCGCACGTTTTTCAGCACGGGCAGGAGATGGTCGATGTTGTGGCCGTCGATGGGGCCGACGTAGTAAAAGCCCATTTCCTCGAACAGCGTGCCGCCCATCCAGTAGCCGCGCGAGAATTCTTCCGCCTTCTTGGCCTTGTCGTAGAAGAACTTCGGCAGCTTCTTGGCAAGCTGGCTGCCGACATGGCGGATCGTCTGATAAAAGCCGCCGGAAACGAGCCGCGCGAGATAGGCCGACATCGCGCCCGTCGGCGGGGCGATGGACATGTCGTTGTCGTTGAGGATGACCACGAGCCGCGAATGCATGTGGCCCGCATTGTTCATCGCTTCATAGGCCATGCCGGCGCTCATCGCGCCATCGCCGATGACGGCGATCACCTTGTTCGCGCCGTGCTGCAGATCCCGCGCGACGGCCATGCCGAGCCCGGCGGAAATCGACGTGGAGGAATGCGCCGCGCCGAAGGGGTCGTATTCGCTTTCGCTGCGCTTCGTAAATCCAGAGAGGCCGCCCGCCTGGCGCAGGGTGCGGATGCGCGCGCGCCGTCCGGTCAGAATCTTGTGCGGATAGGCCTGGTGGCCGACATCCCAGATGAGCCGGTCGGCCGGGGTGTTGAAGACGTAATGCAGGGCGACCGTGAGTTCGACCACGCCGAGGCCTGCGCCGAGATGACCGCCCGTCACGGAAACCGCGTCGATAGTTTCGGCGCGCAATTCGTCCGCCAACTGGCGCAGGGCGCTTTCGGGCAGGGAGCGCAGTCCGGCGGGCGTCTGAATGGTATCGAGCAGCGGGGTTTTGGACAATCTGGTCCCCTGAAGTCGCCGTGCGGACCTTTGGGGCGGGCGAATCCGTCTCCGGCTGGTCTGTTCCAGATAGTCCCCCCCTGCCGCACTGGCAACCTCGACCGGGACTTCTACTGACTTGCGGGCGCTGGGCAGGTCGTTAAAGAAGCGGGCGAAACCGGAGGAAGTCATGGCCGATCCGCGCGTCGTCGCGCTGCTGCGCCGCAGGGAAATTCTGGACGAGGCGATCGGCGTGCTGAAGCCGCGCCTGCGCGTCTTCTTCGTCGTCGGCGGGCTGCTGGTGCTGATGGCCTCCGCCGCGATGGCCAGCGTGCTCCTGATGCGCTCGACCTCTCTGGCCCCTGTCGGCATCTTCATGGCCCTGGCAGGGCTCTTCGAGAGCGGCATCGGGCATCTGGCGCGGGCGGGCGGGCCGAACGGCAATCCGTGGCAGACGGCGGGCATGCTGCATCTTGTCGCCGGCGTCATCACGATTTTCGGGCCGGGCGTGTTGCCGGGCTGGGTGCTTGTGACACTGATCGGCGCGGCGCTGCTGGGGGCGGGTGTCACATGGCTGCGCATGGGGTTCGCCATGCCGGAAAAGTATCAGACGGGCGTCATTCCCCTCTCGGCGGGCATCACCAGCGTCGTTGCGCTGCTGCTGATCCTGCGCTGGGGCGCCAACGATCCGCTGCTGGCGGGCCTGATGCTGGCAGGCGAGATGCTGGTGCGCGGCTGGACATGGGTGGCGCTCGGGATGATCCTGGAGAAGCGGTGAACCGCCATGACGTTGAATTCGTCGACTACCATTAAGGGCGCGCGGCAAAGGGTTATTCCTGTTCCGCATCCCGGCGAGATCCTGCGCGAAGAATTTCTCGAGCCTATGGGGCTTTCGGTCTATGCGTTGGCAAAAGCCATTCATGTGCCGCGCAGCCGGATGAATGAAATTTGCAGGGGAACGCAGGGAATTTCGGCCAATATCGCGCTCCGGCTGGGCCGCTCTTTCGGAGTTGACCCGCAATGGTTCCTCAACATGCAGGCCAAATACGATCTGCAGGCGGAAAGTGAACGTCTGGGACCTGAACTCGCAGCCATTACGCCGCGCGCAGCGTGAAAGCTTCCCACCGCGATATTCGGGGGAAATTGCCGCAGGCGCGCGGCGTTCATTTGAAATTCAGGCCCGGGCGGGATAAGCCGCTGGTCTTCAAATAAGTCGCGTAAGAAAGTCTTTCGGACAAATCTCGCGGCGCGCGGCGCATCGGTTTGCACGCTGCTTTCATCAGGGTGGAAACGGACAGGCTGGCGCGGCATCGGCGGCGGCTGTTGGCGCGCTCATTCGGGAAGCAATCATGGCGAAATGGGTTTACACATTCGGCGGCGGCAAGGGCGAAGGCGCCGGCGACATGCGCAATCTCCTCGGCGGGAAGGGCGCGAACCTCTCGGAAATGGCCAATCTAGGCCTGCCGGTGCCGCCGGGGTTCACCATCACGACTGAAGTCTGCACCTACTTTTATGCGAATGGCAAAAAATACCCGGACGAACTGAAGGGCCAGGTCGAGGCGGCGCTGGTCGAGACCGGCAAGATCGCCGCACGCACTTTCGGCGACAACGCCAATCCGCTGCTGGTTTCCGTGCGCTCCGGCGCACGCGCGTCCATGCCGGGCATGATGGATACGGTTCTCAATCTCGGCCTCAACGATGTCACGGTCGAGGCCATCGCGAAAAGCGCGGGCGATGAACGCTTCGCCTGGGACAGCTACCGCCGCTTCATCCAGATGTATTCCAACGTGGTTCTCGATATCGAGCATCATAACTTCGAAGACATTCTGGACGATCACAAGGCGCGCAAGGATTACGAACTCGACACCGAACTCAGCGCCGCCGACTGGCGGGCCGTCGTTGCGCAATACAAGCAGCGCGTCGAGGAAGAGAGCGGTAAGCCCTTCCCGCAAGATCCATACGAACAGCTCTGGGGCGCCGTGGGCGCGGTATTCTCCTCATGGATGAACCAGCGCGCAATCACCTATCGCCGGCTCAACAACATTCCCGAAAGCTGGGGCACCGCCGTCAACGTGCAGGCGATGGTCTTCGGCAACATGGGCGAAACATCGGCCACGGGCGTCGCCTTCACGCGCAATCCCTCGACGGGCGTGCACGAACTCTATGGCGAGTTCCTCATCAATGCGCAGGGCGAGGATGTCGTCGCGGGCATTCGCACGCCGCAGAACATCACGGAAGCCGCGCGCAAGGCGGCAGGTTCCGACAAGCCCTCGATGGAAGCCGCGCTGCCCGAATGCTACGCCGAATTCGTGCGCGTGACCCAGCTTCTCGAGAAGCATTATCGCGACATGCAGGACATGGAATTCACGGTCGAGCGCGGCAAGCTTTGGATGTTGCAGACGCGCAACGGCAAGCGCACGGCGAAAGCCGCGCTGAGAATCGCCGTCGACATGGCCAACGAAGGGCTCGTCACGCGCGAAGAAGCGATTGCGAAAGTCGATCCGTCCGCCCTCGATCAATTGCTGCATCCGACGATCGATCCGAAAGCCGAACGCAAGGTGATTGCGAGCGGCCTGCCCGCTTCGCCGGGCGCGGCGCGCGGCGAGATCGTGTTCAATTCGGATGAGGCTGAGACGCTGAAAGCCGCGGGACATCGCGTCATTCTCGTGCGCGTCGAAACATCGCCCGAAGACATTCACGGCATGCATGCCGCCGAAGGCATTCTGACCACGCGCGGCGGCATGACATCGCATGCGGCGGTTGTAGCGCGCGGCATGGGCAAGCCTTGTGTCTCCGGCGCGGGACAGATCCGTGTCGATTACGCCGCGCAGACGATGACGAGCGCTGGCCGCACCTTCAAGAAGGGCGACATCATCACCATCGACGGCTCGACGGGCCAGGTGCTCGAAGGCGCCGTCGCGATGCTCGAACCCGAACTCTCCGGCGATTTCGCCGCGTTGATGGAATGGGCTGACGCCGCCCGCCGCATGAAAGTTCGCACCAATGCGGAAACGCCGGCGGATGCGCGCGTCGCGCGCAATTTCGGCGCCGAAGGCATCGGCCTTTGCCGCACGGAGCACATGTTCTTCGAAGGCGACCGCATCGTCGCCGTGCGTGAGATGATCCTCGCCGACGACGAGAAGGGCCGCCGCGCCGCGCTGGCGAAACTCTTGCCGATGCAGCGCAAGGATTTTGCCGAACTGTTCGAAATCATGTCGGGACTGCCCGTCACGATCCGCCTGCTCGATCCGCCGCTGCACGAATTCCTGCCGCATACCGATGCGGAGATGGAAGATGTCGCCAAGGCGATGGGCGCGCCGGTCGACAAGCTGAAACGCCGCGCGGCTGAATTGCACGAGTTCAATCCGATGCTCGGCTTCCGCGGCGTTCGCATTGCAATCTCCTATCCGGAAATTGCGGAAATGCAGGCGCGCGCGATCTTCGAAGGCGCAGTGGAGGCCGGCAAGAAGACCGGCCAGCCCGTGACGGCTGAAATCATGGTGCCGCTCGTCATGATCAGGGCTGAGCTCGATCTCACCAAGGCGCGCATCGTGGCGATGCACGAGGCGGTGAAAAACGAAACGGGCGTCGACGTGCCCTACCAGATCGGCACGATGATCGAACTGCCGCGCGCCGCGCTGCAGGCCGGCGATATCGCGCTATCGGCCGAATTCTTCTCCTTCGGCACGAACGACCTGACGCAGACGACGCTCGGCATTTCGCGCGACGATGCCGCCTCGTTTCTCGGGCCGTACACCGCCAAGAACATCCTGCCCAGCGATCCCTTCGTGACGCTCGATATCGATGGCGTCGGCGAACTCGTGAAGATCGCGGCGGAGCGCGGACGCAAGACGCGGCCGGACATCAAACTCGGCATCTGCGGCGAACACGGCGGCGATCCCGCGAGCATCGCCTTCTGCGAAACGGTGGGGCTCGACTACGTGTCGTGCTCGCCCTTCCGCGTACCGATTGCACGCCTCGCGGCGGCGCAGGCGGCGCTGGGGAAGAAGGCAGCGAGCACGGCTTGATAGGATAGCTTGCAAAGCCCATAAGCGGCGGCTTCTGCAAGGCGATTCTCCAAAAGATGTCATCGGTCCTCGGCCTCGATTTCGGCACGACCAACACTGTCATGGCCGTGCCGGACGGGTCGCGCGCGCGCGCGATTTCGCTCGATCTTGGCGGCGAAAGACTGGAAACGCTGCGCTCCGCCTTGTGCTTCTGGCGCGACGCAAACGGGATTGGCGTGGAAGCCGGGCCATTCGCCATCGAGAAATTCATCGACGACCCGGAAGAGGTGCGCTTCATCCAGTCGTTCAAGACATTCGCAGCGAGTCCGCACTTTCCGGGCACCTACATTTTCGGCAAGCGCTACACGTTCGAAGCGCTGCTTGAGACATTTCTCGCGCGCACGTTCGATCACGCGAAGGCGGATCTGCCGGAACTGCCGCGCCGCGTCGTCGTCGGGCGTCCCGTCGCCTTCGCCGGCGCCGATCCGGATCCCGGGCTTGCGACACAGCGCTACGAGAAAGCCCTGCGCGCACTGGGCTTCGAAGAAATCGTTTACGTCCATGAGCCGGTGGCCGCCGCGTTTTTCTTCGCGCGCGATCTGATCCGGCCAGCAACAATCCTCGTCGCCGATTTCGGCGGCGGCACGACCGATTTTTCCATCATGCGGTTCGAGCGCGAGAACGGCGCTTTGCGGGCCTTTGCGCTGGGCCACGGCGGCGTCGGCATAGCCGGCGACCAGTTCGACTATCGCATCGTCAATCACGCAGTGCTGCCGCGCCTCGGCAAGGGCACGCGGTTTCGCGGGTTGTTCAAGGACGAGGACTTTCCCGACAGCTGGTTCAACTCCTTCTCGCGCTGGAACTCGCTGTCCATCCTGAAGGCGTCGCCCGAATTTCGCGAGATGAAGAAACTATTGCCGCGCGCAAGAGCCCGTGAAGAGATCGCGCGTTTCATATCCTTGGTGGACGAAGATCAGGGCTACCCGCTCTACCGGGCGATTTCCGATGTGAAGATGCAGCTTTCGCGAGCCGAGAGCGCGACCTTGCGCTTCGCGCCGCTCGGCGACGATTTCGAGGCGCAGATATCGCGCGCCGATTTCGAAAGCTGGATAGCGGACGATCTTGAGCGCATCGAACGCGCTTTGCAGGCAACACTGGATAAGAGCGGTCTTGGCGAAAGCAGCATCGATCAGGTTTTTCTCACCGGCGGTAGCAGTTTCGTACCTGCTGTGCGGGCGCTTTTCGCAGGCCGTTTCGGCGAGTCGAAAATCAATTCCGGCGACGAACTCGTCTCCATCGCCAACGGCCTCGCGTTGATCGGCGCGCGCGAGGACTACGCGCAATGGGCGGCTTGACCAAGCTACGGCTTCACTACTAGCGTAAGCGAGAGCCTCCCGAGGCCTATATCCGCAAACCGGAGAAGACCTGCGATCTGAACGGCTCAATCTGTGGCGTCGATATGCTACCTTCAGGTGGTTGAGAGTGCGGACCGCATCAGCGGCCCCCGTTAGCGGCTTCGAACGAAGCCAATTCTGCAGCCCAACTTTACCGGGGATACTTATCTTGACGTAGCGCAAACGGAGAACGCGATGGCTTCGATCAAATCGAAAATTCCTCCGATGAAGCGGGACATCATGCGTTTGCGCGGTGACGTTAGCACAATGGGCGCTTACCGCGGGTTGAGTTCATGGGAGCTTGAGTATCGTATCGGCTACGAGACGGGCCGCCTCGCTTACGGGTATGATATCTACAAGCTGTGCGAAAAGGTCTTTCCTCGCGATTTCATATGGAAGGATCAAACCTTGTTTTCCGGAGGGTGGAGGCTGGATAGTGGCCTGACCCGCGATGGCGAAGAAAGTTACTATGCACAAGCTTTCGATCTGTTTCGCGCCGAATTGGGCAAACGGTTAAGTAACGACGAACTCTCGGTTGACGCTTATCTTGCAAAATTCATGAATGTTGAAACTTCGAAAATGAACGTTCGCATTGGGCCTGAACAGATCGTCAAAATTTTACCGGTTGCCCCAGATCCAGGGAAGGGGGTTTTCTGGTTAAAAAAATATCCCAATTCCAAAGCAAGAGGGACCAATCAATGGACGTTAGTTTGCGAGAAAATGTTCGTAAGAATCGCTACGGTGCGCGGAGACCGATCAACTGTTCCTGTTCTTAACCCGGGCGGTAGGAGCTTGCCCGGCGTTACAACAGCCAACGGTTTGAACGACAACTGGAGTGCGGGCTAAGATTTTTGGTTACCGTCAGAATCGCTTCGTTAGGCCTCAAAGTGAAAGTTTCCCGCATCTCGCCGTCCACAGGATTCTACCGACGTATGCCGCCGCGCAGTAAATCTTACGTCACTTCCGCATAGGTTGAAAAGCCGCGACGATTCTCGTCGATTTCGAGCCGTTGCGCGAGCGAGGGCATGGCGCGGTCGGAGCAATCGCTCCGCGGGCAGGTGCGGCATGAAACGCCGATCTGCGTAAAAATCTGCGCATCGTCGAGATCGAGGCCGTCCGAATAAACCAGTTCGCGCGCATGGTGCAGCGCGCAGCCGAGCCCTACAGCGAGCTGTCCTGCGCGCGTCGGCAACCCGCCGCGCGAACCCGCCCGCGCCGGCGTGTCGATGGTGCGCGCCACGCAGAAATAGCTTGCGCCATCGGGCATTTTCGACAGCTGCACCCGCAACATGCCGGGTGTCGTGAAGGCGTCGTAGACGTTCCAGCGCGGGCAGGCCGCGCCGAAGCGCGCGATGTTGATGCCGGACGCCGAGAAGCGCTTGGATATGTTGCCGGCGATATCGACGCGGATGAGATGAAAGGGCACGCCTTCGTTACCCGGCCGCTTCAAAGTCGTGAGGCGATGGCACACCTGCTCGAAAGAAACGCCGAAGCGGTGTTGCAGCACGTTGATGTCGTAGCGCGTCTCGCGCGCAGAGGCTATGAAGCGGTCGTACGGCAGCAAGACCGCCGCCGCGAAGTAATTGGCGACAGCAACGCGCGCGAGCGCGTCGGCTTCGGGCGTCGTGAATTTTCCGGAAGAGACGATCCGTTCGATATCGGCGCGATAGCCGAGCAGGCCGATCTGATGCGCGAGCTGGAACGTGCGGCTGGCGACGCTCATCATTTCGGAGAGTTGGAGCTTGCGATTGAGCGCATTGTAATTGCGCAGCAGACCCGGCATGGCGCTTGCCGGCGCAATTTCGACATCGACAGCGAAGCGCTGCGACAGCAGACGCACGAGATCCTGCTGCAGGTTGAGCAGGCCGAAGGAATTTTCCAGCCAGAGGTTCTCCGCGATGCGTTCGATCTCGCCGAAATAATTCGCCTTCTGCTGCAGGAAGTCCGTGACCTCTTCGGACGGCAGCCCGGCCGGCGCGCTTTCGCCCATCGCATCTTCGGTATCGCCGGGCGCAAGCCGCGGCGCGCCATTGCGCCAGGCCTGGTAGAGCGAGAGCAGGGCGCGGCCGACGCCGGGCAATGTCGAGACGAGATCACGCACGTCGTTGGCGCGTACATCCTGGGTGTCGAAGATGGGGTCCGACAGCGCCTCCATGAGATCGCTGGCGAGCTGGGCATCGTCGCCTGCGCCCAACGAACTCACGTCGAACTGAAATTTTTCCGCCAGCCGCAGCAGCACATTGACCGTGACCGGGCGTTGGTTCGATTCGATCAGGTTGAGATAGCTCGGCGAAATGCCGAGCTCCGCCGCCATTTGCACCTGGTTGAGCCGCCGCTCTTGCCGCAGCCGCCGCAGCCGTCCGCCGATCCGCGCCGCTTTCATACCGGAAGCCCCAATGTCGCAGACGAGATGCAGGAGCTTTACTGTAATTTGCAAGTTTTAACAATTTGCAAAATAGAGTATGTAAATAAGTCGATCATTTTCGGCTTATCACCATATATTACAGTTAGTTATTGCCTATCATTCGCACCTGCAGCATCAGTCCAGTCACGGATTTCAACCGCTGAAACCGTCGGTGCAACAGGATTTACAACACGGAGTAAAAGCCAATGACTGCCACCTACCGCCCAAAAGTTCGCAGGGACTATACCGATGCCGATGTCGAGCGCCTCTCCGGCACGCTGCACATCGAGCATACCCTCGCCATGCGCGGCGCGGCCCGCCTGCGGCGCGACCTCGCGCAAAAGCCCTTCGTGCGCTCGCTTGGCGCGCTCACCGGCAACCAGGCATTGCAGCAGGTGAAGGCTGGCCTAGGGGCAATCTATCTCTCGGGTTGGCAGGTGGCGGCCGACGCCAACAACGCCGGACAGATGTATCCGGACCAGTCGCTCTATCCGGCGTCGTCGGTGCCCGATGTCGTGCGCCGGATCAACAACACGCTCATCCGCGCCGACCAGATTGCGAAGATGGAAGGCGATACGTCCATCGACTATTTCGCGCCCATCGTGGCCGATGCGGAAGCCGGCTTCGGCGGCCCGCTCAACGCCTTCGAGCTGATGAAGTCGATGATCGAGGCGGGCGCTGCGGGCGTTCACTTCGAGGATCAGCTCGCGGCTGAAAAGAAGTGCGGCCATCTCGGCGGCAAGGTTCTGGTGCCGACGCAGACATTCCTGCGCACGCTGAACGCGGCGCGCCTCGCAGCCGACGTCTGCGGCACGGATACGCTGGTCATCGCGCGCACGGATGCGCATTCGGCGACGCTGATCACGTCCGATGTAGACGACTACGATCATCCGTTCATCGACCGCAACAGGCGTACGCCGGAAGGCTTCTTCCATCTCAAGCAGGGCAAGCATCATTCGGTGGAACACGCCATCGCGCGTGGCGTCGCCTATGCGCCCTATTCCGATCTCGTGTGGTGGGAAACCTCCGAGCCCGATCTCGGCGAAGCCCACGAATTCGCTCAGGAGTTCAAGCGCCAGAACCCGGACAAGCTGATGGCCTACAACTGCTCGCCCTCGTTCAACTGGCTGGCGAAGATGAGTGTGACCGAGGCGACGAAGTTCCAGGAGACGATTGCCGACATGGGCTATCGCTTCCAGTTCGTCACTCTGGCCGGGTTCCACTCGCTGAACCTCTCCATGTTCGAACTGGCGAAGGGCTATTCGCTGCGCGGCATGGGCGCTTATACGGAGTTGCAGCAGCGCGAATTCGCGGCGCAGCAACAGGGCTTCACGGCGGTGCGTCACCAGCGCGAAGTCGGCACCGGCTATTTCGACGCCGTGGCGATGGCGATCTCAGGCGGCAAGTCCTCGACGACGGCGATGGCCGGCTCGACGGAAGCCGAACAGTTCGCGATGCCGCATGCTCAGGCGGCGGAATGAACGATTGACGGCGCTGTCTCCGGTTCGGTTAGGCGCAATCGGAGAAGGGGCCCGGCCTCTTTCAACAAAATCCCCGGGCTCGCTCTGCGCACCCGGGGATGATGATTCCAAAACAAATGCAGCCAGCTGATCGGCCTATCCCTTCAGGCGTGGAATAAGCCTTTCCGCATTCTGATATTCGATGGCCTTGATCACATCCTCGCTCAGGCCCTGTCCGCGCAGGTTGCCGAGATTGTATTCCGACGTGACATAGGGATGATCGGAGCCGTACATCACCTGCGACGGGTTCACGAATTTTAACAGCGCCGCGATGGTCGGCGCGGATGCCGCGTTGGCGGTTTCATAATAGAGGCGCTGCAATTCGGCGAGCACGCCGTCCGGCGCGATTTCCTTCTTGTTGCGCATCAGCGGGCGCGACTGCCAATCGATGCGATGGGCAAGATAGGGAATGGCGCCGCCCGAATGGGAGAAGATCCAGCGGATGTCGCGATACTTCGCCAACGTGCCGGTGAACAGAAGATTGGTGATCGCGCGGCCGGAATCGTAAGGATATTCGATCCACGACGGCGGCACCGCCTTGTTGAGGCTGCCGCAGCAGTCCGGCGCAATCGGGTGGAAGTAAACGATGGCCTTGCGGCGGTTGAGCTCCGCGTAGACCGGATCGAACTCCGGATCGCCCGGCCATTTGTTGCCGAAGCTCGTCGACATTTCGATGCCGTCGGCTTTCAGCGTGTCGAAGGCGTATTCGATTTCCTTCAGCGAGCCCTCGACATCGAGGCCGGATATATAGGCGAAGAGGCCGTGACGCTTCGGCTTGTCCTGCACGAGCTTCGCGCCGTATTCGTTAATGCCGCGGATGAGAGGACGCAGCTCCTCGTTCTTCATCTTGAACCAGCCAACCGGCACGGTTGCGAGCGACAGTACGCCCTGTTCGATATTGTTCTTATCCATCTCCTCGACCATCATGGCCGGAGACCAGTTTTTCACCATCGGCGGCAAGGAACCTTCACGCCCGGAAGACTCCTTGAAGGCGTCGGGAAAGTAATGCAGGTGAACGTCGATGACGCGACGCTTTTCCTGCGCCTGCGCTGGCGCAATGCTGACATTGGGAGCCGCAATGGCAGCCCCCGCCGCGCCGAAAGCTTTCAAAAATCCACGACGGGAAACGCCGCAGCAGGGCCCCGTGCACTCCGCACTATTCAGATCCGTCGAAGACGCAAAAAATCGCGACATTCTTTTCCCTCCCTCATGTTGGCGCAAAAGCGCCTGTTTCCCCCGCCGTCATTGAAGCGCGGAATGCAGCCATACGCAATGGGCAACCTGCTGGTCGAACCTGAAAAGCCGGCGCTCTATTTGCCCACGGCGCGATTGTAGTGGCTTAGGTCGACATATTTTTCGATCGGCCCCATCTTGCGTTGCGGCTGACCGTATTGCTCCCGCAATGCAATGACCGTGCGTACGCCCTCAAGATCGAGTTCGCCCTTGCGCGCAAGCGCTGCGCGGCCCTTCACCAGACCTTCGAAGCTCGGCCGCGCCACAGCCTCCGAAATACGCACACGCCCGGCGAGAATTTTCACCGCTTCGTCGCGATTGGCGGGATCGTAAAGCCAGTCTGTCGCCGCAATCATCGCGCGGATGAAGCGCACGATGGTTTCGTCGTTTTGCTTTGCCCAAGAGCGATTGGCGATATGCACGACACCCTGGTACGCGCCGACATAGTCGAGACCTTCGGCAAGAAAACTAAAACCTTCCGAACGCAATTGCGTCGTGAAAGGTTCGTTGATCAACGCCGCCGCGGCCTTTTTCTGGCGCAGCGCCACGACGCGCTCGCGCGTGCCGCCAGCCGGCACGAATTTGAAATCTTCGGGACCGAGATTGTTCTTTTCGAGAATGCGGCGCAGGACGAAGGCGAAGCCCGTCGAAATCGAATCGAGCGCCAGTTCCTTGCCCTTGAGTTCGGCGACGGTCTTGATCTCCGACTGCGCCATCAGCCCCAGCTCGATCGAAGAGCCGCCCATGAACGTAATGAAATCCGGCATTCCCTCAACCTTGGCGGTGCCCTGCCCCTCCATATAGGCGATCTGGTTGTCGAGGGCCGTTGCGGCTATGTCGAACTGGCCATTGACGAGGTTCTGCATCTGGTAGCCGGAACTCGGCGTCGCCCTGACGTTGACGGTGAGCCCTTCGCGCGCGAAAAAATCCTTGTCCTGCGCGACATAGACCTGCATGGAATTGCCGCCGGCGAACAGCACGACATTGACCGGCGTACGCGTTTGCGCGCTTGCCCCAATTCCGCCGAACAGCGCCGCTGCGACGACGAATGCGATCTGCAATTTCATTTTGAACTCCCCAATTGACGGACAACAGGCCCCGTCCTGATTGCATCGTGCGCCAGTTCGGCGTTTATTCGGCGGCCTGCGCTTTTGTCTCTTCGCCGCGAATGAGTTCGGCCAGAATGCGCCGCGCACGCACCGCCGGAATGTCGGGATCGATCGACACCGGCTTCAGCGAAAGAATGTCCGTGACATTGCCGATGTTGCGCTGCTGCGCCTCGATCATCGGTATGTCTTCGGTCGTGAAGATGCGCTGTGCGATAGCTTGCAACTTGGCGCTGGCGGCTTCGTCGTTGACCTGCCGGTTGCGCGCGATCGACCAGAAATAATGCGCGCGATATTCGGTGGCGGGCGTCACGAGATGGGCGTTCGGCAGGCAGACGCCCTCTTCGACCGGCGCGCCGCATTCCGTCGCTCCCAGATCGAAACTCATGTTCGATGGCGGCATCCAGGTCATGTTGGAACGTGCGTCGAAGCGCTGCGACGGCGATGTCCAGTAGAGGCGCGCGAGCCCCTGCAGTTCCACGTTCGGCTTCGCGCGCCGCGCATGAACTGTCACGCCATCGACAGCATATTCGGTCTTGTGCGCATCGACGCCGCCCGATTGCGCGAACATCGGATGAAGCCATTCGACATGGCTGAGATCGAGAAGATTATCGACGACAAGTTGATAATTCGCGGCGACGTCGAGATAGCCGAAAACCGGCGTGAAATTCTGCGGGTCTTCGTTGAAAGGAAAGGCCGGAATATCGGCAATGTTCGCGCGCGCGGGATCGCCGGGCCAGAACCAGATGAAGCCGTAGCGCTCATGCGCAGGATAGCCCCTGACATGCGCGTTCGGCGCAATCGCCTTGTTTCCATGCGGATTGAGGACGCACTTGCCATCTTTCGCAAAGCGCAGGCCATGATAGCCGCATTCGATGCTCTCGGCCTGCACCTTGCCCAGGGACAGGGGCGCGAAGCGGTGGGGGCAGCGATCTTCCACCGCGCCGACGCCCTCCGCGGTGCGGAACAGGGCGATGTTTTCACCGAGCAATTGCCGCGCGAGCGGTTTTTCGCTCACTTCGCTGGACAGCGCGGCGGCGTACCAGGCGTTGCGCAGAAATGGCATGAGAACGTCCTCCCGATCATCGCTTTTTTCGAGAGTGTAGCGAGGGTCTGCAGAGAGTTCAAATGCGAAAGGAGCGTCAGGTCAGCAAGAACTCTTCGATCATTTTTGCGAGCCTGTCAGGCGCATCATGCTGCACGTTATGGCCCGTGCCTTCCATGACGTGGAATTGTGCATGCGGGACCTGTTGACGCCGCCATTCCAAAGGATGCGTGTCGCCCTCGATATTCGGCGGAAACGGACGGCCGGAAGCGACCCAGAGGGTCGGGCAGGTGATGTGTTTCCAGCACGCGACCCATTCCTCGACGCGGTGCAATGTGCCGAAGGGGCGCGCATGTCCGGGATCGAAGCTCCAAGACAGCGTGCCATCGCCATTCACGCGATGCTGGCCCCAGGCGAGAAGGAGCGCGCGTTCCCTGTCGAGTTTCGGATTTCCCTGCACGAGACGATCAGCCATTTCATGCAGTGTCTTGTAGGGACGTGCGCCCGGCAGCGGCTCGCGCCAGCTTTTCAGCCATTTCGCGAGATGTTCCGGCAATTCGCCGGGGCCGCGATTGCGCAGTCCGAAGCCGTCGATGGCGACGAGCTTTTTCACGCGGTCCGGCCGCACGCCGGCATAGCTGTTCGAGATATTGCCGCCCATGCTGTGGCCGACGAGGTTGATTGGGTCGTTCGGGGAAAAGTGTTCCGCCAGCGTATCGAGATCGGCAAGATAGTCCTGATGCCAGTAGCCCTGCTGCGCCCATTCGGTAAGGCCGAATCCGCGCCAGTCCGGCGAGACGATGCGCCAATCTTGCGCAAAGTTGTCGATCACGAATTGCCAGGTGATGGAGGCGTCGCGATGGCCATGCACCATGAAGAGAAGCGGCGCATTTTCAGGGCCCCATTGCCTCACATTATAGGCAATGCCTCTGACGTTCATGGTCTGCGTGCGGGACTTGCGCCTGGGTTGATAGGCGTCGGTCGGCAATGCTGTCGAAGTCATGAATCAAGTAATCCTATTCGCGGGTCATGTGACCCATGCCCGTGGCGAGTTCGCGCGAAGCGCCATGCACCATGGGATAGGCGGGCCACACTTTGGGATTGGCGCGGTTCCAAGCCGGCGGAATGGCGGGCGCATCGCCGAGCGCCACGGCCGCATGCCAGGCCCAGCGGGGATCGTCCATGAAGGCGCGGCCGATGGCGACCATATCAGCCTTGCCAGAGGCGATGATCTCGTTCGCCTGTTCCGGCAGAACGATGAGGCCGACCGTCATCACGTTGAGATCAGGCACATCCTTCTTGATGCGCTCGGCGAAGGGCACGAGATAGCCCGGCTCGATCTTGGGCAGGATCATGCCCGGCGCGACATTGCCAGCCGAGGGCGTGACATAATCGATGCCGAGCTTCTGCAATTCGCGCGAGAAGATGACGGCATCGTCGAGTTCGAGACCGCCGACATTGAGATCGCGGCCCGTAATGCGCACGCCGATCGGCTTGTCGTCCGGAAACGCTGCGCGCATCGCCGCGATCACTTCCAGCGGGAAGCGCATGCGGTTTTCCAGCGACCCGCCATATTTGTCGCTGCGCTTGTTGGCGAGCGGCGAGAGAAACTGGTGCAGCAGATATCCATGCGCCACATGCACTTCGATCATGTCGAAGCCGCAGCGATGGGCGCGGCGCGTCGAGTCAACGAAACAGTCGAGAATATGCGTGAGGCCCTGTGCATTGAGTTCTTTCGGAACCGGCCAGCCCTCGCCGAAAGCCTCGGCCGTAGGACCGACCACATCCCAGGCGCCTTCTTCGGGCTTCAGGTTATGTCCCTTGTGCAATTCCCATGTCGGGCGCGTCGAGGCCTTTCGCCCTGCGTGCGAAAGCTGGATGCCGATAGGCGTATTCGAATAGCTGCGCATCCCCTTCACATAATCGGTGAGCGCCTTCTCGTTCTCGTCCGAATAGAGGCCGAGGCAGCCAAGCGTGATGCGGCCTATGTCTTCCACCGCCGTCGCCTCGAGAATGACGAGTCCGGCGCCTGATACCGCATATTGACTGGCGTTCATGAAGTGCCAGGGCTGCGCGGTACCGTCCTTCGCCATGAACTGGCAGAGCGGCGAAAGCACGACGCGATTGGGCAATTCGAGACCGCGCATTCGGATTGGCGTGAAAAGCGCGCTTGGCATGTTGCCTCCCGGTACGACATTCTGTTTTTCTTTGCTTATCGCGGCGGGACAGCAGCGGCAAGGGGCGCTTGATCTGGCGCTTGGATGGCAGCATCCCAAGCGACAACGCGAAGCCGCGATGCTACAAACGCGGCTTGGAGGAAACGCATGGAAAATGCGGAATTCGATTACATCGTCGTCGGCGCGGGATCGAGCGGCAGCGTCGTCGCCAACCGGCTTTCGGCCGACCCGAAAATCAAGGTTTGCCTGCTGGAAGCCGGACCATCCGACCGGAGCGGGCTGACGGCGTTCAAGACGCGCATTCCCATTGGTTCGGTCTTTCTCCTGCCTTCGCCGGCAACGAACTGGGGTTATTTCTTCAAAGGCGGCCAGAATCTAAAAGACCGGCCGATCCCGACCCATCGCGGTCGCGTTTCCGGTGGTTCGAGCTCGGTCAACGGCATGCTCTACATGCGCGGCCATCCCCGCGATTACGACGACTGGGCAGCGCAGGGAAATGCGGGCTGGAACTGGGCGGATGTTCTGCCGATCTTCAAGAAACAGGAAAACCGCGAACACGGCGCCAACGAGTTGCATGGCGTCGGCGGCGAACTGAACGTCACGCGCCTGCGCACGCAAAACCCGGTCTCCAAAGCCTTTCTCGATTCCGCCGTCGAAACCCAGTTTCGCATCAACGACGATTTCAACGGCGCGGACCAGCAGGGTTTCGGTTCGTGGGATGTCACGCAAAAGGGCGGCCAGCGCTGGAACAGCGCGCGCGCCTTTCTTCATCCCGTTCTCGACAGGCCGAACCTTCGCGTCGTCAACGACTGCGAGACATTGCGCATTCTTTTCGAGGGTAGGCGCGCAACCGGCCTTCTCATTCGCCACGAGGGCGCAGAAGCCATTTTGAAGGCGCGCGGCGAGATCATCCTTTGCGCGGGCGCCTATAATTCGCCGAAGCTGCTCATGCTCTCAGGTATAGGGGATGCCGCTACGCTGGCCACGCACGGTATCGCCAGCGTTCATCATTTGCCGGGCGTCGGTCAGAACCTGCAGGATCATCCGACAGCATGGATCGAGTTCGAAGATCCCACAGGCGACAGCGCGGCGCTGAACTGGAAGACCTTGCCGCGCTATACCGTGGCGGCGCTGCAATATGCCTTCTTCAAGACGGGGCCGCTGACGTCGAACGCCGTCGAAGCCGGGGGTTTCGTACGCACGGAACCGGGACTGGAGCGCTGCGACATTCAGTATGTCTTCATGCCCGCGCGGCGCGCGCCAGGCCAGTTCATGCCGCGCACGCACGGCTTTACGCTTATGCCGGTTCTGCTTCGCCCAAAAAGCCGCGGCTATATGGAACTGGCGTCATCCGACCCATCAGACAAGCCGATCCTGCACCCGAACTTTCTCGACAATGAAGACGACACGAAAGCATTGGTGCGCGGAACGCAGATCGGCCGCCAGATTCTGTCAGCGCCTGCGATGAAAAGATATTGCGGCCGGGAAACGATTCCCGGCGTGGAGAAGCAAAGCTTCGAGGAGATCGCCGACGCGATCAAGGCCAGCATCATGACGAGCTATCATCCTGTCGGCACCTGCAAGATGGCGCCTGCGAGCGATCCCGGCAGTGTCGTCGACGAGCGCCTGCGCGTGCGTGGCATCGAGAGGTTACGTGTTGTCGATTCCTCGATCATGCCGACGATCATCGGCGGAAACACGAATGCGCCCTCCATGATGATCGGCGAGAAAGGCGCGACATGCGTGATCGAGGATGCGCGGCAATAACGGAGATATGGCGTATCTCCAGCTCCCCGAGACATGCCGATCCTGTTCGATATCAAACGATTCCTATCGATGACATTTGGGTCAGCGGCATGTAGGGAAGATTCTGATCATCCCTTCAGCGCCTTCTCCCTGATCGCAGTGAGCGTCGTGACAGGCGAGATCGCATCGCTCGATATTTTCACATGTAGCAAAGCGGGAAGTCCCGAGGCGACGGCGCGCTCGAAAGCCGGCGCAAAATCTTCGGTTTTCTCGACAGTCTCACCGTGTCCGCCATAACCGCGCGCCAGCGCCGCGAAATCCGGCGAGCGCATCGACGTTGCGCTCACGCGCCCCGGATATTCGCGCTCCTGATGCATGCGGATTGTGCCGTAGATCGAATTGTCGATCACGATGGCGATAACAGGACAATCGTATTGAACGGCTGTCGCGAATTCCTGCCCGTTCATCAGAAAGCAGCCATCGCCGTTAAAACTCACGACCATGCGGTTGCGCAAGACGCGTTTGGCGCCGACGGCCGCCGGCAGTCCGTAGCCCATCGAGCCCGACACAGGCGCGAGCAGGTTCTGCCAATGACGCATGCGCAGGTAGCGCCCGTTCCAGATGGTGTAATTGCCCGCGCCATTGGTGACGATGGCGTTCTGAGGCAGCCGCTCGCGCAGCCACAACATGATCCTGGAAAGCTGCACGTCGCCGGGAATATCAGGCGCATTGTCCGAGAAGGCGAGATAACCCCTGTGCGCCTGTGCAGTCTCGCTCACCCAGGATGGCGCGGAGATTGGCGACAGTGTCTCCAGCGCGGCACAAAAGCCCTTCGGCGTCGCATTGATGCCGAGATGCGGACGATAGACGCGCCCCAACTCCTCCGGGTCGGCATGAACATGCACGAAGGTCTGGCGCGGATTGGGAAGATCGATGAGCGTGTAGCTTTGCGAGGGTACTTCCGCGAGCCGCCCGCCGACGAGTATCACGAGATCGCTCGACTTGATGCGCTCCAGCAGTTTCGGATTTGTCGAAAGCGCGAGTTCGCCCGCATAGCATTCGTGTTCGGCATCGAATAGACTCGTGCGCCTGAAAGAGCAGGCGACAGGCAGCGCATAACGCTGCGCGAATTCGCCGAACTGTTTGACCGCCGTTTCGTTCCATCCGCCGCCGCCGACAATGGCGATGGGACGTTTCGCAGTATCGAGCAAAGCCTTGAATTTCGCCAGCGCGTGCGCGCCGGGCTCCGTCTCCACGGCTTCTGCACGCAGGGCGTCGGGAACATCGGCCTTCTCGACCAGCATGTCCTCAGGGAGTGAAATAACCACCGGCCCCGGGCGGCCCTGCATCGCGACATGAAAGGCGCGCGATACGATTTCGGGAATACGCGCGGGATCGTTCACCTCGACCGCCCATTTGGCCATCGAGCCGAAGACCTTTTCGTAGTCGACTTCCTGAAACGCGCCGCGCCCGCGCATCGAGCGCTCGATCTGGCCGACGAACATGATGAGCGGCACGCTGTCGTGCTCGGCGATGTGGATGGCATGCGCGCCATTCATTGCGCCCGGGCCGCGCGTCGTGAAGAAAACGCCGACCTTGCCGGTCAGCCGCGCATAGGCGTCGGCCATGATACCCGCGCCGGTTTCCTGCCGGGCAACGGTGATTTCGATCTTCGCATCGTGAAAGGCGTCGAGCACGGCGAGATAGGATTCGCCGGGCACGCAGAAGACGTGCTCAACGCCCTGCACGGTCAGTTGATCCACGAGTATCTGCGCGCCGGTGCGCGCGTTGGATGTGGTGCTCAATTCATCCTCCCCAGTCCTTGTCGCGCAGCACTTCGTCGGTGTGCTCGCCCAGCGCGGGCGCCGGCCGTGGCGATGCAGTCGCTGCGCCATCCATAATCAGCGGCGAGCGCAGTCCCGGCGTCGAGCCCTTTTTGGCTTTTGCGTTCGGCGTGTCGATGCGGATGCCGCGCTCGCGAATCTGCGGATCGTTGAACACGTCTTCGACCGTGTTGATCGGACCGGCAGGCACGCCGGCGACATCGAGCTTCGGCAGCAAATCCGCGCGCTTGAAGCGGCGCGTGATCGGATGAAATACGTCGTTGAAGACGGCGCGATTTGTAGCGCGGTCCTTCACCGTTTTGAACCGCGGATCGTCGGCGAGTTCTGAAACATCCATCACATCGCAGAGCTTGCGATACTGGCCGTCATTGCCTGTCGCGATGATGATGTCGCCGTCCGCGACGGGGAATACGTCGTAGGGCACGATATTCGGATGACCATTGCCCATGCGCTTGGGCGCCACGCCGCCGACGAAATAGTTCAGCGCCTGATAGCCGAGCACGCCCGCCATCGTGTCGAGCAAAGCGCAATCGATATAGGCGCCCTCGCCGGTGTCATGCCGGCGCAGCAGCGCCGCCTGCACCGCATTGGCTGCGTAAAGTCCCGTAAAGATGTCGGCGATGGCGATGCCGGATTTCGAGGGCGGGCCATCGGGCGTTCCCGTCAGATGCATCGCCCCGCCCATGCCCTGAATCAGAAAATCGTAGCCGGCGCGCGGCGCGTAGGGCCCGGTTTGGCCGAAGCCGGTGATCGAGCAATAGACGATGCGCGGATTGATCTTTTTCAGAGACTCGTAGTCGAGCCCGTATTTTTTAAGACCGTCGAGTTTGAAATTCTCGATCACCACATCCGCATGCGCTGCCAGCTTGCGCACCAGCGCCTGCCCCTCCGGCGTTTCGAAATCCGCCTCGACGGACCGCTTGCCGCGATTGCAGCCATAGAAATAGGCCGCGCCAAGCGGCTTGCCGTCGGTTCCTTCCACCCACGGCGGACCCCAGTGACGCGTATCGTCGCCCGCGCCCTTGCGCTCCACTTTCACGACATCCGCGCCCAGATCGGCAAGCAATTGCCCGCACCATGGCCCTGCAAGAATGCGTGCGAGTTCGAGAACGCGAATGTTTTTAAGGGGGGCTGTCATGGTCTGCCTGTCATCACCCTGGCCACAAGAAGTGGTGCTATTGCCATCGCTAAAAGTCCCCAGGGAAAAAGCTCGCCCTTCAGCACATTGAAGGAGTCGAGATATTTTTCCAGCGGCAATTGCACGACATAAAGGGCGAACATCGCCTCGAGCGCCAGCAGGATAACCATGCCGCCGATACCGAGCGCAATGAGATGCCCTCTCGTGGGTTGCGCGATCCTTCTTGTTGCGTAGCGTGCAAGCGCAAACGTGATCGCAAGCATGATCGTGAATTCCAGCGATTTTCCTGCGCCGCGTCCGAGCCACGGAATCAGCAGCAATTCGCGCACGACGCCGAAGACAAAACCCGCCGCGAAGGCGAGCGTCCCGTAGATCAGGATCGCCCGCCAGACCTGCAGGAGCGGATCGAGTGGCGGCGTCTCTTGCGCAGGCTCGTTCAAGTCCCCGCTCAGAAAAAGGCCTGAATGCCGGTCTGCGCGCGCCCGAGAATCAGCGCATGCACGTCATGCGTGCCTTCGTAGGTGTTGACGGTTTCGAGATTGATCATGTGGCGGATGACGTGAAACTCGCCATGAATGCCGTTGCCGCCGTGCATGTCGCGCGCGACGCGTGCGATATCCAGCGCCTTGCCGGCATTGTTGCGCTTCATCATGGAGATCATCTCCGGTGCGATGCGGCCCTCGTCGAACAACCGGCCGACGCGCAGCGAGCCCTGCAGGCCCAGCGTGATTTCCGTCTGCATGTCCGCGAGCTTCTTCTGGATGAGCTGGTTGGCGGCGAGCGGGCGGCCGAACTGCTTGCGGTCGAGCGTATATTGACGCGCGCGATGCCAGCAATCCTCGGCCGCACCGAGAGCGCCCCATGAAATGCCAAAGCGCGCACGGTTGAGGCATTCGAACGGCCCCTTGAGGCCGCTCACATTCGGCAGCATCTGCTCTTCGGAGACTTCGACACCGTCCATGACGACTTCGCCGGTCACCGAGACGCGCAGCGACAGTTTGCCCTCGACCTTCGGCGCGGAAAGCCCGGCCATGCCTTTTTCGAGAATGAAGCCCCTGATCGCGCCCTTGTGCGCATCGGACTTCGCCCAGATCACGAAGACGTCGGCGATCGGGGCGTTGGAAATCCACATCTTTTGGCCGGTGATGCGATAGCCGCCCTGCACCTTTTCGGCCCGCGTCGTCATCGAGCCGGGATCGGAGCCCGAATCCGGTTCGGTCAGACCGAAGCAGCCGATCCATTCGCCGGTCGCCAGTTTCGGCAGGTATTTGCGCTTCTGCTCCTCGCTGCCGAAGGCGTTGATCGGATGCATCACCAGCGAGGATTGCACCGAGAGCATGGACCGATAGCCAGAATCCACCCGCTCGATCTCGCGCGCCACGAGGCCGTAGGACACGTAGTTCGCGCCGACGCCGCCATATTGTTCGGGCAGGGTCACCGCGAGAAGGCCAAGCCGGCCCATGGCCGGAAAGACCTCGCGATCGACAGTCTCGTTCTCGTAGGCTTTGACCACCTTGGGCAGCAGTTCGTCCTGGGCAAAGTCGCGAGCCGTGTCGCGGATCATCCGCTCGTCTTCGGAAAGCTGGCTTTCGAAGAGGAAGGGGTCGTCCCAGACGAATTCATTGCGGGCGTGGCTGGTCATCGGGCTCTCCGGCAGGCAGGGTCAGGATTTGCTGGAGATTTGCGGCAGCGAAAGCTGATTGGCAAGTGGGAGGCCTGGATGCCGTCCCGGCCAGAGCGAAGCAGAGAGCCGGGATCGTTTGCGAGGTAATGGTCTGTTGCGGCCCCGGATCGCTTTCGGCGTCCGGGGTGACAGTGTCTCACGGCGGAGGCGATGAGCCGCGGGCATGGACCAGCTGTCCCGGCGCCAAACGGCCCCGGCAAGCATTCGTCGCAAAAAATTCACGCGCCCGTCATTTCGCAAGCCTAGCGACCCCTCGGGGTGCCGGGACAATGCTCACAGCTGTAGCCGCCGAAGTAACCTATTCCAACGGCACGTTGGCGCTGACTGCAACGTCGCTGGCGATCGAGCCCGGCAGGTTTACCGTCTTGCTGGGTCCATCGGGCGCCGGCAAGTCCACATTGTTGCGCTCCTTCAATGGCCTCGTGCAACTGACCGGCGGGCGAATCGAAGTTGCAGGCATCGGCGACATCTCCGACAGCAAGCGATTGCGCATGCACCGGCGCCAGACCGGCATGGTCTTCCAGCAACATCATTTGATCGGCCGATTGAATGTGTTGGCGAATGTACTGACGGGCCGGCTTGCCTATCATTCGCAGCTGAGGACGCTGTTCGGCTTCTCGCGGGCCGAAAAGGAATTGGCCCTGAGGGCGATCGACCGCGTCGGCTTGCTGAACGAGGCCTTGCGCCGCGCCGACGAATTGTCCGGCGGGCAACAACAGCGCGTCGGCATTGCCCGCGCACTGGTGCAATCGCCGAAGACTATTCTTGCCGACGAGCCGGTCGCATCGCTGGATCCGGCGACTTCGGAGCAAGTGCTGTCGATGCTGCACGGCATATGCAGGAGCGACGGGCTTACCGCGGTAGTTAGTTTGCATCAGCTCGAATTCGCCAGGAAGTTCGCAGACCGGATAGTCGGTCTTCATGCCGGAAAAATTGTCTTCGACGGTCCGCCTTCCCAACTCGATGAGAACGCTGTCTCGGCGATTTACGGCAACATCGTTCCGGCCGGCGCACGGCCAATCAAACGCGCATCCATCCAGAACACGCCGGCCTTGGGAGTAGCTTCATGAAACGCAGAGACTTTATTCGCATCGTCGCCGCCAGCGCGGTTTGCGCCGCAACGCCTGCCTTCGCGCAGGGAAAAGACCCGGCCAGACTGCGGGTGGCGTTGCTACCGGACGAAAACGCTTCGACGCTCATTCAAAATGCCCAGCCGCTCAAGACCTATCTCGCGAATGTTCTCAAGAAGGACATCGAGATCATCGTGACGACCGATTATTCCTCGATGATCGAGGCAATGCGGTTTGGCCGGATCGAAGTGGCCTATTTCGGGCCATTTTCTTACGTCCTTGCAAAATCGAAGGCGCCTAACATCGAGCCCTTTGCGGTCGGGGTCGAGCGCGGCGCGCCATTCTACAATTCGGTGCTGATCGCCAACAAGGCCGGTCCCGTGAAGACGCTGGAAGATGTGCGCGGCAAGCCCTTCGGCTTTGGCGACCAGGCTTCGACATCGAGCCATCTTTCGCCGCGGGCGCTGTTGTTGAGCAAAGCCGGCCTTGATGGGGCGAAGGATTACAAGCCCGTTCATCTGGGTACGCATGACGCGGTCGCGCGCGCGGTTCAGGCAGGGCAGGTGCCTGCGGGCGCGCTGTCGAAATCGATCTTCGATGTGCTCGTCGAACGCAAGACGATTGACGCGGATAAACTGACGATCCTCGCGCTTTCGGAAAAAATTCCGAACTATCCCATTGTCATGCAGGGCGATCTCGCGCCCGCTCTGAAAGACGCGATCCGCAAGGCTTTCCTCGAAAACAAAGACAAGGACGTTCTGAAGTCCTTCCGCGTCGAAGGATTTGTCGCCGCGAACGACCAGACCTATGACGTGCTGCGCGAAACCGCAAAAATACTTCAGCTCGATCTTGCGTCCATGAAATGAGCGGCAGCGTCGCGCAATATGCAGCTATCCTTGCGCAGGACCGGCGCGCCGCATGGCGTCACGCTGGCACGCTGGGCGCCATACTGGCGGTCACCGGCGCCGCTCTGTGGATCACCGGATTTTTCGACGCGCAGCGCTTTATCGAAAGCGGGCCGGCGATCAAACAGCTGGCCAGCGAAATGGTCCCGCCCAATTTCGCCCGCTGGCAAAGCTGGCTGCGTCCGTTGCTCGACACGCTGGCGATGTCGATTGCCGGAACGGCGGTTGCCATCTTCTTCTCGCTGCCGCTCGCCCTGTGCGCTGCGAGGAATACATCGCCGCACCGCATCGTCTACGAATGCGCGCGTGCATTGTTGGCTTTGCTGCGTTCCGTTCCGGAAATCATTCTGGGTATTCTGTTCGTCGCCGCGGTCGGTTTCGGCGCACTGCCGGGCGTGCTGGCCCTGGGCCTTCATTCCGTGGGCATGGTCGGAAAATTCTATGCCGAAGCCATCGAACACGTCGATCCCAAACCGCTTGAAGCGGCTCGTGCCGCTGGCGCCACGCGGTTCCAGGTCATCACCCACGCGATCCTGCCGCAGGTTCTGCCGCAACTGGCCGATGTGACGATATACCGGACCGAATATCACTTCCGCGCATCGGCAGTTCTGGGCATCGTTGGGGCGGGCGGCATCGGCTTTGAATTGATGGCGGCGCTCAGGCTGATCAAATACGACGAGGTGTCCGCAATCTTGCTGACCATCCTGGCCTGCGTCGTCGTGGTCGATACAATCGGCGGTCGCTTGCGACAGTTGCTGAAATGACAGAGTCCGAAGGGCTTCCGCAGCGCCGCATTCTCGTGACAGCGCAAATACACGAAGCCGTTGCGGACAGGCTGCGCAAGGCTGGGGAAGTCGTCATCAATCCAGGGATCGATCCCTGGACCCGCGAAGAGGTCGAAGCCCATGCCCGCGACTGCGACGCCGTTATGGCATTCATGCCGGACCGCTTGGACGCCGCCTTCTTCGCAAGTCCCGGCCGGCTCAAGATGCTGGCCTGCGCCCTCAAAGGTTACGACAATTTCGATATTGCGGCTGCTGTCAAAGCCGGTGTTCGCGTTTCCATCGTGCCGGATCTGTTGACCGAGCCCACCGCTGAACTCGCTATCGGGCTGGCCATCGGTTTGACTCGCCACGTTCGCATGGGCGACGCGCGGGTGCGCAGCGGCGCTTTCGCGGGTTGGCAGCCTGTGCTCTATGGAGCCGGCCTGCATCGGGCGACGGTGGCGGTCGTCGGTCTCGGCAAGGTTGGCCGCGCGATCGTCGACAGACTTGCGGGCTTTGGTTGCGCGCGCATTATGGGCGTCGATCCCCGGGAATGCGATCCGCGCGTGGAGATGGCGAGCCTGCAGGCTGCTGGCGCGGATGCTGATTATGTTTTCCTTGCCGCGCCGCTGAACGCCGCCACACGCGAAATGATAGGCCGGCAATATCTTTCGCAGGCAAAGCCCGGACAGTTCATCGTCAACGTGGGGCGAGGCTCCGTCGTGGACGAAACGGCCATTGCAGGCGCGCTGTCGTCAGGCGCCCTTGGCGGTTATGCAGCGGATGTCTTCGCTTTCGAGGATTGGGCTCTGGCCGACCGCCCGAAGCATATCCCGCCAGCCTTGGGCGAGCATCCCGCGACCCTGTTCACGCCGCATCTGGGCTCTGCCGTCGCCAGCGTAAGGCTCGCCATCGAACACAGGGCCGCGGATAACATTCTGGCATTTCTGGCCGGCCGCGCGCCGCCGGATGAAATCTGGGATTGAAGTTTGTTTGCGGAGACAGAATACCAGTTATCCTGTCCACACATGCTGCGCCACTCACGGCGGATTGATCAGCCCGCGCAACTGCTCGACCACATCCCCGGGCAGCTTCGCCACTTCCGCAACGATCTTCTCGATCTCTTCGCCGCGCACCGGATCGATGTCGATGCCGAACTTGCGCGCGTCCGCGATAAGGGCTTCGTCCTTCATCGCCGCGTCGAAGGCCTGTTGCAGCGCGCGCAATCTCTCCGGCGGCGTGCCTGATGGCAGCATGAACGGATAGGTCGTTGCATATTTCTGCGCGTAGATGCGCAGCATCTGCTTCGTCTTCTCGTCCTGCAGCACTTCGATGGCAGTGGGAACATCCGGAATGAGCCGGTTGCGTGTCGCACCGAATTGCATGAGCACGCGCGCCTTCCTGTCCCTGATCCAGTCCTGCTTGGCGAGAAGGCTCGCCAGGATCATGCCCGTGCCCTGTACTTCGCCCTGTTCCATCGCGTGAAAGATGTCGTTCACGCCCTTGTAGCCCTGCACCAGTTTCAGCTTGGTGCCGAGCGCCTGATTGGTGAAGACTGGGATCACGAAATTGTCGCCGGAACGCGACGTCGTCGCGAACGTCGCTTCCTGCTTTTGTATGTCGGCGAAAGTCTGGAACGGAGTCTGGTGCCAGACGACATAGATCAGCGGCTGTTGCGCCGGCGAGCCGAGCCAGCCGAATTTCGTGGCGTCGAACTGCACGTTCTTGCCGTCGCGCGACAACGCATTGAGCCGTGGTTCGTGGATGACGCCGCCGAGCGACAGGCCGATGGCGGTTCCGTCCTGCGGCGCGCGCACGGCGAGATAGTTCAGCATCACAATGGAGCCGGCACCCGGCATGTTCTCAACGACAAAGGTCGGATGGCCGGGAATGTATTTTCCGTAATGCGTGGCGAGCACGCGCGCCATGAAATCATAGGCCGCGCCCGCTGCCGCGCCGACGATCAGCCTGATCGTCTTGCCCTTGTAGAATTGCGCAACGGCGTCCTGCTGGGTTTGCGCCCGCGCTGGGCCGGATAGCAAAACGGCCGCGCCAAGAAGCGCAGCCGCTGCAATCTTCAAGGTGCGATGCCTGTCCATGCCACGCATCGCCCTTCTCCTTATTTAGCCGGCGCGTATTTGCCGCCGATCTGCACGGAAGCCTTCGAACGGTCGCCGCCCTGCAGGCGTGTCACACTCGGCCACTTGCGCTTGAGATCGTCCTTCACCGTCACGGCGAGGCGGCCGCAATGGTCGCATTCCAGTTCCACCTTGTCGCCGTCCATCAGAGAAGAGAGGCCGCCGTGGTTGGTGCCGGTCGCGATGATGTCGCCGGGGTTGAGCGTATGCATCGCGCTCACCCATTCGATGCTGCGCGGGATCTTGTGCGCCATATCGGATGTGTTGAAGTTTTGGCGCAGTTCGCCATTCACCCACAGGCGCACCTGCAATTGTTGCGGATCCGGCACCTCGTCGGCGGTGACGATCCACGGTCCGATCGGCGCGAAGGTTTCACGATTCTTCATCTGGTAGAAGACCGCGCCCGGCGGCGGCAGGCCGCGGGCCGAACCGTCGATGAAATTGACATAGCCGAACACATGCTCGCGCCAGTTGGCGGCGGGAATGTTGTGGCCCTTCTTGCCGATGACGAGGCCGAGTTCGGCCTCCGCCTCGAAGGCGGTCATGGGAATGTCGGTCATGATCATCTGCTGGCCCGGGCCGATGATGCAGTTCGCCGATTTGGGAAAGCCGTTGATCGGCGCGGGCTCGGTGCGCGTGCCGTCTTCCATGTAGTTCACGGCCATGCAGTCGATGTTGATGGGGCGCGGCAGCGGCGGACGCAGGGTAACGCTGGCGAGCGGCACGCCCTTGCCCTTGGCGGCGGCCTCGATCTTGCCCTTGTATTCGCTCCAGCGCTCGATCACGCCGTTGATCACGTCGTGCGGGCCGACGCGCGGCACAAGGCTGACAGCGTCCATGACATCGACGATTTCGTCGCCATTGACGACGCCGAGACGCCAGTCGTTGAAAAATGCGAGTTTCATTTCATCCTCCCAAAGCCGCAGGATTGATCCCGCGGGGATTTTTGACACGGCGGCCGGGCGCCTTTCCGATGGCGCGATCATCCCTAACGGCCCCCGCAAGTCAAGCGCACGGACGCCCTTGGCATGGGCAATTCTCACCGCAGCGTGATCGCATCGCGAGCCGCGATCACGTGGGCATGATGAGCCTTGATCGCATTGTGACGCAGCTTTTTTGCGCGTTCGACTATAACGGCTCTGCCCGGCAGAGCAGCCGGCAGGGAGGGATTAATGAACACTGTCACAGCCCGCGCGCCGTTAATCTCCATGCCGTCTATTCCCGATGTGCAGACCCTGCTGCGCCTCTTCGCGGGCGGTCTCGTGGGATTGCTGGTTTGGGAATTATGGGCGCGTTACGCGACGCCGCCGGTCGCGGGCTTTCCGCTCGAGCCGCCCGAACTCGTGCGCAGCCTCATCGAACATCAGACCGGCATCACGATCTCCCTGACATTGGCCACCATCCTGCATTATGCGGTCGGCGTCGTCGGCTATCCCATCGCCTACTGGATTGTTTCGCGCGGTTTGCGCAGCTGGGGTCTCATTCTGGATGTGGCGGTATGGCTCATCTTTTCGGCCTACGTTCTCTGGATGGCGATGAGCGGCAAGGCGACGGGCTTCATCGCCTTCTTCTGGGTGCTGGTCACTTTTCTCTCTGCGACCCGCTGTTTCAATCGCAACGCCGTCACGGCCGATGCGCTGAGCTGGGGTTCCTTCACCTGGTTCAATGCGCTGGGCATTTTTGCTCCGCTTGCAGCGCAGTCATTCCTGCTGCTGACGGAATTCGCACCCCTGTCTTTCATGAGCTGGGCTGGCCATGTCATCTACGGCGCAGTTGCAGTGCTGGTTTTCGAAAAATTGGCCGCGCGCCATCAGGCGGTTCCCTGACTGCGCGCTATTGACGCGCGCATGACTGCGTTTTCACGCCTTCCCGCTCTGGTGCAACGCAATAAGCCTCCCCATGTCGGGAATAGAGGCGGGCAAACCCGCTGCTTCAACTGACATGGAGAGAAGAATGCCCAAGGCATATGCCGCTTTGTTCGCGGCTGCTTTTTCCTCGGCTGCGGTTGTGTCCGCGCCGGCCCTTGCTTCACAGCACGATGGAACCTGGGCGGTGTCGCTTGTCACGAAAGCGGGCGATTGCGATCCGTCCGTCCGCTCGCGCATCGAAGTGCGGCAGGGCCGCGTGGACGAGAACCTGATCGTCGCCCGCATAGTCGGCGGCGTGAATTCGAATGGAGCCGTGTCGCTGCAAGTTTTGCGCGGCTCGGATTCGCTGAACGCGCGCGGCAGGATCAGCGGCGCGGTCGCCACGGGCTCGTGGTCGTCGCCGAGCAAGAACTGCTCGGGCAGCTGGTCGGCCGTGAAGGCCTGACTTTTCCAAACTTCGGATATTTTTCGCGCCGGTTCTCCGGCGCTTTTTTTTGCTCCTGCGCCTCCGCATCCATCGGCGCCGCTGTCGTGTATCGCGCCCGGGTGAATTGAAAGCCCGAAGGCCGTGCGTATTTTGTCGCGTGACGCCGCCCGTACAGCCGCGTTAGGATCGTCCCAATAGACGGAGGAAACCCCATGCTCGGATTGATGCAGGATTGGCCGCTGCTGATTCATCGGATCATCGATCACGCCGCGCGCCAGCACGCCACACAGGAAGTGGTGACGCGCTCGGTCGAAGGGCCGATCACGCGAACGAACTACGCGGCCATCTGTCAGCGCGCGCTGAAAGTCGCGCAGCGTCTCGTGCGCGAGGGCGTCAAACCGGGCGACCGAGTCGCGACCATGGCCTGGAACACCGCGCGTCACCTCGAATCCTGGTACGGCATCACCGGCGCCGGCGCGGTCTATCACACCATCAATCCGCGCCTGTTTCCCGAGCAGATCGCCTGGATCGCCAATCACGCCGAAGACCGCGTGATCATGACGGACATCACTTTCGTGCCATTGCTCGAAGCGCTGGCCGAAAAACTGCCGAAGGTCGAGCGCTACATCGTCCTCACCGATGCTGCGCATATGCCCGCAACGAAACTGCGCAACGCCGTGGCCTATGAGACATGGCTCGATGAAGCCGATGGCGATTTCAAATGGCTCGATGTCGAGGAGAACGCCGCAGCAGGCCTTTGCTATACATCAGGCACGACGGGCAATCCCAAGGGCGTTCTCTATTCGCATCGCTCGAACGTACTGCATTCGCTGGCTGCTTCCGGCGTCGATGCGCTCACTATCGGTTCGACGACGACCATTCTGCCTGTAGTGCCTCTGTTTCACGCCAATTCATGGTCGATTGCATTCTCGGCGCCGATGATGGGCGCGAAACTCGTGATGCCCGGCGCGAAACTCGATGGCGCGTCCGTGCATGAAATGCTCTCGACCGAAAAAGTCACCTGCACGGCGGGCGTTCCCACGGTATGGCTGATGCTGCTGCAATACATGCAGAAGGAGGGCAAGACGCTGCCTGATCTGAAGCGGCTCGTCGTCGGTGGCTCTGCCGCGCCGCGTGCCATGATCGAGGCTTTCGAAAAGCAGTATGGAATTGAAGTGCTACACGCATGGGGCATGACGGAGATGAGTCCGCTGGGCTCGCTCGGCTCGATGAAAGCCTGCACCGCCAATCTGCAGGGCGAAGCGCTTTATGACGTCAAGGTGAAGCAGGGCTATGCGCCCTTCACCGTCGAAATGAAGATCACTGATGATCACGACAAGGAATTGCCGTGGGACGGCAAGACCTTCGGCCGGTTGAAGGTGGCGGGACCGGCCGTGGCGAAAGCCTACTTCCGAGTCGATGAAAACATCCTCGACGCCAACGGCTTCTTCGACACAGGCGATGTCGCTACCATCGACGCCAACGGCTACATGCAGATCACCGACCGCTCGAAGGATGTCATCAAATCCGGCGGCGAATGGATTTCCTCCATCGATTTGGAAAATCTCGCCGTCGGCCATCCCGATGTCGCGGAAGCCGCCGTGATCGGCATCGCCCATCCCAAATGGGACGAGCGCCCGCTTCTCGTGATTGTCCCCAAGGAAGGCCGCACCGTCTCGCGCGATGCCGTGCTCGAATACATGCAGGGCAAGATCGCAAAATGGTGGATGCCCGACGATGTTCAGGTTGTCGCGGAGATCCCGCATACGGCCACTGGCAAGATCAACAAGGTGACATTGCGCAAGCAGTTCGCGGATTACAGGCTGCCGGGGTAAAGCGAGCGTCTTGCCAGCGGGCGCCGCCATCGCCATCTTCCCCCCATGTCCAGCCGCATCGAAAGACCAGCGCCCGACGCCGCCAGCCTCAGCGGCCTCAATGAACGCGCCCGCGAGATATTTCGGCAGATTGTCGATTCCTACCTGGCGACCGGCGAACCCACGGGGTCGCGCCAGCTTTCGCGCCACCTGCCCATGACTCTGTCGCCGGCCTCGGTGCGCAACGTGATGCAGGATCTCGAGGAACTCGGCCTCGTCTACGCGCCGCACACCAGCGCCGGCCGCCTGCCGACCGAACTCGGCCTGCGCTTCTTCGTCGACGCCATGATGGAAGTCGGCGACGTTTCCTCGGAGGACCGGGCGAAGATCGAGGCGGAGATCAAGGCCGCCGCCACCGGCCGAACGCTTGAAAACGTATTGGGCGAGGCGGGCTCTCTGCTTTCCGGCCTGACGCGCGGCGCAGCGGTCGTGCTGGCGTCGAAGGACAATGCGCGCCTCAAGCAGATCGAATTCGTGCGGCTCGAAGCGGGCCGCGCGCTCGCCATCCTCGTGGCGGAAAACGGCGCGGTCGAAAATCGCATCCTCGCGATCCCGCCGGACCTGCCGGCCTCCGCGCTCGCCGAAGCAGCGAACTATCTCAACGCGCGCATTCGTGGCCGCACGCTGGCGGACCTGCGCGCCGATGTCGAAAATTCCCGCGCCACGGCCGCGCGCGAACTCGACGAACTCACCGCGAAACTAATCGACGCAGGCCTTGCGAGCTGGGCCGGGCCGGAAGGCAGCGACCGCCAGCTCATCGTGCGCGGCCAGGCCAATCTGCTGGAAGACCTCCGGGCCACCGACGACCTCGAACGGATCCGCAAACTCTTTTCCGATCTAGAAACCAAGACCGAAGTCGCCGATCTCCTGCATCGCGCGGAAAGCGGCGATGGCGTGCGCATCTTCATCGGCTCGGAAAACAAGCTGTTCTCGATGTCCGGCTCGTCCACCATCGTCGCGCCCTTCCGCGACGGCAATCAGAAGATCATCGGCGCGCTCGGCGTCATCGGCCCGACGCGCCTCAACTATGCGCGCATCGTGCCGCTCGTCGATTACACCGCGCGCGTCGTGTCGAGGCTGATGGAGCGGGGGTGAGTCGCGCTCAGGTCTAGCGATTTTCCTCCCGGCGTGGTTTGGCATTGGCGGTCTTGACCAGCGCCTGCGCCTTTTCGCGATCCCGCTGCAAAGCCGCGGCGAATTCTTCCGGCGTATTGCCGATCGCTTCATAGGCCTGCGGCTCAAGAAACTTTTGCCGGTAATCGTCACTCGCCAGCACGGCGCGAACCGCGTCGTGGAATTTCTTCATCACGGGGGCAGGAATGCCTTGCGGCGCCATCAGCGCGAACCAGCCACCTTCATAGGGGAAGTCCATGCCCAGTTCGCCGAGCGAGGGAACATTCGGCAGCAAAGGCGAGCGATTTGCCCCGAGAACGGCGAGCGCCTTGATCTTCCCTGCCTCGATTTGCGGGCGCGCAAAGCCCGTCGTCACGTAGCTGAGATCCATCCGCCCCGCTATGGTCTCGTTCATGATGTCCGCCGCGCTCTTCATCGGCACGTGGTAGATGTCGATTTTCTTCTGCGCATTCAGCCACTCGAAGAAGAGATGTGGCGCGCTGCCCCAGCCAAAGCTCGCGTAATTGAGCTTGCCCGGCTGACCGGCCGCAAGCTTCGCGAGTTCGTCGAGAGAATTCGCCGACAGGTCAGCCCGCGCATAGACCACACCCTTGCTCTGCACGAGCTGCGTGACCGGATAGAGATCCTTGTACTTTTCCCATTGATCCGGCTCGAGCCACGCGCGCGAAGTGACTTGCTCCACTGTCACCGCACAAAAAGTGTAGCCATCCGGCGCGGCCCGCCGGCACGCTTCAAGGCCGATCGTGCCGCCTGCGCCACCCTTGTTTTCCAGAATGACAGCCTGATTTAGAATGGGCCGCAGACGCTCGGTGACCTGTCGGGTGATGCCATCGAGCACACCACCGGGCGGAAAAGGTACAATGACGCTGATCGTACGTGAGGGATAGTCCTGAGCCTGCGCTGGTAGCGAAGCAGCAGCAGCAGCGACTGCCATTGAAACCAGAATGAGCTTTCGCATTTACGTCTCCTCCGTCATTTGCGATGGCGTTGCCTATCGCTCGAGTTGCATCAGATCTTCACCGATGACGATTTCGCCCAGGAAGTCTCGTGCGATTGTCGCGATCAGTTCTTCGGGCACGCTCGCCGGCACCATGTGTGTGGTGACGAGTGTCTTCACCGAAGCGTCGCGCGCTATCGGGCCCAGAAATTCCGGGAAGGTGTGAATCGCCGCCATATGCCTCAGACGTTCTTCAAGTGAAGCAAAGGCTGGAGAGACCGAGAGGTTGGATTTCCGGGAGTCCACGCACTCGTGTACAAGTATGTCCGCGCCATGAGCATGGCGGATGACATTTTCGCTCGGAGCAGTATCCCCAGAAAGGACGATGGTCTTGTCGCGGCTCACGAAGCGGAAGCCGTAAGAGAGTCCGTCCGGCAGGTGCGGCGTGACGAAGGCTCCGACCTTCATACCGGAGATTTCCGCGACCGGTCCTTCCTCGAACTCCGTGACGGATATGTCGGGTAGACTCCTATTGGGCGCCATGACGCCGAGCCTGTTTCGGAAATCGAAATCATGTAGCGCCAGCAGCCTTTCGATCATATGCCTTTGGCCGGTCGGACCATACACGTGCAGCGTCCGATCCACCCCCATCAGCCAGCGAATGAGAATGAAGTAGCCGAGATCTAAATAGTGATCGGCATGATGATGCGTAATCATCACATGGTGGATATCGCGTGGCATGATATGCGCCTCGCTCAAGCGATGAACAGCACCCGGTCCGCAGTCGGCGAGAATATGTGCGTCGCCGAGACTGATCACCTGCGACGGTCCCTTGCGCGTAGGGTTCGGCATAGGGAGGCCGGTGCCGAGCATGGTGAGTTTCATGCCGTGAGCCCTTCTGCTGTCGTGTCAGGCAGAATTATGCATGCGATAAAGGGTCGGCAGAAAGCCGCCGAGAATGCTCATTTCTTCGCTCGCGTGCTGATGAAGACCCGCCACCCGTTCGTCGGGCACAAGCTTGATCATCTCGTCGCGCGAAACAGCTTTGGGCATCGGATCGATTTCACCAAGCCAGAAACGCGAACGCACGATGCAGCCTTCCGGCGTGGTGTGCACGAGGTGCAGCGTGTGTCCGACCCATAGATCGTGGTCCAGCGGTCCTGTGCGCGCATAGATTGCGGCGCTGACGCCTGCCTGAGCAAAGCGCGACTTGTCGAGGATCGCGCCGGGATCGCGAAAGTTGATTTTCAGCTTGAACAGCGTCGGACCGCCGCCGAAATACTCATGTACGATATGTGTGCCGCCGACATATTCGCCGGTCCCGCGCGGACCGATCCAGTCGCTGAACACATGATCGCGCGGATGCCACCATTTGTAGTGCTCTGTCGTGTGGACATAGCCGAACCACCATTCGAACATCTTGCCGCTGACACCGATCATGTGGGTACGCGCAGCCACATGGGCGCGGCCGTCCTCATGCCGGATCCAGCCGCTTTCAAGCGGCAGATAGTGCGAGTCGAGCAGGCGGTTGGCTTCAGAAAGCAGCATCGGTCAATCCATACAGTAGTGTATGGATAGGACGAAAGACAGTCGTTGTCAATACAGTTGTGTATGGATCTAGGCTTACCGTCTAGTCAGGAGATCGTGCCGAGCGCGCGCCCGCTCAAGCCGGTCTAGTAGAGGCAGCCAACCACTGCGCATGAATTCGCCTTGCACCAGCGCGTGGTAGATGTCGCCGCGAACCGTGGCTTCGGTCTGCGGAAAGCCGAGATCTCGAAACTGCTGCACGATATGTTCGAGCCGTTTGCGGTCTTCAGTTTCGAGCCTCTTTCGCGCGGCTGCATTGCCCCGCGCCCACAGTCGCAAGGCAACGAACTGGTTGTTGTCGACCTGGCGGATTACGCGCTCGCTGATTGTCCAAAGGCGCTCTCTGGGATCGGCAATGTTGCGGAGCGCGGGCATCATCGATTGGTCGAGGCCGAGGGCCGCGAACCAGCGTTCGAGGATCGCCTCGATCAGATCGTTGCGGTCGCGAAAATGCCAGTAGAAGCTGCCGCGCGTGACCTTGAGATGGCGCGCCAGCGTATCGACGCGCACCTGGTCGAGGCTGCCGCGTCCCAGCATCTGCCACGCCGCTTCCGTCCAGTCCTCGCGTCCGAGCGGTTTGGCGGAAGCTGCGGTCTTCTTGCTGCGAACCATGATTTCTCGAATAGCGCGGGTCCGGCGCAATCTCAATGCGCAGGCGTTTGAACGCCGCATGGAATGCGGCGGTCCTTCAGGAAATATAGAAATCCACGATGTCGGATTCCGCCGTTCCCGCCTTGCCGAACGCGATGCGCCCGCTTTCGACGAGACCGAATTCCTCGCGCAACAGCATGATCGGCCTTTGCCTGCCGACGATGAGCGAAGTGCCATTGGTGCTGTGGTCGACGAGGAAAAACTTGTCGCGCCGCCGCTCGATGGTGGCATGGCTGCGGGAAACATGCGGGCTCTTCAAAATCATGTCGCTCGCGGGATCGCGGCCGAAAACGATGGTCCTCACGCTCGCCGGCACCGCCCATTCGCGTGTTTCGAAGACGAGTTTGATCTCCGGACCGGCAGCAACCTGTTCAGCTGCATCGCCGAAGCGCAGAACCGTCGCGTTCTGTTGCGGCATTTCCAGGGGTATCTGCGCAATGCGCACAGGCACGTCGCGGCCGCGCACCTCGATCTGGCCGAACTCCATTCCCATCGCCTTTTGCGAGGCCGGCAGGAGATCCATCACGTCGCCCGTGGTCAGAATCTGGTTCGCCTTGGCGAGGCCGACCATGCGTGCGGCGATGTTTACGGTGTCGCCGAAAAAGTCTTCCTGCTCGCGCAACGCATTGCCGAAATGAAAGCCGATGCGCACGGCAACGCGCATGCTGCCCTCGCTCAACGGCAGCGGCGGCATTTCACCGAACTTGCGGCGTATGTCGATGGCGCAGGAAAAGGGCTGGTTCGCGGCGCTGAACGCCGCCATCAGCTCGTCGCCGATGGTTTTCACCACCACGCCGCGATGCGCCTGCACGCATTCGCCCATGATCTGGAAACACTGGTTGATGACGGCATGGGCCCGCGTATCGCCGAGACGCTCATAAATGCGCGTGCTACCGGCAATATCAGCAAATAAAATTCCGACTTCGCAGACGGCGGCCATGGCGGCAGACTATGGGCGGGCGCGCCGGTCCGCAAGTGTGAACATGCACATACCAGCGATCACAAATGTGAGCGCAATCAGTTCAATGGCGGCATTTTCAGCGAGCGGCGGAAATCCGTCGGCGTGAATTCGACGCCGGCGAGGATGCGGTAATTGCCGATCACCCACTTCCCGTCGACGAGCCGGAAATCGAACTGCGAACGCATCTTGCGGTTGAAACTCGTGAAATTCGCCTCCACGACGGCACGGTCGGCGCCGCGCGAGACTTCCCGGACGGCGAAACCCTTAACGTCCGTGTCCTGAGCCTCGAGAATGGGATCCGCCTCGAGCCTTTCCCGCTTGATTCGCGCCGCGACAGCAGGGGACCATGGAACGCGGGGAATGCCGTCCTTGGCATAGGTCTCGAAAATCCGCTGCACGATGGCGACGGGTTCGTCGGCCTGCGCCTGCGCAGCGCCAGTGAACGCCGCGAGCAGCAGTCCTTGAACAAATAGGCGGCGATTGGCGAATGCCGTCATGTCTGGCGTCTCCTCATGAAATATGTCGCTACTTCAAAACCACGCGCCATTTCAGCGCAAGACGCGCGGAGATGAATTCGGCGGTCATGTGTCGGGACCGCTATCAGCCTGGCGGACGCCATACCAGCCACGCGGCGAGCATCGACGCCGCCACCGCCGCCACCGCGCTCGCCAGAAAAACCGACGCAATGCCCGCCGCACCGGCCAGAATGCCGAGCAGCGGTCCTGTTATCGCCAGCGACAGGTCGTAGAAGGCCGTGAACGCCCCCATCGCCAGCCCGCGGTTTTGCGCGGGCGCGCGCCTGATGGCATCGACGCCGAGGCCCGGATAGACCAGCGCATAGCCAAATCCCGTCATGGCGATGCCAGCCAGCGCCAGCGCCGGCGTTTGGGCCTGCCAGATCAGCGCCTGCCCCAGCGCCTCCACCAGCACGCAGATGGCGGCGATCTTCGCGCCGCCGACCCTGTCAGGCAGATGGCCCAGCGTGATGCGCCCGAACACGAAAGCGAGGCTCGATGTGGAAAAGGCGAGCCAGACCTGGTCCCAGCCGCGCTCGACATAGAGCAAAGCGATAAAGGTCGAGATCGCGCCGAAGCCGACGCAGCCGAGCGCCAGCCCGACGCCGGGCATCCACACTGCGCCCGCAACGGCGGAAAACCCTCCGCGCGGCTGCGGCACGCCCGGAACCGGCTTCATCGGCAGGATCAGCAGCAGGGTCAGCGCCGGGGCGATCACCGTCGCCAGCGCGATGGCCTTGAAGCCATAGGCGGCGAACAGCGACGTGCCGATCGGCGCGCCGAGCGCGAAGGCCGCATAGAGCGAAATGCCCATCCACGCGAGTACCTTGCCGGCATTTGCCGGCCCCGCCAGCGCCAGCCCCCAGCTCATCGAGCCCATCACGACGAAACTCTGCGCGACGCCCAGCAGCGCGCGCGCCGCCATCAGGATCGCCACGGAGACCTGCGGGCTGTCGACGAACAGCAACGACAGGAAATAGGCGAGCCCGCCCGCGATGACCGCGATCTGGCCGAGGATCATCGCCTGTTTCGCGCCGTGCGCGTCGGAATAAACCCCAGCCCACATCCGCGAAAACAGGGCTGTGATGTATTGCATGCTGCCGACGATGCCGACGACGAAAGCGCTCTGCCCAAGGCCGAGGTTCAGGTGCAGCGGCAGCACCGGCATGGCGATGCCGACGATCACATAGGCCACGAACAGAACCGCCATGACCGGCGCCAGCGTCAGCAGCACGCGCCGCAAGGCTGCCGGATCGGCAGCCGTGTCGTGAGGAGCGGTCATGTCGGGAAGGCAGTGCGGGCTGGCATCGGATCACATAAGGGGCGCAGCGCGTATCTCAATACGCTTCGCGCGGCGATGTCGATGCCGCCGGCCGCATGGCCGCCCGGTGTGCGCTGCAACCCCTTCCCCCCGCTGGCCCGCGCTGGTATGCCCCCGCGCTAAGGATTCACCATGACCACGCATAGCATCGACAATATCCGCAACTTCTCCATCGTCGCCCATATCGACCACGGCAAATCCACGCTGGCCGACCGGCTGATCCAGGAGACTGGAACCGTGGCGGCGCGCGACATGGAGGAGCAGATGCTCGATTCCATGGATATCGAGCGCGAGCGCGGCATTACCATCAAGGCGCAGACGGTCCGCCTCGAATACACGGCGCTGGACGGCAAGACCTATATTCTCAACCTGATGGATACGCCCGGCCACGTCGACTTCGCCTACGAGGTCTCCCGTTCGCTGGCCGCCTGCGAGGGCTCGCTGCTGGTCGTCGACGCCTCGCAGGGCGTCGAGGCGCAGACCCTCGCCAACGTCTATCATGCGCTCGACGCCGGCCACGAAATCGTGCCTGTGCTCAACAAGATCGACCTCCCCGCCGCCGAGCCCGACCGCGTGAAGGAGCAGATCGAGGACGTGATCGGCCTTGACGCTTCGAACGCCGTGCCGATTTCGGCGAAAACCGGCATTGGCATCGACCTGGTGCTGGAAGCCATCGTCACGCGTCTGCCGCCCCCCAAGGGCGACGAGACCGCGCCGCTGAAGGCCTTGCTGGTCGACAGCTGGTACGACGCCTATCTCGGCGTCGTCGTGCTCGTGCGCGTGATCGACGGCACGATGAAGCGCCACCAGAAGATAAAGATGATGGGCGCCGACGCTCGTTACGAGATCGAGAAGATCGGCGTCTTCAAGCCGAAGATGCAGGACGTGGAGATGCTCGGCCCCGGCGAGGTCGGCTTCATCACCGCGCAGATCAAGCAGGTGGCCGACACGCGCGTCGGCGACACCATCACCGACGAGAAAAAACCCTGCGCCACGGCGCTGCCCGGCTTCAAGCCCGCACAGCCCGTCGTGTTCTGTGGTCTATTTCCTGTCGACGCCGCGGAATTCGAAGACTTGCGCAATGCGATGGCGCGCCTGCGCCTCAACGACGCCAGCTTCTCCTACGAGATGGAATCCTCGGCCGCTCTCGGCTTCGGCTTCCGCTGCGGCTTTCTGGGCCTGCTACATCTCGAAATCATTCAGGAACGCCTCAGCCGCGAATTCGATCTCGATCTCATCGCGACTGCGCCGAGCGTCATCTATAAAATCTATCTGAACGACGGCACGACGCTCGACATGCACAATCCCGTCGACATGCCCGATGTCGTGAAGATCAAGGAAATCCATGAGCCTTGGATTCGCGCGACCATCCTCACCCCCGACGAATATCTCGGCTCGGTGCTGAAGCTGTGTCAGGAGCGGCGTGGCACGCAGATCGATCTCAACTACGTCGGCAAGCGCGCCATGGTCGTTTACGATCTGCCGCTCAACGAAGTCGTGTTCGATTTCTACGACCGCCTGAAATCGATTTCGAAGGGCTATGCCAGCTTCGACTACCAGATCACCGACTATCGCGAGGGCGATCTGGTAAAAATGTCGATCCTCGTCAATGCCGAGCCGGTCGATGCGCTTTCCATGCTGGTGCATCGCACGCGCGCCGATGCGCGCGGCCGCGGCATGGTGGAAAAACTGAAGGATCTCATTCCCCCGCACATGTTCCAGATCCCCATCCAGGCGGCGATCGGCGGCAAGATCATCGCCCGCGAAACCGTCCGCGCCCTGCGCAAGGACGTGACCGCCAAATGCTACGGCGGCGACGCCAGCCGCAAGCGCAAGCTCCTCGACAAGCAAAAAGAGGGCAAGAAGCGCATGCGCCAGTTCGGCAAGGTCGAGATACCCCAGGAAGCGTTTATCGCGGCGCTGAAGATGGATGGGTGAAGGTCAGCAATCGGAAAGCGAAACCTCAGCGGAGTCCTTCTCCCCTTGCGGGAGAAGGTGCCGAGCGAATGCGAGGCGGATGAGGGGTAGCCCGCAGGGCTATCCAACTTGCCAAATAGGCGACCTCCAAGAAATACCAATCGCAGAATTATTGAAGTCGCGAAGAAAGCGCTTCGCGCTACCCCTCATCCGGCCTGCTCCGCAGGCCACCTTCTCCCGCAAGGGGAGAAGGTTATACCCGCAACGGTTTGCGATATAAGTTGATTAGGCCAATTCGTGCCAATCCCGGCTAATGCCAGCATCAAAAGACAAACTGCAGTTTGCCAGATCGCAGCGCCGTCGCATGACGGCGCTAGAGGCACGCCTGTGGAAGGCGCTGCGCTCCCGCGGGCTCCTCGATCACAAGTTCCGCCGGCAAGTCGTTGTAGGCGCCTATGTCGTCGACTTCGTATGCTTCGAAGCAAGGCTTGTCGTAGAAGCCGACGGCCCGCATCATCGGCGCGAAAACCAGATCGGACACGATACCGTCCGCGATGCCTGGCTGCAGGGCCAGGGTTTTCGTGTCTTGAGACTGACCGGCGATGAACTTGTCGGCGATCTCGGCATGGCCTTGCAGAAGGTCGAAGCGGCGCTGAAAAAAAACTGACTAAGGCATTGATTGAAATCTCGCAGCGCGTTTCCTTCTCCCCTTGCGGGAGAAGGTGGCCTTGCCGAAGGCAAGGTCGGATGAGGGGTAGCCCGCAGGGCTCGGTATCTCGTCACATGGGGCACGAAGAAGAGGTGATGCACTTAGGTTCGCCAGATCTTCGCAGGAAAGCGCTTCGCGCTCACCCCTCATCCGGCCTGCTCCGCAGGCCACCTTCTCCCGCAAGGGGAGAAGGTTTTACTCGCGAAATTCTTTGAGAAAATAAAAAAATATTTTCCCGCCTCATTTCTCCCCCTCCCTCCTGACCTGCCCCACACTGCGCGCGTCCCGGCCTAAGGGTGTCACAGCCTGAGGGGTCTGCTCTTGCGTGAGAGCGGGCGGGCCGGGAGCGGAGGCCATGATTGCAGCGCCGTCACGCAGCGCGGATCATGGCGGCCCAAGTCGTGTGGTCCTTCCCGTCACAGTGCCGGCGGGAACAGTTCGGGAGTTCTTCCGCCTGCGGCCCGGAAAGCTGCAGGCAACGGGCCGGGTTCCGATTTCCGGAAACGGATCGAGCATGCCGGGAAGAGGTCATCGGCAAGAGTGGATGGAAACAAGCGCGAGCCATCCAGGGGTCACACGAAGCAAGCCTCAAACTCCGCGCGAAAAATCGGGGCGTGTTGCGCGAGCAGCATGCTCCGCCGGGGTGCCGGAGATTCTCCGCGCTTTCGGTTCTTCTACCCAACATTTTCCCGGAAGCGGGGGAATGTCCGGCATCCCGCGCCTCTCTCATTCGCGAGAGGAGCCACAAACTCATCACCCCGGACGCGCCAGCGTTACGGGCTATTGGCGCATGTTCGTGTTCAACAATTCACCCGCATGGGGTAATCTGCGCCACAAATGGGAGGCCCCAATGTCCGCGCTCGCCGAACGCCCTGCTCAAACGTCCACGCTCCGCATCGAACAGGATGGCGCCTATCTTGGCGCCTTTGTCACGGGTATCGACCTGTCGAAGCCGGTCAGCGACGCCGACATCGAGGCGCTCGGGCGCGCCCATGCCGAATATGGCCTGCTGATCTTCCGCGATCAGGACATGAGCGCCGACGATCTCATCGCCTTCGGCAACCGCTTCGGCACGCTGAGCGTGCATCCCTTCGCGCCGAATTCCGGCGTGAAGCCCGAACTCATCACCTTCCGCAACGACGACAAGAACCCGCCTTTCGGCACGGACTGCTGGCATTCCGACGAGACGTTCCGCATTGCCCCGCCCATGGGCACGATGCTGCGCGCCACCGATGTGCCCGCGTTCGGCGGCGACACGATGTTCGCCTCGATGAGCGCCGCATGGGAAGGCCTGTCGGACCGCATGCAGCATTTCATCTCGGGCCTCGAAGCCTGGCACGACTTTAAAGTGTTCAAGCCGCTGTTCGGCGAGAGCGCCGAGGGACGCAAGCAATTGCGCGATTACGAGGACGATTATCCGCCAGCGCTGCATCCCGTGGTGACGAAACATCCGGTCACCGGCAGGAATGTCATCTTCGTGAACCCGCAATTCACTGTGCGCATCAAGGGCATGGAGGAAGCGGAGTCGACGGCGCTCCTCACGCAGCTTTACGATCTCGTAAAAGTGCCGGAATACCAGTATCGCCACCGCTGGAAAAACAACACGCTCATCTTCTGGGACAACCGTTCGACCCAGCATTACGCCGTGCACGATTATTTCCCCAAGCGCCGCTACATGGAGCGCGTGACGATCGCGGGTACGCAGCCGCTGCCCGCATTTCCCGCCGCCGATCTGAAGTTTGTGCGCAACCGCAAGGCGCGCAAGCCGGAAGAATTTCAGGGCAATTATGCGGGACATGCGCCGAAGAAGGTGTAACCTTCACTTCTGCTGTAGTTCGCGGATGCGTGCGCCCTCGCTCAGTGAAGACGGCGGATAGACGATCACGTGGTCGCCGTCCGTGAGTCCGGATGATATGGCGGCATTCCGCCCGGAGCTGCGCATGACTTCGACGCGCCTCGCTTTGGCGCGCGCGTTTTCAACAGCAAATACGTACCAGCTGTCGCTGCGCCGGAACAGGCTCGCTACCGGCGTGATCGTTGCGTCATCGAGACGCTCGATGACAATGCTTACCTCAACGCGAAACCCGTCCGCTAGATTGCGCCAGATGTCCGGTGGCGAGATGATATCTATAATCGTCCAAACGCGCTGTTCCTCGACGCCGAGCGCTGAGACCTTTGTAAAGCCCGAAGGTTCGACGCGGCGGACCTTGCCTTTCAGCGGCAAGTCTCCGCCCCAGCGGTCGATTGTGACGTCGGCGCCCGGCGGTATCCGCACCGCGTCAGTCGTCAGCACATCGGTGATGATTTCGATGTTGGTGGGATCGCCGATTTCCATGAGCAGTGCGCCGGCGTTGACTACGCCTTCGCTCTCCTGATGAACACGCAGCACGCGCCCTGCAACCGGCGCTATGATATTCAGCCGTTCGGCCGCGCGCGTATCGGATTCTGCGGTGAGTTGCAGCGCTACGCGCGCTTCGGACAAGGAATGTTCCGCCGCGTGGCGGCGGCGTTCCGCGGCCGTGGCGTCGCGTCCTGCAGCCTCGAATGCAAGCGTGTCCCGTTCGATCTGAGCCTGCGAGATCACGCCGCGTTCGCGCAATTGCCGGGCGCGTACATAATCGGCTTGCGACTTGGCGAGGGAAAGCTTCAGGCGTTCGTGCGTTGCAATGGCTTCCTCGAGAGAAGCCTCGGCAGCGCCGACGCGCTCCTCGAACTCTTTGCGCGTGCGCGGATCGCGCAAGGGCGGCAGCGCCGGTTGCAGAACGGCGACGATCCGATCCTGCTCTATGTTGTCGCCAGGACGTAGCGAAATGCGTGTGAGGCGGCCGGTCAGAGGCGCAGCAATCGTGAATCGGTCGCGCACGCGTGTGCGCCCGTCCTCTTCGATCTTCGCGATGAACTCGCCCCTGTTGACGATCGCCGTTTCGACCGCGATCGTCGCCGGGCGGAAGATCCACCACGCGCCGCCACCTACGGCGAGCGCGGCGACAATCCAGGATGCAATTTTACGCGCGCTCATGCCTAGTCCCGAGTCTTGAGAACGGCGACGAGATCGAGCTTTTCGACCAAACGCCGCACGAGTATGGCGCTTGTAACCGAGGCTGCAATGATGACGAGCGCCGAAAGGGCGAAGGTTGCCGGAGAAATGATCGCCGGCAACTGGAAACTCTCGTTGTCGCGCAATCTCAGGATGAGCGCGATAAGCCAATGCGCCAGGACGAGACCGAGGGGAACAGCGATGGCGACAACGATGGCAAGTTCTCCGAACAGCACGGTGAGGGTTTCGCGTCGAGTGAACCCGAGTATGCGCAAGGTCGCCAGTTCCCAGGCACGCTCCTGATAAGCGACGCGCGCCGCGTTGTAGACGACGCCGAAGGCGATGAGGATGCCGAACCCGGTGAGGATGAATGCGCTGACGTTGATGAGCCCCGATATTTTCTCATCGAAACTACGCAGCAGACTGGAACGGATGGCGACCGCCTCGACTTTCGCCGTTTGTTGCAATCTGGACCAGACGCCCGCCGCTTCGCGTGGATCGATGCGTAGCGCGATGGAATTGACGAGATCGCCTTCCCGCATGAGTCGGTTCAGAGCGGGGCGCGCAATATAGGCGCTTAATCCTAGAATATCGTCGGCCAGTCCCGCAACGGCGATCTGGCGCAACGGACGCCCGCCTTCCTGGACTTCGACGGTGAGCATGTCGCCCTTGGACAACCACAGTTTTGCCGCCAGCCGGCGCGAAAGAACGACGCCTTCGGGCGGAATGGCGACCGGCTGTAAATCGCTTTCGCGCGGTACCCGCAGTTCGCTGCCTTCAGAAACTCCCTGCAGCACAGTGCGATAACTGCGATGGCCATTGACGAGACGTACCGGTATCAGGCGCGAACCTTCGGCCGTGAAGACACCCGGCATGCGTGAGACTTCGCGGACGGCGCGCGACGGCAGTGCGTGGATCAGCGTCACCTGCGCATCGCTGCGTTCGACACGCTCGAAATTGAAGTCGATCATGTAGCCAAGGGAATCCCACCAGAAGAGCCCCATTGTCGCAAGCGGAACGGCCAGCATCAGGCCGCAGATTGTCATCAGCGTGCGTGCGGGACGTCCGACAATCGTTCGAACGATCATCATACTGCGCGGCCCCGCAAGGCCGAGGTGGCGCAACGATTTGAACGCCGTCGTGCTTGCGGTGCCGGGTGTACTCGGCCGCAGGGCAACGGCTGCCGGCAGACGCACGACATCGGCTACGGAAAGGACGACACCAATCATCGCGGCCGCGAAGGCCATCGCGCCCGAGGCGAGCGGCAACCATAGCCTGAACTCGAAAGCCCAGTCGGGAAAGCGGAAGAATGGCCGGTACATCTCGATCATCTGCGCGGCGAGCCATGCGCCGGCGAGGCCGCCCGCAACTGTGCCTGCTAGAACGAGCGCCGCTGTCAGTTTGAGATAGTGCAGCAGGATCGGCGCATTTGGGTATCCTAGCGCTTTCAGCGATGCGATCTGCTCGCGCTGCGCAGTGACCAGACGACCGATGACCACATTCAAAAGAAAGCTAGCGATGCCGAGAAAGATCAGCGGCATGACCACAGACATCGTTCGCTGTTCCGCCAATTCGTCCTCGACAAAGCGATGCGAGGGGTGGTCGCGCCTGCCGATAGCGCCTGTGCCGCCATACGCTTCGAGCTTTCGGTCGATCCCGGAAATGACAGCGGCTTCGCTGGCGCCCGGTGCAAGTCGCACGGTGAGATTGTTGAAGGCGCCTTCCATGTTGAAGGCTGCGGCGACGGACGAACGCTCGGCCCAGAGGATCGCATAAGCGTGGTCGTCGGGGAGTGGCAGGCCGGAGCGCGTTGCGAACACAAATTCCGGCGACAGGGCGATTCCTGCGATGGTGAACTTCTCCAGCCGCCCGTTGAGGATCACATCGATCGTATCGCCAGTACGCACATGCCGCGCATCGGCGAAGGCTGCGTTGACGATGGCTTCATTGCGTTTGCCGGCCTCGATCCATCGTCCCCGCGTCAGGCGCAGGCGATTCAGTTCCGGCTGTCCGGTTGGCGGTAACGATACTATGCGTCCGGACACCGACGCATCGCCGTCTTCTCGCATTATGCGTACCGGCTGCACGATTCGCGCCTCTGCTGCTGCAACGCCGTCGATGCCGGAGATATGTGCGGCGAGACTTGCTGGCGCGCGCTTCAGGTCAGCAAAAATGTCGGCGAATGCTTCGCGCTCGTAATGCCGCACCTGCATCGAGCGCAGCGTCAGGTAGTTTGAGAGCGCCATTTCGAACATGGCGACGCCGGAGGCAATCAGGAGAATGATCGCTAGCGCCTGCGTGCGGAGCTTCCACAGGTCGCGAAGCAGTTTCCGGTCGAGCATGCTCACCAGGAGATCTCCATGGCGTCGAGCCGCTTCGAGTTGCGTTCTTCCGAAGCGATGCGTCCGCCGCGCAGGCGTAGCACCCGGTGAGCCATGTCAGCGATGGCCGAATTATGCGTGATGACAATCGTGGTCGTGCCGAGTTCCGCGTTCACCCGCTGGATCGCCGCAAGGACAATGCGCCCCGTATCGAAATCGAGCGCGCCGGTCGGTTCGTCGCACAGCAATATGTCCGGCCGCTTGACGATGGCGCGCGCGACGGCGACACGCTGTTGCTCGCCGCCAGATAATTGCGAGGGGAAGCGGTCAATCTGCGGCGTCAGCCCGACCAGTTCAATCGCCTGCGCAATATCCATGGGATTGTCGGCAATCTCCGCCACGAGTTGCACGTTCTCGCGGACCGTGAGGCTTGGAATGAGATTATAGAATTGGAACACGAAGCCCACATGTTCGCGGCGATAGGCGGTCAGTTCGCTTTCGCTTGCCCCGGTCAATTGATGGTCGCGCCAGCAGGCCGTCCCGGATGTCGGCGCGTCGAGACCTCCTAGAATATTGAGCAACGTCGATTTGCCGGATCCGGAAGGCCCGAGCAATACGACGAATTCGCCAGCATGAATTTCGAGATTCACATCGCGTAGGGCATGCACTGCGGCTTTGCCGCTGCCATAGGTCTTGGCGAGGTCGCGCGCGACGAAGACTGGAGGCGTAACGGCGTCGCCGGCTGTCGCCGTGCCTGCCGCCGCAATTTGCCCTTCGTCCATTCAAAGTCCTCCGGCGCGCCAGCCTTTCCTGACGAACGACGAGGTTAGCCGCGCGACACACGAAGCTCCATTGCGATTGGTCAATCGCGAACGCTTGAAATGCCACTGGAACGCAATAAAGGTGGTGGCAGGGGAGACATACGATGAAAAAGACAAGCTTGACTGCCGCGGTACTAGGCCTTGGTCTGGCCGGAGGGATGGCGCCCGCCTCCGCAGATCCCGTCGCGGATTTCTACAAGGGCAAGAACCTCACGATCTGGGTCGGTTATGGCACCGGCGGCGGCTACGACACGACGGCGCGGCTTGTCGGGCGTCACATTGGCAAGCACATCCCCGGCAATCCCAATGTCCTCGTGCAGAACGTGCCCGGCGCCGGCAGCCTGCTGGCCGCCAACAATCTCTACAATATCGCGCCGAAGGACGGCACGGTCCTTGGCATATTCTCCTCCACGGTCGCCATGCTGCCGCTCTACGGGGACCCCAAGGCGAAGTTCGAAACGCTAAAATTCTCGTGGATTGGCAACATCCATCGCGACACGTTGGCCTGCGGCGTGTGGAAGGGCGCGGGGCAGAACATCAAATCGCTGGAAGATCTGATCGCTGCCAAACAAACCGTCGTCTTCGGCTCGGACGGTGGCGACGCGCCGCTGACGCGCTGGCCGCTCTTCATGAAGAACGTGCTCGGCGCAAATCTGAAAGTCGTCGCCGGCTATAAGGGCACGCGCGAGATCAATCTCGCCATGCAATCGGGCGAGGCGGGAGGCTCCTGCGGCATGTTCGAATCGACGGTGCGCGGTTCCTATGCGCAGGACTACGAGCGAGGCGATCTAGTTCTCTTCGTGCAGACTGGCTACAAGCGCGACGTTCCCTATTTCAAGAACGCGACCAATCTCTACAAGCTGCTGAAGACCGACGAGGACGTGCAGATGGCGCGCCTCGTCTTCGGCGTGTCCGAAATGACGCGGCCCTTCGCCGGTCCGCCCGGCCTGCCGCAGGATCGGCTGACCGCGCTGCGCAAGGCGCTCCTCGACATGAACAAGGACACCATGTTCATCGACGAGACGCGCAAGACCGGCACGGAATATAGCCCGATGTCCGGCGAGGAAATCGTCGCTGAACTCACCGCGCTTTACCAGACGCCGAAGCCTGTGGTGGACAAAGCGACGGAAGTGACGAGCAAGCCGTAGCAGCGTTTTCTCTCGACTTTCACATGGCGATGGTGTTCACCACCGCCATGTCTCTCCTCATCAAAATCTGTGGTCTTTCCACTCCTGAGACGCTGGAAGCGGCGCTCGACGTCGGCACCGACATGGTCGGCTTCGTCTTCTTTCCACCCTCGCCGCGCACGCTGAATTTTTCGCAGGCGAGTTCTTTGTCGGGGCAGGTCCGTGACCGTGCGCTAAAAGTGGCGCTGAGCGTCGATGCCGATGACGCGCTCCTGGAAGGCATTGTCGAACATCTCGCGCCCGACATTCTGCAGTTCCACGGCAAGGAAACGCCCGAACGCATTCTTGCCGTGAAGGCGCGTTTCGGCCTGCCCGTGATGAAAGCGATTCATGTTTCCGAGCCCGCCGATCTCTCAGCAGTCGCGACTTATGAGGCCAGCGCCGACCGTTTGCTGTTCGATGCGCGGCCGCCCAAGGGCGCTGTCTTGCCCGGCGGCAATGGCGCTGCCTTCGACTGGACCGTTCTCGATCACGTTGCGACGTCGCGCCCCTGGATGCTGTCGGGCGGGTTGACTGTCGAGAACGTTGCCGAGGCTCTGCGCGTCACGAAAGCGCCCGGCATCGACGTATCTTCCGGCGTGGAAACCGCGCCAGGCGTCAAGAATATCGAGCTGATTCAGCAGTTTGTTCGTAACGCCCGGGTGACTGTCTAATCATCGGCATGACCTATTGAAATTGAAGAAAAAAACGATTTAACCTATGATATAATCTTCATTATCCCTCTCCGCACCGGCGGCGAACGCCGCTTGCACCTGAGGAGAAATCATGTCGCTCATCAATTCCGAAGTGAAACCGTTCAAGGCTAATGCTTTCCATGACGGCAAGTTTGTTACCGTCAGCGATGCCGACCTGCGCGGCCAGTGGTCGGTCGTATTTTTCTACCCCGCCGACTTCACTTTCGTCTGCCCGACAGAGCTTGAGGATCTCGCAGACAATTATGCCGAATTTCGCCGTCTTGGCGTCGAGGTCTACAGCGTTTCGACCGATACGCATTTCGCGCACAAGGCGTGGCATGCGACCTCCCCTGCCATCGGCAAGATTCTCTTCCCGATGATCGGCGACCCCACCGGCCAGATCAGCCGCAACTTCGACGTTCTCATCGAATCCGAAGGCCTTGCAGACCGCGGTACATTCGTTGTTGACCCGGACGGCAAGGTCCAGATCGTCGAGATCACGGCAGGCGGCGTCGGCCGCAGCGCTAGCGAACTTCTCCGCAAGATCAAGGCCGCGCAATATGTGCGCAACCATCCCGGCGAAGTCTGCCCGGCGAAATGGGAAGAAGGCGAAAAGACCCTCGCCCCCTCGCTCGATCTCGTCGGCAAGATCTGAGTTATGCCTCACGCTGAGTAGCCATCGCAGATGGCCTACGAAAGCGTCGAAGTTATCGCCTCGAATTCCCTCGCGCTTCGATATGCCTTGTCCGGCAAGGCTAACCGGCGTGAGGGTTTCTCCCAAACTCTCCCATTACTTTCGAGAAATGCCATGCTTGACGCCAACATCAAGTCGCAACTGAAAGCATATTTCGAGCGCCTCGTGCATCCGGTCGAACTCGTCGCTTCGCTTGACGACGGCGCGAAGTCGGCCGAGGTGCTGGCGCTTCTCGAAGATATTGCCTCGCTGTCGGACAAGATCGCTCTGAAACGCGATGGCACTGACGGGCGTAAGCCATCCTTTGCAATCCGCCGCGCGGGCGAAGAGGCGCGTGTGCATTTCGCGGGCCTGCCTATGGGCCATGAATTCAACTCGCTCATTCTCGCGCTGCTGCAAGTCGGCGGACACGCGCCGAAGGAAAGCGCCGATGTGCTCGCGCAGGTGAAAAGCCTGAAGGGCAAGTTCCGCTTCGAGACCTATTTCTCGCTGTCCTGCCAGAACTGCCCTGACATCGTGCAGGCGCTCAATCTCATTGCGGCGCTCAATGCGAATGTCGAACACGTCGCCATCGATGGTGCGCTCTTCCAGTCCGAAGTGGACGCGCGCAAGATCATGGCCGTGCCATCTGTCTATCTGAACGGAGAACCCTTCGGCCAGGGTCGCATGAGCCTCGAACAGATTCTTGCCAAGCTCGACACGGCTGCAGAGGCGCGCGCGGCAGAGAAGGTCGCGTCTCAGGCACCGTTCGACGTGCTCGTCGTCGGCGGCGGCCCGGCTGGCGCGGCGGCCGCGATCTACGCGGCGCGCAAGGGCATTCGCACAGGCGTTGTGGCGGAGCGTTTCGGCGGACAGGTACTCGACACGATGGCGATCGAGAATTTCGTTTCCGTGTCCCATACGGAGGGGCCGAAGCTCGCTGCCGCACTGGAACAGCATGTGAAGGATTACGACGTCGAGATCATGAACCTGCAGACAGCGACGTCGCTGACTCCCGCAGCGCAGCCCGGCAGCTATCACGAGATAGCCCTCGCCAATGGCGCATCGCTGAAGGCGAAGACGCTGATTCTCTCGACCGGCGCGCGCTGGAGGCAGATGAACGTGCCCGGCGAAGCGGAATACCGCAACAGGGGCGTCGCCTATTGCCCGCATTGTGACGGGCCGCTTTTCAAGGGCAAGCGCGTCGCCGTGATCGGCGGCGGCAATTCAGGCGTCGAGGCGGCGATCGATCTGGCCGGCATTGTCGCCCATGTCACGCTGATCGAGTTCGACAGCGCGTTACGCGCCGACGCGGTGCTGCAGGCGAAGCTGCGCTCGCTCAAAAATGTCGCCATCGTCACGTCGGCGCAGACGACGGAAGTGCTGGGCGACGGCGCCAAGGTCGTGGGCCTGACCTACAAGGACCGCAAGGGCGGTGACGCAAAGCGCGTCGATCTCGAAGGCATATTCGTGCAGATTGGCCTCGTGCCGAACACCGAATGGCTGAAGGGCGTCGTCGCGCTTTCGCCGCGCGGCGAGATCGAGGTCGATGCGCGCGGCGAAACCTCGCTGCCCGGCGTTTTTGCGGCGGGGGACGCAACGACGGTGCCCTACAAGCAGATCGTTATCGCCATGGGCGAAGGATCGAAGGCGGCGCTTTCGGCCTTCGATTATCTGATCCGGCTCGCGCCTGTGGCGGAGGAGGAAGTGAAGAAAGCGGCGTGATTCTGGCCGGGGTCGCCAGGATATTCTGCCCTCGAAACGGTCCCCGATAAATCGCTGCGCGATTTTCGGGGATGACACTCGGGCAAAACCCTCTCCCCTCCACGCGAAAACCCTGTAAAAGACACCCCAACAGGAGCTTCCCGTGGACGATCTCAAGAATCCCCAGCCCAATTCCTTCCGCAACGGCCCGGACGCCACAGGCCATTTCGGCATTTTCGGCGGCCGCTTCGTCGCGGAAACGCTGATGCCGCTGATCCTCGATCTGGAGAAGGCCTATGAGGCGGCCAAGGCCGACCCGTCGTTTCAGGCCGAGCTCGATCACCTCGCGACCCATTACGTTGGACGCCCCAGCCCGCTCTATTATGCGCAGCGCATGAGCGAGCACCTCGGCGGCGCAAAGATTTACTTCAAGCGCGACGAGCTGAACCACACCGGCGCGCACAAGATCAACAACGTGCTGGGCCAGATCCAGCTCGCGCTGCGCATGGGCAAGAAGCGCATCATCGCCGAGACGGGCGCGGGCCAGCATGGGGTCGCCACGGCGACTGCCTGCGCGAAATACGGCCTCGAATGCGTCGTCTATATGGGCGCGGTCGATGTCGAGCGTCAGAAGCCGAACGTCTTCCGCATGAAGATGCTCGGCGCGAAGGTCGTGCCCGTGCAATCGGGCGCGCGCACGCTGAAAGACGCGATGAACGAGGCGTTGCGCGACTGGGTCACCAATGTTGCCGATACCTTCTACTGCATCGGCACGGCGGCCGGGCCGCATCCCTATCCCGCCATGGTGCGCGATTTCCAGTGCATCATCGGCAAGGAAGCCAAACAGCAGATGCACGCCGCCGAGGGCCGCCTGCCGGATTCGCTTATCGCCTGCATCGGTGGCGGCTCCAACGCCATCGGCCTGTTCCACCCGTTCCTCGACGATCCCTCGGTCGAGATTTATGGCATTGAGGCCGCCGGCCATGGCATCGACGTGAAGGACGGCCACTGCGCCTCGCTCGCCGGCGGTAAGCCCGGCGTTCTCCACGGCAACCGCACTTACCTGCTGATGGACGACGACGGGCAGATCCTCGAAGGGCACTCGATCTCCGCCGGCCTCGATTATCCCGGCATCGGCCCGGAACATTCATGGCTGAAGGAATCGGGCCGCGTCACCTATCTGTCCGCGACCGACAAGGAAGCGCTCGAAGGCTTTCAGCTGTGTTGCAAGCTGGAAGGCATCATCCCCGCGCTCGAGCCCTCACACGCGCTGGCCGCCGTCATGAAACTCGCGCCGCAGAAAGCGAAGGACCATCTCATGGTGGTCAACATCTGCGGCCGCGGCGACAAGGATATTTTTACGGTCGCGGAGCATCTGGGCGGGATGTGAGGACAATATGTGGGGCGGCGCTGATCCGGGCGGAAAAGGCAAATTTGGCGTTGCGCGTCTGCAAGCTAATGGCAGCTTTAAATTGCGCTGTGTCAACTCGGGTGATGATGCCGAGGAGTTCCTGAAGGGCATTTCATCGCTGGGCATCGATGCACCTTTATGGTGGTCGACTACAGCAACCGGGGCAAGACGGGTCGATCAGTTGCTTAAAGCGAAGTATGGTTTGAGCTCAGGACAAGTTCAATATGTAAACAGTTTGCGCGGCGCTGCAGTTGTTCAGGGACCTTTGCTCGCAAAGATTATGCGCAGCGAAAATCCAAATATTCCAATCACGGAGACGCATCCCAAAGCATTATTGAAAGCTTTGCGCAAATCAGGAAAATTACAAGACGAGAGTTGGCAATCGATTTCAAATCACTTTGCTGTCAAAGGACGAGAACCTGAAACCGAACACGAGCGGGACGCTCTGATGAGCGCAATCGTCGCGCGTGAAGCCGCAAAAAATGTCTACACTTTCAACCTAGCTCTCGGTCGCAACCAACGTGAACTAGACCCGGCCGATACTTGGTATGGGCCTGTACATTATTGGTGGTTTGAGGACATCGAAAATTGAATGCCAATTACGCCGCCTCCTCAACTTCTCTCCTGATTGCAGCCCCGATTTCCCGCTCCGCGATTTCCAGATCGAACTTCGCCTGCAGATTCATCCAGAATTGCGCGCCGGTGCCGAGATAGCGCCCGAGCCGAAGCGCCGTTTCCGCCGAAATGCCTCGCTTTCCATTGATGATCTCGGTGATGCGATTTGCCGGCACGCGCAGTTTGAGCGCCAGCGCATTCGCAGACAGTTCGCGCACAGCAAGTTCGTCGCCCAGCAGTTCACCCGGATGAACCGGTCCGAAGGAGAAGCCTGCTGCAGGCGCTCTGAATGTCTTGTTGTCCGCCATGTTCAACCCTTGTGGTAGTCGACGATTTCAACATCGAACGCGTCGCCGTCTTCGAAGCGAAATACGATGCGCCAAGGCCCATTTACGTTTACAGCCCAGAAACCCGCGCGATCCCCGACCAGTTTATGCAGTCCCACACTCTTTAGCCGCCCGAACGATTCGAGCGACACCGCTGCATCAATCGCAGCAAGGCGGCGCAATGCCAGTTTGGCGTCGAGCCCCGAAAATCGGGACTTTCCTGTTTCCAGAAACCGGCGGGTCGACGAGCCTTTTATGGATCGTATCATACGTGTAGCGTACAATAGTAGCGGTTTGATGGCAACGGCAGCGCACCTACTTATTCGCCGTCGCCTCCGCCCGGTCTGCAATCCGCTTGACCATCCCCGGGGTCAGCGCTCCGGCGCGAGAACGCGAAACGGGCTCGGCGGGCTCGATAGTGGCCGCAACAGGCAATGGCTCGACGGCAGTCAGCGCCTCGAACGCCCGCGCCGCGGTCGCGCCGAAACTGTGAATATCGCAGGCAATCGACGGCTGCGCCGGAGCGATTTTGCGCGCTGTGCCGCTGCTTTCTCCGTCCTGTTCCGGCATTCTGCATCCTCTCTTGACGGCGCATCCTGAAAGAACGCTGCAATACCGTCAATTGCCATGCTGGGCGCTGTTGACCGCACCCACGCCGCAGCTAACACTGCGGCATGGACTTCACTTTCATTCACGCCGCCGATCTCCACATCGACAGCCCCCTGGCCGCGCTCGGCCGCAAGAATGCCGATGCCGCGGAGCTTTTTGCACAGGCCAGCCGCCGCGCGGTTCAAGCGCTGATCGAGGAATGCCTGTCCTCGAACGCGGCCTTTCTCATCATCGCCGGCGATGTGTTCGACGGCGACTGGCCCGACATGGCCACAGGGCTTTTTCTCGTGCGCGAGCTTGGCCGTCTGGAGCGCGCGGGCATCCCCGTCTTCATGATACGCGGCAACCACGACGCGGAAAGCCGCGTCTCCAAAAGCCTGCCGTGGCCCGCCAATGTGCGCGAGTTTTCGACTCGAAAGGCCGAAACGCATCTGCTGGAAAAATTCAACATTGCCTTGCATGGCCGCAGTTTTGCCGACCGGCGGGTCGACGGCGATTTCGTCGCCTCTTATCCGGCGCGGCGCGCGGGCATGCTCAACATCGGTATCCTCCATACGTCTCTCGACGGCCGCCCCGGTCACGATCCCTATGCGCCCTGTTCCGTGCAGACGCTTCAGAACTTCGGTTACGACTACTGGGCGCTCGGCCATATTCATGCCGGCGAAATCGTCGCGCGCGATCCTTGGATCGTCTATCCCGGCAATCTGCAGGGTCGCAGCGTGCGCGAGACCGGCGCGAAGGGCGCCGTCCGGGTCGAGGTGTCGGATGGGCGGATTGTCGCGGCGCAGCACATAGCGCTCGATAGCGCGCGCTGGACGCATGAAGAGATCGATATTTCGGGCTGCGAGAGCGAGGAAGACGTTCAGGCATTGCTGCAGGACCGGCTGGCGCAAGCGTATGCCGATGGCGGCGATCGGCCGCTTGCCGCGCGCATCACGCTGACGGGCCAAAGCGCGTTGCACGATGGATTGGTCGCCGGCGCTTCGCGCTTCGAGGCGGAAGCGCAGGCCATCGCCGCGCGCGTCTCTGTCGATTGTTGGCTCGAACGCGTTCGATTGAAAACGACAACCCGCAAGCGGACCGCGCCGGACAATCTTGAAATCAAATCTTTCGATATCGAGGGACTTCTCGGCGATGCCGCCGCAGATCCCGCAATGGCCCATGCAATCGCGGCGCTTTCGCAGGACATCCGCAACAAGTTTCCGCGCGACCTTCTCGACCGCGCGAATGAATTCCTGCCTGCTGACGATGCCGCCGCGCATACGTTGGCAAATGATGCGCAGCATTATCTGCTGGGGTCGCTCGACGGGCGGCGCGCATGAGATTCGAAACGCTGAACCTTGAAAAGTATGGTTCGTTTTCGGATCGCGTGCTGAAGTTCCGCGAGGACGCGTCGCTGCACATCGTTTTCGGCGCGAACGAGGCGGGAAAATCCACAGCGCTCGCCGCCATCGCCGATTTGCTCTTCGGCTTTCCGCACACTTCGAATTTCGACTTTTTGCACGATGGGCGGGCGCTGCGCATCGGCGCAAATTTGCGCTTGCGCGATGGATCGTCGCTCGCCTTTCGCCGCCGCAAGGGGCGCGCCAACACGATCGTCGATGCCATGGACAAGCCGCTTGGCGACGATCTGCTCGCACCGGTGATCGGCAGTGTAACGCGTGAGAGCTTTTTGCGCGATTTCGGTTTGAATGCGCTCGCCCTGCGTGAAGGTGGCGAGGCCATTCTCGCCGCGGATGGCAATCTCGCGGAAACGCTGGCGGCTGGTTCGGCAGGCCTTTCCGCGCTCAACAGGCTGAAGGCCAAGCTTTCCCAGGAAGCGGACGAACGCTTCACGTTGCGTCGCGCAGGATCGAAACCGTTTTACGAAGCGCTCGATCGCTACAACAATGCGGACAAGGCTTTGCGCGCAGCCATCGTGACGGGTGATGCGCTCAAGCGCGCGCAGGAAGCGCGCGATGCGGCAGCCCTGGCTCACAAGGATAAGACCGAAGCGCATCGCGAAGCGTCGCGCACACTGGCGCGACTCGAGCGCGCCCAGCGCACGTGCGCCAAGCTGCGCCTCCTGGGTGAGGCAGAAGCTGCCCTTCGATCGCTCGCACACATCCCGCAGACGGGCGCCGATACGATCGAGCGCTGGACGGAAGCCTTTGTGAATTCGCAAAAGCTTGCCGCGCAAGAAGAGGAAACGCGCAAAAACATTGCCGATTTCGAGCGGCAGATCGCGGAGTTGAAAGCGCGGCCCGAGCTCCTCGTGGAGGCCGGGGCCATCGAAAAACTGCGCGAAAACCTCGGGGCGGCCTTAAAGGCGCTCGACGATTTGCCGAAGCGTCTCGAAGCCAGCCGCATTGCGCATGCGGCATTAGAAAACGCCGCGCAGCAGCTCGGGCTCGCATCCGCCGATGTCCTGGTCGAACGCATGCCGACTGAGATCGCATTGGCGCAAGTGCGTGCGCTCGTTCGCGAGAAGTCGGATCTCGTTCTGCGCCGCAAGGTTGCGCAGGAGCGGCTCGCGAAGGCGCGGCAGCGGTGCGAGGATTGCGAACGGCGCGCGCCGCACGAACAGCCTGCCGATCCCGCAGGCTTGCTGCAGGATTTCGATGGCTTCGCGACCATACCGTCCGACGCAAGAGAGTTGCAGCGACTGCGCGCCGAGCTCGAAGAAGCCAGTGTTTCGCTTGAGGCGCAGGCCGCGCGGCTCAATCCGCCCGCAGGTTCTGTCGAACAATTGTTGAAGACGGCATTGCCGGACGCGTCATTCATCGAAAGCGCGGTGCAAATTTGGAAGGAATGCGCGGAGGCCATCCGCGCCGCCGAACGCGATTTTGCGAGCGTTGCGAAAGCCATTGCAGAGACGCAGGCGTCGCTCGCCGAACTGTCGGTCGGCGGCGCTGTCGCGACGCATGAGGAATGGCGCGCTGCGCAGCAGGCGCGTGACAGCATTCTCGGCGCGCTCGACACGAGCCTCGCCGCGCCGGAACCCGAGCGGCTGGTGTTGCTCATGCGCCTGCGCCAGGCAACGGACGCAGCCGACCGGATTGCGGAGAAATTGCTGGGCGACGCCAATCGCGCGGCGCGCAAGCAATCGCTGCTGTTGGATATCGAGAAATTGCGCGTGCAGGAGAGCGAAGCAAAAGCGCGCGTCGAGGCGGCCAACGCCACACAGGCGCAAGCGTATCTGAACTGGAAGGAAGGCTGGATCGCATCGGGCATTGCGCCACTCAAGCCCGAGTCGATGCAGAACTGGTTCGTGCAAGCGCAGCGAATTATCGAACAGCACGGCAAGCTCGCCCGCGACCGTGCTGCAGCCAGCGCGATTTCGGCGCGCCTTGCGAGCGTGCGTCAGTCGCTATCGGGATTTCTGCCAAGGCTCGGCCTGAAAGACGACGCGGGGCAGAGTGTCGACGCGCTTCATGCGCAGGCGCACCGCACGCTCGCGCGCATCCAGAAGGAATGGCATGCCACGCGTGAACTCGCGCTGGAATTGCAGAGCGCGGTGCGCGACATCGACTCCGCCGAAAAGGACATCGCTGGGATCGACATGCAGGACAACGCCATGCGTGAGCGTTGGGAAAGCGGGATGCGGGCGTTGTCGTTGCCGAATTCTGCAGGACCGAGCGAGGCGGCCGCTGCGCTGGAGATCTGGGCGAAGGCGACCCTCGACCATCGCCAATATCGCGACGACAGGCATCGCGCCGAAGCGATCCGCGCAGATGTCGAGGCATTCGACGCCCGCGTGAATTCGCTCGCGGCCAGGTTCTGCGGCGATCTGGCGGGCGAAGGTTCTCGCCAGCTGGTCGACGCATTGTCGCAGCGTCTTGAAGAAGCACGTCGCGGCGGACAGGAGGCCGGCCGTCTGGCGGGAGATTTGGCGAATGCGCGACGAGGCTTGGCTGCGCTGCAAGAAGCGCGCGCGGCGGCGCAGGCCATATGTGCGGAAGCGGCGCTCGCGATGGGCGTCGCCAGCGAAGACATTGGCGACGCGCTCAAGCAGGCGCAGGATGTCCTGCAGCATGAGGCCGACGCCGCGCAATTCAGGCGAGATCTCATTGATAGCGCCGACGGCCTCGACGTAGTGGCGCTCCGTGCGGAGCAGGAAGGCCTGGATTTCGATGCGCTGGCGGGCGAGATCGCGCGCCAGAAGGCATCCGTCGATCTTCTCATGGGCGAAATTACGCAAGCGGCCATCGCAGCGAATGCCGCGGCAAAAGACTACGACCAGCTTTGCGAGGGCCGGAATGCGGCGGCGCTGGCGCAGGAACGGGAAGAAGCGGCGGGCGAGTTGCTCGACGTTTCCAGGGAATGGATCATCCGCGCCGCTGCTGCACGCCTCGCCGGCTTCGCCATTGAGCGGCATCGGCAGGGCGCGCAAGACCCCGTGCTCTCAAGCATCTCCGGCTACTTCGCTATAGCGACAGCGGGCGCTTTCAGGGGGATTGGACTCGAATACGGCGACGAAGACCAGCCGGTCTTCAGGGCGGTGCGCGCCAATGGCGACGCCGTAGCGATTTCCGGTCTGAGCGAGGGCACGCGCGACCAGTTGTTCCTCTCCCTGCGACTTGCCCTTCTGGCCCAGCGATCCGCCGAACCGCTGCCCTTCGTCGGCGACGATCTGCTGACCAGCTTCGATGATGCGCGGGCGGCGCAGTCGCTCGACCTGCTGACCGCCTTTGGCGCGGGCCGGCAGACGATCCTTTTCACGCATCATCGCCATGTCGCTGATATTGCGGCCAAACAGCTGGGCGACCGGCTGGATTTGATCGAATTGGGCGGCTAGCCTGGATATACATTTCCAGGAATGATATACTTTTGAAAATGTATATTATGGAGGCTCTGTCATGCGCGTCGCCAAATGGGGCAACAGTCTCGCCGTCCGACTGCCCAAGAAACTGGTCGAGGAACTCGATCTGAAAGAGGACGACGAGATCGAATTGAGCAAGGTCAGCAAAGGCGTTATCGCCATTGAGAAAATCGAAAAGCGCCGCGCGTTTCTCGAAAGGATGAAGCAATATGACTGGCAGACGCCTCCCGGCTACAAGTTCGACCGGGATGAAGCCAACGAGCGATGAGCGCATTTTTCGACACGAATATAATTGTCTATGGATTCGGAAAGGGACCGAAGCGTGACGTCGCCCGGCTTTGCATGGCCGATGGTGGCGTCATCAGTGCGCAGGTTCTGAATGAATTCACCAATGTCTCGCGCCGGAAATATCAGAAGCCCTGGGCGGAAATCGAAAACGCGATCGGCGTTCTCACGAACCATTTCGACGCTGTCCTCCCGCTCACAATCGAGACGCACCAAACAGCCCTAGCACTCGCCCGCGACCATAATTTCGCATTCTACGACGCTCTGATTGTCGCTTCGGCTCTGGAGGCTGGCTGCGAAACGCTGTTCTCCGAGGATCTGCAGGACGGCCGGGCGATCGGCGGTCTGCGCATCGTCAATCCCTTCGCGCGGTAGATTAGTGCGCCATGAAACGGAATCGTCTAATGGCGCATAAGCTGATCGATTCCAGATATTTATAGCATCGCTATCGCGAAAAGCCGGTATCCACGTTTTCGCGCGATGCTATAGGCCCGGAAAGAAGCCGAAAGCCGCGTTTCCATCCCGCCGCGCCTGTGCTAACCCCCCGGCCCATGACTTCCGCGACCTCATCCCAGACCCGCATCGACGTCCGTTTCGCCAAATGCAAGGCCGAAGGCCGGGCCGCGCTGGTCACGTTTCTGATGTGCGGCGATCCCGACATCGTCACCTCCCTCGAAATCATCAAGGCGCTGCCGAAGGCTGGCGCGGATGTCATCGAGATCGGCATGCCCTTTACGGACCCGATGGCCGATGGGCCCTCGATTCAGGCGGCGGGCTTGCGGGCGCTCAGATCCGGGACGACCTTGCACAAAACGCTCGCGATGGTCGCCGATTTCCGCAAATTCGATCCCGATACGCCCGTCGTGCTGATGGGCTATTACAATCCCATCTACATCTACGGCGTCGACACGTTCCTGGAAGATGCCAAGGCAGCCGGTGTCGACGGCCTCATCGTCGTCGACCTCCCACCGGAGGAGGATTCGGAACTCTGCATTCCCGCGCTCAAGGCAGGCCTCAACTTCATCCGCCTCGCGACCCCCACGACAGACGACAAGCGCCTTCCGGCGGTGCTCGCGAACACCTCCGGCTTTGTCTATTACGTCTCGATCACAGGCATCACCGGCGCGGCCATTCCCGATTATTCGAAGGTCGGTTCGGCCGTGGCGCGCATCAAGGGGCACACAGTGCTGCCGGTCGCCGTCGGCTTCGGCGTGAAGAATGCACAAACGGCTGCCGCAATTGCAGCCCATGCTGATGGCGTCGTCGTCGGGACCGCGCTGGTCGATGCGCTGAAGGGTTCGCTCGACGAGAACAACCGGGCGACCGGAGACACGGTCCTGGCCGTCGCCAGCCTCGTCGCCGACATCGCCTCGGGCGTGCGCAGCGCCCGCAAGTAGTTTCGTACCGAAGGTTCCGATGAACTGGATTACCGAGTCGCTTCCGCCGAAAATCCGCTCGTTCCTGAAGCGGGACACGCCTGATAATCTCTGGGTCAAATGCCCCGAGAGTGGCCAGCTCGTCTTTCACAAGGATCTCGAATCCAATCTCTACGTGGTGCCGGGCTCCGGCTATCACATGCAGATTCCGGCGCGCGAACGACTGAAGAGTGTCTTCGACAACGGCGTCTTCGAGGAGATCAAGACGCCGGACGTGCAGAGCGACCCGCTCAAATTCCGCGACATCAAGCGTTATTCCGACCGCATCAAGGAATATCGTTCCAAAACCGGGAACCAGGATTCCGTCATCATCGCATCGGGCAAACTCGAGGCGATGGAGGTGACGGTCGGCGTGCAGGACTTCGCCTTTCAGGGGGGAACACTCGGCATGGCCGCGGGCGAGGCGATCATTGCGGGCATGGAACGCGCGGTGAAGCGGCAGACGCCCTTCATCATCTTCACGGCCTCCGGTGGTGCGCGCATGCAGGAAGGCATGTTCTCGCTGATGCAGATGCCGCGCACCACGATTGCCGTGCAACGCCTGCGCGCCGCGAAACTGCCCTATATCGTCGTGCTCACCAATCCGACGACAGGCGGCGTCACCGCCTCCTATGCCATGCTCGGCGACATTCACATCGCCGAACCCGGCGCCGTCATCGGCTTTGCCGGCGCCCGCGTCATCGAACAGACCATCCGCGAAAAACTGCCGGAAGGATTTCAGCGCGCCGAATATCTGCAAGAGCATGGCATGGTCGATATGGTTGTGCCGCGCCCCGAATTGCGCGCGAAGCTCGCCTTGCTCTGCGGCTTCTTCATGAAGCGCGCCGCCTGATGCGGAGCATCGGCGCGTGAGCGAAGTGCGGACATCGGACGAGCAACTCGCGCGCTTCCTCACGTTGCATCCGCGCAAGATCGACCTCTCGCTTGGCCGCATCGAAGACTTGCTGAAAAAGTTGGGTTCGCCGCACAAGCGCCTGCCGCCGGTTATTCATGTCGCCGGCACCAACGGCAAGGGATCGACGATCGCCTTCATGCGCGCTATTCTTGAGGCGGCCGGCAAGCGGGTGCATGTCTATATATCGCCGCATCTCGTGCGCTTTCACGAACGCATCAGGCTCGCGGGAAAGCTAGTTTCAGAAGAAGAACTGGTCGATGCATTCACGGCCTGTGAGCAAGCCAACGCCGGCGCGCCCATTACATTGTTCGAAATCACGACAGCCGCGGCCTTCAAGCTCTTCGCAGATCATCCCGCCGACTACCTGCTTCTCGAAGTGGGTCTTGGCGGACGCTTTGACGCGACGAATGTCATTGACCGCCCCGCTGCGAGTGTCATCACGCCTGTCTCGCACGATCACCCAGAATTTCTCGGCACGGACCTCGCAGGCATAGCCGGCGAGAAGGCGGGCATCGTTAAACGCGATGTTCCCGTGATTTCGGGCTGGCAGGCGAGCGTCGCTCTCGACGTCATAGAGCGCGAGGCGCAGAAACTGCGCGCGCCGCTCGTCGTCGGCGGGCAGGACTTCAACTGCTACGAACAGCACGGCCGCTTCGTGTACGAGGATGAGCGCGGACTTCTCGATCTGCCGCGTCCCCGCCTGCCGGGCCAACATCAGTTCGAGAATGCCGCGACGGCCATAGCCGCCCTGCGCATTGTCGCGCCGGAAATCCCTGCGACCGCCTACGAGCAGGGGATGACGCAAGTCGATTGGCCGGCGCGCCTGCAAAGGCTGTCGCGCGGGGCGCTTGCGTCGATGCTTCCCGATGGTGCGGAACTCTGGCTCGATGGCGGCCATAACGAAGCTGGCGGCAAGGTGCTGGCGGAAGCCATGGCCGATTTCGAGGACGCTTCGCCGCGTCCGCTTGTGCTGATCTGCGGCACGTTGAGCACGAAGGACACGGCGGGTTTTCTCGCGCGCTTTTCAGGGTTGGCGCAGGAAGTTTACGCCGTCGCCGTACCCGGCGAGCATGCCGCGCGCAGCGCCGAGGAAATTGCGGCCATTGCACGCGATGCGGATATCACGGCGACCGAAGCGGCGAGCGTACAGCATGCCTTGCACGCGATTGCGGCGCGCTCCTGGGCTGTGCCGCCACGCGTTCTGATCACGGGATCGCTTTATCTCGCAGGTGAAGTGTTGAAAGAGAACGGCACGCCGCCGGAGTAATTCAGACTATTTGCGCCACGCCGCCGCTCCTGCGGCCTTTCGCGCGGCTTCCACGAAAACGTCCTGATGCGGCTGCAATTCGGTCGCGGGAAACGACGCAACCAGCGCCGACATCGGGTTTTCGATGGGCGCGCGCTCCCCCGTCAATTCCTCGAAGACAGGCAAGGCGAGAAACGGCACGGAGGGCGCGTGATAGCCGCCCTCATGCGCCATGACGAGCCTGCCGTCGCTAAGATCGCGCGCAGCCTGCAAAGTCTTGCCGGTCATCCAGCGAAAAGATTCGGGGCCCAGCATCATGCGCGCCAGCGGATCGTTCATGCCGGCGTCGAAACCGCAAGCCACAAAGATCATCTGCGGCTTAAAAGCATAAAGCGCGGGCAGCACAACACGCTCGAAGGCGGCGCGATAGGCGCCGTCGCCGCAGCCCGGCGGCAGGGGAATGTTGATATTATAGCCCTCGCCACGGCCTTCGCCCGTCTCGCTCGTATAACCGCTGTTGCGCGGAAAGACGCCGTCCTGATGAATCGAAACTGTCAGCACGCCGGGATCGTCGTAAAAGATCGATTGCGTGCCATTGCCATGATGCACGTCCCAGTCGACGACAGCGATGCGATCGAGCCCATAAATTTTGCGCGCGTATTTCACCGCGAGCGCGACATTGGCGAAGACGCAATAGCCCATCCCGGTTTGCGCCTGCGCATGATGGCCGGGCGGGCGCACCAGCGCATAGGCATTGTCGACGTCTCCCGACATCACCGCATCCGTTGCCGCGATGACGCCGCCAGCGGAAAGCGCCGCGATCTCGTAGCTGCCGGGCCCGACGAATGCCGCAAAGCCAATCATGCCGCCGTTCGCGTCCGAAAGCGCTTTCACGCTGTCGAGATATTCGCGTGTGTGCACAGCGAGAAGTTCATCCATTGTCGCCGCGCGCGGCTTCACGGGCGTCAGCCGCTCGATGAATTCCGTGGCGTCGAGCAGATTCTTGATGCGCCGCTTGGTTTCCGCATGTTCGGCGGCATGCCCGGGCTCGACCGGATAAACGTTTCGCATGGGTCCCGCGAAGGCCCCGTAATCATGCCAGCAATAACGTTCGTGCCAGACGAAGCCGGTCTTCATGTCCAGCTCTCCTTCGCACGCGCGAGTGCGTGATCGAGCACGGCCACGGCCTCATCGACATGCGCGCGGGTAAAGATGAGCGGCGGCGACAGAATGATTTTCCCCGCTGCCCAGCGAATGATCGCGCCCTTCTCGAATGCCGCCTGCATGATGGTCTTGCCGATGGGATCATTCGGCGCGAACGGTTCCTTGCTCGCGCGTTCCTTCACGATTTCGAGCCCGAGCATCAGCCCCTTGCCACGAACGTCGCCGATGAGTTCATGCCGCCTTGCCAATTCGTCGAGGCACTGGCGGAAATAGGCGCCGACGCGCGCGGCATTGCCTGGCAGGTCTTCCTCCACCACGATCTTCTGTGCGGCCAGCGCGGCAGCGCAAGCGAGCGGATGGCCGGAGTAAGTATAACCGTGCATGATGGCGGCCAGCGCATGATCGCGCTTCCAGGCGCTTTCGACGCGCGCGTTCACCACGGTGGCGCCAAGCGGGATGTACCCGGAATTGATGCCCTTCGCGAGGCACATGATGTCGGGCTTCACGCCCCATCCCCGCGAGCCGAAGAGATTGCCCGTTCGTCCGAAACCGGTCACCACTTCATCGGCGATGAGCAGTACGCCGTAGCGGTCGCAGACGTCGCGCACCAGCGGCCAGAAATTATCCGGCGGCACGATCACGCCGCCCGCGCCCTGCACGGGTTCGGCAATAAAGGCCGCAACAGTATCCGGTCCCTGGAACTGGATCGTGCGTTCGAGTTCGGCGGCGCAGATGCGGCCGAGTTCGAGCGGCTCGTTGGTCCATGGATTGCGATAGAGGTATGGCGCGTCGATATGCAGAAAGCCCGGTACGAGCGGCTCGTAGGCTCGCCTGTGCGGCGGCGTGCCCGTCGCCGACATGCCGCCGAAATGCACGCCGTGATAGCCGTATTTCAGCGAGATGATCTTGAAGCGGTCCGCCTTGCCTTCGAGCTTCCAGTATTGCCGCGCAATCTTGAACGCCGTTTCGTTGGCATCCGAGCCGCCCGAACTGAAGAAGACTTTCGTCATGTCTTCCGGCTGCAACATTTCCGTCAGCAGATGCGAAAGCGCGATCGATGGCGGATTCGATGTGCCCTGAAAGGTCGAGTAATAGGCGATGCGATCAAGTTGCTCGACGATGGCCTGTTTGATTTCGGGCCTGCCGTGACCGACGTTGACGTTCCAGAGTCCGGCGACGCAATCGAGATAACGCTTGCCGTCGACGTCGTGGACATAAACGCCTTCCCCGCGCGAAACGATGAGCGGCGGATCGGCTTCCGAAACTTTTGGATCGCCCATCGGGTGCCAGACATGGCGCGCGTTATGCGCCTTCAGGAAATTCACGGAAGCCAGTTCGTTCAAGACAATGTTCCCCTGCCTATGCGCATCACTTCTTCGATGCGTCCACGATGTCCTTGAGAATCTTGTGCGCTTCGGGCGATCTCTCCAGGGCATTCGCAACAGCCTTGCCGATGTCTTCGCCGTAGAGCGGCGCAAGCGGCAGGTCGAGCTTTTCGGTGCGGGCGCGCAGGTCGGGATCGTTCATCGCAGCGCGGAATGCTTCGCGCAATGCCGCGAGGCGGTCGGCTGGAATATCGGGTGGTCCGGCGGTCAGCCGGGCAATCGTGGTTTGCACTTCTACCAGTTCGATGAGCGCGCGCGCGGCCTCGTCTTTCGCGAATTGCCGGAGCTGCGGCGCATCGCTCGCGGCGCCGCCGATTTGGGCGATGATATGTGCATAGCCGTTGCGTACGAAATTCGAGTAGGCTGAGCGCGAAGCGAGCGTGCCGTCGATCTCGCCGCGCCGCATCGCAAGCTGATCGTCGTTGCCATTATAGCCGGCAAGGATACGGACGGGCAGTTTCAGCACGCTCACAAGCGCCATCTGCTCGATGTAGTTCGCACCGCCGACGCCTGATGCGGCGAATTTGATCGGCTCCTTGCGCGCCGCCAGTTCCTCGAAGGTCTTCATGCCCGTATGGGGCGCAAGCACGAAGACACGAGGATCCTCGGCCGCCTTGCCGATCCACGACATGCGCCGCAGGTCGAATTTCAGCGCTGCCGATCCCACAATCTGCGCATGCAACAGGCCCATGTTGAAGGTGCCGATGGTCAGGCCGTCCGCACGCGAGGCGTAAAGCGTGTTTGTCCCCAGCACATGCGCCGCGCCCGGCATGTTCTTCACGACGAATGTCGAGCCGGGCAGATGTTTCTGCATGAATTCGGAGACAAGGCGGCCGTAAAGATCGTAACCGCCGCCCGCGGCCGTCGGCACAATGTAGGAAACGCTCTTGCCGCGAAAGAAATCCGCGCCGCTCTGCGCACGCAATTCGCCGGCGGCCGTCAGAAACGCCATTGCCCCGATTGTAGCGCACAATCTCCCCTTGCCGGACAGCATGGCTCCTCCCGCCCGTGGCTCGTCGACTGCGGGATGCTAGTGACTAACGCGCGCAGGAGCAACGCAATAACCCGGCCATTCCGTCCGGCTATCGCGCCCATGGCCGGGCGTGCGCTGGACAAGCGGGAAACGGCTGGATATCGCAGGGGAACAACAATCTTCAGGGAGGTTCAAATGTCGGATGCCCAGACCAAAACGGACAGCGAGGCTGGCCCGCGCCTCTTCCTCGATCCCTATATGAACTGGGCCAAGGGCGAGGGCATACCCATTCATCTCGACTTCGGGCATGACCTGCTGGCGTTGAAGACCGAGCCCTGGGCGCGCTACGACGCGCGCGGCTGCTTCGCCCATACGCACGGACGCGGCGATTTCTGCGCAAACTACGTCCTCGAAGTCGAGGCCGGCAAGAAAACCCGGCCGGTCAAGCACCTCTATGAAGCCTTCTTCTTTGTCCTGTCGGGACACGGTTCGACGACGCTAACCCTGCCCGATGGCGAGAAGCAGACATTCGAATGGGGGCCGAAGGCGCTGTTCTGTATTCCGCTCAATTGCGAATATCAGATCTTCAACACGTCGGGACGCGAGCCCGCGCGCCTCTCCTGCACCAACGATGCGCCGCTCGCGATCAATCATTATCACAATCTCGAATTTGTCTTCGATAACCCGTTCAAGTTTCGCGAACGGCCCGGCGCGCCCAACAGCTTCCAGGGCGAAGGCGAGCACACGGCCTTCGAGCGCAATATCGGCAAGTCGACGCTCAATCTCTGGGAGACGAATTTCGTACCGGAGCTGACGAGCTTCAAGATGTACGAACTCGAGGCGCGCGGCAAAGGCTCGATGAACGTCTATTTCCAGCTCGGCGATGGCACGATGCACGCGCATATGTCGGAAATTCCGGTCGGGCGTTACAAGAAGGCGCATCGGCACGCGGCAGGCACGCATGTCCATGCCATCGGCGGCGAAGGCTATTCGCTGCTCTGGTACGATGGCGACAGCGAATTCGTGGAACTGCCGTGGCGCCACGGCATCATGTACACGCCGCCGTTCTGGATGTTCCACCAGCATTTCAACACCGGCCACATCCCTGCGCGTTATCTTGCCTGCGCCATCGGCAGCGCGCGTTACCCCTTCATCTCATTGCGCCGCGTCAGCAACGAGGGCGGCGGCTCGACATCGGTGAAACAGGGCGGACGCCAGATCGAATACGAGGATCAGGATCACCGCATCCACCGCAAATTCCTCGAAGCGATTCAAAAGACCGGCGTGCCCTCCAAGATGAGCGACATCTTCGACGAGCCGATGATCCTGGCGATCCCGAAAGACAAGTTGACGGGCGTCATCGATACGCCCAGCCTGAAGGGGCCAGCGTACTGACACAACGAAAAGCGAAAGAGGGAGCACGAACATGCGCGCAGGATGGTATGAGAAAACCGGCCCCGCTTTCGACGTTATCTCCGTCGGCGAGATGGGAACGCCGCAGCCCGGCCCAGGCGAAGTGCTGGTGCGCGTTCACGCGTCCGGCGTCAATCCATCCGATTACAAGCGCCGCGCCAATGTCAAAACGCCCGCCGAATTTCCGCGCGTCGTTCCGCATTCCGATGGCGCAGGCGTCGTTGCCGGCATCGGCGCGGGCGTGACGGAGTTTCGCGAGGGCGATCGTGTGTGGGTCTATAGTGCGCAATGGCGCAGGCCCTTGGGCACGGCGGCGGAATATGTCTGCCTGCCGCAAAGTTTCGTCAAACCCTTGCCGCCAGGCACGAGCTTTGCCGAAGGCGCGTGCTTCGGTATTCCCGCGATGACAGGCTATCACGCGGTTCACGTTGGAGGATCGGTCAAGGGCAAGACGGTTTATGTGCCCGGCGCGACAGGACGTGTCGGCGCCTACGCCGTGCAAATCGCCAAGTGGCGAGGCGCGCGCGTCATCGCCTCGACAGGCGGCGGTGAAAGTCAACGCGCCGAAATCAGGTCGCTCGGCGCTGACGTGGTGCTGGATCGCAAGGCTGGCAATCTCGCCGACGAAATCATGAAGGATACAGGCGGGCGCGGCGTCGATCTCGTCGTCGAGGTCGATCTGCCCGGCAATATCGCCTTCGATGAAGGCATTCTTGCCGAGCGTGGCTCCATTGTTTCCTTCGGCGCAGCGAGCACGCCTTCCGTGCCGGTCACGCAGACCGGCCGACGCGCGCGCAACATGGGCCTGCATTTCATCTTCGTCTATCTGCTCGACGATCACACATTCGCGGCGACATGCGAGGGTATCAACGAGATGGCGAGCGCGGGGTTTCTGAAACATCGCATCGGCGGGGTCTATCCGCTAGCCGAACTGGCGAAAGCCCATCACGAAGCCGAACACGCAACGGGCACGGGACATTTTGTCGTCGAATGCTGAGAGTGGGCTTATGGCGGAAGAGGCGAAAGACCGGTCCGTCGCAATCGTCGCAGGCGGAACCGGCGCGATAGGTTCGGCAATCGCGCGCAAGCTGCAGGCGATCGGCTATCATGTCATGGCCGCCGACAGGGACGTGCGCCCGGTACCGCAGGGACAATCGTTCCACGCCTGCGATCTGACGAAGCCGGAAGAAGTGGTCGCACTGTTCGAGGCCGCATCGAAACGCGGCCCGATCAGATGCGTGGTCGCGGCGCAGGGCATTCTGCGCGAAACGCCTGCAGGCCAGTCCGATCTTTCGGCGGTTTCGCAAGTCATCGATGTGAACCTGAAAAGCGTCGCCTATCTCTGCGATGCCGCGAAGGCGCATCTCACCACGCCGGCTTCGCTCGTGCTGATCAGCAGCTGGACGGCGAGAGCCGGCCGCCTGAAAAATTCCTACGCCTATCAGGCGACGAAAGCCGGCGTCGAATCGCTCACACGCACATTCGCCGTCGCCTATGGTCCGCTCGGCATTCGCGTGAATTGCGTCGCGCCCGGATTCATGGCCGAGCCGATGAAGGGCGAGGGCGCGGAATTGCGCGCGCAACAGGGCGGTATGGACACCGTCATCAAGGGCGCGCCGCTCGGCCGGCTGATCGAGGGCGAAGATATTGCAAACGCGGTAGCGTTTTTGTGTTCGGACGAAGCACGCGCCATCACCGGCGTGGTGCTGCCGGTCGATGCCGGCTATCGCGCCTTGTGAATCAAGGGAGCGTTTCGCAAGTCATTTCGCGAAATGCTGATAATCCTTGATCGACTTGAAGTGCCCGCCCCATGACCAGCCGATGCCGGCGAAGGCGCGGGTCACGATATCGCCTTCCACGATCAGGCCGGTGATGCCCGGCTTGCGTTCGGCCGGAATTCCATAGCGCGTTCCGGCGCGCGGATACGTGCCCTTTGCGTCGCGATAGGGATTCTGGATCGGGTTGATGTCGATGGCGAGGCCGCGCGCATGTTTCGACATGCCCTGGCTGCCTTCGACCTTCCGGCAATTGAACGCGCTCGTGTTGTTGTCCGCCATCGAGGCGTCGTCGCTCCCGTTGTAATGATCGATCAGGCGTATCTTGGCGAAGCGGAATTGGCGGCTTGCGAATATCGTATCGAAGACTTTTGCCACATCGTGCGCCGCCGAACGCCCCACGATAAGCTCGCCGGTGCGGGCGACGCCGTTGAAATCCCAATAAGGCACTTTCAGCAGCGCGAGCTCTTCGCGCGACGGGCAGGGCAGGTGCGCATGCCACGACTTGCCGTTCATATTGCGCCAGGCAGCGTCAGGAACAGGTTCGACGATGGTCTGCTGCGCGACGGCTCCGCTGCCGCAGAGTGCGAGCGCGATGAATGCGAGCGCAACTCGCGCCGCGCATGTCGCAGCGCTCATGTCGTGCAAACCCTGCGCTGCAGTGCCTGTAAGCTCTATCGTGAGAATTGGTGGAGCCAGACGGAATCGAACCGACGACCTCTTCAATGCCATTGAAGCGCTCTCCCAACTGAGCTATGGCCCCATTTCGCGCAAGCGAAGCGCTATGTCGCGAATGCCTTGGGCGCATTCGCTGTCCGGCTTGGCCGAACGGGCGGGTGTATAGCCGCTGAACCCCGTGGACTCAAGCCCGATATCGGCGCGCATCGTCTTTTCTTCAAAACGATGCACGCGGGAATACGATCAGTTTTCGTCGTCCGTCTCGATGTCGCCGTCGATCAGGCCTGAAACGTCGTCGCTTCCTTCTTCTTCTTCCTCGAGGAAGGTGTCGTCGTCCGCGGCATCGTCGTCACCGAGGTCGATATCCTCGTCCGGCACAACGGCGGCTGCGACCTTCGCGTCGGAATCTTCCGCTTCCTCGAGCGACACGACATCGGCCGCCACGGGATCGGCTTCTGCTTCATCGTCGTCCGCCGCTGCCGCGCGCTGCGCTCGGGCGGGGCTCGCGGCCTGGAAGATCGTGCCGCATTTCGGGCAAGTGATCGGATTGCGATTGAAGTCGAAGAATTTGGCGCCGCAGCTCTCGCACTGCCGTTTGCTGCCGAGTTCCGGTTTGGCCACGTTAGAAATGTCCTTGAGAGATTGCCGCAAGACCGGCGTCGGGACAGGGCCGGACGCCGAAACTGGGGGCTCGGGTTAGTGGGTGAAAGCGCCCGTGTCAAACAGGAAAATGGGGGCAGAAAAAAGCGCCGCAAGGGTGTTAATGACAGGCGCGTTGCGCCCGTGGTAGAGCCGCGCGATTTCCCTCGAGGCCAAGATGCAAACCGCAGCACAGACGTCCCCCCCGTCAGCCCATGGCCACGGCCCGGCGCAGCCGCTTTCCGCGCGCCGTTCCGGACCCATTTCCGGGCGCTTGCGCGCGCCGGGCGACAAGTCGATTTCGCATCGCGCCCTCATCATGGGCCTGCTGGCGACCGGCCGCACGACCATCGAGGGCCTGCTGGAGGGCGACGATGTCCTGCGCACGGCGGCGGCGGCCCGTGCTTTCGGGGCGCGGGTCGAACGGCTCGGACCGGGCAAGTGGCAGGTCGATGGTGCGGGCCTTGGCACGCTCCTGCAGCCTCTGGAAACGCTCGATTTCGGCAATGCGGGCACCGGCACGCGGCTGATGATGGGCGTCGCCGGCGGCCACGGCGTCACCGCGACCTTCGATGGCGACGTGTCCCTGCGCAAGCGGCCCATGCGGCGCATTCTGGATCCGCTCATCCTGATGGGGGCGGAAGTTCTCTCCGAAGCCGAGGGCGGGCGCTGTCCGGTCGTCCTGCGCGGGACAGCCAATCCCGCGCCCATCGAATACCGCACACCCGTGCCGTCGGCGCAGCTCAAATCGGCGATCCTGCTGGCAGGGCTCAATTCGCCGGGCCGCACGACCGTGATCGAGACGGAAGCCTCCCGCGACCATACCGAAAAGATGCTTGCTTACTTCGGCGCGAAGATCGCGGTGTCGCCGGATGGACCGCACGGGCGCAAGATCGTGCTGGAAGGCCGGCCCGAACTACGGGCGCGCGATGTCGTCGTCCCGGCCGACCCCTCGTCTGCGGCCTTCGCACTTGTTGCGGCCCTCATCGTTCCGGGTTCGGACCTCGTCATCGAGGGCATGATGATGAACCCGCTGCGCATCGGCCTGCTGACGACCTTGCTCGCAATGGGCGCGGATATCGTCGAACTCGACCGCCGAATCGAGGGCGGGGAGGATGTGGCCGACCTGCGCGTGCGCCATTCCGCCCTGAAGGGCGTCGATGTCCCCGCCGAGCGCGCGCCCTCGATGATCGACGAATATCCTGTTCTCGCCGTCGCGGCGGCCTTCGCGAAGGGCGAGACGCGCATGCGCGGGCTCTCGGAATTGCGCGTTAAAGAATCCGACCGTCTGGCCGCGGTTGCGGCAGGCCTTGATGCTGCAGGCGTCGCCAATCGCATCGAGGGCGACGATCTCATCGTGACCGGAACCGGCGAGGTCGCGGGCGGTGGGACCGTCGCGACCCATCTCGATCATCGCATCGCCATGAGCTTTCTCGTGATGGGCCTCGCCAGCGGCAAGCCCATGACGATCGACGACGCCGGCATGATCGCCACGAGCTTCCCGACATTTCAGCCGGAAATGCAGAGGTTGGGCGCTGCCTTCTCCGGGGTGGCGGGATGATCATCGCGATCGACGGGCCGGCGGCATCGGGCAAGGGCACGATCGCGCGCCGTCTCGCCGCGCATTACGGTCTGCCGCATCTCGATACCGGCCTGATCTATCGCGCCACCGCGGCGGCGGTCATCGCCGCTGGCAAGCTGCCGTCGGACGTGGAGGCTGCGACGGACGCCGCACGCCATCTCGATCTCGCGCGGTTCGACGAAGGCCTGCTGCGCAGCGCCGCTATGGGTGAGGCCGCCTCGGTGGTCGCAGCCATTCCCGAAGTGCGAGCGGCGCTGGTGGAATTTCAACGCAAGTTTGCAACGCAAGCCGGCGGCGCCGTTCTCGATGGGCGCGATATCGGCACGGCGATTTGCCCGGATGCCGACGTGAAGCTCTTCATCACGGCGCAGACCGAAACGCGCGCGGATCGGCGCGCACGCGAATTGCAATCGCGCGGCGAGAACGGCGATCACGAAGTGGTGCTGGCGGACATCAGGAAGCGCGATGAGCGCGATTCCGCGCGTTCGTCCGCGCCGCTCAAGAAAGCCGACGACGCCGCCACGCTCGATACGACGCAACTCGGGATCGAGGCAGCCATCGCCGCCGCGATCCAGATCGTCGAGGAAAAACTGCAGGGCGGTTGAAGTCTATTCGCTGAACCGCACCGGAACTTGCGGATCAGAGCTTCTCGATCTTGGCCAGATTCACATAGCCTTCCCAGGCCTTCAGGTCGCTCTCCAGCAATGACCTGACAGTCTTGCGGTCGCCGGGGAACGGATCGCTGCCTGTGGCGGCCAGGAAGGTCGCCGTCTCAGGATCTTTTACCACTTCGTTCATCCACGTCTCGAGCTTGTCGACGATGGGTCCGGGCGTGCCTTTCGGCGAATGCAGGGACCACCACGCGGTCAGGTCCGAACTGTTGATGCCGGCTTCCCTGGCGCTCGGAATATTCGGCAATGCCTTGATTCGCTCGGCGGAGGCCATGCACAGTGCACGCATGCGGCCTTCCTTAAGATGCGATGCGAAGGTGATGGGATCGATATGCACAAAGGCCGTCTGGCCGCTCAGGAGATCGTTCGCCATCGCGCCGGGGTCTTTATATTTCACTTCGACCGTCTTCAGGCCGAACTCCGACTTGTAAAGCTCGCTCGCCACAAGCCCGGTATTCGCGATCGAGCCATAGTTGGCCTTGTCGCCTTCCTTCTTGAGATGCGCTGTCAGGTCGGCCACGGTCTTGAACGGGCTGTTGGCTGCGACGACCAGCATGAACGATATCTTGAACAGCGTGGTGATGTGCTCGAAGTCGTTCAGCGGATCGAAGTTGAGCTTCTTGAACAGGTGAGGAGCGGCGGCCAGAACCGACGATGTCGGCGCGATATAGATCGTGTAGCCGTCCGGCTTGGCGCGCGCGACATATTCCGTGGCTATATTGCCGAAGGCCCCGGCGCGGTTTTCAACGATAAAGGTCTTGCCGGTGAGCTTGCTCAGCTTGTTGGCGTAAAAGCGCACGATCACGTCCGCGCCAGCTCCCGGCGGGAACATGCAGATGCAGCGCACGGCCTGGTTCGGATAATCGGCCTGCGCGATGGCTGGCGCGGCAAGTCCGGCAAAGCTGCTGGCGGCAGCGCCCATGGCGAAATCGCGACGAGTGATTTTCATTGTTCCTCCCCCGGTTGCGGCGTCCGTGCGCAATGGCGTCTCCGGCGCTTTCCGATGCCTGACGCTAGCGCCTGCGCCCCATCGCGGCAAGGATGATAAAGGGCCGATGAAGTCGGCAAGCGCCGCGATCGCCTCTGGCAACGGTGGCAAAACCTGCTAATTACGCGCCCACACCGATATCCGGGACATTGCGGAGGAAACGTGGACGATACCGATACGCAGGTCGGCGAACCCGACATTTCAGGCCGTTTTCTCGTCGATCCCTATCTCAACTGGGCGCAGAACGAGGGTATCCCCGTTCATCTCGATTTCGGCCACGACCTTCTGGCGCTGGAGACCAAGCCCTGGGACCGCTACGGCGCGCGCGGCTGTTTCGCACACACCCATGGCCGCGGCGACTTCATGGCCAATTACGTGATCGAAGTGCCGCCGGGCGGCAAGACCGCGCCTGTGAAGCACCTTTACGAGGCTTTTTTCTACACGCTCTCCGGCTACGGCACGACGATCATTTGGCTGCCGAACGGCGAGAAGCAGACCTTCGAATGGGGGCCGAAGGCGGTCTTCGCCATCCCGCTCAACTGCGAATATCAGTTCTTCAACGGCTCGGGCCGCGAACCCGCGCGCCTGTCCTGCACCAACGATGCGCCGCTGACGATCAACCTCTATCACAACGTCGATTTCGTTTTCGCCAATCCCTTCGCCTTTCCCGAGCGCATGGGCAGGGCGAACCATTTCGAGGGCGAGGGCGAACATCTGCGCGTCAATCGGGGTTCCAATGTCGCCGACGTGAATTTGTGGGAAACGAATTTCGTTCCCGACCTCACGAGCTTCAAGCTTTATGAACTAGGCGCGCGCGGCAAGGGCTCGCTCAATGTGTCGTTCATCTTCGCCGACGGCACGATGCATTCGCACATGTCGCAGATTCCGAAGGGACGATACAAGAAGGCGCATCGTCATGCAGCCGGTACGCATGTTCATGCCGTGACGGGCGAAGGCTATTCGCTGCTCTGGTACGAAGGCGACAGCGAGTTCAAGGAAATCCCGTGGCGGCACGGCGTCATGTACACCCCGCCCTTCTGGATGCTGCATCAGCACTTCAACACCTGCAACGAGCCGGCGCGCTATCTCGCCTGTTCGCTTGGCAGCCGCCGCTATCCCTTCATCTCCCTGCGCAAACGCAGCGCCGAGGGCGCGGGATCGCAGTCGATCCAGCAAGGCGGACGGCAGATCGAATACGAAGATCAGGATCCGCGCGTTCATCGCAAATGGCTCGAGGAGATCGCGAAAAACGGCGTTCCCTCTGAAATGGGCGATATCTTCAATGAAGACGCGATCATGGCCCTGAATCCTGAAGAACTGACCGGGCCGATCAAGATGCCGCAGTCGGTGGGTCCGGCCGTTTAATCGTCCGTACAGACGGGGGAGTTCTTATGTTCGAGGTCATGTTCAGCGCGCTCTGGGCGATGCTGACATCCCCCAGCATCATGGGGCTGATGCTGGTCGGCGTGTTCATCGGCCTGATCGTCGGCGTGACACCGGGCATCGGCGGGCGGCTGTCCATCGCGCTCGCCATCCCCTTCGTCTTCGGCATGGACAAGGTGGCCGGCGCCGTCTTCCTGCTGACCATGCACGCGGTCAACGGCACCAGCGGACAGATTTCCTCGATCATGTTCGGCGTGCCCGGCGACGGCGACGACGCGGCGACGACCATCGACGGCTACCCCATGGCCAAGAAGGGCGAGGCGGGCCGCGCGCTCGGCGCGTCTATTACCGCTTCGGGCTTTGGCGGCATCGTCGGCGCCTGCGTCTTCGCCTTCATGATCCCGGTGCTCGAACCGGTCGTGCTGTCCTTCTCGCCGGCGGAGTTTTTTCTGCTGGCGATACTCGGCATCACCTTCATCGCTTTCCTGTCCGGCGGCGACAATATCTTTCGCGGGATTATCGTCGGCCTCTTCGGCATGATCCTCGCGACGATCGGCATGGACCCGACCTCGGGCGTCGCGCGCTATTCCGGCGAGTTCCTTTTTCTCTGGGATGGCCTCAGTCTCGTCACCGCAGTGCTCGCGATTTTCGCCGTGCCGGAAATGATTGCGCTGGGGTCGCGCGGCGGCTCGATTGCTGCTGTGTCGTCAACGCAGGCCCGCTTCTCCTTCCGGCAGATCTTCGAGGGCGTGATGGAAGTGCCGCGCCACTGGTGGCTCGCCTTGCGCACGTCGATCATCGGCGCGCTGATCGGCATGGTGCCCGGCCTCGGCGGCTCGGCGGCGGCCTGGATGTGCTACGGCCATGCCGTGCAGACCTCGAAAACGCCGGAACGTTTCGGCAAGGGAGCAGTGGAAGGCGTGATCGCGCCGGAGACCGCAAGCAATGCGAAGGAAGGCGGCTCGCTCCTGCCGACGCTCTTCTTCGGCATACCCGGCTCTTCGGGCATGGCCGTGCTGATGGGCGCGTTCCTGATCCTCGGCATTCAGCCGGGGCCGGCGATGTTGACGGAGAATCTGCCGCTCGTTTGGACGCTGATCTGGGCGCTGGTCGTCGGCAATCTCATCGCCATCTGCTTCCTGCTCTTCGTGGTGCGCTGGGCGGCGATGCTGACCTTCATCAACGGCGCTGTCATTGTTCCGTTTATCCTGATGCTTGTCGTCATCGGCGCATACGTCAGCGAGGGCCGCTGGGAAAATCTCGTCATCCTCGTTTTGCTCAGCATCATCGGCTACGGGCTGTTGAAGGCCGATTGGCCGCGCGCACCCTTTGTCATCGGCCTCGTGCTCGGCAAGATCGCCGAGGAATCTCTCAACAAGGCGCTGGGCCTCTGGGGCATGGGCTTCTTCCTGCGGCCGATCTCGCTCGTGCTGATTGGCCTCATCGCGCTCACCATCGGCATCGCGGTCTGGCGGCAGGTGAAGCGCGCCAGACGCAGTGCGGCGCGGGAGATCGCGGCATGAAAACGCTCAATCTCGGCATGACCGTCCTGATGCTCGCGATCTTCGTCGCGATGGTTGGCACAGCCGCCACCTATCCGGCGGACGCCCGTTTCATGCCTTTCGTCATCGGCATTCCCGCCATCGGCCTCTGCCTGCTGCAGCTTTTCATTGACCTGAAGCGCAAGCCGGCGGCCGCGAAGGATGGCGGCGAGCCTAACGAACTTGCCGAAGCCGAAGCGCGCATCCGCCGCATGACAGGCCGCGACGTGACCTTTGAAGTCGCGCGCGACAGCACGATTCCGCAGGAGGAATTCCTGCCGGAAGCGGAAGCTGCGCGGCGCGAAAAGATTCTCTGGGCTGCCTTTCTAGGCCTGATCGCCGGCATCATGCTGGTCGGCTTCCATGTCATGACGCCGCTCTTCATCATCCTGTTTCTGCGGTATCTCGCGGATTACACATGGATGCGGGCGATCATTTCCGGCGTAATCGGCGCGGGAATCGTTCTCGGCGTCTTCGAAATCGTGCTGCGCAACGAGCTGTTTCGCGGCCTGCTGACCAATCTCGTCCTCAATGCTCTCGGGGGATGACAGGGCATAGGCTGCGCCCCATATTGGCGTGAGGGAAATTTCAGCGGAGGGAAGCAATGAAATTCAAACTTGGCATGGCGGCGCTGACCGCAGTTACCGTCGCCGCAGCGGGCGCGCAGGCGCAGCAGGGCGCGGATTTCTACAAGGGCAAGACCGTCAACTATATCGTCGCCACCGCCCCCGGCGGCGGTTACGACACCTATGGTCGCCTCGTCGCCGAATACATGCAGAAATATCTGCTGGGCTCGACCTTCATCGTGAAGAACATGCCGGGCGCGGGCCATCTTGTCGGCGCCAATGCGATCTACGCCTCGCGGCCCGACGGCCTCACCATCGGCACGTTCAATACCGGCCTTCTCTACAATCAGCTGATGCAATTGCCGGCTGCGAAATTCGATCTCACCAAGATGAGCTGGGTTGGCAAGGCCGGTTCCGATCCGCGCGTCTTCGCCATTGCGGCGGGCGCGCCGATCAAGACCTGGCAGGATCTCCTGGACCAGAAGCAGCCGGTGAATTTCGCCACAGCCGGCGTCGGGTCGGCCTCCTATGTCGAAACGATAATTCTGACGAAGGTTCTCAATCTGCCGATCAAGATGCTGACCGGTTACAACGGCACCGAGGACATGCTGGCCATGCGCCGTGGCGAGATCGCCGGCTCCATCGCTTCGCGTTCTTCCTATGACAGTTTCGTCGCCAACGGTTATGGACGCTTCATCGCGCAAATCGGCGGCGACAACAAAGACGTGCCTCAACTCGCTTCACTCGTGAAGGACGAGAAGGCGAAGTCGCTGATCAGTCTCGTTCAGTCGCAGGGCGATATCGCGCGCCTCACCGCTGGCCCGCCCGATATCCCGGCCGATCGTCTCGCCGCCTTGCGCGCCGCCTTCAAGAGCGCGATGGAAGACAAGGAAGCGCAGGAGAAAGCCGAGAAGCTGGGACGTCCGCTCGAACCCGGTTATGGCGACGACGTGTTGAAGCAGATCAAGGATGCACTGAACCAGTCGCCCGAGACGATTGCTTTGCTGAAGGAAGCGATGAGCAAGAAGTAAGCGACTCGCAGATTTCCGAAAATTTTCGAGAGCCGGGCATGCCCCGGCTCTCACTATGTCAAATCACCGCTTCACGAATTTCAGCACGAAGCGGTCGCTTTCGCCGATGGCCCGATACTTGTCCCGGTTGGCGTCCTTCTCGCGATAGGTCGGCGGCAACGACCAAACGCCTTCGGGATAGTCTTTCGTGTCTTTCGGATTGGCTTTCACTTCGGATGAACCGATGAACTGGAAGCCGGCCTTCTCGATGATCGATATGGCGTAATCCTGGCGGATATAGCCCTTCTTCATCTGCTCGTCCTGCGGCTTGTCCGTGCGCGCGCGATGATCCGTCACGCCGAGAATGCCGCCGGATTTGAGCGCGGCGTGAAACGATTTCAGCGACTCGTCGATTTCCTTGCGCTCGATCCAGTTGTGCAGATTGCGGAAGGTGAGCACAAAATCCATGCTGCCCGGCGGCGCGATCTCATAGTCGTTCTTGAAGAAACGGGTGACCGTGATCTTGCCGAAGGCTTCGGGATTGGCTGCATATTTGGCCAGCATGCGCTTGTGGTCGTCGGTGTAGTTCTGCGGCGCGCCCTCGTGCCGTCCGGCGGTGATGTAAAGGCCCTTGTCGCGCAGATAGGGCGCGAGGATTTCCGTGAAATAGCCCGTGCTGCCCGGCAGTATCTCGACGACCCGGCTGTTCTCGGTGATGCCGAAGAACTTGATGACCTCGTAGGGTTTGCGGAACTTGTCGCGAGCTGCGTTGCCCGGCGAGCGATGCGCGGCGGAAATCATCGCCGCCAGCGGGTCGGTCTGCGCCAATGCGCCAGGTGCAGCGAACGTCGCCACAGCCATCGCACCGCAAAGGGCGAAAGCTGCGCGCCGGCTGTAGGTTTCGATTGTTTTCATGAACGCCTCCCCATGCGGATATTTGCGCTTTCGCGCAAGCCTACCGCAAAAAGGCAAAGTGCGTAAGCGCGTCAGGCGGCGTTGCGCGTGTCGTTCGCAGGCGGCGGCAGCGCCGCCAGTTCGTTGCGCAGGCGCAGCACTTCGTCCGCCCTCGCGCGGGTCTCCTCGCGAAGGATGCGCAAATCAGCCTGCGCTTCTCGCGCGGCGCGGCGGTTTTTCCCCTGCACCAGCCACGCAGCGAAGCCGCCCACCAGAACGCCGAGCGCCAGCGCCAGAAACAGGATGATGAAGAGCGGAGCCGATATCGTCATCCCCTCGCTCAGCAGGCCGAGCGGATCGAGCACGACGCTGGTGCTATGCCGGTTGGCGACGGCGAACACGAGAATGATCAGCGCGACGGGCGCAAGCAGCAGCCACTTGAAGAATGTTTTCATCGATCTTCGGGCCGCGCTGCAACCCGCCTATTTTTCCGCGCCGTTGAGACGGTCGCGCATTTCCTTGCCGGTCTTGAAGAACGGCACGAATTTCTCGGCGACATCGACATGCTGGCCGGTGCGCGGGTTGCGTCCGGTGCGCGCGTCGCGCTTGCGGACGGAAAACGCGCCGAAGCCACGCAATTCGACGCGGTCGCCACGCGCCAGCGCTTCTGTGATCTCTTCAAGAATAGCATTCACAATATTTTCGACATCGCGCTGGAACAGATGCGGAAATTGTTCGGCAATGGTTTGGACGAGTTCGGACTTGATCACGTCGAGGCCCCTCTGCAAGACGTAAAACAGGTTTCAAATCAGGCGCGTTCCGCGCTTATTCCCCTAACGCACCATGCCAAACGGCCACAAGACCGTCAAGCATATGAACCTCAGCAGCGTTCTGAAGCGCCCCGAGATTGCGGCCGATGGATTCGAAACCCAGCGCCGACGCGAGCCAGGAAGCGCTGGTGAGGCCAAAAGTTCCGCGGGTGGAACGCCGCCACTCGCGCACGCGCAGATCCTTGCTGATGTTCTTCTCTTTCTCAAGCCATGCGATGGCCGTGCGCTCGCCGCCGATCTCGTCCACGAGTTTGAGCTGAATGCTCTGGCGGCCTGTGAAGACGCGCCCATTCGACACCGCCGTGAGTTCCTTGTCGTCGAGTTTGCGGCGCTCGCGCACAAGGCCTTTGAACCAGTCGTAGGAATCGAGCACGATGGAGGCCATCGCCTCGCGCGCTTCGGGCGTCACTGGTTCGAATGTATTAGGCGAAGCCTTCAAGGGCGACGACTTGATCGTCTCCACATTGACGCCGACCTGTTGCATCAATTTTGAGAAATTCGGAATTTGCACCAGCACGCCGATAGAGCCGACCAGCGAGTTCTGATGCGCGACGATATGGTCCGCGCCGAGCGCCGCGATATAGGCGCCCGAAGCCGCCATGCCCTGAACGACCGCCACTACTGGTTTTTTCGCGGCGAGGCGGCGGATGTCCTCGTAGAGCATTTCCGCGCCGGTCGTCGTGCCGCCCGGACTCGAGATCGTCAGCAAAACCGCTTTCGCATTGGAATTGCCGACGCGCTCCAGAAGATCGAGTGTCGCGCGATCGCCGGTGATGACGCCGGAGATCGTCACCCGCGCGATATGATCGCCACTGATGCCGGACGGGCCACTCGCAAAGCGATAGCCGGCAGCGCCCAGCCCCACCAGCGCGCCGAGCAGGGCGACGATGCGCCAGAACGACAGTTTGCGCCGCAAGCGGCTGCGATCCACCAGATAATCTGCCGAAACCGGATTCGTGGCTGCCATCGCGTTTCTCCTGCGGAATGAGTACGGCCGTCTCTCGACAATATCTGGCCGTTTAATGGGGCGAGAAAAAGCCCGCGCGGAATGATCCGCGCGGGCTGAACTGACGCCGTGATGAAACGGCGCGAAGTGATCTCACTTGACGATCACTTGCTCTCTTCGTCCTTGCCCTGCGTATCACGGGCGCGCAACGCGGCGCCGAGGATGTCGCCGAGCGAAGCGCCCGAGTCGGCCGAACCGAACTGGGCGATGGCTTCCTTCTCTTCGGCCACTTCAAGCGCCTTGATCGAGACGGAGACCTTGCGGGCCTTGCGATCGAACACGGTGACGCGGGCGTCGACCTTCTCGCCGACGGCGAACCGCTCCGGCCGCTGGTCGGCGCGATCGCGGGCGAGTTCGGCGCGGCGGATGAAGGTCGTCAGGTCGGTGCCTGCAATCTTCACCTCGAGCCCGTTCTCCTTCACCTCGAGCACTTCGCAGGTCACGACGCCGCCCTTGCGGATGTCGCCGCCCTCTTCGGTGGTCTTGGCCGCAAACGGATCGCTGCCGATCTGCTTGATGCCGAGCGAGATGCGCTCCTTCTCGACGTCGACGTCGAGAACCTGCGCCTTCACCATGTCGCCCTTCTTGTACTCCTCGATCACCTGTTCGCCCGGACGCTTCCAGTCGAGATCGGAGAGATGGACCATGCCGTCCACATCGCCTTCGAGGCCGATGAAGAGACCGAATTCGGTCTTGTTCTTGACCTCGCCCTCGACGATCGAGCCCGAGGGATACTTCTCGGCGAAGGCTTCCCAGGGATTCTGCAGCGTCTGTTTGAGGCCGAGCGAGATGCGGCGCTTGACCGGATCGACTTCGAGCACCTGAACGTCGACTTCCTGGCTCGTCGAGACGATCTTGCCGGGATGAACGTTCTTCTTGGTCCACGACATTTCGGAAACGTGGATCAGGCCTTCGATGCCCGGCTCCAGTTCCACGAACGCGCCGTAGTCTGTGATGTTGGTGACGCGGCCGTGCAGGCGCGCCTGCAGCGGATACTTCGCCTCGATGCCGTACCACGGATCTTCCTGGAGCTGCTTCATGCCCAGCGAGATGCGGTGCGTGTCGTGGTTGATCTTGATGATCTTCACGCGAACCGTCTGGCCGATGTTGAGCACTTCGGACGGGTGGTTGACGCGGCGCCATGCGATGTCGGTGACATGCAGCAGGCCGTCGATGCCGCCGAGATCCACGAACGCGCCGTAATCGGTGATGTTCTTGACGGTGCCGTCGATCTCCTGGCCCTCTTCGAGCTTGCCGACGATCTCCGTGCGCTGCTCGGCGCGGCTCTCTTCGAGAACCGTGCGGCGCGACACGACGATATTGCCGCGGCGGCGATCCATCTTCAGGATTTCGAACGGCTGCGGCACGTTCATCAGGGGCGCGACGTCGCGGATCGGACGGATGTCCACCTGCGAGCGCGGCAGGAAGGCCACGGCGCCATCGAGATCGACGGTGAAGCCGCCCTTGACCTGATTGAAGATGACGCCTTCGACGCGTTCCTTCTTCTCGAAGGCCTGTTCGAGCTTGACCCAGCTCTCTTCGCGGCGGGCCTTGTCGCGCGAAATGACGGCTTCGCCGAGCGCGTTCTCGATCCGCTCGAGATAGACCTCGACCTCGTCGCCGACCTTCAGGCCATGATCGCGGCCATGACCGGAGAATTCCTTGAGCGCCACGCGTCCTTCGGTCTTGAGACCGACGTCGATGACGGCGACATCTTTTTCAATTGCGACCACGATTCCCTTGACCACGGAACCTTCGTAGGCGTCGCTCTGCCCGAAGGTCGAATCGAGCATGGCGGCAAAATCGTCGCGCGAGGGCGCGAGGCTGTTAGCAGTATTGGTCATTATCTCTCCTGATGGCCCCGGCCATCGGTCGAATATTCAAAGATGTGCAGCGGGGCAGGCGCGCCGGTTGGGTTCGAGTTGCATCTGCCCGTCGACGCCGGAGACCGTGATTTTCCCACGGACTGCCGCCTTAAAAGGCGGTCCGGCGCATGGCCGGCGAAAACGGGCGGTGAAGGCGCGGCTCATAGCAGCGAAAGCGCCGGGAGGCAATGCGATTCGCGTCCGAAATGAAAAGGCCGCGGCGAACTGGCGCCACGGCCCGATGTTTGGACAGCCGTATTGACGGATCAGCCGATCCGGCGGATGCGGCCGCGCGGCCCGATGCGCGTCACGCAGCGGCGCGCGCGCGCGCGGCGGCGAACCACTACGACCCTGCCGCGGCGACGGCGGCGCACGACGACGACCTGAGCTTCCTGCGCTCCCGGGGCCGGCATATCGGGATCGAGGACTTTGGCCAAAGGACCTTCCGTCACTGGGGCTTCCATCTCCTTGAGCGTGTCGAGCAGGGAAGCTGCCTGCGCTTCGCGCGGCAACAGCGCGGCGCCTGTTACGACAGCGCCACAGGCCAGAAACATCGAACGAACGAAAGAACGTCTATCCATATCCAAGTCTCCTCTTGCGCCCCTCGAAGTGAAGATCGGACAGGGCGAATGAATGGGCAATGAACCAATCAATTCAGTGACGCTTCGCGCGTTCAGCGCCACGGCGCTTGCGCCGGAACTCCGTTGCGCCGAAGATCGCACAAAGTAATCGCTGCGACTTGCAGTGAGGGAGGATCAATGCAGCGCCGTGCGCTCATCATCGGCGGATCGGTTGGGGGATTGCTCGGCTATGCCCTGTTGCGGCAGGCCGGATGGAACGCGACCATATTCGAGCGCACTGTTGGCGACCTCGCCGGTCGTGGCGCGGGCCTCGGTATCTCCCAAAACCTCGTCGATATCCTGCGCCGCATCGGCGCGCGTTTCGAACCGTCCGCCGGGTCGGCGCATGACGCCTATGTCTGGATGGAGCGCAACGAAAGCATTTCCTTTTCCCATCGCCGCCCGACCGTCGGCAGCACATGGCCACGCGTCTATAAGCCCTTGCGTGCGCTGGTTCCTGCGCAAGACTATCGTCAGGGCGCAAACCTCGTGCGCATCACGCAGGAAGGCGATGCAGTGACTGCACATTTTGCCGATGGCGCGCAGGAAACAGGCGACATTCTCGTTGCAGCCGATGGCGTTTTCTCCACTGTGCGGCAGCAATTCCTGCCCGACGTCGCGCCATCCTTTGCGAGCTATGTCGCATGGCGCGGGCTTGCCGAGGAATCCGAAATGTCCGCCGCCGCTCTCGCAGCGATCGGCCATCAGGTCGTCTATTGTTTTCCCGAAGGCGAAATGCTGCTGGCGATGACCGTGCCGGGCGTTGGGGACGACATGCGGCCGGGCCATCGCCGTATCTATTTCATCTGGTATCGCCGCACGTCGTCGTCGGAATTGCGGGATCTCTTCACCGATGCGAGCGGGCGGCACCACGGAATATCCATTCCCCCGCCTCTCATTCGCAGCGAATTCATTGTCGCCTTGCGCGATCATGCACGCAGCGTCCTGCCGTCCTGTATCTGCGAAGCGGTTATGCGCGCGCCGCAAATCCTTTTGCAGGCAGTGAGCGACCTGCAGGTTCCGCAAATGGTTTTCGGCCGTGTCGCGCTCATGGGCGATGCGGCCTTTGTCGCCCGCCCGCATACGGCGGCCGGCGTGTCCAAGGCCGCGCTCGATGCGCAATGTCTGGCGGACGAACTGGTCTCTTGCGAGGGCGACATAGATGGCGCGCTGGCCCGATACGAAAAAGCGCGCCTCGCATTCGGCCAGCAGCTTTGCGCGCATTCGCGCTATCTCGGCGCCTATCTCGAAGGGCTGGACCAGGAGCGCGATCCGGAAAAAATAATCAGGGACTATGGTGCGCAGAGCCTATTGCGCGATGTGGAAGTCGCGGCCTTTTCGGCGCATTGACGTAAAAATCCTTCCGGTCAAAATGGCGGAACGAAAATTCTGGGAGAGAAACATGAGCGTTGCGGCAGAAACGATCCCCGCCATCCGTTTCGACGGCGTCAGCCATGAAGGCATACCCGTCGATCGCGACAAGCTCGACGCCTGCATCGACTTTTATCGCGATGTGCTTGGCCTGATGCGAATTCCTCGCCCACCCGCGCTCGATGCGATGGGTTCCGGCGCATGGATGGTCGACGCCGATCGCACGGTCAGCTTTCATCTTATCGTCAACGAGACGACACTGCGTCCCGGCGCCGATGCGAAGATCACACCGGCAGGCCGCCATACTGCATGGAAGATCCGCGACGTCGCCGCCTTTCGCGCCCGCATGCAGGCGCTGAACATTCCCTTCCACGAGATCGGAAATCTCACCGGCGATCCGCAGCTTTTTCTGCTCGATCCCCAGGGTCATACCTGGGAGTTTCAGGGTCCGCCCGGCGCCAAATAAGCGGGGAGAGAAAGCGCGCGAAGCTCACATCGCCATGTAGCCGCGGACGCTGACATAGAGCCCTGCTGCGATCACGATGGCTGCGAAAATGTAGTTCAGGAGAAATTTCTGGCCCGCGAGTTTCTTGCCGAGCGCCACGCCGGCAAGTCCGCCGAGAAGCCCGCCCGCGACGAAGATCGCGGCGATGCGCCAGTCGATGAGGCCAGACAGGGCATAGCTTGCGGCAGTTGATGCGCCAAAGGCGGCAACTGAAACCAGCGAGGTCCCGATAGCGTTTTTCAGCGGCATCTTCGTCGCCAGCATCAGGCCCGGCACGATCAGGAAGCCGCCGCCAATGCCGAAGAAGCCTGACATCAAGCCGACGGCGAGCCCGATACCGGCGAGGCGCGGCAACAGGTGCAGTGCGCTTTCCGAATCCAGCCGGATCGTGCCGACACCATTGTCTTTGCGCGGCTGCAACATGGCGATTCCCACCACCAGCATCAGCACGCCGAACAGGAGCAGCAGTCGCTGACCATCGACCATTTTGGCGAAATGCGCACCGGTCAGTGCGCCCGCGACGCCTGCCATCGAAAAGGCGATGGCGCAGCGCCATTTCACGTTGCCCGCACGCGCATGCAGACCGAGATTTGCGAGCGCGCTCATCGCAACCGCAATCGCGCCGGTGCCGATCGCGACATGGGGCGAGGCGATCCCGACCATATAGACCAGCAGTGGCACGGCGAGGATTGACCCGCCGCCGCCCACAAGTCCGAGTATCGCGCCGACGATTACGCCGGACGCGCCCGTGGTCAGGTCCGCCAACATCTTCTCAGCTTTCTCGGTAAAGATCAGGCAGTAGCGGCCCGGCGGTTCCAGGGTGCGAAGCCGAGGATGCGCGCCATCGCGCATGTCCCGGTCGTTCCGGCGAAGACGAGGCCCGCACCGACGAAACCGGCGAGGCCATAGAAGGCCGGGTGAACCAGTGCGCCAAGCGCGACGCCGGCAACCACCATCGATCCCGCTGCGATCTGCACCTGGCGCATGATCTCGATGGGCTGGCGCGTGTCGGTGACGACGGGCAGCCCCGCCTTCTTCCACGCTTCGATGCCGCCTTCGAGGATGTAGGCGTCCACGTCGGTCGCGCAGGCTAGGCGGCTCGCGTTGGTCAGCGTGCGATTGCCCGACTTGCAGTGGAAGATGACGTAGGGAGCGGGATTGCCCGGCGCGACCTTGTCGAGGCGCGAGAGGGGTTCGTGATGCGCTGCGCCGATCTTTTCGCGCGCATGCTCATCGGCTTCGCGGATATCGACAAGCAGCGCGCCCTGATCGATCAGTTCACGGGCTTTGTGGGGCGTAATGGTGGGCAGTGTCATGAGGTTACTCCGGGCTTGAATTTGTGAGGGGCCGAACCGCCCTTTCCGGGACGGGACAGAATATGGCGTGAAGCTGGGCCATCAATTGCTCGATGCGCGGATCGGCGATCCGGTACCACAGCGTCTGGCTGTCGCGCCTGTAGGTCACGAGATTGCACTCGCGCAGGCGGGACAAGTGTTGCGACAGCGCCGACTGCCCGAGGCCGACAGCCCGAGCGAGATCGAGTGCGCGCATTTCGCCGGTTTCTACGAGGCGGCAGAGGATCAGAAGGCGCTTCTCGTTCGCGAGTTCGCGGAGGATATCCGCTACCACGCGAGCGTGCAGCTCAAGATCTGCTGCAGCTTGCACCGTCTGCGAATGACCCGCCTCTTCCGCTGTTTTCATCAGGCACCTCTAATTTAGATGTTGCTTAATTAGAGAATACTTATATACTTGTCAATATCCGAATGTATCAAACAGGAGATATTCCCATGACGTCTTCACAAGCCCCTGACATCGAAGCCTTTTTCGATGAAGCCACCTTTACGGTGTCCTATCTCGTCGCCGATCCGGCGACCGGCGCTGCAGCGGTGATCGACCCGGTTCTCGACTACGATCACAAGGCTGGAACGGTCGATGTGCGCTCCGTCGAGAAAATCCTGCAGCAAGCGGAAGCCCGAAACCTCAGGATCGAATGGGTGCTGGAAACCCATGCTCATGCGGACCACCTCTCCGGCGCGCCGTGGATCAAGGCCAAGACCGGCGCGAAGATCGGTATCGGCGAGCACATCAAGGATGTGCAACGGATTTTCCGGCCCATCTTCAACGCTGACGATCTGAAAACCGACGGCAGCGATTTCGACCACCTGTTCAGGGATGGCGAGAAAATTTCACTTGGCGCACTCGAAATCGAGATCATGCATCTGCCCGGCCACACCCCGGCCGATATCGCTTACAAGATTGCCGATGCCGTCTTCGTCGGCGACACGATCTTCATGCCCGATTACGGCACCGCGCGCGCCGATTTTCCCGGCGGCGATGCGGCGCAACTCTACCGCTCGATTCGCAAATTGCTTTCGCTGCCGCCGGAAACACGCCTCTTCATGTGCCATGATTACAAGGCGCCAGGCCGCGACCAATATGCATGGGAAACGACGGTGCGCGAACAGCGCGAGGCAAATGTGCATATTCACGACGGCGTCGACGCCGAGGAATTCGTCGCGATGCGCAACAAGCGCGACGAAAAGCTTGCGGCGCCAGTGCTTCTGCTTCCATCGATCCAGGTGAATATTCGCGCCGGACGGTTTCCGAAGGCCGAACAGAATGGCGTTCACTACCTGGTCATTCCCGTGCGTCCGCGCTCTGGCGCGGAAGCTGTTGTGAACTGATCCGTCCTCGCGCGCTTGCTGCTGCCGGTGGGTTTGCTACGATCCCGCGGCACAAGAGCGGGAGGAACCATGTCGCGACGTCTGCAAGCCCTGCAAGAGTTTATCGACGAGGTCCGCGCTATCTGGTCGCGCGAGAGCGACAACGGCATACGCATGGCCGCGGCGAAGCCCGCGATGGAAAAACTGCTCGCCGACGCAAGCTTGCGCAAGGCGTCGGAAGAGTGGCCATCTACCGAGGGGCGTAAGAATCTCCTGCTCTATGTCGATCCCGATCATGAATTTGCGATCAACGCAGTGGTTCGCGTGCCCGGACGCAAGGGGAACATTCACGATCACGGCCCCGTCTGGGTCATGTATGGCGTGCTCACGGGCACCGAGTCGCTCGAACGCTACGAACGCATCGACGATCTTTCGGACGAAAACGTCGCACAGGTGAAATTGATTTCGATCGGCAACGGCGTGCCCGGCAAGGTCGATATCGTGGCTCCCATGGACATTCATTCGGAAAAGGGCGGCCCCACACGTTCGACGGCGATCATCCTGCGCAGCGCTCGCCTCGGCGAAATCATGCAGGGACAATACGACCCGCTCACTAACGCCGTGCGACGCGGTCCCGGACCTGCACAAATTCCATTCGAAGTGAATGCCTGACGTTTCAGCATCTGTCGCTGACGTGCTCGCCGTTTGAAGCTGCGCCGATACGATCTCTTTCCGCGTTCTCCTGCCACGCTTGGAATTCCCGACCGGACGCGCTACTTCGCGCCCTGACAGGAAGGGAAAACTCATGACTCATCGTACTGGACCGCGTGCCGCCATGATTGCGGCGATCGCCGCAGGCGCTACGCTGCTCGCGACATCCTCTCAGGCTCAGCCCGCCTCGGACTTCTACAAGGGCAAGACGCTGACGTTTCTGATCGGCTATTCGGCGGGCGGCGGTTACGACACCTATGCGCGCCATGTCGCCAAGCACATGGGCAAACATTTGCCGGGTGGCGCGCAGGTCGTGCCGCGAAACATGCCCGGTGGCGGCGGTCGCGTCGCTGCCGCCTACATGGCGAATGTCGCGCCGAAGGACGGCACGTTCCTCTGCACCGCCGATCAGTCTCTGCCGCTGCAACAGGCGATGAGCGACACTTCGATCAAGTTCGACAATTCGAAATTCGCATGGATCGGCAATCCCAACGCCAGCAACAACGTCACGGTTGTCTGGCATACGACGGGCGTGAAGACGTTCGACGACGCCAAGAAGATCGAGGTCGCCATCGGCGCGACCGGCAACAACACGTCCGCGCAATATCCCATCGTGATGAATGCCGTGCTGGGCACGAAGTTCAAGGTCATCACCGGCTATCCCGGTGGCAACGACATCAATCTCGCCATGGAGCGCGGCGAAGTGGGAGGTCGCGGCTCCAACAACTGGGTTTCGTGGAAAGCGACGCGCCCGCACTGGCTCGCCGAAAACAAGATCATCGTGCTCACGCAGATCGGCATACGCAAGGAGCCCGACCTGCCGAACATTCCGCTGCTCACGGATCTGGCGACGAACGAGGCAGACCGGCAGCTCCTGATGCTCCTTTCCGCGCCGGTCGCCATCGGGCGTCCGATCTTCTCGACGCCCGATGTGCCCGCCGATCGCGTTGCAGCGCTGCGTGCGGCCTTCGATGCAACGATGAAGGATCCGGAGTTCCTGGCGGAGGCGAAGAAGATCGATCTCGATATCGATCCTGTCGGCGGCGTTGAACTTGAAAAGGTCGTTCGCGATGTGATCGCAGCTCCCAAGGCCGTAGCGGATCGCCTCGCAAAGATCATCGCCTCGATCGAAGAGAAGAAATAGGGCTACTCTTCCTCGCCGAACCTGTTGGCGACGAGATTGGCGATCGCGTCGAGCGCGGCTTCCGCCTCGGCGCCCTTCACGGCGACGGTGATGGTCGAGCCGATCCCCGCGCCCAATGTCAGAATGCCCATGATCGAGGTGCCGCCGACGGTGTCGCCGCCCTTGGAGATCAGCACTTCGCAGTCGAAACCGTCGATGCACTGCACGAGTTTCGCCGTCGCGCGCGCGTGCAATCCCTTGCGATTGACGATGGGCAGTTGGCGCACGAGGTAGCCGGGAAACTCTGGCGTTTCGCTTTCCGTCTCGTGCGCGTCTTCGCTCATTTGCCGCTAAGAATCCGGCTGGCGACGGAAATATACTTGCGGCCGGCGTCCTGCGCCTGAATGACCGCGTCGTCGAGCGCGAGACATTCGCGCACCGAAGCGAGCTTGATGAGCATGGGCAGATTGATGCCGGCAACAACATCGATCTTCGAGCCATTCATCACGGATATCGCGAGGTTCGACGGCGTGCCGCCGAACATGTCGGTAAGAACGACAACCCCATCGCCCGTGTCGACCTTCTTCACGGCCTGCACGATGTCCGAGCGGCGCGAATCCATGTCGTCTTCAGGACCGATGGTGATGGTCTCGAGTTGCTTCTGCGGTCCGACGACATGCTCGAGAGCCGAGCGGAACTCTGTCGCCAGGTGACCGTGGGTCACAAGGACCATGCCGATCATCGAGTTCATTTATCCTCACGTGTCCCGCGAGCGACCATTGTGATGGGCGGTGGCGGTCCCCTGTCCGGGCGGACACAAGGCCGCGCATTTTGTGCATCGCGGCGAAATTGGCAAGCGGGAAAATACCACTACTTGCCAGTGGTCCCCATTTCACGATCGATAAAGGCGATTGTGTCCGCCGCCGCATCCGCCGCAGGCCGGCCAGCAGCCACGGCCAGCCGCGGTAAGGCGATTCCCGCCAAGTCCATGCTGAAGCTGGACTTTTCGGGCATTCTCGCTGTGATTGCGCCCTCCGGCGCGATGTCCACGACGACCCGAAGGATCGCCGCAGGTTCGTGCGCGGCAGGCACGATGCCCTGTCCTCTGATTTCCATTTGTCCGGCGATGGCGGCATGTGGCCGCACCACGAGGCGGCCGCCTTGCGCTTCGAGCAGCACGCGGTCGTCGCCGATCAGGCGGGAAAACCGGCCCGCCCTGAGCCCCGCTTCGATCAGCGCCCGCGCCAGCGCCGTTTTTCCCGCGCCGGATGGCCCACGTATCAGGATGCCTCGTTCGCCAATGGCGACGGCTGTCGCATGCACGGCCGTCGCAACAGCCGCGCGGGCTTTCGCGGCCTCGCTCATTTCGGCGTTGGCAGCGGCAGCCAGACGACGAAGCGCGCGCCCGCAACCTCGCCGGTCGCCGCATGTGTCCGGTTGATGGCGCGGATCGTCCCGCGATGGGCTTCGACGATCTGGCGCGAGATCGAAAGTCCGAGGCCGGAATTCTGCCCGAAGCCCTGATCGGGCCGGTCGGTGTAAAAGCGCTCGAAAATTCGCTCGAAGGCGTGGGCGGGAATGCCCGGCCCGTCATCGTCGACGACGATCTCGACCCCATCGGGCGAATCCTCGTCCCCGTCCTTGCGCGCGCGGCGGAGTGCGATCCGCACGCTGCCGTTCTGCGGCGAGAACGAACGCGCGTTCTCGAGGAGGTTTGTCACGACCTGCCCGAGTCGTGAGTCATGCCCCAGAACGATGAAGGCCTTGCTGGCGGGAAGTCCCGCCACCGGCGCAATGTCGAGCGAGACGCGCACACCGTCTTGTCGGCGAAGCTGGTTCGCCATCTCGGTCACCGCCGACAGCAATTGCGTGAGATCGACCGGTTCCGCATCGGCGCGTGCGAGTTCCGCGTCGAGACGCGACGCATCCGATATGTCGCTGATGAGACGGTCGAGCCGTCTCACGTCGTGCTGGATGATTTCGAGCAGCCGCGCGCGCGATGTATCGGTTTTCGCGATGGGCAGAGTTTCCACCGCGCTGCGCAGCGATGTCAGCGGATTCTTGAGTTCGTGCGCGACATCGGCCGCAAAACTCTCGATCGCTTCGATGCGATTATAGAGCGACTTTGTCATGTCGCGCAGCGCGCCGGAAAGATGGCCGATCTCGTCGGAACGGTCCGTGAAGTCCGGGATTTCCTGACGCGTTTTCGAACCGCGCCGCACGCGGTCGGCGGCTTCCGCAAGCTTGCGGATCGGTTCGGCAATCGTGCCTGCCAGCAGCAAGGACACGACGAACATGACCGCCACATAGACGAGAAAGAGGCGTATGATTCCGCGCCGCTCGGCAATAATGATCTTGTCGATATCGCCGCCTTGAGTCGAAAGCAAAAGCGAGCCACGCACTACACGGAAACGCTGTACCGGCACCGCGACGGATATGATCGTCTCGCCGCGCGCATTGGCGCGCACGATTGAATTTGCCGTGCCATTGAGCGCGCTGACCACTTCACTGTAGGCGCGCCCGTTACCAAGGCCGATATCTTCGTAGAGCGGCAGATTAGTGCCGCCGAAACGGTTTTTCAAATTGGCCCAAATGCCCTGAAAAAAGCCGGGCTTGCGATCGTCGGGCGGAACGGGGGGCGGAAGATCGAACTGCAAGATTGTTGAGCGGTCGGCAAGGGAGACTGAATCAAGCAATAAATAACCGTCGCGATCGTAAACCCTCGCGCGCGTCCGCGTCGGCGTCACGAGCCGCCGCAGCACCGGCCCGATACGTTCGGGATTGATCGAGAATTCAAGCGCGGAATCGTTGTCCTCGCGTCCCGAATAACTTTGGCCCGGCAGAAGCTCGAGCAGCTTGTCGGGATCGACGGTGATCGCGTCGGTCTCGACCGTCGCCGACGCGGCAATCGCGGCGGCGATGATTTCGCCCTGCGTCTGCAGGCTTTGAACGCGTGCGTCGATCAGGCCTTCGCGCAACTGGTTGAGATAGAGAAACCCGACGAGCAGAGCGGCGAGGCCGCCGAGATTGACGACCAGGATGCGCCGCGTCAGCGTCGAGGACAGGCGTGCGGAAATCGCCCTGCGGAAACGGCGCGTGCGCGCGGCAAGGCTCGGCCGCGATTTTGACTTCGCGGCCACGGAGGGCTGGATATCGTCACGCGTCTCGACGCTCATGAGCCGTCATGTTCGAACGCTTAGATCAGCGCGCCATTAAACGGAATCGTTTAATGGCGCAAAAGCTGATCGATTCTAGATATTTATAGCATCGCTTTGGCGAAAAACCGGTATCCACTTTTTCGCGCGATGCTATAGCCTGCGAACAGGCAAGCGTTCACGCTTCCTTGAAGCGATAGCCTACACCGTAAAGCGTCTCGATCATCTCGAAATCGTCGTCGACGACTTTGAACTTCTTGCGAAGCCGCTTGATGTGGCTGTCGATTGTGCGGTCATCGACGTAAACCTGATCGTCGTAGGCCGCATCCATGAGCGCATTGCGGCTTTTCACCACGCCCGGCCGTTGCGCCAGCGCATGAAGGATCAGGAACTCCGTCACCGTGAGCGTCACGGGCTCGTTCTTCCATGTGCAGGTGTGGCGCTCCGGATCCATCTTCAAAAGGCCGCGCTCGAGGATCTTGGCTTCGGATTCTTTCGTGGCGGCGGCTTCCTTCGGGTTTGAACGGCGCAGGATCGCCTTTACGCGCTCGACCAGCAGGCGTTGGGAAAACGGTTTGCGGATGAAATCGTCCGCGCCCATCTTGAGCCCGAAAAGTTCGTCGATCTCGTCATCTTTCGACGTGAGGAAGATGACTGGGAGATCGGATTTCTGGCGAAGACGGCGCAGAAGCTCCATGCCATCCATGCGCGGCATCTTGATGTCGAAGATCGCGAGATCGGGCGGATTGGTGCGCAATCCGTCGAGCGCCGAAGCGCCGTCGTTATAGGTCTGGACGCGATAACCTTCGCCTTCCAAGGCAATGGAAACGGACGTGAGGATGTTGCGATCGTCGTCGACGAGGGCGATGGTGGGCATAAGGTGCTTTACCTCGATAGGCGGTGCGGAACAGCCGGGTCTCCGCACGAATGTGTCAGGTCCGATAAGTTCGGCCCCTGCGCCCTCCCGTGCTTGGGCTAGGCTGCATGCGAGAATCGACACATTTCCCGGCTGAAATGTGACGCTTTCCGCACGATTCAGGGGCGAACGGGCGGTTGGTAAAGAAACGCGTGCCGGCGGCGACGACCGAATTTACCGGGATGGCCTTGGCTTATATAGGAACAATCCGGAAAAATCATCGCATAGCGACAAATCGGATTGGAGTTCGGGAGGGGAAATGAAAAAATTCACCGCATTTGCAGGCGCCGCGGCGGCAACGCTTCTCGCTGTGACGGCCGCGCAAGCGCAACCGGCTTGGCCGAACCGCACCGTTCGGGTCATCACGCCGCAGCCGCCGGGAACCGCGATCGACCTGACATGCCGCATCTTCTCGCAAAAGCTGGCCGAGAAATGGAAGCAGCCCGTTGTGGTAGAAAACCGGCCGGGCGGGGACGGTGTCACGGGTGTCGGCGCTTTCGCCAATGCCGGCAGCGATCATACGCTGCTGTGCTCCTTCGGCGGGCCGATCACCATCAGCCCCTTCGTCGCGCAGTCCAAACTGCCCTACGATCCTGCGACCGATCTGAAGCCGATTTCCGTCATCGCCGACTTCGTCCAGACCTTTGCGGTGTCGAAAACGACGGGATTATCCTCGCTCGCAGATCTTCGTGCGAAGGCGCAAGCCGAACCGGGCAAGCTCAACTGGAGCGCGACGCAGGGCCTGCCGCTGCTCCTCTTCAACGCCTTCCTTCGCGCCAACAAACTGGACATGGCCTATGTGCCCTACGCCGCCGTTCCCGCCGCTCTGCAGGACGTCGGTCAGGGCCGCATTCAGGCCTATGCCACGTCCTACGGCACGCTGGTGCCGTTGCTGGAATCGGGACAAGCGACAATCGTCGTCGTGCTCAACGGCCAGCGCGCGCCGCAATTGCCTGATGTTCCCACCGCCAAAGAGTTGGGAATGCCCGAGCTGACGGTCGTCAGCTTCAACGGTTTCTTCGCGCCGAAGGAACTGCCGGTGGCGCAAATTGAGCAGATTGCCGCCGACATCGCCGAAGCCGCCAAAGACCCAGAATTTCCGGCCCGCTTCGCCAAGATGGGCAGCGTCGTGCGCACGACTTCGCCGGCCGAATTCGCGCGCCTGATCGCCGAGCAGCGTGCAACCGTCGAGTCGATTCTGAAAGCGACGGGCGGGCTCAAGACACCGTGAGGACAGGACACAGATGAGCGGCGAAAAGGAAGCCCCGCAAACAGCAGCGACCGGTGTCACCATGCCGGCGGGCGTGCCAGCCGATTTCGATCCGGTGCAGGATGCCAGGCGTTTGCTGCGCAGCATTCGCGCCGGCGCGCTGGCGACGATCGCGCCCGATGGCTTCCCGCTGGCGACGCTTGTGAATGTCGCCACGGCGTTCGATGGCTCGCCGCTCCTGTTGATGTCCGGCCTGTCGGCGCACACGAAAAACCTGCTCGCCGAACCGCGCGCCTCCATCCTCTTGTCGGAAGGCGGCAAGGGCGATCCGCTGGCGCATGCGCGCCTGACAGTCGTCGGCAGCGCTGTACGGATCGACGATTCCACGGCGCGCGAAGCCGCCAAGGCGCGCTTTCTCGCCCGGCATCCGAAGTCCGCACTCTATGCCGATTTCGGCGATTTCGCCTTCTGGCGGCTGGAGGTTGCGCGCGCGCTTCTCAACGGCGGTTTCGCGCGGGCGGCGGAATTCACGGCGCAAGCTCTATTGAGCGAAGTCGCCGACGCCGGGGAACTTGCGGAAATCGAGCCCGGCGCGCTGGAGCATCTCAATGGCGACCATGGCGAAGCTGTGCGGCTCTACGCCACACGTCTGCTCGGGGAAAAAGAGGGGCGCTGGCGCGCCACCGGCGTCGATCCCGACGGCATGGATCTCGCTCTGGGCGATCTGACCGCTCGCTTGCCTTTTCCTGCGCGGATAACCAACGGAAAATCGCTGCGCGAATGCCTCGCCGAACTCGGCCGCAAGGCTCGCGCCATGTCGGACACATGACTGTTGCAATGCAGCATAAGATGTTGTGGCGGATCGTTAATCGCAATGCTGTATTTGCGGGCGGAATGCTTGCCCTCGCGCCGTCCGGGCGTTAAAGAGCGCGCCACCCTGTGCGCGTTTCGTCTGTCCGGAACCTCGCGCGGGGTTTGTGTTTCGAGCGCCGGTCCCGGGAGGTCCGGTTCATAAAGCACCCGTGGCCACGGCAGACCCAGAGGGAGCGTGGCGCGCCGCATCGAGCGGCAGACCAAACAGCGGCGCGTCCGCGTGGAGATCAAGATGCAGGAAAGCGGCGTCTGGAACAAATCGTTCGGCATCGACAAATTCGGCTTCAAGCCCGGCAAGAAGGTTTTCTACAACCTCCATGCGCCCATGCTGTACGAGGAGACGATCCGCCGCGCCGAGGCCGTGATCATGCCCGGCGGTCCTGTCAACGCGGAAACCGGCATCCATACCGGACGCTCGCCAAAGGACAAGCATACGGTCCGTGACGCCACCACGGAAAACAAGGTCTGGTGGGGCAACAACAATTCGATGACGCCCGACCAGTTCTCCACCCTGCTCGACGACTTCAAGAAGCACATGGAGGGCATGGACCTCTTCGTGCAGGACCTCTACGGCGGCGCCGACCCCGCCTTCCGCGTCAAGACGCGCGTCATCACCGAATTCGCCTGGCATTCGCTGTTCATCCGCAACCTGCTCATCCGCCCGGACAAGACCGAACTCGCCAGCTTCATGGCCGATCTCACGATCGTCGATCTCCCGTCGTTCAAGGCCGATCCGAAGCGCCACGGCTGCAAGAGCGAGACTGTCATCGCGCTCGACTTCACCCGTAAGATCGTTCTCATCGGCGGCACCAACTACGCCGGTGAAATGAAGAAGTCTGTCTTCACCTGGCTGAACTGGACCCTGCCGCTGCAAGGCGTACTGCCGATGCACGCCTCGGCGAACGAAGGCGACGATGGCGACGTCGCCGTCTTCTTCGGCCTTTCCGGCACCGGCAAGACGACGCTGTCGCAGGTTCCCGACCGCACGCTTATCGGCGACGACGAGCATGGCTGGGGCAAGGAAGGCGTCTTCAACTTCGAGGGCGGTTGCTATGCCAAGGCCATCCGCCTGTCGCGCGAGGCCGAGCCCGAAATCTATGCGACGACCGAGCGCTTCGGCACGGTGCTGGAAAACGTCGTCTTCGATCCGGTCTCCCGCGAGCCCGATTTCGATTCGGAAGCGAAGACGGAAAACACCCGCGTGGCCTATCCGCTCGACTTCATCTCCAACGCCTCGAAGACCGGCCGGGGCGGCCAGCCCAAGAACATCGTCATGCTGACCTGCGACGCCTTCGGCGTTCTGCCGCCGATCGCCAAGCTCGATCCGGCGCAGGCCATGTACCACTTCCTCTCCGGCTATACCGCCAAGGTCGCGGGCACGGAGAAGGGCGTCACCGGCCCCGAAGCGACCTTCTCTACCTGCTTCGGCCATCCCTTCCTGCCGCTGCATCCGTCGGTTTACGGCAACATGCTGCGCGATCTCATCGCCAAGCATTCCGTCGATTGCTGGCTGGTCAATACCGGCTGGACCGGAGGCAAGGAAGGCGTCGGCCGCCGCATGCCGATCAAGGTCACGCGCCGCCTGCTCGCCGCCGCGCTCGATGGTTCGCTCTCGCGCGCGACCTATCGCACCGACCCCTATTTCGGCCTCGCCGTGCCGACCTCGGTGCCGGGCGTCGAGCCGCATATCCTCGAGCCGGTGAAGACCTGGAAGGACAAGGCCGAATTCGCCCGCACCGCGAAGCACCTCGTCGAAATGTTCGCGAAAAACTTCAAGGCTTTCGAAGGCGACGTCGACGCCGCCGTGCGCGAGGCAGCGCCGGTCATGCGGATCGCCGCGGAGTAGCTAGCGCTATCGAAATCAAGATTGAGCCGCCCGTTGCAGCGATGCAGCGGGCGGTTCTCGTTTATGGTGCTGCCGAGATCCAAGGATTGAAGACCGCGGCGCCGGCTTTTTCGAATGGCGCGGTGTCTCGGGTCGCCACCGTGAGCTTGTGGCGCAACGCTACTGCAGCAATTACGAGATCAGGCTGCGGAAAGGTGTAACGTTCCTTACGACCTTCCAACTCCAAAAGTTTCCATCTCAGCCAGCACTCTTCGTCAACTTGCAAGCAGCGACCTTCAAACAATGGACGGATGATATTGTCGAGCCAGTCTAAAATGATGACGCGGCCAACTGAACCCGGCCGCAATTCGGCGCCAAAACGAATTTCAGCAAACGAAATATCGCAGGCCCACAGCGTGTCCAGGGGCTGCATTTTCATAAACGAAATAACGCTCTCACTTGGCCGAGGACGGCGCAATTCCGAGAGCACATTTGTATCGATCAAGAAATAGGTCATTTATCTTCTTCAAAAAGATGATCTACATCTCTCACTGGAGAATAAACGGATACACGTTCGAAATTGAAATCTTCGGGCAGGCGCGGATCGCGCATCGCCTCCACCAGCCGCGCTCCGGTCTCGCGCGGTTTGCCGGCGGCGCTGAGGCGCTCGTATTCCTCGGCAGAAATCACCACGGCTTTCTCTTTGCCATGAACGCTGACGTGCTGCGGGCCTTCTTCGGCCGCCTTGCGCACGACTTCGCTGAAGCGCGCCTTGGCGTCTTGCAAATTCCATCGTGTGTGCTTGTTCATGGCGGGCTCACCTGACCAGTCTGGTCAGAATATCGGATTCAAGCGGTTGCGACAAGAAAACAGGACAACCCATACCTCCAGCTATGGCTGTCCGGCCATTTGCGGAAATCTGCGTGATTGTCGCCAAACCGCAGTCGGTGAATAATCGCACCGACAGAAACCGCTAGCAGGTCTAACCGGCAAGCGGCGGATCGGAATTCTCGCTGCCGTGCTTTTCATGAGGGCTTCATGGCCAGTCACGAGGGCTTTTCCCGCACCACCCTTGTCGCGACCGCGATGATTTCTGCGCTTGCCGGCCTGTTCGTCGGCGTGAACTTCAAGACTGCGCCGCCGCCGGTCATCATCAGGCCGCCCGAAGCCGCGCCTCAGCAACAAGCGGAAGCCGAAAGGCGCACCAGTCCTTCCGGGGCTGCGACGACGCCTGCGCCGGCACCATCGCCTTCGCAGTCTCGGCCAACCGCGCAGGACATTCTCGAGCGCCTCACTCAGAAAGAGCCGTCGACCCCGATCACCTTGGCGCCGCCTATTCCCCCTCCTCCCCCGCCGCCGCCCGTGGCGGCGCAGGGCCATCGCGAAACCGTGCTCGGCATCGCGGCAACTCCGGATCGAAAGAACATCGTCACCATCGCCGGCGACTTTAAAATCAAACTGTGGGATGCAGAAAAGGCAACCGTTGTGCGCGACCTCGGCGCACACAGGTCCTACATCCGTGCGGTGCTGATGCTGCCCGACGGCAAAGCGATCCTGACCGCAGGCGACGATCAGGAAATCGTCCTGCGCTCGCTGCCGGAGGGTACTCCGCTGCACACATTCTCGACCGCCGGCCACGGCGGCGCGAATTCCCTCGCCCTCTCGCCGGATGGAAAGCGTTTTCTCAGCGGGCAGGAAAAGGGGACCATCGTCCTCTGGGATATCGAATCGAAAGCGGCCCTTGGCGTGATGGCCGGCCATGCCGGACGCGCCGCTTCCGTCGCCTTCTCCCCCGATGGAAAACAGGTCTTGAGCGGCGGCATCGACCAGACGATGCGGTTGTGGGATCTCGCCTCCGGGAAGGAAATCCGTCGCTTTACGGGGCACGGCCAGGGCATCTACAGCATCGCCTTCGCGCCGGACGGGCGGCGGGGCCTCTCCGGCAGCGGCGACCAGACGATGCGGCTCTGGGACCTGGATTCCGGCAACACGTTGCGGACGTTTTCGGGCCACAGCGGCACGATCTATTCCCTCGCTGTTTCGCCCGATGGCCGCACGGTGCTGACAGGCTCGCTCGACGGGGTCGCCAAACTCTGGAGCCTCGACAGCGGCCGCGAGGTGATGAACTTTCAGGGCCATATCGCCAGCGTCTACTCCGTTGCCTTCGGCGGCGACGGGACAGTGCTTGCGGGGGCCCGCGACGGCGCCATTCGCCGCTGGCGAATTTCGGATGGCGCGATGGTGGCCCTTTATCCCGGCGGTCCGCGCCAGTAACACTGCGACATGACCGCGATCATCGACTTCCACTGTCACCACATCCCCGCGCGCTTCCGTCAGACGGCGGCCGATACCTTTCCGGCAAACCAGCGCGCCCGCTGGGAAGCGCTCGCGCGGAAACTCTCGAGCGAGGATCTGCTTCTGGAAGATATCGGCAATGGCGACATTGCCGCGCGCGTCATCAATATTCCCGCGGCTCTGATCGCGGACACGTCGGGCCGCGTGCCGCACGATACCATCATGGCGATGAACGATTGCCTCGCCGATCTCGCAGCGCGCCACAAGGGCCGTATTCACTGTATCGCCTCCGTCGACGCCTATGATGGCGATATCTCTGCGCGAGAAGCCGAGCGCGCGATCACGCAATTGGGCCTGCGCGGCATCTTCGTCGATTGCGCGCGCGGCGACATGCTCATCGACGCGCCACAGGCGCGCCCGACGCTGGAGGTCGCCGCGCGTCTCGGCGTTCCCGTCTTCGTGCATCCCGTCAATCCGCAGCCGCTCACCGATCAGATGGCGCCATACGGCCGTATTGCAACGCTCTTTGCGCGTGGCACGGTGAATGCGGCGGCGCTGATCACGCTGATCGAGGGTGGTGTTTTTGCGGAGCTTCCTCAATTGCGCGTCGTGGTCACAGCGCTGGCCTTCGGCGGTATCGCCATGGGCGCGGCATTCTCGTCACAAAGCCTGCTGCCGGATGGCGCGCTCGCGACCATGCGCAAGCATGTTTATGTCGATACGATGGGCTTCAACTCCGCGCTCATCCGCGCTTCGGTCGATATTCTCGGAGCTGACAAGGTCATCGCCGGCAGCGACTGGCCGATCGTCAACGATCAGCCAATTTCCGGTCCGCTGATGCAGGCGCTGGAGGCTGCGGGTCTCGATGCCGAGGCGCAACGGGCCATCGCATCGGGCAATGTGCGGGATCTTCTGCGACTGTGAAATCAGATCAGCGGAAGAAGATGAAGGTGATCACGATAAAGAGCGGGATCAGCACCGCGCCCGACCAGAGCATGTAGCCGAAGAAACTCGGCATGCTCACCCCGGCTGAGCGGGCGATGGCATAGACCATGAAATTCGGCGCGTTGCCGATATAGGTGTTCGCGCCCATGTAAACTGCGCCAAGCGATATCGCGGCCAGCGTCTGCGCGAGCGGACCCATCAACTTTTGCGGATCGCCGCTCGCCATCTCAAAGAAGACGAGATAGGTAGGCGCGTTATCGAGGAAGGACGAGAGCGCACCGGTGAGCCAGAAATAGGCGGCATTGTTCGGTGTGCCGTCGGCGTTCGAGGCGAGCGCCACGAGACCTGAAAACGGTCCCTTCAATCCGGCCTGCAACATCGCCAGCACCGGCACGATGCATATGAAGATACCCGCGAAGAGCTTGGCGACTTCGAGAATCGGCCCCCATTCGAAGCCGTTAGCCTCGCGGTCGTCCTTGCGCGTGAGCGCGACCGAAGCGATCGTGACAACGATCATGGTGAGTTCGCGCAGGAGATTCTGTAATTCGAGCTTCGTGCCAAACACCGTCCAGGATATGCCCGGCTTCCAGGATGCGCTCATCAGGATGGCCGCGATGATGACGCCAATCAGCGCGAGATTGACGAGGCCTGTCACGTGCAAGGGCGAATCCGGCGTTGGGTCGCGAACCTTGTCTCCTTCGTAACGCTGCATCCACGTATCGAGGACAAAGAAAACGATCAGCAACACGACGACGGCAAACAGCGTTTCCTTCCATAGAAACTTCGTCGTCCAAAAAAAGTCGACGCCGCGCAGGAAGCCCAGAAACAGCGGCGGGTCGCCGAGCGGCGTCAGCGCGCCGCCGATATTCGCAACGAGAAAGATGAAGAAGACAACGACATGCGCATTGTGCTTGCGGTCGTCATTGGCGCGTAGCAGCGGCCGTATGAAAACCATCGCCGCGCCCGTCGTGCCGATCACACTGGCGCAGGCTGTGCCAGCTGCCAATAATCCCGTGTTCGCAAGCGGCGTGTCGTGCAGGTTGCCGCGCACGACGATTCCACCCGCCGTCGTGAACAGCGCCAGCAGCAACAGGATGAAAGGGATGTATTCGAGCGCCAGCGTATGGAAGATGGTCGACCACGCAAAGCCCGGCCCGAAGAAAACGGCCATCGGCACGATAATCAGCAGCGCCCAGCCTGCCGTGACCTTGCCGAAATGATGATGCCAGAAGTTCGCGGCAAGCAGCGGACACAGTGCAATCGAAAGCAGGATGCCCGCAAAGGGTATCGCCCAGAGCAGCGACAGCTTCGAACCGTCCAGCGCTTCCGCCGCCAATGCAGGCGAGGGCATAGTCAGAGCTGCGACGGCGAATGCTGCAACAGCCCGCCAGCGATTCGCCCGAGCCTGTATGTGCGCAAGGACTCGCCCGCATTCTGTCGCAATCACGGCTTCAATTCCCCCAATTCGCAGCGCTTCCTGCATTTTCGAATACGCGCTCCCTCCGGACTGTCATCGTTAACAATTCGTTCACGGAAGTCGAGCAATTCTTAAGAACGATGTACGACCGCTTTCCCGAAACGGAACAGACCGAAATGTGCCGCTGGATTGCCTATCGGGGCGAACCCGTCCTGATGGAAACGCTTGTCGCAGACCCCCATCATTCGCTCATCGCCCAGTCGCTGCGCGCCGCCGAAAGCGTGACGACGACCAACGGCGACGGCTTCGGCCTGGGCTGGTATGGCGAGCGCGCCATCCCCGGCGTTTACCGGGAAATACGTCCGGCCTGGTCGGACGAGAACCTGCGCTCCATCTGCGCGCAGGTGCGCTCGCATCTTTTCTTCGCGCATGTGAGGGCCTCGACCGGCACTGCCAGCGTGCGCGCCAACTGCCATCCCTTCGCCTACAAGCAGCACATGTTCATGCACAACGGCCAGATCGGCGGCTATGTCGCCGTGAAGCGCCGCGTCGAGGATCTGATTCCCGACGAACTCTACACGCACCGCTCGGGCACGACGGATTCCGAGGCGATCTTTCTGGCCGCGCTCGGCGCGGGTCTCGAGGACGAGCCGCTGCGCGCCATGGCGCTCACGCTAAAGCGCATCGCCGATCTGATGCGGGCGGCGAATGTCGGCGAACCCTTGCGTCTGACGGCCGCGCATACGGACGGAAAGATCTTGCGCGCGTTCCGCTGGGCGTCCGATGCGCGCGCGCCCTCGCTCTACTGGCGGCAGAAGAACGGCGCTTTCATCGTGGTTTCGGAGCCGCTCGACGAAGAGCGCGGCTGCTGGCAGGAAGTGCCGCAGGGCTGTGCGCTGACAGCCTGTCCCGACGGACAGGTGCGCACCGAGAGTCTCTGTGAGGCGGTGCGCAAGGCGGCCTGATCAGCGCTTTTCGAACTTCCGCTTTTCGCTCGTCGTGCCGTCCGCATAGCCGATTTCGACCGTGAGCGATTTTGCGCTCGCCGGCATTGAGACAAACGGCCGGAAACTTGGCGGCATCGTCAGGGGATCGTTCGGGTCGCAGGGCGGCAGCCGCAATTGCATCGGCAGCGGCGAATCGTCGAATACGATCACCACCTTCGAGATCGCGCAACGATAGGCCACGAGCTGCGTGAAATAGACGAATTTCGCTTGCGTGCCGCCGTCGCCGAAACTGATCCAGTTGTTGGAGAATCTCTGCAACAGGTCGCGCTGACTTTTCACCAGCTCCGTGCGCGGGTCGAATTTGATTGCGAAAGGACCGCGCACTTCGCCGATGGCGTCCTCATAGCGCACCTCGATCGTCGCTTCACCGGCCTCGCGCGGAAGCTGGAACGACAGCAGCGGCGAAGGCTTGCCCGTGCGCTGGTCGATGAAGCCTGTTTCGCCCGTCGGCGTGAATTCGGCCTTCGCATTCGCGCGCCATGAAATCTTCGTCGCGGGCTCGGGCACCCAGACATGCGCCATCCAGCCGCTGTTGGTGTGCATGAATTGGGCGGTCGGTTCGAGCTTCGCGGTCTTCAAGAACTGTTCGAGCGCCTGCTGGCGCGACCGCGCGCGGTCGAGCCATTGGGCCAGCACGGAATGATCGAGGAAATATTGCGACAGCGCGCCGTTGCGATCGGCTTCGAGAAACTTCTGCAACGCCGCGAACTGCGAACGCCGTTCGCCGATGGTTTCGCCGCCGACGCGCTCGGTCGAATATTCGTCCGCCAGCAGCATGTGTACGGGGCCGTAGAGCGCATGCTGGCCCGCGAGCGCGGCAACGCGCGCGCGCCGCTCCGCGCCGTCATATTGCAGCGCATGGACGATGGCCGCGGCGCGACCGCCCTTGCCTTCGGCGAGCCGCGCATAGATTTCGCGCGCGCCCGCGCGACCATCCTGCGCCCGCAACAGCGCGGAGAAACGCAGATGAGGGTCGAGGAAATCCGTGCCGAGTTCGGCGAGTTTCAGATATTCAGTGCGGGCATTGACGCCCTCGCCACGCGCCTCGTAGGTGCGGGCGTTGTGATAGATTTCCGGCGCCGTCTTCGCATCGGGGATGATGCCGCCGGCCTTGCTGAAAATCGAAAATGTGTCGGACGGATTCGTACCGGGCGGAATATAGGGCCGCGCCGGCGGCTGGGGCGTGGGCTGCGTCGGCGTGAGGCGCGGCGGCTCCATCGGCCCGACCGCGACCGTCTTTGGCGGCGGTGGGGGTGTCTGCCGGGCAACGGGCGGAGGTGCAGATTGCGCGGGCGGCGCTGGCTCCTGTTGCGCGAGCTTTTCCGCCTGTTCCTCGGCCGAAGGGCGGCGCGCCGTTTGCGCCGGCGGGTCCGCCCGAGGCGGCTCGGGCGGCTTCGCCTCGACGGGTTTGATCTCGGGCGGGCGTTGAGGCTCGGGCGGCTTGGTGGGGTTGGTCTGCGGCGCGGCGACGGTCGGAGGCGGCTTCAGCTCACGCGGCACGTCCGGCGGCGGATTTAAGGGCGGCGCGGGAAGTCCGGCGACGGTCGCCGGAGCTGGCCGCGAAAAGTCGCGCCAGAGCACGAGGCCCAGGGCGCTGGCGGCTGCTACCAGCGCCACCGCGCCGAGTATGAGTCCCGCGCCAAAGCTGCCGCCGTCGCGCCGGTCGGTGACGCTGGGCTTGCGCGCCGGCGACGGAGATGGTTCCGGCGGCTTCTTGCCGGGGTAGACCACCGTCTGGCCGGAACGCGCCATCTTGATGCGGAAAACGTGGATGGGCTGCGGCAGGTTCTTGGCTTCCTGCTCACCCATGTCGAAAAAGGGCACCGACAGTTTGTTGGCGACCTGTTCGTAGATGCTGCGCGAGACGCAGATGCCGCCGGGCTCCGCCATGCCTTCGAGCCGCGCCGCGATGTTGACGCCGTCGCCCAGAAGATCGCCCTCGCGCTCGACGACATCGCCGATGGTCAGGCCGATCCGGAACAGCATCTGCCGCGAGGGCGCATAGCCCATGTTGCGCGTGCGCATGCTTTCCTGGATGTCGATGGCGCAGCGGGTCGCCTCCACCGCGCTCGGAAACTCCGCGAGAATGGCGTCGCCGGCGGTGTTGAAGACGCGCCCGCCGTGCTGGGTGACGAAATCCTCGAATGCCCTCCGGTAGCTGGAGAAGCGGGCGAGCGTATCCTCCTCGTCTTCGGCCACAAGGCGGCTGTACCCGGCAATGTCCGAGGCGAGGATGGCGGCAATCTTGCGTTTCATGAATGGCCCTGAAGATGGATCATTCTAGCTGCTGGTTCGAACGGAGAAAAGATTTCCCCGCCGGGAGCATAGAGGGCCTCCGGAAAGCCGATGTGCGCAAACGCACGTCCTTGCCGCGATGCGCGTCGAGCTGACACTTTTGGGCGGCGTTTCAATCAACGAAGTTTTTCCAGTCGTCGCTTGAAATCATCGTGGCTCATCGGGGGAATTGGCTGTTGAACCTCATTTCGCGCAGGTGGCGAGGCGGAGACCGATTCATCTGGATGACGCGGGAGATTGGCCGGGACGAATCCGTCGGTCAAAAGCACCATCCACCCCGCAGGCGTGCGTATGATACGTGTCGCCCTACGCATCGTGACAATGTCGACTATAAATTCCTGTTGACCCCGGATCTCGATGGCCGTGTCACTGAAACCCACGAGGCCATCGGAGTAAATTATAAATTCAGCAAAAGCACGCTCTTCTTCGAACCGGACGATCATAGTTAGACAGCCAGCTACATGGACGCAGTAATAATCTTCTCCAAAGTAGGCAAAGACATAAGGTGCATTGCGCATTTTGAGCATTCGCGCTTTCGGCAGAGACGGGTCGCCGTGAAGGAACCAAGTTTGATCAAGCAGGCGCTTGAGTGGTTCGCGCATCTTTGGTTCTAATGGCTCCGCGATCCACTCGTATCGTGTTTGTGCAAAGGCCCCATCGAAGCTGAAAGGCGAGATACCAATCAATAAAAGAAGCCAAAACCGGCGAAGAAGCGCGGCAATTTTATGCATGGGGCGAAGCATCATCCTCAATGCGCCTCGTCCCAGTTCTTCGCGGCCTTGGCGTCCACTTGTAGCGGCACGCTCAACTGGAGCGCCGGGTGCGGAGCGTCGACCATGATCCTGCGCACGACGCCGATTGTCTTGTCCACCTGCGCCTCTGGCACCTCGAAGACGAGTTCGTCATGCACCTGCAGCAGCATCTTCGCGTCGAGCTTTGCCTTCGCGAGCGCATCGTCCATGCGCACCATGGCGCGGCGGATGATATCTGCGGCGGAGCCCTGGATCGGCGCGTTGATCGCCGCGCGTTCGTTGAAGGCCCGCTCTGATGGGTTAGACGCGGTGATGCGCGGATAGTGACACTTGCGGCCGAAGATCGTGGTGACATAGCCCTGTTCGCGGCAGGCTTTCTTCGTCGCTTCCATGTAATCGCGGATGCCGGGGAAGCGCTCGAAATATTTCCTGATGTAAGCGCCCGCTTCCTCGCGCGGAATGCCGAGCTGGTTGGCGAGGCCGAAGGCGGAAATGCCGTATATAATGCCGAAATTGATCGCCTTGGCACGGCGGCGGATTTCGCCGGTCATCTCGGCGAGCGGCACGTTGAACATTTCTGACGCCGTCATCGCGTGAATGTCGAGCCCGTCAGCAAAAGCCTTTTTCAACTGCGGAATGTCCGCGATATGCGCGAGGATACGCAGTTCGATCTGCGAATAGTCCGCCGACATGATCCTGTTGCCGCTGACCGGCACGAAGGCCGTCCTGATCTTGCGGCCAGCTTCGTTGCGCACGGGAATGTTTTGCAGGTTCGGTTCGGATGACGACAGACGCCCCGTCGTTGTCGCCGCCAGCGCGAAGGACGTGTGCACGCGCTTCGTATGCGGGTTCACATATTCAGGCAGCGCGTCCGTATAAGTGCTCTTGAGCTTTTGAAGCTGACGCCAGTCGAGAATGCGCGCCGCGAAAGTATTGCCCTGTTCGGCCAGTTCGTCGAGCACGCTGGCGGCAGTAGACCATGCGCCTGTCGCGGTCTTCTTGCCGCCGGGCAATCCCATCTTGCCGAAGAGAATGTCGCCGAGCTGCTTGGGCGAGCCGACGTTGAACGGCTCGCCCGCGAGTTCCTGAATTTCCGCTTCGAGCCGCGCCATGCCCTGCGCAAAATCGCCTGACAGCCGCGAAAGAATCTGCCGGTCGATAGCAATGCCGCGCTGCTCCATGCGCGCGAGCGTCTTCACCATCGGACGCTCCAGCGTCTCGTAAACTGTCGTCATCTTCTCGGCCGACAGCCGCGGCTTCAGCACATGCCAGAGGCGCAGCGTCACGTCTGCGTCTTCCGCCGCATATTCGGTCGCGCGGTCGATCGCAACGCGCGCGAATCCGATGAATGTGCGGCCCGTACCAGCAACTTCCCCGAACTGGATCGGCTTGTGTCCGAAGTATTTCTCGCTGAGCACGTCCATGCCGTGATCGCTGCGCCCGGCGTCGAGCACGTAGGACATCAGCAGCGTGTCTTCGATGGGCCGCATGTCGATGCCGTGTTGCTGCAACAAGTTGGCATCGTATTTCGCATTATGCGCGATCTTGAGGACTCCCGCATCTTCGAGCACCGGCTTCACGCGCGCGAGCACAGCATCGACAGGCAACTGCCCCGGCAACAGCGCGGCGCCACCGAAGAGATCGCCGCTGCCCTCGCCGCGATGGCCAAGAGGAAGATAGTAAGCCTTGCCCGGCGAGCAGCAGAATGAGATGCCCACGAGTTCGGCCTGCTGCGGGTCGAGACCCGTCGTTTCAGTATCTACGGAGAGAATGCCGGTGTCGCGCGCTTGCGCGAGGATCGCATCGAGCATGTCGAGCGTCGTGATGGTCTGATAGCTCTTCAGGTCGAAGGGCATGGCGCGCAGGGCGGCTGCGCGCGCGGCCGCAAAAGCGCCGGGACCGGAATCGACGACAGCCGGCGCAGTATTGTCGCCATAGCGCGCGTTCTGCTTCGGCCCGTTCGTTGCAGGCTTGTCCGCAGCCGGCGCAGGCGCTGCAGAAAGCTTCTCCGCATCTGCATGCTGTTCGCCGTTTCGCGCACGCCAGCCGGCAGGGCCGACGAGGCGCGGATCGGCTTCGATGTCGTTGGCGTCGACGGAAAACTTTTCCGCCGCGCGCTTGGTGATGGTGGAAAATTCCATCGCCTTGAGAAACGCGACGAGGTCCTTGCCCTCCGGTTGGTGCAGGCCGAGATCGTCGATGGACGTCAACAGCGGCACGTCGCGCACCAGCGTCACGAGCTGTTTCGATATCTTGATCTTCTCGACGATTTCCGGATTGGTCAGAGTCTCGCGGCGCTTGGGTTGCTTGATCTCGCCGGCGCGCGCCAGCAGCGTATCGAGATCGCCATATTCGTTGATGAGCTGCGCCGCCGTCTTGATGCCGATGCCCGGCGCGCCAGGCACGTTGTCAGTTGAATCGCCGGAAAGCGATTGCACATCGACGACCTTGTCCGGGTTCACGCCAAAATATTCGAGCACTTCCTTTTCGCTGAAATAGCGCTCGTCGCGCTCGCCCGACGCCGGATCGTACATGCATACGCCCGGCTCGATGAGCTGCATCAGATCCTTGTCGGCGGAGATGATAAGCACGTCCGCGCCGCGCTGCACCGCCTGCTTCGCATAGGTGGCGATGAGATCGTCGGCTTCGTATTTGTCCTGCTCGATAGGGATGAGGCCGAAAGCACGCACCGCCTCGCGCATCAGCGGAAATTGCGGAATGAGATCTTCAGGCGGCTCGTTACGGTTCGCCTTGTAGGGAGGGTAGAGTTCCTTGCGAAAGGAATTCTCTGACTTGTCGAATATGATGGCGAGATGCGTCGGCATCTTGCCCATCGCGCCCTTTTCGATGAACTGGAAAAGCTTCGTGCAGAACAGCCGCACGGCGCCGTTCGGCAGCCGGTCCGACCGGTAATTATATTTCGGGTCCTGCCGCATCGACTGGAAATAAGCGCGGAAGACGAAGGACGATCCGTCCACGAGAAAGATATGATCGCCCTTTTGAACGGGGCGGTGCACCGGTGTCATGCCTTGATGTCCCTTGGCGCGTCTTGCGGCCAGATGAATTCAT
>CAINED010000012.1 GCA_903847605.1 uncultured Hyphomicrobiales bacterium | reverse complement strand
GCGAGACTTACTTAGTCTTGGCGCGACCCCCACCCCGTCACCGCTTCGCGGAGCCGACCCACCCCACAAGGGGGAGGGTAGAATCGCGCGCAGACTCCGGTTCTATTTTGGGCAATCCCCTCCTGAGTCACCGGCCGGCGCTTTTCGCGGATGCCGTGACCTGTTCAAACCAGTCCATCGCGAGCTGCGGCCAGAACTCCGGCGTGTCGTGGCCGCCGGGATGCAGCACCAGTTGCAAGTGAGAGCCTGCCCTGCAATTCGACCAGATGCGCGACCAGTAGCGATCCGTTCTCGCCATACTCGAAGGCGCTTGCGTCTCGCATCCGTTCATGCGCCGCCACAGCTGCAAGCCCTCGAATATATCGCCCTGCTGCGCCGTGAATTGCGGGCGTCGGAAGGTGCGGCCTTCGAGTGGCACGACCGGATCTTCCCAGCCATGCGTATGCAGGATTTTTGCGGGACCTGCGCAACTCTCGGGATGGGGACGCCAGAAGCCGCCGGCGACAGGCGCGAAGGCTGCAAAGTCCTGCGGCGCGCGGCAGGCGATATACCATGCGATCGAACCGCCGACCGAGTGGCCGCTGACGAGCACGCGCGCACGATCGATATCGAATCTTTTCGCAGCATCCGTGACGACCTCGCGCAAGAAGGCGAGTTCGTCGCGTTTGGGATCGTGATCGCTTCGAAACGTCCAGCCGTTGCCAAGCGGCGGGCGCGGCAGCCCTTGCGGCGCAATGACTATATAGCCGCGCGCGATCATGGGTTCGACCATCTGCCGGTCTTCGACGACGGCAAAACCATCGCCGCCGCCGCCGTGAAAATGCACGATGGCCGGGCGTGGCGTGTTCGTTTCCTGCGTTGGCTGTGCAACGTAGTAATCGCCGAGCGGAACCTTGCAGGGATCGCCGCGCCGGCCGCAGTCGGCCAGCGCAGGCGCGTTGAATCCACACAGCAAGATTGAGATGGCGAGCGCCAGCGTCTTCAAATCGAACCCCTCCACGTCATGCATCCTGAGCGTTTCGTTTGTTCGATGCAATTCACGAAGTTTCTATCGCCGGTGAATTCGCCTATCGTGTGCCGATTATAACGGGGAGTTTGCGATGCCAGCGGAACTGTTTTTGCCGGGCAGCTTGCCATGCGAGACCGCAGAAGAAGCCTTTCGCATGTTCGGCGGCGCGCTGGGCCAGTGGCTCGATTACATGCCGGATGGCGAAGTCGGCACGCGCCGCTACTGGGTCGATGGCGTAGCCTATCGCGTCTACACGGCGCATCCCGATATCGAGACAGTGAAATGGCCCGAGCGCGAGAACGGCGTCGAGAAATGGTGGCCGCACGGACGGCACGACGAGTTCGGTTTTCGCGTGCGGCCCGGCGTGAACAAGGTTTCATTCGGTGATCCCGGCTGGCGGCTCGGCTTTGCGCGCGACGCCGTCAACTCCTATGCGCTTTTCCGCTACATGAAGAAGGACGGCGTCATTCCCGCGCATGTGCGCTTTCAGGTATGCATGCCGCTGACGCTGAGCGCGCTCGCGTATTTCTTTCCTGATGATGATATCCCGAAACTCGCGGATGGATTGACGCAATCGCTGCGCGCAGAGACGGCAAAGATCGTCGAGATGATTCCGAACGATGAACTTGCGATCCAGTGGGATCTCGCCATCGAGAATCGCCTCGTCGATATCCTTGCGGGCGTCGGCGATATGGCCGGCGCCGCGAAGGAGGCGGCGCGGGTCTGCGCGCCGCTGGCGGAGATTTGCGCAGCCATTCCGGCCGCCGTGCATCTCGGCCATCACATGTGTTTCGGCACGTTGAGCGGCTGGCCATCGCGCCAGCCACCGTCGCTTTCCGGCGCAGTATTGTTGGCGAATGCCGCCGTTGCAGCGTCGGGCCGCAAGGTCGAGTTCCTGCACATACCGACGCTCGGCTCGGCGGAGGACACTTTCTTTGCGCCGCTCGCGAATCTGAAGAAGGGCGATGCACGCATCTACATGGGCAGTGTGCATCATCTGCACGGAGCCGACGGTGCGAGACCGCAACTCGAAATCATGAAGAAATATCTGGGCGATTTCGGCGTCTCCGCGCCTTGCGGTTTCGGGCGCACGCGCGACCGGCCAGGGCGATTGCTGATGGACGATGGCGGCAAGCCCTTCGATCCCGTGGCTGTCGTCATCGAAGATCACAAGAAGCAGTTGGGCCTGTTGCGCGAGGTCATGAAATCCTGATGCAAGTTGTGGACGTGTCGCTCGCGGAACCGGTCTACTTGCGCGTCTTTTGCAAGAGATATTCGACAATGAGCGGCTTCAGGTCGTCGCGCTCGCAGGGATGCTGTGCCATGAATTTTCCGATCCAGTCCGAGCGTATCGCATCATTGCCCGACGGGATTTTACGGAGGACACGGCGTTCGCTGGTGTGGCAGCCGCCGCAATCTTTGGCATAGGCTTCGATCGGCGTTTGGGCAGCCAAAGGCGAAGCGACGGCAATGGTTGTCGCGACTGCTGCGAGCATGGCTGGCAATCTCATATTGTACTACATATCGAACGAAGCAATCTAACCCATCTGAAATCCCCGGCATTGACTGGCGTCATGCAACCCATTGCGCTGGCCGCGCGCAGACTGCATTGTGCGTCCAACATTTTTCAGGGAGAACCTCATGGATCTCGGTATCAGGGGCCGCAACGCGATCGTCTGCGCTTCGAGCAAGGGGCTGGGCCGCGCCTGCGCGCTTGCCTTGGCTGAAGCGGGCGTCAATGTCACCATCAATGGCCGCGACGCCGCCGGACTTGCCCGCACAGCGAAGGAAATCGCTGGCGCGACCGGCGTGACAGTGGCGAGCGTTGCAGCCGATGTCGGCACGCCCGAGGGCCGCAAGGCTTTGCTCGCAGCTTGTCCTTCGCCCGATATTCTCGTGAACAACAATTCGGGGCCGCCGCTCAAGGATTTCCGGCAGCTTTCGCATGACGAGCTTGTCGCGGGCGCCAACGCCAACATGTTCACGCCGATCGAACTCGTGCAGCAGGTGATCGGCGGGATGATCGAGCGCAAATTCGGGCGCATCATCAACATCACCTCGAGTTCGGTGAAAGCGCCGCTCGCAGGCCTCGATCTTTCTTCTGGGGCGCGCGCGGGATTGACCGCCTTTCTTGCGGGTATCGCGCGACAGGTCGCGCACGCCAATGTCACCATCAACCACATCATGCCCGGCGCGTTCGAAACGGACCGGCTGGTGGCGGCGACGACGGCGCAGGCGAAGATGCGCGGCGTGAGCGAGGACGAGATTTCTAACACGCGACGGCAATCTATCCCGGCGCGGCGCTTCGGCGATCCCCGCGAATTCGGCCAGCTCTGCGCCTATCTTGCGAGCGCGCAGGCGGGCTACATCACCGGCCAGAGCATATTGATCGACGGCGGCGCCGTGGTTTCGGCGTTCTGACCGGACAAGGGGAATGGCGCAACAATCGAATCGTGTTCTGTTCGGGATTGGCCTGAAGGTCTGCGCCGTATTCCTTTTCACGATCATGTTGTCGCTGTCGAAGGGCTACAAGGAATATCCGCTCGCGGTGATCATCTTTTACCGCTCGTTCTTCGCCTTGCTTGTCCTCATCGTCTGGCTCGCGTGGCGCGGGAAATTTCCGCGCGCCATCTATACGCAGCGCCTGCCTGCGCATCTCGTGCGCGCCATCGCCGGCATCGGCTCGATGTTCTTCATGTTCGCGGCCTATCAGCTGCTGCCGCTGGCAGACGCGACGGCGTTGAGCTATGTGCAGCCTCTACTCGTTGCGCTGTTTGCGGGACTCATTCTCGGCGAGAAATTGACGTTCGTGCGCATCGCGGCGATCGCCAGCGGTTTTGGCGGCGTCGTCGTCATGCTGTGGCATCATCTGGGCAGCGGCAGTCCCGCCAATTCCGATCATATCGCTGGGGCCATCCTGTCGATCATGGGGGCCATTCTCGTCGCCGTCGCCTTCATCCAGATCCGCCGTCTCACGGAGACCGAGGATTCGGGCGCGATCACCTTCTACTTCCAGTTCACGACCTCCTGCGCTGCCACCGCGGTGCTGATCGCGGCGCTCGTATGGCCATCGACTTTTCCCTTCGCCGGCTGGGTGCAATCGCAGGCCTGGGTCTGGCCGAGCCTCGCCGACGCGCTGCCGCTGATCATGATCGGCGTGCTCGGCGGCATCGGCCAGATCATGCTGACCGAAGGCTTTCGCTTCGCGCCGGCGTCCGTGCTGGCGGCTTTCGACTACACAGGCCTCATCTGGGCGGTCGCCATCGGCTTTGTGATTTTTGCAGAGGTTCCAACCCTGAACGTGATCGCCGGCGCGGCCATCGTCATCGCCGCCGGCCTGTCGGTCGTCTGGCAGGAGGGCCGCCGGGCCCATGGCGGCGGTCGGAACGGATGAATGCCGTTCGTTGACCTCCCGAGAATTTGTTCGGTATTTCGAACGAAATCGGTTATTATTCCAAACAATTCGGGCGGGGCACGGACATGGGCGTCGAGGGCCGGGACAGGGTCAAGGCGATAGAAGCGGGAGCGTCGGCGCTATCGGGTCAGTTGGGCCGCACGGTCCAGCGGCTGCGCAAGGCGTATAATCTTTCGCTCTCCGAACTTTCGGAACAGTCCGGCGTCGCCAAGTCGATCATCAGCCAGATCGAGCGCAACGAGACCAACCCGACGCTTTCGACCATCTGGCGGCTGTCGCAGGCGCTGGATGTCTCCATCGAGCGTTTCCTGCAATCGTCGGAAGACGAGCCATTCCTGGAAAAGTCGACGAAGGCCGATACGCCCATTCTCATGTCGGACGACGGCAAGTGCCGCCTTGCCATCATCGGCTGGATCAACACGGTGGAATGGCTGCAGTGGTACGATTTCCACGCCGAGCCGGGCGGCGTGCTGGAATCCGATCCACATCAGCGCGGGTCGGTAGAGTGCCTCTCGGTGCTGGAAGGCGAGCTTGAAGTCGAGGTCGCCGGCGTCGTCGAGACGGCGAAAGCCGGCGAGACGTTGCGCTACCGCTGCGACCGTATTCACGTCATCCGCAACAGGTCGCAGGAGCCGGCGCATGCAACGATGGTGTGCATGCTGAAGGCGGCGGTGATGGAATAGCCGGGCGCTAACGGTTCGCGCCGCAACCCGGCCTTCAGTTATCCCCAGAGCGCAGCTTCCGACGGAAAAAGCGTCGAACCATCGAATTTCAATCCAGGATCGCGATCCCGGGCCAGCAACAGAGGCCCGTCGAGATCGATCCATTGCGCCATTGGCGCGAGCAACAGCGCAGGCGCCATCGCCAGCGACGTGCCGACCATCGAGCCAATCATGATGCCGAAGCCTTGCTGTTGCGCTGCGCGAGCAAGGGCAAGCGCAGCGGTGAGGCCGCCGGTCTTGTCGAGCTTGATATTCACCGCATCGTAGCGATTGCGAAGACTTTCGAGATCGTCGACGCCATGAACGCTTTCATCGGCGCAGATGGGGACGCGATGTTCGATGCTTCCGAGCGCGTCGTCGTGTCCTGCGGGCAGGGGCTGTTCGATCAACTGCACATGGGCGTCGCTGCAGGCTGCGATCAGCATTTCGAGCTGATCTTCACGCCAGCCTTCATTGGCGTCGACGATGAGTTCGCTCGCGGGGGCAGCGTCGCGAACAGCTCGCAGGCAGGCGATGTCATCGCTGCCCCCAAGTTTTATTTTCAGAATTGGAAATGCGTGAGCCGGCGCCGCGGCGTTCGCCATCGCCGCGGGCGTATCGAGCGAAATGGTGAAGGCTGTCGTCACGGCGGGCAGGCGATGGAGGCCTGCGAGTTCCCATGCGCGGATCCCCAGGCGCTTAGCGTCGAAATCCCATAAGGCGCAGTCGAGCGCGTTGCGCGCCGCGCCCGCCGGAAGCAGGTCCTGCAATTCATCGCGCGACGCCCCGGCTTCCATGGCTGTTCGAACCGACTCGATGGCCGCGCAGACGCTTTGCGGCGTTTCGCCGTAGCGCGCGTAGGGCACGCATTCGCCACGCCCGCTTATCCCGTCCCGCGAGAGGGTGGCCGTCACGACAACGGCTTCAGTCTTCGCGCCGCGCGAGATCGCGAAGGGACGCAAAAGCGGGAATCGCTCGATGGCGATTTCAAGTCTTCGTTTCATGGCGGGCAGATTACTCCTTGCAGCCCTTCGGCAAAAATGCCGCCACGCTGGCCGTTCATGCGAACCTCGACAGCCCTTGCCCGAGACCCTATGAATGGCGCGACGCAGACGCCCGCCAGCCGGTCCGGCGCGGTCGGGACTTTTCCGTTCGGGATTTATCTATGTCGGATCAGCCGCTCGTAACGGGAGACAGCTCCGGCGACCGGACGCATCTCGCCCTTGCGGGCAACTGGACCATTGCCGGCGATCATGGCCTTGAAGAGGCTGCGGAACAGATCGTTCAATCCTGCCAAGGCAAGAAAGCCGCGCTGATCGACCTCAGCGGCGTCGAGGCCCTCGACACGGCAGGCGCATGGGTGATTGACCGGGCGCGGGTGCGCCTGCGCGAGCAGGGGGTCGACGCCGTCATCGCCCATCGCGACGCTTCGCAACAATTGCTGCTGCAGGAAGCCCATTACCGCGATTTCAGCACGCCGCCGGCGCCACCGGGCAATATGGCGGTCGATGTGCTCGCCGATGTCGGCTCCAGCGTATCCGGAGCGGCGCGCGACCTTTCGAGCGGCGTCGCGTTTCTCGGCCAGGTCGTGCAGACGTTTTTGCGTGCGCTGGTGCAACCGTCACGGTTGCGGTTCACGTCGATCATCTTTCACGTCGAATCCTTCGCGTTTCGCGGCCTGCCGATTATCGCTCTCATCAACTTCCTCGTCGGCTGCATTGTGGCGCAGCAGGGCATCTTCCAGTTGCGGCAGTTCGGCGCCTCGGCCTTTGCCGTGGATCTCATCGGCATCCTCGTGTTGCGCGAACTGGCGGTCTTGCTGACCTCGATCATGATCGCGGGCCGCAGCGGCTCGGCCATCACCGCCGAAATCGGCTCGATGAAGATGCGCGAGGAGATCGACGCGATGCGCGTGATGGGGCTCGATCCCGTCGAGGTTCTGGTGCTGCCTCGCATCATCGCGCTGATCATATCGCTGCCGCTGCTGACGTTTCTGGCCGACATGTCCGCGCTGTTCGGCGGCATGCTGGTGGCATGGGTCTATGGCGACATATCGCCTGAGGTTTTCATGGCGCGGCTGAAGAGCGCCATCGCCTTCAACACATTCATGGTCGGTATCATCAAGGCGCCGTTCATGGCGCTGGTGATCGGCATGATCGCGGCAATTGAAGGTTTTGGCGTGCAGGGCTCGGCGGAATCCTTGGGCCGGCAGGTGACGTCGTCCGTGGTGAAGGCCATCTTCATGGTGATCGTCGTCGATGGCCTCTTCGCCATGTTCTTCGCCGCAATCAAATATTGAGGCCGCGATGTCCGACGCAACGACAGACAGGACCGGCACGAAAGGCGAAACCGTTGTCCATCCCCGCAATGGGGAAGTCGCCATTCGCGTGCGCGATATCGTCGTCGGCTTCGGCGAGAAGATCATTCTCGACGGGCTCAATCTCGACGTGATGCGCGGCGAAGTCCTGGGGTTCGTGGGTGGTTCCGGCACCGGCAAGTCCGTGTTGACTCGCACGATCCTGGGCCTGATCGAGAAGCGCAGCGGCACGATTGAGGTTCTGGGCCGCAATCTCGACGAGCTCGAGCCCGGCGAATCGAAATCGCTGGAGCGCCGATGGGGCGTATTGTTCCAGCATGGCGCTCTGTTTTCGGGCCTGACGGTGGGGCAGAACGTGCAGGTTCCCATGCGGGAATATCTCGATATCTCGCAGGCGTTGATGGACGAGCTCGCCATGCTCAAGCTCGAAATGGTGGGCCTGCCGCGTGACGCGGCGATGAAATATCCCTCGGAATTGTCGGGGGGCATGATCAAGCGCGCCGCGCTCGCCCGCGCCCTCGCGCTCGATCCGGAGATCGTCTTTCTTGACGAGCCGACATCCGGCCTTGATCCCATCGGCGCGGCCGATTTCGACGATCTCATCCGCACCCTGCAGAAGACCCTGGGCCTGACCGTCTTCATGGTGACGCATGACCTCGATTCGCTGTTTTCGATCTGCGACCGGGTGGCGGCGCTGGCGGACAAGAAGATCATCGCGGCCGGGCCCATGGACGAGATGCTGGCGTCGGAGCATCCGTGGGTGCGTTCCTATTTCCATGGGGCGCGCTCGCGGGCGGCGATGACGAGCCAGCATAAGGCTTGAGTTTTCGGGGCACGAATAGCTTGGCCCATAGGAAGCCCTTAAATCGCCGCGATGGCCTGAGATTGCTGCAACTATTGGAAAGTGTTATCGCTTCGGTTCCAAATACGGCGGCCTGACTAATGGAAACCCGTGCCAATCATGCGTTGATCGGGCTGTTCACCTTGGCGGTGATCACCACGGCGTTCATGTTCGTCTACTGGTTCTCCGGCGGGCGCAGCCAGAGCGGCGCGAAATCCTATCAGATCGTATTTTCCAACTCCGTGTCCGGCCTCTCGCGTGGCGCGCAGGTGATGTTCAACGGCTTGCGCGTGGGCGAGGTCACGAAAATCGAACTCGTGCCGAACGACCCAGGCAAGGTGGCGGCGCAGATCGACATCGATTCCCGGACGCCGGTGAAAGCCGACACCAAGGTGCGCCTTGAGTTTCAGGGCCTGACCGGGGTCGCCTCCATCGCGCTTACGGGCGGCAGCGCCTCGAGTCCTGCGGTGGCGGCTGAGCCGGGCAAGCTGCCGACCCTGATGGCCGAATCCTCGGATTTCCAGAACGTGCTGGAAGCCGTGCAGAAGATCGCCGGCCGCGCCGACGAGACGCTGGGCAAGATCGACAAGCTGATCACCGAAAATTCGAAGCCGATCACGAATTCCATTCGCAATGTCGAGAATTTCACCAACGCGCTGAACGAGAACGCGGACGGCATCAAGGCCTTCATGTCGGCGATGTCGTCGATCGGCATAACCATCGAGCCCGTTGTCGCCAATCTCACGGAGTTGACGAAGAACATCAACGATCGCGTCAAGGCTGTCGACACGGATCAGTTGAAGTCGCTGGTCGATAACGCCAGCAAGCTGGCGGGCCAACTCGACAAGCTGGTTACGGACAATTCGGCCTCCCTTACCGCGACGCTCAAGAACGTGGAAAGCTTTTCGCAGGCGTTGGCGGAGAACAAGGAAGGCGTGAAGCAGTTCATCTCGTCGATGTCCAACCTCGGCAAGACGCTTGAGCCGGTCATCGCCAATATCGAGAAGCTGACGAAGGATGTCAGCGCGCGCGTCGACGCCGTCGATCCGGCCCGTGTGAAATCGATCACCGAGAATGCAGATGCGATCGCAGCGACGTTGCGCGGTTCTGCGGACAAGCTCGACAAGGTGCTGAGCGGCATCGACAACCTGCTTGGCAGCGGCGACACGAAGAGTGTGGTCGCCGAGATTTCCGAGGCTGCCAAGGCGTTCCGCATCCTGTCGCAAAATCTCGACAAGCGGACGCGTGAGCTTACCGCCAGTATCAAGCAATTCACCGGACCTGGCCTGCGCCAGTACGAGGCGCTGGCGAACGATGGCAGGCGCACGCTGGAACAAATCAACCGCACGGTCCGTTCCATCGAACGCAATCCGCAGCAGTTCATCTTTGGCGGCAAGCCCGCGGTTCCCGAATATACGGCCCGTTAGTTCAGCGGGTTTTACGGGCGCAGCGCTCCGGAGATTCGGAGTCTGTGGCGCTATTGACACATCCCTTTCCGCTAAGGTGCTGTATATAGTGAAGAAGGTCCCTGGATTGGATCGGGAGACGTGAATTTGAGCAGGGGCCGGGTATCGCTCGGATCTTGGTGTGACAATCGCTTGCGTGCAGCCCTGCGCGTGACGCCGCGCCATGCTGCCTTCGGGGCGCTGCTGATTCTGGCCGGTTGCGGCGGCAGCGCGCTCGACACCTATGGCCTTTCTGCTCCCCGCGACGGCCTTGCAGGGCGCTCCAGCAGCCGCCAGATGGCGGTGATCGAGCCGGTGGCGACTTCCCCCTACGATTCCGAGCGCATCGTCGTGCGGACGGGGCCCGAGGCCGTCGCCTATCTCAAGGGCGCGCAATGGGTCGACAGGCTGCCGCGCCTCGTCCAGACCATGATGATCCAGTCTTTCGAGAACGCGCGGCTCCTGCGCTCCGTGGGGCGCCCCGGCGAGCGCTTTGTCGCCGACACCAGCCTGACCAGCGAAATCCGCCGCTTCGAGATCGACGTGACGACAAACGAGGCCGTCGTCGAACTCTCCGCGCGTGTTGTTGCCGAAGGCAGCGGCCGTATCGTCGCGGCGCGCATCTTTACGGCGCGCGTGCCCGGCTCGGCCGCCGATGGCAAGGCGGCCTCTGCCGCGCTTGATCAGGCCTTCGATCGCGTGTTGCGCGAAATGGTGGCGTGGTCCTCAGGCCGCTGAATCTTTCCCGATTCAAAATGCAAAAGGGCGGGATCGAGCCCGCCCTTTGCTATGCAACTCGCTGATCCTGGCTCACATGTTGGCGAAGCGGCCGGAAGCATGGCCGAGCAGGGTATAGACCTTGCCGGTATCCGAGGTGAGATAGGAGCGTAGCAGCGAGCCGTCGCGATCCTCGCGGCTGACTTCATTGAGCAGGCGCTCGAACTCCTGATTGTAACGATCGACCGTCTCGCGGAAGTCCGCATCGGCGCGATAGCGGCGCTGGATCTCGTCGAAAGCTTCCTGACCGCGCGCCGTGTAGAGGCGGCGGCTGAAGATGTTCTGATCGCCGCGATAGTAGCGCTGCCAGAGATCCTCGACGGCCGGCGTTTCGATCATGCGCGCGATGTCGTGCGAGATCGCATCGAGAGAATCGGCCGCGCGGGCGGGCGGGGCAGGAGCCGGGCGCGGCGCGTCATCCTTCGAGGCGCGGGCCAATAGATCGCTGATCCAGCCTGTGCCGGCGGCTTGCGGGGCCTGAGCCTGCCGGGGGGCAGGAGCGGGAGGGGGCGGGGGAGCGACGGGCGCTGGCGGCGGCGGAGCCGGCGGCGCGACCTGAGCAGGGGCCGGGCGGGAGCGCTGCGGTTCGGGACGAACGAGCATCGGCGCGTCATTGCGCGCCCCGATCGGCGGAGCGGCGCGCGCGGGCTCGGCGCGGCGCAGGGGCTGCTCGGCGACGTCGTAAGCGCGGCCCGAACGGGCGACGATTTCCGTCAGCTCGTTGAGCGCGCGCACCTGATCGGCGACGACGCGGCGCATTGCTTCGGTCTGCTCGCCGGCGTCGCGCGGCAATTCGCGTGCGCCGCGTTGCAGCTGCTTGCGGGTGTCGTCGAGCTCGGTCTGGATCTGCGTGGCGAGCCCGCGGATTTCCTGCGTCGCGATGCGGAAGCGATCGACGGCGCTATTGAAGAGTTGCGTGACTTCGCCGTTCGCCATCTCATAGGTGTCGCGCATCGCCGCGATGGTGCGCTCGCGCTCCTTGCCGGTCGTCGAACGCACTTCCTCGAACTGGCGGGAAATGAGACCGGCAACCTCCTGCGTGGCTTCACCGAGATAGGCGCCGATTTCGCGGGCGCGATTTTCCGCGCTCTGGAACGCCTGATCGATCAGGCCCGAGAAGGCCGTGACGATGGAATCGAATTCCCGCGTACGCTCGGCGACCTTGCCGGAGATTTCGTCGAGGTTGCGCTGACGCGCCGCCAGCGAGGTCTCGAAGTTCTCGTGGATGCCGACGAGCGCCTGAGCGCTTTGCGTGAGCGATTCCCGGTTTTCTTCGAGGCGCGCGGTAAGCGCGGTTGCGCCTTCGAGAGTCGTCGTCGCGGCATTGTCGATGTTCTCGACCTGCCCGGAGATCGTCTGCAAGGTGTCGCGGAATTCCGCGATACGCTTGCCGAGCGCTTCCTCGACGGACAGCAGATTGCCGCCGGACTGGCGCACCAGGCCGTCGAGCATGGAATTGGCCTTGGCGAGGCCCACGAGCACGCCCGTCAATTCGTCGCGCAGGCGTTCGTTCGTGCTGTTGAGCGCTGTCACCGACTGGTTGGCGCTGGCGTCGATCACGTCCTGCAGAGCCGCCGCCGAATTGACGATGGTGTCGGTGAAATCCTTCTGACGCGCCTCGATATTTTCGATGAGCGAACCCGCTGCGGTGGAGACCGAACGGGTCGCCGTTTCGCCAGCTGCGCTGATTTCCGACACGACCTCGCTGCCGCGTTGCGACATCCGTTCGACGATACGCTTCATCTCTTCCGTGTCGACGGCCGCCTGCACGCGCTGGGCGCCTTCGCCGAGGACGCGGGCAACATCCATCGCGTTGCGCGCGAGAGTCTCGCTCATCGTGCGGGCGCGCGTGTCGAGGCCGGTGTCGAGCCGGTTGATCAACTGGTCGAGCGTGGTTGCCGTTTCCTGCGTACGGGTCGCGGCCTTTTCTTCGAGTTCCGACGTCTTGGTCGACATCACCTTTTCGATGCGCGCCGCCGTATGATCGGCCATCGAATTGAAGTCGCGCAGGCCACCGACCAGCGTTTCGGCGAGCTTGGTGTTTCCTTCCGTCGTCGCCGACTGCAGAGTCTCGATGCGGGTGTCGAGTGCGGAGCCGATCTCCGTAACACTGGTTGAGGCCAGCGTCGTAATCGCGCGCATGCGATCGTCGAGCGCCGCCGAAATAGTCTCCGTGGTGTTGGCTGTCGCATCGGCAAGCGCGCGGACGCGTTCGTCGAGAGACGTGACGAGATCGTTCGTGCCGCGCGCCGTCACCGAGACGATGGCCTTCACGCGATCGTCAATGTTGGCGGCGACCTGTTCCGATGTCCGTGCGGCCGCTTCCTCGATGGTCCTGACGCGTGTGTCGATGACCTGAGACAATTCGTGCGAGCCGCGCAGCGAGGCTTCTGCGATCGCGCGCAGGCGTCCGTCGACCGCTTCGGAGAGAAGGCCGGCGCCGCGCGCCGCCACTTCTTCGATTGCCTTGAGGCGTGTGTCGATGCTGGAGCCGATGCCTGCCGCGCTGCGCTCGGTAACCTCCTCAATGAATTTCACGCGCGTATCGATCGTTTCTGCGAGGCCGTCCGTGCCGCGCGCCGCAACAGCTTCGATCGTTCTGATGCGGGCGTCGATGGCTTCCGCCAGTTCGCTCGTCGTGCGGAAGGATACGTCCTCGATCGCCTTCAGGCGTGTATCGAGCGCCTCGACGATGCCGCCGGACTTTTCGGTCAGAGACGTTTCGAGGCCCTTGACGCTGGTGTCGATCAAGGTGGCGGCTTCGCGCGCCTTGTCGACGGCGATCTGTCCGAAGGTCGTGATGCGCTGGTCGATCAGCGTGGAAACCTTCTCGCCGGTCTGGTCGGCAATGATGCCGAAAGCGTCGAGCTTGTCCTGAACTTCACGGGACAATTCCGCGGTGCGCGTCGTCGCTGTGGCGTCGAGGGTTTCGATCTGCCGCTGGAACGAATGCGCGATCTGGCTAGCGCTGGCCGATGCCTTGTGGTCGAATTCGCGCACATGGGTTTCGAGCAGATGCGCGGCTTCCTGCGTGCGTTCGCCGAGCTTGTCGGTGAATGCCGCGGCGTGTGTGGTGAAAGCCTGTTCCACCGCGCCGAGCCTTTCGGCGACCGCGCCGGTGAAGGTGCGCGAGTGATCCTCGATGCGGTCGGCGAGCGCCCCGCCGTGCGTGAGGATCGCGCCTTCAAGCGTATTGAGCCGCTCGACAAGGGATTCGTTCACGCGCTCGCCGTTCATCGCGACGGCGGCGATCGCTTCGCTGGCGGTTTGCGTGAATTCGCTGTTCAGGCGCGTCGCATGCGTGTCGATTTCGCTGCGGATCGCTTCGCGCTGGTGATCGAGACGCGAGGAGAAGTCGGTTGCCGCCGTATCGAACAAGGTCTGTGCAGCGACGGTGCGTTCGATGAGCGACGTTTCGAGACGCTGACCCATCTGCTGCAAATTCTGTTCGAGCGCGCCGCCGTGAATCGAGACGACATCGCTGATGCGGTTGGCTGTCTCGGCCAGGCGGTTAGAGAGCGTGTCGCTGCGCGTCGAGATGACATCAAGAACCTTGGCGCTTGCTTCCTCTATGCGGCTCGCGGCTTCAGCACCGCGCGTTCCGACTTCGGCAACCAGTGTTTCGCTGGACGTGCGCAGACGTTCATCGACTGCATTCATCTGTTCGGTCAGGCCGGATGTAACGTTATCCGCGAGCGTGACCATGCGTGACGAGATCGTATCGCCCGACTGCGTCAGGCGGGTCACCATGTCGTTGCCGTGCCAGCTGATGCGCTCGACGATGGACTCGCCTGTCGTGGCGAAAGTCGAAGTGAGCTGCGTCGCCGATTCCGTCAGTCTTCCCGTAACCGATTCGCCGGTCGAGGAGAGCGCCGACAGCAACTGGTTCGACGTATCGCTGAGCCGTCCGGTGATCGCGTCGCCGGTTTCGGCAAGTCGGCCGGCAACGTCGTTGCTGTGGCTCGACACGCGCTCGACGATGGAGTCGCCCGTTGCCGAAAGCAGCGATGAGACGTGCGTCGAATATTCGTTGAGTTTGACCGTCACGGTCTCGCCGCTTTCGGCAAGGCGCGTCGCGGCCTCGTTGCCTTGCGACGAGATACGCTCGATCAGCGAATTGCCGGTATCGGCCAGCGCATAGGTGATCTGGTCGCTAGCCGACGAGAGTTTGGACGTAACGAGTTCGCCGGTTTCGGAGAGACGCGCGACCACATCGCCGCCCTGCGTAGAAAGACGGTCGAGGAACGAGTTGCCGGTATGGGTGAGCGATTGCGAAATCTGATCGCTGGCCGAGGTGAGCTTGTTGGTGACGGTTTCGCCGGTTTCGGCCAGACGCGCGACGACATCGCTACCCTGTGTCGACAGGCGTTCCAGGAATGACGTGCCGGTATAGGCAAGCGACTGCGAAATCTGGTCGCTGGCCAAGGTGAGTTTCGTTGAGACAGTCTCGCCGGTTTCGGCAAGACGCGTGACAACGTCGCCGCCTTGCGTCGAGAGGCGTTCGAGCAGCGAGTTGCCGGTGTCCGCAAGAGAATAGGCGATCTGGTCGCTGGCAGAGTTGAGTTTCGCCGTGACCGTTTCGCCCGTCTCGGAAAGGCGGGAGACGACATCGCTGCCTTGGGTGGAAAGCCGCTCGAGCAGCGAGGTGCCCGTATGCGTCAGCGAATGGGTGATCTGTTCGCTGGCGGACGTCAGCTTTTCCGAGAACGCCTGACCGGTATCCGAAAGACGGCTCACGACTTCCGTACCCTGCGTCGAGAATCGTTCGAGCAGTTCGTTGCCGGTATTGGCGAGCGAATAGGCGATCTGCTCGCTCGCGGCGGTCAAACGCGTCGTCACAAGTTCGCCGGTTTCGGACAGCCGCGTCACGACATCGCTTCCCTGTGTGGAGAAGCGGTCGAGCAGAGCTGTGCCTGTGCCTGCAAGCGAATTCGAAATCTGGTCGCTCGCGCTGGTCAGCTTCTCCGTCACGATCTCGCCTGTTTGCGCGAGACGGGTGATGACGTCGTTGCCTTGCGTGGTGACGCGCTCGACGATGGATTCGCTTGAGCCGGCGAGCGTGCGCGTGATCTCTTCGGCGGCGGACGTCAGGCGCGTGGTGACGTCATTGCCCGTAGCCGACAGCTTGGACACGATATCCGTGCCGCGCGTGCTGATATGATCGATTAGCGCGTCGCCCGTGTGCGACAACGTCAGCGTGATTTCCTCTCCCTTTGTTCCCAAAGAATTGGTCACGCGTGCGCCAGCGTCGCTGACACTCTCGGATATTTGCGTGCTGACGAGGCGCAGTTCTTCTGAAAGCGTCTCGTGCGCGCCGGACATTGCAAGGCGCACCTTGTCGGCGTTCGTTACGATCGCCTCGCGTTCGTTGGCGAGTTCGTCGATGAGCGCGCGGATGCGGCGCTCGTTTTCCGAATAGGAACGCTCGAGCGTCGCGACTTCCGAACGCATGATCGTTTCGAGTTCGCCGGCGCGTGCGAGCGCGCGTTCGATGCCGTCGCCCATCGAGGCGACTTCGCGCCGGATTGCGCCGGAGAGTGTGACGACCTGTTCCAGCGCGACCGTTTCCGGTTCGGCAAGGCGGATGGCGACCTCGGACAGGGAGCGCGCGGTGTGACGGATCTCCTGCGTGCGACGGGCAAGCATCGCCGTGATGAAGAAGAAGATGACCGGCCCCAATACCGCCATGCCGAGCAGGGCGAGGAGCGACGGGGACGCTTTTTGCAACTCGCCTGTCTGCCATGTCGTCCAGCCGTAGAAGGCGGACAGCGCGATCCAAGCGCCGGCGGCAATGAAAGCCAGGACAAGCGGCGTCCGGCTGGGACGCATTTGCAGCGCCTGCAATATCTGGCCGACCGAGCGGCGGTCGTCGTTGGCGGCGGGGCGCGGCGAGGTCGCCGCCGGCTCCGGCGTACCCGGGCCGTTGGACTGGCCGGGGTCGATGATACGGGTCACAGGCGGGCGGGCGACATTGGCCGCGCCGCCGCGCGTTGGCGGCCGGGACGGCGTCTCGCGCGCCGGGGCGGGCAGGTCGGCATCGGAAACAGAGGGCAGGCGCGGCGCGCCTGTCGCCTCGCTTTTATGATTGTTTTCAGCGACTTCTGGCGATGCCGCGGGGTCGGTCTTCTCCCCGTCGCCCAGAATCACAGCCTCGACGGCGGACAGAGCCGCCTCCGATGTCGTTTGAGGCTTGGATTGCGTCGCCATTCGAATGCCTCTCGGTGCGCATCTACTCTCCCGGTGCGGGGCAAACCGCAGTCCGGACTCCAGCGCCTCCTGTCCAAATGTGGCCTTCGACAGGTCCGGGCGCTGTTAACCAATTGTCAATTTACAGGTTACCGCTCTCCCTGAAAACCTCGGGGACGAACTTTGAGCAAACGTCGTTAACGCCCGATTTACCTTGTGAGCAAAGACTTTTGCCGAATCGACGCCGCGTTCACCGGCCGCGACCGGCGCGCGGCGATACTCGAGCATAGCGAAACATTGTCTCGAAGTTTACCGGAGTACGCCGCCATGCAAGCGCAGATCGCCACAAAGGCCGCCAACGCGAAGCCTGCCGCCCCCGGAGCAAGCGCAGGCGTGCGCCCGCTCGACCTCGTGCATCTGTCGCGCCAGACGCTGGGCGACCGAGCCCTCGAACTGGAGCTGCTGGGCCTTTTCGACAAGCAGGCTGGCCAGATCATTGCCCGGCTCGACAGCGATCTGTGTTCCAGCGACCGCAAATGGCGACACGACCTTTCGCACACGCTCAAGGGCTCTGCGCGGGCCATCGGGGCAGGCCGGATCGCCGCAGCCGCCCAGGCCTATGAGGATGCGCTGGGCGCGAATTTCACCGACGGCGATCTCAAGGCTTATGTGCTCGACCTTAAGGATGCAGTGGAAGAAGCGCAGGGCGAAATCCGCAGGCTTCTGGCCGACGCCTGAGCGGCGTTTCCCGCACCGGCGAATTGCCGCGCTGTCGCCCCTCGCCAAGGCGACGGCATTTGTTTAAAGAGCCGCTCGCGCCGGAACGTCCGGCTCCCCATTCGCGAGTGGCCCTGAGATGACCAAGATTACCTTCATCGATCATGCCGGCAAGCAGAAGACTGTTGACGCCGAGGACGGCTCGACGGTCATGGAAACGGCGATCCGCAACGACATTGCAGGCATCGAGGCCGAATGCGGGGGCTCCTGCAGCTGCGCCACCTGCCATGTCTATGTGGACGAAGCCTGGGCCGACAAACTGCCCAAGGCCGGTCCGCTCGAAGAGGACATGCTGGACTTCGCCTATGACGTTCGTCCGACCTCGCGGCTCTCCTGCCAGATCGTGGTGAAGGCGGAACTCGACGGGCTGACAGTCACGACACCAGAGAAGCAGGGATAATACTGAAATTATATGTAATATAAAATAATTTCCGCTTGTGTTTAGTTAAATGCCCTGCGATAGACGCGCGGCGGCGTGGACCGCCGCGCCCGCGCCATGTGTTGATGTGGCGCATTTGCGTGTACCGGCCTTGAGCCTATTCAGCCCTCGCATCCGCCCGAAGGACCGACTGGATTCCGATATGACCGAAGTGATCAAGACCGATGCCGTGATCGTTGGCGCTGGCCCTGTGGGCCTCTTCGCCGTGTTCGAACTGGGCCTTCTCGATATCAAGGCGCATCTGATCGACATTCTCGACCGGCCGGGCGGGCAGTGCGCGGAGCTTTATCCGGAGAAGCCGATCTACGACATACCGGGCTTCCCCGAAGTCAGCGGGCAGGGCCTCGTCGACAATCTGATGAAGCAGATCGAGCCCTTCCATCCGACGTTTCATTTCTCGGAAATGGTGACGAGCGTCGAGTGCGCCGGCACGGCGGAAGCGCCATCCTTCATCGTCAAGACCGACAACGACAAGATCTTCGAATGCAAGGTCGTGCTGGTTGCTGCGGGCGGCGGATCGTTCCAGCCGAAGAAGCCGCCGATCGCGGGCATCGAGGCCTATGAGGCGAAGTCCGTATTCTACGCGGTGCGCAAGATGGAAGCGTTCCGCGGCAAGCGGGTGATGATCGTTGGCGGCGGCGATTCCGCGCTCGACTGGACGCTGAACCTGCACCCCCTCGCCGAGCGCATCACGCTCGTTCATCGCCGCGACGACTTCCGCGCCGCGCCGCATTCGGTCAACGCCATGCGCGAACTGGTTACGTCAGGCAAGATGGACCTGATGATCGGTCAGGTGATGGAAGTGAAAGGCGAGAACGGCGAACTCTCGCACGCCATCGTGCGCGGCAATGACAAATCGACGACCGAAGTGCCGTGCAACGCCATGCTGCCCTTCTTCGGCCTGACGATGAAGCTCGGCCCCATCGCCGAATGGGGATTGCAGCTCAACGAAAATCTCGTGCCTGTCGACACCGAGAAATTCGAGACGTCGACGCCGGGCATTTTCGCTGTGGGCGACATCAACACCTATCCCGGCAAGTTGAAACTCATTCTCTCCGGCTTCCACGAAGTCGCGCTCGCGGCGCAGAAGGCGCATCGCTACGTCTATCCCGACAAGAAGCTGACTTTCCAGTACACGACGTCCTCGACGAGCCTGCAGAAGAAGCTTGGGGTGAGTTGAGCGTTCCTGATCGTGCAGAAATGAATAGAGGCGCGACAGTGTCGCGCCTCTCGTTTTTTAAATGACGTTTGACTTACGCCAGCTTGATTTCATCCTGCGCAAAGCGCTTGCGTGCGGCATTCAGAATGTTTGTGCGCGCCTGAACAAAGTCCTCGTTCTTGACCCAGGCGCTGATGTCGATCTCGCTGCCGCCGGCGCTGAGCGATTTGACCGCGACATTGCGCGGGCGATCCTTGATCACGAGCGGATCGGCGTCGAGAATTTCGCGCAGCGCTGTTGCAGCGCGATCGGGATCGGATTCCAGGGCGACAGTCAGCTTCGTGCTCACCACGCGCTCGGGAAAATTCGACATGTTGCGGATCGTGCCCGACAGGATGTTGCTGTTGGGAATGACGATATCGACGCCATCGGTCGTGCGCAGATTGGTGTGGAACATGTCGATGCCCAACACGACGCCTTCAGCGCCGCCGGCTTCGATGCGGTCGCCGACTTCGAACGGGCGCAGGAAGAGCAACATCAATCCGGCGGCCACATTGCTCAGCGTGCCCTGAAGGGCGAGGCCGACAGCGAGGCCGATCGTGCCGAGGATGGCGAGCAGCGAGGCGGTCTGCACGCCGAACTGCTGCAGCACCACGAGCAGCGTGAGCCCGAGCGCCGCATAGCGCGCCACGCTGGCGATCACGGGCTGCAAGGTCACGTCGACCTTGGTTTTCGACAACGTGCGCGACACGAAGCCGTAGAGCCAGTTGGCGATCATGCGCCCGACGATCAGCACAAGGATCGCGCCGATGATCGGCGGCAGGTAATCGAAAGCGATCTTCATATAGGCGGAAGTCTGGAGCGCGAGTTCCTGCGATGTCATGCCTCTCTCCGAAGTTGGCTGGCGCCGTGAACGTGGCCGTGGGATTCGCCCGACAATGCGGGGCGAATGTGGCGAAGGAAACAAGCTTCGCCTTTTTTCCACCGCCGCTTTGCCGTCCCGCTTCCCAAGCTCCGTCTCATTGAAGCTGGAGCATGCACGCGTTGAAAAGGAGGACACGCGCATGCGCATAAATCTCGAACCATCAGTCAAATCTCTGAGCCGCCGTTCGTTTTTTGCAGCCGCTTTCGTTTCCGGAGCGGCTTTTTCCTTGGGCTTTGCGCCGGGGCTGGCATTGGCGGAAGCGCCATCCATGCGCGCCGTGTCGCAACCCGTGGTTCATGAAAATCTCGCGATCTATTTCGTGCGCGGTCCGTCCGCCGGCGGCGTCGTCCCTCTCACCCTCGCCGAGGCCATGCAGCGCGGATCGCTGATCGTGCACGAGACGGGCAATGTAAATTCGCTGCAGGTCGAGAATACAGGCCGCGAGCCGGTCTTCATTCAATCCGGCGACATCGTGAAGGGCGGCAAGCAGGACCGCGTGCTGACAGTCAGCATCATCGTGCCGCCGGGTTCGGGCAAGCTCGCCATCGATGCGTTCTGTGTGGAGCAGGGGCGCTGGTCGCCGCGTGGCAAGGAGCAGGCCGGGCACTTCGAAGCCTCCAATGCCGCCATTCCCTCCCGCGTCGCCAAGCTCGCGATGAAAGCGCCGGTTGTTGCAGCGGGATTGCCCGCAGGGCGGGGCCCGCAACCGCAGGGCAGCGAAACCAGCGCCCGGCAATCGAAAGTCTGGGCGGAAGTTGCGCGCAAGCAGGAGAGTCTGGCCCGTTCCGTCGGCGCGCCGGTGGCGGCCGCGCAATCGCGCACGAGCCTGCAACTGACGCTTGAAAACGAGAAACTCAATGCCGCGCGCACGGCCTATCTGGCGGCCTTGAAATCGGCCGGCGAGAGCGACGGGGATATCGTCGGCTTCGTCTTCGCCATCAACGGTAAGGTGAACAGCGGCGATGTCTATGCCTCCAACGGTCTGTTTCGCAAGATGTGGCCGAAGATGCTGGAAGCAGCGGTGACGGAGGCGCTGGGCGAGCGGCCCGAGACGGACAAGACCGCAGCGCCCGATGTGGCAACGGTCGGCAAATTCCTCGCAGGCGCCGAACAGGGGAGCGCCAGCACGAAAACCGTCGGCGGCTCTGTCGAGCTTGAAACCCGTTCTGGCCCGGAGGCTCACCTTTTCGATACGCGCATGAAGACGGGCGCGCTCGTGCATCGCAACTATTTGCGCGCCAACTGAGGAGCATGTCGTTCCGGCCGGCGGGATAACGCATGTTTTTCCCGCGAACGTGATCCCGCGTCAGCAAAGGTGATATGCAAGCACGGCGTGGCTGCCCTATGTTGGGCCCATGCCTGCTTCGACACTCAGCGCAATAATGCCATGGACCGGCCGCGATGGCCGGTTCTCTCTGTTGCGCTTTGCAGTTCTCCTGCTGGCCATCGCGCCGGCCTGCTGGATGGCGCTGAAATGGAACATGGGCTGGCTGTCGCCCAAGCCCGTGACCGACATTCTCAGGGAATCCGGCGACTGGGCGATGCGCTTCATCGTCGTCGTGCTCGCCATCACACCCCTGCGCTATGCCGCGCGCTGGAACAAGGTGATCGCGATCCGCAGGCTGCTCGGCGTTGCCGCGGCCTTCTACATGCTGCTGCATCTCAGCTTTTATTTCATCGATCAGAATTTTATCTGGTGGCGTATCGCGCTCGAAATCGTCATCCGTCTTTACCTGACGATCGGCTTCGTGGCGCTGCTGATCTTTCTGGCGCTTGCAGCGACATCGAACGATGCGATGGTGAAGAAGCTCGGCGCGGCGCGCTGGAACAGGCTGCACACACTCGTCTATCTCGCGGCGTTTCTCGCCATCGTTCATTATTTCATGCAGGTGCGCCTCAAGGCCTATGAGCCCTCGCTGATCGCTGGTCTGCTTGTCATGCTCGCCGCCTACAGGTTGTTGCGCAAATACCGTGGTGAGATTTCGCTTACAGCCGCCGTCTTCATTGCCATGTTGGGCGGACTTTCGACGGCTTTGATCGAAGCCGGCTATTATCGCTACTCGATGAATGCGCCGTTCATGCGCGTCTTCGAGAGCAATCTCGATTTCAGCGCGCTCGAATATTCATGGGAGATCAGACCGGCCTGGTATGTGCTCGCTGCCGGCCTGTTGTTTACCGGCATCATTGCGGGCCGCAGCGTAGCGGGATGGCTTACCGCTCGTTCTTCGTCTGCTCCTGCTTTCCGGACGAAAACAGAAACGGCGCCACATCGCTGACACCGGGCGCATCGAGCGCGGCGAAAGGCATGGGGCGGCAGACGGACATGGCCGAGAGGCCGACGCGCGTCGTGAGCAATCCGTTCAGCACGCCTTCGCCAAGGCGCGCGGATATGCGGGCCGCAAGGCCGTGGCCCAAAGCCTGCTGCAGGATGGAATCGCCAGCGGCCATGCCGCCGGTGACAGCGAGATGCGCGAAAACCGAGCGCAACAGTTTGAAGAAGCCGAACAGGCCGGGCCGCCCGCCATAGATTTCGGAGATGCGACGGATCAGACGCAGTGTCTGCGCAGCCACGAACAGGAGATCGACGACGGCCCGCGGGCTGACGGCCGTCACCAGCGAGACGCGTTTGGCGGCGTTGGCAATCTCGCGTTGCACGTCGCGATCGAGCGACGACATCAGGCTGCGTTCGGCAATGTCGATGAGATCGCGCCCGTCGACGATTTCCTGCGTGAGTGCTTCGGCGTCCTTGCGCGCGCGAGCCGTATCGGCGCGCTTCTCATAAAGCGCGGTCAGTTCGCGAACGAGCGTGCGCGCCGTTGCGGTGTCGTCACGCTCGCGCGCCTGCGCAAAACCGATGTGAAGCTGGGCGATCTTGCGCTGACGGCCGATGGCGAAAATCTCGCGCAGGGCGAGCACGACGAGCGCTAGCACGGCGAGCGCGATCAGCACAGCGCCCGCATAGCCGAGCGCGGGCGTGCGGCGAAACAGATCTTCGACAAGCTGCGTGAACCAGAGGCCGAGCGCCAGCAGCAGCAGGCTTGTTAGCGCCGACCAGAAGAGGCCGCCCCATGAAAAGAGCGAGCGGCGCAAAATGCCCTGCTTCTGTGCGCCTTCTATGGCTGCCTCGGTATTTCCGGCCGCGAGCGTCTCGGCCTCGCGCGCATAGAAATCGGGCTCGATGTCGAGCGCGGCGGATTGGCCGGCCGTATCGACGACAGCGCCGCTATCGAGCCTGAAGGCGCGCGGCCGCCTCTGCGTGGCGTCTTTCTCAGACAAGGCGATCTCCGATCAGGAATTCGAGCGCGCGGTCGAGACGGATATGCGGAATGGGCGAAGGGCGCCCGTCGGTGTCCTCGATGATGGGCGGACGGAACCGCAGGAAGCGCCAGGCCGCTTCATCGTCGCTCGCCGCGAGGCCATCGCCGCGAAAGACGCGTTTGGGATCGTCGGGCAATTCGCCTGGAAAAATGGCCGCTTCGGAAAGGCCTTCGAAAGTCTCGCCATGCAGAGCTTCACCCGCGAGCGGCGTGCCAATGATGGCGTCGAGCATGTCGCCGTTATGTTTGACTTTCGCATCCCGTGTCGCGCGCACGGCGGCAAGCGCAATCACATCGATATCTGCGCCAAGATTTTCGGCGCGCGCGATGGCGCGTGCGACCAGCAGACGAAGTATGGCTTCCAGACGATCATGGCTCGTGTGGTGGAGATGGTCGGCCTTTGTCGCTGCAAAAAGAATCTTGTCGATGCGGGGACGAAAGAGCGTGGACCATAAGGTGGAGCGCCCGGTACGGAAGGCGTTCAGCACTTCGCTCATGGCGTTTTCGAGATCGCGCACTGCCGAAGGCCCGGAATTCAGGCTCGCCAGCGCATCGACCAGAACGATCTGGCGATCGAGGCGCGAGAAATGATCGCGGAAGAAGGGCCGCACGACATGCGACTTGTAGGACTCGTACCGGCGCTCCATCATCGCAGCGAGCGAGCCTGACGGATAGATTTCGCCATCGCCCAGTTGCAGCGGGGCAAAGGTCAGAGCGGGCGAGCCTTCGAGATCGCCAGGCATCAGAAAACGCCCGGGCGGCAGAGTCGAGAGGGCATAGCGATCGTTGCGGCTGGCGCGCAGATATCCGGTGAAGGCCTGCGCCGCTTTTTGCGCGTCGGTTTCCGTTGCCGGCGCTTTCGGATCGAGACTCGACAGCATGGCGCGCCATTCCGCCGCGAGCGGCGCGCGCGATGCCGCAGCGGACGCTTCGATCGTGTCGCGGCTGAATGTTGCGAAATCTTTTTCCAGCAACGGCAGATCGAGCAGCCATTCGCCGGGATAATCGACGATATCGAGCGTGAGGGACGATGCGCCCTTGCGCCAGCCTTCCTTGCGTTCGAATTCCAGCGTCAGCCGCAATTCTGAAATGCGATTGGTCGATTCCGGCCAGCGCCGCGCGTCTTTGCCTTCATCGCCGCCGGTCAATGCTGCGAGATGCTGCTCGTAGGCGAAGCGCGGCACGGCATCGTCAGGCTGCTGTTCGAGCAGGGCGCGCGTCAGCCTGTTTTCCGCGTGCACGCGAAACACCGGGAAGGTGCGGCGCGGCTCCGCTGCGGACGCTTTCGAAAGGCGCAGGAGATTGTGAACCAGCGCCGTCAGAAAAACGGTCTTGCCCGAGCGTGAGAGGCCGGTGACGCCGAGCCGCAGGCCCGTGCCGGTGACGTAATCCGCAAGGCTGCGCGCCGCGATGGCTGTTTCGTTGAGAATGGATCCGAGCAGGGACAAGATGAGGGCTTCCGGCGTGGCCTTACATATCGGGTGTCGGTCCGGGCCGCGCAAGCTGGACTGTGAGGCGACTTGTGGCGCGGCTTAGCGCGTCGGAGCGGTTGGCGCGGATTCCCCGCCCTTTCGGGTCTCGTCCTGCTTCGCTGCTGCTGCGGCAATCGCCTGGCCGATAACGCTTTCGATGAGCTTCGAATCTGCCCGGTAGGGCCCGATTTCGACGGCGGCCATGTTCGCCATCACGCGGGCCAGCGTTGCTGTCGGCGCGCCATCGGGCTCGAACAGTTTGAGGTCGTCATCCACCGAGCCGGCAAGCCCCTGAATCATGCCGCTGGCGTAATTGCGAATGCGGAGCGCCTCGCTTGCGCAGGAGATACGCGGGATCGCGGAACCGCCGCGATCGCCACCGGAGAGGCCAGCAAGAGAGCCGAGCGATGCGAGTCTCGTCGAGGTGGACCCTGCCGGCCGTTCTCCCATGCCGACGGCGATGGCCGGCGCGCGCATCATGGCAATGGGGCGGTCGGGTACGACCGAACGCGCCACGGGCCGGCGAGATTTGCCTGCAACGCGGCCACGGTTGGCGAGATAACGCGCGCGCAATGTGTTGCCGATTCCACGCGTGGTGAGCGCATCGGCGCGGGCGCGTGGCGCGCCCTTGCGCAAACCGGCAGGGTTAGCGGCGACAAAGCCGCACTGCGCGGGCGCCCAGCGCGACACGATGGATAACGCCGACTTTCGTCCGAATTCGAGATAGTAGCGGCGCAGCAAAGCGACCGCGACGGCCGCGCCTTCCTGCGCCGAGGAAAAGGCGACATGGCCCTCGTTGTCGGTGGCGATCTCGCCGTTCCAGCGCGCACTCTTGATGCACCAGTAATTGTTGAGGCGGATGCAGCGGGGCAGTTTCGCAGGTTCCCTGAAAGAAAGAATGGCGGCGAAGTTTGGCGCGTCGAGATCGAGATGACGCACGGCCTCCCAGCGCCAGTTGGAAACGGAGCGGTCGGCGGGACGATAGGTGATCAGCGTCAGCTGCGGTCCTGACGTTGTGATCAGTCCCGCGGCCAGCGCCAGCGATGTCAGTTCAGCAATCATCGTCCATGTCCGCCGGCTCATGCACGCGCAGGGCCTTGGCGGTCATATAACGCGCGAGACGGCAATTCGAAGAATGCAGCTCCCGCCATGTCGCGCCGTCGCAGTCGATCGCCGCAAGAGCACAGGTCGGGAACTTCGCCGCAAGCGCCGCCACGAGCTTGTGCGGACCCCGCTGGCCGAGATCGTAGGCGAGCTGGTGGATGCCGGGATTGTGGCCGATCACCATCAGCGTTTCGCAGTCTTCCGGCGCGGCGCGTATGGCGTCGAGAATCGTATAGGGCGGCGCCAGATAGAGCGTCGGATCGAAAGTCGCCGGCGCCGGCTGATTGAAGCCCTGGATCAGGCGAGCGAATGTTTCGCGTGTACGCGCGGCGTCGGAAACGAGCACGTGCTGCGGCACGATTAGTTCGCGCTGGATGAACGCGCCCACGCGCGTTGCATCCTGCTGACCGCGCTCGATCAGACGGCGCGCGTGATCGCCTCCGGGATTGGTTCGTTCGGTCTTGGCGTGGCGAAGCAGAAGAAGACGGCGCATGTCGCAATTTGACCCGAATGGCCGACAAGTTCAATTGTTACCTTCTAGCGACGCCGGGCGAGGCAAATTTGAAGGCAGTCGTTGTGCGATCTATAGCCAGACTTTGACGGGCGCGTGATCGGAAACGGGATTGGTGGGATCATCTTCGATTCCGGGCAATCGTGCGAAATTGAAATCAATCGTAACGGGCTCGGGGGCCTTTCCTTTTGCGTCTTTCGTGAATGTCTCATCCGGTTCGAAGAATGTGAATTTGGGCGGAAGGGCGTCGCCTGTCTTCGCGCTCGGTTTGAAGCTAAGGCCTTCCCGGGGAATGACCGGACGTGCGCCCTTGTTGGCCTGCGTCTTTATGCGTTGCAGCAGCGCCTTGGACGCCAGAATATAGTCGATTTGCGAGACCCGATTTTTCGAGCGCCAGTAATAAGTGTATCGGTCCTGCGGATCGAAAAATTCATCGACGACGGAGTGAAGAAAGGACGCGTTCAGGGTCAGCGGCGCCAAGGATGGGCTTGTGGGCGTATCGTTGAAGTCGCCGAGTACGCAATAGAGCGCGGTATCCAGTTCGCCTCGAAATCGGTCGCGAACGATTTTACGAACGGTTTCGGCCTGGAGCCTGCGTTTCTCATGCGCCTCCTTTTCGACCTGCTTCTTGCTTTTGCCGCCCGAAGGCATGGCCAGCTTGGATTTCAGATGGTTGATAAAAACGGTCAAGTCCTTGCCATCTGGCAGCTCTATAGTCGCCTCAAGGCAATCTCGGCTGAAGATTGCCTTGCCGTCTTTCTTGTCGTCGACATGGCTACGAACATCTTTGATCGGCAAGGTGGACATAATCGCAACGTCGATAAGTCGGTCGTCCAGGCCGTCGATCAACATGAAGTTGGTGTAGTGATTGCCGAGAATTTCCGAATTGAACAATCGGATTGCCGCCATGCTTTCGACCTCCTGCAAGCAGAGGATGTCGGGCAACTTTTTATCGCCGGCCTTTAGCACTGTGCCGGTCATTTTTCGCCGGTAGGCATCCCAAATAATGAAATTCTGCCGGGGAAAATTTCGAAACTTCAATCCTGGGAGAAAGCCCAGGCCAAGCGCTTCGGAAGCCTCGTCGGCCGACTTTTTCGACTGATCGCCGGGATAGGAAGATTGAAACTTGTAGCGAAGAAAGAGGTTGTTAGCATTGAAACTTGCAAGCGAAACCATCGAAATCTCCCTTGAATGGCGCCCGCAGACTGCATGACGTCAAACAGCCTGAAGAGGCTGGGCCACAATTGAGCCGCGAATTGGCGGCGAACAGCCTATCTTGCCAAGCTTGCAAATTCGAGCAAAGAACAATTTTCAGAACGGGAAGGGAACGCGGCGCGAGGAACGAACTGCCCTGTCGGGTGTTCGCGGGTCGGGTCCCGGCGATCTGGAGGCAACGAATGCTATCGCGCGAAGACAACGAGCTGCTCACCCGCGTCGGACCGGGCACCGCGATGGGCGAGTTCATGCGCCGTTACTGGATCCCCGTCGCCTTCAGTGAGAAGGTGGCGGAGGCGGATTGCGACCCGGTTCGCGTGCGCATTCTCTGCGAAAACCTTGTCCTCTTCCGCGACACGCAAGGGCGGCTCGGGCTCTTGGAAGAGAATTGTCCGCACCGGCTTGCCTCGCTCTTCTACGGACGCAACGAAGAGGGCGGGCTGCGCTGCGTCTATCACGGGCTGAAATTCGACGTTGAAGGCAAGTGTACCGATGCGCCCTGCGTGCCCGGCAACAGCAACGTGCTGGACCGGCTGAAGGTCAAATCCTATCCGCTGGTCGAACGCGGCGATCTCGTCTGGGCCTATTTGGGGCCGCGCGAGCATATGCCGGAATTTCCCGAACTCGAATGGACGATGGTGCCTGCCGCGCATCGGTATGTGACGCGGCATGTGCAGGAATGCAACTGGCTGCAGGGGCTCGACGGCGGTTTCGACGCCAGCCATCTCTCGTTCCTGCACAGCGGACAGGTCGATCTACGCAAGGGACGCACCGATCACGATCGGCGTATCGTTCCGTCCTTCTACGAAGTCGAACCGCTCGATTTCGGATTCGTGTGCGCGGGGGGACGCGATCTCGGGGACGGTACGATTTCCTGGCATGCGGACATCATGCTGCTGCCCTTCCACAAGATCATTCCGTCCGTACCGAAGGGCGCGCACGTGTGGGCGCCGATCGATGACGAGAACACGATGCTCTACAGCATCAATTTCGATCACGAGAAGCCGCTGACGCCGGATGCGATGGAGCGCGAATTCGCGTGGCGCGGCATTCACACTGAAAATCTTCCCGGCAGCGATTATGCGAAAGCCAATCGCGCCAACGACTATCTGATCGATCGGGCGCTACAACGCAGCGGGCGCTCGTTTACGGGCGTCACAGGGCTTGGCGTTCAGGACTGCGCCATGCAGGAAAGCATGGGCGCTATCGCCGACCGCACGAAGGAAAATCTGCTTCCCTGCGACGCCGCCATCGTGAAAATCCGCAGGCTTCTTCTGCAATCCCTGCGCGAGCACAAGGAAGGCAAGCCGCTGCGCGGCATGGACCCGAAAGGCTATCGCGTGCGCTCCGCGCGCTACGTGCAGAAAAAGGAAATTCCCTTTGCCGAAACCGTCGAAAGCCGCGTGCGTCTCGACAGGCTGGCCGCGGAATGATCGCTGATCCACACAACGAAAACCAAGAACGGACATAACATCATGAATGGCGCCGAGCTCGTTGCCGAAATTCTCAAACGGGAGGGAACGGAGTTTCTCTCCTGCTACCCGCGCAATCCCCTGATCGACGCCTGCGCCGCCATCGACATCAAGCCCATACTCTGCCGTCAGGAGCGCGTCGGCGTCGGCATTGCCGACGGCTTTTCGCGTATCAGACGCGGCAGGCAGAATGGCGTTTTTGCCGCGCAACAGGGGCCCGGCATCGAGAATGCATTTCCCGGCGTTGCGCAGGCCTATACTGAAAACGTGCCGCTGCTCGTGATCCCCGCGGGCCTGCCGATGAAACGGCAATATAACCGGCCGACCTTTCGCGCAGCGGAAGTCTTTCGCCCGGTGACCAAGTGGTCCGCCATGGCGCATGACGTGCAGGAATTGCCGGATCTCATGCGCCGCGCCTATCATGCCATGCGCAGCGGCAAGCCCGGCCCGGTGCTGCTTGAAATTCCCAACGAAGTCTTCGAGGCCGAGTTCGAGGGCGATCTCAATTACTCGCTCGTGCCCTTCATTCGCGTCGCGCCCGATCCCGATGCGATCAAGGAAGCAGCGCGGCAGCTTCTCGCCGCGAAATCACCCGTTATCTGGGCGGGGCAGGGGATCCACTACGCGAAAGCGCACGATCAGCTTGCCGCGCTGGCGGAACTCATTCCCGCGCCCGTCGCTTGCACCAATCCCGGCAAGAGCGCTTTGCCCGACGCGCATCCGCTGTCGCTTGGCGCCTCGACGCGCAACCAGCCGCGCATGTACAGCGATTACATGAAGAATACCGATCTCGTCTTCTCGATCGGCTCCAGCATGACCTCGACATCCTTCGGTCCCGCATTGCCCGTCGGCAAGCGTCTGATCCACTCGACGAACGAGGCGAGCGACATCAACAAGGACATCGCCTGCAATCTCGCCGTTGTCGGCGATGCGGCTCTGGTCATCGAAGCGCTGATCGCAGAGATCAACCGGCAGCGCCCGTCGCGCAGCGCAACCGCGCATAACGCGCTCAGGGAAGACATCGCGCGCATCAAGAAGAGCTGGCTCGAAGACTGGTCGAAACATCTCGATTCCGGCGAGACGCCGCTCAACCAGTACCGCGTCATTCGCGATTTCATGCGCACCGTCGATGTCAAGAATACGATCATGACGCACGACTCCGGCAGTCCGCGCAAGCAGATCCTGCCGTTCTGGCAAACGGAAACCGGCGGCTCATACATGGGCTGGGGCAAATCCACCCAGCTCGGCTATGGGCTCGGCATCAACATGGGCGCCAAGCTCGCCGCGCCGGACAAGCTCTGCATCAATCTCATGGGCGACGCCGCCATCGGCATGACCGGCATGGATATCGAGACTGCGGCCCGTTACAAAATTCCGATCCTCACCGTTGTCTTCAACAACGGCGTGATGGCTGCCGAACGCCACGTGCTCGAAAAGTCGATCGAGAAATACGACGCGCTCGATGTCGGCGGCAATTATGCGAAACTTGCCGAGGCGCTGAACGTGCCCTCGCGTCGCGTCACCAAACCCGACGACATCGTCGGCGGCATCAAGGAGGCCGTCGATACGACGGAGAAAGGCAAGCCGTTCCTGCTCGAATTCGTCGTGAAGGAAGGCTACGATTTCACCTGACCACAAACGGAGCGTGTGCATGACGCCCATTGCGCGAACGCTTGCGATCATCCTTGCCTGTGCGTCTTCGGCCGCGCGGGCGGACGATTTCTTCAAGGACAAGACGATCACGATCATCAACTCTACCGGGAATGGCGGCAGCTATTTCAACATCGCGCAGGTGTTGACGCGGCATATGCCGAAATATATTCCCGGCGCGCCCTCCATGGTCGTCAAGAGCATGCCCGGCGGCGGCAACGTGCTTGCGACCAACTTCATGTATAATGTCGCGCCGAAGGACGGCACGCATATTGCGACCATCAACAATTCCATTCCCCTGCACCAGGTTCTCGACGGCAAGGGCGTGCGCTACGACGCGAATAAATTTCACTGGCTCGGCTCGACAGGCACCTATAATTCCGTGGCCTATGTCTGGCATACGGCGGGCGTGAAGACGCTCGACGATCTCAGGCAGAAGGAGATCACGCTCGGCGGGACGGGCGCAGGATCAAGCATCGTCATCTATCCCATGGTGATGAACAAGCTGCTCGGCACGAAGTTCAAGATTATTCTGGGCTATCAATCGACCATGCAGATCGATGTCGCCATGGAGCGCGGCGAAGTGCTGGCGCGCACCGGCTCCTATTCGGCGCTCATGGCCGATCATCCGGAATGGGTTCCGCAGAAGAAAGTGAATATCGTCGCGCAAATCGGCGGCAAGCGCGAGAAGGGTCTAGAGAACATTCCCCTGCTGACGGATATGGCGACCAACGAAGAGGATCGCCGCGTCCTGCAACTGATTTCTTCGCCGATAGCCCTGGGCCGGCCCTATCTCGCGCCGCCCGGCGTGCCGGAAGAGCGAGTGGCGATTCTCCGCAATGCGTTTCACGCCGCGTTGCGCGATCCCGCGTGTCTCGAAGACATGAAAAAGATCCAGACCGATATCGATCCCATCAGCGCCGAAGAAATCGCACGGATCGTGCGCGATACCGTCGAAGCGCCGCAGGATATCATCGCCAGGGCCAAAGTTCTGATGGAATCGCAGTAAGTTTATCGCGGAAATTTAATCCATCTTGCGTCTGGCCTTTGAAACACGCATCGCGTTTCGGCGTCTCGGTCGCCCGTGCGGACTAAGCGCTCACATCACGTCGTAGATGAAGCGGCCGACGAGCGCGAGCACCGCTCCGATAGCAGCGCCCGCTACGGCGCCGATATACAGTCCGCCCGGCATGAACTGGACGAAGGCCAGCAGCCAGCCGACGACAATGGCGCCCAGAGTGCAGATGATCAGGCGGCCAACCCGGTCGACGGTTCCGCCTTTCATGATTTCCCCGGACAGCGCGCCGATGGCCGCGCCCGTCACGATCCAGATTGCCCACAACATAAGACAGCACTCCGTGATGGTTTCGTGCTGCCTGTGTCGCCGATCGCGGACTTGATTTCCGTGCGTTCCCGCACGCGCCAATCTCAGCGTTCGCGCCGTGTTAAAAACGCCAGGCGTTCGAACAGATGTACGTCCTGCTCGTTCTTCAGCAGCGCGCCATGCATGGGCGGAATAATCTTCTTGGGGTCGCGTTCGCGCAGGGTCTCGACACTGATATCCTCGTTCAGAAGCAGTTTCAGCCAGTCGAGCAATTCCGATGTCGAGGGCTTCTTCTTGAGGCCGGGCACATCGCGTACTTCGAAGAAGATGCGCAGCGCTTCCTCGATCAGGCGTTTCTTGATGCCGGGGAAATGCACGTCGACGATCCGTTCCATCGTCTCGTGATCGGGAAATTTGATGTAGTGAAAGAAACAGCGGCGCAGGAAAGCGTCCGGCAATTCCTTCTCGTTGTTCGACGTGATGACGACGACCGGGCGCTGCGCTGCCCGTATCGTCTCACTGGTTTCGTAAACGAAGAACTCCATGCGATCGAGTTCGAGCAACAGGTCGTTCGGAAATTCGATATCCGCCTTGTCGATTTCGTCGATGAGCAGAACCGGCCGCTGGCTATGAGCGAAAGCGTCCCACAGCTTGCCGCGCTTGATGTAATTGTGAATGTCGGACACGCGGGGGTCGCCGAGCTGTGAATCGCGGAGGCGCGAGACGGCGTCGTATTCGTAAAGGCCCTGCTGCGCCTTGGTTGTCGACTTGATATGCCAGGTGATCAGCGGCGCGCCGATAGCCCGGGCGACCTCCTCGGCCAGAACCGTCTTTCCGGTGCCGGGCTCGCCCTTCACCAGCAGTGGGCGCTCAAGAACGATGGCCGCATTCACGGCCACCTTGAGATCGTCGGTTGCGATGTAATTTTCAGTGCCTTGAAAGCGCATGGAACTCTTCCGTTGGAGAAGCGTAAATTGGCACTTGCCGCGGCGCGGGGCAAGGCGCGGTCTTTCGCGGTTACGTGAGGCGGAAAGCGGCATTGCTCCGAGGTTGCGAACGTGCTGCATTGATCGCGCGGAGCTGTGCATGCAGGTGCAGGATCAGTCGGATATTGTTGCGTTTCTGGAGGGCGCCGCCGCCGGGGAAACGCGCCGCATCGACACGCATATTTCCACTGTCGTTATCGGTCCTGATCGGGTCTTCAAGCTGAAGCGCGCGGTCGAACTCCCCTATCTCGATTTCTCGACGCCGGACTTGCGTTTGGCGGCCTGCGAAACCGAGCTGGCGCTCAACAGGCGAACGGCCCCCTCGCTCTATCTCGCCGTGCGCCGCATTGTTCGCGATGAGACGGGCGCGCTCGCTTTCGACGGTCAGGGCGAGTTTGCCGATGCGGTTGTCGAGATGCGCCGCTTCGAACAGAGCGATCTCTTCGATGCGATGGCGCAAGAAGGCCGGCTCACGACTCCCATACTCACACAGCTTGCGCGCGAGATCGCGCGATTTCATGCGACGGCAGAACGAAACGCGGACATCAGGGGATCGGATGCGATCGAGGCGGCATTGGCGGCCAACGAGGGCGGGTTTTCCGAGTCGCGCATCTTCGATCCATCGAAACTCACGCGGCTCTTCAATCTCTGCCACATGCGGCTCGACCAGTTTCGCGTCCTGCTCGATCATCGCGGCGAGCAGGGCTTCGTGCGGCGCGGGCATGGCGATTTGCATTTGCGCAACATCTGCATGTTCGAGGGCAAGCCGGTGTTGTTCGATTGCCTCGAATTCGACGAAGCGCTGGCGACGACGGATGTTCTTTACGACCTCGCCTTCCTGCTGATGGATCTCGTCCATCGCGGATTGAAGCGCGAGGCCAATCTGGTCTTCAACCGCTATGTCGACGAAACCGGCGACGATACGGCGCTCGCCTTGCTGCCTTTTCTGATGGCGGTTCGCGCCGCCGTGCGCGCGCATGTGGGCGCGGCTTCCGCCGGCGAGGACGTGCGCAAGATCGGCGAGGCGCGAGACTATCTCGATCTTGCGCTCGATCTCCTGCAAGGACACGAACCGCGTCTCGTCGCCGTCGGCGGGCTCAGCGGTTCCGGCAAGTCGAGCGTTGCGGCCATTCTTGCGGCCCGCATCGACCTGCCGCCGGGCGCGCGCATTCTGTCGACCGATCGCCTGCGCAAACAGCTTGCGGGGATCGCGCCGGAATCGCCGCTGCCTGCGGAGGCCTACACGCTGCAATCCTCGCAGCGCGTTTATGCCGAGCAGCGGGTTCAGGCTGTGCGCGTGCTGGCGGGCGGCTGGAGCGTGGTCGCCGATGGCGTGTTTCTGAAACCCGACGAGCGCGCGGCGATGGAAGCCGTTGCACATTATGCAAAGGCGCGGTTCGACGGATTATGGCTGGACGCGCCACGCGATGTGCTGGCTGCCCGCGTGGCGTCCCGCCGTAACGATCCCTCGGATGCAACACTCGCCGTTCTCGACCGGCAGGTCGCCGACGACCCGGGCGCGCTCGATTGGCAACGCGTCAGCGCTGCGGGCTCGCTGGAGGAAACGGCGGCGGGCGCGTCGGCGCACCTTTTCGAAGGCTGATGCTCACCGGCGTTTTGGGCGCAGGCTTTTCAGGAAATCAATGAGGTCGGCGATCTGCCGCGGCTCCATCTCGAAGGCCGGCATTTCCGGCGCATTGTGGCTGACGACTATGCCTTCGGCGAAGGCTTCCTCGAGGTTTTCGAGCGGGTATTTTTCAGTCAGCGTGCGCAGAGGCGGGGCCTTGGCGAGCGGGCTTTTTCCCGTGCGGCCGATGGCGTGACAACCCGCGCATTGCTGCTTTGCGATGACCTGTCCGCGCCGCGCCGAGGCGTCCGCTGGCGCAGGCGCAACAAGCGGCAGCGCGACTGCAAGGAGCAGGAAGCGGCTCGGTAACATGATCATCTCCAGAGAATCGCCGGTATTCTATGCGATTCGTACAATAGGATTCGCTTGCGCGTCTGCCTGCCATGATCCAGAACAAGCAGGATTGCCGCGAATGCGGCCAAGAAAACATTGGAGGAAACCATGTCCGCAAGTGGCGGCAAGATCGACGTTCATCACCATGTTCTGCCGGAATTTTACAAGGACGTGCAGCGCTCGGTCGGCATAACCGGTTCGGCTTACACGGCCTTTCCCGACTGGTCGGAAGACAAGTCGCTGAAGCTGATGGACGAACTGGGCATCGCGACGACGATCTTTTCTTTCACGTCGCCCGGCATCTATTTTGGCGACGTCGCGCAGACGCGTCAGCTGGCGCGGCGCTTCAACGACTGGCTGGCCGAACTGGTTGCGAAGAACCCGGCACGCTTCGGCGCTTTCGGTTTCCTGCCGTTGCCGGATGTCGAGGCTTCCGTGGCGGAGATCGGCCGTATTCAGGACGAGTTGAAGCTCGATGGCGTGTGCCTGCTCACCAGCGTCGACGATCGCTATATCGGCCATCCCGTGTTCTGGCCGGTCTATGAAGAACTGAACCGCCGAAAGATGGTCACGTTCATTCACCCCTGTTATCCGCCGGGCGTCGAGGCGAAGGGCTGGGATATTCCGCGCATGCTGATCGACTATCCCTTCGAGACGACGAGGGTCGCGACCAATCTCATCTTCAATGGCGTGATGGAAAAGCTGCCGGACATTCCTTTCATACTCTCCCATTCCGGCGGCACATTGCCGATGCTTGCGCACCGCATTTCGCTGTTCGACAAGAAGACGAAGCAGCAGGGCAATTATCCCAAGGGCGCGCTGCATTACATCAAGCAGTTCTGGTACGACACCGCGCTTTCCGGAGACAAGGCGCCGCTCGATGCGCTGCTGGCTTTTGTAGATCCAGGCCGGGTGCTCTTCGGCACGGATTATCCCTATATTTCCGAGGATCTCGCCGCATCGGAAACGAAGGGCTACGAGAACTATGCGGGTCTGCAGGGCGCAGCGCGCGCGAATGTCGATCGCAATAATGCGCTGAAGCTGTTTCCGCGACTGGCGAAAGCCTGACGATTGGCACGAGTCCGAAGCGTCAGAACGAACTCGTTGACATGTTCTATCTGGATTACAGGGAGTAACGCGTGACCGAGAAAGTTATCATCGTCACGGGAGCGGCCAGCGGAATCGGCGCGGCCTGCATGAAGACGCTCGTACAACAGGGCTACAAGGTTTGCGCCGTCGATCGCGACCCGATCGATGCAGGCGCAATCGGTGGAACTGGCTCGCATCTTGTGACTGCAAAGGCCGACGTTTCCAAGCCCGAAGATTGTAGAAACGCCGTGGCGACTGCCGAGCGCGCATACGGCCGTGTCGATGGTCTCATCCACATGGCGGCAATTCACTCGACGAAGACGTGGCGCGAACTCGATGCAGAGGAATTCAACCGCACGCTGAGCGTCAACGTCACGGGCTCCTTCCTGATGGCGCAGGCCGCGGCGCTCGCCATGGAGAAGACCGGAGGCGGGGCCATCGTGCTCGCCTCCTCCGGTTCGATCAGCGTTTCGGGCGTTGGCGGTCACGGGCGGGGCGGAGCAGCCTATGTCTCGTCCAAGGCGGCGATCATCGGCCTGACGCGGGCACTGGCGCGCTCGCTCGCGCCGTCCGGAATTCGCGTGAATGCTGTAAGTCCCGGCGCAACGCAGACGGCGATGACAGCTGAGTATGACGAGGTCGCGCTTGCCAAGGTTGCCGAACGCACCCTGACCGGCTCGATCGGAAGGCCCGAAGAAATCGCCGCGGCAGCTGTATTCCTAGTATCGGACGCAGCCAGCTATATCGACGGGGAGATTCTGGCGGTGAACGGCGGCGGATCATTCGGCCTGTGACGCAAGAATGGCCGACGCTAGATCAGCGCGTCATTAAACGGAATCGTTTAATGGCGCATAAGCTGATCGATTCGAGATATTTATAGCATCGCTATCGCGAAAAACCGGGATCCACTTTTTCGCGCGATGCTATTGCCTTCGGTCAACTTTACTCGGGCAGAAGTCCCACGCCAGCGTGCCCTGCTGCTCGTCTCAGATCCTTGTCCAGAGTTGCGAGAGGCAGGCGCCTGCGCTGGGCAAGTTCAAGGTAGGTTGCGTCGTAAAGAGTGAGCGCGTGGATATCGGCCAGTTCCAACGTCGCTGTCCACGCGTGAGTTGCCATATGATCGTCGCTAACAATATCGAGATTCGATAATGCGCGAAGAAACGACTTTCTCTGAATTGCGCTGATGCGCTTTCTGCGCAACGACATGGTCAAGGCATTGGCGACTTCGACGAACCATAGCGAAGGAACGACAGCGCCGCGTTCGACGACAATGTCGACGATGTCGTTACTGCCGGGCATTTGTTCATCCGGGTAGAGCCATGCGAGAGCGATGGAGCTGTCGATGACTATGCTCATCGACGGCCCTCATCGCGAAAGGCTTTCCACTCGTCCCAGTCGAACGTTCCAAGTTTTGCTTTTCGCGCAAGCTCGCGAATGTCGGCAGCCGCTTTTCTGGCGCGCGCCCGCTCGCCTCGCCCCTCCTCGGGAATAAGCCGCGCGACGGGTTTACCGTGACGGGTGATCACGATTTCCTCGCCCTTCTGAACCATATCCAGAAGGCTGCCCAAGGTGTTCTTGGCCTCGAAAGCTCCGATTTCGCGCATAGGGCCCGTTCCTAAAACCAGCTTAACTAGCTTAATATCAATTTTGCGGGCAAATGGAAAGGCTCAGTCTGCTATTTCCATGGGAATTGCGAAGCGCTAACTTGCCCCTATGTTCCTGAACTTCTTCACTGCTCTCCGGGATGCGCAGGTGCCGGTCACACTGCGCGAATATCTCATGCTCATGGATGCGCTGGATCGCGATCTCGCCGGCAAGTCCGTCGAGGATTTCTATTATCTCGCGCGCACGGTGCTGGTGAAGGACGAGCGCAATCTCGACAAGTTCGATCGCGTCTTCGGTACCGTATTCAAGGGGCTCGAATCCCTGCTGGATGCCCTGGAGGCGCAGCAGATTCCCGAGGAATGGCTGAAGAAGCTCGCGGAAAAATATCTATCCGACGAAGAGAAAGCGCAGCTCGAGGCGATGGGCTGGGACAAGCTCATGGAGACGCTCAAGAAGCGCCTCGAGGAACAGAAGGGCCGCCATCAGGGCGGCAACAAGTGGATCGGAACGGCGGGCACGTCGCCCTTCGGGGCCTATGGCTATAATCCCGAGGGCGTGCGCATAGGGCAGGACGAGAGCCGCAATCGCCGCGCCGTGAAAGTCTGGGACAGGCGCGTCTACAAGGATCTCGACGACGACGTTGAAATTGGCACGCGCAATATCAAGGTTGCGCTGCGCCGGTTACGCAAGTTCGCGCGCACGGGCGCGCCGGACGAATTCGACCTCGACGGCACCATCCGCGAAACCGCGCACAAGGGCTGGCTCGACGTGCAGATGCGGCCGGAACGGCGCAATGCAGTGAAGGTGCTGCTGTTCTTCGACATCGGCGGCTCGATGGACTGGCACATCAAGCAGGTGGAAGAACTCTTTTCGGCTGCGCGCGCCGAGTTCAAGCACATGCACTATTTCTATTTCCACAACTGTCTCTACGAGCGCCTGTGGAAATCGAACCAGCGCCGCCATACCGAGCGTACGCCAACATGGGACGTGCTGCACACCTACGGCAACGATTACAAGGTCGTCTTTGTCGGCGATGCGTCGATGTCGCCTTGGGAGATCATGGCGGCCGGCGCATCGGTCGAACATCACAACGAAGAAGCCGGCGCGGTCTGGATGGAGCGCGCGTTGCGCACATGGCCGCATGCGGTGTGGCTCAATCCGCTGCCGCGTAATCAGTGGCGCTATACGGTGTCCGTCGGGATCGTCCAGAAGCTGATGAGCGGACGCATGTATCCACTCACTCTACCGGGGCTCGACGAGGCCATGCGCGAACTGGTGCGGTAAAGCTTACGCCTTGGCGGTCGCAGGTGTGGATGCGATCGTCGCCCCTGCGGTCTTTCGCGCGTCGTAGAGCAGGCCGAGCCACATGCCCGCGGAGATCGAGGCGATGGCGGCGAAGGAGGCGGGCGCCAGCACCGATACGCCTGCAAATCCCTGCCCGGTCGTGCAACCCAGCGCAAGCACACCGCCGAAGCCCATCATCAGCCCGCCGAGCAGGTAGCGCAGCGTCTGGCGCGGACTTTCAAACGAATGCAACCGGAAGCGTCCGCCTGCGAGCGAAGAGAGCAGCGCGCCAACGAGAACACCGGCGACGAATGCGACACCGAAATCGATCTTCGCGCCGGTGAAGGTCATCAGATATTGCAGGCCGTTCGAAAGCGGCGCGACGAAAGTCGCCGTCCATGGCTGCAATTGCTCGAGGCCATCATCGCCCAGAATGGCCGACGCCGCCCATCCCGCCGCAACGAGAATGCCGACGCCGATGGCCGCGGCGGCACGATAGTAACCGGCGATGCGCACGAGCAGCAGCGCCGCGCCGATCGCCACAATTGCTATTGCGATCCGCGCGGCGTTGCCGAGACCCGATGCAGTAACGAGATCGGGCACAGCGGCTGCAGGCTTCGCAACGGCTTCGATCGGCAGGCGCACCGGCGCGAGAATGCCGCGCATTGTGGCGTAACCGGCAAGGCCCAGAACAAGGATCACCGTCAGCGCCCGCAGGTTGCCCGACGCAGCCAGAATCGTCAGACGCCCGGCGCAACCGCGGGCGAGAGCCGCTCCGAAGCCGAACACGAGACCGCCGATGACAATGCCCGGCAAGGCCGACGCGACGCTGAGATAGACCGAAGCCTTGAGTTCGACACCGGCAAATGCGATCAGCGCTTGCGTCGCCGCGAGGGCCGCGAGGGCCGCCATCGCATAAGCCGCAAGACGGCTGCCGGAACGATGCTCGCGCGCTTCGCGCAAACCGCCGAAAAGACAGAGTTGCGAACTTTCCGACAGCACGCCAAAGGCGATGCCGATCACGGCGGCCGCAGCGGCAACGGCGAGGCGAGGGTCTGAGAAGAGGGCGGAAAACGCTTCGGTCACGGCGAAACTCTGGGGCCAAGCCCCGGTCGGAGAGCTGTTCGCCAATAAATAGCACCATATTCACAAAATTCAATGTTTTTAGATGAAAAGAACAAATTAAAAATGTAGAAAGCCGGTGGCGTGGCCACCGGCTTCCGTTTTGGTCACTTCTGCCAGATCAGCGGCGACGCATTCCGCCACCGGCGAAGCGCATTCCGCCACCGTTCGACATGCGCGGCGCGAAGTTCTGCCTCGGAGCCATGGACCGCTGCTGGAAGTGCATCGGGCGATGATTGAACCGCGGCTGGTTCATCGTGAAGCGGTGATTGAAGCGCGGGCCGTTGTTCACGAACCGGTTCGGGATCGGCTTGTGTCCGATGTTCGGCTTGTGTGGGAAGTTCTTGTTCCAGTTCGGAGCCTGCCCGATCAACGGATAGGTCTTGTGCGGGAAGGCCCCGGTGCAAAGCTTGCCGTTGATGCCGCACTTCTGGTCAGGTCCGGGCTGCTTTCCACCGTTCGGGCCCTGGCCATTGGGGCCATTGCCACCGGGGTGCTTGCCGCCGATGCACCATGCCGCCTTGCAGCCGTGCGGGCCTTGACCGTGCGGGCCGTGCCATTTCGGCCAATGCCAGTTCTTGCCGTGCCACCAGGAACACCATTTCGGATGGCTCCAGCAGCCGTGGACAATTACGATCTTGCCGGGCACGTAGCCACCGACATAACCGCCGCTGACGTAGCCACCACTATAGCCGCCGCTATAGCCGCCGCTCACATAGCCGCCGCCGACTGCGGGCATCGGGGCCGGCATCGGCGCCATGGCGCGCGGTTGCGGGGGCGGCGGAGCCGCGCCGGCGCAGCCCTGGCCGAGCGACGCGAAGGCGACGAACGTCCAGAGGTTCGGATCGTTCTTGAACTCGGCAGACTGAACTGTCGCCGCGTCCTGTTCGGGAGGCAGGGGCGCCCAGCCGACCTGGTCGCCGCGCATTTCCCACGAAACCCAGCCGGGGCTGAATTCGCTTCCGGGCACCCAGATCCAGCCGTGCTGCTGGTCGAGCGTCCAGCGGCCATAGTGATGGACGATCGAACCCCATTCGGTCTTGTCGTCGAAGAACCAGCTCTGCATCTGCTGGTTGTAGACCCAGTGGCAGGGTTCGTAGGGACGCCAGTTCTGCGCGACCTGCATCGGCTTCCATACGTCGCCGTATTTGTCGTGCTTGAAGAACTGGCCGTATTTCGCCAGCACCTGCTGCACTTCGTTTTCCTGGCTCGCCTGTGGGCCGGGCTGGCCCATCTGGCCGGGGCCTGGAGGCATGCCGCCGGGCATGCCGGGATTGGCAGTCGCGGAGGCGATCGCGCTCAGCGAGGCGCCGAACGCCAATGCCGCGACGACTGCGCGATTTGCTTTCAAGACTTTCAACATGGCTTCATTCCTTGAGGGTGGTTCGCGCCGGTCCTCGCCGATGCGTTCCGTTTCGGGATGAGCCACCTTCGTTGAAGCTGCGCGGGCCTGCGGTGCCAAGGCGCACAAAGGCCCGGTAACGGATTCGATTGCACGTGCGCATTGGCACGCGATGCATTCCCGATGAATCAGAAACGCGGATGAGGGTTGCGGTCGGCTTGCGTGTGCCGTTCGGTGTGGCGCTGTGCTGCGACGGATTCGATGGCTTCGCGAATTTCGTCGTTGCGCTCCATCAGGGCGCGAACGTCTGCTGCGTCGAGCAGAAGAAGTTTTGTCGATTCTAGCGTGCGCACGTTGGCGCTTCGTTGCGTATTTCTCAGCAGTGAAATCTCGCCGAAGAAATGGCCTTCGTTCAGTTGAATGGGCGCCGCGGGCTCTTCGATTTCAACAGAACCGCTGGAGATGAAATACATGCAGCGCGCCGGATCGCCCTTGCGGACGATCAGCGTATCGGCCGGTATCGTCTGCGCGCGCAAATAGGGCATTACCTCCGCAATTTCCGAAGCATTGAGGCTGGCGAACAGCGGCACGCGCGACAACATTCCCCATGTCACGACGAATTCGCGCTTGTGAATTTCCTCGGAGAACGCTGTCGCCACGATGCCGATGGGCAAAGCGAGCATCAGCATGCCCGTTACCATGGTGCAGCCGGCAACGATGCGGCCCGCAAGCGTCACCGGCACGACATCGCCGTATCCGACAGTCGTCAGCGTCACGATGGCCCACCACATCGAGTCAGGTATCGTGCCGAATTTGTCGGGCTGAACGTGTCCCTCGACCAGATGAATGAGCGAGGAGGAGACCAGCATCGCGCCGATCAGCAGCACGCCGGAGGCGAGCAAGGCGTTACGCTCGGCCTGCATCGCCGCCGCAAGGGAGCGCATGCCGGGCGAATATCGCGCAAGCTTGAAGAAGCGCAGCAATCGAAGAATCAGGAGCACCCGCAGGTCGACATCGGCAAACAGGACGATGTAGAGGGGGATCGTCGACAGGAGATCGACGATCGCGAGCGGCGTGCGCACGAAATGCCAGCGCGCCGCCCATGGATGCATTTCCGCATAGGGCGTATGTTCGGGGGCGCTCCAGACACGCAAGCCATATTCCAGCGTGAAGACGAATATCGCCGCGCATTCGATTGCGAAGAAGAGGCGTTCGCGCGACTTTGCAATCGACGGGACGGATTCCAGCACGATGGCTGCGACGCTCAGGAGTATCAGCAGCACCAGGACGCGATGAACGAGGACCGAAAGTCGATCGTTGGGCGTTGAATAGTCGAGAGCGAAATGGACCCGCCGCCGCAGCCGCGCGAGCGAATCGCGCTGCGCTTCGTCGATCACGCCGCAGTTCCGCCGATCATGGCGCCGACCGCATCGAGTGCATCCTGCGCGCGGGCGCCATCGGGACCGCCTGCCTGCGCCATATCAGGCCGGCCGCCGCCGCCTTTTCCGCCGAGCCTTTCGGCTCCGGCGCGCACGAGATCGACCGCGTTGAAGCGTTTGGTCAGGTCCGCGGTCACGCCGATCACGAGGCCGGCCTTGCCGTCTTCGCTGACGCCGGCGATCGCCGCGACGCCGGAGCCGATGCTCTGCTTGGCTTCATCCGCCAGCGATTTCAGGTCCTTCATCTCCACGCCCGTGACGACGCGCGCGAAAAATTTCACGCCGGCGATTTCGCGCACGGCGTCGTTGCCTGCGCCCGATCCGCCGCCGCCCATGGCGAGCTTGCGGCGCGCATCGGTGACTTCGCGTTCGAGCTTGCGGCGATCCTCGACGAGCGCCGATACGCGTTCGAACGTGTCGGCCGTCGACGTCTTGAGCAGGCGCGAGAGTTCGCGCAGCTTTCGCGCCTCTTCGTTGAGATGATTGCGGGCCGAATCGGCAGTCTTCGCTTCGATGCGGCGCACGCCCGACGCGACAGCGCCTTCCGACACGATGGTCACGAGGCCGATGTCGCCGGTGCGATTGACATGCGTGCCACCGCAGAGTTCGACGGAGAAGCTGCGATTGCCCCCGAGCGAGCCCATCGAAACGACGCGCACTTCGTCGCCGTACTTTTCGCCGAACAGCGCACGCGCGCCCGATTCGATGGCTTCGTCGACCGCCATCAGACGCGTAATCACAGGTTCGTTCTGCAGCACATATTTGTTGGCGATAGCCTCGACCTCAGCAAGTTCATCGTCGCTGATCGGCTTGGGATGCGAAAAGTCGAAGCGCAGTCTTTCGTCCGCGACGAGCGAGCCTTTTTGCGCGACATGATCGCCGAGCACCTGACGCAGCGCCTCGTGCAGCAGATGCGTCGCCGAATGATTGGCGCGGATTGCCGAGCGGCGCGCGTGATCGACGATGAGTTCGCAGGCGAGACCCACGGTCAACTCGCCCTTCAGGACAGTGACTTCATGCACGAATACATCGCCGAGTTTTTTCTGGGTCTCGGTGACTTCCGCTTCCAGGCCCGTCGCGACGATGCGTCCGGTATCGCCGGTCTGGCCGCCGGATTCCCCGTAAAATGGCGTCTGGTTGAGGACGACAAGGCCGTTTTGTCCGGCGGACAGGCTCGAAACTTCCGCGCCTTCACGAACGAGCGCGCTGACGATGCCTTCGGCCTTTTCCGTGTCGTAGCCTAAAAAGTCTGTCGCGCCGGCGCGTTCGCGAATGCCGAACCAGACCGTCTCTGTCGCCGATTCGCCCGAGCCGGCCCAGGCCTTGCGGGCCTCGGCGCGCTGGCGCTCCATCGCGGCGTTGAAAACATCGAGGTCGACGCCGATGCCGCGCGCGCGCAAGGCGTCCTGCGTGAGATCGAGCGGAAAGCCGTAGGTGTCGTAGAGTTTGAACGCCGTTTCGCCGTTGAGGCTCGCCCCGGCGGTGAGATCGCGGGTCTCGTCGTCGAGCATGGCGAGGCCGCGCGCCAGCGTGACACGAAAGCGCGTCTCTTCGAGCTTCAGCGTTTCGGTGATCAGCGCCTCGGCGCGCAGAAGTTCGGGATAGGCGCGGCCCATCTCGCGCGTGAGCGCGGGCACGAGACGCCACATGAGCGGATCTTTTGCGCCGAGCAGCTGCGCATGGCGCATGGCGCGGCGCATGATGCGGCGAAGCACATAGCCACGGCCCTCGTTGGATGGCAGGACGCCATCGGCGACGAGAAAAGAGGACGCGCGCAGGTGGTCGGCGATGACGCGATGGCTGGCGCGATTCCCGCCTTCCGCGCGTACGCCGGTCGCTTCTTCGGAGGCGCGGATCAGCGCGCGGAAAAGATCGGTATCGTAGTTCGAGGCAGCGCCCTGCAGAATCGCCGCCATGCGCTCGAGGCCCATGCCGGTGTCGATCGACGGACGCGGCAGCGGACGGCGGTCGCCGGGCGCGACCTGATCGAACTGCATGAAGACGAGATTCCAGAATTCGAGGAATCTGTCGCCGTCCTCGTCCGGCGAGCCGGGAGGCCCGCCCTGAAAATCCGGACCCTGATCGAAGAAGATTTCCGAGCACGGGCCGCAGGGGCCAGTGTCGCCCATCTGCCAGAAGTTGTCGGAGGTCGCGATACGGATGATGCGGTCGTCGGAAAAGCCGGCGATCTTCTTCCACAAATTATAGGCCTCGTCGTCGTCGTGATAGACGGTGACGAGAAGCCGGTCTTTCGACAGGGCGAACTCCTTGGAGATCAGCCCCCAGGCCAATTCGATCGCGCCTTCCTTGAAATAATCGCCGAAGGAAAAATTCCCGAGCATTTCAAAGAAGGTGTGATGGCGCGCGGTATAGCCGACATTGTCGAGGTCGTTGTGCTTGCCGCCGGCGCGCACGCATTTTTGCGCTGTCACGGCGCGGGAATAGGGGCGCTTCTCGACGCCGGTGAAGACGTTCTTGAACTGCACCATGCCGGCGTTGGTGAACATCAGCGTCGGATCGTTGCGGGGAACGAGGGGCGACGAATCGACGGGCTGGTGGCCGTTCTTCGCGAAGTAATCCAGAAACGCCGATCTGATCTCGTTAACGCCGCTCATTTCGTCCAGCTTTGGTCGCTTGTGCCGTAGGTTCGCGGTTCTTCTAAATCAGTTGAAGCGAAAACGAAACCGGCGGGATTCGGGCGGCGCGCCGATGTTTTGGGTAGCGAAAATGGTGGGGCAGGGCGATGCTCCTGCGAACTCTTCTAAAAATAAAAGACGGGCCGGAACCGCTTCTGAGGTTCCGGCCCGTCCAGGAGCCTGTCCGGTCGAGGGCCTGTAGAGGGGACCGTTCTACGAAACCTGTTCTGGAGCGCAGGCGGCGGCACGCCTGCTATCCGGCCGAAAGGCTCCCGGATGGGAAACGCCAGTGTGAAAACAAAAGCGATCAGTCGTCCGAATCGGCCTCGGAGGGATCGACCTCGTCGAGAATCTTGTCGGCGATCAGGCCGGCATTGCCGCGGATCGCCTGTTCGATGCGGGCGGCGACGTCGGGATTGTCCTTCAGGAAGGTTTTGGCGTTTTCACGGCCCTGGCCGAGACGCTGGCTGTCGTGGGAGAACCATGCGCCCGATTTTTCGACGACGCCCGCCTTCACGCCGAGGTCGACGAGCTCGCCGACTTTCGAAATGCCCTCGCCGTACATGATGTCGAACTCGACCTGCTTGAAAGGCGGGGCGACCTTGTTCTTGACCACCTTGACGCGGGTCTGGTTGCCGGTAACTTCCTCGCGGTCCTTGATGGCGCCGATGCGGCGGATGTCGAGGCGCACGGAAGCATAGAATTTCAGCGCGTTACCGCCTGTCGTCGTCTCCGGAGAGCCGTACATCACGCCGATCTTCATGCGGATCTGGTTGATGAAGATGACCATGGTCTTCGACTTGGAGATCGAGGCGGTCAGCTTGCGCAGGGCCTGACTCATCAGGCGCGCCTGCAGGCCGGGCTGAACATCGCCCATTTCGCCTTCGATTTCGGCGCGCGGCGTCAACGCCGCCACCGAGTCGACCACGAGCACGTCGACCGCGCCGGAGCGCACCAGAGTGTCCGCAATTTCAAGGGCCTGCTCGCCCGTATCGGGCTGCGAAATCAGGAGATCCTCGAGGTTCACCCCGAGTTTGCGGGCATAGATCGGGTCGAGCGCATGTTCGGCATCGACAAAGGCGCAGACGCCGCCGCGCTTCTGCGCCTCAGCGATGGCATGCAGTGTCAGCGTGGTCTTGCCGGAAGATTCCGGCCCATAAATCTCGATGACGCGCCCGCGCGGCAGGCCGCCGACGCCAAGGGCGATGTCGAGCCCGAGAGAGCCCGTCGGAATGGTTTCGATTTCAACGGCTTGCTGGTTCTTGCCCAGCCGCATGATCGAACCTTTGCCGAAGGCGCGTTCGATCTGCGACAGCGCTGCGTCGAGCGCCTTGGTCTTGTCCACGGAAGTTCCTTCCACGAGGCGGAGATTCGCTTGGCTCACACTATCGCTCCTTTTTGGTCCGCGATATCGGGCAAGTCCGATATCTTGTTAGTCCCCCGTCACGAACATCCGTCCGGGCTGTCGATGAGAAAGTGTACGCCATTTGTTCCCATGCGCAAGTTCTTTTTTTGTTCTATCCGCGAATTCCCGAAGATTTTGGTTAATGCGCACAAGTCCGAAATTCCCGCACCGCTTCGCGTCACGAGACAGATGGCGTGAGCGTGAGCGCTCGCTCAAAACTTGTTCACACCCCTGTCATGGCTTTTCACCAAATCCTCGCGAGGCGATTGCAGGGAATCGGGGCAGTCGCTATAAGCGCGCGGAAATCAGGGAGTTCGTTCCGTATGAGTGCTGCCGACCTGATCGACGAAAAATATCGTCCCAACGAGGACGAGGACTTCATGAACGAGCGCCAGCGCGAGTATTTCCGGCGCAAGCTGCTCGTCTGGAAGGAAGACATTCTGGCGGAGGCGAAGCAGACTCTGGTCGCCCTGCAGGCCGAAAACGAGAATCACTCGGATATCGCGGACCGGGCCTCTTCGGAGACCGATCGCGCCATCGAGCTTCGCGCCCGGGATCGCCAGCGCAAGCTGATCGCCAAGATCGATTCCGCACTGGAGCGCCTCGCCGAGGGTACCTACGGCTATTGCGAGGAGACGGGCGAACCGATCTCGTTGAAGCGTCTCGACGCCCGGCCGATCGCGACCCTGTCGCTGGAGGCGCAGGAGCGGCACGAGAAACGCGAGCGCGTCTATCGCGACGAGTGAGCGGTTTTTTTGGAAATTCGAAACGGAAAACGGCCCCGGAAACGGGGCCGTTTTTGTTTGGTCAATGCTGCTTTAAGTCGTCAGGCGAGCCATCTTTGGCTCAATCGTTACGCACTTGAGCGCCCGTGGCGCTGAAGCTCATTTCCGATTGAGCAGCTTCGCCATTTCTTCCTCGAGCGCGTCGAGAGGGTCGTTCCCCTTGGGCGCGGCGGCGGATGCCGCTGCGGGAGGCGCAACGGAGGCCGAAGCGCCGCCCGGCAGGGGCGGGCGCGGCGGCGCGCTCGCCGAGGGCGGGGGAACGGCGGCAGGCGTAACAGGCCTCGGAGCGGCAGGAGCCGGCGGCGGGGGAGGCGGCGGCGGCGCTGGGCGGCTGCCGAAGGGCGGTGGCGGGGGTGCAGCGGGTTTCGCAGGCGCTGGCGGAATTGTCGCCGGACGCGGGGGAGGTGGCGGCGGCGGGCTTGCGGGGCGCGGAGGCGCAACGACTGTCGGCGCCGATGGTTTTGGCGCGGCAGGCGGCGGGGGCGGCGGGGTCGCCGGACGCTGCGGCATCGGGGGCGGGGTGATGGGCGCGGGGGGCGTGATCGGCGGCGTCGTGGTCGACGGCCGGGCAGTCGGCGGCGTAACCGGAGGCGGCGGGCTGGCAGGGCGCGGCGGCGGCGCAGGCGGCTGGAAGATTGTGGGCTGAACCACCGGCGGCGGCGCGGCCGGCATCTGCGGGGCAGGAGCAGGGGCGGGCGCAGGCTGAGGCGCAACCTGCTGAACCGGGACTTCGGTTCCCGGCGCGATAGTCTCGCGCGGCAGGCGGACGGCCTCGGGCGCGCCGCGCTGGATCGAGGGCTCGATCACCACGTCGTTGGGGCCGCCGATCATGATGAGATGTTCGACATTGTCGCGGCGCACGATGACGAGCTGGCGCTGGCGGTCGATCTCGTAGGCGTCGACGACGCCGAGCCTCGGCTGGCGGTTGCGGCTGCGGCTCGCGCCGCGAATGCGTCCGCTGAGAATCAGGCGCAGCAGGTAGATCAGGAGAAACAGAACGAGCAGCACGACAACCGCGCTGACGAGATAAGTCAGCAGCGTGCCGGTATCGCCGTTCAGGATCCTGTTGATCGTTTCCATACTCGAAATCCTTAACGCTTCCAGCCCGGACTGCGCGCGCATCGCGCCCGCTGGCCTCGTCCGCACCAGACCACAACTCCGCAACGGCGGTTTCGGGACCATCCTGTGGGCAGTCCCGATCGCGCCGCCAGCCGAACCGAGCGGGCTATCGCCCCGCGGTCACGGCAAAGTCAACACGCTTCACCATAACACGCGCGGGACGGTTACGCGGCGGTTTCATTAACAAATGGTTAACCTCTTTGGGAAAGGCCCTTGTCCCGAACGGTTTGAGAGCAAGCGGCTGCCCGCAAAAGCAGGGCGGGCGGAAATCCCGCACCTCGCGCCGGACTTCGCAATGTCCATGACGATGCGTGCGCGCCACATCACTTTCCTGCCGGAATCCTGTACATAGCGACTCGATGATTTAAGCGACTCACGCGGCCGCGCCGGCGTTCGCAAGGTGAATTCATGAACCAGACGCCTCCCCCCGCCGCGCTGGATCGCACGGAGCGGACCGGCAGCCCCGGTCTCGTACTTCTGCTGGCCGTCGTGCTGGTCGGCGCCGTGGCATCCTATTCCTTCCTGCCACAGGCGCAGGCCGGGCGGCTGACGCTTGGACTGCTCGCCTTTCTCGCCATCGTCGGGGTGATCGGGCTCTTCGCCTATGCCGTGGGATTCCTGCAATTTTCCGGGCAGGCCGCGCGCAACGACATCACCAAGCTGATTTCCGATACGGCGGCGGAGGGGCTTCTCGTCACCGAGGGCGATACGCGCGTTCAATACGCCAACGAAACCTATATGACGCTGTCCGGCGCGAGCGATCCGGCTGATTTGCGCACGGTGGAGCGGCTGTTTTCCGGCACGCCGGAAGTTTCCGAAGCGGTCTATCGCCTCGCGCAGGCGGCAAGAGACGGCAAGCGCGCGGCGGAAGAAGTGCGACTGTCGCCGCCGCTGATGGGCGATGGGCCCGTCGGCTGGTATCGCATTCGCGTGCGCCCGCTCGAACGCTTCGCGCAGAAGCGCGCGACCCTGTGGATCGTCGCTGACATCACGCGCGAGCGCGCACGCCACGAGAATGTCTTCCAGGAACTGCAGCACGCGATCGACTTTCTCGATCATGCGCCGGCGGGATTTTTCTCGGCCGAAGGCAACGGGCGCATTTCCTACATGAATGCGACGCTGGCGGGCTGGCTCGACTACGATCTCACGCAGGTCGGCACGGGCGGGCTCGCGCTGTCCGACATCGTCGCGGGGCATGGCGCATCGCTGCTGCTGGCGACGGCGGGCGCTGCGGGCTCGGTCGTCACCGAACAATTCGATGTCGATCTGCGTCGTCGCAATGGACAGGCGCTGCCGGTGCGTCTCCTCCACCGCGTCGCCTTCGCGCAGGATCGCACGCCCGGCTCATCGCGCACGCTCGTCATCAACCGCGCGCCCGGCGAAGAACCAGCCGAGAACCTGCGCGCGGCGGAAGTGCGCTTCGCGCGCTTCTTCAACCAGACGCCGATGGCGATCTCGACTGTCGACAAAGCCGGCACCATCGTGCGCGCCAATGCGGCCTTCGCGCGGCTCGTGCCCGATGCCATGAAAGGCGCGGAGGGCGGACGCTCGATTTTCGACGGCATCACGCAGCGCGATCACGATGCATTGCGTGCGGCCATTGCGCTCGCCGAACAGGACCGCAGCGACATTGTTCCCGTCGACGCCGGCATCGCCAACGACGAACGGCGCTCCGCGCGGCTCTTCGTGTCGCCTGCGGAGAATAGCGGCGACGGCGCCTGCGCCACGATCTTCGCGCTCGACACGACCGAGCAGAAGACGTTGCAGGAGAGTTTCGCGCAATCGCAGAAGATGCAGGCCATCGGCCAGCTCGCCGGCGGCGTCGCGCACGACTTCAACAACGTGCTGACGGCGATCATCGGCTTTTCCGATCTTCTGCTGGCGCGCCATCGCCCGACCGATCCCTCGTTCGGCGACATCATGCAGATCAAGCAGAACGCCAATCGCGCGGCGGGGCTTGTGCGGCAGTTGCTGGCCTTCTCGCGCAGGCAGACGTTGCGTCCGCAGACGCTGCAACTCGGCGACGTGCTTGCGGACCTGCAAATCCTGCTGCGCCGTCTCGTCGGCGAGAAGATCGATCTCGATCTCAAGCACGGGCGCGATCTCTGGCTGGTGAAAGCGGACATCAACCAGTTCGAAAACGTGATCGTGAATCTCGTTGTCAACGCGCGCGACGCCATGCCCGATGGCGGCAAGATCATGTTGCGCACGCGCAATGTCGATCACGAAGAGAGTGCGAAGATCAACGAACCCGGGTTCATCCCCGGCGATTATGTCGTCGTGGAGATCGAGGATACCGGCCACGGCATTCCCGACGATGTGAAGGAAAAGATATTCGAACCTTTCTTCACGACGAAGGAAGTCGGCAAGGGCACGGGCCTCGGCCTCTCGATGGTCTATGGCATCGTCAAGCAGACCGGCGGCTACATCGCCTGCGACACCACGGTGGGGAAGGGGACGACCTTCCGTATCTTCCTGCCGCGCCACATCCCGGCGCCCGAAGAAATCGTCAAGCCCGTCGAAGAGCCAAAGTCCACCGTCGCGGCCGATGCGACAGGACGCGGCACCATCCTGCTGGTCGAGGACGAGGAAGCGGTTCGCGCCTTCGGCGCGCGTGCGCTTGCCTCGCGCGGCTATACGGTGCTGGAAGCGGGTTCGGGGGTCGAGGCGCTCGAAGTCGTGGAGAAGGCCGAAGGCAAGATCGATCTCATCGTCTCCGACGTGGTGATGCCCGAGATGGACGGGCCGACCATGTTCGGAGAATTGCGCAAGCGTGGCATCAAGGCGAAGATCATTTTCGTTTCAGGCTATGCCGAGGACGCTTTTGCGAAGAACCTGCCGGAAGGCGAGGAATTCGGATTCCTGCCGAAGCCCTTCACGCTGAAGCAATTGATCGAGACCGTGAAGGGCACGGTGGGGTAGCTCGAATTTATTTTTAAAAATTTGCGTGGCCGGCAAGGATTTGTTGACCATGTGTTTTTACCATGGGGTCGCGCCGCTGCGTATCGCGGCGATTACGGAGTTTTGACGTGGCGACCTTGCGCAGATGGCAACCCGCCCCGAGGGGGCAGCAGAAAAGCGCCGTTTCGCCCGAGCGAATCCTGATGATGTGCGGCTGCGGCGCTTTCGCCGTCGCCATGTTTGTGCTGATGCAACCCTCCAATTCGAGCCTGCAGAACCGCGCTGAAGAGGAGCGCATCGTCAGCGAGCGGATTGAGAAGGAAGCGGCCGCGAAGAAGGCCGAAGCCGAGGCGCGCCAGCGGGCGCAGGGCCGCATTCGCCTCGAGCAGCGCGAGGAACAGGCGCGCCTGTTCAACCAGCGCTACAATACAGACCGCACACCCGTGGGTTCGGTGAGCGCCGGCGCGCACGAGACTTCGCCTGCTCCAACCGGTTTCGCCGTCGTGAAGCCGGCGCTGCCGCCCGAACAGGCTGGCGGCGGATTTCGAGAAGTGAAGATGCGCAAGCCAGCGCCTGCGCAATAATCGCCTTCAGTCGACGACAGCTATGCCCTGAATCTCGACCATCATGTGCGGATGGGCGAAGCCCGCGACCGTGATGAGCGCGCTCGCCGGAAATTTTCCATCCGGGAAAAACGCCTTGCGGATTTCGACGAAGTCGTTGCCGAAGCGCGTGTCGATGATGAACACCGTGACGGTCGTCAGGTCTTTCAGGCTCGCGCCGGCACGTTGCAGCGTCCTGTCGAGAAGCGCGAAAGCCTGACGCGCCTGCGCCGCGAAATCGCCGGCAAGCGACTTGCCCTCGTCGTCGTGGATCGCGCCGTGACCCGCCGCAAAGACCATGCGCCCGCCTTGCGTCGCCACGGCCGGCGTGAACGAACGGTTCTTCTGCCAGGTTCCCTCGAAATATTCGCGCGCCATGAACGGGCCTCCCTTCCCTTGAATGCGATCTTCCTGAATGATGGCACCAAAATCAGGGAGGACAAAATGGTGAAACCGTTCCGCCGGGTGGTGACCGGACATGACGCCAGCGGCAAGGCCGTTTTCTTGAGCGATGGCGAAGCCCAGAAGGTGCAGCCGGCGCCGCGCCCCGGCGTCATCTCCACGCTGTTCTGGGTGACCGACGAGACGCCCGCGACGCTGGTGGACGATCGCGACGCCGCCGATCGCACGATCGGCATCACGCCGCCGATGAACGGCTCGATCTTCCGCGTCGTCGAATATGCGCCCGACAGCGTCGTGCGCGGCATGAGCGGCGAGGAGAAAGGCTGGAAGGCGGAGAACGAGGGACGCAAAATCGCAGGCACGGGCATCGAGATGCGCCATGACGACAGGCATCACGGCATGCATCGCACCGAGAGCATCGACTATGCGATCATTCTCTCCGGCGAAATATATCTGATCCTCGACGATGAAGAACGATTGGTGAAAGCGGGCGATGTCATCGTGCAACAGGGAACATGGCACGCCTGGTCGAACCGCGGCAAGGAGCCATGTCACATCGCGTTTATTTTGATTGGCGCGAAAGTGCCGTGGAAGTGAGCAGGTTTAAGCCATGTTATCCCGGACGCCGAAGGCGGTCCGGGATCGGTGTGAATTGAAATCATCGCGATCCCGCCTAAACGCTTCGCGTTTTGCGGGATGACACACTTCCTCGCTCAATTCCGCTTCAACATCTCCGCCAGTTTCTCGACCGCGCCCTTCGGCGCAGCATACATGGACGCCACAATTTTTTGCATGTCAGCCCCGGACGTGCCCTCGACTTCAATGCGCATCTTCTTGGCTTCGCCCTGCAATTCGGGATCGGCGGTCATGCGCATGAAGGCGGTGCGCAGGATTTCGACGCGATCGGCTGGCGTTTCGGGCGGCGCGACATAGGGGCGCGCGAGAAGATTTTGCGCGTAGAGCAGGTCGAGCACGGCGCGCTCTTCGTCGTTGCGCGCCAGCGACGCCAGCAAGGGCACCCTGGCGGCGTTGAGTTCGGGATCGCCCTTGGCGTCTTCCTGCATGAAGACGCGGAACATGGAATTGGGCGTGGTGATGTCGGCATATTGAACCTTGATGGATGTCCAGCCGATGCCGCAAATGCCCTGCACTTCGTTCTTCTCGATGGCGGCGGCGATTTCGCGCGTGCCTTTATAACCGGACGTCACTTTCAACTTGATTCCGAGCAGCCGGCTTTCGACAACGGGATAATCGACGACCTGACTACCTGGCGTCGTTGCGCCGATGACGACTTCGTTCGTGCGCAAATCTTCAAGCGTCTTCACCGGGGCGTCGCGGCGGAAGACGCAGACCGAAACTTCGGCGCGCGCATTGCCGATATATTGCAACCGGCTCGGGTCGATGCCGCGCTGGGCGGAATTCAGCAGGGGATCGATGAGCACGCTCGGAAAGAAGGTCGCGAGCTGCGTGCCATCTTTTGCGGCGACGGCATAGATGTGACGCGCTGCAACCTGTCCGCCCGCGCCGGGCATGTTGGCGACGACGACATTGGGATTGCCTGATATGTGCTTACCGAGATGGCGGCCGACGAGACGCGCATAGGTATCGAGCCCGCCGCCTGTCGCCGCGCCGACCGCGATGGTTACCGTCTTGCCCTGAAAGAAATTCTCCTGCGCCTGCAGCGAGGTCGCCGCCGCGAACAGGATCGCAGGCAGGGCGCAACGGACGATGCTGCGATATGAAATCATGACGAACCCTCCGAAGTGCGAAACATTTTCTCGCCATTGCCCTGTGCGCACTGTAGCTGTGAACGGACGACGCCTGCAAGCGAGCGACACTTCCAGGGGAGAGATGAATCGCCATGAAATCCAGCACGCATCGCATTCTGACGAGCCATGTGGGCAGCCTTCCACGCACGCCGGAACTCTATGCAAAATTGCAGGAGAAGGAAGCGTCGGGCGATTTGTCCGCAGAGCTTGCGGCCGAGATCAAGGCGTCCGTCGAGAACATCGTCGCGCGGCAATGTCATCTCGGGATCGATGTGATCGACGATGGCGAGCACAGCAAATCGAGCTGGAACAATTATACGGCGAGCCGCCTATCCGGCTTCTCGCCCGTCGAGATGACATTCGGCCATAGCGGGCCGACACGTGACAAATCCGCGTTTGCGGCAGTCTATGAAGAATTGGGTGTGATGTATGCCGCCCGACCGCTGAAACTCGCGATGCCCAGGAAGCGTCAGGTCTTCGCCTGCACGGGGCCGGTGAAATATGTCGGGCAGAAGGAAGTCGCAGCGGATATCGTCAATCTCAAGGCGGCGAGCGCCGGGCAAAACCATGAAGAGATATTCATGACGGCCCTCTCGCCGAGCAATGTCGCGCTCTATTATCCCAATCAATATTATTCGAGTGATGAGGAATATTATATCGCGCTCGCCGAGGCGATGGGCGAGGAATATCGGGCCATCGTGGATGCAGGCTTTCTCGTGCAGGTCGACGATCCCCGCCTTGCGACGCATTACGACCGGCATCCCGATCTCGGCGTGGAGGAATGCCGAAAATTCATTGCCGCGCAGGTCGAGATCATCAACCATGCGCTGCGCGGTATTCCCGGGGATCGCGTGCGCTTTCATACCTGCTACAGCACGAATGTCGCGCCGCGCCTCTACGATCTCGAGCTCAGGCACTTCGTCGATCTGCTGATGAAGTTGAACGTCTGCGGCTATTCCTTCGAAGCCGCCAACCCGCGTCACGAGCATGAATGGCAGGTGTGGGAAGAAACGAAACTGGCTGACGGAAAGTTGCTGCTGCCGGGTGTCGTCTCACACTGCGTGACGCTGGTGGAACATCCCGATCTGGTGGCGCAGCGCATCGCGCGTTTCGCGGGCGTCGTCGGTCGCGAGCGGGTCATCGCGTCGAACGATTGCGGCTTTGCCTCGTCAGGCGCCGGCGACGAAGTTCATCCCGACGTCGCCTGGGCAAAGCTTGCCGCCATGGTGGAAGGCGCGCGGCGCGCCAGCAAGGCGCTGTGGTGAGAAGTTTTATCAGGCCCTCGTCCTTCGATACGCGCGCTTCGCGGGCTACTCAGGATGAGGGCTATCCTGCATCGCCACCCTCCTCCTGAGTAGCGCCCGTCGGGCGCGTATCGAAGGATGACATTTGCTGTACGTTTGCTACCTCTGCGCCAGCCCTTTCGCGACCATCCACTTGTCGATGACTTCGAGAATCTCGCGGTTGTTCTTGTCCATCATCAGCATGTGCGAATTGCCTTTGATGCCCTGCTCGGGGAGATTGACGACATCGAAACTCCCGCCGGCGCTTTTCATTTCGGCTGCGTAGGCGAGCGCATTCTTGCGGTAATCGACCCAGCGCGGATCCTGCTCGATGTAATCGCCATAGACGAGGAGCATCGGGACGTCCTTGAGCGCTTTCGCCTTGCTGACATCGGGCGAAGCTGCGGGCTCGACGGAGACGAGCGCCTTCACCTTGTCGGGCCGTTGCTCGATGGCGCGAAAGGCGAAATGTCCGCCCTGGCTGTGTGCAAGTACGATGCACGGGCAGACCTTGTCGATCAGGGCGACATAGGCATCGATGATGGCTCTGTCGGTCGAGAGCCATCGCGGCACGATCTGCTTCAGAAAATTGTCGTAAGCCTCGATGGGGAACTGGTTGCCTGGCAGCAGTTTGCGCAGAGCCGGATCCTTGTTCCAGGAGCCGGCGCCGGGGCCGATGCGGAAACGCTCCCATGGATCGCTTGCGGTGAGAAAGACCGGGTCGTCCTTCCAGATGAGCGGCGAGGCAAAGCCCGAGCGCCCGCGTTCCGTCGCATCGGTGACATAGACGTCCCAACCCTTGCGGATGAGCATGTCGCGCCAGCCTTCGCGGCCATCGGGCGTCGTTTCGTAAGTTGCGCCGGTCAATCCGCCGCCGTGCCACATCAAGACGGGCCATTGGCTCTTCGGATTCTGAACGAGGAAATATTGCGCATACATCTGCTCGGCAGTGTAAACGCCGTTGAGGTCGAGCTTCGACATGGGACCGCCGGCGACGCGCTGGATTTCCTTCACGGGCTGGCCGGAGATTTCGACGGCGCGCCCGCCAACGTGAAACGAACCCATGTCGCGCAAAGCCATGGGCTGCTGCGCGAGAGCGGGAATCGAGATTGTTGCGGCGAGCGCAAGTGCAGTGAATGCTTTCAGCATCGTCCCCTCCAGACGGCGTGAATGAGACATTATGTGAGCACGACGATGTGCATGATGCAATGTTGGGCCGCAATGATTTGGCGCGGGCTGCGGCCCAAGCGTCATGCAAATTCATGCAACAGGATCGACAAAGGTCGCCCACCTGTGTGAGACAGGATTTACAAGAAACCGGGAGGGAATGATGATCGATCGCCGCGGATTTCATCGCATGACGGCGGGGGCTGTTGCAGCCACGCTTTCAGGCGGCGCTGTTTTCGCTCAGGACAAATACCCCTCGCGGCCCGTGCGCTTCATCGTGGCGGTGGCTGCGGGCGGACCGAACGACATTTATGCGCGCCTGCTGGGGCAGTGGCTGACGGATCGTCTCGGCCAGCCCTTCGTGATCGAGAACCGGCCTGGCGCGGGGACGAACCTTGCGACGGAATTCGTCGTGCGTTCGCCGGCCGACGGCTATACGATCGTGACTGTCGCGCCGTCGCAGACGGTGAATGCGACCCTCTATTCCAATCTCAAATATAATTTCCTGCGCGATATCGCGCCGGTGGCGAGTTTCGCGCGGCAGGCGCAGGTGCTTGTCGTGCATCCCTCCGTGCCCGTGAATACGGTCGCCGAACTCATTGACTACGCGAAGAAGAATCCCGGCAAGTTGAATTACGGCTCCGCCGGTATCGGCACGGGGCCGCATATGGCCGCCGAACTCTTCAAGCTGATGGCGGGCGTCGATATCGTGCATGTTCCCTATCGCGGCGCGTCGCTGGCGACGCAGGACACGCTTTCGGGGCAGGTGCAGATGACGCTGACGGCGGTGTCGGGCCTCGGCGATCTCATTTCGACGGGCAAGCTGAAGGCGCTTGGTGTCTCCACATCGCAGCGTTCGGAGTTGTTGCCCGACGTGCCGACGATCGGCGAGACCGTGCCGGGTTATGAATCGAGCGCGCTCTTTGGCGTCGGCGCGCCGGCGGGCACGCCGCGCGAAATCATCAATCTGCTCAATCGCGAGATCAACAACGCCCTGCGCGATCCCGGTATCCGCAAGAAAATGGATGATCTGGGCGGCGGCGTGTTTATTTCGACGCCGGAGGAATATGGAAAGATTCTGGCTGAGGATACGGAGAAATATGGGAGGATCGTGAGGGTGACGGGCGCCAAGGTGGAGTAAATGGCCTTTTGCAAGCCATTTCTTTATCGAGGCCTTCATACATTGAGATTAGCGATGATGCTCCTCTCCGGAGTATCAGCATGTTCAATGGCGAAAACGACAAAACGCGGATGCTTGTCGATATAACGCTGACCGGAGAGCGCAGGCTGAAAGGCAATCTGCTGGTCATGCCTTCTTCCACTGTTATGCGCACGCTGAACAACGACAGCCAGTTCCTGGAATTCGAGGAGCTCAATGGCGTCATGCATCTGCTTGCCAAAACGGCGATCTGCGAAGTCGTGCCGGCGGATTTGCCCAGGGCCCGACGGCTGGAAAGCAAGCCCGTGGATAGCCAGAATACGCCGCACAAGGCGTTGGGCTTGGATCCCGATGCAAGCGCCGCAGACGTTGAGGCTGCCTTTGCTTCGCTGAGCCGGATTTATGCATCCGACAATTTCACCGACTCTGTCCTGCCCGCAGAAGTGCTGACCTATCTGGAGGCCAAGCGAGGCCATCTGGCCGCGGCTTACGGGTTTCTGACCTGATTGCGATCAGCCGCTGCGGCTTGAGGCTGCGCGGTCTATCGTCCCGCCCATATCAGCCACGCATTCCATACGGGAAAGCGCCCGCAGGGAGCAGCTTTTGGAGACGGGCAACGATTCCAGTCAACTAATGATTGAGGCCGGCAGGCGGGAATGGCCGGGGCGGGCTCTTTGCCTTGCCCGGCCCGCGTGCTATGGGGCGGCGCGAACCGGTTGCAAGGGCTGACCCAAAATTCCGCCGCGGCCGAGCTTCCCTAGAATTCGCTGCAAGAACAGCCAGATAAAGCGAAAGGCCAACATGTCCAAGCTCGAAATCATGTGGACGAAAGTCGACGAGGCCCCGGCGCTCGCCACTTATTCCCTGCTGCCCATCGTCGAGGCTTTCGTGGGCGCGGCAGGCGTGTCCGTGAAGCTGCGCGACATTTCACTGGCGGGCCGCATTCTCGCGAACTTTCCCGAGAACCTCACAGCGCAGCAGCGCATTCCCGACGAGCTCACGGCGCTCGGCGAACTGACGCTGAAGCCCGAAGCCAATATCATGAAGCTGCCGAATATCTCGGCGTCGATCCCGCAGCTCAAGGCGGCGATCAAGGAGCTTCAGTCCAAGGGATACAAGGTTCCCGATTATCCCGACAATCCTTCGAGCGACGCCGAAATGGATATCCGCACCCGCTACGGCAAGGTGCTCGGCAGCGCCGTGAACCCGGTTCTGCGCGAAGGCAATTCGGACCGCCGCGCCGCGCCGGCCGTCAAGCAATATGCGCGCAACAATCCGCACAAGATGGGCGCGTGGTCCAAGGACTCCAAGACCAACGTCGTCTACATGCAGAACGGCGATTTCTTCGGCTCTGAAGTCTCGACCACCGTCGCTGCCGCGACCGCCGCGCGCATCGAACATGTCGGCAAGGACGGCGCGGTCACCGTGCTGAAGGCGAAGCAGCCGCTGCAGGCGGGCGAGATCATCGACGCGGCCGTGATGAGCCGCAAGGCGCTGCGCGCCTTCTTCGCCGAACAGATCGAACAGGCGAAGAAGGACGGCGTTCTCTTCTCGCTGCACGTCAAGGCGACGATGATGAAGATCTCCGATCCCATCATCTTCGGCCATGTCGTCTCGGTCTTCTTCGAGGACGTGATCGCCAAGCATGCGGATACGCTGAAGAAGCTCAACGTCAATCTCAACAACGGCCTCGGCGACATGCTCGCCAAGATCGAGACGTTGCCGGACGCCGAGAAGGCCGCGATCAAGGCCGACATCGCCGCGCAATATGCCAAGCGCCCGGACCTTGCGATGGTGAATTCCGACAAGGGCATCACCGTGCTGCACGTGCCGAGCGACGTGATCATCGACGCCTCCATCCCGGCGATGGTGCGCGAAGGCGGCAAGATGTGGGACAAGGACGGCAAGGCGCGCGACGCGATGGCCGTGGTTCCCGACCGCAGCTATGCGCGCCTCTTCCAGGCTTGCATCGAGGATTGCAAGACGAACGGCGCGTTCGACCCGAAGACCATGGGCACCGTGCCGAACGTCGGCCTGATGGCGCAGGCGGCCGAGGAATACGGCTCGCACGACAAGACCTTCGAGATGGCCGCCGATGGCGTCGTTCGCGTTGTCGCGGAAGATGGCAAGGTGCTGCTGGAGCGTCCCGTCGAGACCGGCGACATCTTCCGCATGTGCCAGGTGAAGGATGCGCCGGTGCAGGATTGGGTGAAGCTCGCCGTGCGCCGGGCACGCCTGACCAACACGCCGGCGGTGTTCTGGCTCGACAAGGCCCGCGCCCATGACGCGCAGCTCATCGTCAAGGTCGAGAAGTACCTTAAGGACCACGACACCAACGGGCTCGACATCCGTATTCTCGCGCCGGTCGAGGCGATCAAGTTCTCGCTCGATCGCATCCGCATGGGGCAGGACACGATCTCCGTCACCGGCAACGTGCTGCGCGACTATCTCACCGACCTCTTCCCGATCATGGAACTCGGCACTTCCGCCAAGATGCTCTCGGTCGTGCCGCTGCTCGCGGGCGGCGGTCTGTTCGAGACGGGCGCGGGCGGCTCGGCCCCCAAGCACGTGCAGCAGTTCAACGAAGAGGGCTACCTGCGCTGGGATTCCCTTGGCGAAATGCTGGCGCTCGGCGCTTCGCTCGAACACATGGCCGACACCTACAACAACGCCAAGGCGCGCGTGCTGGCCGATACGCTCGACACGGCCATCGGCAAGGTGCTCGAGTTCAACCGCAATCCCGCGCGCAAGGTCGGCCAGATCGACAACCGCGGCAGCCATTTCTACCTCGCCCTCTACTGGGCGCAGGCCTTGGCCGCGCAGCCGAAGGACGCCGAGTTGCAGGCGAAGTTCAAGCCGCTGGCCGAAAAGCTGACGGCCAACGAAGCGAAGATCAACGAAGAACTGATCGCCGCGCAGGGAAAGCCGGTGGATACCGGCGGCTATTACGTGCCGGATAATGCGAAAACGTCCGCTGCGATGCGGCCGAGCAAGACGCTGAACGAGGCGCTTGCAGGGTTGTGAGGATTGCAGTCGTTGCTGGTCTCGCCCCGAAGGGGCGGCAGAAAGTAGCCACGGGTGAAGCAAAGCGAAACCCGTGGATTCCAGGTTCCAATTCTGTGCTGCCCCGAAAGGGGCAGCGGAAAACTTTCAATCGAAGACGTATTTTTCGTCGAATTCCACGCCGTGTGCTCGAAACAGAAGTAACAGCTCTTCCTTGAAATCCTGTTTCGCGTGATGTTGAGCTTGTTGCGCGATATAGCGCCTGACAGCAGGCTCCTGCGATTTGCTTACGGAAAATGCGCTATAGCCCTCCTGCCATGCGAACTCTGACAGATCAGGATAAGTCTCGTGCATCCATTTGCTCGACCGGGACTTAACTATGCGCATCAGGTCCGAGAGAGAACCCTCTGGCTTCCAGCTCAAGTATATATGCAAGTGGTCCTCCGCACCGCCAATCGCGATGAGAACTCCTTTCTCTGCACGTATGATACCGCCAATATAAGGTTGCAGCCGTTCTGCAATTTCTACGTTGATCCATGGCATGCGGCCCTTGGTTGCGGTTACGATGTGAAACAGAAGTTGCGAATATGTGCCGGGTATCGTGCAATTCCATCGCCCCTTCGGGGCGAGCGACAATTCGAGAGATAGAATCCACGGGTTCCGTTACGGCTGCTTTGCAGCCTTCGCTTCACCCGTGGCTACTGTCCCATGCCCCTTCGGGGCATTCAAGCGCGAACGCGACGCACGCCTACAGTCCGCCGCAATGCCTCACTACTTCGGCTAAAGAACGAGCACCCCGCCCCCTTTCAGCCGCCGCGCGCCAGGTGCTATAGACCGCGCCAACTCCCGCCCGCACACCCAACGGTCTCCCCATGCCCAAAATCAAGGTCGCAAATCCCGTCGTCGAAATGGATGGGGACGAGATGACGCGGATCATCTGGTCCTTCATCAAGGACAAGCTGATCCACCCCTATCTCGACATCGACCTCGTCTATTTCGATCTCAGCGTGCAGAAGCGCGACGAGACGCGGGACCAGATCACCATCGATGCGGCGCAGGCGAACCTGAAATATGGCGTCGCCGTGAAATGCGCGACCATCACGCCGGACGAGGCGCGGGTGAAGGAATTTTCGCTCAAGGAAATGTGGAAATCGCCCAACGGCACGATCCGCAACATTCTCGGCGGCACGATTTTCCGCGAGCCGATCATCTGCAGGAACATTCCGCGCCTCGTGCCGGGCTGGACTCTGCCGATCATCGTGGGCCGCCACGCCTATGGCGACCAGTATCGCGCCACGGACATGCTGATCCCCGGCAAGGGCCGGCTGACAATCAGGTTCGAGGGCGATGACGGGCAGGTGATCGAGAAGGAAGTGTTCAAGTTCCCGGCGGCCGGCGTCGCCATGTCCATGTACAATCTCGACCATTCGATCATCGACTTCGCGCGCTCGTCCTTCAACTACGGCCTGCAGCGCAATTATCCCGTCTATCTCTCGACCAAGAACACGATCCTCAAGGTCTATGACGGGCGCTTCAAGGATCTCTTCCAGAAGATTTTCGACGAGGAGTTCGCGGAAAAATTCAAGGCGGCCGGCATCTGGTACGAGCATCGCCTGATCGACGACATGGTGGCCTCCTCGCTGAAATGGTCGGGCGGCTATGTCTGGGCCTGCAAGAATTACGACGGCGACGTGCAGTCCGATACGGTGGCGCAGGGCTATGGCTCGCTGGGACTGATGACGTCGGTGCTGATGACACCCGACGGCATGACCGTGGAAGCGGAAGCCGCGCATGGCACTGTGACGCGCCATTATCGCCAGCATCAAAAGGGCGAGGAGACCTCGACCAATTCCATGGCCTCGATCTTCGCCTGGAGCCGCGGCCTGCTGCATCGCGCCAAGCTCGACAATAATGCTGAGTTGAAAAAATTCGCGGATACGCTGGAGAAGGTCTGCGTCGACACGGTGGAATCCGGCTTCATGACGAAGGACCTCGCGCTGCTCGTCGGCCCAGACCAGCGCTGGCTCTCGACGACGGGATTTCTGGACAAGATCGACGAGAACCTGAAGAAGGCGATGGCGGCGTAGGGGCGAACCCCGGGTTGAAACGAAACGGCCGCCGTTCGCCGTGTGACGATGGACCATGCCCCTATGGCGGGTTAGAACCTTGGGGCCGCTGGCGAAACTGCGCCGGCCGAGCCATGCAAGAATACGCCGGCGGAGGATGAAGTGCGTCAGACTGCCAGTGACCCTTCATGAGTCTATCGCCGCCTTCATCGCCCGCGCGCCGCGAGAACATGCTCATTGCGGGCCTGTCGATCTCGCAGGTGATCGCGCTCGGCTGCATGTTCCATTCCTTCACGCTGTTTCTCGCGCCGTTGCAGAAGGAATTCGGATGGACCTCGACGCAGATGACCGGCGCTTTCACGCTCGGCCTCATCACCGCCGATCTCATCGCCATTCCCGTGGGACAATGGGTCGATCGAAACGGCGGCCATCTCGTGATGTCGCTCGGCGCGACGCTCGCCGCCGTCTGTCTTGCGGCCTGGACGCTGATCGACAGCATCGTGGGCTTTTATGTGCTGTGGCTGTTCATGGGCATCGCCATGGGCTCGACGCTCGGCAATACGACCGCGGCGATCATCGCAGCCAATGTGCGCGATTACCGGCGCGGCCTCACCTATCTTTCCATCGTCGCGGGCCTGTCGTCGACGGTCGTCATTCCCATCGTCAGCTATCTGCTTGCGAATTACGGCTGGCGCGCAGGGATTACGGGCCTTGCCGTGATGCAGTTCTTCGGCCCGGCCTGCCTGAACGCTTACTTTCTGCGCGGCACGATCGGCAGCCGTACGGCGGAATACAAGCGCAAGATCGAGTCGCGCGAGGCCGGGCGCCCCTCCGGCTTTGCCAGCAGCAACATATCGCCCTTGCGCACGGCCCTGCGCAAGCCGGCCTTCTGGTTGCTTGCGATTGCCGCGAGCGTTCACTGGTACGCGATCACCGCGCTCAACGTGCATATCATGCCGCTGTTGCAGGCGCGCGGCGTCGGGCTCGATCTCTCGGTGCTGATATTCGCGATCAACGGGCCGGCCGCTGTGCTGGGCCGTATTCTCCTGCATGTGGTGGATCGAAGCGGCAATGCGCGCAGGCACGGGCGCATCAGCTTTCCGGTGTTCGCGATCGGCATTCTCATGCTGATCTATGTCGCGCCTTTCGGCAGTTGGGGGCTCATAGCCTATGCTGTGGTTTTCGGCATGGCGGCCGGCGTGCTGATGATCGTGCGCCAGACGGCGATTGTCGAAATCTTTGGCCTGCGCGGCTATGGCGCGATCACGGGCGCGCTCTCGACAGTGTCGATCATACCGCGCACCTGCGCGCCCGTGACGATAGCGATGATGGAAGCGCGCTTCGGCTCTTACGAGCCTGTGCTGTGGTTCCTGTTCGCATTGAGCGTCATTGGAACCATCGCCTTTTATATCGCGAGCCGCGAGCGGCCGCGCGAATAATTCAGGCCGCCGTCTGTTTCGACGGACGCCGCAATTTCAGCCGGAGCGTGTTCATCGCGAAATTGAAGACGCGCAGCAGCGAGCCGAAGGGCTGCGGCAGGGGATGGCGCAGGAAGGCAACCTTGCGAACATAGTTGTCGACGCGCCAGGTCATCCAGGTTCCCGCAGGGAAGAAGGCGACATCGCCGGCGCGCAACAGGCGCGCATTGTCCTTATCGTCGCGCACGAAGACTTCGCCCTCGATGATATGAACGGTTTCGTCGACACCGAAGAACCAACGGAAACTTCCGGCGGTGCAATCCCATATCATCGTATTGGATGCGCCGTCGGCGCTGCGCGCGACCTCCGCCGCGCGGGCCTTCGGTTCGCCGCTCAGAATCCATTCGGGCTGGATGGGCGAGGGTTTCAAATCTATGAAATCGGGACTCGCTGCAACGAAACGGCGATCGGGCATTTCTCACTCCTCACTAACCGGAGAGAAGAGCCCGAAAAGTCTTGCCGTTGCCTTGAGATGAAGCGTTAACGCTTCCTTACCGGCTTTCCGAAACAGGGATAGCGCGGATTTCCCCTGACACGTTGGTCATGTCGGCGCAGAAGTTTCCGGGCGCATCGGACGCGGCAGCCTCGACCTGCTGGTAGATCGTTTCCAGCTCGCTTTCCGCGAGGCCCGATGTGTCCTCGAATTCCGCAATGGCGTCATCGAGCTTTTTCAGGTCGTGGCCGGTGAGGCGCACCTCGTCGCAGGCAAGAAAGGCCTGTTCGAGGCGATAAAGCCGCTCGATTTGCTCGCGCGCGAGTTCGGGATTTCGCGCGATGCTGGACACATTCTGGTCGGCCGCAGCCGATCCGATGGTCGCGCTGGCGAGAAAAGCGGCAAAAAGGGTCGTGGTCAGGATACGCATGTGACTCTCCCCGCAAAAACGAGGCCAAATTCTCGAAGTTCACGCACCGTTAGCCATAACGGCTTCCTGTAAGCGAAAGGTAAACGCATCCTTGCGACGGAAATATGGACGGTCACGACATCGTGACTGCGCCGGCTTACCGGAGGCTTGCCCCGAATGTGGTGCGCCAGTCGGGGAGCGCGCCGGGAAACGGCAAGGCTGTCGCTTCGTAAACGCCGCGGGCGATGGCGCGGGCGAGGCAGTCGGCGGCGAGCGTGCCGATCTCCAGCAGTTCGCCCATGGAAGGCGCGCCTTTAGCCCCTGTGGCGGCGGCAAAAACGGTGTCGCCATCGAAGGCGGCGTGCGAGGGACGCAAGGCGCGGCCCATGCCGTCATGCGCCATGACGGCAAGGCGTTTGGCCTGTCCCTTGTCGAGCGCGGCATCGGTTGCGACGATAGCGATGGTGGTGTTTTCGTTGCGTGGCGAAGCGCCGCCTTTTGCGATGAGCTTCAATGCGTCGGCGCTGAACGTGCCCGGCGATCCCAGCCCGCCATACTCGCTTTCGCGTTCGTAATGCGTCGCCCAGAAATGCGGACCGTCGCCGATGATGGCGCTGCCGATGGCGTTGACGGCGACGATGGCTCCGACTGTGAAACCATTCGTGGTTTTCGCGCTCACCGAGCCGAGGCCGCCCTTCAGATTGACGGTCGTCGCGCCATAGCCTGCGCCAACCGTGCCGAGTTTGAAGTCAGGCGAGGCATTGCGAGCGGCCTCGTAGCCGAGATCCCAATAGGGAGGCTTGTGGGTCCAGTTCTTGTCGCCGCCGTTCAGGAGATCGAAGAGGATCGCGCCGGGCACGATGGGAACGCGCATGTCGCCGATGGCAAAGCCGCGTCCGATCTCGCGCAGATGCGCCTGCACGCCACCCATGGAATCAAGGCCGAAGGCCGAGCCGCCCGAGAGCACGAGCGCATCGACTTTGCCGACGGTCATATCGGGTTCGAGCAGCGCGGTGTCACGGCCGCCCGGCGCGCCGCCGTGAATAGCGATGGAGGCGACCGCAGGTTCGTCGAAAATCAACGCCGTGACGCCGGACGCGAGTTTCGTGTCATGCGCGTTGCCGATGCGCAGGCCCGCGATATCGGTGATGAGGTTTTTCATAATGCGAACGTTAGCGCGACGACCATCGCCGCGCCACACGCCTTATTGCGGGACAAAGCCCGAAGCTTTGATCACGGGACCCCAGCGGTCGTGATCTTCCTTCTGGATTTCGCGCATCCGTTGCGGCGTCGTACCTGTCGACACGAAGGTCCAGGAGTGAATCTTTTTCCTGGTTTCCTCGTCGCTCAAAATCCTGCGCACCAGCGCCGATATCTGTTCGACAATCGGATCGGGCGTCGTGCCCGGCGCGAAAAGCGCGTACCAGCCTTCGCCCTGGATATCGTAGCCCGCTTCCTTGAATGTCGGGACTTCAGGCGCGAAGGGCGAGCGCTGCGGCCCGGATGTCGCGAGCAGCCTGATCTTGCCGGCCTTGTGCATCTCGATCATCTGCGAGGACGGGTTGATAGACATCGGCAGATGTCCTGCCACCATGTCGACGATGGCGGGGGCCGTGCCGCGATAGGGAATCTTCTCGACCTTGATGCCTGCCGCATCGGAAAACATGGTTGCGAAGAAATTCGGCAATCCGCCTGCGCCCGGCACGCCATAGCTCGCCTTGCCCGGATTGGCTTTCGCCCAGGCCACGAGTTCCGCGAGGTTCTTCACGGGTATATGCGCGCCAACCGCGAGGCCGAGATCGAAAGTCGCGATCTGCGAAACGGGTTTCAGATCCTTGAAGGGATCGTAGTCGAGCTTGGCGTAAGTGAAGGGCGCGAGCGCCGTCGGCGCCATCGGCGAATAGAGGAACGTGCCGCCATCTCCGGGCGAGTTGATGACGTTCTTGAGGCCGAGCCTCCCGCCAGCGCCTGCGATATTCTCGACGATGAAGGGGCGGTTCAATTCCTTCGAAAGCTGGTCGGCAATGTAGCGGATCATCGCGTCAGACGTGTCGCCCGCCGGATAGCCGTAAACGATGCGGGTGCGGGTGGGCGATTGCGCAAGCGCCGGAGCCGCCGCCATCGTCAGGGCTGCGCAGGCCAGGAACATACAGGTTGCAAGCTTCATTTCCCCTCCCAATCGTAGCGCGCCGGCTGCAATGGCTACGCCGCAAGCTTTCAGATGCGCGGGATAGTATGCGATCGCATGCGCCGGTCAAAATCCGTTCACGAATTTCTCACGATCCCGTCGCCAGCTGTGATCCGCTTCGGCTATGCGCTGGCGCGCAGGTGGCGTATGAGGCGAGCATGGGTTCCGATGTCAGCTTTCCCGCCGCGGCTCTGGCCGGGCTTCTGTCCTTTCTCAGCCCCTGCGTGCTGCCGCTGGTGCCGCCCTATCTGACGTTCATCGCCGGCACGACGGTCGAGGAGCTTGCCGAAGGCGGCGCAACGCGTGCGCGGCGCGATGTGGCGATTGCCGCGGTGCTCTTCGTGCTGGGCTTTTCGACTGTTTTCGTGACGCTGGGCGCAACGGCGTCGATCTTCGGCCAGTTCATCCGGCAATACGTCGGCATTCTCTCGATGGCGGCGGGCGCGGTCATTATCGTGATGGGGCTGCACTTCCTCGGCGTTTGGCGGCTGGCGTTTCTCTACCGCGAGGCGCGGATGAACCTCGAAAAGCCGGTGGGGCTGTGGGGCGCCTATGTCATGGGCCTCGCCTTCGCCTTCGGCTGGACGCCCTGCATCGGGCCGATCCTTGCGGCCATTCTCGCGCTGGCCGGATCGGAAGACACGGTTGTGCGTGGGGCAAGCCTGCTCGCGGTCTATTCGGCGGGGCTCGGCGTTCCTTTCCTGCTTGCGGCCTTTGCGATCGAGCCGTTCATGGGCTTTTTGCAGCGCTTCAAGAAGAACTTCGTTTATGTCGAGAAGACTGTCGGCGTGTTGCTGGTTCTGACGGGCGTCGCCTTTCTCACGGGATGGCTGACGAGTTTTTCGTTCTGGCTGCTCGAAACGTTTCCGGCGCTGGCGAAGCTGGGCTGATGTTCACATCGGCCGGAATACATACTTCCCGTCGTCGGCCGGCTTCCAGACGGCGAGCGTGAAGAGATTTTCGATCCGCTCGCCCGAGGCGTCGAACGACACCGCACCGATGACTGTTTCGAAAGGCTGACGGTTGCGCGCCGCTTGTGCGATGGCTGACGGCTCCAGTGATTTCACGCGCGCCGCCGCCTGCCGGAACACTTGCATGGACGCGTAGGTCGCCAGCGCGAGTTCGATGTCGCGGATACCTTCGGATTTCAGGCGGGCGGCAACTGCTACGGTTGAATCCGCAGGCGCTTGCGCCGGCACGACCACGCGCACGCCATCGGCGAGTTCGCCCGATACGGCTGCGAATTCCGGCGTCGCCAGCGCTTCGTTGCCGATGACGACCGCGCGGGAATTTTCGGCGCGCAACGCCCTCAGAAACGCCGCCACGTTGGATGCGCCGCCGGACCAGTAGATCGCCGCGATATTCGCATTGGCGATCGTCTGCGCCTGCAGGGCGGCGAGCGATGCGCCGTCCTGCGCGCCCGCCATGACCTCGAATTCCTTCGCGGGCTGTCTGCCTGCGGCTTCAAGCGCGCGCTGCGCCGCCGTTGTCAGGATTCGGCTTGCCGCGCTGCCATCGCGCACGATGGCGATATCCCCTGCGGGGAAGTCGCGCACCAGAATTTCGCCGGCGTATCTGCCTTGCGCATCTTCGCGGGGCGAAAGGCGCAGCACGGGAAAGTCGGCGCGTTCGGTCAGGCGTGGCGTGGTTGCGGTTGGCGCGACGAGCAGCATCCTGCCGCGCATGTAAATTTCCGCCGCACTCAATGTCGGCGCGGATGTGTAATGGCCGATGACATAGCGGATGTTGCGGGCGGCAAGTCCTTCCGCGACCTTTCGGGCCGGCGCGGTGCCGGCTTCGTCATTCTCGACGAGGAGTTCGAGTTTTGCGCCATTGACGCCGCCGGCGGCGTTGATGTCGCGCGCGGCGAGCGTTGCGCCCGCAGCCATCGCCTTGCCGGACTCGGCGAGCGGACCGCTCATCGGGCCGACCAGCGCGACAGTCACTTGCGCGCACGCCGGCGACGCTGCCGCGAACAGCGCAAGCGCGATCAGCCATCCATGACGCAGGCGTTTCATGCGGGACCACAAATGAAAACCGCCGGATCGCTCCGGCGGTTCCTGTCTAACACAATTCGAAAGCCTTATTCCGCTTCGAAATAGGTGATGCGGCCGCCGTCGGTCTTGCGCCAGCGATAAAGGACATAGCGATCCTTCTTCTTGCCGGAGACGGAATAGCCCTCGTTGCTGACGTCACCCTTGGCATCGAAGGAGAGTTCGCCCAGCACGGTCTTGAACTTCATGCCGGAGTGCATGACCTTGGCGACGGCGCGCGGATCGGTCGTCTTGGCGGCCTCGACCGCCTGCTTGAAGACCTGCACAGCGGCGTAGCTGTAGAGCGTATAGGCCTGCGGCTCGAATTTCTTCTCGTTGCGGAAGCGGTCGACGATGGCCTTGTTCTCCGGGTTGGTGCGCGGATCGGGCGAGAAGGTCATCAACGTGCCTTCCGCCGCCGGACCGGCCACAGCGGCGAATTCGTCGTCCGTGATGCCGTCGCCGCCCATCAGCGGCGCGGTGACGCCCTGGCCGCGCATCTGGCGCAGAATCAGGCCGCCTTCCGTATGCAGCCCGCCCCAGAAGACGATGTCCGCGCCGGCCTGCTTGATGCGGGAGACGAGGGCGGAGAAATCCTTCTCGCCGACATTGATGCCGTCATACAGCACTTCCTGCACGCCCTTGCCCTTGAGCGCGGCGCGCGTCTCGTCGGCGAGGCCCTTGCCGTAGGTCGTCTTGTCGTGGACGATGGCGATCTTCTTGCCCTTGTAGAGATTGCCGATGATCTCGGCCGCCGCGCTGCCCTGCTGATCGTCGCGGCCGCAGATGCGGAAGGTGTTCCACATCTTGCGCTCGGTGTAGCGCGGATTGGTGGAAGCGGGCGTGATCTGCAGGATATTGTTTTCCTGCAGCACTTCCGACGTCGGAATCGACACGCCGGAGTTGAAGGCTCCGACGACGAAGCGCACGCGATCGCCGACGAATTTGTTGGCGACGGAGACGCCCTGTTCGGGCTTGGAAGCATCGTCGCCGAGCGTCAGTTCGATCTTCTGGCCCATGATGCCGCCGGCGGCGTTGATGTCGGCGATGGCCTGTTCCGCGCCGTTCTTCAACTGCGCGCCGAAGGCGGCGTTGGGACCGGTGATCGGACCGATCACGCCGATCTTGATCTGCGCCTGTGCAGCGCCGGCCAGACCGATGGCGGTGGCGATGACGGCGCTAGCGATGGAAATTCGTTTCATCGAGTGCTCCCTTCGAGAACGGTCGTTTCCGGCGGAAACGCCACGCTGCCGGCCGACCTCCTGACAATGATCCATTATTCTCATTGTTTTGTCACGCCGGTTCGCCGCACACAGCGCCCGATTTCAGGCGCGTCCGGCGGGCTTCAATTCTTCGAGCTGCCCCGTGAAAATCCGTATTGACTCTTCATCTGGCGCTGCCGGGTGAGGCGATAGCCGATGGCGGCGAAGAACGAATGGATGACGAAGAGGACCAAGAACCCGCGCAGGTTGACGAACACGTTGGCAAGTCCGGCCAGGGGCTCCGACGGAATCTGCGCGAGCGCCGCGCCGATCGTGAAGAACGGGATCACCGATTCCTCGAACAGCGCGAAGTGCAGGAATGCAATCGCCGCCGCAATGGGCGCGGCGTAGAGCACGCAATGCGAGGCAGGCCGCCAGGTCGCTGCAAGAGCGCGACCCGCAGCGAGCGATGCAGCGCCGCCAAGGAGTACAGTGAGAAAGAGGAATGTGAGGAGGCTGTTCGGCCCGGCCTGATAGAGAGCCCCCATCAGTGCCCTCCCTCAAGATAGGCCGCGCGGACTTCCGGGCTCGCCAAGAGTTCCGCGCCCGTGCCGCTCATGGTGATGAGGCCGTTGACCATGACATAGCCGCGATCCGCGAGTTTCAGCGCATGAAAGGCATTCTGCTCGACGAGGAATACGGTCAGCCCTTCGTTGCGATTGAGATCGGCGATGGTTTCAAAGATCTGCTTCACGACGAGCGGCGCGAGGCCGAGCGAGGGCTCGTCGAGCAGCAGCAGTTTCGGGCGCGACATCAGCGCGCGCGCAATGGCGAGCATCTGCTGCTCGCCGCCGGAAAGCGTTCCGCCGCGCTGGTCGCGCCTTTCCTTCAGGCGCGGAAAGATCGAGAACACACGTTCGAGATCCGCATTGAAGTACGCGGGATCGCCGAGCGCCGCGCCCATCTGCAGGTTTTCGAAGACGGTCATGCGCGCAAAGATGCGCCGCCCTTCCGGCGACTGCGCGATTTTCATCCGCGCGATCTCATGCGTCGGCAATTGCGTGATATCGCGTCCTTCGTAAACGATGGAACCTTCGCGTGCGCGCGGATCGCCGAAGATGGTCATCATGAGCGTCGATTTGCCCGCGCCGTTCGCGCCGATCAGCGTGACGATCTCGCCCTCGCTGATGTCGATGTCGATGCCGCGCAGGGCCATGATGCGGCCGTAGAACGTCTTGACGTTGCGGATCGAGAGCAGGGGCGTTGCGCTCATGCGCCGCCCCCGACGATCGCCTGCGCCTCTTCCTCATCGGCGACGCCGAGATAGGCCGCGATGACCTTGGGATCGTTGCGAATAGCCTCGGGCGTGCCGTCTGCGATCTTTGTGCCGTAATCGAGCACGACGACATGATCCGATATCTGCATCACGACGCTCATGTCGTGCTCGATCAGCAAAACCGAGGTGTTGTGCTCGTCGCGCAAGTTGCGCAGCAACTGGTTGAGGTCGGCGCTCTCGCGCGGATTGAGGCCCGCCGCCGGTTCGTCGAGGCACAGCAGCACCGGGTCCGTACACATGGCGCGCGCTATTTCGAGGCGTCGCTGGTCGCCATAGGGCAATTCGCCGGCGGCGTCGTCGGCGCGGTCGAGAAGGTTGATCTTGTCGAGCCAGAATTTCGCCTTGTCGACGGCTTCGCGCTCGCGTTTGTTGTAGGGGCCGATGCCGAGCAGGCCGAGCACCGTCCAGCCTGAGGCCTGCATAAGCGGGTTGTGCTGGGCGACTATGAGATTTTCCAGCACGGTCATGCCCTGGAAGAGGCGGATGTTCTGGAAGGTGCGGGCGACACCGGCTTTCGCGGAAATCTCGAAGTCGGGCATGCGCTCGAGAAGATAAATGTCCCCGGAGGGCATGTGTGCATGGCGCTTGCCGGTTGTCGTCAGCGCCGCAACATCGGCGCTACTTGCCAGACCCTTGCGCGCAAAAGCGATGCGTCCCTCTGTTGGCTTATAAAAGCCTGTGATGCAGTTGAAGACGGTCGTCTTGCCCGCGCCATTCGGGCCGATCAGCGCGGTGATGTCGCCGCGGCCTGCGGCGAAACTGAGATCGTCGATCGCGAGGATGCCGCCAAAACGCATCGTCAGATGTTCGACATGCAGCAGCGGTTGGCTTTCCCAGCGCATCAGCCATGCCCCTCGCCGACGAGGTCGGCAGCAACCGCCTTGCGCTTCTTGAGAAAGATCGACGGCGTTCGCGTCGCGATGAAGCCGCGCGGTCGCCAGATCATCATCAGCACCATCGCAAGACCGAAGATCAGCATCCGATATTGCACGGGATTGAATTCCGGGCCGAAGAGCTGCTTCAGGAAATCGAGTTCGCGCAAGAGTTCCGTGCCGCCGACCATGACGATGGCGGCGAGCGCCACGCCGATCTGCGAGCCCATGCCGCCGAGAACGACGATAGCGAGAATCCACACCGATTCCATGAAGGTGAAGGAATTCGGATTCACGAAGCCCTGACGCACGGCGAAGAAAGAACCGGCAAAGCCGCCGAACATCGCGCCGAGCGCGAAGGCGGTCAGCTTGGTGTTGGTCGTGTTGATGCCGAGCGAGCGGCAGGCGATCTCGTCTTCGCGCAGCGCTTCCCATGCGCGTCCGATGGGCAGACGGCGCAAGCGCAGCGTTGCGAAATTGGTGACGAGTGCGAGCGCGAGGATCAGGTAGAAGAGAAAGATGGTGCGGTGGATCGGCGAGAATTCGAGCCAGAAGGTCGCCGCAAAGCCGTTCTCCTCCGCCGTGAAGGGAATGCCGAAAAAGGTGATGCGCGGTATCGAGAGAATGCCCGCTTCGCCATTCGTGAGCTCGACCCAGTTGAGCAGAACGAGATGGATGATCTCGCCGAAGGCCAGCGTGACGATGGCGAGATAATCGCCGCGCAGCCGCAAAACGGGAAAGCCGAGCAGCACGCCCCAGAAGGCCGCCATGATGCCGGCGAGCGGCAGGCAAATCCAGAACGACAGTTGAAAATGTGTCGCGAGCAGCGCGTAGGTATAGGCGCCGACGGCATAGAAGGCGACGTAACCGAGATCGAGCAGGCCGGCGAGGCCGATGACGATGTTGAGGCCCCAGCCGAGCATCACGAAGATGAGAATCTGCACGCCGTAATTGTTGATCCATTTCAGCGAGCCGGCTTCGCCGAAAGCGAACAGCATCACCAGCGGGAATGCGACGAGAACGCCGATGCCGATAAAGGCGAGCGCCGTCGATGTGTCGTCCTGCGCCGATACAGTCGTACGCTTCTTTGGCGCGACATCGGCATCGCCATCGATGAAATAACCAAGCGCAATCGCTGCTGCGCCCGCAACGATGGTTCCGCCAATGAGAAGTGGATCGGCGACTCCCGCGAAATACCATGTGCCCAGGCCGAAGGCCGCGCAGAGAAGACCCGCCGCAGCGACAAACCGCGACCGCATCGTCTCGAGCGTGAAGGCGAGAAAGCGCGCGCCGGCTGCAAGCAGGATCGTGGTGAACACCCACGACCAGCGCGTCTGCAGCGCAAGCTGGTTGTTGATGTCGGGCTCGGCGCCGAGCGCGATGATGGGAAAGGCAAGACCGGCGGCAATCAGCGCGGCGATGATGGTTTCACGCAGCGCCTGCGGCAGCTTTTCGCCTAGAGTTTGCGGACGTGGCGGCGCGGCCGTCATCGCCTCAGACCTTTTCGATCTCGGGTTTGCCGAGCAGGCCCTGCGGCATGAAGATCAGTACGACGATGAGGATCGCGAAGGCCGCGACGTTCTTGTAGTCGGACGAAACGTAAGCCGACCACAGCACCTCGATCATGCCGATCAGAAGTCCGCCGATGACAGCGCCGGGAATCGATCCGATGCCGCCAAGCACCGCGGCGGTGAAGGCCTTCACGCCGGGAATGAAACCGTCGGCGAAGTTCACATTGCCGAACTGGATAAGATAGAGCGTGCCGGCGACGGCTGCGAGCGCCGCGCCCATGATGAAGGTAATGGAGATCGTGCGGTTGACGTCGATGCCAAGAAGCGCGGCCATTTTCCGATCCTGCTCGCAGGCGCGTTGCGCGCGCCCGAGCGGCGTTTTCTGAACGATGTACCAGAAGACGGTGAGTAGAATGATCGTGACGGCGATGATAACGATCTGCTTCCACGCCAGCGTCACGTCGAACGCGCCGCCTGAAGTTACTGCGATGGTCTCGTTGAACATCGGCGGGATCGGCTTGTTGCGCGGACCCTGAACCGCCTGCACGAAATTGGCGAGAAAGATCGACATGCCGATGGCCGAGATCATCGGCGCAAGGCGGAACGAGCCGCGCAAGGGCCTGTAGGCGAGCCGTTCGATAGTCCAGCTCCAGACGGAGGTGAAAAACATCGCCAGCAGCAGGACGATGATGAAGGCGAGCACCAGCCAGGTTATGCCGATGACGGATGTGAGGGCGAGGAACAGCAGCAGCGCAATGAAAGCCGACACCATGAACACGTCGCCATGCGCGAAATTCACCATGCCAATGATGCCGAAAACCATCGTATAGCCGATGGCGATGAGCCCATAGATCGAGCCGAGCGTTATGCCGTTGATCATTTGCTGGGCGAAGAATTCCATGCCTAGGGCGCGCTCCTGCTTGAAAAGAAAACGCGCTCCGAAGAGCGCGTCGAAAATCACATTCCCATTTCTCTGAAGAAGACGTCCGCTTCTTTCATGGCGTGGTTCGCGGCGGGAACGCCGGCATAGACGGCAGCGTGGATGATCATTTCCTTGATCTCGTCGCGGCTCCAGCCGTTATTGATCGCGCCGCGCAGATGCAGGCGGAATTCGTCCCAGTGACCGAGCGACAGCACGACGGAAAGCGTGATGACGGAGCGAATCTTGGGTTCGAGGCCGGGCCGCGTCCACACATCGCACCACGCGCCGCGGGTGATGAAATCGACCCAGTCATTGTTGAACGCGTTGCGGTTCTTTTCGGAGTTCTCGACCCAGGCGTCGCCGAGAACCTTGCGGCGCATATTGGCGCCGCGCTGATACCGTTCGTCCGTCGGCGTTTCGTGCGGCATCAGCGCTTCGCCTTCTTGCCGGATTTTTTAGCGGACTTGCGCGCCTTCTTGGCGGGCTTCTTCGCCGGCGCTTTCTTTGCCGGCTTCTTAGCGGCTTTCTTTGCAGTGTTCTTGGCTGACTTCTTTGCCGCCTTTTTGCCGGCCTTCCTGGCTACGGCTTTACCCGCTTTTTTCGCAGCTTTCCTGGGAGCTTTCTTTACCGCTTTCTTTGCTGCTTTCCTGGCGGCCTTTTTCGCGGCTTTCTTGCCGGCCTTTTTGGCAGGCGCTTTGCCGGCAGCCTGATTTTTAGCTGCGGATTTCTTGCCGGCGCGCTTTGCAGCAGCCGGCTTTTCTTCCGCGGGGGGGGCGGCCGCCCGTTCCGGCGCGGTCAGGAACGTCACCACGGCGCGGGTGAAGGCCGCCTCCGCCTCGACATTGGAGATATGGGCGGCGTCGAGGTCGATCAGGCGCGCGCCCTTGATGGAATGGGCGATCAACCCGCCCATGGAGGGCGGCGTCGCCGGATCGTGCTGTCCGACGATGACGAGCACCGGGTTGCTGATAGAGCGGATCGCCTCGCGCTGGTCCATGTCGCGGATGGCGGCACAGCAGGACGCGTAGCCGAGCGGCGGCGTCGAGCGCATCATCGCGGCGACGCGCTTGACGGCGTCGGGCGACTTTTCCTGAAATTCCTTGGTGAACCAGCGATCGATGGTCTGCGGCACGAGGCTTTCCATCTGCCCGTTGCGGGCGGCCCGGATGCGCGTATTCCAGAGATCGGGCGCACCCATGAAGGCGCCGGTATTGCACAGCACGGCCTTGCCGATGCGCTCGCGGGCATGGGTAAGAAGCCACATGCCGACCATGCCGCCCATGCTGAGGCCCATGAAATGGGTCTTTTCTACGCCGAGCGCATCGAGAATGTTGAGCGCGTCCCGGGCCAGTTGTTCGATCGAATAGGGCCCGTCCTCCGCGACGCTCTTGCCGTGGCCCCGCGCGTCGTAGCGGATCACCCGGAAGCGCTGCGTGAGGGCCGGCATCTGGGCGTCCCACATATGCATCGTGGTGCCGAGCGAATTGGAAAGCATGAGACAAGGAGCGTTTTCCGGCCCCTCGACCTCGACGTTGAAGACTTCTTCGCCGACCTTCATCCCTGCCATAGCCTCGCCCCCTCTTATGCCGCTGTGGCCTGAATTATTTTCCCGGGTCATTCAGCGCATAGCCTTGGCTGGCGTCATGCGCAATGGGAAATCGCCGAGGGCGCCAGCATGTTCCGGAAGCCACAGGATTTTGCCCGGACCGGGGCGGCGCGCGGCCTGGCGGTGCGGCGGGAAGGGGGCTGGACTTCGCCCCGCCCCTCGCGTGATAAGGGCGCCGGAGATTTCCCGGATTTTTAGACCGAGGTGACAAATGGCCATGACGATGCAGGGGGAGGTCAGCCTTCCCGCGAGCCGCCAGTCCGTATGGGACAAGCTGAACGATCCCGAAGTACTCAAGCAATGCATTCCGGGCTGCCAGGAGCTCGAGCGCACCGGCGAAAACGGCTTCAAGGCGGTCGCCAAAATCAAGGTCGGCCCGGTCAGCGCGACCTTCAAGGGCAATGTGGAACTGACCGACATCGATCCGCCGAACGGCTACCGGATCTCCGGGCAGGGCGAGGGTGGCATTGCCGGCTTTGCCAAGGGTGGCGCGAATGTGAGCCTCAAGGATGGGCCGGATGGCGGCACGATCCTCGTTTACGACGTCGAGGCCAATGTCGGCGGCAAGATCGCGCAGCTTGGCGGCCGTCTCATCGACGGCGTCGCCAAGAAGAATGCCGACGCGTTTTTCGCCAAATTCGCGGAAATTGTCCGCGCCGGCTGATCGCTGCCGGCCGGCTCTGCTGCTTGACCATGACGGTCCAAATGCACAGACTGGCTTCGAGATTTTTTGCCCGGCAGATTTTTCCGCGGCGAAAGACGAGGATTTGACATTCATGGCCGCTCCGTGCGGCGCGAACGGATTGGCCGGTCAGGCGGCCAGTCTTTCACCGATGCAGTTTGCGGAATGAGGAGGAAAGTATGCCCAAGGTTTCAATGACGGTAAACGGCAAGGCCGTCTCGGCGAATGTCGACGCGCGCACTTTGCTGGTGCAGTTTCTGCGTGAAGATCTTCGTTTGACCGGCACCCATGTCGGCTGCGACACGAGCCAGTGCGGCTGCTGCGTCGTTCATGTCGATGGCAAGGCGATCAAGTCTTGCACCGTGCTGGCGCTGACCCTCGAAGGCGCGAATGTCACGACGATTGAAGGCCTCGCGCAGGACGGCAAGCTGCATCCGATGCAGGAAGCCTTCCGCGAAAATCACGCCCTGCAATGCGGTTTCTGCACGCCTGGGATGATCATGACCTCTGTCGATATCGTCAATCGCAAGGGCAACACGCTCGACGAACAGACGATCCGCCACGAACTCGAAGGCAATCTGTGCCGCTGCACAGGCTATCACAATATCGTCAAGGCGGTGGCGGCCGGCGCGGAAGCGATGGCGAAATGATTTTTGCGGGACGGCGGCCGTGTTCGCTGTCCCTCGCTTGTCCGTCGATGTCGATTGCTCATGGAGGGTGAGATGTCCGCTACAGGTATCGGCGCAGCGGTTCGCCGCAAGGAAGACCTTCGTTTCATCACGGGGCGCGGCCAGTATACGGACGACATCAACCGTCCCGGACAGGCCTATGCCTATTTCCTGCGCTCGCCCCATGCCCATGCCGAGATCAAGAGCATCGATACGCGCGATGCTAGGGCCGCCGATGGCGTGCTTGCCATTCTCACCGGCGACGACATCGCCGCCGACAAGGTCGGCGGTCTCATCTGCGGCTGGATGATTCACAGCAAGGACGGCTCGGCCATGAAGGCCGGCGCACATCCCGCGCTGGCGCAGGGCAAAGTGCGTTATGTCGGCGATCATGTAGCCGTCGTTATTGCGGAAACGCTGGCGCAAGCGCGCGACGCCTCCGAAAAGATCAAGGTCGACTACAAGGTGCTGCCCGCTGTCGTCGACATGAACGACGCCGTGAAGAAGGGCGCGCCCGTCATCCATGAGGTCTCGGGCAACAACACCGTGTATAATTGGCATCTTGGCGACAAGGCTGCAGCGGATGCTGCTTTCGCCAAGGCGAAGCACGTTACAAAACTCGACATCGTGAACAATCGCCTGGTGCCCAATGCGATGGAGCCGCGCGCTGCTGTCGGCGATTACGAGCCGGGCACCGAGTCCTTCACGCTCTATACGACAAGCCAGAACCCGCATGTCGCGCGTCTCGTCCTCTCCGCCTTTATCGGCATCGCGCCGGAACACAAGCTGCGCGTCATTGCGCCGGATGTCGGCGGCGGCTTTGGCTCGAAGATATTCATCTATGCGGAAGAGACGGTCTGCGTCTGGGCTGCGAAGAAAGTCGGTCGTCCCGTCAAATGGACGGCGGATCGCAGCGAATCCTTTTTGTCGGATGCGCACGGCCGCGATCACGTCACCCATGCCGAACTGGCGCTCGACGAGGGCGGCAAGATCACTGGATTGCGCGTGAATACGAAGGCCAATCTCGGCGCGTATCTCTCGACCTTCTCGTCGTCGGTGCCGACCTATCTCTACGCGCCGCTGCTGTCAGGCCAGTACGACATTCCCGCCATTTATGCGGAAGTTGATGGCATTTACACGAACACGACGCCTGTCGACGCCTATCGCGGCGCAGGCCGTCCTGAAGCGACATTCGTTGTCGAACGCCTCGTCGAAGTGGCGGCGCGCGAAACGGGCGTCGATCCCGCGCAGTTCCGCCTGAAGAATTTCGTGCGCAGTTTCCCGCACCAGACGCCTGTCATCATGGCCTACGACACCGGCAACTATCAGGCTGCGCTCGAAAAGGCGCTGAAGATGGCCGACTATCGCGGCCTCGCCCGGCGCAAGGCGCTGTCCGCACGCGCAGGCAAATTGCGCGGCATCGGTTTCTCCGCCTATATCGAGGCCTGCGGCATCGCGCCGTCTGCGGCCGTCGGATCGCTCGGCGCCGGCGTCGGCCTGTGGGAATCGGCGGAAGTGCGCGTGAACCCCATCGGCACTGTCGAAGTGCTGACCGGCTCGCATTCGCACGGACAAGGGCACGAGACGACCTTTGCGCAACTCGTCAGCGATCGCCTGGGCATACCGATCGACAATGTCTCCATCGTCCATGGCGATACCGACAAGGTGCAGATGGGCATGGGCACCTATGGCTCGCGTTCCGGCGCTGTCGGCATGAGCGCGATCTTCAAGGCGCTCGACAAGGTGATCGCCAAGGGCAAGAAGGTCGCCGCTTACTGCCTTGAAGCCTCCGAGAACGACATCGACTTCAAGGATGGCAAGTTTTCGGTGAAGGGCACCGACAGGAACCTCGATTTCGGTTCGGTCGCGTTGCAGGCCTATATCGCGCACAAGTTCAACGGGCAGGATCTCGAGCCCGGCCTCAAGGAAGGCGCCTTCTGGGATCCGACCAACTTCACCTTCCCGGCAGGCGTTCACATCTGCGAGGTGGAAGTCGATCCGGAAACCGGCATCACACGCATCGATCGCTGGACGGCGGTCGACGACTTCGGCCGCGTCATCAATCCGATGATCGTCGAGGGGCAGGTGCATGGCGGCATCGGCCAGGGCGTCGGCCAGGCGCTGCTCGAAGGCGTTCACTACAACAAGGACGGCCAACTCGTGACCGCGAGCTTCAACGATTACTGCATGCCGCGCGCCGACGATCTGCCCTCCTACAATGTCGGCATGACGCAGACGCCGTGTCCGTCCAATCCGCTGGGCATCAAGGGCTGCGGCGAAGCAGGCGCCATCGCTGCGCCGCCTGCGGTCATCAACGCCATCACGGACGCGCTCGGCCACGAAGACGTGCCGATGCCGGCAACGCCGCTGAACGTGTGGCGCGCCGCGCAAAAGGCCGTCGCAAAAAAGGCCGCCGAATAAGTTTCAAACTCGAAATCGACAGACAGGACTATACGGGAGAAAAGCATGTATCAGTTCACCTACCATCGCGTCGACAGCGCGCGTAAGGCGATCAATCTTGCCGAGAAGAACGAGGACGCGAAGTTCCTTGCCGGCGGCATGACATTGCTGCCGACGATGAAGCAGCGCCTTGCTTCGCCCTCGGCGATCATCGACCTCAATCCCGCCGCCGATAAACTCGCCGGCATAGAGCAAAGGGGCCGCGCCATCGTGATCGGCGCGATGACGCGCCATTACGACGTCGCCAATTCCAAGATTGTGCAGGATGCGATCCCGGCGCTCGCCGATCTCGCGGGCATGATCGGCGATCCGGCCGTGCGTCATCGCGGCACGATCGGCGGTTCGGTCGCCAATAACGATCCGGCCGCGGATTATCCCTCCGCCGTCCTCGCGCTGAACGCCACCGTCTTTACGAACAAGCGCAAGATTGCTGCCGACGATTTCTTCAAGGGTCTTTTCGAGACCGCGCTGGAGCCGGGCGAACTGATCACCAAGATCGTCTTCCCGATCCCGTCAAAAGCCGCGTATATGAAATTCCCGAACCCGGCTTCGCGCTATGCGATGGTCGGCGTTTTCGTCGCGCGTCGCGGCAAGGAAGTGCGCGTCGCCGTCACGGGCGCGGGCTCGAACGGCGTCTTCCGCGCTTCAAAGTTCGAGGCGGCGCTGACGGCGAAATTCCACGTGAAGTCGCTGGAAGGCGTCAACGCTTCAGCGGACGGGCTCAATAGCGACATTCATGCCGACGCCGCCTATCGCGCGCATCTCATCGGCGTGATGTGCCGCCGCGCCGTCAACAAGGCGAACGGGAAGTAAGTACAGCCTGTCATCCCGGAAAATCGCGCAGCGAATTATCCGGGACCGCTCGGGAGGGATAAACATAACGATCCCGGATCGGCCTTCGGCCGTCCGGGATGACAGTGTTCCGCGATTTTCTGAAAGCCTCCATGAACCTCCCTGCCTCCATCGACGATACGCTGTCGCTTCTCTCGAAGGCCGATTACGTCGGCGACCGTTCGCTGGCGACGGTGCTGTTTCTTTCGCTGAAGATGGGCCGGCCGCTGTTCCTCGAGGGCGAGGCGGGCGTTGGCAAGACGGAGATTGCGAAGGTTCTTTCGAGCACGCTCGGGCGCCGTCTCATACGCATGCAATGCTATGAGGGGCTCGATGTCTCCTCCGCCGTTTACGAATGGAATTACGCCGCGCAGATGATGGCGATCCGCCTTGCGGAAGCTTCCGGAGAAACCGATCGCTCGCGCCTTGAAAGCGATGTGTTCTCGGAGCGCTATCTCGTCAAGCGGCCACTCCTGCAGGCGCTGGAGCCTGCAACGGAAGGCCCGCCGGTGCTGCTGATCGACGAACTCGACCGCACCGACGAAGCCTTCGAAGCCTTCCTGCTCGAAGTGCTGTCGGATTTCCAGATCACCATTCCCGAACTTGGCACGGTCAAGGCGGCGCATCCGCCCATCGTCATCATCACGTCCAACCGTACGCGCGAAATTCACGACGCGCTGAAGCGCCGCTGCTTCTATCACTGGGTCGGCTATCCCGATATCGAGCGCGAAACGAAGATCGTGCGCGCGAAAGTGAAGGGTTCGCCCGCGAAGCTCACGGGCCAGATCGTGCGCTTCGTGCAGAAGCTCCGCGAGGAAGACCTGTTCAAGAAGCCCGGCGTCGCCGAGACGCTCGACTGGGCGAGCGCGCTGCACGAACTCGACACGGTTGCGCTGGATCCCGGCGTCGTCAACGACACGCTCGGCGTGCTGCTCAAATATCAGGACGACATCGACAAGATCGGTGGCGGCAAGGTCGAGCAGATGATCGCCGACATGCGCCGCGAGATGAAGGTGTGATGGGCGCGGCGCGCACATGCGGCCCCTGTCACATGTGCTGCCGCGTGTTTCCGATTCCCGAAATCGAAAAGCATCACACAAACTGGTGCGCGAATCTCGAACGCGGGCAGGGATGCCGCATTTATGCAGAGCGTCCGCACACCTGCCGGAATTTTCACTGTCTCTGGATCCGCGATGAAAATCTCACCGAAGAGTGGCGGCCGGATCATGCTGGCTTCGTGCTGTCCGATCCCGAGCCCTGGGGCCTGCTCGTGACCTGCGATCCCGAAAGACCCGGCGCTTGGCGGCGCGAGCCCTATCACAGCGCGATACGGCAATGGGCGCGCAGCACGGCGGAACATGCGGCCTTTACCGGCGTGCGCGAGGGCGACAGGCTGCTGCTCGTCTTCGAGGACAGGGAAGTCGTGCTTGAAGAGGCTGGCGGCATCGCGGACAATGGCGCGTCATGACTGCAACGAATGAACCCGCTGGCGCGCTGGCCGAAAACATCATGCATTTTGCACGCGCATTGCGCGCCGCAGGCATGGCCGTTGGCCCCGGCAGCATCATAGATGCCGTGAACGCAGTGGAAGTCGCAGGCGTCACGCGCCGCGAGGATTTTCGCGCGGCGCTGCAATCGGTTTTCGTCACGAAATACGAACACCTCGTCATCTTCGATCAGGCGTTCAACATCTTCTGGAAGCGCCGCGGCTTCATGGAAAAGCTGATCGCGATGCTTTCCCCTGTGGCAGAACCCGAGCGCGAAAACGAGCCGGTGCAGAAGCCGAAGGCAGGCGCGACGCGCGTTGCGCAGGCGCTGTTGCCGCGCAAGGATCCCGAGCAGGCGCAGACCGAACTCGAGATCGACCAGCGCTTCACCATGTCGGAAACCGAGGTCCTTCAGAAAAAGGACTTTGCGCAAATGACGGCGGAGGAAATGTCGGCGGCGACGCGGGCGATACAGCAATTGCAGCTGTCGGACGACGAGGTGCGCACGCGCCGTTTCGCAGCGGATTTGCGCGGATTGCGCATCGATCCGCGTCGCACCTTCCGCCGCTCCCTGCGCGCAGGAGGACAGAATATCGAGCTCGCGCGGCGCGAGCGCCAGACGCGCCATCCACCTGTTGTCGCGATCTGCGACATATCCGGCTCGATGGCCGATTACACGCGTATCTTCCTGCATTTCCTGCACGCGCTGACGGAAAAGCGGCGGCGCGTGCATACATTCCTGTTCGGTACGCGGCTTTCGAACGTCACGCGCGCGCTGCGGCACAAGGATCCCGACGAGGCGCTGGCGCTCTGCACGGCGGAAGTCGAGGACTGGTCCGGCGGCACGCGCATTGGGATATGCCTGCATCGCTTCAATCGCGACTGGTCGCGGCGCGTATTGGGGCAGGGCGCCATCGTGCTCCTGTTTACTGATGGTCTTGAGCGGGAAGGCACGCAGGAACTCGCGCGTGAAATGGAGCGACTGCATAAATCGAGCCGGCGCGTGATCTGGCTCAATCCGCTGTTGCGCTACGATCGCTTCGAAGCGCTGGCGCAGGGCATCCGCGCAATGCTGCCTCACGTCGACGAATTCCGGCCCGTGCATAATTTGTCGAGCATCAAGGCGCTGGCCGAGGCGCTGTCAGGCGAGCGCGCGGGACGCGCGACCGATCCTAAAGTGTGGTTGCGGCGCGTGGCTTGATATCGGCGATGTCATCGCGGCGAGAGCCGGGATCGGATATCCGATGCGAGCGATCCCGGGTTAAGCGCTGCGCATTTTTGCAAGATGACATTCCTCTTAATGACACCTCAGGCGTCATGTGCAAGACTGAGAGCAATCAACAAGCACGGCCATATCGGGGAGGATGGGATGGCGCTGTGGCGGCATGGGCTGGCGCTCTGCATCGCGCTGGCGGCGACGAGTGGAGCGAAGGCGCAAGACAGCGATTTCTATCGCGGCAAGTCGATTGCGATGGTGATCGGCCATGAGCCCGGCGCGGGCTTCGATATCTATGCGCGCGCTCTGATCCGTCACATGCCCCGCCACATTGCCGGCAATCCGACGATGGTGCCGCAGAACATGTTGGGCGCAGTGGGCCTCGTCTCCGCGAACTGGCTCTATAGCGTTGCGCCAAAGGACGGCACGGCCATGGCGACGTTCGCGCCATCCAGTCTCGCCGATCCCCTGCTCGGCGACGGCAAGGGCAAGTTCGATGTCACGAAGTTCACATGGATCGGCAACATGGACGAAAGCGTGGCGCTGTGCCTGACGACGCGCATTTCGGGCATCCGCACATTCGAGGACATGCGCAATAAGGAAACCCTGGTCGGCGCTTCCGGCTCTGGTGTCGCCGGTCCGTTGAGCCAGACGGCGCGCGCGGTGAAAAATCTTCTCGGCGGCAACATCAAGGTCATCCAGGGCTACAAGGGCTCGCCCTCCATCAGACTCGCGATGCTGAAGAACGAGGTGCATGGCATCTGCGGCATTCCGCTTTCGACGGTGCAATCGGAATGGCAGGGCGATGTGGATTCCGGCGAACTGATTCCTGTCCTGCAAATGGGTATCGAGCCGCATCCCGATCTCAAGGGCGTCGCTCACGCTTTCGCCTTCGTGAAAAATGATGACGACCGGCGGCTCTTCGATCTTGTCTTCGGCATCCAGTCGCTGGGCCGCCCGTTCGGCGCGCCGCCCGACATTCCGGCCGATCGCGCGCTCATCCTGCGCAACGCTTTCGACGCGACACTGAAGGATTCCGAATTCCTGGCCGAGGCTGCAAAGCTGCGTCTCACGATCAAGCCGACGTCTGGCATCGAGATGGAAAAGAAGCTGCGCGCCGTCTATCAACTGCCGCAAACGCTGATCGAAAAGGCGAGACAGGCCGTGCGCGCCGATTGAGATGCAATTGCCTTCCCGGACATCGTGCTGCAGCCGGGATGACACATAATGACAAAGGAAGCTGACGTGAGCCGCGAGATCAAATACCAGCCGGAAAAATACTGGGATCGCCTTTGGGCGCCGGGCGGCCACGTCGCGATAGTGACAAGCGTCGACAAGGAAGGCCGCGTGAATGCAGCGTCATATGCGACCGCGGTGCGCATCGTGCACAATCCCGTGCAGATCGCCTTCACCACTTCGCTCAAGGGCCACACCCGCGCGAATATTCTGGAGACCAACGAATTCGTGGTGAACCTGCCCTCCTTCGAGCGCAAGATTCTCGAAGCTGTGCGCGTCGTCGGCCTGCCATTCGATAAGGGCGTCAACGAACTCGAGAAAGCCGGCCTGACCGAGTTGCCTTCGCAGAGCGTGAAGCCGCCGCGCATCGAGGAATGTTCGCGTCATTTCGAATGCGAGGTTGTCTGGACGAAGGAATGGCTGGGACGCATGATGGTCGTCGGCAATGTGCTGGCCGCATCCGTCTGGGCCGATTGCATCAACGAAAAGGGCTATCTTCTCTGGGACAAGATCAAGCCCGTCGCCTTTGCCGGCGCGCCATATTTCGACACCTTCGTTGCAGCGTACGAGACGATGCGCGCGGGCATGCCCTATGAAGGTCCGGAAGTGGAAATGGGCGCGGCGAGCAATCGAAGCTATTTCGAGGATATTTGAAGTCTCGGCAATTCATAAGTGGCGCAACTTTTCGCGCTCAACCGCTGCGCACTTGAGCGCCCGTTGCGCTAGCTCGCGTAGCCCCAGTGCCTGCACGACGCCTGCACGCGTTGCGTGGCGGCGGGATCGCCGGCGGAGGAGTTGGCGGCGACGCCTTGAATCGTGCCGCTCGTCAAAGCGCCTGATGCATCGGGGATCAACAGCGCGAAGAAACGGCGATAGCCTGAGCGCGAGCCATCGGGATTGCGCGCGTCGATTTCCGCACAATAGCCGACATGCGCGCCACGCTGCGCCGATGAGACGACGGGCGTCCAGCGAAACTGCGTCGTTGAGGGATTGCCGAGGTTGGACGGCAGCGACCTTTGCAGCGCGGATTTCTCCGATTCCGTGAGATCGCGGAAATGCGCGGAGGGCTGTTGCGTGGCGCAACCGGCGAGCGCGATGAGGGTGCAGACGGTGGAGAGCAACTTGCGCATGAGCCTTGCTGTATTTCCGCGGGCGGATGTCCCCCACGCACATCGACACGTTAAATCAGGCGCGTTTCCGAATTGCTAACCATCGACCCTTGGCTATCGCCGCAGCGGCTGACCTGCCAGCCAGTCTCGGCCTTCCGCATAGAGCGCCTCGATCTCGGACCCGCGCAGGCCGGGCAGATCGCGGCGCACGGTGCGACCCTCCTGCGTCTGCGCATAGGCGAGGTGCCGATAGCCGACCGGAAACTGGGAGGCCAGACTTTCGTCCAGCGTGAAAGCGTCGTTCGGGTTCACGGGATCGGCGCGATCCTTTTCATAAACCGGTTGACGCAGCACGATGGCCCAGCGGCCGCCGCGTTCCTCGAAGAAATCGTAGAATCGGCCGGTGCAGCAAGTGTCGCACATGACGCCTTCGAGTTTCGAGCGGCCGAGAATCTGCATCTTCGTTTGGGCGATGGCGCGCGAGCCGTTCAACTCGATATCGACGCCGCCGAGAAAATGGCAGGACATGCCGCCACGATCCCAGTTCGCCTTGCAGCCCGCGACGAATTGTTCGACGGAACCGGTGAACCACGTCGCGACCATGCGCCCGTCCGCATGCCAGCACGTCGCGAGTTTTTCCCATTGACCACTGTCGCGCCAGATCGCCCAGCTTTCGACGATGTCGCGGATGGTTCGTTTGGCTTCATTGTCATTCATGGTCGAGCCCGCTTTATTTTGACGCCGCATAATGCGCGAGCGCGTCGATATCCGCATCGCTGAGCCCAAAGACGACGGCGCTCATCGCGGTGTCGGCGCCCTTGCGTTTGTTGTCGCGGTAATCGCGCATGGCGGCCGCCATATAGTCGATGCGCTGTTTGGCGATGCGGGGCATCTGCTGGTCGCCGGAGAAATCCTGATTGTGGCAGGAGCCGCAACGCAATCTCTCCGACAAGGCCTGGCCTCGTTGCGCAAGCGCGGGATCAGGTTTCGTCCCCTCAAGCCGGGGCGTCCGCATCCCGAAATAGGCTGCCAGCGCCATGATCTCCGGATCCGTCAAATCCTTCACGAAAGGCAGCATTTGCTCGACCGGACGCACGCCTTCACGCATGAGGACCAGCTGGTTCATAACGAAGAATTCGGGCTGGCCGGCCAGCGAGGGGATATTCTCGATTGTCGAGTTCCCATCCGCGCCGTGGCAGGCGGCGCATTGTTCCACGCGATCCTTGAAAAGCATCGTCTGCGCGAAGGCCGGTGCGCCCGCGCCGATGAGCGCCGACAGGACCAGCGCCGCCAGCGCGAAGGCCGGCGGCGCCAAATATGGTACGCGCTTCATAGCGATCAGCGCGCGGCCGAGCGCTGCGGCGCATAGCTGATGCGATAGACCGCGCCGTTCTGCTCGTCGGAAACGAGCAGCGCGCCATCGGGCATCTCCAGGACGTAGGTCGGACGGCCATAGAATTCGTTCTTCTGATTATCGAGCAGGCCGGTCAGGAACGGTTCGATGCGCGCCTTGCCGTTGCCTTGCGGACGCGCAATCACGACATCGTAGCCGAACTTCTGTTCGCGATTCCAGGACCCGCGCCGCGCGACGAAGGCGACGTTCTGATAATTCGCCGGGAACATCTTGCCCGTGTAGAACTTGATGCCGAGGCCGGCGGCGTGAGGCCCGAGAGTCGCGGCGGGCATGACGACGCCGGCGCAGGGATTAGGACGTTTCACATCGGGATCGGCAACGCCATTGGCATGGCAATAGGGAAAGCCGAAATTGGCCCCTTCCTGCCCCTTGGGCAGGCGGTTCAATTCATCCTCGGGTCCGGCGTTGCCGGCCCAGTCGCGGCCGTTGTCGGTGAACCAGAGCTCTTTCGTTTGCGGATGCCAGTGGAAGCCGACGGTGTTGCGTACGCCGCGCGCGACGATTTCCATGCCTGTGCCGTCGGCATTGTAACGGCGGATCTGCCCGTGTACGCCGGGATTGATCTCGCAGATGTTGCAGTTGGCGCCGACCTGCACATACATCTTCCCGTCGGGGCCGAAGTCGACGTACTTCCAGTTGTGATGAATCTCGGGCGGGAGATTATAGGTAGCCGTGAGTTCCACAGGCTCCGGGGCCTTGTCGAGGCTTTCCTCAATCTTGTCGTAGCGCAGCACGCGATTGATGGCGAAGACATAGAGCGAGCCGTCCTTGAAGGCGAGGCCGTTGGGTTGCGTCAGGCCTTGCAACAGAACCTTTACCTCGCGCTTGCCGTCCTTCTCGGTGATCGCATAGACGCGGCCGATGACGCGCGTGCCCATGAAAATGGTGCCCTTGTCGCCGCGCGCCATCGTGCGTGCGCCGGGGTGTCCGCTCGACCAGACTTCGGCCTTGAATCCTGCGGGCAGCTTGATCTTGTCGACCGGCAGTTTTTCGGCGGGGGTAGCGAGTGGCGGCGTTGGATGCGGACGCAGGTTCGTATCCTGCTTGCTCGCTTTCGGATCGGACTTGTCGATATTGCTCATGCCCGGCGGCGCTTGCGCGATGGCGAGCGTTGCGCCGATCGCGTAAACGGCCGCGGCCAAAGCTGTGGATGTCAGATAACGTGCCTGCATGGCGTCCTCCCTCGAAGCAGGCGACTCCCAGCGCCCGCTTTCCCCCGCGACTTTAGGGCGGCTCGATGGCGCTTTCAATCGCCTGAATGGAATGAGCAATTTGCATGAATTTGCAGAAGTGGGAGGCGAAATTTTCATAAAATGGGCGGTCTTTTGCGAGGCAGCCATAAAGCGGGTAATCTGGGGCTACATCTCCTGAAAGGGGCGACGGATTTCAATGAAATCGCTTTTGCGCGTTTTGCTTCTGCTTCTCGCATACGCCGTTCCTGCCGCAGTATTCGCGGCGGACCATCAGGAAATCCGAATTTCCGAACGCGTATTCCTCGTGCGCGACAAGGCGGGCACGCCGACAGAGTTTCAGATGATCGTCAATGCAGGTTCAGCGGATGAGCCAGGCGGCGTCAGCCGCGGCATTGCGCATTATCTCGAACATCTCATTCTCGTCGGGCGTAACGCTCAGAATGCCGATATTGCGCTGCGTTTCCTGCCGGATGCGCGCTCAAACGGTTGGACCAACCAGCGTGCGACTGCCTATACGCATTCCGTGCCGGCGCGAAAGGACGGGCCGCAGGAAACGCTGGAGAAGTTGTTCTCCTTCTATGCAGCGCGTCTGCGCGACTTCGAGATCACGCCTGACGATGCGGCGCGCGAGCGTAACGTGGTGTTGCAGGAACATGACTGGCGTCTCGGCTCTTCAGCGTCTGCGCGCTTTTCTCGGCGGCTCGATCTTGCGCTCTACCAGCAACATCCTTTCGGCCAATGGCCAATCGGAACGCGCGAGTCGATCGCGAAATTGCAAATTGAAGATGCGCGCGCCTTTCACCGCGCATGGTATCACATCAACAATGTCTGGTTCCTGGTAAAGGGCGACATAGAGCCTGATGCGCTGCGCGCCATCGTGGAAAAACATATTTCCGGCCTACCTGCCGCACAAATGCCGGCGCGCGCATTGTCCAGTGCTCCGGATGTCGAACCGCGCTTCGAGCATGTTTCCGATAAGGACCCGCAATCTGCGACGCCGAGCGTGACCTTTCGCAAGCTTTTCCGCTTTGCCGAAGTCGATGAGTACACGGGCCGTGCTGTTGCGAATGTGCTCTCCAATCTGCTTTCGACGCAATTGCCGGGCTCGCTTTACGAATCCGTGGTCGAACAGAAAAAGCTCTCCCATTCCGCGCCCGGTGTTTCCGTATCGCGGGTCGCCGCTGGAGTGTATCAGCTCGCGATCTCCGCGCGGCCGGCGCCGGGCATCGCTCCTGCGGTGTTGTCGGAGGCGTTCGCGGATTATGTCGGCAACCTCGCGAAGATCGAATTTTCCGACCGCAATATCGCCCGCATCAAGACGCGCTTTGCCGATTCGCGCGCGGAGGCAGATGGCGAACCTTCGCGCGTCTATGGCCGCCTCGTTGGCTGGCTGGCGGCGGGCTATAACTATCAAGAGCTGGAAAGATATCCCGAGCGAATAAAAGAAGTAACTCGTGAGAATCTGCGCGCGCTTGCAAGCGCCGCGTCTGCGCCCGGCCGTGTCGTCACCGGCACATTGCTGGGAGAGGAAAGTTTGAAATGAAAGTTTTCCGTGTGTGGTTCGCCACGCTTATCCTTGGCATGTGCGCAGTGGCGAGCGGCGCCGGCGCGCAGGCCGCTATCACAGATCACGTCACGCCAGGCGGCCTCTCATTCCGCTATGCGCATCTTCCCGACGCGCAGGAGCAAACGATCCAGTTCGGATGGCGGGATGGTTTTGCATTTGGGCGCGCCAAGGGGCAGGGGCTCTCGTCGCTCGGGCCCAATCTCATCCTGCAGGGGCCCAAGGGGATGTCGCGCGGCGAATTCGCCGAAGATCTGAAGGATTTCCGCGCGCGGCTATCTCTCGTGTCGAGCCCAAGTTACACGATGGGTGGCGTGGTGGCGCCGCATGGCAAGATTGCCGATGCCATCGCGTTGTTTGCGAAGGTTCTCGCTGAGCCGGCGCTGGAGCCCGCAAGGCTGGAGGAATTGCGCCAGCAATATCGTGCGAGCTTGCGGCAGCAATCGTCGAATGCAAGTGTGCTTGCCCATCGAACCTCCGCTTACCTTCTGCATGGCGATAGCCCGCTGCTGGATTGGCACGCCGGTTCGCCCGCCGTTTACGACGATGTGTCGGTTGAAGATATTGCCGCGTGGCGCTCGGCTGTCTTTGCGCGCGAAGGCCTCATGATCTCCGCAGCTGGCCGATTGCCTCCCGATGATATTGGCGAACAGATCGACAAGCTGTTCGCAGGCCTGCCGGCGCGTGGAAAGGACTTCAAGCGCGGTGAGTTTGCGCGCGCGGAAGTTCAGAAAACCGCCGTGCTCGAAAAGACGGCGCCGCAGACGCAACTTCTGATCATCGGCTGGACCGGCTTCAAGCCGGATCATGAACTCGCAGCCGGGCAAGTTGCTGCGCGTGTGCTGCGTTTGCGTCTCTTCAAGGCGGTGCGCGAGAAGCTTGGCGCCAGCTACGGCGCATCGGCGCAACTGCTGTCGCCGGTCGAGACGCCTTATATCCTCTCGTTGTCGGCGGCTGTTGCGCATGAGAAAGGCGTGGAGGCGCTGGCGGCGATGAGAGCGGAATTCGCGGCGATGATCGACAAGGGCATAACCGCTGACGAGTTGAGCGCCGAACAATCGAAACTGACTTCCGAACTGCAGGAAGCATTCCGCCGCCCTTCCAGCATCGCGTCGCTGCTGCGCAATGCGCAACTGACGGGCCGGCCTGCCGATCACGTTGCGACAGCCCTGCAACGCGTAGCCGCGCTGTCGGTCGAAACGGTGAATGCGGCGATCTTAGCCAACCTGAAGGGAAAGTCTTTCGTGACGGTGGTGGTGACGCCGCAGGCGTCTGGCTTCACGTCCGACTGTGCGATCACGCAAGTCGAGGAGGCAGCCCGCTGCCGTTGAGCGAAGCAGCACGTAGCGGCTCCGTTCCGCCGACGCAGGGCATCCATCAAATCGCCGGGTGGCCAAAGCGCGGCTCACGCGCTATATATCATAGGATATAACGAATTTCAGATGGAGGTCTCATGCTTGCGAGCGACGACGACATTCTGGCCCGTGCCGAGGACTGGCGCAAAGCCGGCAAGGGCGTGGCCATCGCCACCGTGGTGGAGACCTGGGGCTCCGCGCCACGTCCTGTAGGTTCTCACCTTGTCATCGATGAGGAAGGGAATTTCCTCGGCTCGGTGTCCGGCGGCTGTGTCGAGGGCGCTGTCATCACCGAAGCCATCGACGTGATCGGCGACGGCAAGGCGCGCACGCTCGAATTCGGCGTCGCCGACGAGACGGCGTGGCGTGTCGGCCTTTCCTGTGGCGGCAAGATCAGGGTTTTCGTCGAGAAGGTGAACTGATGAAACTCGAACTTCTCTCGGCGCTGAACAGGTCGCGCGCGGAACGCCGCGCGGCGATCCTGATCACCGATACCGCAAGCGGCGAACAACGGCTCGTCATGGGCGAGGCCATCGCCGGCGATGCCATGGAGGACGCGCTCGATGCAGCGCTGCGTTCGGGCAAGAGCGGCAATGTCGAATTCGAGGGCAAGACCTATTTCCTCACCGTGCAGACGCCGCCCGTGCGTCTCATCGTGATCGGCGCGGTGCATATCTCGCAGGCGCTGGCGCCGATGGCGAAAGTCGCCGGCCTCGATATGACCATTATCGATCCGCGCACGGCGTTCGCGACGCCGGAACGCTTTCCCGATGTGAAGCTGATCGCCGAATGGCCGCAGAATGTGCTGCCGGGAATCAAGCTCGATCGCTACAGCGCCATTGCCTGTTTCACGCATGATCCGAAGGTTGACGATCCCGCGCTGGAGGAAGCCCTGCGTGCGGAGTGCTTTTATGTGGGCGCGCTGGGCTCGCGCAAAACACATGCGCGGCGGGTCGAACGCCTGACGGCGCAGGGTTTCACGCCGGAGCAGATCGCGCGCATCCGCGCGCCGATCGGGCTTGATATTGGCGCAGTGAGCCCGGCGGAAATCGCGGTGTCTGTTCTCGGCGAAGTGATACTGGCGCTGCGCAAGAAGCCGCAACGCGCCGAGACGGCTGCCAAGGCGGGAGCGGCGGCGTGAAATTTGGCCCCGTGCCTGTCGAGTCTGCGCTGGGCGGCATCGTCGCCCATTCCATCCGGCAGGAGGGTCTCGTCCTGAAAAAGGGCGAACGCATTTCCTCCGCGCATGTCGATGCGTTGAAGAGCGCCGGCATCGGCGAGGTCACGGTTGCATTGCCGGAACTTACAGATGTCGGCGAGAACGAAGCAGCGCAATGGCTCGCGCAATCCGTTGCCGGGCAGAACGTGCGGGTGCAGAAGCCTTTCACGGGCCGCTCCAATCTCTTTGCGACGGCCGCAGGCGTGCTCTTGGTGAGTGTCGATGCGATCGACGAGATCAACGATGTCGATGAGAGCATCACCGTCGCCAGCTTGCCGCCGTGGCGGACGGTCGTCGAAGGCGAGATGATCGGCACAGTGAAGATCATTCCTTTCGCCGTGCCGGGAAATCTCTTGAACGACGCGCTTGCCTGCGCCGGATCAGCTCCGCTGCGCGTGGCGGCCTTCAAGCCGTTGCGCGTTGGCGTCGTCTCCACATTACTGCCGGGGTTGAAGGCGTCCGTCGTCGCAAAGACCTTGCGCGTACTGGAAGAGCGGATTGCACCGGCGCGCGCCACAATCGTGCGGGAGACTCGCGTGCCGCACGAAACATCTGCGTTGCGGGCGGCCATCGAGGAAACAGCGCCGCTGTGCGATATTCTCGTTGTCTTCGGCGCGTCTGCGATCACCGATAGAAGAGATGTGATACCAGCAGCGCTGGAAGCTGCCGGCGGCGAAATCGAACAATTCGGCATGCCCGTCGATCCCGGCAATCTCTTGCTTGTCGGGCGCATATATGATGGCGAGCGGCTCGTGCATGTTCTGGGCGCGCCGGGCTGTGCGCGTTCGCCGAAGGAAAACGGATTCGATTGGGTGCTTCATCGTCTGCTCGCCGGTATCGAAGTCACGGCGCGCGACATCAGGCGCATGGGTGCGGGCGGGCTTCTGATGGAGATCGTCGACCGCGGCCAGTTGCGAGAAGGCGAAGGCGAACAGGGCGATGAATGACGTTGCGGCCGTCATTCTTGCCGCAGGGCTTGCGAGCCGCTATCGCGCGGCAGACCCCGCTATCGAATCCAAGGTCGTCGCGCTTCTGGCGGGAAAGCCTTTGGTGCGTCACGTCGCAGAAACCGCTCTTGCGGCGCGACTAAGTCCCGTTGTCGTCGTAACGGGACATGCAGATAGCGCCGTGCGCAAGGCGCTCGAAGGCCTGGATGTGCAATTCGTTCACAACGCCGACTATGCTGGGGGCATGGCGGGTTCGCTGAAAGCCGGCGTTGCGGTTCTTCCTGCAACAGTGTCCGGCGCGTTCGTGATGCTTGCGGATATGCCCCGCGTCACTGTGTCGACGATTGAAAACTTGCGCGCTGCTTTGAAGGCTTCGCCCGATGCCGACGCCATCGTGCCCGTTGCGCAGGGGCGGCGCGGCAATCCGGCTTTGCTCGCACGGTCGCTTTTGCCTGCGGTATCGCAACTTACGGGCGACGAAGGCGCGCGGCGCATTCTTGCAAATCCCGCCGTCAAGGTTGTCGAAGTGGAAGCCGACGCAGATGTCGTCGTCGATATCGACACGCCGGATGCGTTGAAGGACGCGCAAAGGCAGCTTTAGTTTACGCAGCGCGCGTATCTGACTTTTGCGTCTTCGCGCCGCCGACACGATCGGCTGCGATCAAGGCGGGTATGCCGAGTTGCGTTACGGGCTTGCCGAAGTAATAGCCCTGCAATTCGTTGCAGCCGAATTCCTCGAGGCCCGCGATCTGCTGTTCGTTTTCGACGCCTTCCGCCGTGACAGTAAGTCCGAGGCGGCGGCCGAGATCGATGACGTTGCGCACGATCTCGCGGCTTTCGTTCGAGGCTTCCATTAGCTCCACGAAGGAGCGGTCGATCTTGATCTTGTCGATGGCGAAGCGGCGCAGATAGATGAGGCTCGAGTAACCCGTGCCGAAATCGTCGAGCGCGATGCGTATGCCGGTCGCGCGCAGGGCGGCAATGGCTTCTGCGGCCTGTTCGGCATTGTCGATGACGACGCTTTCGGTCATTTCGATTTCAAGCCGTGAAGGATCGAATCCCGTTTCCGAAAGCACCCGCGCAATTCCGGCGACGAAATCCTTGTGCCGGAACTGCAACGCGGAAATATTTACCGCGAGGCGCACGCCCGGCCAATGCAAGGCGTCGCGGCAGCCTTGACGCATCACGAATTCGCCGAGTTCGACGATGAGTCCGCGTTCTTCCGCAAGAGCAATGAATTCGCCCGGGGGAACGATGCCGCGCTCGGGATGATTCCAGCGCACGAGCGCTTCGACGCAGGACAGCTTGTGCGTGCGTGCCTCAACGATGGGTTGATAGTGCACTTCGAATTCGCCGTTGCGCATGGCGCGGCGCAATTCGTCCTCGAGCGTTTTTTGTCGGTGCAACTCGGAATTCATCGCTTCGTCGTAGAAGACGTAGCGGCCACGGCCCTGGTTCTTGGCGCGATAGAGCGCGAGGTCGGCGCGCCGCATCAGTTCCGCCCGATCTTCATCGCCTTTTTGCGAAACCGCGATGCCGATAGATGCGCCGATATAGAGTTCGCGGCCGTCTATGGAGAAGGGCTCTGCGAATTTCGCGAGCAGGCGTTCTGCCAATTGTTCGCAATCGCGCAGGCTCGAGACGTCGTGCTGTATGACGCCGAATTCGTCGCCGCCGAAGCGCGCGAGCCTGTCGTCGGGACCGATGGTCTCTTCGATGCGGCGAGAAGCCAGAATGATCATCTTGTCGCCGGCGTCGTGGCCGTAGGTGTCGTTGATTTCCTTGAAGCGGTCGAAATCGAGGTAGAGGAGCGCGAAACTCCTGCCGCTGCGACGCGCGCGCAGGATCTGGTCTTCGATCTGTATCGTCATCAGGAGACGATTGGCCGTCCCGGTCAGGGAATCCTGCGTTGCAAGCCGTGCTTTTTCGTATTCGCTTTCGGCCAGCCTGCGCGTCATGAAATAGGCGACGAAACCCGTATAGACCGCCATGATGGAGATGAGCAGCGCGCCCAGTTGCGTCGTCAGCCTGTCGCCCGGACGGTCGGGCCGCCATGACACGAATACAGGCTCGCCGTGATTGCCGTAACGCAAGGAATGTACGCCTGCGGCGTCTTCCGGTTGCGACCTGACTTCGACATAACCGGCACGGGCAGAGACGGCGACACGCGCCGCAAAACCCGAATCCGCCGCTTCAAGCGCGAGGACTGCGAAGGCGCGGCGCATGCCGTTCGGCGCATCCAGATGTGCAGGAACCAGCACCCAGGCTGAAAGGACGCCGTTCAATTCCGCGAAGCCGGAGAGGGTGTTGCGTGTGTAAAGGCGCAGGGCCGGCGTGGCTGGCGCTTCGTTCTCCGAAACCCCGCCGCGCAGGCTGTGCGCCAGCAGGTTTCCGGTTTCCATAAGCGGAACGGCAAGGGCAGAGGTCGCACCGGCCGGGATATCTTTTTGGCCTTCGAACGGGCGCCCGAGTTCGACGATCGCGACGCGATTACGGTCGGCGGCCTGTTGCGTCGTGGAGTTGTTCTGTTCCGCCGCAAGCGCGCCGTTGGCAAATTCGACAGCATCTAGGGCCAGTTTGTGAAGTTCGGTTTCTATCGCGCCCTTGATGCGAGCAGCTTCCGCTTCCCGCGCGTCGCTATTGCCGGACTCGCGCGTCCAGGCGAGCAAAATGACCGAAAAAACAAGGATCAGGCAGGTGATCACCACCAGCCGCGCGGGAAGCCGCGAGACCGAGCCGCCATCGCGACTGCCGGACAGAAAACGCATTTACGATAACCCCACTGCCGGCAAAATCCGCCGCCGGGCCGCTCGAACCGCTCCAGACAGGCCAAAGGTGCAGTCCCAGCCCTTTCCGGACGTTAGCAACGGGGAGTTAATGGGGCGTTCCGCTTGGTCGGCGTCGAATCAGAGCAATTTCAGGCCGCGAAAGCTCGCATGACCGTTGCGTCCGACGATGATGTGATCGTGCAGGGCGATGCCGAGCGGTTTGGCGATTGCTGCGATATCCTGGGTCATCCGGATGTCGGCGGCGGACGGCGTCGGATCGCCCGACGGGTGATTATGGACCAAAATCAGCGCCGTAGCCGATAGCTCAAGGGCGCGCTTCACAACCTCGCGCGGATAGACCGGCGTGTGGTCCACCGTGCCCTGGCCCTGTTTTTCGTCGGCGATCAGTCCGTTGCGCTTGTCGAGGAAGAGGATGCGGAACTCTTCCCGGTCCTCGAAAGCCATCGCCGTGCGGCAGTAATCGATGACGTCCTTCCACGAGGACAGGCTCTGGCGGCTGGCGACTTCCCCGCGGGCCATGCGGCGGGCGGCTGCGGCGACGATCTTCAGGTCGATTGCGGTGGATTCCCCGATGCCGTCGATTTCCATCAGTCTTTCGACGGGCGCGCCCAGCACTTCGCCAAAGCCACCGAACCGGTTGACCAGAAGTTTGGCCAGGGGCTTCACATCGCGGCGCGGGATCGAGCGCATCAGGACGAGTTCGAGCAGTTCGTAATCCGGCAGCGCCTCGCCACCAGCAGTTCTGAAGCGCTCGCGCAGGCGGTCCCGGTGTCCCGTGTAATGGGGTTCGAGATCGGGCTGGGCGCTGTCCTGAAACGATTTTGCTTTTGGTCTCGGGCCGACCGCTTTCATCGCAAGGATTGGTTGGGAGTATAGGGGGGCCGGTGCATGCCGGCCGGAGAAAGGGTGAAAACCTCGACGCCGGTATCGGTGACGCCCACCGTGTGCTCGAACTGGGCAGAGAGCGAGCGGTCGCGCGTCACGGCTGTCCAGCCGTCGCCCAGAACTTTCACATGCGGGCGGCCGAGATTGATCATCGGCTCGATGGTGAAGAACATGCCAGACTTGAGCGGCACGCCTTCGCCGCGCTTGCCGTAATGCAGGATGTTGGGTTCGTCATGGAAAAGCCGGCCGAGGCCGTGGCCACAAAAGTCGCGCACCACGGAGCAGCGCTCACTTTCCGCATATTCCTGAATGGCCGCGCCGATATCGCCGGTCGTCGCGCCGGGTTTCACGGCATCGATGCCTCGCCACAGCGACTCGTAGGTGATTTCGACGAGGCGCTGGGCGCGCCGGGGCACTTCGCCCGAGTAGTACATGCGGCTGGAATCGCCGTGCCAGCCGTCGACGATCAGGGTGACGTCGATGTTGACGATGTCGCCGTCACGTAGGGGCTTGTCGTCGGGCAGGCCGTGACAGACGACATGGTTGATCGATGTACAGATCGACTTGCGGTAGCCGCGATAGCCGAGCGGCGCGGGATAGACGCCGTGGTCCATGGCGAATTCGTAGACGAGATCGTCGAGCGCCTGCGTTGTGACGCCGGGCTTCACCTTGTCGGCGACGAGATCCAGGGCCTCGGCCGTCAGGCGTCCCGCCTTGCGCATGGCGGCAAAGGCGTCCGGTCCGTGAAGTTTGATCTGGCCGCTTTTGCGGGCGGGGGCGAGGGCGGCGTCAACGAAAGTCATGGTCTCTGGCTCTGGGCGGGATCGCTGCAATCTAGTGTATCGCCGACGACATTTGAACGCCCTTCTGCCGTTTTGGCCAGAGAATCAGCGAATTCTGCGCGGATTTTGCGGCCATGGTTTTCAGCGCGGCTGAAAATGGGATAGAAGGCGCGCAAAGCGGCGCGGCCAATCCGTCGCGGAACATCGGCAGCATGGACATCAGGAACGAAACAGGCCCGTTCGGGCAATTCGCCCCGCGCGGCCTAGTCGCGCGACTGCTGGCGGCAACGCGCGCCGCGGCGCCGACCTGGGCCGGACGTCGTCTGGCTTTCCTATATCGCAGGATCGCGATCCGGCAGCTCAAGGGCGCGCCGCTGGATGTCGAAACCTTCGGCGCCCGGATGCGGCTCTATCCCTATTACAACGTCAGCGAGAAACGCATTCTCTTCACGCCGCAGTTTTTCGATGCGGAAGAGCGGACGCTGCTGGCAAGCCGCATGAATGACGATTTCGTCTTCATCGACATTGGCGCGAATGTTGGCGCCTATTCGCTGTTCGTCGCGGCGAAAGCGAAAGCGCGTTGTCGCGTTCTCGCGATCGAGCCGCAGCCGGATATTTTCGAGCGTTTGATCTTCAACATCCGTCAGAATGATTTTCCGTCGGTGAAAGCGCTCGAATGCGCGGTGACCGACAGCGACGGCGAAATCACGTTGTTCATCGACAACCAGAATCGCGGCGAAACGTCGGTGCGCGTCGTGAGCGCAGAAGGCGGGCGCAGCGCCATGCGCGTTCCCGCGCGGACGCTGCTGACGCTTGTGAATGAAGAAAAATACGATCATATCGACGCCATCAAGCTCGACGTCGAAGGCGCGGAAGACCTGATCCTCGAGCCCTTCTTCCGCACTGCGCCGGAAAGCCTCTGGCCGAAGCTCATCGTCATCGAACATCTGCACCAGCGCTGGACCGTCGATCTGCCGCAGCTTCTCAGAGACACTGGCTATACGGTGGTGCAGCGCACGAAAAACAATGCGGCGTGGGTGCGCGACCAGGATTGATTGTTCGATAACGGCGAAGGCGTCCGCCAGGGCGCCTCAGATAATCTCGAAATTATTGCTCGTAAGCGCCAGGCCAGCTTGCAATGTGGCGATACGAATCTGCCCGCCCGCGGCATTGCCGTTGGAGTCGTAAAACAGCGATCCGCTAACTGAATTATAGATGAAGCGATCATCAGCATCCTGCGCGGCCGTGCCAATCCTGAAGGCTGCTGACGACAGCGGTCCGCTCGCAGGAATTGCTGTAAAGACTGCGCTGTCGAGAGATATTCTGTCGTAAGCGACGTTAAAGTCAGTGATCCTGTCAGGCCCGAAATCGGGCGTATCGAAGACGAAGCTGTCGTTGCCGTCGCCGCCGGTCATCGTGTCGATGCCATATCTACCTCTGATGATATCATCGCCAGTTCCGCCAATAAGGCGGTCGTTGCCGAAACCGCCGATCAAGATGTCGTTGCCGGCTCGCCCGTCGAGAATGTCATTGCCGCCGAGCCCGTCCAGCGTGTCGTTGCCGCCGAGTGAATTGCCGTAAATCCTGTTGTCACCGTCGTTGCCGGTCAGAGCGAGGCCCGCACCGCCGGCATTCGCATAGAGGTATTCAATTTCATCGGATTGAGAGAGCACGTAGTTGACGCTCGCAAAGACGCGATCAGCAATGCCTTGCTGGTAGAATTCGATCGTTTGATCGTCAGCGTTGTCGACGTAATAAGTGTCGTTGCCCACTCCACCGTCCATTACGTCCACGCCGGCTCCGCCGGTCAGGCGATCGTTGCCTTCGCCTCCAAAGAGCGAATCGTTTCCGGCGCCGCCGTTGATTATGTCTTCACCGCCTGCGCCATCCAGAATGTTGGCGAGCGTGTTTCCGGTGAGCGTGTCGTTGAAATTCGACCCGGTCAGGTTCTCAATCGAAAGCAACCTGTCGGTTCCGCCGCCTCGCGTGTTCTGCCAGGAGGTCGACGCGAGATTGACCGTCACCTCCCATGTTACCGATTGATAGGATGCGGTGTCGATTCCGTTTCCCCCATTCAGAAGGTCGTTGCCGTGGTAACCGTCGAGCGTGTCATCGCCGAGTCCGCCGTTGAGCGTGTCATTTCCCAGTTCGCCCTCGATGATATTGTTGAACTCGTTGCCGGTGAGCGTAATGCCATTCCATGTCGATGTGCCGAAGGCGCGCAGGATCTCTATCTCATTGCCTGCGCCCAGCGTATAATTTGTGCTGGCATAAACCGTGTCTATACCTTCACCATTGACCTCATTGATCTGCTCTCCCGCTACATCGACGTAGTAATCGTCGTCGCCCGATCCGCCCGCAAGGATGTCGACGCCTGCTCCACCATCGAGCCTGTCGTTGCCCGCGCCGCCGTTCAGAATGTCATTGCCGCCATTGCCGAAGAGGAAATCGCGGGCCATGGAGCCGGTGATCGTTTCCGCATCGTGATCGCCGATGACAAAAATGGCGTCATTTTCGCCCGCGAAGCCGACCGTGAACACGGACAGATCGAGGCTGGTCGATGAATCCATCACGAAGTCGATCTGCAGGGTGTTGCCTTCTCCCGGCTGGCTGAACAAGAGGAGGTTTGTAGACAATCCCTCTCCCACCTGGCTCGCAAGAAACCAGGCATGACAGAAAACGCCATCGGCGACTTCGAAGGATAGGGATTCGATGGAGGAGAGAGTCGTGTGGCCGAAGGCGAAAGTTAAACCTGTGGGATCGAGCAGGAATATCCCATCGAACCCCTCGCCGCCATCGAAGACCTCGCCGTCATCGATCGTCATTGCGGTCGCGTTTGTGTCCGGCGTCCCGAGGAGGAAATTGAAGAAGTAGTCGTTGTCCTCGCCGCCATGCATCTCATCACGGCCCGGGTCGCCGAAGAAATAGTCGCTACCGGCGCCGCCGTAAAGGATATCATTGCCGAGACCACCGGCGATCAGATCGAGGCCTGCACCCCCTTCATAATAATCGTCGCCCGCAAGAAGATCGATGAAGTCATCGCCGGCTGTTCCGAAAAGTGTGTCATTGCCCAATGTCGGAAGTATCATAATGAAACGCCCCGTTATAAGTGCCCGGTTCGCAGCAATAACGTGGCCAATCAGGCGATGGCGGGCTTCAGTTTGTTCTGCGCAGGGGAGCGATACGCGGGCATGTCTCGCGCGGGAAAAGCCTTATGGCTTGTTATTGCTCTTCTTTAACGGCGTTCAAGTTTGATTAACCAAAATCGATTTGCACAAGACGGTCCATCTCGATGCCATCGGGCGTGACTTTGCAGCATGCCGCGATGGCCTCGACGCCACGTTCGCGCGCACGCTTGAAAGCTGCCGCATAGGCCTTGTCGATATCGGCCGCGAGCGAGAAGTGGTCGGCCTGCATCTGGATGAGATAAACCATCACTGCGCGATGGCCGGCCTCGACCATGTCGCCGAGTTCGGCGAGATGCTTTGCGCCGCGCGAGGTGACGCTGTCGGGAAACTCTGCGAGGCCAGGCGTGCGCATGAGATGCACGTTCTTGATCTCGACGTAGCAGTCGGGCCGGCCCTCATGCTGCAGCAGAATATCGACGCGGCTGTTCCTGCCGTATTTCACCTCGCGGCGGAGCGAGGCATAGTTGGCAAGTGGCGGAAACGCGCCCGCGACAATCGCCGCACTGACGATGGCGTTGGGATGGGCGGTGTTGATGCCCGCAAATTCGAGCCCGCGGCCGAAGTCCGCTTCCACGATTTCCCAGGAATAGGCCAGCTTTCGCGCCGGATTGTCCGACTTCGAGAGGAATACACGGTTGCCCTCGGCGCAGAGCCCGAGCATCGCGCCGGGATTGGCGCAATGCGCGGTGATCTCCTCGCCGCTGTCGAGGCGGATGTCGGCAAGGAAGCGCTTGTAGCGGCGGAGCAGGCGGCCGGGAATGAGAGGGGCGGAAAAACGCATGGCCCGCCTGGAATGCCGCTCGCGTGACCTCCTGTCAAAGCGCCGGGCTACGGCGGCCCCGGGGTCGCGCGAGAGCCTGTGAATGCCCGCCGGCCGCCGGTGGATAGAGCTTGCCAAACCGCCGTCGGCGTCCATAAAGCAGGCTCCGGGGAGGCGCTCATGAGCGAAACGGCAACAGCAAAAACGGTCACGGCGGCCATACTGGTGATAGGCGACGAAATTCTGTCCGGCCGCACCAAGGACCAGAATATCGGTTTCATCGCCGACTATCTGACGGGCGTCGGCATCGACCTCAAGGAAGTCCGCATCGTGCCGGATATCGAGGAAGAGATCGTCAATGCAGTGAATGCGCTGCGCCGACGCTACACCTACCTCTTTACGACCGGCGGTATCGGCCCGACCCATGACGACATCACCGCCGACAGCGTCGCAAAGGCGATGGGGGTTTCCATTGGCGTCGACGAGCGCGCGGTCGAGTTGCTGCTCACGCGCCTCAAGCGCGAAGATCTCAACGAAGCGCGCCTGCGCATGTGCCGGATTCCTGCGGGGGCCGATCTCGTCACGAATCCGATTTCCGCCGCGCCGGGCTTCAAGATCGGCAATGTCATTGTCATGGCTGGCGTGCCGCGCATCATGCAGGCGATGCTCGCCAATGTCGTGGAGACGCTGGAGACCGGCGCGAAGATGCTGAGCGAGACGCTTGAAGCGGGCCTGCCGGAAGGGGCCTATGCCAAGGGGCTCGAAGAGGTCGACAAGAAATACGGCGACGTCAGCATCGGCTCCTATCCGCATTTCAACACGTCGGGCGGCGGCTTCAAGAACCAGATCGTTCTACGCAGCAAGGACCCGGCCTCGCTGGCTGCGGCGACAGCCGATGTTGTCAAAATGCTCGCCGATCTGAAGGCGCAGCTCGGCGTTTCCTGAAGAAAGTTTCTGCAATGGCGACGGAATCACAAAAGGCATTTCCTGTTTCGTGGGATCAGTTTCATCGCGACGCCAAAGCATTGGCGTGGCGGCTGAATGGAGAAGGGCCGTTCGGCGCGATCGTCTGCATCACGCGCGGCGGTCTTGTCCCGGCGGCGATCGTTGCGCGCGAACTCGGTATCCGCATCATCGAGACTGTTTGCATTTCAAGCTATGGTTCGGACAACAAGCAGGGCGCCCTGCAAGTCCTGAAAAGCATCGCTGCGGATGTGGTGAGCGGCGCAGACGGCAAGGTGCTCGTGATCGACGATCTCGTCGATACCGGCGCGACGGCGAAGCTCGTGCGCGACATGCTGCCGGGCGCGCATTTCGCCACCGTCTACGCCAAGCCGCAGGGCCGCCCAATGGTGGATACTTTCGTCACCGAGGTGTCGCAGGATACGTGGATTTTCTTTCCGTGGGATACGGCGCTGGCGTTTTCGCCGCCCATCAACAAGGCCGGGATATAGTCAAGCATGGCCTTACACGCATGCGTCATTGCGCGCGTGTAAGTACGGCATCGCGCGCTTTATATTGCGGCTATGGAAAAGCCCGAACCTCGTGTGATCGTCCGCCCGCCGCCGCCAGGCGTGGAAGCCGGTATCGACGAACAGATGATCCGCAACGTCGTGCACGCCTTCTATGCGCGCATCCGCGCGGACGAGATGCTCGGCCCGATCTTTTCCGCACACATCACCGACTGGGATCCGCATCTCGAGAAGATGTGCCGTTTCTGGTCGTCTGTTCTTCTGATGACGAAAAGTTACGACGGCAAACCCGTGCCGGCGCATCTCAAAGTGGCGGATGCGCGTGGCAAAAGTCTTGGCGGCGAACATTTCGCCCATTGGCTCGAACTTTTCCGCGCGACCGTGCGCGACCTGTGCCCGCCTGCGGCGGCCGATCTTTTCATCGACCGGGCCGAACGCATCGCGCAATCGCTGCAACTCTCCATCGACTGGCAGCATGGCCGCCTTCCGCCGATCAAGGCGCCGATCCGTTCCGCCTCCGCGATCTGAACCTTGTGCGAAGCGGCCCCGCACGCCTTGTGGGGCAGGGCGGCTGCCGCTAAAGCTGCCTCAATGCGGACGTGGCGGAACCGGTAGACGCAAGGGACTTAAAATCCCTCGGGCTAGCCCGTGCGGGTTCGATCCCCGCCGTCCGCACCATTTTCTGGAGGAAACCGTGTTCCTTGGCTTTGCGATGTGGGAATGGATGATGATCGCGGCTGCGGCGATTGTCGGCGCGGCGCTGTTCCGCAAGTGGAACGGCTGAGGGCGCGCCCGCGCTCGACATTTCACGCAAAAATGTTGCAATTGCCGCCATGCTCGATCTTGAAAACTATCTGCCCTACCTGCTGAACCGCGCGGGCGTGCGCGTCGCGATGAAATTCACGCAGGACATGCGCCCCCAGAACATCACCGTGCAGGAATGGCGCGTGCTCGCCTCGCTGAATTTCAACGGGCCGCAGCGCATGTCGGCGCTTGCCGACCACACTTCGATCGATAGAACCACGCTGTCGCGCCTCGTCTCGCGCATGGAAGGGGCCGATCTCGTCAGCCGCAGCCGCACCGAGGAAGACGGGCGCGAAGTCCATATAGGCCTCACGAAAAAGGGCGCGAAGCTGACCGAGGGCATAGTTCCCCTGGCCAAGCGCTACGAGGAAATCGCGCTCGAAGGCTTTTCGCCCGAAGAAGCGGTTGCGCTGCGCGACATGCTGCGCCGCGTCTATGGCAATTTCGAAAAGCTCTGAATTTCAGGAATTTGCGGCCGACCGCGGCTTACCGCGCCGGGCGCCATCAATATTTTCCGCCGTTTCCGGCTTGACGCAATATCAGTTGTTCCGTAAGTTATGTGCAATTGCACATAATGTGCAGCGAGGGAGCCGCAGCTCGGCGGCGAAAAGGAGGCAGCCATGGAATTCGGCTATTTCACACTCAGCGATAACGTCTATCCCGAAATGAAGCGTTCGGCTGAAGACCTGATCCTGCAAATTCGCGAACAGGCTATTCTTGCAGACCAGATCGGCCTGCATTCGGCGTGGATCGGCGAACATCATTTCGACTCGCTCGGCGTCAATTCCTGCCCGCATCTCTTGCTGGCTTCGATCATCCCGCTCACGAAGCGCATCCGCATGGCGCCTGCCGTTGTCGTGCTGCCGTTGCAGCATCCTTTGCGCGTGGCGGAAGAATACGCGACACTCGATCTTCTGTCCGGCGGCCGCGTCGACATGGCGGTTGGCCGTGGCTACGATCGCCGCGAATATGTGCCGTTCGGCGCGGAATACATGGACTCGCTCGAGTTGATGGATGAGGGCGTCGAGGTCATCCAGAAGGCCTGGAATTCGCCAGGCAAGTGGTCGCACAAGGGACGCTTCTTCGACATTCCGGAAATGACGATCACGCCGCGTCCGCTGCAGAAGCGCGTGCCCTTCTACATGGCCTGCTTCTCGCGCGCGTCGATGGAAATCGCAGCGCGTCGCGATATGGACATCATCTTCGCGCCCTTCGCCGCGGCCATGACCTATGGCGATCTGCCATCGGCTGTGCGCACTTATCATGAAACCTGCGAGAAGTTCGACACGAAGCCACGCAAGGCGATGTGCAGCTATTTCATCCACATCGGCGATGGCAAGGATGAGGAATACGGCCGCGAGCGGCAGATGGCCTATTTCAACAATTGCGCGCTGCCGGCCTTCCATCAGGAGCCGGGCAAGACGCCGCCGACAATGCAATACTTCCTGAAGATCGTCGACATTCTCAAGAACATGAAGAAGGAAGATCTTGGCTCGAAGTCGATCCTGCTCGGTTCGCCACAGAAGATCGTCGATACGCTGAAGGCGGTGGAAGAAGGCGGCATCGAGGAAGTCATTCTCTACTTCAACGTCGGCGGCAAACCGCACCAGATGGTGAAGGACCAGATGCATCGCTTCATGGAAGAGATCGCGCCGCATTTCGAAGGTTCGCACAAGAAGTTCCGGCTGCAGGCTGCAGCGGAGTGATTTTTGGTAAAGAGTGTCATCCCGGCCGAAGCGTAGCGGAGAGTCGGGATCGCATGAAACGAAACGATCCCGGATCGCCTTCGGCGTCCGGGATGACAACACTTAACATCGCGCTTAAAATCCGCTCAAGCGGAGGCGCCGGACAAGGGAGGATGCCATGGAATTCGGCTATTTCACGCTGAGCGACAATAATTACGACGACATCCAGCGCACGCCGGAGCAATTCATTCTCGATATTCGCGCAGAAGCGCTACACGCTGACCGTATCGGCATGTATTCAGCATGGATCGGCGAGCACCATTTCGACTCGCTCGGCGTCAATTCCTGCCCGCATCTCGTGCTGGCTTCGCTCGTGCCCGAAACCAAGCGCATCCGCATGGCGCCGGCCGTCGCAGTGACGCCGCTGCATCATCCGCTGCGCGTGGCGGAAGAATGGGCGACGCTTGATCTTCTCTCGGGCGGACGCGTCGATTTCGCGGTCGGACGCGGCTACGACTCGAAGGAATATGTGCCCTTCGGCGCGGATTATTCGACAGCGCTCGAGCGCATGGAAGAGGGCATCGAGATCATCAAGAAGGCGTGGGAATCGCCGGGCAAGTGGTCGCACAAGGGCCGCTTCTACGACATACCGGAAATGACGATCACGCCGCGGCCGCTGCAGAAGAAAGTGCCGTTCTATATGGCCTGTTTCTCGCGCGCCTCGCTGGAGCTGGCGGGCAAGATGGGTCTCGATATCATCTGGGCGCCCTTCGCCGCGAACCTGACCTTCGGCAGCATGGCCAACGCTGTGAAGGAATATCGCGACGAATGCGCCAAACACGGCAACAAGCCCGGCCGCCCCATGTGCTCCTATTTCATCTGGATCGGGGAAGGCGCGGAAGAGCAATATGCGCGCGAGCGGCAAATCAAATATTTCCGCCGCGCCGTGAAGCCTGCCATCACGCAGGATGAAAAAGCGCCGAAGTCGATGCTCTACATGAACGACCTCAACAAGATCCTCGAAGGCGTGCAGGCCGGCGACCTCGGCGAAAAGTCGATCCTTCTTGGTTCGGCCGCAAAGATTACCGAGGCGCTGAAGCGCGTCGAGGCGGCAGGCATCGAGGAAGTGATCCTTTACTTCAACGTCGGCGGCAAGCCGCACAAGAAGGTCATCGAACAGATGGACATCTTCATGAGCGAAATAGCCCCTCATTTCGAAGGTTCGCACAAGAGGTTCAAACTCGCGGCGGAGTAGGGCGATGATCGAAATCCGCGTATCCTACGAATTTCAGGGCAGGAAGTTCGAGGGCATGGTCGTTGCCGACGACAGCGTCGCCGGCGCGCGTCCGGTGCTGCTCATGCAGCCCGACTGGAAAGGCGTCGGGCCGGAGACGCTGAAGCAGGCGCGTGAAATCGCGGGCCGCGACTTCGTGGTTCTCATGGCTGACCTTTATGGCGCGGACTACGACGGCGAAAATCGCACCCGGGAGGAATTGATGGCGAGCGTGAAAGCGCTGCGCGGCAATCCTTCGTTCGTATGCGGTTGCAGCGATACGGCCTATGCGGCGCTTGCAGCGGCTGCGTCGAAGACCGGGCTAGCCGACGAAAGCCGGCGCGCCATGGCGGGCTATTGCGCTGGCGGTGGCTATGCGCTCGAACATGCGCGCGCCGGGGCCGACTTTCAGGCCGTCATCGTGTTTCACGTCACCAATCCCAATCCATTCGCGGCGGATGCGCCTTGCAACATGCGCGGCAGGGTTCTTGCACTGCATGGCTCGGCCGATCCTGTGACGCCAAAGCCGATGATGGATGCATTGCAGGATGAACTCACGCGCGCCGGCGTCGACTGGCAGGTGATGATGTTCGGCGGCGCACGCCATTCCTTCTGCGATCTTGATGTGCCAACGACGCCGGCGACGCAATACGATGCCGCCCTGTGCCGCAAGAGCTACATGCTCATGCGCGATTTTGTGGCGGAGACGTTTGCCGGGCAAAAGGCTTGAAGCTCGCAGCCTTCAATGCCTTCTGCGCTAATCTCCCGGCAACGACGCATGTCGTGCAATGGGGCGGAGCGCATGTGTGGAAAGTGGGCGGCAAGGTGTTCGTGATTGGCCATGTGCAGGACGGCAATCTCGCCTGCAGCTTTCGGGTCAGCGACATCGCCTTCGAGGTTTTGCGCGATGCGCCGGGCCTGCGTCCTGCGCCCTATCTCGCCTCGCGCGGATTGAAGTGGATCCAGAATTTCGGCAAGCCCGTCATCAAGGACAAGGATTTGCGCAAGTATATCGTGATGTCGCACAAGATTATCGCGCAGGGCTTGTCGAAGAAGAAGCGCGCCGAACTTGGTCTTGCTGAGACCTGAAACTCACGCCCTATACTTATAAATCCAGTCGAGCCGCGCCATCAGGCGGTCGCGGTTCATGCGCGACATCACGAGATCGCGCGCGAAGGCCAGGGGCCCGCTCATGTGATAGATCGCGCCCTGCCGGCGCGAGGCGATGCGCATTTCAGCCGCGCGGGGCAGGCGGATCTTTTCATATTGCGCGATGGCGGCATTGACGTTCTTGCCATGCGTCGCAATCGCCTTGGCGAGCGTGGCTGTGTCCTCGACGGCCATGCAGGCCCCTTGCGCGAGAAAGGGCAACAGGGGATGGGCGGCATCGCCCATCAACACCACGCGATCGACGCTCCAGCGTTGCGTGGGAACGCGGTCGAAGAGTGGCCAGCGCCGCCATTCGGGTACAGCGTCGATCAGCGTGCGCGCCTGCCTGTGCCAGCTTGCGTAGCGCCCGCGAATGAATCGAATGTCGCCCTGCTGCTGCCAGAAGTCGCCACCATCGCCTAGCCAGGAATCTTCTACGATGGCGACGATGTTGACGACATCGCCGCCGCGCAGGGGATAGTGGACGAGATGGGCCTTGGGCCCGAGCCAGAGATTGGTCTCGAGCGTCAGCGCCTCGCGTGGCGCTTGCGCCGCCGGCAGGACGGCGCGCCATGCCGTGCGGCCGGAGTAGATGGGACGGTCGCCCTCGCCGAGGCCGAGACGCTCACGTACAGCGGAGTTGAGCCCGTCGGCGCCGATCAGAATGTCGCCCTCGAAACGCACGTTCGCCGGCCCCATGCGACCGCCGACCTGAATGCCGTCGGACGATGCTGCAAAGCCGAGTACGGACGTGCTGGTCTTCACCGTGATGGCGGGGTTGCCGGCCGCCGCTTCGAGCAGCACGCGCTGCAGGTCTGCGCGATGGATCACGAGATGCGGCGCGCCCCAGCGCAATTCGGCCAGCGGCCCGTATTGCAGGTTCATCACCTCGGCGGCGTCGCGCGCTCGCCGTACGCGCAGAGTTTCCGGCGCGAGCGCGAAGCGCAGGAGACGTTCGAGCAGGCCGAGATCGCGATAGACAGAGGTGGCGTTGGGCGAAAGCTGCAGGCCTGCGCCGACTTCCTCGATCACGTCGGCGCGTTCGAGCACGGTGACGCGATGGCCGTAGCGGGCGAGGGCGAGCGCAACTGTCAGTCCGGCGACACCTGCGCCGGCAACGATGGCATGCAGTTGCGTTGACACAGGATGGCCTCGCGGCGGTCAGGCCGCCTTCTTGTCCTTCAACTCGCATTCGGCGGGATCGCAGGCCGCGTGCAGGCTGGAGTCATAGACGAAGCGGGTCGAGCAATAGGCGCAGATCGTCTCGTCATCAGCGCCCATGTCGATGAAGATGTGCGGATGATCGAACGGCGGCAGCGCGCCGATGCACATGAATTCCTTCACGCCGACGCGAATCTTCGCGTAGCCCGCCTGATTGTGAAAGTGAGGGGTCGCGTGGCCGGCCATGGTGTACCTCTGGAAACCTTTGATAATGCCGTCAAATCCCGTGCGCCAGCGAGCAATGCCGGAAGCGCGTGCGGCGCACCATATTGGATGGGAGAGGCCTTGGGTAGTCCCCCATGGACAGGTGGATCGCGCCTATTCGCCGCCGCCCTTGCCGGTGCTCTGGAGAACCTTGAGATCGGGCTTTTCAACCGAGGCCGCGGCCAGCTTGGCGATCAGCTCCTTCGGCGTGGCGTAGACCTCGCGGAACTCGGCGTTCATTTCCTCGCCGGACATCGGATTGACCTCCTGATTGCCTTTTTCCGCTTCGTTCAGGAGATCCTTGTCCTTCATCGTCTCGTCGAATGCTTTGCGCAGCGCCGCGATGCGATCGGCCGGCACGCCTTCGGCGGCAAAGATGGGGCGGCCCAGTTCGAAGGCCGTGAACTGCACCTTCATGATACGCTTCAGCTCTTCGGTTTCCGCGAGATCGATGACAAGCGGCACGTCCGGCAATTCGGCGTGCTTCCTGATGCCCATCTGGAAGAGGATGATGTATTCGCCGCTGTCGATCCATTCCTTCTTGTGCGGCTTCAGACTGGTCCAGGAGAAAGTGCCGCGGCCATCGACTTCGCCGCGCGCCATGGCGAGATTCATCTCGCTGCCGCCGGGAAAGCCCGCGATGACCTTGAACTTCATCCCCATGAGATTGCGCAGCACATAAGGCACGACGACGCTTTCGGTGCCGACGCCCGTGCCGGCGATGATCGTCTCGCGGTTGCGCAGATCCTGCCAGGTCTTGATGCCCGTACGCTTGTGGACGATGGCGACGCTGGTGTCGGAATTGACGCTGCCGATCCAGTTGAGCGTGCGCGGATCGAACCTGGCTTTCGACTCGTGGCCGAGCAGGGGCTCGAAGGGCACGCCACGCTGCGGCGCGCCGAGATGCAGGCCGTCTTTCGGTGCGACATTGGCGACGTGGTTCGTCATCACGAGGCCGCCTGCGCCGGGCATGTTGCGCACGAGCACGGTGGGATTGCCCGGTATGTGTTTGCCGAAATGACGGCCGACGAGGCGGGCGTTGGTGTCATAGCCCCCGCCGGCGGAGAGGCCGACATAGATCGTCAGCGTCTTGCCCTTGAAGAATTCGGCGGGCGATTGCGCGAAGACGGGCGCAGCGGCAAGCAGGGCGATGGTGGCGGCAAACGATTTGAGCAAGGCTCTCTCCCTTGTTGTCATGCCGCGATGATGGACCATCGCGCCGGGCTGCGAAAGCGCCAATTTTTCGGTTATTGTCCCGCTTGGGGAACGTCGCGGAGGCGAGATGCAGCAGGGTTCGGGATTTCTCGCGCTGGCTTTCGAGCCGGGCATCGTGCGCCGCGCCATCAAAGTCGCGCTGATCGTCGGCACGATCATTGGCGCCATCAACTATGGCGACAAGCTGCTCGCGGGATCGATCACCGTGCGCGATATGGTCAAGATCGTGCTGACCTATCTCGTGCCCTATTGCGTCTCGACTTGGTCTGCAGTTCAGGCCTTGCGCGCGATGGAGGCGAGGCCTTCCATCAAATGAAACGGGGCAGCGAAGAGCCGCCCCGGAAAGCTGTCGCTTGTAACGATCAGCGGCAGACGCGCATGCGCTCCGTCTTCACATAGGTTCCGTTACGATCGAACAGTTCGATGGGGCGCACGAAGCAGGCGGGGACTGTCTCGTAATGCGTGACGGGATAATAGCCGGGCGCGGGAGCGACGGCGACAGGCTGCGCGCGCGCCTGATTGGACAGGATGGTCGCGCCGACAGCACCGACGGCGACGCCTGCGGCAAGGCCAAGCGCTGCTGCGCCATTGCGGCCGTTGCGCGCTTCGGCTGAGAAAGTTGCGGCTGCCAGTACGGCGGCGGCGAGAACGGGGAGGAACGCATGACGCTTCATCGGATACTCTCGGGTTTACGACTACAATCGACGCTGGCGCGGCGTTCGCCCGCCCTCGTGCCCGAGATGGTTGCCGAAAAGTGTTGATGAATTGTTAGGGAACCATAAACCCCGAATGCAGGAGCGGCGCAGCTTTATCGGAAGGCCGCTCCCGTTCGCCTCAGGCCTTCTTCGCGACGAAATACAGCGCCACGGCCGCCAGAAGTCCGACAACCAGCGTCACGGCGGCTGCGATTCCGAGGTTCGGCTGATAGGGGCCGGACGCTTCCCTGTAGTTCGAGACCATGACGATCGCGGCGAGGCCCGCGAAGACCGCTGCCGTATTGCGATAGTTCGTCAGCTTCTTGACGCGCTCTTCCTGCAGGATTTGCGCGGAGGGCTTGTGAAGATCGGCTTGCGAGACTTCGGTGTCCTTGTAGTCGCGGCCAAGAAGAATGACTTTATCGTGGTGAGAAAGTTCGGCCATTTTACACTCCTGTATCCGGTTTGATTTTGCGATTGCGGGGATTGCGTTCGTTTCATTTGCGTAGGGAGAAGGGACGGCGCGAGATCGCGCCGCGCTTTATTCGACGAAGACTTCTTCGCGTTTTTTCTGCATGCCGGGCAGCGCCGCGATGATCAGCAACCCGAACGCGATGGCGAGCAGCACGGCGGAGACCGGGCGGTCGATAAAGGTCATGAAACTGCCGCGCGACAGGATCATCGCCTGACGGAATTTTTCTTCCATCAGCTTGCCGAGCACGAAGCCGAGCAGCATCGGCGCGGGCTCGTAGCCGAACTTGATCAGCAGATATCCGACCATGGTGAAGAAGGCGGTGGAAAGCACATCTTCCATCGCATTGTTCACACTGTAGATGCCGATGCAGCAGAAGATCAGGATCGCCGGGAACATCATGCGATACGGGACCTTGAGCAGCTTCACCCACATGCCGATCAGCGGCAGGTTGATGATGACCAGCATCGCATTGCCGATCCACATCGAGGCGATCATGCCCCAGAAGAGGTCGGGATTCTTGGTCATCACCTGCGGGCCGGGAATAATGCCATGAATGGTCATCGCGCCGACCATCAGCGCCATGACCGCGTTCGGCGGAATGCCCAGCGTCAGCAGCGGAATGAAGGCTGTCTGCGCGCCGGCGTTGTTGGCGGATTCGGGACCGGCGACGCCTTCGATCGCGCCCTTGCCGAAGCGGCTCGGGTCTTTCGCCAGTTTCTTCTCGACCGTGTAGGACGCGAAGGGACCGAGCACCGCGCCGTTACCGGGCAATATGCCGAGCAACCCGCCGATGAACGTGCCGCGCAGCACGGGCTTCCACGACTGCTTGAAGTCTTCCCAGCCCGGCAGGAGCTTGCCGATGGCGCTTCGCACGACATCGCGCGCTTCGGGCGTATCGAGATTGCGCAGGATTTCCGCGAACCCGAAAATGCCCATGGCGAGGGGGGTAAAGTCGAGACCATCGGACAGGTTCTGGATGCCCATCGTGATGCGCTCCTGTCCCGTCTCGAGATCGGTGCCGATCGTCGAAAGCAGCAAGCCCAGAAGCACCATCAGGATGGCCTTGTAGACCGAGCCTTGCGCCAGCACGGTCGAGAAGACGAGGCCCATCACCATCAGCGAAAAGTATTCGGCGGGGCCGAAGAGCTGCGCGAGTTTCGTGAGCGGCTCGCCCATTGCCGCGATGAAGATCGTCGCGACGCAACCGGCGAAAAACGAACCCAGCGCAGCAACGCCGAGCGCGACGCCGGCGCGGCCCTGTTTGGCCATCTGGTGGCCGTCGATGCAGGTCACGACAGCTGTCGCCTCGCCGGGGATGTTGACGAGAATGGCTGTCGTCGAGCCGCCATACTGCGCGCCGTAATAGATGCCCGCGAGCATGATGAGCGCGCCCGTCGGCGGCAGGCCGAAGGTGATCGGCAGCAGCATGGCGATGGTCGCGATGGGACCGACGCCGGGCAGAACGCCGATGAGCGTGCCGACCATGCAGCCGACGAAGCACAGTCCGAGATTTTGAAACGTCAGGGCGACGCCGAAGCCCATGGCGAGATTGTCAATGAAACTCATGGCAGGTCACCAGTAGTTCGCGATCACGGGGATCGGCAGGTTGAGCATGTATTTGAAGAGCAGTACGCAGGCCCCGGTCATCACGACGGAGAAGATCGTGGTCTCGACGATGCGGGTATCCTTGCTGGCGTAGGATGCGACGATCATCGAAAGCGGTCCGGCTGCGACGAGCCCGACAGAGCGGATGAGAAGCGCAAACAGAAGAATACCGGCGATGATGAAGAACGGTCCGCGGATCGTGAGCATCGGCATGCGTTCGCCATTGCGACTGATGACGCCGATCAGCGCCAGAATTGCGCCACCGGCCAGAAGCATCGTCGCGACGGCGCGCGGCAACATGCCCGGTCCGACGGCGCGTAATGTGCCCATCGGCAGGCCGATGGATTGCCAGATGAAGAATGCGCCGACCAGCATCAGAAAGATGCCGGCGGCGATGTCCTGCGAGACGGGTATGACGATACCCAAAGGCGGTTTGCCGCCATCGTGATGCGTGGTCATGAGAAGCTCCGTTGCCGTTCGCAAGGCGGACGCAATGCGCCCCTTGGCTCGAACGGTGCGCGCGATGCGCGATCAGGAATGTCGGTGAATAACTCGGCCGGGCAGGCCGGCGACGTCAGGCGCGGAAAGCGGGAGGTCCGCGCGCGCGCTCAACATCCGTGGCGAATGAGCGGACGTCGATATCGGCAGCTATGGGCTGACGATGCTCTCGCCTTGGCGAGAAAGATAAATCCGCATGGCGGGTTCGCGCGCCGCCGAGCGGGTCTTCGGGAAAGACTTCGTCGAGATCGTCGGCGGCTACGCCATCGGGAAGCCCGATGACAATCTGCGCATGAGGGCCGAACTTCGGCTGTGCCTCCCGGCCGGATTCAAAGAGAGCGAAGACCAGCAAAAGGCTCATCAGCCACGCGGCGAAGAGTGCCGGATGACGCGCCAGTTTTGCTGGTGAAATTGGCTGCATGGGTTCTGCCGTAACCCGCGACCCACCGGGCCGCCCCTCTCCAGCTGAATCCTTATCGCATTCCCATATGCGACAAAAGCATTATCGCCCTAGAATTACGGAAGCGCTGCGAATTCGGGCAACCCATGCTTCCGGCGCATACGAACTTGCGCTAAATCCCGCGAGCCCCGTGCGGGGCGCGGAGAGCGGCATGAACACATTTACCAGCGGCGGTACCGACATCGCCTATATCGACGTGCCGCCGGAGGGGCAGCCATCTGGTTTGCCGGTTTTGCTGATCCATGGCTTCGCTTCCAATCACGCGATCAACTGGGTCAATACGCTCTGGGTGAAGACGCTGACAGGGGCAGGGCGGCGCGTGATCGCTTTCGACAATCGTGGCCACGGTCAGAGCCAAAAGCTCTACGATCCCGCCGATTACCACACGGAAAACATGGCGCGCGACGCCGCCAATCTGCTTGAACATCTTGGGATCCCGCAGGCGATCGTGATCGGCTATTCCATGGGCGCGCGGATCTCTTCCTTTCTGGCGCGCGATTATCCGCAGAAAGTGGCGGCGCTCGTCATCGGCGGGCTGGGTGATCGCCTCCTGCAGCCGGCAGGGCTGCCATCGGGAATCGCAGATGCGCTGGAAGCGCCCTCGCTCGACCACGTGCGCGACAGCATGGGCCGCATGTTCCGCGCCTTCGCCGAACAGACGAAAAGCGACCTGCGCGCGCTCGCCGCCTGCATTCGCGGATCGCGCCAGCATCTGACGGAGGACGAAGTCGAAAAGATCGCCTGTCCGGTGCTCGTCGCCGTGGGGACGATGGATCTCGTGTCCGGCAACGGCGCCAACCTCGCGCGCTGCTTTCCCAAGGGCGAATTCTTCGAAATCCTGCGCCGCGACCACATGCAGGCCGTGGGCGACCGGACGCACAGGGCAGCGGTGGTCGAGTTTTTGGGAAGAGTGGGGTAGGCGCGCGCCCTTGCACCGGTTTGGGGCCTCTCCATATCTCTGGTATATTCACCTGCCTGAATGCCGCGACCAGCCCGTGAATGGCCTCGCAACGGCTTCGGAATGTGTGGGGGTTTCAATGAGTTATCAGCACTCTGGCAAGGTCGTCGGCTTCGGCAAGATCGACCCTCTGTTCGCCCGCGTGCGCAAGGAGGCGGAGGAAGCGATCCGCCGCGAGCCCGAGGTGGCCGGCTTCATCCTGGCGACGGTCCTCAACCACGACACGCTGGAAAGCGCGATCGTCCATCGCATCGCCGAGCGGCTCGACGCGCAGGAAGTGCCTGCCGAACTGATCCGCCAGAGCTATCTAGATCTCGTCGAGCGCGATCCCTCGGTGGGCGAGGCGATGCGCGCCGATATTCTCGCCGTCGCGGACCGCGACCCTGCCTGCACACGGCTGATCGAGCCGCTGCTCTATTTCAAGGGCTTCCACGCCATCCAGACCTACCGGCTCGCGCATGCGCTCTGGAAAGAGGGTCGCAAGGACTTCGCCCTCTATCTGCAAAGTGCATCCTCGGCGCGGTTCCAGTGCGATATCCACCCGGCCGCGAAGATCGGGCAGGGGATATTCCTTGATCACGCGACCGGTCTGGTCGTCGGCTCGACTGCGGAAATCGGTGACAATGTCTCGATGCTGCATTCGGTGACGCTGGGCGGCACCGGCAAGGAAGATGGCGACCGCCATCCGAAGATCCGGCACGGGGTGCTCATCGGCGCCGGCGCCAAGATCATCGGCAATATCGAGGTCGGCCATTGCGCGCGCGTGGCGGCGGGTTCGGTCGTGCTGCATCCCGTGCCGCACAACAAGACGGTCGCGGGCGTGCCGGCGCGCGTCGTCGGGGAAGCGGGTTGTGCGGAACCGGCGCGCAGCATGGACCAGCTCATCCGCGAGAAGCTCGAGGTCTGACGCAGGGCCATCGGTGAAGGTTGCCGGCCGGGGGAAATTCTGGCAAGGCTCCGCCATCTTATTGATCGGGACCGGAAAGCGGCGCGCGAGCATGTTTCAGAAGTCTGAAATCCGACAGTTGCAGGCGTTTTTGCGCCAGCAGTTCGGCAACGACGATCTTCGTGTCGCGGTCGATGCGAAGAATCAGGATGCCGGCGCGGTGCATCTTGGCGAGCGGCAGATCGCAACCATCTCCATCGATGACGAGGACGGCGACCGTTCCTTTGCACTCGAAATGAAGCTTCCCGTCGGCCGCGAGGTGCTGCAGGAATATCTTCAGCGTCTGTTCGAGAACGATAAACTCAAGCTTGTCGCACGTGCGCGCAAGACCGATTCAGTCGAGCTCAACAACGGACCGGATCACATCGGCATCATTTCCGCGGACGACGCGCGCGGCTCGTCCTTCACGTTGCAGATGTCGATCCTCGATTTCGATCTCGAGGATATGTAACGCCTACTTCACCGCCGAATTGATCAGGCCGCGCACGCCCGCGACCATGTGCTCCCAATCGCCGAGCAGATTGGGAGAGAAGCGCAATCTTACATCGAGTCCGCTGAACCGCATTTCGGAAATGCAGGTGTCCGGCAGTCCGTCCGGCGGCTGTTGCGGACGCATGCAGCGCGCCGCGAAGACGCGCCCCTCAGGCGGCGCCATGTAGAGATCCTCGCGGCCGAACGGGCTGCCTTCCTCGAAACGGCGCATGACGAGGCCGCCGGGATGCGACCATTCTTCCTGCTCGAGAAAGCGTACGTAGAGGCGGGCCGGGCGTTCGGCCGGATCGAGCGTCTTGTCCTGGGGTCTCAGGGAAATATAGACGAGGCCTTCGGAGGCATCCTCCATCCCCGGACGCAATTTTGCAGGCCGAATGGCGGGCCTGAAATCCTTTGCGTTGGCGGCAATCTCCACCTCCGAGAATTCTCCGGACATGCGGTGTTCGGGATTGCGCACATAGGCGGCGGGAAGAACGAGCCGCACCGCGCCGAGCTGGATGTTGAGCGGGCCACTCGCGCCGTCATTCGCAAATAGAAATACGAAGCCGGCAGCGCCGAGCGCTCCAACGAGCAGGAGTGCGAGAAAGCCGGTCAGGATGCGCGATAGCATTTTGCCATTGTAAACGATTCGCGGCTGTATCTTGAAAATGCTGGGCTCGCATGTTTTCTCCGTGACGACACAAATCGGGAGTGCAGCCGTCATGCCGCTTTATGCGCTGGAAGGGATTTCGCCGGAATTGCCGCAAAGCGGCCGTTACTGGGTTGCGCCCGACGCCAATCTGATCGCCCGTGTGCGGCTGCTGGAAGACGCGAGCGTCTGGTTCGGCTGCACGCTGCGCGGGGATCGCGACTGGATCACCATCGGCGAACGCTCGAACGTGCAGGAACATTCGGTCCTTCATACCGATCCCGGCTACCCGCTCACCGTCGGCGCGGATTGCACCATCGGCCATGGAGTCATCCTGCATGGCTGCACGATCGGCGATGGCTGCCTGATCGGGATGGGCGCAATCATCCTGAACGGCGCGAAGCTCGGAAAGAATTGTCTCGTCGGCGCAGGCGCGCTGGTGACCGAAGGCAAGGAGTTTCCCGACGGCAGCATGATCATCGGATCGCCCGCCAAGGTCGTGCGCACCATGGACGAAGCGGCGATTGCAAAATTTTCACGTGGCGCGCGGCACTATGTGGACAATGCGCGACGTTACATGAGCGATCTCAAGCGCGTCGACTGAGCATAGTGCGAAAAAGTGGACCCGGTTTTTCGCGAAAGCGATGCTCTACATTATCGAAGCGATCAGCTTATGTGCGATTAAATGATTCCATTTAATCGCACGCTGATCTAAGCGCGCCGTTCAGAGCTTGATGTCCTTGTCGAACATTTCCGCCGGGAGCAGGCGCATGAATTCGATGGCGATGCCGCCTTCGAAGTGACGGATAACGCGGCCCGCCGTATTGCCGATGACAACCTTCGAATGCAACGGCGGCTGGATTTCGCATTTGACCGCAACGCCCGAGAGCGAGATGTCGACGATGCGCACGCGATGTTCGCGGCCGTCGGATGTCTTGAGTGTGGACGAGGGATTCTTCGGCGCGATACGTTCGTGGCGGCGGTCTTCGGGCAGGCCGAGCGTCTGGCGGTTCGCAATCCAGGTGAGCTGGTCGCCGAGTTTGTCGCGTTTGGCCAGAGACGTGGTGAGGTCGAGCGCAAATCCATCCTGAATGTGACGGACGATCTTGCCTTCGACCCGGCCGAGCGTGTCGAGATAGACGATGACGCGATCGCCGACATTGCCACGCACGGGTGCGGCCAGCGCAACGCCGCCCGGCGACATGTCGATTGTCTGGCAGGGAAACTCCTGCCGGTTGGGCAACATGTAACGGCCCATGATCGAAACCGGCACGCGTTGATGCAGCCGGCGGTCCTGCCCGGCGGCTGGCCGCGACCTCACGGCTTGCGTGGTGGGTAATGAATTGAACATCCGAAAACCTCTGAGAAGCCGGATGTTAAAGAGCCAATCTTAAGAGCGGCTTACCTTATCAGGTGCAAAGCTGTGTTTTCGCGTGAATTCCCGCCATCGTGAACACGCAGATGACCGTGCCGCTCGGGCGCCGGGCGGGGTGATCCGAATGCAGTCGAAACACTCGGTCGAATGATGCGCATCGGGCCGAGGATCAGAGCCTCGACCGGCACCAGACCGAGCCAAAGCGGAACGGCTGATGGCGTCAGGCAACCCAGAATGCGCGAGCGCGTCTTGCCGAAATGACGCAAGGGCAGGAGCAGTAATTCGAGATCAAGCGGGGCGCGCCCGCGTGGCGCAGCCTTCACACCGGCGATCGCGGGCGCGGGCTCGGCGGCCACATTCGATACGAGATCGCGCAGCGCTATACGCGATGGCGGGTCCCAATAACCCTGAAAATCCAGACCTTTAAGTTCTGACAAGAACAATGCATTCAAGCGCGCGCCGGATATGCGCAAGGGCGTTACCCCATCGTCCGTGACGTCGAGGACGAAGGTGTCGGCGAGGACGCCACGGATCGCGCCAGGGTCGATATCGGATCGTTCCGGCGCTGTGCGTGCGCCGCGCAGGCGATTCCAATAGCTGAACAGTTCCTGCGTCGCGGCGTTCTTCATTTTTCTTTCAGTCCCCGCAGCCCAATCCGAAATGTGTTCCAATCCGGCACGATAGGCGGAACCGGATCGCGTCCCGCTCGTTCGGCTGCGAGGGCCGTGCCAGTCAGGCGCAAGACTCATGAGTTAACTCCTGTTTGGAGTCGACAACGCCTGAAGCGCTCCATCAGCCACGAGCGACAGGGTGAAGGCGACCGTAAAAGTTTGCGCGGTGGAGTTAAGGTTAAAATCGGGTAGCGATTGTGTTACCAAACCATCAATGGCATGTTCGGGGTGCTCCAGACGGCGGTCTATCCAGCTCCAGGAAATGCCGCCAACATACCCCGAAGCGACCGTTGCTCCACGGAACCTAAGGGGAGACAAAGCGGCGAGACCTCACGCTCCAGGAGGCGACGCCAGCCAAACTTCCAGCCGGGAAACCCGGCGGCGCGATCTGAAATCGAGGGGGTCCTTCGGGGCTCCCTTTTTCTTTGCGCAAAATCTTCTTGCAGCCGCTGGCGGTCTTACCTTCATCCTCCGTCTTGCAATCGCGGCGCGGCTCCGCCATTTCCAGTCGGGTAGCGCAGGACCGGAGACAGTGTTTTGAACGATTTCACGCCCGAGCGCGGGCCGCGCCGGCGCGAACCGGTCTTCAACATGCCCGGCGTGATCGTTGCGATAATCGCTGTTCTCGTCCTCATTCACGTGTGGCGCGAGTACATGCTCGATGTCACCGGCGACGGGGAATTCCTGCGCCGGTTTGCCTTCGTGCCCGGACGACTTACGGCGGCGTTGAATATCGACGCTGTCGCCGCTTATCTGACTTCGATCGCGCGGCAGCCGGATCAATTGAATATTGCCCGCTATTTTCTGGAGGACGGCAGCGCACAGCCCTGGACGCTGCTGACTTATTCCGGGCTGCATGGCGACTGGCTGCATCTGGGCGTGAACAGTCTCTGGCTTGCCGCTTTCGGCGGCCCCGTGGCGCGTCGCTTCGGTTGGTTTCGCTTCCTCGCTCTTTTTGCAGTGACCGCTATTGCCGGGGCGTTGTTTTATTACCTGTTCCATCGCGTCGATTTTGTGCCGATGGTCGGCGCGTCCGCCGCCGTATCGGGCATCATGGCTGCCGCCATCCGTTTCGTTTTCCAGCCGGGAGGCCCGCTGGGGCCTGCGATTTATGGTGGATCTTATCCGCCGGAGATAGCCGCGCGGCTGCCGGCCGTTTCGCTGGTCGCAGCTTTTCGCGACCGGCGGGTTATTCAGTTCACGCTGACCTGGTTCGCAATCAATTTCATTTTCGGCTTCGCAGCGGCGCCGTTGGGCATAACCGCATCCGCGATTGCCTGGGAAGCGCATGCTGGCGGGTTCATCGCCGGTTTCCTGATTTTCGGGCTGATCGATCCTCCACCGCTGAATCCTTCCGTGCTTTCAAAGTGGCAATATCCGCAGTTTACGCCGGACGAGGACAATCGCGCGTAAAGGCGCAGCCCCGGCAACGGAACGTGCTTGCCAGTTGTCGAGGATGAGCGCATCCTTGATCGGACCGGGGCTGCCCGGCGGCCCCCCGCACGCACGATGGAGGCTGCCTCATGTCCGTCGCCAGCATACTTTCCGGCAAGAGCACAAACGTCATCACGACGACGCCCGACATGAGTTTGCATGAAACGGCGCAGACGATGGCCCAGAAGGGCATCGGCGCGATCATTGTCATCGGCGCTTCCGGCGAGATCGTCGGGATTCTCTCCGAACGCGATATCATGCGCGCTATTGCCGAAAGCGGAGCTGCCGCGCTGGATCATCGCGTTTCCACGCATATGACCAAGAAAGTCGTGACCACGGATCTCGCTTCGAGTGCAGTGAGCGTCATGCAACGCATGACGGCAGGACGCTTCCGTCACATGCCCATCGTCGAAGACGGAAAGCTGGCCGGCGTCGTGTCGATCGGCGATCTCATCAAACATCGGCTGTCGCAGCTCGAGGAAGAGCAACAGGCGTTGAAAGAATATATCGCGACGGCGTAGCGCCAGCGATTGCACGGTTTGCTGTGCGTGACGCTTTGTGTCACGCGGTCGCGGCTGCAAGAAGCTCGCGGATTTCGGGCAGGCATTTTCGCGTCGCTTCTTCACCGAGCGCGATCATTTCCGCTGCTCGGTGAAAATCGAAGAAGCCGATATTGGTGAGGCGCGGCGCAATCGAGAAATCCGGAGGATCGCCAGCAAGCCGCGAGCGCGCGATGCGGTCTTGCGTGATGTTGAACGCATCGACCATTGCCGTGGCGATGCCGGGCGCGCCGTTGTCGCCGCGCGCGAACTGCCGGCGGAACAGGCTTGCAGGGTTGCGCAGCAGCGGCAGAAATCCGAGCGTCGAATGGCGCGTGTGTTCGGCTTCTTCCTGATAGTCGCCAAGCGCTTTCTCGGCGATAGCCTCTTCCGATGCCGCGGCCCTGCGCAGGTCGGCGTTCACGTTGAGTGCGATCACGAAATCCGCGCCGAGGACGCGGCAGACGGTGACGGGGATCGGATTGACGAGCGCGCCGTCGAACAGCCAGCGCCCGTTGATACGAAGGGGTTCGAAGATGCCGGGAAGCGCGTAGGATGCGCGCACGGCATCGACGAGCGAACCTTTGCTCAGCCAGAGCTCATGGCCTGAACCCATTTCCGTCGCAACTGCGGAAAATCGGACGCCGAGGTCCTCGATGCGTTTGTCGCCGATGGCCGCTTCGAGTTTTTCCTTCAGCCGCAGCCCCGAAATGAGCCCCGAGCCAGAGAACGAAAAATCCATCAGGCTGAACATGCGCCGCTTGCTCAGGCCAAGCGCAAAATCCGCGATGTCGTCGAGCTTGCCGGCGCTGTAGCAACCGCCGATCACCGCGCCGATGGACGTGCCGGCGACGACATCCGGCTTGATGCCGGCCTTCTGAAGTTCACGCAAAACGCCGATATGCGCCCAGCCGCGCGCTGCGCCTGCGCCGACGGCAAGTCCGATTCGCGGGGCCCGGCCCTTGGGCCGCGCCATCGTCGCGCCGGCGCTGCCCGCGCCGTCGTTCTCCGTCACAATGTGCCTTGCACCAAACCAGTTCATGGAAACTCTCCCGGCGCTGTCGCAGATAACGCAACGGCAGGCCAAATAGCTGCGGGAATTCCAATAAAACGAGTTTGCGCCTCGAAAGTGGACAGAGTTTTAATCGAACTGCGCGGTCCGGTTGCGGAGGCAGTTTTGTTCATTTGTCCGCCATGACGAGACGAACGCCACCCGCTATTTCGATGCGACGGTAAAAACATGACTTTCGGCCGGTGTGGCAGGCCTTGCCGTCGCCGCCGGCAACGATCTTGAGGAGGATGGCGTCCTGATCGCAATCGGTGCGCGCCTCGACAACGGTCTGCACTTGTCCCGACGTGTCGCCCTTGCGCCAGAGTTCATTGCGCGAGCGGGACCAGTAATGGGCAACGCCGGTTTCGAGCGTCAGCTTGAGCGCTTGCGCATTCATATAGGCGACCATCAGGATTTCGCCGGTCGAAGCTTCCTGCGCGATGCAGACGATGAGACCATCCGCGTCAAATTTCGGCGCGAAGCCCTGGCCTTCCTCGATCTCGGCCTTGGCGCCGCGCAGGGCGAATTCGAAGGCGTTGCTGTTCATCGCCATTTCCCGTTTGATGACATCTGCCGGTGATTAGCATGGGCGCGTCAGGACGGCATCAGGCAGGTGCGAAGCCGATACGTCCGAAGCCTGGAAGCTTGATCGCGGGACGGCGAATGTCGAAGCCGGCAACGGCTCCGAGGATGTTGAGTTCCAGCCCCTCGATCCAGCCGGCGGCGAGGCCACCGTAGCCGCCAAAATTCAGGCGGAAGCCGGTGCCGGACGGCGTGCGGCCGAACCAGCCGCCGTCGCAGGGATAATCCTTGCCGATGGCGGTCGGGGGCAGGGCTGCGGCGATCTCCGGCACCCGGGCCATCACGCAGGAGACGAACGTATTGGAGTTCGGGCCGGGCCAGGCGCTGTAGCTGCCGCGCGCGGTGTAGGGGTAGGCCGCGACAGCCTCCCGCAATTTCGGAATGAGCTTTTCCGCTTCCGCGCCATCGGCCGCGAATACGGCGCTTCCGCGATTGGAATACCACAGGCCATCCGGCGGATAATTGTTGACGCGGATCGGCATGCCCCAGCCGACCTTGTCGAAGCGCTCGTAACGCGCCGCGCCTTTTTCCTTGAAAGCGATCCAGGAATGGACGGCGAAGTTTCCCTTCCAGCGGCCGGTGCGCGCCGCATAGATGCGCACCATCGCAGGCTCGTGCGCAGTGGCCTCCGGCAATTCACCGGAGGAGCCCCAATCGGCCGAGGACCATGTCTCCGGTCCGCCCTTGCTCCAGTGGACGACGCTATGCGCGGCGATGGGCAAGGCAAACAGGGCGAGGAAACCGGCAGCGACAATCTTGCCGGCACGAATGAGCATTCTTGTAGCGGACATGACCGGTATCTTGCCGCCAATCGTGGCAGGGCGGTGGCGGGCTCAGGCCTTCGTCTGGCGTTCACGGATGTTTGCTTCGCAATGCCGGAAAATCGAGTCATCATGGAGTGTCAGGAGGGCCTGTCCATGATCGCGAAGACCGTGTTGAGCGCCATATCGTTTTTCGCCGTCGCCGCGGCGGCGGCCGCAGCGCCATCGGGCCTGCGTCTGGCGCAGGACAACAAGGCGGAAGGCTGTCCGCATCTTCTCTCGCAGGCGCCCGCCAGAATCATTCCCGCTACAGTTGCGAAAGATCAGCTGTCCCTGACGTTCATCGGCCATGCGACGTTCCTTTTGGAAACGCCGGCGGGCCTGAAGGTAGCGACCGATTACAACGATTACGTGCGCCCGGCCGATCCGCCCGATGTCATCACCATGAACCGCGCCCATTCCACCCATTTCACGCACAATCCGCCGCCAGCCATCAAGCATGTGCTGCGCGGCTGGGATCCGCGCGGGGGCGCGGCGGCCCATGACGTGACCGTGAAGGACATGCGCATCCGCAATGTCGTGACGAACCTTCGCGACTGGAACGGCGGCACGGATTATCGCGGCAATTCGATGTTCGTGTTCGAGGCGTCGCTGATGTGCGTCGCGCATCTCGGCCATCTTCATCACGAATTGACGCAGGAGCATCTCAAGCAACTCGGTCGTATCGACGTCGCGCTGGTTCCAGTGGACGGTTCCATGACGTTGAGCCGTACCGCCATGCTGCGTGTCGTGAAATCCATGGGCGCGCCCGTCGTAGTTCCCATGCATTTCTTCGGCCGTTCGACGTTGCGCGACTTTTTGGAACTCGCGCAGGGCGAGAATTTCGAGGTGATGACGCTGCAATCGCCGACGCTGCTTCTCTATCGTGATATGTTGCCGAAGCGCCCGACCGTGATGGTGCTGCCGGGCCATTGATCTGCAGCGAACGATGGGCGGAAGAGTTTTCAGAGGGCGAAGCGCAGGTTTCGCGATGGCGCTAACCTTGGCGCTATTTCTCGCGTCCGGGGCCGACGCGCAGGGCGGCAAGACGCCGCTCGCAAAACTGCCGCACGCCATCGTCAGCGCCGAGCGCATCGCCTTGCGCGTTTTCGATCCCAGGGAAGGCGGCGGTAACGTCGGGCGCCACTTCGTGCGCATGCCCGGCGGGTTGATGCTGCACAGGAACGCTGCCGGCGAGGCGGGCGATATCGAGCGCGAATTCTTCCGCTTTGCAATCCAGATCAAGCTGGCGGAACGTCAGGCCTGGCTCAAGGAAGCGCAGAAACGCCGCGCCGAGGCGCGCAGCGGCGTCGTGCGTGTCGAGCGCAAACCGCTTTCGGCTTTCTTCAACGACGATACGCTATCGGCCGGCGATGTGGTGGTTGCGGTCGAGGGTTTTCGCGTCTTCAAGGGTTCGCAGAATTTCCCTTACAAGTCCTCGGACTTCGTGACGCTGGAGCGCTGGCAACGCGAAGGCGCCGGTGTACGCCGGGGCTTGCGCGAAATGGAGCGCGAGAGCGCGCGGCAAAGATAATGATCGTGAAAAAGGACGCGGCTAGCGCGCTTTCCGACCAGATGAAATCATCTGGTCGATAAGAAATCGCGCCAATCCAAGAAAGTGGAGCGTGTCCTGATCGAAAAAGTCTTGCAACTTTTTCGGGACACGCTCTAACACCGCGTCCTTTACCTAGAATGCCAGTCAGCGCGAAAATCAGCCGCGCTTGTTGACCAGGATGATCAGCGACTGCTGAACGATCGCGTCGAAGACGCAGGGCTGTGTCAGGTCGAAGACGAGATCGCGCGAATTGCTCTTGATCGCGTCCGCGCCCCAGTTCGAGACGGACGCCGCAGCCCGGCAGAGGGCCACGGCGTTGGCCATGATTTTCGTCGAAGCCGCCTTGTAGACGCCGGCGTTTTTCGCGCCGAATTTCGTTTCGGTGGCCTTGTCGATATTGGTCGAGGCGAGCCAGGCGGTGGCCTCGCGCAGCATGCATGTTTCTTCCGAGCCACCAGATTTCTGGCATGCTTCGATGATGGAGCCGACGCAGGCCTGCGGTCCGCCTTCCGCTTCCTTCATCACCTTGTCGCGCGCGGGGCCTTCCGGCGGCAATTCGCCATCCGGCGACTTCACGTTGATGCAGGCTTGGATGGACTGGACGTCGGCGGCGGTCTGCTGCGGTGTCGGCTTCACTGGCGGGGGTGGCGGGGCTTCCTGACCAGGCGCAGCCTGCTGTCCACCGGGCGCCGGCGGCTTGTTCTGCGCCATCGATGCGCTCGACGTAGCGAGTATAGCCGCGAAGGCGAGGGCAAAGGCGGATTTCACGGAAAAGGAAACAGTCGATTTCATCTGGAAGCTCCGGTTGGGCGCTTTGGCTGTCTTAATGCTTCGAACATGGCGGCAGACTTTGGCAGCAGGGCGGCGAAGCCATCCGGCAAAATCCATTCGCAAGCTCAAGCATAAGCCAGTTCGGCAGCGCGCCAAAGCACTATGAATGCGGCGATAATCGCAAATGTGCGCCAGCGCACATGAAAACGGCCGGTTGCGTGAACCGGCCGTCGGTTTTTCAATGGGCTTGCGCGAGACTCAGCTTCCCATGCGCACCAGCGTGAAGAAGCGCGCCTGTTCTTCCGGCTTGGAAAAGAGGCCGGTGAAACGGCTGGTCATCGTCGACGCGCCGTGTTTCTGCACGCCGCGCATGGACATGCACATGTGTTCGGCCTCGATGAGTACGGCGATGCCGCGTGGCTTGAGCGCCGTCTCAATCGAGTTCGCTATCTGCGCCGTCATGGTTTCCTGCGTTTGCAGGCGTCGCGCATAGACATCGACAACGCGGGCAAGCTTCGACAGGCCGACAACGCCGCCGTTGGGGTAATAGGCGATATGCGCCTTGCCGACGAAAGGCACCATGTGATGCTCGCAATGGGAGGCGAAGGGGATGTCCTTCACCAGCACCATGTCGTCGTAGCCCTCGACTTCCTCGAAGACCTTTGACAGCATCTCCTCGCCGTCCTGATCGTAGCCGCGGAATAGTTCCCGATAGGCCTTCACGACGCGCGTTGGCGTGTCGAGCAGCCCTTCGCGGCCGGGATTTTCCCCCGCCCAGCGAAGCAGCGTTCGAACGGCCTCCTCGGCCTCCTGCTGCGTCGGGCGAAGCGTATGCTGGGGTTCGACAACAGCGACTGCGGGGCGGTCAAACCCGGCAATTTCTGAAGTCGAGGTCTTAACCACTGCGTCCATGTGGAGCCTCCTTGCGTATCAACAGCTTATTCTACGCATGAACTTCCGTTGTGGACCACAAAAATAAATTTTACTTCCCCCTATTGCCGCGGCGCGCGCGCAACTGCCCCTAAATGGATGGATTCTGGATACTTTTGGCATTTTCCGCGAGAATACCTATATTCGCTCCAAATCGCGACGCGATCCGGCGGCTGCCGGAACGGGGACTTCATGCTGGACGACATCTACAACAAGCGCATCCTGGAACTGGCGGCCAATATCCCGCGGCAGGGACGGCTGGCCGCGCCCCAGGCTACGGCTACGGCGCATTCCAAACTTTGCGGCTCGACTGTTACCGTCGACCTCGCCATTCGGGACGGCAAGGTCTCGGATTTCGCCCACGAGGTGAAAGCCTGCGCGCTCGGGCAGGCTTCGTCCTCGATCATGGCGCATAACGTCGTGGGGTCGACGCCGGACGAACTGCGCAAGCTGCGCGATCAGGTCCGCCGAATGCTGAAGGAAGGCGGCGAACCGCCGCGCGAAGGCAAGTGGGCGGATATCGCCGTGCTCGAACCCGTGCGCGACTACAAGGCGCGACACGCGTCGACCCTGCTGACCTTCGATGCCGTCGTCGATGCGATCGGCAAGATCGAGGCGGCGCAGATCGAACGGGCTACGGCCGGCTGAACTCTTTCTCTGGGCGAGACTGACAATCATGAGCATGTCCTCCAAGCCACCGGAGCCGGCGCGGGCGCGCCGGCTGCTCTTGATCGACGACGATCCGATCTTGAGGGAATTCGCGCAAATCCATCTGGCGGCTGCCGATCTCACCGTCGTGACGGCTGGCTCCGCGCAGGCGGCGATGGAACAAATGAAGCAGTCGGCTTTCGACATCGTCGTGACGGATTTCGACATGCCCGGCATGAACGGGCTCGAACTGATTGGGGCGCTGCGCGCGGATTCGCGCTACAAGAGCCTGCCGATCATTTTTGCGACAGGGTCGGACGACCTCGCCACCGTCAACGCCGCTTACCGGCTGGGGATCGCGAATTTCGCCGCCAAGCCCATCAACTGGAAAATACTCGCGATGCAAATCCGCAACGCGCTGTAAGCTTCTCGTCCCAACCGTTTCCCTCCGATCCGTGAAATAGCCTCTCGTCATGGCTGATGCGCCCGGGCGAATGACTTTCGCTTGGGCTGCGGTCGCGCTAGCATTGCGAAAAATCAGCGGAGGAAACGATGACAGTCAAACCCGTTGCGCTGAAGCGCGCGACCGGCGCCGCGATCACGGAGGCCGAACGCAAGGCGCGCACTGACCTTGCCGCCTGCTATCGTCTGATTGCGCTTGCCGGAATGGACGATGGCACGGCGACGCATATCACCCTGCGTGTGCCGGGCGAGAGCAATCACTTTCTCATCAATCCCTATGGTCTCCTGTTCTCGCAGGTGAGCGCGTCGAACCTCGTCAAGATCGATATCGATGGCAATATCCTGCAGGAGACGCCCTACGGCATCAATCCCGCGGGCTTCGTGATTCACTCGGCCATCCATGGCGCGCGCGAGGATGCGCATTGCATCGTCCATACACATACCGTGGCGGGTATGGCTGTGTCGTGTCTCGAGGAAGGGCTTTTGCCGCTGTGCCAGAAGGCGCTGCGCTTTGCAGGCGATCGCGTCGCCTATCACGACTACGAGGGAAAGTCCGACGACCTCGACGAGCGGGCGCGCCTTGTTCGCGATCTCGGCAAGGCCAATGCGATGATCCTGCGCAATCACGGGCTGCTGGTGTGCCAGCCGACGGTCGGGCGCGCCTATCACGCGATGATGAATCTCGAAAAAGTCTGCAAGGTCCAACTCGCCGTGCTCGGTACGGGAAGGCCGTTCATCCAGCTTTCCGAACAGGTGATCGAACACGCCGCGCGCCAGCATGCGCGTGATGACGTGCCAGGCGGCGCGCGCCCCGATGCTTGGCCTGCGCATCTCGCACGACTCGACAGGATAGACCCCGGTTACAAGGATTGATGATGCTGCCTCTTCCGAACGGCGCCTGCGACACGCATCTGCACATCTTCGGCGATCCCGCCAAGTATCCCGCGAGCCATTCGCATGGGCTTTATTTGGTTCAGCGGGCATGGACGATGGACGCCCTGCGCAAAATGCATGCGGAGCTCGGCATCACGCGCTATGTCGCTGTGCAACCCACTGTCTATGGACGGGATCATTCGTTCCTGATCGAGACTTTGAGCGCCGAAAAGCCGGGTACGGCCCGCGGCGTCGCCATTCTCGATGACACCGTCGACGACAAGACGATTGAAAAAATGCATGAGGCTGGCGTGCGCGGCGCGCGCTTCAACTTTCAGTCGCGTTTCGGTCTGGTGCCGTCTTTCGAGGAGTTTCACCGGACGGTTGACCGCATCCGTACCTATGGATGGATCATCAAGATATTCGTGATGGAGGAATTGCCTGATGTCGAAAAGGAAGTGCGCAAGGCGGGCATGACGACTGTCATCGACCATCTCGGGCCGAAGCAGGATTATGCGCAGGGTATCAAGCACCCGCATTTCAGGCTGACGCTCGATCTCGTCAAGGGCGAGGGATGGTGGGCGATGCTGTCCAATGGCCATCGCCGCTCGGCGCAGGGCGCGCCATTCGATGATATCGTGCCATTCGGGCAGGCGCTCTATGATGCCGCGCCGGATCGCATGATCTGGGGCACCGATTGGCCGCATGTTACCGAGACGCGCGCGACCAGCGAAGCCGATACGCTTGCGCTGATGCGCCGTTACCTGCCCGACGATGCAGCGCTGAAGCGGGTGATGATCGACAATCCCGCACGCCTCTATGGATTTCAGAGTTAGATCAGCGCGACGCGATCGCCGCGCGCGCTTTCCGCTCGGCCTCGTCGAACTGCGTCTCCAGCGCCGGGTTCACGCCGCGCAATCCGCTGACGACACGCTGCGCCCAGTCCAGGTAATCGTTGCAGCGTTCGCTGTCCCATTGGGCCGGCGGGCTTGCGGCGATGGCGTGCAGGTTCGAGGTCTTGTCGGCCAGCTTGATGAGCTTGGCGCGCGCGGATTTTTTCGCTGCGTGCTCGACCTGCAAGCGCTTGCGCTCGGCCTTGGGAAGGGACTTGTCGTCGGTCACTTCCATGACCAGCGAAGCGACATCCTCGCCGAAGCGCTCTGCGACTTCGCTGCGGCTCGTGCCTGTGTCTTCCACGACATCGTGCAGCAGGCCGGCGGCGACGAGATTGGCGTCCTCGCCCTTCGTGGCGGCGGCTACCAGACAGGCGACTTCTGCAAGGTGGTTGAGATAGGGCTCGGCGGCGTCGCCCTTGCGGCGCTGATGCGCGTGCCTTTCGGCGGCGAAATGTAAAGCTTCCGTCACCAGTTCGAGGGGAGAAAGTGTAGAATTTTTCATCGGTTCTCCATCGGGAACCGGTTCGGGGCGGAAGCCCCAAACCGGGCTTCCTCAACATTTTGGGCAATAAGCATTATATAGCGCGCTGAAAGGCGAATTGCCAGCAGAATGCTCCGTTTTCTCGCGCATATCCTGATCCGCGGCTACCAGTTGACGCTGTCGTCGCTGATGGGCCGGACCTGCCGGCATCTGCCGACCTGTTCCTATTATACGGACGAGGCCATCCAGAAGCACGGCTTTTGGCCCGGCGGCTGGCTGGGCGTTTCCCGGATCTGCCGTTGCGGCCCATGGGGCACGAGCGGCTACGATCCGGTCCCCGAGACGCTGCCGGAAAAGTCGCATTGGTACGCGCCCTGGCGCTATGGCCAGTGGCGCGGGCCGCTGAAGTGCGAGGGGGTCGACTCGTCGCTGTCGTTGTTAAATCATGAACAAAAAGGGGATTAAAATGACTTCGCCGGAAGCTGTTAAAAACGATCGTTCGCTGGTCGAGGCGCTCAAATTGTTCAATCGAAAAGAACGATTTTGGCTTATTCAGGAAGCGCTCGGATGCAGTAAACTGAAACCCCAGCATCGCATTCCGTTGCACAGTCACTTTCGAACTAAGCTCGACAAAGAATTATCGATTAAAGTGCCCCCTGATGCGTGGTGGGCGATGGATTACCATTTCGACTGGATATATGCGGCGTTGCATGTCCTAAAAACAGGATTAACAGAGGATGAACGCCCGATTTTGGCTAATCGAAATCCTCAATTCATAATGGGCAACCAACAAGATTGCGACTTGATCGTTGCATTTGAAAAAACGCTTATCGTCATTGAAGCGAAAACTGGTGTGTCAGACAAATCGCAACTTGTCGAGAAGTTCGAACGCTGGGAAAGCCTATTGCCAAAGATGGAGGAGCAAGGCCTCGCTTCCGTATTTATATATGCGTCGAGGACACAACATGAACTTGTAAAATGGCAGAAATTCAACAGCCGGCTGGCAAAGTGTAAACCGCTAGAACTGCCAGCATTCGACGATTTCGGCACCTGGCGAGTTGTTCGCTGCAATTCAGATGGCAAAAAAGCATCTAACGGCGAATATGCTCAAATCCGCCGGATGTCGAAATCTTCTCGGCCTACTGAATAGGTTACCCCACATCCATCAGCATCAGATCGGTATCATCTGGCTTGGTGCCGGCCGCCGTCAGCATGGCGTGGACTTGGCCGCGATGATGGGTCTGATGATTGAAGAAGTGAGTCAGGAGGACCCATTTTGCCTTGCTCACATCTTTCTTGAGCAGGCCTGAATACCAGTGCAGGTCGCCCTGCAGCCAGTCCGGATCGAGGTCCGCCGCCCAGGTCTGAATCGTCTGGTCCATGGCGGCACGTTGTTTACGCAACTCGCTGAATTTTTCGATCATGGTCGTCGATTGCGGCGGCGGGACGGTCGGCGCGGGGGTGTTGGCGAAGCGATGCATCCACGCCATGTCGGCCCAGAGGATGTGATTCAACGTCGCGTGGATCGATTTGAAGAAAGCGCCGCGATCTTCGCGCCGCTGCTTGCCATCCAGTTCGGCGGCGCAGCGGTACAGGCTCTCGTTCTGCCATGTGTTGTAATTCGCCATGGCGACGACCCAGTTCTTGTCGATCATAAACTCCCCCAATTGCGTCTCGACGGTTGTGAAGCGATGGTTAGCGGTTTTGCGCCGGGCATTCAATCGTCCGGACCCGATTGCGTCAGCCGCGCGCCAGCAGCTTGATGGTGAGGGCATAGATCCGCAGACGCGTTTCCTGCGGCAGCGCGCGCAGGGTTTCGTAATAGATCACGCCGGCCTTGCACATCGCTACATCGGAGAGGGCGGGCTCCGGGGTCTTGCCGTCCAGGAGCGCTTCGATTTCGGCGCGGCCGAGACCTTTCTTTTCGAGCTCGCCCTCGAGCGCCGCGAAATCTTCATCGCCCGGCGGCGCACGATCGATGTTGAGACTTCGTCCTTCGAGGATCGCCTCCAGCCCGGCCTCGGCGGTCGCAGCGATCAGCGCGCGGTTTTTCGCGGAAAACTGGAAGAAGCCCTGCGGCGCATTGCCATAAAGAAAATCGGCGCAAAGTTGCGGGCTCGATTGCGCCAGCGTGTTCACGATCCTCGCCTGATGCTCGAAGACCCGCTCGATCATGCCGACGGAGGCTTTCGAGGCGAGGATGCCGTGGCTCTGGCGCAGCGCGCGCAATGCCTCCGCGAGATAGACATCGGCGCTCTGGGGGGTGGCCGATTTTTGCGCGCGTTCGCTGAAGGCGCCAACCATACGCTCGTAATCGGCGGGAAACTGTTCGCGAACCGTCTGGAAGAAGCGCGCATATTCGCCCGCCGATTTCATTTGCGCGTCCACGGCGGCGCGTGCGCCTTCCGGGCTCAGGGGCGCGGGTGGCGCCGGCTCGCGGCGCAACAGGGCGAGGGGCGAGCCGATCTGGACGCCGGTCGCGCGCACGCCGAGGATGACGGCGAGGCCTATGGCAATCCCGATCAGGACCAGTCGCAGTACGTGCATGCCGAGTTACCGCGTGAGGCCGGCAAAATGGACTTTATCTTGGCAGGGGGCAAGCACGCACGGCGCGCGGAACATTACTTGCCGCCGTCGAGCACCCAGCGTCCCTGCGGATCGCGTCCGAGCCGTCCCTTGAGGCGAAGCTCTTCCAGAATCCGGACAATTTCGCGGCCATCCTTGCTACCGATGGCGGCCATGAGATCCTGAAAGAACTTCGGGCCGTCCAGAAGCGCGGCTTCGATGCTTGGAAAGCGCTTTGCGTCGAAAGTCGGCGGCTCCGGGATCGCAGGATACCCTTTTAAGGCCTGTGCGAAGGGCAGGGTGCAGTCGAAGCCTGCTTTCGCGCCGGCGCGGCGTCCTTCGAGGGATGGGTCGAGCGGCACGGCGCGGAAGCCGGAATTGATGACGAGATCGCGGTCGGCCTGAAAACGTGTCGCCATCGCCCAGTCCATCTGGCTATCGGATCGCACGTCGATATCGGGATCGACGATCCAGACATGCTTTATATTTGCGAAACAGCCCATGACTGCGGAAATGGCGTTGCGCGCTTCGCCCGGCACGCGCTGGCGCAGCGAAACGCGCGCATGCATGCCGCCGCCGGACGCCGCCATCACATGGACATCGACAGGTTCGCGCACGGCCGTCTTCAGCGCCTGCCAAACCGTCACTTCCGCCCGCGCAGCGCCGATCTGCGAGGTATCGGTATGGTGCATGAAGCGTCCGCCAATTGTCGAAAGCTGGAACAGCGCGTTCTTGCGTTTCGTGATCGCGGTGAGATGGAAAACAGGATTTGTTTTCAGCTCGCCGTAATAGCCGAGAAATTCGCCATAGGGGCCTTCGGGTTCGACGTGGCCGCGTTCGTCGATATAGCCCTCGAGAATCATTTCGGCGTCTGCGGGCACGAAAAGATCGTTGGTTACGCATTTGACGAGCGGCATCGGGCCGTCGCGCAGGGACGCCATGATCCCGACTTCATCGACGGGCACGCGCAGGTTCGCGGAGATATGGTCGACGGGATGTGCGCCAAGCACGAAGGCGATCGGCAGGCGTTTGCCCTGACGCGCCTGACTTTCGTAGATCGCCTTGAGGTCGCTTGGCGAGAGAAGGTCGATGCCGGCCTCGCGGCGGCCGCGCAGCATCAGGCGGCGCATGCCGACATTGGTCATGCCGGTATTGGGGTCGATGACGATATCGACGCCGGCGGAGATATAGGGCGCGCCGTCGAAAGCGTGCTGGAGATTGGCGGGCAGGGCGGTGAGATCGGCTTCATCGCCTTCGAGCACGATTTCCTGTACCGGCGCTTCGGCGCGCGTGAGTTCTACTTTTTCAGGCTTGTTGCCGAGACGGCGCAGCAGTTCCGGCAAGAGCTTGTCCGTCGCGACGCCGAACGCCCTGGCGATGCGGGCGCGGCTGCCGGTGACATTGCCGACGACCTCTGCCTGTTCGGGGCCGGCCTTCTTGAAATAGACGGCCTTCGGCGAGCCATCGAGATATCTAGCCATATCCGCGAGATCGACGGGATGTTCGATGGTCTCGAGTTCGCCGATGGCCTCCATTTCCGCGAGGAAGCGACGAAGGCTGTAGCGATCGAGGTCGATGGAGGCATTTGCCTTCTGGATGATGGTCATAGAGTCTCTCCCGCGGGGCGGCGTTCGTCAGCTTCTTTTGCGGCATCCCTACAGGCAAGGGCGGGCAGGTGGCAAATACAGTGTGCAAGCCCGGGGATTGCCACGATTTCGCCGGATAGGCGGGGCAAACGGCGGAACATGTTCAGGTTACCGATCATCCTTCTGGTTCTCTCTCTTGGCGCTGCGCCCACGATGGCGCAGGGGCCTTGTGAGGCCTGCCGCGCCGAGGACGAGCAGCAGATCGGCAATCACGTCGAGCGCGAGGATGCGCTGCCGCGCGCGCCCAAGCTGCCGGACCCCAGGGGAGAAGCGCTGCCGGTTCCCGTGCCGATGCCCGGCGTGCCCGGGGGGCAAGCGACGGTTCGCGTCAAGCCGGGCGCAGGCTTGTGGCTTGGCAGCCCCGGCGAAGGCATGGGGAATGTGTTTCTCAACGGCACGCGCGAAAAGGCCTCCGTCGGCTGGAAGCTGGGGTTTTGAGACTTACAGTTCGCCGACTTGCGCCCCGAGGGTGCGCGCGCACATCCCGCCATCCGTTCGTCCAGCGTAGCAAGCGGCACATCGAACCGCATGGCTATTGCAATGTGTATGGCGTCGGGAGTGCGCAAATTCAGATCGAGGCGGCGCAGATAAGCGTCCGCACGGCGAATATCGTCGGACTGGACATTCGCCACTTCAATCTCGGTTTCGATCCAGTTGTCCAAGATTTGTAAAAAGCGCTTTCCATCATCCGGCGAATGCTCGCCCATCCTTACGCGTCTGGCGATGGCCGAGGCGAATTCCGCCCGTCCAAAGTCGCTGACGATAGCCGAAGTCAGTCCAGAAATGTAGCGTTGCGCGCGCAGGGTCTCGCTGTCGCCGACGATAAAGCTGACCAAGACGCTTGCGTCGAGATAGGCGATCACTTTTCGGCTTCGTCCCGCATATCCGAAATCAATTTTCCGCCGTGTTCGCGAATTCCCGCGGGCCACTGACGACTATTGGCGACACGCCTGATCCCTTCAGGCGTTATTCGCTTGTTCGCGCCCTGAGCGCAGGGCTTTATTTCGACGACCGGCGCACCGCCACGAGTGATCACCACTCCCTCGCCCGCGAGTGCGCGGTCGATGAGTTCGTTCAGGTTGTTTTCAGCCTCGAGGACAGTATGCTTTCCCATAGGCATATTATAGACCGCTTGGGTTTCAGGGTCGACCCTGCTCTCACTTCATGAATTTGCCGACACGCTCGACGATTTCTCTTGGCGTCGCGTTCAACTCTCCCACGAGATTAGTCAGCGCCTGCCAGTCCACCGGCTCGACGCGCATGCGCATCTTGCGCGCTTCTTCGAGAAAATCGGAATCGCGCATCGTCGCGGCGAAGGCGTCACGCAGAATTTTCAGCCGTTCCCCGGGCACGCCAGGCGGGGCGACGAAGGGCCTGCCGATGCCTTGGCCCGCATAGAGAAAGCGCAGCGCCTTGCGATCTTCGTCGTTCTTCGCGAGGTCCATCACGTAGGGTACGCCCTTCAGCGAAGGATGCGGAGCAGCGCCGCCCTGAATGATCGCGTGAAACGTCTTTTTCTCGATCCAGCCGGGCTTCTTGTCCGTGACGGAATCGAGGCTTTCGCAGATTCCGTCGACCTCGCCCTTCTCGATGGCGAGCATGACATCGGGCGAGTTCTGGAAGCCGGAAATGATCTTGAACTTCGTATTGAACAGGCCGTTGAGCGCGCGCGGAAAAACATATGTGCCGGTGCCGGCGCCGGTATCGCCGACGATGAGTTCGCGCTGGAAGAGATCAGCCAGCGTCTTCACGCTCGCCTGCGGCCTTGCGATGCAGACGCTCGTCTCGACTGTCGTCGAACCGAGATAGTTGAGCTTCGTCGCATCATAGCGCGCGAGGTTCGGCGACATGATCGGGGCGAGCGGCGCATCTCGCGTGATGAGGCCGATGGCGGAGCCGTCCTTCTGCAGCACGGTATAGATATGGGCCGTGCCGGATATGCCGCCGGCCGCGCCCATGTTCTGGTTGATCATCGTAGGCGTGCCGGGAATATGTTTGACGATGTGGCGCGAGACGAGACGCGCCCATCTGTCATAGCCGCCGCCCGCCGTCGCAGCGATGAGCATGGTGAGCTGCCGGCCCTTGTAGAAATCGGCAGCCTGTTGGGCGTGCGCCACGCCGGTTCCCATGACCGATGCCAAAGACAATGCCGCAGCCATCCCGACAGCGACCCGCAACCGACCGCGCATTTGCTCCTCCCGTCCCGATATTTTCAACGAGTTTGCTGTGGTATGTGGCAAATCGCAAGCCCGAATGAATCAGCGCTTTTCAGCCCGATATTTTTCGTGCGCCCATTCGACGAATGTCAGCATCAACATGATTGCCACGACAGCGGCGATTGGCTCGTAAAGCGCCAATGGCGTGCCCTGCAATAAGAAGGCAACGACGCGCCAAAGGGCCCAGCACAACGCCAGCAGAATGACGAGGCCGATGCTGCGAAGCAAAATCTGCATGCGCGCGCCCTATTGTGCCTTGATCTTCGACCAGTCGGCTCGAAGGACGAGCAGGTCGTCGATGCGAACGAGTTCGCCTTCGATGTCGACGAGGATCGCGACGAAATCGTACATCTTGTCCGGAGGAAGACCGCCGTCTTCGTTGGCGAGAAGGATGAAGCTTGCTCCGGCGACAGGCGCGTAAGTCGCGAGCACTGCGGGCTGGCCGCCTGAAATGCAGAGATTGGCGCAGGCCTTGTGCGCGATGCCGGTTCCCGGCCGCATGGCGCCAGCGTAACATTTTCCATCGCAGATCTCGCCGGCGATGCGAAAGCGGCCGAGCGCTACCGGCGCGGACAAGAGAGGCGCGGCCGCTTCGGGGGCAGGCTTTATCCCGCCCGAGGGATCAAGCACGAGCATGTCAAGATCGCCGCGCTTCAATGCGCTGCCGCTGGCATCGACGACGACGCCCTTGAGTTTCGCCACCGTTTCCGCAATGCCGATTTTTCCTTCGCCCGCCACGAGAATGGCGCGACCGCGAGGATGATTCTTGTCCGGGGGAATGCGCAGGACCGGATAGGGCATGTTGTGCAATGTGCCGCGCGCCGACATATCCGCGACAAAACCTGAGGCGCTTCTGTCCTGAACGCTCCATCCGAGAACGAGCGCCAGAACGAATGCGGCCAGCAACATGCAGGCGCCTGCGCGCAAGGCAAAGCGTGTGGCGTCAGCCGTTGGCGCATAACCTACGAAGAAAGAATCATTCCGCGCGTCGTTCATGACGAAGCTCCGGCAAGCTTTAGTGGCTCGACAGGCGTGCCCGGCGCATTGGCCTGCGGATCGAGCAGCAGACGCCCGTCCTTGAGATAAAGATTGTAGGTTGCGATCTTTTCGGTGAAAGGCGGCGGCGATTGGCCATCGGCAACGCGATACTGATAGCCATGCCATGGACATGTTATGAGACCCTCGACGATGCAGCCTTCGCCGAGCGGACCTCTCTGGTGCGCGCATGTGTTGTCGACGGCGCTCAACGCGCCCTTATGGCGGAAAATCGCCACTGCATTGCCATCGGGCAACTGAACGATGCGCGCGCGCCCGTCGGGAATCGAAAGGGGGTTGCCCGCATCGATGAGCTGCCCCTTGCCGATATCCTCAAGCGGTGAAGGGCGCCATGACGCGGCCAGATGCAATCCGGCGACCGTCGCCACGGCAAAGGCTGCGACGATGGCTAGGCCTGTATTCTTTCCGCTCAGCAAAGCGCCGAAGGCGATGTGCGCGACAACCGCCGCATAGGCCGCGTAAACGAGTACATGCAGGCGTTTCCACAAGCCTGGTCCGAGAAATTTCAGCCAGAAATCGTGGCTCGTCGCAGCAAGAATGCACAAGACCGCCAGGGCGAAGACGCCGAAGAGCTCGAACGGAAATCCGCGCAACTGGCGAAAGCTCGTATTCGTCGAGAACAGGGCGACGTAAGGATCGACGGAACTGAAGGCGAAATACCAGCCGAGCACCTGGCTCGCGTGAACCAATGCGATGACGCAGGTGAAAACGCCGAAGTGCCGCCTGTTGTAAAGAAGGGGCAGCCAGCGTCTGTCGAGCCGCGCCAGCGGTCCGATGCACAGGATGAACGTCAGCATGATGAAGGCGAGCGATCCAAAAGCGCGCATGTTGCGGATGGCTTCATCGACGCCCGTTCCGCGCGGCGCCATGGCAGGAGCGATATGCAGATAGGTGAAGAGATAAATGCCGACGCAAGCCAGCAGAATCGCGTCGTAGACGATTTTGGATCCGTTCCAGATGACAGGCTTGAATCCGGCGCTCATTTCTTGCCTTCCTGTACGCCGACAGGCTCGGGGGCGCGCTCGACAGGCGTCGGTTGAAGCCAGATCGCCGCCAGCAAAATTGCAGGCAGGAGGAGCGCCATAGCTTTCCAGATACGCGCGTGACGAAGGCGATCGCGGCTTTGCATTTAGTTGTCACGCCTCCACCGCATCCAGCGCCAGAGCGCCAGCGGCCAAATGAGCACGAATCCCGGCAGGAGAAGAGGCCGGAAGGCCCATGAATGACGCGCATCCAGCGCCAGCCGGTCGATTCCCCAAAATATGAATATCAAGCCGATCGCCAGACCGGTGCTTGCGTAGATCTGCGCGCCGGCTATCAGCCCTTCCGCGATCCTCATCTGTTCTCCCCTTCAAAGGCTGGCCATTCAGGATAAGTCTACGCGGAGGCGTGTTGAAATCCAGCGGCTTCGTATCAAGCTTTTGTGGGCGTGACGAGCGCGGAAAAAGCCGTGGATCGAGAAGATTGCCTTGGAGGTTTTTGAGGGGTATAGCCCAGCATGCCACCGCTTACGTCGAGAGTATCGGCGAGTGAGCCCCATGGAGACGATATGATTACCGTCCGCTTTCCCGATGGCGCGGAGCGCCAATTTTCCCCCGGCACAACTGGTCTGGATATCGCGAAGGGCATTTCGCCCTCTCTCGCCAAGCGCACGGTCGCGATGGCGCAGGATGGCGTTCTCGCCGACCTTGCCGATCCCGTGCGCGACGGCGCGAAACTTGAATTCATTTCCCGCGAGGACCCGCGCGCGCTGGAACTGATCCGGCACGATTGCGCGCATGTGCTCGCGGAGGCCGTGCAGAGCCTGTTTCCGGGCACGCAGGTGACGATCGGGCCCGTCATCGACAACGGCTTCTATTACGACTTCTTCCGCAACGAGCCCTTCACGCCGGAAGATTTCGAATCCATCGAAAAGAAGATGCGCGAGATCGTCGCGCGCGATGCGGCTTTCACCAAGGAAGTGTGGAGCCGCGCGCAGGCCATTTCGCATTTCGAAAAGGCCGGCGAAGCCTTCAAGGTCGAACTCGTCGAGACGATACCGGCCGATCAGGATTTGAAAATCTACAAGCAGGGCGACTGGCTCGATCTCTGCCGCGGCCCGCACATGACCTCGACGGGCAAGATCGGCACGGCCTTCAAGCTGATGAAGGTCGCCGGCGCTTACTGGCGTGGCGATTCGACCAAGCCCATGCTGTCGCGCATTTACGGCACGGCCTTCGCCAGGCAGGAAGAACTCGACGCCTATATCAAGCAGCTCGAGGAAGCCGAGCGGCGCGATCATCGCCGCCTCGGGCGCGAGATGAATCTCTTCCATTTCCAGGAGGAGGGGCCAGGCACGGTCTTCTGGCATCCGAAAGGCTGGACGTTGTTCCAGTCGCTGATCAACTACATGCGCCGGCGTCAGGAAAAAGCCGGCTATATCGAGGTGAATACGCCGCAGGTGCTCGACCGCGCGCTGTGGGAGACCTCGGGCCACTGGCAGACCTATCGCGAAAACATGTTCCTCACGAAGACCGAGGACGACCGCACATTCGCGCTGAAGCCGATGAACTGCCCGGGCCATGTGCAGATTTTCAAGAACGGGTTGAAGAGCTATCGCGACCTGCCGCTGAAGATCGCCGAATTTGGCATCGTCCATCGCTATGAACCATCCGGCGCTTTGCATGGCATCATGCGCGTGCGCGCCTTCACGCAGGACGATGCGCATATCTTCTGCACCGAAGAGCAGATCATGGACGAGGCGATGAAGATCAACGATCTCATCATGTCCATCTATGAAGACTTCGGCTTCTCGGATGTCGTCGTGAAACTCTCGACGCGGCCGGAAAAGCGCGTCGGCGGCGACGATGTATGGGACAAGGCGGAAGCCGCGCTGATGCGCGTCCTCGAGAGGCTTTCGGAGAAGGGCATCCGCACCGGCGTCAATCCGGGCGAGGGCGCGTTCTACGGGCCGAAGCTCGAATATACATTGCGTGACGCCATCGGGCGCGAGTGGCAATGCGGCACGACGCAGGTGGATTTCAATCTGCCCTCGCGTTTTGGCGCTTTCTATATCGGGCCGACCTCCGACAAGGTGACGCCCGTGATGATCCATCGCGCGATGTTCGGATCGCTTGAGCGCTTCACGGGCATTCTGATCGAGCATTATGCGGGGCATCTGCCGTTGTGGCTGTCGCCGTTGCAGATCGTCGTCTGCACGATCACCAGCGAAGCCGACGACTACGCGATGCAGATACTTGCGGAAGCGCGCAAGCGCGGATTGCGCATCGAGGCCGATCTTCGCAATGAGAAGATCAACTACAAGGTGCGCGAACATTCGCTGTCGAAAATCCCCGTTCAACTGGCCATCGGCAAGCGCGAGATCGAGGAGCGCCGCGTCTCCGTACGCCGTCTTGGCTCGCAACAGCAGACGTCCATGAGCCTCGACGAAGCGCTGGATACGCTGGCGGCGGAAGCGGTCGCGCCGGATATGAAGCGCAATTGAACGCCACGCCTGTCGTCACTGCGGAGCAGTCAGTTCCCGCGGTGACAGGGCGGGCATGGTGGATTTTGCTGCGTGCTCTGCCGCACATTCTTTGCGGCAGCTTCACGGCAATGTCCTCCAGGAAGGGCGGGCGAATGGACCCCGCCGCAACGTGGAGGTTCTCAAAATGTCACGCAATCTCGTCATCGCAGGCGCTCTCGCAACGGCTCTTTCAGCGGTTTCCTTTTCCAGCGCGCAGGCGCAGATCATCTCGTCCTACGAGGCGGGCTTCAATCTCGCGATGAAGCGCGGTTACGGCCCGGGCCAGTCGCAGTGCTTTGCAAAAGTGTTTGCGCGCCGCGCTTCGGTCGCTCCCGGAGGCTTCTGGGTCGCGCCCGCCAACAATTCCTACACGGACGAATTGTGGAGCCGTTGCCGCATCTCGCGCTAAGCAACAGAAGCTGAATTTGATGGAAGGGACGGCTTCGGCTGTCCCTTTTTGTTTTGCCTCCAGCGCGCTTTCCGACCAGATGTAGTCATCGGGTCGACAAGAAATTGCGCCAATTCATTAAAAGTCGAGCGTGTCCTTATCGAAAAGGTCGTGCAAGTTTTTCGGGACACGCCCTATCCGCGGAATTGCTTAGGCGGATCGTCCTTCTGCGGCGGCGGTTTGAGCGGATCGGCCGGCGGCGCGAGAGACTGCATATAGGCGATGAGATCGGCGATCTCGTCGCGCGACAGATTCATGTCGGGCATCGAGGGATGCGACTGCAGTAGAAAGCCGGTGATTTCGGGCACCTTGCGCGCGGCGCTGATCGCGGCAAAGGACGGCGCATCAGCCGCCGCCTTGGGCTGGCCGGGCGTAATGACATGACAGGAAGCACACCAGCGTTGCGCGAGGCGCGCGCCCTGTTTCACGTCGGCAGCCGCCGCGGGCGCGAAGCCTGCGAGCGACATCGCGCCGGCTGCCATGAGTATCGTCAGGGGGAATCGGGACATCATTTTCATGATGCTAATCTGATCCGAATGCGATCCGCCGCCTTGCGTCACGTCAAAGATTGCCTCTCGCCCGCTATTGCGGCGGCTTGTCGCCGAACTTCGCCTTGCGTCCGATCTCTACGAGGTCCGGCGGCGTTGTCAGGATCGTCCTGGCGATTTCGGCCAGCTTTTCGTGTCCGAGGGGGCGAACCAGCAAGTCGATGCTTTTGGCTTCCGCGATATAGGCGGGGTCGCGCATGGTTTCCTCAAACGCCTTGCGCAGGGCGGTGAGGCGATCGGCGGGAATACCGGGCGTTGCGAGGAAGGCGCGGCCCATCGCGATTTCGCCGGAGAAGAGTTCGAGCACGCGTTTTTGTTCCGGCGTTTGCGCCAACTCCGTCATCAGGGGCACATCGGGAAATTCGGGATCCCGCGTTGCGCCAATCTGCAGGATGATGTCGATCTTCTTGTCGCGCAGCCAGTCGGGATTGGCGGATTTGAGGCTCGAATTGAAATTGCCGGCACGGCCCTGCACCTCGCCGCGTTCCATGGCGATGTGGATTTCGCCGGTCGTGCGATAGCCGGGCACGATGCGGAATTTCGTGCCGAGGAGATTGTTCAGAAGCGTCGGGAACAGCGCCGTGTAGGAACCTGCGCCTGTCGCGCCCATCACGCCGACCTTTGCCTTCGCGTCTTCGATCGTCTTGATGGCCGCCGTATGCCACAAATAGAAATTCATGTTGTCGACGTCGGAAGAGCCGATCCAGGGAAAATCCTCGGCCTTGTATTGCACGCCGCGTCCGTCGATCACCTGATGCAGGATGAACGCGGGCAGGATCGATCCGATGGTCGTGCCATCCTTGGGCGCATTGGCGTAAACATAGTTCGCCGCGAGAACATGGCCGCCGCCGGGCATGCTGCGAACGATCGTCGTGGGGCGTCCGGGAATATGTTTTTCCATATGCTTGCCGACGAGGCGCACCCCCATGTCGTGGCCGGTGCCGGAGCCGGTGGAGATGATGATCTGGATCGTCTTGCCGCGATAAAAATCCTCGACGGGATCGGCCTGCGCTGCGACCGAACAGGTCAGCGCTGCCATGATGGTGGCGATGCGCAAGGCGCGCGATTGGCGGTTGCGAAGCATGGTCCCTCCCGAGAATTGTTGTCGCAGAAGGTTAGCCTGCGATTCATGTCGCGTGAAGCGCTTTTGCGCGCAGCGCCGCCTTGTGGTTCAGCTTCGACACGGGTTCCGGAACGGATCAGAACGCCTTGAATGTGATGATGGTGCGGGTATCGACAATGCCCGGTATCGTCTGAACTTTCTGGCCGACGAAATGGCCGATGTCGGCGTCCTTCTCGAGATAGAATTTGGCGAGAATGTCGTAGTTGCCGGCGATCGAATAGATTTCCGAGGCGATCTCCGCCTCGGCCAAAGCGCTGGCGACATCATAGGTCTTGCCCAGCGCGCATTTGATCTCGACAAAAAAGGTCTGCATTCCCGGCTCCCGATTTGCGCGCACTATGCCATGCCGTTGTGGCCTCTGAAAGGCTGGGGTACGGCGTCAGTTTCGCGCGAGAATTTCCACGTCGCGGTCGCCGCCCGCCTCCACGCGAAACGTGGATTGAAAGGTGCGTCCGTCGCGCCGGGCGATGGCGACATATTCGCCTTCCGCCAGCACGAGCGCGGGAAAGGCGCCGATGAGTTCGCGCAAGACGTCGCCGCCCGGCGTCAGGATGGTGAAACTTGTGTTGGCGAGCGCTTCCGCGCCGGGCGAATTCACGAGTTTCAAGGTGATCTGCGCCGCGCGATGGCGCAGCGTGGCGATGGTCACCTTTCCGGGCACGACTTTCACGTCCGCCGATACGACGGAATTGGTGAGCGGGGCGTCGGCGGCATTGGCGCTCGAGCCGAGGCCGGTCATGTCGAGATAGGTCGAAACGATATGATAGGTGCCTTCCGGCAGCCGCAGAGTTTCATTGCCGCGCAGGTTACGCGCCACCAGCTTGCCCTCGGGATTGTTGCCATCTGGCACGAAGACCGAGATCGACAGCCGGTTGCCCTGCAGTTCCGCATCGCCGAGCGAGCCGACAACCCGGATGCCGCCGGCATTCAGGACAATGCGTTCATTCGTGCGTCCGCCCACTTCGAGGGCGATGCGCTTGGCGGCCCCGGCCAGTCCATAGGCGACGTGGACGACGTAATTGCCCGAGGGAAGCTGGAGACTGGGGGCGGCGAGGTCGGATTCGGCGACCAGCCGGTGGGTTCCATTGGGCTCGGCCCGCTCGAGAAACACGCGCCAGTAAAGACCGTTCGAAATCTCCGCCTGATCCGCCCCGAACGTCGCCGAAAGACGCAACTGGGCGGGCGCTTCGCCGGGAATCAGCGGCAGGGCGGGCGGAGCAGGGGCTGGACGCTGCTGCGCCTGCACCGCGCCTGTCATGGCCGCGAAAACAAGGAAAAGGAGGGCGAGGAAGCGGGGGAACATGCCGCAGGCAGAGCCGAGAAATCCGGCAAGGTCAAGGCGCGTCGCGCCGGCCGCAGGCTTTACAAGGCTCGAACCTGCCGCCAAAGAGGCGATGCTTTCAAGGAGACCCGCCCGATGAATCCGCGGCCCGATATCAATCCCATGCTGGAATTGCTGAAAACCCGCCGTTCCGTCGCGGTCCTCGCCATGCAGGGGCCCGCGCCGGACGCCGGCCAGCTGCAGGATTTGCTCACCGTCGCCTCGCGCGTGCCCGATCATGGCAAGCTCGCGCCGTGGCGTTTCATCGTTTTCGAGGGCGCGGCGCGCGAGCGGGCCGGCGAGATCATTGCAGCCGAATTCGTGAAGCGAAATCCGGGCGCGGAAGCGCAGCAGATCGAGATCGAGCGCAAGCGTTTCATGCATGCGCCTGTCGTGATCGGCGTCGTGTCGCGGGCGGGCGCGCATCCAAAAATCCCCGAATGGGAACAGGTGTTGTCGGCAGGCGCCGTCTGCATGAATCTGGAAGTCGCCGCGCATGCCATGGGCTTCGTCTCTTGCTGGCTGACGCAATGGTACTCCTACGACGATAACGTGATGGCGGCGTTTGGCCTGAAGCCGGGCGAAAAGATCGCCGGCTTCGTACACATCGGACGCAAGGACGGCGCTGTGGAAGACAGGCCGCGCCCCGCTCTTGCCGATATCGTGACGCGCTTTTGAGGTTGACCCCGTGATCTTTTTCGAACCGCACAAGCGCGACAAGACATTGCTGCCGCATAATCCCTGGACCGCGATGATCGCGCCGCGCCCGATCGGCTGGATATCGACGCGCAACGCCTCGGGCGCGGTGAATATTGCGCCCTACAGCTATTTCAACGCGGTCTCCGCCATGCCGCCTTGCGTCATGTTTTCCAGCGACGGCTGGAAGGATACGCTGACCTTCGCCGACGAGACGCGCGAATTCGTCTGGAACATGGCGACTTACGATTTGGCTGCGCAGATGAACGAGACATCGGCCAATCTCGCGCGCGGGCACAGCGAATTCGAACATGCGGCACTCGAAACAGCGCCGTGCAAGATCGTGTCCGTGCCGCGCGTCGCCAGAAGTCCTGTCGCCTTCGAATGCAAGGTAACGGATATCGTGCGGCTCAAGACTGCCGATGGAAAGCCGATCGACAACACAGTCGTCTTCGGCGAGGTCGTCGGCATTCATCTCGACGAGCGCTACGTCAAGAATGGCGTCGTCGATACCGCCGCCATGAAGCCGCTCGCGCGTCTCGGCTATCGCGATTATTCCTGGGTCGAGAAGACGTTTGCGATGGACCGGCCGAAGGACTAGCGTTTCTTCCCTCCCCAATTCGCAGTATTGCGAAGGCGCTTTCGCGCCATGACGACGCGTTCCCTGAATGCCTTGGGCATCCGGGAGAACAGCGATCTCGTGTCGCGCTGCATGGCTGTCAGGACGTGTCGGGCAGGGTTTCGCGGGCGAGCCAATCGCATTGGTGCAGGATGGCGTCGATTTCGCCGAGAGCCCGTTTGCGGAAACCGGGCGGGCGTCCCGGCCGGAGTGGTCCCCTGAGTTTTAGCCGTTCCGATCGCGCACGCCGCACCAGCGCGCGTTTGAGACGCCGCGCCTGACGCGGCAGATTTTCGAGTGCGGACTGCAAGGCCTGCAATCGGCGCACGAGCGAGGCGGAGGGCGCAAGTCCGTCGCCTGCAGGTTGCGGCGAAGCACCAAGAGAGAGCGTGCGGACTTCGTTGTCGCCGAAGAAGGAAATGCGCGGTTGCGCGCGCAGCGCATCGCGCCGGCGCTGCGGGCGCAGCAGGCGCGGCCTCGGGTCGAAGAGTTTGAAGGACATGCGCGCCTTTTTCGCGTCCTTACCCTCATTGTAGCTGAAGATATCGGCGGGCATGGGGCGCTGCGGCAGCGGCTTTGTCTTGATGCTTGCGGCGAGAAACACGATCAGCCGGCGCACCGCGGATTCGGCTGGCCGCAGAGTGCGTGCGAGCGTGCGATGCAGGTCTTTCGCGATGCGGTTCGGTGCTGCTTCGTTCATCAGCCCCAGCAGCGCGAACAACCCGGCGACGATACGCGCGAGGGCAGTTTGGTGCAGGGTGATGGTTTCCGGCAAGAGCAATGCGGTACTCAAAGAGAACAAAAAATGAACGTATGGGACGGAAAGGCGTCTGTCAAATCACGCTCTGGCGGGCCGCGGAACTGTTGCGCCGATTGTGCGCGGCTGTGCGGGGAGGCGACAATCGAATGTCCATACATCCAAATCGCCTCTATTATGTTGCTGGCTATAGATCAATAAGCCCCAAGCCGATACATCTTGCCACTGCGTGCGTCTTATTGCTTGCATTAAGCTTTGCTAGGGCATTGCGGATATGGGTATCAACCGTTAGCTCGGAACAGCTCAATATCGTTGAATTTTCCTTACTTGTTTTGCCTCGTGCAGCCCAGGCGAGAACGTCGCGTTCTTTTTCCGTGAGCTGTACGGCGTCAACTGATTGCCCACGGAAAATCGCGTGGGCATTGCGCTTGTCGACAGCGTTGATATCGATAATACGTTGCATAAAATAGATAACAATTAAATGCAGTTCGTTCCGGATTTCTGTCATGCGCATCTGAAAAAATTTTATACTATCCTTCCAATAGAAAACGCAAACGGCAGATTGAATGCGGCCAAGATGATCGCGAAAGTGATAGGGGACGATTACCCCTTCTTTGAATCCAAAGCTGAATGCTGCATCCATAAGACGCATGAGGCCGGAACGAGGACCTTGGCGAGGCTTGGGAAGCGATATTGACGCCCAATCAAACGGGAGGTTGAACCGGCGAGCTTTGGCTATGTATGGATCGACATGGACAAATTGATTGTCCCTGTAAGTCGTCTCCCATTCTGTACCGGTAGTTCCGAGATAGTAGGGTACGTCCAGATCCGGACGTCCTGCGTCAATAAAATTGTACGACGCGAACCCATAGTCCTCTGCGATCGATTGTAGAGCTTGGCGCAAGTCCGAAAGGCTATCGCAGCCCTCGACAAGTGCGACTGCTTCGTCCAGTTTCATTCGAGTGCCCCACAGCACGAAATACTACCGGAAAATCGGTATTTAAGTCCCCGCCGCATTCTTGCCACAATCCCTTCCGTAAAGGCAAGGAGCAAGAATATGGTTGCGCAGCAACTTACCGCCACGGTTGCAACGTTCGAAACCTCCCCTGAAAAAATTCTTGAATTTCAAGGACTTCGAAAGCGTCTTTTCATCAATGAACTAGGCTGGAAGCTTGACAGTACTGGTAATAGGGAGGCGGACGAATTCGACACGAACGACGCCGTTTATTGTCTGCTTTACTGCGATTATCAACTGATAGGCGGTTTTAGGGCACTGAGGACTGACCGCCCATATCTTGCTCAGCGCGTCTTTCCCCAGCTCGCTACACACCGAGCGTATCCAATCGATTCGAATGTCTGGGAAATAAGCCGCTTCGGCATAATCGCTGGCGCTCGCACCCGCTCAATAGGCCGCACTCTTTATTCTATCATGTTTCGCTTTGCGCTTCGCCGCCAAACGCGTGCTCTGGTCGCTATCACAGACCTTACATATGAGCGCTTCTTGGGTTCGATTGGAATTAAGTCAATTCGCTACGGACCGCCACAAATTGTCGGCGAGTCCAGTAAAGGCAATCCAATTGAAGCTGTCGCGGGTGAAATCCCGATGAGTCACCAAGCAGATAACCGTTACCTAAGCCTTCTGAAGCTTGCAAATGATGTGGAGATAAACGATGAAGCATTGGTTCTCGGACGTACTGCCGTTTCGGCGTGATCCTCTCGATTTCATGCTGTCTTGCGCCACCGAAAATGCACCGCCTTTGAAGAGGCTTTTGCTAGGCCCGAAGCCCGTTTGGCTTGTGACCGATCCGGAGGTCGTGAAACCGGTCTTGAAGGCGCCTGAAGAAGAAATCGACAAAGGGCGATTTATCCACAAGCTCCGAAAGGTCTTGGGGGTTAGCTCACTTTCCCTGAGCGGAGAAGAACATCGCAAGCGGCGCGCCATATTGCATAACACATTCGCCAAAGGTGCCTCTAATCAGTACGCGCCGGAAATGTCGGCAGTGATTCGTCGTACAGCCCTTCAATTGATCGCTGCTGGCTGCCAATTCGACGCTCATGCGGTGACATCAAGACTTTCGCTTCGGCTCGTTTCTCTTGCGATGTTCGGCAAGGATGTTTTGACGGAAGCAGACGAACAAGTGATTGTCGAATCAGTGGCGGAAGTCGAAGACGATCTTGCTGACGAGATGTTCCGGGTTTTGCCTTTGGCCCCGTGGCAACTTCTCGCCAGACGGCGGCGGCGTGCGCGTGTGAACGTGGCGCTCGACTTAGTTGTCGCTCGCGTGCGTTCGAGAGCGCCCAAAAATAGCGCGGTCGGCGCATTGGAAGAACTCGGCCTGACAGATGTCGAAATGCGAAATGAAATACTTACTATGATATTGGCCGGATATCACACGACGGGAAATGCTGCCGCGTGGATACTCTATCACCTCGCGACCGTGCCAGGCTTAGCGGATTTGTTGGCAAATGAAGGCGAACAAATCATCGGGCCGGATGGCGAGTATCCTCCCGCGCGCCTGATGCGTGCTGAAAAAAGTTTGGCTGCGGTACGCGAGACCCTGAGACTTTATCCAAGTTCCTATTGGTTCTCACGAGACGCGATGGCTAATATTGAGGTGGCAGGCACTCGGCTTCGAAAGGGAGACGCAATAATAATAGCCCCATGGCTTTTCCATCGTTCATCTCTACACTGGCCAAATCCTAACTCCTTCGATCTGAGCAGGGATTTCGGCTCCAGGGCATACCTCCCGTTCGGGACAGGTCCAAGAGTTTGTGTCGGCATGGGAATTGTCATGCTCGAATTGCAGCTTATCGCTTTGGAGTTCGCTGCAGCCTGCCAGTTGCAAGTACATAGTTCGGTTCCTGCTGCCACACCCAAGGCTTCTATCACTTTGGTTCCGCCACCTATTGCGATGAGTATAGGGATAAGAGATGGACAGAGCGTTCCAAGCGTGCCGAAGGCAGCGTAGATGCCCGTGGGAAAATAGGAATGGGACAGAACAGAAAAAGTAGGCGTGGAACGAGTAAGTCGGAGGACTTGAAGGCTGCTCTCAGCTCCTTGGCCATGATGGCTGAGTATAGCGAAGCGGAGCTTAAGAAAATAAGCCCGCACTCAGCGATTCTTGCCAATGCGCTCAAGCAGGCGATCAATGAGGACATGAAACTAGCAAATACTCGGCGTGGGTACCGAAAGGCTTAATGCCTGGAAGACAGCGTCGTTTTTGCCTCGCTGATTGAGGATGGGATGATAAACGAGCTTAAAGTCGAGGACCTCTTAAATTGGGGAAAATCTGAAGTGGACGTTATGTGCAGGGAATGCGGTTTGTCCCGCTTGGTGCCGATTGACGTTTTGCCGCGAAAAATTACAATTTTGCAAGCACTGCGATTGATGCATTGTACTGAGTGTTCTTCAGACAAACTGCTTTTGCATGCGACAGGGACTGACTTCAGGCTGAATTGAGGCCCGGCAGGGGCGACGCAAGACCGCCGCTGCCATCCACAGTCCGCTTCGCTCCACCCGTGGCTACAGTCCGCAGCCCCGTTGGGGCTGAGGCGTCCAGAATGGTGGGCGGTCCCGGCTCTCCGTTTCGCTGACGCCGGGATGACTTTGTTCAGAGTCCCGCTCTTGCCAGCAACCGCTGCGCTTTCACAAGATGCGGGCGGTCGATCATGGCGCCGTCGATGGCGAGCACGCCGGCCTGCGGATTGGTCGCGAAAGCCGCGACGATCTTTTGTGCGTTGGCGATTTCTTCCGGCGCAGGCGAGAAGACTTCGTTGATGATCGCGACCTGATCGGGATGGATCGCCATCTTGCCGGCAAAGCCGTCGCGGCGCGCGGCGATGCATTCGCGCTGCAATGTCGATGAATCCCGGAAATTGGCGAAGATCGTGTCGATGGCGTCGACGCCTGCGCTTGCCGCTGCGAACAGCATGAGATTGCGCGCGAGTGCGAAAGGCGGCGTGTAGTCGCCGTGATCGAGGCGGTTTGTTTCCGCGCCGATGTCGGTCGCGAGATCTTCCGCGCCCCATGTCATCGCCATGAGGCGATGGCTCGCGCCGCGATAGCTGGCGAGTTCGAACATGGCGCGCGCCGTTTCCGTGACGATCGGCAGAATGCGGATGGCGCCATCCTCGATATCGTTCTCGGCTTCGCGCACGGCGATCTTGATGCCGATATGCTGCACGTCGGGGCCGCCGCAGGCTTTCGGCAACATGATCGCATGAGGCTTCTCGCGCACGACGGCGTCGAGGTCGGCTTCGGTCAGGCCGGTGTCGAGGGCATTCACGCGCACGATCAGGCGCGGCGCAGACGGGAGCGCGCGTGTTTCGCGCAGGAACGCCGCCGCCATTTCGCGCGCTTTCGGCTTTGCATCCGCCGCGACCGAATCCTCAAGATCGAGAATCAGCGCGTCGGCGCCGCTCTGCAGGCCCTTTTCGAGCTTGCGGGCACTGTCGGCGGGAACGAAGAGCAGCGAGCGCATGAGAATTCCTAAGCCGCGGGACGGCGCTTCATGAAGGCCTGCCGCTTGCACTCGGCGACCAGCTTTCCATCCTGCTTGTAGGCGCGGTGATGGAATTCGACGATGCCGGCATCGGGGCGCGATTTCGATTCGCGCTTGGCGATCACGTCCGTCGTGCAACTCACCGTGTCGCCTTCGAAGAGCGGATTGGGAAAGCGCGTCTCGGTCATGCCGAGATTGGCGATGGTCGTGCCGTTCGAAAGATCGGTGACGGCGATGCCGATCATAAGTCCGAGGGTAAAGAGCGAATTCATCAGCGGCTGGCCCCATTCGGTCTCCGTCTCGCAGAAGTGACGGTCCACGTGGAGCGGCTGCGGATTCATGGTCATGTTGGAGAACAGCATGTTGTCCATCTGGGTGACCGTGCGCGTCAGGCGGTGCCGCCACGTCGCGCCGACGACGAAATCTTCGAAATAGATGCCGCCGCGCCAGTGGCGGGCGACGTCGGCAACCTGGCCTTCAGACATTTTTGGAACTCCGGAGCGTTGGCGCGCCGATTGGGCGGGCTTCTTAAAGGTTGGTTTACCATAAATCGCGATGCTCAAGTCAAAGCAACGGTTGTGGATTCCGCCACGGCTCCGCTGACGAAAGCCCGCCTTTTCATGATCTTCAGGGAATTCCTCGTCTGGGCGCAAAGCGCCCCCGCCCTCCACCGCGCAGAGGGCGCGAGCGCGCTGGCGCGCGCATGGGCGGAAACCGAGCTGTCGGACGAGGAAAGATCGAGCGCGGAAATCGCGCTGACCTCGCTGCTGGACGATCCCACCGCTTCCGTCCGCCGCGCTTTAGCGATCGAACTGGCCGGCGCAGCATCCGCGCCGGCGCATGTGATTGCGGCGCTCGCCTGCGACCAGTCGGAAGTGTCGGTGCCGGTCCTGACCCGGTCACCCCTGCTCAGCGAATCGCAGCTTTGCGAGGCGGCCGTTGTCGGCGACGTTTACGCGCGCGCGGCCATCGCGCTTCGGCCGGGCCTTCCCGAATCGGTCGCCTGGACGATCGCCGACTGCGGCGAACGGGAAGCGGTGATTTCGCTGGCGGTGAATCTGACGGCGGCGACCACCGAACCGGTTCTGCGCCGGGCGCTCGAGCGCTTTGGCGACGACGGCGAGATGCGCGAGGCGATTTTGGCGCGCGGCGACCTGTCGGACGCCATTCGCTGCGAACTCGTGGACGCGACAGCCCGCGCGCTCTCCAGCTTCATGGGAATGACGGGTTGGCTCTCCGCCGAGCGGATGGAGCGCGCCTGCCGCGAATCCGTCGACGCCGGCGCGATCGAAATCGCGGCCAGCAGCGCCAGCGCGACGGAAACGGGCCTGCCTTTCGACCTTGTGCGGCACAAGCGGCAGACGGGCCAGCTCACGCCGGCCTTCATTCTCAGGGCGTTGCTCTCCGGGAACCGGGGCATACTGGAAGCGGCCCTGTGCGAGCTGGCGGGTTACGCGCCGGCGCGGGTGTCGGGCTTCGTTTCGGCCTGGAGCGGGGCGGGATTCGGGGCGCTCTATACCAAAGCGGGGCTGCCGCCGGCGTTGCTGCCGGTTTTCCGGGCGGCTCTCTCCGCGCAGGATCAATATGGTCTCGTTTACGCTCCTGGCCAGCGTCCGCAGCTGTCGCGCTTGCTCATCGACGCGACCATCCGCAGCGTAGAATCACTGGCAGGTCCAGAACTTGGCCGGGTGATGGCCCTTTTGCAGCGCTTGCGCGCTGAAGCCGCGCGGAGCGAGGCGCGCGTGCTGTCCAGCGAACTCGGGAGTAACGGAGAAGTGGGTCTGCGACTCCCCGCGCCGATGCCGTTACAGATCGACCTCGAGGCACTCGAAGCCGAGATTGCGCGCGCGGCGTGAAGGCATTTCAGGCGGCTTACCTCAAGTCCGTTGTGTTGCGCTTCTGCAACAAGGTCTCCCAAACGCGCACGTCGCCGCTTTGTAACGGAATGGGCGACTAAGTCGCCGTTACGAATCCTCCAGTGAGAGCTTGGAATAATCTTGGGCCGTGCTCGGGATGTCGCGCTCTCGCCGTCTTGCGGGACTGTCCTGCAGGCTTAATTCTCTGGAGGTAACTAATGAAGCTCATGAAGAGCGCACTGCTCGGCACCGCGGCTGGCCTCGCCACCGTGGCCGGCGCGCAGGCCGCGGACCTTCCCTCGACGAAGTCCGCTCCTGTCCAATACGTCCGTATCTGCGACGCCTACGGCGCAGGTTTCTTCTACATTCCGGGAACGCAGACCTGCCTGAAGATCGGTGGCCGCGTCCGCTTCGAGCTGTCGACGCAGTCGATCAGCAACGTCTATCGCCATGCTTCGGTCGGCGGCGCTTACGCCAAGGCTCTGGCT
>CAINED010000011.1 GCA_903847605.1 uncultured Hyphomicrobiales bacterium | reverse complement strand
GAAATCATTCGTCTCATGCGCGGACCGCCGGCGGACGCGGATGCGCCGCCACACAAGCGATGATCCTGGTCGACTCAAACGTCCTCATCGATATCAGCGCCCGCGATCCGAAATGGTTCGACTGGTCGGCCGAGCAGCTCGCCCTTGCGATGGATCGCGAGGACGCCGCCATAAACCCAATCATCTATGCTGAGGTCAGCGTCGGCTATGCCAATGCGGATTCTCTGGATGCGGCGCTCGAAGGACTTCAGCAGCTGCACCTGCCCTATGCCGCCGCGTTTGTGGCAGGCAAGGCGTTCCAGGAATATCGTCGCCGTGGCGGCACGCGCATGTCCACGCTTCCTGATTTCTACATCGGCGCGCATGCAGCGGTTGAAGGCATGGCGTTGCTGACGCGTGATCGCGTGCGGTATGCGAGCTACTTTCCGTCGGTCAAGCTGATCGCGCCTTAGCTCCGCTACTCGCGCGTCCTGCAGCTATCGACGTTTCGCCAGAAGACACCAACGATTTCGCTTCGTCGCTGGAGCGGAATGGCGAGAGGCGCTGGGAACAGCCAAGCTTGTGCACATCGACCGGCGACTGACGGCCATTGCTGCGTCAAATCTGCGAGCTGCTGTCTTTACCCCTGCAGCGATGACCCGACGTTTCAGGGCTCTTGCCCGGGGGCCAGTCTTCTCAGCAGCAAGAAAGCCGCGGCGAAGTTCACAGCGGCGCCAACCGCAAAAGCTGCAACCCCCGCCCAGAAGCTTTGCGGGCAGCCCGCGCTTGTAATGCCGCATGCGCCGAACGCCATCCATAGACTGCCTGGAAACACGAACCCAATCGCATAGATCGAAGCGATCATTGTGATCGCGATCCGCAGCCAGCGCGGTTGGCGAGGAATCAATAGCGCGGCGGCGATAACAGCGAGCAAGACATGCGGGACAATCCAGGTTGCCCCCGAGTAGAGAAAGACACCGGCCTCGATCCCGAGAAGCACTGCAACAGTGATTCTCAAGAGCAATGACAAAGTGCAATCCTTACGCCAGCGACGGCTCCAGCTTCCTGCATGCGTCCAGCAGGCCGTTCACGGCGGCGACCGATTTCTCGAACATCGCCTTCTCGTCGCCATTGAGATCGAATTCGACGATGCGCTCAACGCCGCCGGCGCCGATCACGCACGGCACGCCGACATAGAGGTCGGAGACGCCGTACTGGCCGGTGAGGTTGGCGGCCACGGGCAGAACGCGCTTCTTGTCCTTGAGGTAGGACTTGGCCATCGCGACGGCCGATTCAGCCGGCGCGTAGAAGGCCGAGCCGGTTTCCAGCAGGGCGACGATCTCGCCGCCGCCGCCGCGCGTGCGCTTCACCATCGCGTCGAGTTCGTCCTGCGTGAAGAAGCCCTGCTTGATGCAGTCCGGCAGCGGCACGCCGCCGATCGAGGAGTGGCGCACCATCGGCACCATGTCATCGCCATGGCCGCCCAGCGTCCAGGCTTTCACGTCCTCGATCGAGATGCCGGTCTTTTCAGACAGGAAGAAGGCGAAGCGGGCCGAGTCCAGCACGCCGGCCATGCCGACAACGTGGCTGGTCGGGAGCCCCGAGAATTTCTGCAGCGCCCACACCATCGCATCGAGCGGGTTGGTGATGCAGATCACGAAGGCGTTCGGGCAGTGCTGCTTGATCGCGGCGCCGACGGATTTCATAACGCCCAGGTTGATGCCGATGAGATCGTCGCGGCTCATGCCCGGCTTGCGCGGCACGCCGGCGGTCACGATCACCACGTCGGATCCGGCGATCACCGAATACTCTTCCAGCGAACCGCCCGACAGCTTGCCGTCCTTGCCGTAAACCGCGGCGGCTTCGGCGATATCGAGCCCCTTGCCCTTCGCAATGCCGCCCTTCATGTCGACCAGGACGATGTCGCCCAGCTCTTCCCGCGAACAGACGTGGGCCAGCGTGCCGCCGATCATGCCGGCGCCGATGAGGGCGATCTTCTTGCGGGCCATGGATACGTCTCCTGGTCAGGATGCGGCGGACCGTCGACCCGCCCGGAAATTGACGCGGGGACGGTTAGCGCAACAGGAGCGGGGGGGCAATGCGGTCTGAAGCCGTGGTTTCAGTCATCGGCCTCGTAAAGACCCACGCCGACGACGCAGGTCTCGGTTTCGCAGTCTACCAGCTCAACAATTACGTGCAGCTCGTCTCCCGATGCACCGGGCATGACCACCAGGATGGGTGTCGCATCATCGTCCTCGTCATCGGCATCGACCAGATCCTCATCCGCATCTTGTCCATAGAGGTCGATATCGAAGCAGTCGTCGTCACAGGCGCTGTAGACGAAATACTTCTTCTCCGGGTCGATGTCGAAAACGAACTCGGCGCTTGCATCAATCTCCAGCTCTTCAAGCTGGATGTCGCCGACCAGCGTCTCGTCAACATCGGCAAATCCATCGACCATCGCGCGAACATAGTCGTTGATGGTGTCCTGCTGCGCCACCGCGAACGGTGCGGTAACTGCGGCCAGCGCAACAGCGCAGGCCAGCAAAGGCGTTTTAATCTTCATGGCGCGTGCGTCCCTCGGTTGCCGGACGTTCCGTCATTCGGCGCCCAAGTCAATCCAGCCGCTGCAGGCAGGCGGCTATCTGGCAGGCTCGGCCGCCTGCTCGCGCTCCGCTGCAAGATAGTCCGCCGAACTCATTTCATGGAGGCGGCTGGCGGTGCGCTGGAATTCGAACGCGCCGTCGCCCGAGACGTAGAGATCATCCGGCGGCGCATCGGCCGACATCAGCAGCTTGGTCTTCGATTCGTAGAGCGCATCGATCAGCGTCACGAAGCG
>CAINED010000010.1 GCA_903847605.1 uncultured Hyphomicrobiales bacterium | reverse complement strand
GAACGGCCGTCGATTTCGCCGCGCTCCACGGCGATGAACAACGCGTTGGAATCGCGATAGCCAGGAATCAGCTTGATCCGCAGCCCGAGCCCGTCGCGCAGCAGCAGCGCCCAGTCGTTGCCGCCCGAGCCCGTGCCTGTGCCACCGAGCACGAGTTCGGGGCCATCGGGCTTGATGATGTCGCGGATGTCTTTCACGCGCCCGTCCTTGCGCGCGAACATCAGATAGACATCGTCGGCAGCGCCCGCGGGCGAACCGATCCACGTGAATTGCATGGGATCGAAGCGGACGTTCGGATTGGCCTTCATGATCGCCGACATCGGCATTTCGCGCGCGAACATGCCGACGGTCGAGCCGTCTTTGGGCGCGGCGTTGTAGAGGTGGTTCGCGGCGACGAGCGATCCTGCGCCCGGCATGTTCTGCACGACGACGGTCGGCTGACCCGGCAGGTAACGTCCGAAGTGCCGCGCGATATGGCGCGCATAGACATCGTAGCCGCCGCCGGTGCCGTAGCCGACGATCAGATTCATCGTGCGGCCGCGATAAAAGCTTTCGACGCTGTCCTGCGCCAGAGCCGGCGCGGCGAGCAAAGTCAAAGCGGCAAGCGTGCGAAAGAAAATCTTCATGCCGCGCTCCCTAACTTTATTTTTGCGGCTTGTAGAGGCCGCGCACCTTGTCGAGCACTTCGGGCGGCGCCTTTTCCATCTTGTCGATCAGAGCGAGCACCTCGTCGCCGCCGATGGGGCTGACGCCGATCTTCAGCTTCTCCGCTTCCGCCAGATATAGCGGATCCCTGTGTGCCGCCATGAAGGCTTTTTTCAAAACATCGGCGCGTTCCGCGGGAATGCCCGGAGGCGCTGCAAAGGGCCGCGAAGTGATGAAGGGCAATTCCGTTGCTTCGATGAAAGCGAGTGCATCCTTGTCCTTCGCAAGTTCGCGCGCGGTCGGAATGTTCGGCAAATCGGGATGACGCGTGCGCCGCGCAAACTGCAGCCATGGCGTCACGGGACCGTCGGCCTGCAGATAATGCGGACGCGCGCCGCGCACCGACGAATAATCGGTGATGCGTCCTTCGATTTCGCCGCGGTCGATGGCGAGGAAGAGATCGCCCGAGCCCTTGTATCCCGTGATTTGCCGGACATTCAGGCCGATCGTATCGGCAAGGATCTTGGGCACGTCGGTGCCCGTCGATCCCTCGCCGGTGCCGCCGAGCTGCAATTGCGGACCGCCCGGCTTGCGCGCATCGTCGAGCGTTTTGATCTTGGCGTCCTTGCGCACCCAGAGGACGAAGGCGTCTTCCTCGTAGCTGGATGAAGAGCCCAGCCAGGTGAATTTCTTGATGTCGAATTTCACCTTGTCGCTGTCGCCGAGTATGGCCATCTGCGGAATGTTGCGCGCGAAGGTGCCGAAGGTCGCGCCATCCTTGGGCGCGACGTTGTAGAGATAGTTGACCGACACGAGCGATCCCGCGCCGGGCATGTTGACGACGGCGACGGCGGGATTGCCGGGAATATGCCTGCCAATGTGCCGCGCCAGCACGCGCGCATAGACATCGTAGCCGCCGCCATTGTCGTAACCGACAATGAGACGCACCGGCGCCGACCGGTAGAAATCCTCGACCTTCTGCGCTTGCGCGGCATCGAACGTCTGGAAACCCAATGAGAGTGCGAAGCAGGCGGCTCCAAACGCACGCGCTGTCATGGCGTATTCCTTCCTGAATATTTGCCCGAATATTTGCCCGAACATGTGCTGGCGTCACTATGCAGGCAAGACAGCGAATTTCAACTGCGGTCGGCCGCAGCCCGGCGCAGCCGGTCGTTGATGGCTTCGCCGAGCCCATGCTGGGGGATGGGGGCCACAGCGATGCGTTTGGCGCCGCTCGCGTCCAGCTTGCGCAGCAAGGCGAAGAGATTTGTCGCGGCCTCGCGCAGATCGCCGCGCGGCGAGAGATCGGCATAGGCGGCAGAGCGCGGCGCATGCGCGCCGAGCGCGCCTGCGAAGTCGAGGGCGGCTTCGCCGGCTTCGATGTCGCGTGCATCGAGCCGTACGGGGGCGTTCGGCGCGTAATGGCTCGCGAGCATGCCCGGCGCGGCGATGGCGGCGTCATGCGCTGCGAGTTTCAGCGGACCTCCAAGCACCCGTTCGATCTCCTCGCGCGCGACGCCGCCCGGACGCAGCAGCACAGGCTCCGCCTGCGAACAGTCGACGATGGTGGATTCGAGGCCGACGGCGCAGCTTCCGCCATCGATCACG
>CAINED010000009.1 GCA_903847605.1 uncultured Hyphomicrobiales bacterium | reverse complement strand
CGGAAATGACAGCTTCCGCTTCAAAAGCAGCAGCGCAAAACCCGCAAAGCCAGCCAGGGAGAAGCACCGAAACTTGACGACGACCTGACCTAATCTCATCATCAAGCCGGGTCACTTCTCCCTGGAAATCCCGGGTCAGTTCTCAGTGGAAATCAACATCGTGGCGTATATCACCCTCGCGCTTGCGATCTTTCATGTCGCGGAGATGTTTCTGTCGCGCTTCAAATGGCTGCGCGACCTGCGCATGAGCCGTCAGGAATTGAAGGAGGAGTTCAGGCATACCGAGGGCGATCCGATCGTCAGGGCGAGATTGCGCGCGCTCGCACAAAGCCGGGCCCGCAGCCGCATGATGGCTGCCGTTCCCGGCGCGACGGTGATTCTGGCCAATCCCACCCATGTCGCCGTCGCCCTGCGCTATCGCCGGGAGGAGGGCGGCGCGCCGATGGTGGTCGCCAAGGGGCTGGACTTTCTCGCGCTCCGAATCCGGTCGCTTGCGGAGGAAAACAGGGTGCCTGTGATCGAAAACAGGTTTCTGGCGCGCAATCTCTATTACGAAGTCGAAGTCGGGCAAATGATTCCTTCAAATTTTTATCGCGCGGTCGCCGAGATCATCGTTGCGGTGAATGCGGCGCGACAAAAAAAGCGGCAACAGAATTGAACCCCTCCGCTGCGGGAACCATCCCGCAGCGGGGAGAGACGGCGCGCCGAACTATTTCCACATCAGCAGATTGAACATGAAGCCTTCTGGCTTCTTCGTTCCGCTCGTGGGGATCACCAGATCCTTGCTGTGCGCCAGAACGGCGGCGAGCGGAATGATCGGCATCGAATAGCGTTCGTCGTTTACCTTGTCGAACATGCGCCGGTACATCGCTTCGCGTTTGACGGGATCGAGTTCGCGCTGGCCTTCATCGTAGATTTTGGCGAGTTCCGCATCCTGATTATAATTGCGGTCGCCGGGTTCGTAGAAGAAACCCGCTGTGGAATCGACGTCCGGTACGCCGCCGCCATTGTCCCACAGAACCATATAGGCAGGCAGTTCGCCTGCGGCGCGCTTTTTCACGAAACCCGGGACTGTCAGCGTTTCGAGCGTCACATTAATGCCGACACGGCGGAGCTGGCCCGCCGCCGCCTCGGCGGCATAACGCGCCGGGCCCCAGGTCGTGACCGTCACATTGAATCCGTTGGGAAGTCCGGCGTCGGCGAGCAGTTTTTTGGCCAGGCCCGGATCGTAAGAAGGAGGCTGGTTGGAAACGGCGCAGGCTGCATGCCAAGGATGACACATCGACATCTGCAAGGGCATGCTCGCAATTTCGGCGGGTTGCAAAGCCTTCACGAGCGCATTGCGGTCTATGGCGCGCATCATGGCTTCGCGGACGCGCTTGTCCTTGAAGTGATTGAAGCCCGAACGATTGGCGGCGTCGACCGCCAGATAGACGAAGGAGATCGACGGCCGCACCGAGACGTCGATCGCGGGATTGGCCTTGAGCTGTTCGGCCACGTCCTTCGACACGTCGTAGATGAGGTCGAGTTCGCCTACCATGAGTTGCGCGACGCGCGTTTGTTCATCGGGGATCGGGATGATGTGAATACGGGATATCTTCGCGGCCTGCTGGCCGGCGCTGGCATGTTTGAAATCGGCGTTGCGCTCGAGAATGGCGCCCTTGTTGGCGTCGACCATCACGGCCTTGTAGGGTCCCGTTCCAATTGGCGCGCGTCCGAATTGCGATTTGTCCGGCGACTTGGCGTGCGCTTTCGACGGCAGTATCGGAATTTGCGTGATGAGGCGGGTCATAAAGGGAGCGTGTGGCTCCTTAGTCTTGATGCGCACGGTGTATTGGTCGATCTTTTCGATGCCGACCAATCTTCCAAAGCGCGTTTCCTTAAAACGAAATCGCACGTTCGGATCCATGATGAAATTGACCGTGTAAACGACGTCGTCGGCGTCGAAGGGCTGGCCGTCATGGAACTTCACGTCCTTGCGCAGAGAGAATTCGACGGTCAGCGGATCGATCTGTTTCCAGCTTTCGGCAAGACTGGGCACCGGTTTACGATTGTCGGAATCGTAGGCGACAAGCGTGTCGAATACGACGCGATCCATCAGATTGGTCTGCGGCTGCGGATCGAAAATGGCGTCGATGACGGAAATCGGCTGGTGAACGCCGATGCGCAACGTGTCCTTGGCTTTCTGCGCAAATGAGGGAGGCACAGCGACGGCCATCAGTGAAGCGGCGATCGCCGCGGCCAGAATGTTCCGGATCGAACGAGACAAATTACCCTCCCTGACGATTGGCCGGTTCTCGCCCGGGCCTTCGGTTGCAAGCCGTCGGCGACTTTAATGGCGGAAATGCATTGCGGCAAACACGGTGTCCGATGCCAAGCAGGCGTTGAAGGGCAGGCGCGCAGGCGTCATGGTGACAAAGCGGTTTGCGCCTTTGGACGTATCGCCCGGGATCGGCCGGGGCTTCTGTCCGCAGCCCCGATTTCCGGTCAATATGCCGCCAGTCAGCCCAAGCTTACGGATGCACGTCTTCGGTGAACCAGTCGGTCGGCAGATCGACGCCGATGCCCTGTTCTTTGGCGCGCCTATAGACGACCGAACCCGCAGCGGCGAACTGGTAGCCGAGACCGAGATTGTTGAGGAAACAGGTGATTTCACTATCGCCCTGGCGGCCCGCCAGACGTCCGGCGATCAACTCGGGCAGGGTGGGCAGCGACTTGAAATCGATTTCCGACGCAACCTGCCAGCCCTTGTTTTCCTGATTTTCCGGCAATTCGAGACCGCGCGACAGGGTATGTATCGGCTTGCCGTCGTGCGTATGAACGACCACGCGGTCCGCCTTCAATATGGCGGCGGGTTCGATCTCCGGCCGCTTGATCGAGCTGACATGCATGCCTGGCTGCATCCAGCGCTCGAAGAAGACAGCGTCGACTGTGTTAGTGGAGCACATCACGATGTCGACGTCGGTGATCGCATCTTCCGTTTGCGCAACCGGAATAACTTCGACGCCGAGCGTCTCGGTCATCTCCGCCGCGAATTTCTCGCGATTTTCCTTGTTCGGGCTGAAACAGCGGATGCTCTCGATAGTGCGCACCGCGCAGGCCGCCATCAATTGCGTACCGGCCTGCCATCCCGAGCCGAGAATGCCGATGGTGCGCGCATCCTGCCGCGCCATGTATTTGATCCCGAGGCCGTTGGTCGCACCGACGCGCATGCGCTGCAAAACGCCGTCGGGGAAAATGGCGAGCGGTTCCCCCGTCTCCGTCGAGAAGAGAAGCACGAGGCCGGTATAACGCTGGTTGGGCGCCGCCGGCACTTTCACGCGGCGGAAATTGTTGCCCACCTTCGGCCAGGTGATGATGTCGGAGTTGATGCGAACCGCGCCGACGCCGAGACCCGGTACAACTCCGTCCATGCTCTTGAGGCTGTAGAGGGCGTCGTCGCGGACAGTGGGTGTGATCGTGTCCGAGCGGGTCCGGGTCACGCCGCGGCCATCGGCCAGTTCGACATAGGCCTGTTCCAGCGCCTCGATGCAGTCGGGCATGGTCAGGAGTTGGCCGACATCGGCGTTGGAGAGAATGAGTGTCAAATTGGACCTCCCGGCGCTTACCATTTTTGGTGTTGCTGCCACCGCGCTCGCAGGATGGCTTAGCTTTTGAGAGCACTGGAAGCAATCGGCCGGCGGTTTTGGCATTGCCATTTACAAAACTTTACCCGGGCAGAGAATTCCAGACATTTTTCATTGATATCAGAGAGATGAAGGAGGGTTGCGAAAACCTCGCCAGAAAATCGCTGGGGGCGCAGCCCTTGACAAAAGTCACAAAATCATAAAATGAACGATCATTCGTTTTTTATTGCTGCGATGCAGCAGGTGCTACATGCCCAAACTCAGCGATAGTCAGCAGGAATTCCGGCGCACCCGCATTCTCGATGCGGCGGAACATTGTTTCGCGCGCAACGGCTTTCACCGCACGACCATGCAGGACATCTGCAAGGAGGCGGGGGTCAGCGCCGGAGCGCTCTATCTTTATTTCCCGTCGAAGGAAGCGCTGATGGAGGGCATTTCCACGCGTTCGCGCGAGGAAGTGCTCGAAAACTTCGCCAAGCTGGACCAGCCCCGCGACTTTATCGCCGCGCTCGCGCAGCTCATGGAAGACTGCATTCTCAGGAAGCCGGCCTACAAGTCGATCCTGTGGCTCGAAATCAGCGCCGAAGCGACGCGCAATCCGGCAATTCGTGCGACGCACAGGAATTGTGAGCGGCAAATCAACGGCGCGCTGGCGGCTTTGCTGGATAGAGCCCAGAAATCCGGTCGCATCGAGCCGATGCTGCCCATTCCCGAGATCGTCGAAACCATGTCGGTCATTGCCGACGGTCTGTTCCTGCGTCGCGCCGTCGATCCCGAATTCAGCGCCGCGCAAGTCGGCCAGACCATTCTCTCGCTCATGGCAGGCATTTTGCGTCCCGTGAACGATCCGGAGCCCGTCGCCGAACGTACGGAACAAACGACTGCGGAGCCCGTCTGATGAGTCAACGTAATCACATCCGTCCGGCGGCCGTTTTCGCATCGTTGATCGCGCTCGCTGCAAGCCTGCCCGGGGCGCATGCCGTCGAGTCGAAAGCGGCGACGCCCCCGGTCGCCGCTGCCGTGACCGTCACGCCTGCCTCGCGCAACGAAGTCGTCGAGGCCGTCACTGTCACAGGCACGCTCGTCCCGCGTCAGGAAATCCTGGTCGGCCCGGAAATCGAGGGACTGCGCATTCTCGAACTGTTCGCTGACGAAGGGGACAAGGTTGCCAAGGGCCAGGTGCTCGTGCGCCTGTCGCGCGAGACGCTCGACGCGCAGCTCGCGCAATCTGACGCCGCATTGTCGCGCGCCGACGCGGCCATTGCTCAGGCGCAGAGCCAGATCGCCAATACGCAGGCGAATGTCACCTGGACAAAGCAGGATCTGGAACGCGCGCAATCGCTGCTCGCGCGCGGGGCTTCGACGCAGGCTCTCGTCGATCAGAAAACCTCGCTTGCCCGCGCGGCGCAGGCGCAATTGCAGGCCGCCAATGATGCGCTCGCCGCCGCACGCGCGGACAAGAAGAATATCGAGGCGCAACGCGGCGAGTTGATGGTGCGCATCGGCCGCACCGAAGTGAAGACGCCATCGGCCGGCCTTGTTTCGCGCCGCACGGCGAAAGTCGGCGCCGTAGCTGCGGCCGTTGGCGAACCGCTTTTCCGCATCATCGCCGATGGCGCCATCGAACTCGACGCCGAAGTGCCGGAGCAGCGACTGCTCGAATTAAAAGAGGGCCAGACGGCGAGCGTCGTTCTTGCCGATGGCTCGCAGGTCGCCGGAAAAATCCGTCTCCTGTCGCCGGAAGTCGACCGCAGCACGCGCCTCGGCCGCGTCCGCATTGCGCTGGAATCCGACAGCAAGGCGCGTATCGGCTCGTTCGCGCGCGCCTCCATCGAATTGCGTCGCGCAATGTCCGTCACCGTGCCGGCCAGCGCCATCATTTATGACGGCGGCAAGGCCACGTTGCAGACGGTCGTCGACGGCGTAGTGCGCGCGAAACCCGTCGAGATCGGTCTCATCAACGGCGGTCGCGCGGAAATCCTCAAGGGTGTCGTAGCAGGCGAAACGATCGTTGTGCGCGCGGGTCCATTCCTGCGCGATGGCGACGCTGTCTCGCCCGTGACGGCCGGGGGGAGCGGCAAATGAATATTTCCGCCTGGTCGATCCGCAATCCGATCCCTTCGATCGTTCTCTTCGTCGTGCTGACGCTGCTGGGCATGTTCTCGTTCAGCCAGTTGCCGATCACGCGCTTTCCGAACGTCGATATTCCCGTCATTCAGGTGCAGGTGCGCCAGCCCGGCGCGGCGCCGTCGGAACTCGAATCGCAGATCACGAAGAAGATCGAGGACGCGGTGTCCGGCGTCACCGGCATCAAGCACATCATCTCCACCGTGTCGGATGGCTTGTCTCAGACGACCATCGAATTCCGCATCGAGGTGAACACGGACCGCGCGCTCAACGATGTGAAAGACGCGATCGCCAAGGTGCGCGCCGATCTGCCGCGCGGCATCGAGGAACCGATCGTCTCGCGTCTCGACATCGCTGGCCTGCCGATCGTCACCTATGCGGTATCGGCGAACGACAAGACCATCGAGGAAGTTTCCTGGTTCGTCGACGACGTGATTGCGCGGCGCCTGCAGAGCATCAAGGGCGTGAGTTCGGTGCCGCGCATCGGCGGCGTCGACCGTGAAATCCTCATCGAACTCGATCCTGACAGGTTGCTGGCGCTCGGCGTCACGGCAGGCGATGTGAACCGCCAGCTGCGCGCGACCAATATCGATCTGGCGGGCGGGCGCGGCGAAATTGCCGGACGCGAGCAATCGATCAGAACGCTTGCCGGCGCGCGTACGGTCGACGAACTCGCCGCGACGAAGATCACGTTACCCGGCGGGCGTCAGGTTCGACTTTCCGACCTCGGCCGCATCAATGATACGTCTGCGGAGCAGCGCCGCTACGCACGGCATGACGGAAGGCCCGTCGTCGGATTCGGCGTGACCCGCGCCGTCGGCGCGAGCGATGCTGTCGTGTCGAAGACGCTCGATCAGAAGCTCGGCGAAATCCGCAAGGAATTCCCGAACGTCAAGATCGACAAGATCGATTCCAACGTCAATTACACCATCGGCAATTACGAATCCGCGATGAAGACGCTGGTGGAGGGCGCGTTGCTCTCGATCCTTGTGGTCTTCATCTTCCTGCGCGACTGGCGTGCGACGATCATCACGTCGATTGCGCTGCCACTGTCGATTATCCCGACATTCTGGGCGATCCACTCGCTCGGCTTTTCGCTCAATCTCGTGAGTCTGCTTGCGGTCACGCTGGCGACGGGCGTTCTCGTCGACGACGCCATCGTCGAAATTGAAAACATCGTGCGTCACATGCATATGGGCAAGTCGCCCTGGCGCGCATCGCTCGAAGCCGCCGATGAGATCGGTCTTGCGGTCATCGCGATTTCGCTCACCATCATGGCAGTTTTCGCACCCGTGAGTTTCATGGGCGGCATCGCCGGGCAGTATTTCAAACAATTCGGCCTCACGGTTGCGATAGCGGTCTTCTTCTCGCTGCTCGTCGCGCGTCTTATCACGCCTCTGCTCGCTGCCTATTTCCTGCGTGCGCATCCCGAGAAGGTTCAGCGCGAAGGCTGGATCATGCGCAGCTATACCGCGCTTGTACTGTGGTCCGTGAAGCATCGCTTCATCACCATGATTGCGGGCATCGGTATATTTGCGGTCTCGCTTTACGCTTCGGGCACGTTGCCGAAGGGCTTTGTGCCGCGCGCAGACGAAGCGCGTCTTCTGCTGGGGCTGGAACTGCCGCCGGGCTCGCGCCTCGAGGATACGCAGCGCGTGACCGACGAAGTCACGCGTGTGTTGCGCGCCAAACCTGAAATCGCGAGCGTCTTCGTCGACGGCGGCAAGGTCGGCATGGGCGCGCCGGAAGTTCGCCTCGCGCAGATCACGGTCAATCTCACGCATAAGTCGAAGCGCGAGAAAACGCAGACCGACGTGCAGCGTGAAATCAATGTCGACCTGCGTGTCGTGCCCGATATCCGCTTCTGGTTCCTGAATGAAAACGGACAGCGTGGCCTTTCGCTCGTGGTATCCGGCAACGACCATGCAGCAGTCGAGCGCGCCGCCGCGGACATCTCAAGTCAGATGAAGCGCGTGCCCGTGATCTCGAACGTCGTTTCGACCGCTGCACTTGACCGGCCGGAGATCCGCGTCGATCCGAATACTGACCGCGCCGCCGAACTCGGCGTCACAACGGAAGCCATCGCCGATGCCATTCGCATCGCGACCATAGGCGATGTCGATGCCAATCTCGCCAAGTATAACGCTGGCGACCGTCTCGTACCGATCCGCGTGCGCCTGCGCAGCGACGCGCGCGAGAGCATGGATCTTCTGCAAAATGTGCGCGTCATCACAAAGACCGGCGCGTCCGTTCCGCTGTCTGCAGTCGCCACCATCGGTTACGGGCAGGGACCAACGAGCATCAGCCGTTACGACCGCGTGCGCCGCATAGCACTCGAAGCCGATCTCACCGGGACCGATGCTCTCGGCGAAGCGCTCGAGATGATTTATGCGCTGCCTGCCGCCAAGAATCTTCCTGCCGGCGTGACTTTGAAAGAATCCGGCGACGCCGAAATCATGGGCGAAGTTTTCGCAAGCTTTGGTCAGGCCATGGGCGCGGGCCTGATGATGGTGTTGGCCGTTCTCGTGCTGCTTTTCGCCAGCGTGCTGCAGCCGATCACGATCCTGCTGTCGCTGCCGCTTTCCATCGGCGGCGTCATCTTCGCCCTCTACATCACCGACAAGCCGGTTTCGATGCCTGTCGTCATCGGCATACTCATGCTGATCGGCATCGTGACGAAGAACGCGATCATGCTTGTCGATTTCGCCATCGAGCGGATGGCGCAAGGCATGGACAGGCTCGAAGCCATCGTCGATGCGGGCCGCAAGCGCGCGCGCCCCATTGTGATGACGACCATCGCCATGGTCGCCGGCATGATCCCGCCGGCGCTGGGCCTCGGCGATGGCGGAGAATTCCGCGCGCCCATGGCGATCGGCGTCGTCGGCGGACTCGTCGTTTCGACCTTGCTGTCGCTGGTGTTCGTGCCCGCTTTCTTCACCCTGATGGACGACGTCGGGCGTTTCTTCAGCTGGATATTCGGCAAGCTGCTCGGCCCGACCGGCGAGGATGCCGAACCCGTGGCCGCGCATAATGCGACAGCCAATGGCGCCCCCGCGCCGGTGGAGTCCGCGCCGGTCAAAGGTCCGGAGTCCAAGCCGCAGCCCTCGATGCCCCTGGCGGCAGAGTGACCCTGCGGCAGGTCCGGCATTGACGCCGGGCCTTTCGCGCCGCAACATACAGGGCATGGCACGCGACACCAGCGAGACGGAATATCCGGAGGCCGGGCGGCCCGTGGAAGACCGCCCTGCGATCGCGCCCGCGCCGGTCAGGATCGAAGGGCGCTATGTGATCCTGCATCCGCTCGCCGAGGCCCATGCCACCGATCTGCTCGCCGGATTGCTCGCGGAAGATCAGGTGGCGTTACAGCGCTATACGGCAGACGAGCCCATCGCCTCGCTGGACGATGTTCTCACCCTCATCCAAAAAAAGCTCGCCATCCCCGCGGCTGCCTATTTTGCCTTCGAGGACAAGCTATCGGGAAGGATCGCCGGCTTCGGCTCCTTGATGCGGACGGATCTGCCCAACCGCGTCGTGGAAATCGGCAATGTTCTCTACACAGGACCCCTGCGTCGCTCGCGGGCCGGGACGGAAGCCGTCTATCTTCTGGTAAAGTACGCCATCGAGACCTTGGGCTTCCGCCGTGTCGAATGGAAGTGCAACGACCATAATGCAGCATCGCGCCACGCGGCGCTGCGCTACGGCTTCCATTTCGAAGGCGTGTTCCGGCAGCACATGATCGTGAAGGGGCGCAACCGGGATACGGCCTGGTATTCGCTCCTCGATCACGAATGGCCGCAACGGCGCGAAGCCTTCGAGCAATGGCTCGCGCCAGAGAATTTCGACGCCCAGGGCCGCCAGATCATGTCTCTGGCGCAGCTCAATGGCGTCGGCGGGTCCTGAAAACGCCTCTCAGTATTTGCGCAGGGCGAGTGGCCGCTTGTCCGGCGGATCGCGTAGCCATGTGCCGTCCGGCCGGTACATGAAGGTCAGCCGATGACCCTTGCGGGCGCGCAGGATGAGAGAATTGCGCCCCGCACTCCAGCCGACAGGATCGAAGACGACGAGGCCCTGATCCATGCAGCCCGGGCCCAACTGGGCGCGGCCGCTCTGCTGAAGATTGACGAGGCAGCCGGATTCCTTGTTCTCCTCGCGCAGCATGGCATAGCGGCCGGGACCGCCGGCTCCCGCGGGCGCGGGCGTCTCCGGCAGTTTGGGCTGCTGTTGCTGTTGCTGCTGTTTTTGTCTTTGCGCTAGCGCCGTTCCGGCCGTCAGCGCGCTGACGGCGGCGCCCAGAATCAGGGCTGCCGCCTTCAGAGAAACCCGGTCACTCCAGTTCATCCTTACGACCCTCCCGCCGATCGATGAAGTCCGGCTGCAAATCAGTGCGTGTAACGATGTTCCATTTTGCCTGCTTCGGCGCAATTGGCCAAGTGACGAAAGTGAGCGACTTGATGTTACACGCCGGCAATGACGCCGCGGCATGCGGCCGAAGCGCTTTGTTATCGCAAGAACAAGCCCTCAAGAGACCGGGGTCAGCAGGGGCTTGCCGTCGCGCCACGCCAGAAGATTGTCGACGACGAGGCGCGCCATGGCGTCGCGGGTGACGTGCGAGGCGGAGCCGACGTGCGGCAGAAGCACGACATGGTCCATCGCGATCAATTCTTGGGGCACGTTCGGTTCGTCGGCGAAAACGTCGAGGCCGGCGGTGAGAATCACGCCCTTCTGCAAGGCGGCGACCAGCGCCTTCTCGTCGACAACCGTCCCGCGCGCGATATTGACGAGGATGCCATCGGGACCGAGCGCTTCCAGCGCCTCTGCATTCACGGCATTGCGCGTTTCTGGTCCGCCGGGCACGACGACCATCAGGATGTCGCAGGCTTTGGCGAGTTCCAGCAGGGAGGCGCAATAGGGGTAAAGCACGTCCGGCGCCTTGCGGCGGGAATGATAGACGATGTTCAGGCCAAAACCTTCGGCGCGGCGGGCGATCGCCTTGCCGATCCGGCCCATGCCGAAGACACCCAACGTTCTGCCACGCAGGGAGGCCGTCAGGGGAAAGGCCCGCTCCTGCCACTTGCCAGCACGCAGGTAGCGCTCGGCGGCGGAAAACTGACGCACGGCGTTCAATAAAAGGCCGAAAGCGGTGTCGGCGGTTTCCTCGGTCAAAACGTCCGGTGTGTTGGTGACGGCGATCTTGTTCGCCGCCGCCCATTTTGCATCGATATTGTCGTAGCCGACACCGAGATTGGCGACGATTTCCAGCTTCGGAAATTTCGCCATGAAGTCGCCGGTCACAGGGAAATTCACGCCTTCGGCGAGAATGTTGACGCCGGTTGCGATGGCCCGCACGTCGCCCGCGACCTGTTTGACCAGCGCATCCGGGTCGGGCGCGGACCACAGTTTGTGCAAGCGGAATTCCAACTCCAGCGCCTCGACAATGAGGCGCGGAAGCGGCACGGGCATGAGGACGTGAATGTCGGACACGGGATTATCGTTTCTCGATACCGGCCTTCTCGATCACGGCCGACCATTTGACGATGTCGTCCTTCATGCGCTGGGCAATCTCTTCCGGAGACGTTGCGCGGCCGTCGACGCCGAGATTGAGAAGCTTCGCCCCGAGTTCCTTGTCGGCGAGCGCTTCACGCATGGCGGTGTTCAGCGTGCGCACGATGTCCGGCGGGGTTCCGGCCTTCACATACAGAGCATTCCACGACACGACATCGAAGCCCGGCACGCCGGCTTCCGCGACGGTCGGAACATCCGGCAGGGCGCGCGAGCGGGTCGGGCTCGACACCGCGAGGGCGCGGACCTTGCCGTCGTCGAGATTGGATTTGATCGGCGCCAGCGCCTCGACCATCAGTTCGACATCGTTGCGCATGGTCGACAGCAACAGGTCCGGCGTCGCCTTGAACGGCACGTGGCGGATATCGATGTTCGCCGTCGACTTGAAGAGTTCGGCCGTCAGGTGCTGCGTGCTGCCGGCGACGATCGTGCCGATGTTCAGCTTGCCGGGCTGCGCGCGGGAGGCCTTGAGAACGTCGCCGAGCGTTTTATAGGGCGACGTCCCGCCCGTGTAGAGAATGAACTCGAAGAACCCGAGGGCCGAAACCGGCTGGAATTGCGTGGTCGGATCGAACGGCAGCTGCTTGAACAGGGCGACGCTGATGGCGGTCCCGTTTGTCAGCAAGGCAAGCGTATGACCATCAGCGGGAGCGTTGAGGACGTTGCGAGCGGCCTGGATGCCGCCGGGGCCGGGCACGTTTTCGATGATGACACGCTGGCCGAGTTTCTCGCCTATTTTCTCCATGACGAGGCGCGAGGAGGTGTCGGCGACGCCGCCCGCCGCGAATGGCACCACCAGCTTCAGCGGCTGGGAGGGAAATTTGGCCTGGGCGAACGCAGGCGATGCCGCCAGTCCTGCCGCCATGGCGAAGGCGACCAGCGTGGCGATACGAAACGAACACGGCGGGATTGTCCTGGACATCATGTCTCCTCCGGCAAAATTCGAACGTCCTTGGACCATGCCTGACGCTTTCGCGCAATATCCTGAGGATGCCGGGTTTGACCGGTGTCAATGCCGCCGGCCGGCGATGCTGGCACCGGTTTGATATGATTTCCGAACGCTCACTCCTGCTCGCCGAGCGCGCGGTGCCGCGCTACACGAGCTATCCGACCGCTCCCCATTTTGCCAACGTGGTCGGCCCTGACGACATGCGCGCATGGCTTGCCGGGCTCGATCCCGGCGCCAGCCTCTCCCTCTATCTGCATGTCCCCTATTGCCGGTCCATTTGCCACTATTGCGGCTGCCACACCAAAGCGGCGCTGAAGGACGGGGCCCTCGAAGTTTACGCGTCCGGCCTCGTGCAGGAGATCGATCTGCTCGCGCATGCGACGCAGGCCAAGCGCGTCCAGCATATCCACTGGGGTGGAGGCACACCTAGCCTCCTCGGCCATGCGCGCCTGCGTGTGATCGCGGAGCGGCTGCGCAATCGTTTCGACATGGCCGGGATCATCGAACATGCGATCGAACTCGATCCGCGTTATGTGGACGACGCATTGGCGGAGGCGCTGGCGGAGATCGGCGTCAATCGCGTGAGTTTCGGCGTGCAGGATATCAATGCGCGCGTGCAGAAGGCCATCGGCCGCGTGCAGCCGGCCGAACAGGTCGAGCGCGCGGTGGCGGCGATCCGGCGCGCGGGCATCAATGCGATCAATCTCGATCTCATGTATGGACTGCCGCATCAGAGCGAAGCCGATGTCCGCCGCACCGCGCAATGGGCTGCGAGCCTGAAGCCTGGCCGCCTTGCCATCTTCGGTTATGCCCATGTGCCGTGGATGAAGAAGCACCAGACTCTGATCGACACCGCGGCCTTGCCCGGCGCCGGAGAACGGCTGGCGCAAGCGGCGGCAGCGGCGGATGAACTGATCCGCGCCGGATATGTAGCCGTTGGCCTCGACCATTTCGCCGCGCCCGGCGACACGCTCGCTCTCGCCGCGCGCGCAGGAACGCTGCGACGCAACTTTCAAGGCTACACGACGGATTGCGCCGATGCGTTATTGCCTCTGGGCGTCTCGTCCATCGGCTATCTGCCGCAGGGCTATGTACAGAACGCGTCCGACTTTGGCGCATGGAAGCGCGCGATCGAGGCAGGCCAGTTTTCGACAGCCCGCGGACTTGCGCTGTCGCCTGGAGATCGCGCGCGGGCGACGGTGATCGAACGGCTCATGTGCGATTTCGCCGTCGATTTCGGCAAGATTGCCGCGGAAATGCTGGGCGCAAGCGATGCGCTCGACGACGCCATCGAACCGCTCGATGCGCTGGCGCAAGACGGCGTATTGGTCCGCGATCGGCGGCATGTGCGCGTCACCGAAAAGGCCCGTCCCTTCGTGCGTCTCGCAGCGGCCTGTTTTGATTCCTACCTGCAGAGCGCGCGCGCCAGGCACTCCGTCGCGGTTTGATCGGAGCATCTGAAAATTCGCTTGAAGGTGCGCTGACTATTGCTCGCGCGTGCGCGCTGAATCGTGCCAGCGGCCGAGCATCACATGCGACAGCGCGCTGAAGAACAGGAAGATCGCGATACCCGTGAGCGAGATCAGCACGAGCGCGGCGAACATGCGCGGAATGTTCAGGCGATAGCCAGCTTCGACGATGCGGAAGGCGAGGCCCGTCGCCTGTCCCGACGCGCCCGCCGCCAGTTCGGCGACGATGGCGCCGATCAGCGCGAGGCCACCGCCGATGCGAATGCCACCGAGGAAATAGGGCAGGGCTGAGGGCAGCCGCAAATAGAGCAATTGCTGCCAGCGTGACGCGCGATAGAGATCGAAGAGATCGACGAGGTTGTGATCGGCGGACGCCAATCCAAGCGCCGTATTTGCGAGGATCGGAAAAAAGGCGACGATGAAGGCGCAGACGAGCACGGCCGTGTTCGGTTCGAGATAGACGAGCAGCAGCGGCGCGATTGCGATGATCGGCGTCACCTGAAGAATGACCGCGAAGGGAAAGAAGGAGCGTTCGACCCATTTCCATTGCGAGAACAGGATCGCGAGCGCAGCGCCCCCCGCTATCGCGAGAAGAATCGCGGCGAAGGTCATTTTCAATGTCACCCAGAGTGACGCCGCCAGCACGCCCCAGTCGTTGACGATGGTTTTCGCGATGAGGCTGGGCGCGGGCAGGATGTAGGGCTCGATGCCCTTGATGACGACGAGCGCTTCCCAACCCGTAAGCGCAAGGATGAAAACGGTCAGCGGCAGCAGCCATGTGGCGAGACGGTCGTTCATGCCGTCGCCTTCGCCAATGTAGATTCCAGCGCTGCGGAGGCGCGCCGGCAATAGTCCGCATAGGCCTGCGAATGGCGGAATTCCGTCGTGCGCTGCCCCGGCGCTTCGATGTTTATTGTCTCGATGACGCGGCCCGGCCGCGCCGAGAACACGCAGATGCGGCTCGATAGATAGACGCTCTCGTAAACGGAATGCGTGACGAAGACGACGGTCATGCGCAGTTCCTGCTGCAGGCGCAGAACGTCGTCGTTGAGTTTCAGGCGCGTGATTTCGTCGAGCGCCGCGAAGGGTTCGTCGAGCAAAAGAATGGCAGGTTCGAGTACGAGGGCGCGCGCGAGCGAGACGCGCATCTTCATGCCGCCGGAGAGTTCGCGTGGATAGGCGTTCGCGAAATCCCTCAGGCCGACCAGCGACAGAGCTTCTTCGATATTCTTTTGTGCGTTTGCGCGGGATATGCGCCGCAGCCGCAAAGGCAGCCAGATATTGTCGAAGACATTCGCCCAGGGCATCAGCGTCGGCTCCTGAAAGACGAAACCGAGTTCGGGCCTCTGTCCCGATCGCCAATCGACTGCGCCGGAGGTTGGTTCGAGAAGATCGGCAATCAGGCGCAGGGCTGTGGACTTGCCGCAGCCGGATGGGCCGAGCAGTGTTAAAAATTCGCCGGCGCCTACGTCGAGTTGCAGCCGGTCGAGGGCGAGCGTTCCGCTGGCGAAGCTCTTGCTCACGTCGCGCAGCGAAACGATGGGTGCGCTCACGGCGGGGTCACGGCTGCTTTGGGCGAAGGTCCATGCCGACGCGCTTGTTGACGAACTGCAGCGCATAGGACTGGCGATAGTCCGTATCGGCCTTGACGACGCCTGCGTTCGCCATCTTGTCGAAGAAGCTCTTGATGCGCGCCTCGCTCATCGCGCCGATGCCGAGAGAAAGCGACTCGCCGGAATCCACGATGCCGTATTCCTTCATCTTCGCGATGGAGAAGGCGATCTGCGCATCCGTCATTTCCGGATTGCTCTTCTTGATGAGAGCGTTGGCAGCGCTGTTGTTGCCGTAGATATAATTATACCAGCCGATGATGGAGGCATCGACGAAGCGCTGCACGATATCCGGATTTTTCGCGATGTAATCGTTGCGCGCCTCGATCAGCGTCGAATAGGTGTCGAAGCCGTAATCGGCGGCCAGAAAAATGTTCGGCTTGAACTTGCCCTGCCGTTCGACCTCAAAGGGTTCCGACGTGAGATAGCCCTGCTGAATCGAGCGCTTGTCGGCGATGAAAGGCGCGGGATTGAACGTGTAAGGTTTTACGCGCGATTCGCTGAACCCGTATTCCTGTTTCATCCACTGAAAGATCGACGCGAGCGCCTCGTTGCCCACGAAAGCCGTCGCGTTTTTCAGATCTTCCCATTTGTCGAAGCCCTGCACGGGATGCGACATGAAGATGAAAGGATCCTTCTGGAACATCGAGGCGATGGCCTTCACCGGAACCTTTTGCTCGACGGCGGTGAAGGATGGAATGAGATTCGCGCTCATGTAGAATTCGACGCGTCCGCTGACGAGTTGCAGGCGGTTGTTCATCTGCGGTCCGCCGGAGCGGATCGTCACGTCGAGACCAAATTTCTTATAGGTGCCGTCGGCGACGGCCTGATAGTGGCCGCCATGCTCGGCCTGGGCGAGCCAGTTGGTGGCAAAGGTGATCTTGTCCTGCGCGAGGACGGGCGTGCAGCCGAAGAGGGCCACGACCGCGATTGCATGGAATTTCTTCTTCATGACTTCTCCTTCGACCGATGCGGGTCCCCGGTGTTACGGACAACTAGGTCTTGTCGCCGTCCGGGCGAGCACGTGCAAGCGAAAAAGTCATCGTGATCGGCTTACGCAGGCTTCATTCCCAGCCAGCCAAGCGGTCGTCCGTCGATGGCCGCGAGCCCCAAACCGATGAGCGTCATGCCCACGATCTGGCGAAAATATAGGGCCTCTCCGAGAATCAACACACCCAGGAGGATGGCGACAACCGGAAGCAGGAAGGTCACCAGAATGCTGTTGCGCGCGCCTGCCGTTGCCAGCAGACGGAAATAGACGATGTAGGCAAGCGCCGTTGAGAGAAAGGCAAGGCCGGCCATCGCGCCGATGGCGCCCCAGCCGGGCATATGCAGGGTCCATGGCCGGTCGACGACCAGGGCGATTGGGATCATCATGATCGAGGAAGCCGTGACCTGGCCGGCCGCCGTCGCCATGGGCGTTACGCCGAGGCGGCGAAACCGGCGCGCGAACGTTCCCGCGAATGCATAGGAGATCGCCGCCAGCACGATGGCCATCTGGCCGAGCAAGCTCCAGACGCCCAACCCGTCCTTCAGTCGGATGGCGTCCGGGCCGACCATCACGGCGACGCCGGCAAGCCCGATGAGAACGCCCGCGATGTGTCGAAGCGTCATCCGCTCGTCCGTGGTGAAATAGTGGGCGACGATCACCGTGAAGAGCGGCGAGGTCGCATTGAGGATCGAGGCGACGCCTGAAGCGATATGGGTCTGGCCCCAGAAATTCAGACTGAACGGAATGACATTGTTGAGGAAACCCATGCCGAAAAAGGCGGACCATACGACAGTGTCGCGCGGCATCTTCTGGCCCAAGAGATAGACCATCGGCCACAAGAACAGGGCGCCGCCGAGCACGCGCACCACAACGACCGTCAGCGGCGGCCATTCCTTCACGGCGATCCCGACGAAAAAAAAGGATGCGCCCCACAGCAATGCCAGCAGCAGCAAAAGGCCCCAGTCGCCGAGGCTCATCGTGACCCTGATCTGCGGTGCGTCCATGTTCACGTTCTGCCACGGCATGAGGTTGGCGGCCACCCGTTTTCATCTCGTCATGGCCTCCGCCCAACGCTAGATTGTGCCGAACAATCGGAGGTTCGCGTGCGCAAAACGCATCATTGGTCGGACATGACATGGCGCGATCTTCAGACGCGCGACATGAGCTGCTGCATCGCGGTTCTGCCTGTCGCTGCCGTCGAGCAACATGGTCCGCACCTGCCGCTCGGCGTCGACGCCATGATCATGCAGGGCTATCTCGACCTCGTCATCGCGCGTCTGCCTGACGATCTCGATGCGCTGTTCCTGCCGCTGCAGCAGATCGGCACGTCGCATGAACATATCGATTTTCCGGGCACGCTGACGTTCTCGCCACAAACACTGACGCAGATGATGGTCGAGATCGGGGAAAGCGTTGCACGCGCCGGATGCCGAAAGCTCGTCATCGTGAACTCGCATGGCGGGAATTCGGCCGTCATGGATACCGCCGCACGCGAGTTGCGCAGGTTGCGCAACATGCTAGCCGTGACGGTGTCGTGGTCGCGTTTCGGCTATCCCGATGGATTGTTTGCGCCCGAGGAGCGCGTTCATGGCATTCATGCGGGCGATATCGAGACGTCGCTCATGATGTCCTTCCGGGCCGATCTCGTGCGCGAAGACTTGCGTGGCGATTTCCCGCCAGCCAGCAAAGCAATGGAAAAGGAATTCACCTGGCTGAACGCCGGCCGTCCGGCGGGGTTCGGCTGGATGGCGCAGGATTTGTCCGAGAGCGGGGCGATGGGCAACGCCGCCATCGCCACGCGCGAGAAGGGTGAATCCGCTGCCGATTACGGCGCGACCGCCTTCATCGAATTGCTGCGCGATGTGGAGGCTTTCGACCTGTCCCGCCTGCCGCCGGGACCGCTATAGCATCGCGCGAAATGGCGCGCCGATCTGGCGGAAAACTGATTATTTCGCGTCCGCCAGACGCCAGGTGTAGTGCCACGTTTCGGAGAGCACCTTGGGGCCGGAACGCAAATGCGCGCGCACCGCGCCGTTCTTTCCCTCGTCGAATTCGACATCGAGGGTCGCACGGAAGCCGCGGACTTGCGGAGCCGGCGTGACGGAACTGCGCAGCACCTTGCCGTCCACGACATTGGGTACGAGTTGCACCTGTTCCGGATGATTGACGTAGTGATCGAGTTCGCCGCCGGTGAATTCGACCGTCAACCTGCGCGCGTTGGGGCCTATGGATTCGGACGAGCCGATGGCGTGGGTCGCCGCATAAAAGCGCCACGCATAATTCCAGGTTTCGGAGAGAAGCTTCGGTCCGGACCGCAGATAGGCCCGTACATTGCCGATCTTGTTCTCTTCGAACAGCACGTCGATCATCGCCCGGAAGCCCCGGATTTGCGGATGCGGCACGAGGAAGTGACGGATGACCTTCGCGTCGGTTGCAGAGGGCACGAGTTCGACGAGGTTCGGCTGTTTGAGATAATAGGCGAGGTCGCCGCCGTTGAAGTCGATCATGAAACGGCGCGAATGATTGGCTGCCTGTTCCGATGAACCGAGCGCAGCGGCAGGCGCCGAGAACGTGTTGAGTGTCTGGGCGAGGCGGTGAAGGTCGCGTCCGTCATTCATCGAATAGATGCGGTAACCGAAATTCAGCGGCTTGCCGGGCTCGGTCGGCGCTTTGGGAATGAAGGCGCAGATGATGTTGTCGAAGGTCTCGTCCTTGGTTGCAAGCTCCACCAGTTCGACCGAACCTTCGCCCCATTCCTCGCGCGGCTCTACCCAATAGCTCGGGCGCGACTCGTAGGCGAGTTCGAGATCCTGATAATGTTCGAAGCGCCGGTCGCGCTGCATCAGCCCGAAGCCCTTGATGTTCTTCGCCTCGAACATGTGGACTTCCTGCAACTGCGGATTCTTCAGCGGCCGCCAGATCCATTCGTCGTTTTCGGTATGGATGAGCAGGCCATCGGAATCGTGCAATTCCGGGCGGAATTCGTCGAGCTTGTTGCGGTCGTTGAAGTGGCGGTCGTTTTCGCCGAGGAAATACATCGAGGTCAGCGGCGCGATGCCGAGCCGCGTCACGGGCTTGCGCGAAAACAGGGTAACGCCGATGTCGAGCGGAGAATCTTCGCCCGGCGCGAGGTCGAACTGAAATGCGCCGGCGACGGAGGGGCCGTCGAGCAAGGCGTAAAAGGTGATCTTGTTGTCGCTGTCGGGCGTGTCGATCCAGAATTCCCGAAAGAAGGGAAACTCCTCCTTGCCGTTGAGGAGGCCGGTATCGATCGAAAGCCCGCGCGCCGACAGGCCGTATTGCTGGCCCTTGCCGAGATGGCGGAAATAGCTGGAGCCGACGAAGGAAATCAGTTCGTCGTTGTTGCGCGGATCGTTCAGCGGATAGTGGATGCGGAAACCGGCAAAGCCCAGATTGACCGGCAGCGGCTTGTCGAACTTCGTCTTGCCGTAGTCGAACAGCGCCGCCTGGTAGGGGATCGGCGTCGCGATGCGGTCGCGGATCGTGTTGATCGTGACAGGCTTCTTGAAGAGATGGCCGAGGTGAAAAAGCTGGACGCGGAAGCGGCCCGGGCCGCCACCGAGCAGGGCGCGGTCTGGCCGGAAGCGGATTTCCCGCCAGGCGTCCCAGTCCTGATTTTCGAGCTGGGGCGGCAGGGGCGGCACGACGGGATCGAAGGGCGACTCCGACAGTTCGCGCGCGCGCTTGATGACGTCCTCATAGCCGAAGGTTCCGCGCTGCGGCGCGGCCTCCGCCGGGCGCTGGCGTTGCTGCGGCGCTTGCGCCTTCGCGGGTACAGCGACGCCTGCCGCCGCAAGGAGGGTGAGAAGCTGACGGCGGTCGAGGAGGGGGATCATGTCGCCCTGAGCGGGTTGTGGCCTGTGGATATCTTTTCATGGCCAATACCGGCGAATTCGAATGCCGACAAGTGACATTGAAGCAAGGTTGGCAGCAAGATTCGCAGCAAGGCTGGTAGCCTGCGGACCCTCGCTCCAGCCTGCGCTTGGCCGCCCTGCACAATTTTTGCCCCGCGCCGCAAAAAATACTTGCATGTCAGGCAAAAATGCATATCTCTGCGCTTGCCCAAATCGCACGTGCCTGTGGTCGTGTGTCGGTTGGCGGGGATCCGGACAAGAGGCCGGTTAACCGTCAGTAAAAACCGGCAGCCGGAGCGAACCGGCGAACCCCGCCAAACGGGGGACGCGACTTAAAGCAACGACGGACCGGGCTTTTTCGTCTCTGCCAGTTTCCAAAGCTGGCGTCCGAAGAGGCTTGTCTATCTTGCCGGGCGTGCGGAACGGGATCTCCCTTTCCAAACGATGGCCACTACCAGTCCTTGGATAGCGCAAGCTTTCCGGGGCGGACGTGTCCAACGGCGCAGCACCTGAGCAGCGTAACGTCCCGGCGTTTCCGGGGCGTGATGCCGCTCATCAGAGGGTATTGAGCGCGAAACCGGGTCTCCACCGCTCCGGGTACGTAAGCAGAGCCCTTTTCCGATGTCTTGGGGGTCGTGCGGCGAGTGCCGCACCATTGGAAAGGATGCCGCGATGACTGATCGTGTCCAGGAATTCCTTCGCCGACGCCGCGAAGAAGGCCGCGACAATGGCCCGTGCCTTGTCGTCGACCTCGACGTTGTGCGCGACAACTACAATACGTTCGCCCGGGCGTTGCCGGATACCCGCGTCTTCTACGCGGTGAAGGCGAATCCCGAGCCTGCGGTACTCTCGCTGCTCGCGAGCCTCGGCTCCTGCTTCGACACGGCTTCCGTCGTGGAGATCGAGCAGGTGCTTGCGGCCGGCGCTACGCCCGATCGCATCAGCTTCGGCAACACCATCAAGAAGGAGCGCGACATCGCGCGCGCCTATGCGCTGGGCATTCGCCTTTTCGCCGTCGACTGCGAAGTCGAGGTCGAGAAGATCGCGCGCGCCGCGCCGGGCTCGAAGGTGTTCTGCCGCATCCTGTGCGACGGCGCGGGCGCCGAATGGCCGCTCTCGCGCAAGTTCGGCTGCGTGCCCGAAATGGCCGTGGACGTGCTTGAGCATGCGCACCGTCTCGGGCTGATCGCCTATGGCATCTCCTTCCACGTGGGTTCGCAGCAGCGCAACCCGCGCATGTGGGATGGGGCCCTGCGCTCGTCCGCCAACATCTTCCGTGAACTCGCCGAACGCGGCATCCATCTTTCGATGGTGAACCTCGGCGGCGGCTTCCCGACGAAGTATCTGAAGGACGTGCCGGCGGTGAAAGCCTATGGCCAGTCGATCTTTCGTTCGTTGCGCAAGCATTTCGGCAACCAGATCCCGGAAACGATCATCGAGCCGGGACGCGGCATGGTCGGCAATGCCGGCACGATCGAGGCGGAAGTGATTCTGATCTCGAAGAAGGCGGCGGAAGACACGATGCGCTGGGTCTATCTCGACATCGGCAAGTTCAACGGACTTGCCGAGACCATGGACGAGATGATCCGCTATCCGATCCGCACCGCCTTCGACGGCGATGCGATGGAGCCTTGCGTGATTGCGGGTCCGACCTGCGATTCGGTCGACGTCCTCTACGAGAAGGCGCCGTACGATCTGCCGGTCAGTCTCGAAATCGGCGCGAAAGTGCTGATCGAGGGAACGGGCGCCTACACGACCACCTATTCGGCGGTCGGGTTCAACGGCTTCCCGCCGCTTGAGACGCATGTGATCTGAGGCCGGTAGACTTGTCTCGGTCTCCTCTGCGGCGTGCGCGCCGCAGAGTGTGACGAGGGGGCGGCGCGGCCAAGGCAATCGCGTCGTCGCGTAGGAGCAAAGCGCTGCCCCCCGTCCTTCCTTCCATGCTCCCCGTACGCGGGGAGAAGTTCCAAACCTCAATCCCGAACGGCGCTCTCCCCGAGAGTGGTGCGTGGGTCGCCTAACTCCGGAAAGGAGATTGGGATGACCTCGATGAACTCTGTCCGCCACCTGTTGAAGGGCGGCAAGAACATTGCCTCGCTGCATTCGCTTGCGGGCGATGCGGGCCTGATCGTCGTGCGCGAAGAGCGTTCTGACGACATCGCCGCGCGCGAGGCGCTGCTCGACGGCGCTTTCGG
>CAINED010000008.1 GCA_903847605.1 uncultured Hyphomicrobiales bacterium | reverse complement strand
TTATAGGCGTCGCCCGGCACGCCCGATGTGACGAGATTCCAGCCGGCGCGACCGTGGCTGATATGATCGATCGAAGCGAACTTGCGCGCGACGTGGAAAGGCTCGTTGTAGCTCGTCGAGGCCGTCGCGACGATGCCGATATGTTTGGTCATGGCGGCGAGGGCGGCGATGAGCGTAATCGGTTCGAAGTTGGCGATATATTGCGCCGAGCGCGCCAGCGCATCGGGATGCGCCTCGCGCACCGAAACGTTGTCGGCCAGAAAGATCATGTCCATCTTGCCGCGCTCGGCCGTGCGCGTGATCTCGACGAAATGTTCGAAATTGATGCCGGCATCGGCCTGCGCCTGCGGATGCCGCCACGACGCGACGTGATGGCCGGTCGGGTTAAAGAAGGCGCCAAGGCGCATCTGTTCGCCGGCCCGTTTCATCTTTTCATTCTCTTTGCGTCTGGTTGAACCCGTTATGCCTCAGGATGCGCAATGGCGCAGAAAGCGTCAACAGCCTGCCAACTTGTATTGGTTGATTTTTCAACGGTATCTCAATAGGCTCGATTTTATTGGCGATGCCGTACCGCAATCCGGTATCACTGTCGGGAGGAATCTTGAATCTCCGTTTGTTCACGCAAGACGAACGTCGTCAGCTTGTCGAGAGCGTGGCAGAGCGCATTGCGCTCTCGCGCAGTGAGAACTGCGGACAATTCTGCATCAAGCTGCAAGCGCTCCGGCAAAAGCCGCGCATAAAGGTTGCGGCCAGCTGCGGTCAAGGTCATCAACTGGCTGCGCGCATCAGTCGGGTTCCGGCGGGCCGAGACGAAACCCCTTTCCACCAGCGACGAACAGGCACGGCTGACCTCCGCCTTGTCTACCAGCAGTCGCTGGCAAAGCCAGCCCGCCGTCACCGTAGCGCCTACATGAATATGAGACAGCACGCGCCATTCGGGCAGCGTCAATCCATATTTCGCGGAGACTTCGTCGCTGGAATAATTGTCCAGCGCCTTGCGCAATCTGCCGACCTTGTAGTCGATCGTATCTTCGACCGGGGAGATGGCAGAATATGCGTTTGCGACTGTAGTCCTGCGGGTCATCGACATCTAAAAGGATCCGGACTGATTTACTCTGCAAGGAGTGAGACAAAAATAAATCGCGTTGCGCAAGAGAAAAACTTGCGTGATTGAAGATGTGGAGCGGTAACAAGCCCCTGCTTGAGGGAAAGGAGAGGACTGCATGCAAAAATCTCGCTTTGGGACCCTGTTGCTCCTTGCGACCGCAGGCTCATTGATCTGTTCGCCAATACAGGCGCAGGAGTTTTATCGGGGGAAACGGATATCGTTCGTAGTCGGGCTTGCTGCCGGAGGCGGCATTGATCTGATCGCGCGAATGTTTGCTCGTCACTTCGTCAAATATGTCGATGGAAGCCCTACAATTGTCGTGCAGAATATGCCGGGTGCGGCTGGCGCAACGGCGATGAATTTCATTGCGCAGCGAGCGCCGAAAGACGGAACAACAATCATATATGATTCCTGGACTCCTCTGGAGCAGATCATCAAGTCGCCTCATGTTCAATACGACTATACAAAAATGACTTATGTCGGCGGCCTGCGTGGCGGCCCGTGGATGCTATTTGCCCGAAAGAGCGTTGTGCCCGGCGGCCTGACAAAACCAGCCGATATCGTGAAGGCCAGGGAACTCGTTTATGGCGGGCAGCAACCATCCCTGATCCTCGATATCCATGGCAGGCTTTCGCTGAACATGCTGAAGATCAACTACAAATACGTGCATGGATATCAGGGCGCGGCCGCCATTCGGACGGCGATGGAAAGGGATGAAGTGCATGTCACTACGCACGGACTTCAGGGTTATCGCGCCGGTGTGGAGCCAACGCTTGTCAAAAATGGAATTGCCATTCCCCTATGGTATTTCCAGCGCCGGGATGCCGCAGGCAATTATGTGCCAAGCCCTCTCGTAAACGACATGCCGGCCTTTCAGGACGTTTATGCGGAGGTTCAAGGCTCCGATCGCAGCAGCATCGAGTGGAAAGCTCTCGAATTGCTGAGCGATCTCTATGGTGCCTCGAATTTTGTTTTGGGTCCGCAGGGGATGGACGCTGCTGCTACTTCCATCTTGCGCAATGCCATGGCCAAGACGATGGCGGACGCCGACTTCATTGGCGAACAGAAAAAGATCTTCGGTTTCCCGCACGAATACGTGAATTTGGACGAGGTGCAAAACATCGTCGCCCGGATAGGTTCGGTCAGGCCCGAACTGGTGGAATTCTTTCAAAAGCTGATGAAATAGTCGCAATCGCAGGGCGCCACTCATGCACTCTCACAACAAACCGCCTCACCGTCTCGTGACATGTATTCCGGAGCGCCGGGAGCCCGGGGTGATCGTATTCAACATTCGGCCCGGTGGATGGGCCGACCTCAGTGGAAAGTTCGGCTGGATTGTTGGCATTGACCGAAACGGCGAGTTCGCAATCAATTGGGAATTCGATCAGCAACCGCAGGACACTTGCGTTCTCGGCAATGGCAACATTCTTTTTTCCTTGCCGAAAGGGGGAGAACTCCGGGAAGTAACCCGTCAGGGAAACCTTGTGCGAACATGGCACGTCCCCGGCGAACTCAAGGGACAGCTCGCGCCGCGAGGCAGCACGCCGCTGAACCTGGCTTTGTTCCATCACCGTATCAATGTGTTTCCGAATGGAAACTTCCTGCTTCTCGGCGCCGAAGCGCGAAACTTCGACAACTGGCCACAGAAGGATGACGATCCGAATGCGCCGAGGGGGCCCGCAAAGGTCGTCGGCGATATAATCTACGAAATTGCTCCGTCAGGAAGCGTCGTCAGGCAGTGGTCAATCCTCGACATTCTGGACCCTTATCGCCTGAGCTATGGCTCCTGTTCCGTCTATTGGCATCAGCGCGGCATTCCCGACAGTTTCGACTGGTGCCATGCGAATGCGGCGACCTACGATCCCAATGATGATTCAATTATTGTTTCTTTGCGCACACAGGATTGCATCATCAAGTTTGAGCGCGCGAGTGGGAAGTTGAAGTGGATATTGGGCGATCACGGCAACTGGAAGTCGCCGTGGAAAGAAAAATTGCTCAAGCCCGTGGGAGAACTGGAATGGCAATATCATCAGCACGATTGTTCCGTGACGCCACAAGGCAACATCCTTTGCTTTGACAACGGCAATTTTCGCACTGTGCCTTTTGGCAAGAAGATGGCGGCAGAGGACAGTTACAGCCGCGCGGTGGAATTTGCGGTCGATGAATCGGCGATGACCGTGCGGCAGGTCTGGTCATATGGCGCCGCGCCGGGAGAGCGCTTGTTCTCCTGCTACCAGAGCGGAGCGCTCCGGCTGCCGAAGACCGGCAACACCCTGATAACTTACGGCGGCGTCAGCCTGATCGACGGCAAGCCGACATTCCAGAATCATTCCGCCTACACGAAGGCCCGCGTGATCGAGGTCACTCCATACGGAGAAATCGTGTTCGACATGTGGTTCGAGACTGATGAAGCCAGCAAGGCAGAACCATTGTCAATTTTTAGAGCGGAGTTTCTTGCAGACTAGCAGTGCGTGCAGTTTAGACGAGGACAACAGGGGGAGAGAAGTCGATGGAAAAAACTTCAATCACACGGCGGCGTTTTGTTCAGTCAGGCGTGGCCGGCGCGGCCTCGCTGTCGACACTCGGCCTGCCGACATCCTCACAAGCGCAGAATAGCCGGCCGAACTTTCTCTTCATCATGGCCGACGATCTCGGCTACGCCGACGTCAGCGTCTACGGGCAACGCGACTATTCTACACCGAATATCGACCGGCTTGCGCTGGAAGGACTCAGGTTTACGCAAGCCTATTCGAATTCTGCAGTCTGCTCGCCGACCCGCACTGCGTTGATGACCGGACGATATCAATATCGGCTCGCCGCAGGCCTTGAGGAACCGATCAATTTTGACAGTGCAAAAGACGCCGGACTTCCGCCCTCACATCCCACCATTCCCTCGATTCTCAAAAAGGCGGGTTACGCGACCGAGCTGATCGGAAAGTGGCACCTCGGCTTTCTGCCGGATTTCAGCCCGCTCAAGAGCGGATACGACAAGTTCTTCGGCATTTTCGGAGGTACAGCTCATTATTTCGATCACGGCTCCAAATCGCGCACTCCGCTTTACGAACAGGATGTAAAGATCGATCGGGTCGGCTATCTGACCAACCTGCTCGGCGATCGCGCAGTACAGTCGATTGAAGGTTTCACCAAAGAAAGGCAGCCCTTTTACCTGAGCCTGCACTTCAATGCGCCTCACTATCCCTGGCTTGGTCCGGACGACGAGGACGAGGGCAAGCGCATCAAGGATTTCATCCATTATGAAGGCGGCGATGCAAAGACCTATGCCAAGATGGTCCAGAGCATGGATGCGAATATCGGCAAGGTCTTGCAAGCGCTCGATCTGCACGGCCTGTCGCGGAATACGATTGTGGTCTTCACAAGCGACAATGGCGGCGAGCGCTTCTCCAAGATCTGGCCTTTCAGTGGCATGAAGGGCGAGTTGCTCGAGGGCGGCGTGCGCATTCCTGCCATAGTCCGCTGGCCGGGCCGCCTCGCGGCCAATTCCATTTCGGATCAGGTCACCGCCACCATGGACTGGTTGCCGACCCTTCTGGCCGCAGCAGGCCTTCAGCCGGACCCGGCCTATCCGCCCGATGGCGAAAATCTTCTGCCTGTTCTTCTTGGCCAATCTCCTGTGCGTCCGCGCAAGCTTTATTTCCGCTTCCGGGCGGGGCAGCAGCGGGCGGTGCGCGACGGCGACATGAAGTATCTGCGCATCAATGAGAATGAATTTCTGTTCAACGTCGCAAAAGACCCACGCGAGCGCGCAAATCTGAAAGGGCGGCAACCCGAGGTACTTGCGCGGCTCAGGGACGATTGGCTTGCATGGGAGAAATCCATGTTGCCGCAGAAGCCGGGTCTCGCCAATTATCGCCACCCTGCCGATGCGCTGGCCGATCACATTGGCCGGACCAATCCAAAGAAATAGCCGGGAGAGTTGGAAACTCCCGAGTTCCTTCCACAGGATGACAGTACGCGATTTCATGATAAACACCCGGCCGGATAAGACCGGATGTGACCTGTGCAATATATCTCCACACGCGGCGCTGCGCCGGCGCTGAACTTTACCGACGCCCTGCTCGCTGGCCTCGCCCGCGATGGCGGCCTCTATGTCCCGCAATCCGTGCCGCAGCTTGCGCCCGCCGATATCGCGGGCTTTGCCGGAAACCCCTATGCGCAGGTGGCCGAAGCCGTGATAGGCCCGTTCACCGGCGGCGCTTTTGAACCGGGCGCCTTTCGCGCCATGCTGGACGCCGCCTATGGCGCGTTCCGCCATCCCGCCGTGACGCCGCTGTCGCAGATCGGCGACAATCTCTTCCTGCTCGAACTGTTCCACGGCCCGACGCTCGCCTTCAAGGACGTCGCGATGCAATTGCTCGCGCGCATGATGGACCATGCGCTGAAGGCGCGGGGACAGCGGGCGACGGTCGTCGGCGCGACATCCGGCGACACCGGCGCGGCGGCTATCGACGCGTTCCGCGGCCTCGAACAGGTCGACGTCTTCATCATGTATCCGCACCAGCGCGTGTCGGATGTGCAGCGCCGGCAGATGACCTGCGTCGAGGGCGAGAACATCCACACGATTGCGCTCGAAGGCACGTTCGACGATTGCCAGGCGATCCTGAAGGGCCTGTTCAACCATCACGCCTTTCGCGACGGGTTGCAGCTTTCCGGCGTCAACTCGATCAACTGGGCGCGCGTGGTGGCGCAAACGGTCTATTATTTCACCAGCGCCGTGGTGCTGGGCTCGCCCGCGCGCAAGGTTTCCTTCACGGTGCCTACAGGTAATTTCGGCGACATTCTGGCCGGCCATATCGCCAAGCGCATGGGCCTGCCGGTCGAACGCCTCGTCATCGCAACGAACGAGAACGACATTCTCGCACGCACGCTGGATACGGGCGCCTATGAAGTGACTGGCGTGAAGCCGACGCAATCGCCTTCGATGGATATTCAGGTCTCCTCGAATTTCGAGCGGCTCCTGTTCGAAGCCTATGGCCGCAACGCCAGCGCCATCGTGCGCCTGATGGACAATCTCAAACAGTCCGGCCGCTTCGAAATCGCCGCGCAGCCGATGGCTGCGATCCGCAATGAGTTTGACGCTTTCCGGACCGGGGAGACGGGCACGGGCAAGGAAATCGCGCGCGTGTTCGAAGAGTGCGAAGTGCTGATCGATCCGCACACCGCTGTCGGCGTCCACGCCGCGCGCAAGGCGCTGGCGAAGGATCCCGCGACTCCCATGGTCGTGCTCTCGACAGCGCATGCGGCCAAGTTCGGCGACGCCGTGAAGAAGGCGACCGGCGTCGCCGCGCCGCTGCCGCCACACATGGCCGATCTCATGGACAAGAAAGAGCGCTTCACCGTCCTCGCCAACGATCAGGCCGTTGTGGAAAAATTCATCCGCGAACGGGCGAGGGCTGCGAGAGGATAAAGCGCATCAACGCAGT
>CAINED010000007.1 GCA_903847605.1 uncultured Hyphomicrobiales bacterium | reverse complement strand
CGGAATGACCGGTATGAGCTTCGCCTTGGGGTCGAGATGCGGCGGCGCTGTATAGAGCCCGTCGACATCGGAGAGAAGCACTAGAAGATCGGCGCTCGCCATGGTCGCGACACGCGCGGCGAGGCGGTCGTTGTCGCCGTAACGGATTTCGCTCGTCGCCACTGTGTCGTTCTCGTTGATGACGGGCACGGCGCGCATCGACAGCAGCCGGTCGATCGTTTCGCGGGCGTTGAGATAGCGGCGACGCTCCTCGGTGTCGTTGAGCGTGACGAGAATCTGTCCCGCCGTCATGCCGCGCGCGCCAAGCGCTTCCGACCACATGCGCGCCAGCGCGATCTGGCCGACGGCGGCGGCTGCCTGCGAATCTTCCAGTTTGAGCTTGCCGCGCGGCAGCTTCAGCACCGTGCGCCCAAGTGCAATCGAACCCGAGGAAACCACGAGCACGTCGCGGCCATCCTTGTAGAGCCCGGCGAGATCGTCGGCGAGCGCGTCGAGCCATTCGACTTTGGCGACGCCCTTCGCCTGATCGACAAGCAGCGAGGAGCCGACCTTCACGACGATGCGGCGAAAGGACGAAAGTTGCGGCGTTGCAGGTGTCTTCTTGATCACGGGCGATAGGCGGGTTCGATGTCGGTGTTGGGATAATCGTTGCCGATGTATAACAAAGGAGCTCCGATTGTCTTCGCTGCGGCGTAAGCCGCACAACCGCAAAAATTCAACTTCGATTTCGGATTGATTCCTTTGCCATAGGATTGGAAAGCGTAAATTGCATTAATTGCCTGTTGTGCATCGTAGGGCAAAATCTCCGCATCTATGAGAGCGAGAAGATCTTCGAGATCGTAAAATCCGTTGATCCCGAAACGGGCAAGCAATACTTGCCCGACTTCCTGAAAGGTGACGGCGCTAACCAGTCGCCGATCGGCGGCCCAGATGGCGTCATAGATCATTCGCCGCTCAGGCTCGTTGTTGAGGATCGCCATGATCGCAGAGGAATCGAGGACGATCATCTGGGCAAGCCGAAGTCATCATAGCCGATGATCTCGTCGGCAGAGAGATGATCGAGGATTGGTTCACGGTTCGCGCACCTCGCTGCGATCTCATCCAGCGCTGCGACGAACTGCTCCTTTGTTTCCACTTTCGGGCGGGTTGCGTTGCTGCGCCACTGGACTTTTTGCCCAACATGAAGAAGTGCTTCGCAAACGATATCATCCGCACTCACGCCCGCCTGTTTGGCGCGATGGGCGATCATTCTTTCGGCTCTTTCGGATAAAGCGCTCATGGGTTCTAACTCAGGATCCATGTTCCGATCTATTATCTCAAGGCTTCCAGCCGTCTTCGGCCTCCACGCCCTCAAGCTCTTTCTCGCCGTCGATCACGCGCACCAGCGCGCGCAGCACGTCGGGAATGCCCTGCCGGATAGCCGATGAGATGATGAAGGGCGCACGCCGCCGCTCGCCCTCGCCCGCAGGCGGACCGTAGCTGCGGATGGCGCGTTTCAGCCGTTCCATCTGCGCGCCAAGCGTCACGGCGTCGACGATATCGGCCTTCGACAGCGCGACGATCTCGGGCTTTTCCGCGAGGCCGTGGCCATAGGCGTCGAGTTCCTTGCGCACGACGCGATAGGCAGTGCCGGCATGTTCGCAGGAGGCGTCGACCAGATGCAGGATCGCCCGGCAGCGCTCGACATGCCCGAGAAAGCGGTCGCCGAGGCCAAGGCCCTCATGCGCGCCCTCGATGAGGCCGGGAATATCCGCCAGCACGAATTCCCTGTTGTCCGAGCGCACGACCCCGAGGCCCGGATGCAGCGTCGTGAAGGGATAATCGGCGATCTTCGGCTTCGCAGCGGACACGGTGGCGAGGAAGGTCGATTTGCCGGCGTTCGGCAGGCCGACGAGACCGGCGTCGGCGATCAGCTTCAGGCGCAGCCAGATCGTCAGCTCGATGCCCTCCTGTCCCGGATTGGCGTGGCGCGGGGCGCGATTGGTCGAGGTCGTGAAATGCAGGTTGCCGAAGCCGCCATTGCCGCCCTTGGCGATGACGATGCGCTGGCCGACCTCGGTGAAGTCCGCGATCATCGTCTCGTCGTCTTCCTCGTAGATCTGCGTGCCCACGGGCACCTTGAGAAGGACATCCGAGCCCTTCGCGCCATGCCGGTTGCGGCCCATGCCGTGCGTGCCGGTCTTGGCCTTGAAATGCTGCTGGTAGCGATAGTCGATCAGCGTGTTGAGGCCGTCGACGCATTCGACCACGACATCGCCGCCGCGCCCGCCGTTGCCGCCGTCAGGCCCGCCGAATTCGATGAACTTTTCGCGGCGGAAGGAGACGCAGCCCGCGCCGCCGTCGCCGGAGCGAACGTATACTTTGGCCTGATCGAGGAATTTCATGATCTCATTCTAAAGCTTGCGAGCGGCGCGGACAAATCGCCCGCGCCGTCGTGTCCTAAGCGGGCTGCGTTCAGGCCGCCGCGTTCGTCTGCGTATTCGGCGCTGGCGGATGCGCTGCTGCCGCCGCGCGCGCCGACCAGCTTTCCCGGTCGAGGCGGAAGTTGACGACATCGGCCATCGCTCCGCGATGCTCGGCCCGGGCGGGCTCCGCGTTGCCGAAGCCGCACTTTTCGAGCACCCGCCGAGAGCCGGGATTCTCTGCCAGCGCCGTTGCCGTCAGCACGTCGATATCGCCCGCCTGGAAAGCGAGGCCGATCAGCGCCTCTGCCGCTTCGCTCATCAGGCCCTGCCCATGAAACGGGCTGCCGAGCCAGTAGCCCAGAAAGGCCCGGCCCGGACGCGTTTCGTGGATGCCGATCATGCCGATCACCTCGCCCGGCCGACCCTTGCGGGTGAGCGCGAGCGCGATCTGGGCGCCGACGGCATTGCCGGCACGGCAGGCGAAGACGAACTTTTCCGCATCGGTTTGCGAATAGGGGTGCGGAATGGAGGCCGTCATGTCGGCGATCTGTTTCTCTCCGCTGTATCGTACGATCGACGGAACGTCGGCCATACGCGGCCAGCGCAGCCACAGCCGCGACGTTTCCAGTCTGAAGATATCGTCCCGAAGCAGGTCGGAGAACATGGCTCGAATCCAGTCGTGCCCGTTTCGCGGGCGGTTGCGGCTTACTTCGCGAAGATGGCGTCCTCGTGAAGCCAGCCCGAAACGACGAAGGGGAGATGGTCTCCCATCTCCCCTTGTCGATCCCTTTTCGGGTGACTGGATCGGCTTTTTGAAAAACCTCTCCGCCGGGGTTTGGGAGCCGGCGGGGTTCTTCGTCAAACCTCGCCTATTCGGCTGCCTGCATTTTCGGGGCCGCTACGATATTGATGTAAGCGCGCGTGCCCTTGTCCTTGAACTGAACCGTGCCGTCGCAGAGCGCAAAGAGCGTGTGATCCTTGCCAATGCCGACATTATTGCCGGCATGCCATTTCGTTCCGCGCTGACGGACGAGGATGTTGCCACCGACGACGGCTTCGCCGCCGAACTTCTTCACGCCGAGGCGTCGGCCGTCGGAATCGCGGCCGTTACGGGACGAGCCGCCTGCCTTTTTGTGAGCCATAGTCTTGCTCCAACCTGTTGCGCCGTGAAGCGCCAGCCCTTGCGGCGCGCCTCGAACGGGCTGTGTTTCCAAAAGTCCCGGAATTTATAACCCGAAACCGCTCGAAATGGAATGCCGCACCCTCAGGCGCGGGCGATTCCGGTGATCTTCACGACCGTGAGATCCTGCTTGTGACCGCGCTTGCGCTTGGAGTTCTTGCGGCGGCGCTTCTTGAACGCGATCACGCGGTCGCCGCGCGCCTGCTCGACGATCTCGCCCGTGACCGAGGCTTTGACGCCGAAATCGCTGTTGTCGCCGTCGACGAGCATCAGCACCTCGTCGAAGGTGATCTTGTCGCCTGCCTCGCCAGCGAGGCGCATTACCGTAATCTTGTCATCGGCGGCAACCCGGTATTGCTTGCCGCCGGTTTTGATAACTGCGAACATCGTTTTCCCTCGTGTTCAGATCCGGAATGGGCGCTTTGGCGCGCTTCCGGCTTCTTGGCAGTGGTTCAACCGGCGTTCCGGACCTCCCGTCAGCACGCCCGGACGGGCGCGCAAACGAAAAGGCGCGGTTTTCGCCGCGCCGGAACGGGGGGTGGATAGTCCGGGCGGGCCGCGAAGTCAATCGGAATTGGACTTCACCTCCTGTTAACCGGTCCGCTCAATTCGGCGCTTGCAGCAATCCTTCCTTGGCGGGGCTCGGGCAGACTCTGGCGAGGTTTCCTGGAGTCCGCCCATGGACAAGATCATTCTGACCGCCTTCGCGCTGTTTTTCGGCGCAATCTATTTCTACATGTCCGGCCAGCCGACGCCGATCGAGAACCCGCCCGCAGCGCTCGCAAAGGGCCCGACCCTCGTCTATTTCGGCACCCGCGACTGCCCGGCTTGCCGGTCCTTCGTGCGCAGCGGCGGCCTGCGGCAGATGGAGGATTTCGCCCGCGCCAACCGGATTACCTTCCTGGTGAAGGAAATCGACAGCCTGCGCGACCTGCGCAAGGACGGTGCCTTCGGCGAATTCACCTCCGCCTGGCGCGCCACGGCCGGCAAATCAGGCCGGTTCGCCGTTCCGAGCTTCGCTTTCGTCCGCGACGGCGCGATCATCGACGCGGAAGCGGGCAACTGGCACGGCATCCTTCGCAAGGCGGCCGAGGACATCAAGGGCTGATCCGCCGCGGCTTCCACGGCTTTTTCACTTTTGGGGGGAATGCTAACGCATCAGTCGAAACGGCGTCCCGCCGATTCGGCCTCTCCCCGAGCGACGGATCATCATGTTTCAACGCCTTTACCGCTGGACCCTGTCGCTTGCCGAAAGTCCGCGCGCTGTGCCCTCGCTGGCCGCCGTCTCCTTTGCGGAGAGTTCGTTCTTCCCGATCCCGCCCGATGTGATTCTCGTGCCCATGGCGCTCGCGAAACCCGAGCGCGCCTGGTACTATGCCACCGTCTGCACCATTGCGTCGGTTCTCGGCGGCATCGTCGGCTATGGCATCGGCTATCTGCTGTACGAGACGGTCGGCGCGTGGCTGATGAACCTCTACGGCTATGCCGCGAAAGTGGAGGCGCTGCGCCTTTTCTATGCCGAATGGGGCTGGGCCTTCATTCTGGTGAAGGGCGTCACGCCCATTCCCTACAAGCTCGTTACCATCGTCAGCGGCTTGCTCGAATATAATTTCTTCCTGTTCGTCGTGCTGTCGGTCATCACGCGCGGCGCCCGCTTCTTCATTCTCGCGGCGCTGCTTCATCGCTTCGGCGATCAGGCGCGCGTGATGCTCGACCGTCATTTCGCCATCTTCATGGCCGTGATACTGATCTTTGTCGTCGGCGGCTTCTGGCTGGCGGCCAAAGTCATCTAACCCCCGCGAAGAATCCGATTATATGCAGGCCCTGTTGCGCAACATCACGCCCACGCGGGCCGCTGTCGGCGTCCTTATCATCGCCTTCGCGACCATCGTGGGTGCATGGATATTCGAATATTTCGGTTATGCCCCCTGCGATCTCTGCCTCAAGCAGCGCTGGGCCTATTATGCAGGCGTGCCGCTGGCTGCGCTCGCGGCGCTTGCCGCGGCGAACGCGGTATCCGGTACGCGACCGCTGTTGTGGCTGCTTGCGCTGATCTTTGTCGGAAGTTCGATCTTCGGCGTCTATCACGCTGGCGTCGAATGGGGCTTCTGGCCCGGCCCTGCCGGCTGCACGGGAACGTCGATGCCGACCGTCTCGAACATGAACGATTTCATGAAGCAGTTGCAGACGACCCGCGTCGTGCGTTGCGACGAGGTGGCGCTGCGCATCTTCGGCGTCTCGCTCGCCGGCTGGAACGCCGTGCTGTCGGCCGGCATGGCCACGCTTGCCTTTATGGGCGCAAGAGCGCGGGCAGCGTAAAACTTCCACTGTTCACTCCTGCTCCCCTGCAATAGTTTGCAGTTCGGGAACAGGAGGGAGATCCATGCCAGTCATCGGGAAGTTTTCGTGTGCCGCGCTGCTCTGCATTGCTGCGAGTTCAACCGCCGTAGCGCAATCGGGCGACGACTTCTATCGCGGCAAGGATGTGCGCGTGCTGATTGGCGCCGGCGTCGGCGGAACCTACGGCCTCTATACGCAGCTTGCGACGCGCCACATGCGTCAGCACATCCCCGGCAATCCCAATCTCATCATGCAAAACATGCCGGGCGCGGGCGGCCTGGTCGCGCTCAATTATTCCTATAGTGTCGCGCCGAAAGACGGCACGCTGATGCATCTCATCCATTCCGAGGTGCTCTATGAATCGCTGCTCAACAAGGAAGCGAAGTTCAATGCGCAGCATTTCCGCTGGATCGGCCGTTTCGCCGACGCGGACTCGCTTATGCTCGCAACGAAGAAGTCCGGCCTGCGCAACCTCGAGGATGTCAAGGCCAAGGAGGCGACCGCGGGCGCCACGGGCATTGCGAATATTTATGCGCTGGGGCCGCTGATGATGAACCGGCTCGCCGGGACGAAGTTCAAGATCATCGGCGGCTACAAGGGCGTCGCTGACATCATTCTCGCGATGGAACGCGGCGAAGTCGACAGCGCGGGCATGTCGCTCGCCGCTGTGCAGACCCAGCATGCGGACAAGATGAAATCCGGCGAGTTCGTGCCGCTCTTCGCTATCGCAGCCAGGCGCATTCCCGCCTTTCCGGATATTCCCGCCTTCACGGAATTTGCGAAGGGCGCCGACAAGACCCTTCTCGAAATCTATGCATCGAACGGCACCATCGGCCGTGCGCTCGCCTTCCCGCCGGGCGTGCCGGACAATCAGCTGCGCATCATGCGCGAGGCCTTCAGCAAGACGCTCGCAGATCCTGCTTTTCAGGCGGAAGTAAAGAAGGCGAGCATCCCCATCACGCCGCTTTCGGGCGACGAGATCGCAGCGGACATCGAGCGCATCATGAAGACGCCGCCCGAAGAAATCGAAGCCGCGCGCAAGCTGCACGAAAGCCTGATGCAGACGAAGTAGCTAGCTCTTCACCGCCAGCCAGATGACATGCCGCGCGCCGCGTTTCGACCTACTGGCGCGCACGCGCTTTTCGTCGACTTCGAATCCCGCCTTGCGCAGCCGCTGCGCAAAGCGCTCGTCCGGTCCCTGCGACCACACCGCGAGCACGCCGCCGCGTTTCAGCGCGCCGCGCGCGAGCGCAAGTCCCGCCGAGGAATAGAGACTGTCGTTGCCGGGTCGCGATAGCCCGTCGGGTCCGTTGTCGACGTCGAGCAGGATCGCATCGTACGTTCCACGCGCGCGCCGCATGATCGCGCCGACATCCTCCACGATGACACGGGTCCGCACATCCTCGAGACTTCCATCGAAAACCTCAGCCATCGGCCCGCGTGCCCAGGCGACGACTTCGGGCACAAGTTCGCTCACCTCGATGCGCGCATCGGCTGGCGCGATGGCGAGCGCGGCCCGCAGCGTAAAGCCCATGCCGAGCCCGCCGATCAGCACGCGCGGTTTCAAGGCTGCCGCAATTTTCTCGAAGGTGAGAGTCGCCAGCGCCTCTTCCGAACCGAACAGGCGCGAATTCATCAGCGCGATATTGCCCAGCATGATGGAATATTCTTTGCCGCGCCGGATCAGCCGCATTTCGCCGCCGCCGGGCACTTTCGCCGTGTCGAGATGTTCCCAGGGGATCAAGAGGCTGTCTCCGCGTCGTCAGGGCAGCCCATAGCATGGCGCCGGTCGTGGTCTGCACTCCCCTTTTGGGTCAAAATCCGCTATGTGGCGGGGCATGACGACAGACACGCTCACCAGAGACGCAGAGATCCCTGCGCTCATGCTCGATCTCGGCAAGCGCGCACGCGCCGCCGCACACGGGCTTGGCCTTGCCTCGAGCGAGGCGAAGAACCGCGCGCTCGCGGCCTCGGCTGCCGCCATCCGCGCGCAGTCGCACAAGATCAAGGCCGCGAACGATCTCGACATGGAAGCCGCACGCGCCGCCGACATGTCGAAATCCAATCTCGATCGCCTCATGCTCGACGACAAACGCATCGAAGCCATGGCGAAGGGCGTCGAGGATATCGCCGCACTGGCCGATCCCGTTGGCCGGGTGCTCGCCTCGTTCGAGCGCCCGAATGGCTTGAGGATCGAGCGCGTTGCGACGCCTCTCGGCGTCATCGGCGTCATCTACGAGAGCCGCCCCAACGTGACGGCGGACGCCGGCGCGCTCTGCCTGAAGGCGGGCAATGCCGTCATTCTACGCGGCGGCTCGGATTCCTTTCATTCCTCGCGCGCCATCCATGCCTGTCTTGTCGAGGGCCTGCGCGCCGCCAATCTGCCGGAAGCCGCGATCCAGCTCGTGCCGGTGAAGGACCGCGCTGCCGTCGGCGAAATGCTGAAAGGCCTGGGTGGCAATCTTGATGTGATCGTGCCGCGCGGCGGCAAATCGCTCGTCGCGCGCGTGCAGGAGGAGGCGCGGGTGCCGGTCTTCGCGCATCTCGAGGGCATCGTGCATGTCTATGTTCACGGCGCAGCAGATGCGCAGAAGGCGCTGACAATCGTGCGCAACGCGAAACTGCGGCGCACCGGCATCTGCGGCGCAGCGGAAACGCTGCTCGTCGACAAGGCCGCGCAGGCGCAGCTTGCGCCGCTGGTGAAAATGCTCGCGGACGCAGGCTGCGAAGTGCGTGGCGACGAAGCCACACGCGGCATCGACGCCCGCGTGAAGCCAGCTAGCGAAGAGGACTGGTCGACCGAATATCTCGACGCGATCATATCGGTGAAACTCGTCGACGGGCTCGATGCTGCGATGGATCATATCGAGCATTACGGATCTCACCACACCGATTGCATCATCACCGAGGACAAGGCGGCGGCGGAGCGTTTTTTACGCGAGGTCGATTCCGCCATCGTGCTGCACAATGCCTCGACGCAATTCGCCGACGGCGGGGAGTTCGGCTTCGGCGCGGAGATCGGTATCGCCACAGGCCGCATGCATGCGCGCGGCCCCGTCGGCGTCGAGCAGCTCACGTCTTTCAAATACCGCGTCCACGGCAACGGCCAGACGCGGGCGTAGCGCAGCTCACATATATTCCAACCAGCGCCAGTAGGTCGCGCCGAGCGCCAGAACCAGCGCATAGGCGATGACTGTCATCACGAGTCCGGTCCGCACGAAGTCCTTCGCCTCGAAAGTCTCCGTGCCGTAAGCAACCATGTTTTGCGGCGCGTTGACGACGAGGATGAAGCCGAAGCTGACGACGAACTGCATCAGCATCGTCATGCCCATCTGGTTGATGCCGGGCGTCGTCACATTCTGCAGCACCGCGATGACAATGGGGATCATGGCTGAGGCTAAAGCCGTGGCGCTCGCGAAACCGAGATGAATGACGATCAGGAAGAGGCCCATCACGGCGAGAATGAACATTGCCGTCGCCTGCTTGAGGCCGAACTGCATCACCACGAGATCGGCGAGCCATGGCGCGGCCCGTGTTGAAAGCAGCGCTGTACCAAGGCTGATGCCAATGCCGAACAGCACGATCGTGCCCCAGGGAATGACAGCCTGAGCCTTCTTCCACGACATGACGGCGACGCCCGGCAGGAACAGCAAGGCGATGGCGGCAACAGTCGTCGAACTCGTGTCGAAGCGATGCAGCACACCCTCTGTCGCCCACAGCGCGATCAGTGACAGCGAGATGATAAGAAGGCGAACTTCAGCGCCGGAGATCGGCCCGAGCGCATCGAGCGAGTCGCGCACGGCCTTCGCTCCGCCTGGCACTTCGCGTTCTTCCGGCGGCATCATCCAAATCATCACGAAATAAAGCGCGACGGTCATGATCAGCGCGAACGGCCCGGCAGCGATCAACCAGTCGAGCCATGTGATCGTCTTGCCGAACTGCTTCTCGATGAAGCCGACGGCGACCATGTTCTGCGCCGCTGCGGTCTTGATGCCGACATTCCAGATGCTCGCGGTCTGCGCCGTCGTGATTAGCAGCATGCCGGCGAAAGCGCTCTTCTTGCTGACGCCGAACGCGGCGACGATGCCCATCATGATCGGCACGAGACAGGAAACGCGCGCCGTCGTGCTGGGCACCATGAAAGCGAGCACGATGCCGACGATCATCGAGCCGATCACGACCGAACTCGTCTTCGTGCCGACGCGCGCGAGGATGGAAAGCGCGATACGCCGGTCGAGCCCGGTCACCGTCATCGCAGCCGCGAGAAACAGCGCCGCTGCGACGAGAGCCAATGCTGTATTTGCAAATCCGCTGAAGGCGATGCCGAGCGCGCGGCTCGTGCCCATCAGCGCCTTGGGATTGGCGGGATCGGGGGAAAGACCGAGCAGGAACGCCATCAGCGCCGCGATCACGACCGCCGAGACTGCATAATCCAGCGCTTCGGTGATCCACACCACGACCGCGAAGGCGAGGATGGCCAGCATCCGGTGCCCGGCCACAGGAAGGCCGGCTGGCGTCGGCAAAAGCAGGACGGCGGCCAGCGCCAGCAGCGCAAGGGCTAGTCTCCATCTGAGCGGCTCGGTCGGATGCGTGGCGACGGCTACAGGCGTGCTGGCGGCAGAGTCGGACATCGCAGTCATCGCGATCCTCCCGGAATGCCCAATCCGTGGACCGGACCAAGCTTATGTTTGAAATATCGTCTCAAATTTCGGAATGCGCGTTGATTCACCGCAATTTGGCTTGCGTATAGGCCGAACCGCAGGCCGGTGGCTTGCGCCGGCGCGGGCGCGGCTGCATTATCATCCCAATGAGCATAATGCCCCGGAGCCCGCTGATTGCCCCGGCGCCGGGAGGCAGACGAGGCTTTCCTGCGCGCTTGCCGCCGTTCGCGCCGGGCATGCGGATCGGCATTTTCGGCGGCTCTTTCAATCCGCCCCATGACGGCCATCGCCTTGTCGGCATGACCGCGCTGAAGCGCCTGGGGCTCGATGCTATCTGGTGGGTGGTAACGCCCGGCAACCCCCTCAAGGACACGTCCGGCCTGCCGCCGCTGGCCGCGCGCATGAAGGCTGCCGCTGGCGTCGCCAACCACCCTCGCGTCTTCATCACCGCCTTCGAGGCGGAGATCGGCACGCGCTACACCTTCGACACGGTGCGCTATCTGCGGACACGTTGCCCCGGCGTGAACTTCGTCTGGCTAATGGGGGCGGACAATCTCGCCTCGTTCCATCGCTGGCAGAACTGGCGCGGCATCGCGGACCTCATGCCCATTGCTGTCATCGACCGCCCGCGCTCGACCCTGCGCGCGGTGAATGCAAAAGCCGCCCATTATCTGAAATCGCGCCGCGTGCCCGAGCATCTCGCGCCGCGGCTGGCCGCGACCACGCCGCCAGCGTTTGTGTTTCTCTATGGCCCGAGGGCAGATGTGAGTTCGACGGAGTTGCGGACTAAGCCCGGCAGAAAAGAATGATAACTTGAGACGTCGCGACAATCATTTTCCAACGACGCTCCGCGCCCTCACCCCTTCCGCATCAACACCCAATCAATCCCATCCCCCGCCTTCGCCTTGCCGGACAGCACGATCTGCGATGTCGCGCGCGTGCCTTCGGGGCTGGCGAAGAAGGCGCTTTCCTCGATGGTCAGCGGAAAGCCGCCGGCATGAAAGATCCATTGCTGGCCCGCGGGCGTGACGAGGAGCGCGCCCTGTCCGCTTTCGATCGCGCCGGCCTTCACGGATGGATGCAGGTGGAAGCGGATGGCGAAATCGGTTTCGCCTGTTTTCGCGCGGCGGCCCGGCACAGTGTGCAAGCGGTCCGCGCCGTCGAGGCGCGCGCCATCGCCTGAAAGTTTCCAGATGCGCTGATGCACGAGGCCGAGACCGCGCGCATAGCCGTCGTGCGAGGCGTTGACGGATAGGCCATCCTCGACTTCGTGCCGTTCGACAGGCGCAATCTGCGGCCCCGAGACGATGCAGCCTTCGAGCCATTCGTCCGCGCCATCCGTGCCGGCGATGCGGCAGGATGAGGTATCGGCGAGAACCAGCGTCGAATGCGCTGCGGTCAGGCGAGCGGCCTGCCGCAATTGCCCCTGCTGCTGCAGCGGCGCGCCGCAATTCACGATCAGCCTTTCGCCCGCGCTGGAGAGTTCGAACGACAATGCGCCGGCATGGGCGAAGGATGAGAATTCGCGCGGCGGCGGCTTGCCGGTTTCGCAGAGCACGATAGTCTCGTCCGACTCGAGCCGCTGATAGCCGCTCGCGATCGCATTGGTCAGCGGCAGCGCGCGGGCGTCGTCATAGGCGAGAACGGTCGCGAGTTCGTCCTGCGCGGTCAGGCCCATGCCGTTGAACAGGCCGAGCGCGCCATCGGAATGGCGGAAGAGCCTGAGCATCGGCATCATCCGGTCGATGGCGTTGTTGATTTCCTCCGGCACGGGGATCGCGCGCGCGACATAAGCCTGCCGCAGCGGCAACAGGTCGAGCAGCGCATTGATCAGCGTTTGCGGATTGCGGCCGATATGCCCGCCGTCGACCAGAATTTGCTTCTTCAGGGCTTGCGACAGCAGGGCCGAGGCTTTCCGCAAAGACGCCTCGTTGCCCTCGGCGCAGAGAGCCGCCTGCGTGAGAGCCACGGCGACGATGAGGCGAGCAGAGCCGCGCGCTTCGGTATTGGCGGCGCGCCGCAGCCACGCGCCATGACGGCCGATGCTGCGCAAGAACTTGTTGTAGAAGTCGAGGTCCGCGCCTTCGAGGATCACGGGCGAATGGCTGAGCCACGACAGCAGCCGCCGCGCCGCCACGGCAGGCTGCCAGGCGATCGCCGCGGAGGGTCGCCCGGCATGGCGCACCCATTCCTCGATCAGCGCGCGGGCGTTGGCTCTTGCGAGCGGCGTGCCGGCAGCGCGCAGGTGGCGCAGCCAGCCAAAGCCCATGAGCTGCGCTTCCCATTCCGGCGAGGGACTCTCCACCAGAAACGGCGACTGGCCGTGCACGTCGAGAACCTTCGCGCCGAAGGCGAAATAGCCGGAGTAGATGTCGTCGGCGATGGTGGGATCGGCGGTGCGAATATCCTGCGGCGCGATGAGGAGGCGCTCGGGGCCGCGCGCGACGAGATCGCTCGCCAGATCGAGCGGCACGCTCGCCTGCCGGCGCAGGCGCGAAACGCCCGCCGCCGCACGCAATTGCGCCAGCCTGATTCGCTCCCCGATGGTTTGCGCCGTCAACGGCCCAAATCTCCTGTCATTCCGATGTCACACTGCCATTCACGCGGACGCTTGTGCAATCCGCGATGGCCGAGCCGCCCATCTTTTCCATAATAAATTGAATCTACGACAGTTTTTTCTTGACGACACGCGCCATGTAGAAGCCGTCCATGCCGGCCATGCGCGGCTCTTCCGCCGGCAGAAAACAGGGCAGAGAGCGCACGTCGCCGTCCGCCGTGATGCATTCGGCGAGACCGCCGATCTCCTCCGGCGAGACAGGCAGACGGGCCACGTCGGGATTGCGGCGCAGCAGGGCGGCGATCTGCATTTCTCCCTCTTCGGGCTCCAGCGAACAGGTGCAGTAGAGCAGCCGGCCGCCGGGCTTGAGCAAGGCGATGCCGCGGTCGATCATCTTGGCCTGCGCCGCCGCCATCGTCACGATATGCGAGGCGCGCTTGGTCCAGGCGACGTCGGGATTGCGCCGGATCGTGCCCGTCGCGGTGCAGGGCGCATCGAGTAAGATGGCGTCGAAGGGACCGCCTTCGAAAATATTGGCGTCGCGCACCTGGAGATCGGCTTCGACGCCGATACGCTGCAGGTTTGCTGCAACGCGCTTCATCCGCTCGGCGGAGCGGTCGAGCGCCGTAACGTCAGCGCCGGTCAGCGCAAGCTGGATCGTCTTGCCGCCGGGGGCGGCACAGAGGTCGGCGACCTTTTCGCCGGGCATCGTGGCGAGGACGCGGGCCGGCAAGGCGGCGGCGACGTCCTGCACCCACCACTGTCCCTCGTCATAACCTTCGAGTTCGGCAATGGGCTTGTGGGTGGAGAGGCGCACGGAGCCGGTCTGAAGCACGAGGCCGCCAAGGCGTTCGGCCCAGCTGGCAGCATCCGAGCGGACCGAGAGATCGAGCGTCGGTTCCTCGCGCAGCATGGCCGCGATTTTGGTCGCAACATCCTCGCCATAGTTTTTGCGCCAGCGCGCGAGCAGCCATGCCGGCACATCGACAGAGGCGTCAATGTCGGCGATGAAGGCGTCCTTGCCGCGCGCCATGTTGCGCAGCACGCCGTTGACCAGCGACGCAAATGGCAGGGTGCCGTTGTCGCGTTTCGTCGCGTGCACGGCGAGATCGACAGCTGCATGGTCGGGCACGTCCATGAACAGGATCTGCGCGGCGGCCGTGACGAGAATCCATTCCAGAGATTGCGCCTTTTTCGGCAGGCCGCGTTCCAGCAATTCCCCGAGGATCGCCTTCATCGTGCCGTAGCGGCGCAGCGACACCACGACAATGGAGCGCATCAACGCCCGGTCGCGCACGTCGAAGCGGGCAAGACGTCCGGCAGCTTCGTCCGCTGCGAGACGCTCGTCTAGAGTACGGCCATTGACGATGATTTCTGCGAGCGCTGCAGCGGCGGCCTGTCGAACGGCGAGACCGGGCGGCGGCGCATCGGATTCGGCGTTTTCGCGTTTTCTCTGGAATCCGAAGGCTCGGTTCTTGCCATTCACAGAATCATTCTCCGGGCTATGGATGTCTGCGTATCGACGCTATCGAGCAAAAATAAGTCCGCCCCGAACTGAACACGTCCGGGGCGGCCTGTCATGAAAAGATTGGCGATCAAGCCCCAGCGGTTTCTGATCCCAAGAGCTGCTAACCCCGGTTGCTGCTAACCCCAAGGACTGCGGCGGCCGCCCTGCGGATTGTTCTGTCCGCCCCAGGGATCGGCCTGCTGCTGGCCGTAATCCTGCTGATCGCCCTGATTGCCATAGCTTTGCTGCGCAACATCCTGCCAGGTTCCACCGATACCCATTTGCTGCGCAAGCTGATGCAGGGCGTTGAGGCGGTTCTCGATATTGGGATGGGTCGAGAACAGATTGTCCATGCCCTGCCCGGTGAGCGGGTTGACGATGAACATATGCGCCATCGCCGGATTGGCCTCGGCATTCTCGTTCGGGATCTGCTGCGCGAGGCCGGAAATTTTTGCCAGCGCGCTCGCGAGCCAGTGTGGATTGCCGCAGATTTCCGCGCCCATCTTGTCGGCTTCGTATTCACGCGAGCGGCTGATCGCGAATTGCACGATGCCAGCCGCCAGCGGCGCGAGAATCGCGAGCGCGATCGAGCCGATGGCGCCGAGGCCGTTGTTGTTACGGTTGCCGCCCAGCAGCGTGCCCCAGGTGGCAATGGAGGAAATCGCGCCCGCGAGCGTCGCCGTGATCGTCATCGTCAGCGTGTCGCGATTCTTGATGTGGGCGAGTTCATGCGCAATCACGCCGGCGAGTTCCTCGCGCGACAGCATTTGCACGAGGCCGGTGTTGACGGCGACCGCGCCATTCTCCGGATTGCGGCCGGTGGCGAAAGCGTTGGGCTGGTCGCTCTGCACGACATAGACGCGCGGCGGCGGCATCTGCGCGCGTTGGGCGAGTTCATGCACCATCTGCACGAGTTCGGGCGCGCTGTTGGCGTCGACCTCGTAGGCGCCGTTGGCAGAGAGCGCGAGACGGTCGGAATTCCAGTAGGCGAAGAAATTCGTCGCGACGGCCATCGCCAGCGCGATCATCATGCCCGTGCGCCCGCCGATCAGCGCGCCGATGGCCACGAAAAGGGCCGTCATGACGGCGATCAGGATCGCTGTTCGCATGTAATTCATCGAGGACGTCTCCGCATCTGGCGCGCCGGACTGGACCCGTCCGGCAGCGCTCTATATGTCGTTGGCGGATGTCGCCTTTGCAAGGCCGGAATTCCAGCCCGAAAGGAGGGCAGGGAATGGAAAACGAGACGAAAGCCCCCGAAATTCAGCCGGAAACACCCCGGAAAGTACTGAGCCCCGCGGCCCAGCGCGCGCTCGCGGAAGCTGAAGCGCGCCGCAAGGCCATGCTGGAAGCCGAGGCCAGCAGCCCCAGGGAAATCGACGGTCGCGGCGGCCTCGATCCCGCCCGCTACGGCGACTGGGAGATCAAGGGCCTGACCAGCGACTTCTGATATTCACTCGTTGATTTTGAATCCGGTCGCCTTGACGATGCCGGCCCAGCGCTCGGTTTCCCGCGCCATCAGCGTGCGGACATCTTCCATCTGGTGACGTCCCGGTTCGAGCGCGAGCTTGCGATAGCTCTCCTGCACGTCCGTTGTCTTGAGCGCCTTCTGCACGAGATCGTTGAATTGCGAGACGATGGCGCGCGGCGTGCCGGCCGGGAAATACATCGCGAAGGGTTCTTCGATCACCGCATCCTTCATGCCGATTTCAGTAAGCGTGGGCGCATCGGGTACGAAAGGCGACCGCTTTTCGCCTGTTGTCGCGAGAACCCTGACTTTGCCGCCGGCAAGAAACGGAATGACATTGGTCAGGACCGCAAGATTGGCGGCGATCTGGCCGGCGACGAGATCCTGCACGGCAGGCGCTGCCCCGCGATAGGCGACGTGGACAAAGGGAAAGTCCGCCGCCTTCTGGATGAGCGCGCCGGCGAAATGCGGCATCGATCCCGCGCCTGACGATCCGTAGGATGCCTTGTCCGGGTTCGCCTTGCACCAGTCCACGAATTGCTGAAACGTCTTCACGCTCTCGGGAACCATCGGCCCGACCGCGAGGCCGAATGTCACCGCGCAGGCTGTGCACGTATAGTCGAGATCCTTCAGCGGATCGTAGCCGAGATTCGTATAGACGTGCGGATAGATGAACAGCGCCGAAGCGGGCGTCAGGCCCAGGGTTGTTCCATCGGGCGCGGCCGTCTTGACCGCCTGAATGCCGATGCGTCCACCCGCGCCCGGCCGGTTGTCGACGATGAAGCTCGGCGCGAAATCCTTCATCTGGTTCACCAGCAGACGGCTGACGACATCGGTCGAGCCGCCGGGCACGAAGCCGAGGATGAGTTTTGCGGGCTTGTCGATCACGGCGGCATGCGCCGATACGCCCGCGATCCCGATACCCAGAGTAGCCGCCGATCCGGTCTCGATGAAACGCCGCCGTGTGATCATTTCGAATTCCTCCCCAACTCGCCCGCATATTCCGATTGATCGCGCCGGGCTGCAAGGGCCCGTTCGGGCCTGCGGAACGGGCGCGGATGGAACTTGTCCACCGGCAAAGATTTACATTGCCGGATGAGGCTCCTAACCAATCCCGTGAATTCACCGGCGTAATTCACGATTCGACCCGAAACGACCGTTGCCGGCGCGAAGCGCGCACTGGCGGCGAGACAGCCAATCCGGAGGCAAGAATGCTCGGCTGGTTCCAAAAGCTGATGCCCAAGGAAGAGCGCTTCTTCGACTATTACGACAAGCATGCGGCCATCCTCAGTGAGGCAGCCGATGCGATGAAAGCGCTCCTTGCAGGCGGCGACGCCATCGCACCGAACAGCGCGCTCGTCATCAAGCTCGAGGATGACGCCGACGCAGTCACGCGCGATGTTTTGCTCGCCGTGCGCCGCTCCTTCATCACCCCTTTCGACCGCAGCGACATTCGCGATCTCATTTCGTCCATGGACGACGCAATCGACCAGATGCGCCAGACCGTGAAGGCGATCGACCTCTTCGAGGTGAAGTCCTTCGAGCCCGAAATGGTCGAGATGGGAAGCCTGATCGTGGAGGCCGCGAAATTCACGGTGGAAGCCGTCACGCGGCTTCGCAACATGCAGCAGAATGCGTCGAAACTTCATGCCATCGCGGAAAAGCTCACCAAGATCGAACAGCATTCTGACGATCTGCACGACGCCGGCCTGAAGAAGCTTTATAAAACGCATGCTGGCGGCAACGCCATGGCCTTCATCGCCGGCAGCGAGATTTACGCGCATCTGGAGAAAGTCGTCGACAGGTTCGAGGATGTCGCCGACCGCGTGAACGCTATCGTCGTCGAACATATCTGAGCGAAAGGCTGGCGTGGATGGATCCCGTCGCGTTCTACCTGCTGGTTGCCCTCATCGGCGTCGCGCTGCTGTTCGACTTCCTGAACGGATTGCACGACGCCGCCAATTCGATCGCGACCATCGTTTCGACGCGTGTGCTGCGCCCGCAATATGCCGTGTTCTGGGCTGCCTTTTTCAATTTCATCGCTTTTCTTTTCTTCGGCCTGCATGTCGCGAAAACCGTTGGCACCGGCATCATCACGACGGATATCGTCGATGACAGCGTGATCTTCGGCGCACTGATGGGCGCGATCTCCTGGAACGTCATTACGTGGATTGGCGGGATACCCTCGAGTTCGTCGCATGCGCTGATCGGCGGACTGCTTGGCGCGGGCATCGCCAAGGGCGGCCTTTCCGCGGTGGTCACAAGCGGCGTGACGAAAACGGCCTTTGCGATTTTCCTTTCGCCTGCGGTTGGTTTCAGCATCGCGCTCCTGCTCATGCTTCTGGTGTCGTGGATCTGCTATCGCATGAGTCCCTTTGCCGTGGATGGCGCATTCCGCTGGCTGCAATTCGTGTCGGCATCGCTCTATTCGCTGGGCCACGGCGGCAACGACGCGCAGAAGACAATGGGCATTATCGCCGTGCTGCTCTTCTCGCATGGCATGCTCGGCGGTGAATTTCATGTGCCGTTCTGGGTGGTCATCACCTGTCAGGCGGCGATGGGGCTTGGCACTCTATTCGGCGGCTGGCGCATCGTTCACACCATGGGATCAAAGATCACGCGCCTCACGCCGATGCAGGGGTTTTGCGCGGAAACCGGCGGCGCTATCACACTCTTCATGGCGACAGGTCTCGGCGTGCCCGTTTCGACGACCCATACGATCACCGGCTCGATCATTGGCGTCGGCGCGGCGCGGCGCGTGTCGGCCGTGCGCTGGGGCATTGCGCGCGGCATTCTGTTCGCGTGGATTGTCACCATGCCCGCGGCTGCGCTTATCGGTGCGGCCTTTTACGGTCTGACGAGGTTGTTCTGAGCGATGGCTGCAAAAGCGCAAACGATCACGATCGAAGGCCATCAGGAGCCGCGTCTGCAGATTGCGGCGCTGCCGTATCGCCGCCGCAAGACGCTGGAAGTGATGCTCGTCTCGACGCTCGATTCCGGCCGCTGGGTCATACCCAAGGGCTGGCCGATGAAGGGCTTCGACGATCACGAGGCGGCGGCGCGCGAAGCCTTCGAGGAAGCGGGTCTCGTCGGCGAAATCTCGCAATCCGCAGCCGGCCAGTTCCACTATTTCAAGCGCAAGAAGAATGGCGCCGTCTGGCTCTGCCGGGTCGATGTCTATCCGCTGCAAGTGAAGGAACAACGCCGCAACTGGCCGGAAAAGGCGCAGCGGAAAACGAAATGGTTTCCGCTCGAACAGGCCGCTATGGCCGTCTCGGACACGGAACTCGGCACCTTGCTGTTAAACTGGGCGGGCACGCTGCAAAAGCGCTGAAATCTATTTTTTAAGCAGCGTCCTCAAGGCCAGCATATAGGCAGCCGAGCGGCACGAGACTTTCTTTTCCCGCGCCAGTTCGAAGACCGCGACGCCACGATCTTCCATACGCTGGCGCAGTTTCTCGTGAATGTCTTCGAGCGCCCATTTTTCATTGGCGCGGTTCTGTTCCCATTCGAACCAAGATACGGTAACGCCGCCGGCATTGGCTAGAATATCCGGCAGGATCGTCACGCCTTTCGCATTGAGGATGGAATCGGCCCCGTTCGTCAAAGGTCCGTTGGCGAGTTCGACGATGACGCGGGCGCGAACATGCGCGGCATTGTCGCCGGTGACGGTGCATTCGAGCGCTGCCGGCACGAGCACATCGCAATCCTCCTCGACCAGATCGTCCGCATCGAATGGCGTGCCGCCAGAAAACGCCGCAATGGGGTTGCCCGAATTCTTGTGCGCAGCGAGGGCGCGCATGTCGAGCCCGCCGGCGTTGCGTGTCGCGCCGCGTGAATCCGAAACGGCAACGATCTTGTATCCGGCTTCCTGCAGCAACAACGCCATATGCTGGCCGACATTGCCAAAGCCCTGCACGGCGACGCGCGAGCCGGGGCCGACGCCGAGGTCTTTCTCGAGCCGTCGCAAAAGATAAAAGCCGCCGCGCCCTGTCGCGTCCTCTCGCCCTTGCGAACCGCCCATATCCAGGGGCTTGCCCGTCGCCACGGCTGGCGAAGGCCTACCGGCGATGCGCGAATATTCGTCGGTCATCCAGCCCATGACCGTGGCGTTGGTGTTGATGTCGGGCGCAATGATATCGCGTTCGGGACCGACAAACTCGAACAGACGTTTCATATATTCGCGCGACAGGCGTTCGAGTTCGGTCCGCGACAGTTTCGCGGGATCGACGCGAATTGCGCCCTTGCCGCCGCCGTAGGGCAGGTCGAGAAGCGCGCATTTGAACGTCATCCAGAAGGCAAGCGTCTCGACTTCGTCGAGCGAAGATTGCGGATGAAAGCGCACACCGCCTTTCGTCGGCCCGCGGCCGGAATCGTAGCGGCAGCGCCATCCGACGAAGGATTTTTGGGCGCCGTTGTCGAGCGCGATCGTCACCCGCACCTGCATGGTTTCTTCGGGGATACAAAGATAGGACACTTTTTCGAAGTCGAGCCCGAGCCTTTGCGCGGCCTCGTGCAAGTGCAGATGCGCCTGCGAAAGAAGTGTGCGTTGTCTCAAACGATATCCTTTCACACAGGGGTGCGCTTCAGGGGCTTGTAGATAAGCGTCGCAGCCAACGCGACAAGGCTCGCAACAAACATCACCGTGAAGGCCTGCGTATATTCGCCCTGCCTGTCGAAGATCGCCGCGCCAAGCCACGCGCCGAAGCCGCCGCAGATATGATGCACCATCACGATGATGCCGCCGATGGCGCCCATGTTCTTCAGGCCGAAGGAATCGCGGATGAAGAGCACTGTCAGCGGCGCCGTCACGAGGAATGTGATGCCGAAAACCAGCGCGAAAATACCGACCGAAATTGGCGACTGGTCGATCATGACAAGCAGAAACACCGCGATGCGCGCAACAAAGGACGCCGCTGTGCCGAAAACGGGTCCGGTCCTGTCGCCCCATGATCCCGCCGCGATCACGCCGACGAGGCCGGCGATTCCCATGAAGGCCAGAAGATTGCCGGCGAGAAACGTGTTCACGCCGCGATCCGACGCGAAGGCGACGACATGGGTCGCTACAAAGAAATCGTCGAGGCCGCAGATCGCGTAGATGACGATCAGGAGCCAGAATTGCTTTGTGCGCATCGCCTCCGAAAGGCTCATGCCTTCGCGCGTCGGCCCCGGCCCCTGCCGCGCCGTCTCGCTCTTGCCCGGCACCGCCCAGAGGATGAGTGGCAGGAAGAGGAGATGCGCCAGCCCCAGCCAGACGAAGACCGAACGCCAGCCGATCGCGACCAGCACGGCAGCCATGATCGCAATGATCACAAGCTGGCCGACGCTCATGCCGGCGCTGGCAACGCCATTGGCGAAGCCCGCGCGGTCAGGGAAGGCGCGCGTCACCATGACACCGACAGGCGAAACAGAGATCAGCCCGTTGGCGAAGGCATAGACAATGCCGAACAGAACCAGTGCGTGCCAGGGCTGCGTCACAAGGCTCATAGCGCCGATGCTCGCGCCGCAAACGACAACGCCCCAGCCGAGCAGCGCCCGCAGGCTCGCGCGGTCCGCCAGCCGCCCCGACCAGAACATCGCAAAGGCGGTCACGACCTGAAACACGCCGACGGCGACGCCGAGGTCGCTGCGCGTCCAGTTCAGCTCGTCCACCATCGGCTTCAGGGTCAGCCCGATCGCGAAACGGGCCCCGCCGCCGATGAACAGGATGAGGAACCCGGTGGCGAGGATCAGCCAGGCGGCCCGGCTTGTTGCGATTTTTGTCATGCGGCGTTTCACGTCCCCGTATTCAAAATGGGGGTAGGCGATTTGGGGCCGGATGGAAAGGGCGCGATACAACCTGAAGGACCGAAATTCTATTTTAGATTGTAGGAATATTGACAAGTTGCGTGATTTTATGCCACCGATCGGCATGCTCACTCGCTGGCCAACGCGCATCCCTGCCTGTGCAGCGGCAATTCTTGCCGCCGCAGGCGCATGTTTTGCCGCGGCTTTCTGGCTTTCGACAACGCAGGTTCTTTCGAATCCCGAATCATCCGCGAAGACGGCGGCGATGTCTCCGAACCCTTCGGCGAAGGCTTCGTCGGAAACATGGGGTCATCGCCGCTCTGCGCTCCCAGGCCCGTTCGCAGTGACGCCGGTCAGGGTCGTCGACGGCGACACTTTCGAGGCGCGTTTGCGCATCTGGTTCGGACAGGATGTCGTCACGTTGGTCCGGCTCCGCAACATCGACGCGCCCGAGTTGAAATCCCGCTGCGACGCGGAGGCGAAACTCGCTGTCGAGGCGCGGACGACGCTGGAAGAAATCCTGCTTTCGGGCGCGGTCGTGCTGCACGATCTCAGCCTCGACAAATATGCCGGGCGCGTGGTCGCCTCGGCGCGGATCGTTGCGCGCGATCATGCCGACGATGTCGGCGAACTGATGCTCGCAGGCGGCTACGCCCGTCCCTATGGCGGCGGACGGCGGCAGGGCTGGTGCGGGTAAAGGCCGTTCTCCCTTTACGCCTCGCCGTCGCCCCCTTAAGTGGGCGCATGTGCGCCGCAACAGCGGCCAGGGCGATTACAGGACCGATTCCATGACCGACGCCACCGCCAGCGCGGGCGAAAAGGAAGCCCACCGCGATTTCATCCGCGACATCGTCGCGGAAGATATCGCCTCGGGAAAGCATAAGATCGTCGTCACGCGCTTCCCGCCCGAGCCGAACGGCTATCTGCATATCGGCCACGCCAAATCGATCTGCCTGAATTTCGGCATCGCCAAAGAGTTCGGCGGCCGCTGTCACCTGCGCTTCGACGACACCAATCCGGCCAAGGAAGAGCAGGAATTCATCGATTCCATCCAGAACGACGTGCGCTGGCTCGGCTTCGAATGGGACGCGCTCCATCACGCTTCCGACTATTTCGAGCAGCTCTATGCCTGGGCCGAGCATCTCATCTCCAATGGCAAGGCCTATGTTGACGACCAGAGCGCCGATGAGATGCGCGCCAACCGCGGCACGCTGACTGAGCCCGGCAAGGAGAGCCCCTTCCGCAACCGCAGCGTGGAAGAAAATCTCGATCTCTTCCGCCGCATGCGCGCAGGCGAATTCGCGCCCGGCACGCGCATCCTGCGCGCCAAGATCGACATGGCCTCGGGCAATATCAACCTGCGCGATCCCGCGCTCTACCGCATCATCGACGCGCCGCATCCGCGCACCGGCACGACGTGGAAAATCTATCCGAGCTACGATTTCGCGCACGGCCAGTCCGACGCGATCGAAGGCATCACGCATTCGATCTGCACGCTGGAATTCGAGGACCATCGCCCGCTCTACGAATGGTTCCTCGACAATCTCCCGGTGCCGGCGCGCCCGCGACAATATGAATTCGCGCGCCTCAATCTCACCTATACGGTTCTCTCCAAGCGCACGCTGACAAAGCTCGTGCAGGAAAAGCATGTGAACGGATGGGACGACCCGCGCATGCCGACCATCGCAGGCATACGCAGGCGCGGCGTTCCCGCTGCGGCGCTGCGCGATTTCGTGTCGCGCATCGGCGTGGCGAAAGCCAACTCGACAGTCGATTTCGGCATGCTGGAATTTTCCATCCGCGAATATCTCAACCAGCATGCGCAGCGCCGCATGGCCGTGCTTGATCCGTTGAAGGTGGTGATCGAGAACTGGCCCGAGGGAAAATTCGAGGATCTGGAAGCCGTCAATCACCCCAACGACGAGAGCGCCGGCAAGCGTACGATCCGCTTCGGCCGCGAGATCTATGTCGAGCGCGACGACTTCATGGAGGAGCCGCCGAAGAAATTCTTCCGCCTTTCGCCCGGCAAAGAAGTGCGCCTGCGTTACGCCTATTTCATCACCTGCAAGGACGTCGTGAAGGACGCCTCGGGCAAGGTGATCGAATTGCGCTGCACTTATGACCCCGCAACAAAGGGCGGCAACGCGCCTGACGGACGCAAGGTGCAGGCGACGCTGCACTGGGTGAATGCGCATGATGCAGTAACCGCGGACATTCGCGTCTACGATCATCTCTTCAGCCGCCCCGATCCCGGCGCCGATGGCGACGTGATGGCCGATCTCAATCCGAATTCGATGACGGTGCTCTCGGGCGCTAAGGTCGAACCCGACCTGATGAAAGGCGATGCCGGTCAGGCCTTCCAGTTCGAGCGCCAGGGCTATTTCTGCCGCGACCGGGAATCGACGCCGGACAGGCCCGTGTTCAACCGCACGGTGGGGCTGAGGGATACGTTCGCGAAGGAAGTCGGAAAGCCCGCAGCGAAGAAATAGACTCTGTCCGAAGAGGCTGACTCCCACGCTTGCGCTGCGCGCGCTCCGGGAATGTAGCCTCAGCGATAGACGCCGCCATTCTGCGCCCGCGGCGGCAGGCGCGGCCATTCCTGGGCTGAAGGGGCGCGTCCGGTCTGCGGGAAAGCCGGCGGGACGGCATTGGTCGCGCCGCGCTGCACGCCATCGCGCGCTGCGGTCGCCGGAACGATGTGGGCGGACGGCGGCATGGCCGAGGGGATCGCCTGCGAGTGGCGGCGCTGCTGCGCCTCGGCGACACGCTTCTTCACGAGCAGATCGAGATCGGTCGCGAT
>CAINED010000006.1 GCA_903847605.1 uncultured Hyphomicrobiales bacterium | reverse complement strand
TGTTGTGCACGATCGCGATATCGCCGGCCTTCCAGTCGTAGCGGATGCCGTCATGGATCTCGTAGCCCTCGCCGTCGAGAATGTAGAAGGCCGCCTCGTTCACATGACCATGCTTCTGCGAGGAGGCGCCCGGCGCATATTCCTCAAGGTGCATGTGGAAGGTCTGGGTGACCCCGTCCTTCGGCTCGATGTAATGGCGCGAGAAGCACTGCGGGCCGTCGATGAAGGAATTGCCCTTGGCCTTGCGCACGCGCGGCACGGCGCGCAAGCGTTCCAGCTCCTGCTTGACGTTGTATTCGCCCTGGATGCCACGGACGAAAACCCGGTCCTTCTTGTTGTGGTACATTTTCTCGCGCTTATCATCGAGCGCGACCGAATTGTGGCCGATATCGCCGGGGATGGCCCCGCCTTTCGCGACGCGGTTATCGTCCATGATTTCCTCCTGAAATTGGCTCCGGCCGCTGCGCCGCCGGATTCGGGATTTTCAATACACAGTCCTGCCCACCCTGTCACCGTGGGCGGCGGACGCCACCGGAGCCGTCGAGTGAAGGGTCCCTCATCCTGAGTAGCGCCTGAAAGGCGTGTCTCGAAGGACGGGGGGCCCTGAAGTGACCGGTTTGCACGATCCCAACTCCTCTTCCTCGTCCTTCGAGACGCCTGCTTCGCAGGCCCTCAGGATGAGGAAGAGGAGCATCGTCTTTCACCCGTATCCCCTATCGCTACTGCTTCTCGATTTTCGCGGCCTCGACTGCCTTGCGGTAGTTCTCGAACTCCGACTGATAGAGCTTGTTCGCCTCGTCCGGAGAGATCGTCCAGGGTTCGGCGCCGATGTTGGCGAGAAACTTCTTGGTTTCCTCCTGCGCGACGACCGCATTGACCCATTTGTTGACCTGGTCGGCGATGGGCTGGGGCGTTGCCGCCGGCACGATGGCGGACCACCAGCCCATCAGCACGATGTCCATGCCGAGTTCGCGGAACGTCGGCACGTCGGGCGACGTCTGGAAACGCTCCGGCGCGACGATTGCGAGCAGACGGAAACGGCCGGCCCTTTGCTGCGACAGGGCGAAGAGGGGATCATAGATTCCAAAATCGAGCTGGCCGCTCTGCATGTCGTTCAGCGATTGCGCGCCGACGCGATAGACGACCTCGACAGGCTCGATGCCAGTCGCCTTTTTATAGAGGGAACCGGCGATGGTCGCCGAGGTCGCATAAGTGGCGTACGTCCCCTTCGTGCCCTTGGCCTTCATCGCCGCCGTGAGTTCGGCGAGCGTCTTGTAGGGCTGAGAGGTATCGACCGCGAGCATGAAGGCCTGTCGGTTGATGGTCGCAACCACCTTGAGGCCGGTCTTCGTATTGGCGGGCGGCGTCTTCAGCAGCGCGTCGTTGGCGGTGATCGCAGCCGGGGAATGGATGAAGATCGTATAGCCATCGGGCTTGGCGCGCATGATCGCTTCGGTGGCGACCGCCCCGTTCGCGCCCTGCCGATTTTCGACCACGATGGTCTGGCCGGCCATCGGCCTGATCTTTTCAGCCATGAAGCGGACGATGGCGTCGGACGACGATCCCGCCTGATAGGCGCAGATGAACGTGATGGTGCGCGAGGGGTAGCTTTCCTGAGCGGCGGCCGGCAGCGCGGCCAGCGCGGCCACGGCCAGCGCGAGATAGGTCTTCATGGTGTTTCCTCCTGCCGCAAACGGAATTTTGCGGCGTGTTGCGATGCGCCATACTGCTGAGACCGGGCTCCCCGGGCAAGCCCGCCGCGCAACTTTTTCTTTGCCCGCGACGGCAAGCGCGGCTATCTAGCGCGAAGTCGGGACAACAGCCGCCAATATCGAAGAGAGCCGGAAGGGAAACGCCATGCTCGCCAGAAACAGACTCGTTATAGCCGGACTGTCCGCGCTCGCCGCAGCCCTCATGTTGGCGCCAGCGACGGTTCAGGCGCAGCAGTGGCCGACGCGTACGGTCAAGTTCGTCGTGCCCTTCGCGCCCGGCGCAGGAGCGGACATCGGCGCGCGCCTCGCAGCCGACCGGTTGCAGAAGTTCTGGCCGCAGGGCGTCATCGTCGAGAACCGGCCGGGCGGCGACAGCCTCATCGCCATCCGCCAGGTCGTCGGCGCCAATGACGACCACCAGATGTATTTCGGCCCCTCCGGCAATTTCACGCCGCATCCCTATCGCCACGAAAAGCGCGGCTACGATCGCAAGACGGACCTGCTGCCGATCGCCCGCTTCTCCAACACCCTGCTCGGCCTTGCCGTCGCCACCTCGCTGAAGGTCAACACGGTGAAGGAATTCGTCGACATGGCGAAGGCCAGCCCGGGCAAGATGAATGTGGTCGTCGTGCCCGGCATCACCGAATTCGTCTGGGACGGTTTTGTGAAGACCGCCGGCATACAGATCACCAAGGTGCCCTATACCAACCTCGTGCAGGGCGCGAACGACATGGGCACCGAGCGCGTGCAGGCCTCGATGGCTTCGCTCGCGATTCTGCAGCCGTGCATGCAGGGGAATTTCTGCAAGCTGATCGTCGTGAACGGCGGCGATCGCGTGAAAATCTATCCCGACGTTCCCACCGCCGTTGAATCGGGCTTTCCCGCTCTGGCTCTCGAAGGCCTCGTCGGCGCCTTCGGACCCAAGGGCATGTCGCTCGAACTGCGCCGCCGCGTCGGCGCGGACATCGTGAAAGTCGCATCCGATCCCGAAATCGCACAAAAGCTTTCGGCGACCGGACAGGCGCCCAATCCCGGCGGCGCGGACGAATTCACCAAGGCCATCGAAGAGCAGGAAGATTCCGTCGCGCGCACCGCGAAAATTCTCGGCCTGCCGCGGCTGGATTGATCCACGTCGAAGCGCAGTTCCCACGCCGGCGCGCCTGATCGGGTGACGTCGGCGTTCTCGTTTTGCTGGCGCGATCCCAAACCATCAAGTAACCTTCCCCGAAATCGCGAAAACGATGTTCGAAACGGCGGGGAGGAACGCATGAAATCCGCGGGAGGATTCTTTCGCCTTATTGCGTTAGCATTGGCTGCATGGCCTGCATTGTCTATTGCGCCGGCAGCGCGCGCGCAGGAGTGGCCGCAACGACCGGTGAAACTGGTCCTGCCGCTGGGTGCGGGATCTGGCGCGGACACGAGCGCCCGCTTCATCAGCGAGAAGCTGCAGAAATATCTCGGCAAGGCCGTCGTGATCGAACCGCGGCCGGGCGGAGATTCCGTTGTCGCCATCAACGCCGTGCTGAACGCAGGCGACAACCATACATTCTTCTTCGGACCCGCCAGCATTTTCGTGATGCACCCGCATCGCTATGCGAAACTGAGCTACGATTTCCAGCGCGACTTCGTACCGCTGGCGCAGGTGGCGGCAACGACAGTCGGCTTCACCGTGCCTGCCAATCTGCCCGTGAAGTCGCTTAAGGATTTCATCGACTATGCGCGCGCCAATCCCGGCAAGGTCAGCATGACCGTCGCGCCGGGCACGAGTTCGATGATGCTGGAGGCCTTCGTCAAGGAACAGAATATTGAGCTCGCGCTGGTGCCCTATCGCGATGTCGTGCAGGCCGCGAACGACCTCGCCAACGACAGGCTGCACGCGGTGTTCTCCTCCCTCGCGATGTTCCAGGCGGGATTGCAGGCGAACAGGGTGCGCGTCATCGCGATTTCCGGCGAACGTTCGAACCCGCATGCGCCCGGCGCAGCGACGGCGATTGCGCAAGGCTATCCGCGCCTCGGTCAGGAAGGCATCATGGGCCTGTTCGCACCGAGCACGACGCCCGCCGAAGCGCGCAAGAAGATGAGCAGCGAATTTCTGAAGGCCATCGGCGAGCCTGATATTGCAGAGCGCATCACTTCGATCGGACTGACGTTCACGCCGGGCGGCAGCGAAGCCTTCGAGGAGACGATACGCCGTCAGACCGCGGAGATAGCCGAAATCGCCAGGGTCATTGGCATGAAGCCAGGTCAGTAGGTCGTCGCATCTCCATCGCGAGTTGCCGCAACAGGCGTCCGCGTGTTGAATAGATGAGGGAATTGGGAGGGAGCATGTCTGCTATTCGCCGTTATGTCGTGGCTGCAACGACAGCCGCAATCTTGTGCTGCGCGCCGCAAGCACTATGGGCGCAGGAATGGCCGCAGCGCACAGTGAAATTCATCGTGCCGCTCGGCGCGGGCGCGGGAGCCGATATCGGCGGCCGGCTGATCGCCGAGCGCGTGCAGAAGAAATGGAACCGGCCCGTCATCATCGAGAACCGGCCGGGTGGCGACGCCCTGCCCGCGATACAGGCCTTCGTTTCGGCGAACGACGACCATGTGCTCTTTTATTCGCCGTCGGGCAATTTCGTCGTGCATCCGCACCGCTTTGCGAAGCTGCCCTACGATCCCGCGAAAGACTTGCAGCCGATCGCCCGCGTCTCCAACACGATCATCGCCGTCGCGGCCTCCAATTCGCTGAATGCGAATACGGTGAAAGACGTCATCGACCGCATGCGCGCCGAACCCGGCAAGCTCGATATCGCCATGGTGCCCGGCACGGCGGAATTGACGGTCGATTCCTTCCTGATTTTGCAGAATCTGAAGGCGACGAAAGTGCCTTACCGCAACATCGTCGATGGTGTCGGCGACCTCGCGACGGGCCGGCTGCAATTCATGATGGCCTCTTACGCAATCTTCCAGCCGGCCTTGCAGAACAATTCGATCAAACTGCTGGCGCTTACCAATTCGACGCGCACCGATCTCGTGCCGGGCGTGCCGACGGTCGCCGAGGTCGGCTTCCCCGGGCTCGAACTCGATGGTCTCGTGGGCCTCTTTGGTCCGCGCGACATGCCGCTCGAATTGCGCAGGCGCATCGGCGCGGATGTCGTCGAGGCTGCGAAGGATCCGGAAGTGGCGCGCCGGCTGGCGGCCAGCGCGCAAGCCGTCAATCCCGGCGGCGCGGACGAATTTGCAGAATCCATGCGCAAGCAGGCCGAGCAGATCGCGAAAATCGCGAAGACCATCGGCATGGTGCCGAAGTGAATTTCGGATCGCGCTCATGACCACGGAGGAAAAATTGCCCGCTTCAGGACAACGTTTATTGCCGGCGATCATTGCATCGGTGCTTGCGATGATATCGCTTCCCCTGCAGGCGCAGGAATGGCCATCGCGAGCCGTGAAATTCGTGATCCCCTTTGGCCCCGGCTCAAGCTCGGATACTGCGGCGCGCCTGGTCTCCGACCGGCTGCAGGCCATCTGGGGCAAGCCCATCGTCATCGAGCCGCGGCCGGGCGGCGATGCCGTTATCGCGATCAACGCCTTCGTCGGCGCCAACGACGACCATACGATCTTCTTCGGGCCATCGAGCGTCTTCGTGACCCATCCGCATCGCTATGCAAAGCTGAACTACAATCGCGAGACCGACATGATCCCGGTCGCGCAGATGTCGACGACCACGCTGGGCTTCGCCATTCCGGCCAGCCTCCCCGCGCGGAACCTCAAGGAATTCATCGCCTATACGAAAGCCAATCCGGGCAAGGTCAGTGTCGCCACTGCGCCCGGAACGAGCGAAATGATGCTCGACGCCTTCACTCGCGACGAGAAGCTCGACATGGCGAAAATTCCCTACCGCGACGTCGTGCAATCCGCGAACGACCTCGCCAACGGGCGCATACAGGCCGTCTTCGCCGCACTGACGATTTTCCAGGCCGGCCTGCAGGGGAACACGATAAGGGTTATCTCCATCACCGGCACCAAACCGACCGAGGCAGCGCCGGGCGTCGCCACGGCCATCGAGCAGGGATATCCAAGGCTGGGACAGGAAGGACTGATGGGGATATTCGCTCCGTCCGTCATGAGCGAGCCTGCGCGCAGGCGGCTGGAACAGGATTTCCTGAAGGTTGTAGGCGAGCCGGACGTGGCGCGCAGGCTCGCGGCTATCGGCCAGGTTCACTTCACGGGCACTGCCAGGGAGTTCGACGCCAACATCCGCAAGCAGGCCTCGGAGATCGCCGAAATCGCAAACATGCTCGGCATCAAGCCGCAGTAAGGAAAATGGAGCGCCTCTTGAGCAGGATCACTTCTCTTCTCCGCCGCACGTTTGTTTTCGGCGCATTCGCTTTGTCATTCGTCGCGAGTTCGGCGATGGCGCAGGATTGGCCGCAACGCACCGTGAAGATCATTTCGCCATCGGGACCGGGATCGAGCGGCGATACGGCCGCGCGGTTCATCGCCGAGAAGCTGCAACAGGTCTGGGGCAAAAGCATCGTCATCGAACCGCGCCCCGGCGGCGACTCGCTGGTTGCGATCAACGCCTTCGTGAGCGCGAACGACGATCACACGTTTCTGTTCTCGCCGACCAGCTTCTTCATTTCGCATCCGCACCGCTACGCGAAAATGAGTTACGATCGTGCACGCGACCTGATCCCCGTGGCTCAACTTTCCGCGACGACGCTGGGCTTTGCCGTTCCCGCCAGCCTGCCGGCAAATTCGATCAGGGAATTCGTCGAATATGCGCGGGCAAATCCCGGCAAGGTCAGCCTCGCGACCGCGCCGGGGATGAGCGAGATGATGATCGACGCCTGGATCAAGGAAGAAAAGATCGACGCGCCCAAGGTTCCCTATCGCGATGTCGTGCAGGCCGCGAACGATCTTTCAACTGGCCGCTTGCAGGGTGTCTTCGCCGCGCTGACGATTTTTCAGGCGGGATTGCAGGGCGGCACATTGAAGATTCTGTCCGTGAGCGGATCGCAGCCTTCGCCCGCCGCGCCGGGCGCGAAAACGGCGGCGGAGCAAGGCTATCCGAAGCTCGGGCAACAGGGCCTGATGGGGCTTTTCGCTTCGCGCTCCATGGCGGCCGACGCAAGACAAAAGGCCGGCCATGACTTTTTGAAAGTTGCGGCCGATCCAGACATCGTGAAGCGCCTGCAAACGATCGGGCAGTTCTATATTCCCGGCGACGCAGCAACGCTTGAAGGCGAAATCCGCAAACAGGAAGCTGCCATTGCCGAAATGGCGAAAGCGATCGGCGCAGAACCGAAATAGAAGTTTTCATGTCATCCCGGATCGCGCGACGCGCGTCCGGGATGCCTGTCCTTGATTGCCAATCACAACTCCATCGTCGCCGGGGCGAACAGTTCCTCGACCTTAACCTGGCGATCCGTCAGCCCCTGTTCGTGCACGAATTGCGCGATGGTCTCGATGACCTTGCGCGAGGCGCGCACGCCATAGGCCTTGGGATCGGCCGAAAACATGCGATTGGCCTTGGGATCGATAAGACCGCAAGCCGTATAGTCCTCGACCGTTTTCTGCGCCTCGCGGTCGACGTCCGCCTTTGCGGCCATGAAGGCCTGGCAGATGTTTACCGCCGCCCACGGATATTTTTCATGCACATCGCGCTTGATCACCATGGCGTGGTTGATCGGATAGATTCCCGTCTTCTTGTAGTAACGCGCCGATTCCGCCGTGCGATCGGGGAACAGCAGTTTGCAGACTCCCGAAATGTCGGCCGTGCTGCGATCGACGAGATTGGGCTTGTCGAGATAGAGCAAGGTGCCGTCGAGTTCGCCGTCGAGCAGCATCTGGCCGATATTCGACGACAGCGGGATCTGGTTGATCTTCACGCCTTCCGGCGGCTTGAATCCGGTCGTGCCGCCATGGCTGATTTCCGGCGTGCGCTCCATGAACCATTCGATGTCGCGCGCTTGCACGCCCCACTCATGTTGCAGGATGCCGCGCGACCAGAGCGCCGACGTTTGCTGATATTCGGGCACGCCGATCTTCTTGCCCCTGAGGTCTTCGGGCTTCTCGATGCCGCGATCCTTGCGAACATAGATGCGCGTGTGAAAGAACATGCGCGCCGTATAGATGGGCAGGCCGACAAAGCGGTCGTCGCCGCGCGCCTTGGCGATGCAGAGCGAAGACAGCGACATTTCGGACACGTCGAATTCGGCGAACTTCAGCTGCCGCCAGAACATTTCCGAGGGATGCACCATCGTCGGCACCAGATTGATGCCCTGCGGCTGGTGCCTGCCCTGCAGGATGGGGCGCGTGCGTTCGTTGTCGGACAGCGCGATGGACATGTTGATGGGCGCAATGGGCATGGTTCCTCCTATTTTATTTGTGTCATCCCGGAAAACGCGGAGCGTTTATCCGGGATCTTTCAGTGTGCATGTATTCGAAGCGGTCCCGGCTCTCGCTTCGCTCAGCCGGGATGACATTCACCACTTCGCGACGATTTCCTTGCCGAAGGCTTCGCGCCAGTCTTCGCTGGTTTTCATGAAGCCGTCGTAGGGCCTGATGTTGGCGCTGGCGGCCGCGTCCGTGCCGCGCGGCATCTTGCCGGCCGCCACATCGTGTACGGCTTCGATCAGCAGGCGACGCATCTGTACGATGGCCTTGTCCGACGTGCCCAGATTTTCCTTGCTGCGGTCGACGATCGGACCCATGCCTTCCTGGAGCGCGAAATCCTGCGTGTTGATGCCGACGATGCCCGTATAGTTTTTCGTCTTCTGCATCTGCCGGTCGATGAAATAGTCGTTCGACTTGTTGGCTTTCAGCTTGAAGGTTCCCGGAATCATCTCCGACGGACCACGTCCATAAAAATATTCGCGGTCGATGCAGTTCTGCTCGTCGAATTTGGCGTTCTCGTCGTAGGCGCAGGTCCAGTTGTAGACATAGGTCGTGGTATCGTCGATCGGTACCCAGATGTGACCATTGAGCTCCGGATATTCGCGGCGTGTGCCGTCGAACTTGTGAATGCCGCCGCGGAATTGCTGCGCCGGCATCACGTAATGATAGATGCGCATGTAGTAATTGCCGTTCTTCTGGTCGCGGAACGACACGTAATAATAGCCGTAGTCCGTGCGCTCGACGTCGAGACGCGGCGAGCGATCCTTCAGGCGCATCTCGTCCTTGTTGCCGAGATTGTTGTTATGCGCGAAGGACGAATGGGCCGTGTCGAGCCCGCCTTCGAGCCCCTGCATCCAGTTGCAGTCCTCGAATGTCTTGGTGACGTTGCGATACGAGGCCGGCGGGCGCATCCATTCGAAATTCGGCGGCGCCGGCATCTGGTCTTTCGGGCCCATATAGGTCCAGACGATGCCGCCGGCTTCATGCGTCGGATAGGACTTGATCTTCACCTTTTGCTGCAGCGGCGTGCCGGCTGGCTCTGATGGCATATCCACACAGTCGCCGTTCTTGTCGAACTTCCAGCCGTGATAAACGCAGCGCAATCCGCATTCCTCGTTGCGGCCGAAGAACATCGGCGCGCGGCGATGCGGACAGAAGGCATCGACGAGCCCGACCTTTCCGTCCGTGTCGCGAAACGCGATGAGGTCTTCACAGAGCAGGCGCACGCGCAGCGGCGCGCCGTCCTTTTCCGGCAGTTCGCTCGACATCGCGGCGGGCTGCCAGTAGCGGCGCATCATCTCGCCGCCGGGCGTTCCCGGACCGACGCGGGTGAGACGTTCGTTATCTTCACGAGTCAGCATGGCGGTCTCCTCTTTCAATTCGTCGTCATCCCGGAAAATCGCGGAGCGATTTATCCGGGATCGTTACCAATCACTTTGCGGTCCCGCATAAACCCTTCGGGTTTTGCGGGATGACACAAACTCACCTCCACGGGTCTATGGACACATGGATCGATTTTTCTTCCAGCTGTCCGCCAACCATATGCAGCGCATGATCGACCTGATCGAGCCCCATGAGATGGGTGGACATTTTTTCGAACGGATATTTTTGCGAGGCCATGGCGCGCAGGGCCATCTCGACGGCGTCGTAGCTGTGGCCGCGCAGGCCCTTCAGCGTGAGTTGCTGACCGATCAGCAATTCAGCGTCGAAGTTTTCGGCGGAACCCTTGCGCGAGATCGTCGCCATCACGCCGCGCTTGCGCAACAGGCGCAGGGACGGATTGATGTTCTTCGGACCGAGGCCGCTGGTGTCGATCACGATATCGGCCATGCGTCCCTTCGTCAGGTCCGCGACGGTCTCCAGGAGATCGTCCTTGTCGACGGCGATGGTGTGATCCGCGCCGAACTCTTTCGCCAGCGCGAAGCGATCCTTGTCGTGAGAGAGCCCCGACACGATGATCATGTCCGCGCCGCAAATGCGCGCCGCCAGTGCGCAGCCGAGGCCCTGCTGTCCGGGCCCCTGAATGACGACGATCTTGCCCGGCCCTGCCCCGCAATCGAACCGCGTCCACTGAAAGCCATTGCCAACCGGCAGGCACATGGCCGCGATCCG
>CAINED010000005.1 GCA_903847605.1 uncultured Hyphomicrobiales bacterium | reverse complement strand
CGGGCGCAATGCCAAGGACCTGCTCGCGCACTTTCCCGCGCCAAGCGCTGATGATCTTGACGCGTTGCTTGCAAGCGTGATCGAGACCGCGGTCCCGGAGCTCGAGAAGCGCGCGACCGGTAAGAAAAACACGGCAGATTACATCTCGCTTGCTCGCGAATCTTTGCGCCTTGTTCGCGGCGGCAACGCGGCGTGGGCCGACTGGGTAAGACTCTCCAAGGGCGCGCCGGAGACGGGGCTCAAGACCATTGCGCAACCCGTGACGGACATTGCGAGCCGGTATGTTGCGCACCCGCGGCTACGGCAAGACATTGAGCGTTACCTCGCGGCGATCTTTACGCTCGGAGCAAAGGCGCTCGACGCCTACGCACAGCGAAAGCGCGAGTTGGGGGTCATCGACTTTGTGGACCAGGAGCACCTTTTTCTTGGGCTTCTAGAAAATCCGATAGTCGTCGAGGCGCTGTCGGAGGAGCTTGACCTGCTTCTCGTCGACGAGTTTCAGGACACGAGCCCCATACAACTCGAACTTTTCGTGCGCCTGTCTCGCATCGCCCGTGAAACGGTCTGGGTTGGCGATATCAAACAGGCCATCTACGGTTTCCGAGGTAGCGACGCCGAATTGATGAAGGCCGTCCTCACAAAGCTTCCGAGTCTTGGCGGATCCAAAGAGGTTCTCGGGCAATCGCGCCGGTCTCGGCCGAATCTAGTGAGCCTGGTCAATGGTGCCTTTGGCGACGTGTTCGCACCTGAACTATCGCGCGCGGAGGTAGAACTTGCATCTGTTCGCAAGGAGTTAATTGCCGACGCGGCCTGCGCCAACTGGACACTTAATGGCAATAATATAGCGGAACGCGCCGCCGCACTCGCTGCGGGTATCAAGGCACTCATTGCCTCTGGATATCGTATCGTTGACCCCGGAACCGGAAATCCTAGACCCGCCCACTACGGCGATATCGCGGTGCTCTCAAAGACGAACGATGGCGTGCAAACTGTGGCGGTAGCCCTTCGATTCGGCTCCGTGCCCTGGGCCACGCAACAATCCGGCCTACTCAGTACGCCTGAGGCCGTTCTGGCACTCGCGTGCCTGCGACGTCTGAACGACCCGCGCGACACGCTGGCGAGCGCGGAGATCGTCTCGCTCGCGGACTGCGAAGCCCCGGAATCTTGGCTAGCGGATCGCTTGCGCTATCTCGAAAGCGGTGGCGACAGCGGCCTTTGGCGGGACGGAGCGGAAGGCGGTCACCCGTTGCTTTCACGAATTACTAAGTTGCGTGAGCAGGCGCCGGTGCTTTCGCCGTATGCTGCGATGGAGCTTGTCGTTGCCCAGTGTGATCTCGCAGGGCATATCCTGCGTTGGCAGCGTGACGAACTCGTGGCACGCGTGCGACTTGCCAATCTGCAAGCGGTGCTGGCACTTGCAAGGTCCTACGAGGATGCATGCTTGGCGCGACGCGAGCCGGCGACGGTCTCCGGACTCATCCTTTGGCTCGGCAAACAAGCTAAAAGAGAACTCGACATGCTTGCGGAGCCGCCGGTCGCCGCGGTCAAGGTTATGACGCATCATGCGGCCAAGGGGCTGGAATGGCCGATCGTCATTCTTTTGGACCTGGAGAAGGGTATTCGGGATCGGCTCTGGTCAGTCGGGGCCAGGTCAGACTCAATCTTCGACGTCGCTGCGCCTTTGAAAGACCGCTGGATCAGATATTGGCCATGGCCCTTCGGCGCTCAGAAGAAGGTCGATATTGCCGATGTCATTACTCAGTCGCCCGAAGGTGTTCGTTTGCAAGCGGAGGCGATCGATGAGGCCAAACGTCTCCTCTACGTCAGCATGACACGGGCGCGCGACTGTCTTGTTCTCGCGTTTCCCGCGAAGAAGGGCACGTGCGAATGGCTGGGATCGTTGAACGCCCCCTGGCTTGCGCCAGACGTTCCAAGCGAGTTGATCTGCCTGCCAGACGGCTCGAAGATTGCCTGCAATTTCCAGTCTTTCGAGGCCCCCGCGGCCATTCCTGTACCTGCCGAACCAGACTTATCTCTTCGATGGTTTCCTGTTCCTGACTCGCGCTCAGACCGATTGCCGGCGACGCTTGTCGCGTCGGCATCGGCCGCGCAATCGTGCAAGGTCACTGGCACCGCGTCGATTGGAGAGCGTATAGCGCTTAAGTCTGGAACCGACATGGCGGCACTCGGTAACGCCATTCACGCCTGCATCGCGACGGCGTTCACCGATCCGGGCGTGCCGCTGGATGATGCGCGTGTGGCGCGCATTCTCGCGGCTTTTGAACTGGAAGGCGCAATCGAACCCTCTCGTCTCGTGGGACAGATCAGCGCACTGGACCGTTGGATTTCTTCGCGCTGGCCCGATTGTCGCCGCCTAGCGGAGATCCCCATCGAATCGGTGCTGCCAAATGGGCAGGTCATGCTTGGCCGGATCGATCTGCTCCTGGATACAGGGGATGGCTGGGTGCTTCTCGATCATAAGGCGAACCCGGCACCAAGAGATCGGTGGAATCAGATTGCCACCGAGCACGGTGGGCAGTTATCCGTATACGCGGAAGCATTGGCGCGTGTCACTGGCCGCGCAGTAACGGAAACCTGGATTTTCCTGCCGGTTGCGGCTGGCGCGATACAGGTCTGCAAAAAATAATGACGAAGTCTCAAGGACTGATAATTTGGAAGAGAGGGCCTGAACGTCGAAACGGTGTGGATACGCGCGGATAAGACTGTTCCCGCCGATTCCAAGCTGACTTCTCTTCGCAACTTTCCGGACAATCCCAATCTGTTCCAGAAATCCCAACAAGAAATTAATGAAAAACACATTCGCAAGAATCGCCCTAGCCCTGATGTTGATGGCGGTTCAGTTATGCAATAGCAGAAAACGCAAATTCAATTCGTCGTGTCCGACGTTAGTTATTTACAGTTT
>CAINED010000004.1 GCA_903847605.1 uncultured Hyphomicrobiales bacterium | reverse complement strand
CGGACCTCCAAGCACCCGTTCGATCTCCTCGCGCGCGACGCCGCCCGGACGCAGCAGCACAGGCTCCGCCTGCGAACAGTCGACGATGGTGGATTCGAGGCCGACGGCGCAGCTTCCGCCATCGATCACGAGGTCGCAGCGGCCGGAGAGCTCCGCCATCACGTCGGCGGCGCTCGTCGGACTGATGCGTCCCGACCTGTTGGCGGATGGCGCGGCGACCGGCCGGCCGAACGCCGCGATGATATCGCGCGCCACGGGGTGTCCCGGCGCGCGCAGGGCGACCGTATCGAGGCCAGCGCGAGCCAGGGAACTGATGCGGCAGGCGTTCGCCGAGGGGACGACAAGAGTCAACGGTCCCGGCCAGAAAGCGCTCGCCAAAGCCCGCGCACGTTCATCGAACACGCCCTCGGCTTCCGCCATCTCGATGCTTGTGACGTGGGAAATCAGAGGGTTGAAGGACGGCCGCTGCTTGGCTTCGTAAATGCGCGCCACGGCCTCGCCGCGGGTCGCGTCTGCCCCGAGGCCATAGACAGTCTCGGTCGGAAAGGCGACCAGACCGCCCGCCGCGAGAATTCGGGCGGCCGCGGCGGTCGCCTCCGGCCCGGCCGTCATGAGCCGGGTCTCCAGCGGTTTGGATTTCTCGTCCCAATGGCTCATGGTAACAGGGCTATTTCCGACTTTACTGCATGCGGCGCTTTATGGTTTATGTATAAACTATATTTGGGCCGTTGGGCGGTTTCTGGGCTCAAGGGCGCGAGCCGTCAACTTCTTGCCGCTGCGGTTCGGGTAGAGCATCGCGCGCAAAAGTGGATCCGGTTTTGCGCTCAAGCGATGCTCTGTTGATCTGGGGGCCGGTCGATCCGGCAGGGAGAATTTCGATGGGCTACAAGGCGCCGGTCAACGACCTGCTTTTCACCATGAATCACGTCGCGGGCATGCAACAGGGCATCGCCGAAGGCATTTATGCCGATCTCGATGACGGCTCGGCGGAAGCCATCCTCGAGCAGGCCGCGAAATATGCCGAAGAAGTGCTCGATCCCATTTTGCGCATCGGCGACCTGCATCATCCCAAGCTGGAGAATGGCGTCGTCACCACGTCGCCCGGTTGGGTCGACGCCTACAAGCACTGGATCGAGGGCGGCTGGGCAGGCCTGACGGCTTCCACCGAGTCGGGCGGCATGGGCCTGCCGTTGCTGTTGAACACCGCCTGCCTCGAAACCTGGAGTTCGGCCAATATGGCCTTCATGCTCTGCCCGATCCTGTCGGTCGGCGCGATCGACGCGCTGGAATCGCACGGTTCGGAAGAGCTGAAAGCGAAATACCTGCCCAGGATCGTTTCAGGCGAGTGGACCGCCACGATGAACCTGACCGAACCGGCGGCAGGCTCCGATCTCAACGCGCTGCGCACGCGCGCCGAGCGCAACGGCGACGGCACATATAAAATCTTCGGCCAGAAGATCTTCATCACTTACGGCGAACACGACATGACCGATAACATCGTTCATCTCGTGCTGGCACGCCTGCCTGATGCGCCCGCGGGAACGCGCGGCATCTCGCTCTTCCTCGTGCCAAAATTCTTTGTCAACGACGATGGTTCCATCGGCGCGCGCAACGATGTCTTCGCGAGCGGGCTCGAACACAAGATGGGCATTCACGGTTCTCCGACCTGCACCATGATCTATGGCGACAAGGGCGGCGCTGTTGGCTGGCTGCTCGGCGAGGAAAATCGTGGCCTCGCCTGCATGTTCACCATGATGAATGCTGCGCGTCTTGCTACCGCCATGCAGGGCGTTTCCATGGGCGAGCGCGCGACGCAGCAGGCGCTGCAATGGGCGCATGAGCGCAAGCAGGGCCGCCCGCCCGGTTTCGCCGGAGAAGGCATGTCGCCCATCGTCGAACATGCCGATGTCAGGCGCATGCTGATGACGATGAAAGCGCTCACGGCTGCGGCGCGCTCCATCTGCTATCTCACCGCCGGCATGATCGACCGCTCGCGCCGCGCAGCAACGGAAGCAGATCGTGCAACGGCCGCCGAACGCACCGCATTGCTCACGCCGCTCTCGAAGGCCTTCGCCACCGACATCGGCAATGAAGTCGCTTCGCTCGGCGTGCAGGTGCATGGCGGCATGGGCTTCATCGAGGAAACCGGCGCTGCCCAGCATTATCGCGACATTCGCATCGCCGCGATCTACGAGGGAACAAACGGCATTCAGGCCATCGATCTCGTCACGCGCAAGATCGGCCTTGCCAGCGGCGAGGTCGTGAAGCGCGAAATCGCCGATATGCGCGCGACCATCGAAAAGGTGCGCGCCACCAATGCGCCGGACTTCGGACGCATGGGCGAGCGCCTCACGGAGGCCGTCGATTGCTTCGAACGGGCGACGCAATTCATGTTCGAGACGCTCGCAAAATCGCCGAACGATGCGCTGGCGGGCGCGACGCCCTATCTGCGCCTCTTCGGTCTGGCGCGCGGCGGGTGTTCGCTCGCCAATCTTGCGCTGGCCGCGCGGCCGGAAGGCGCGCCGCAGGCGCATCAAATCGCCGTTGCCCGCTTCTTCGCCGAAAATATCTGCACCGGCGCGCGCGGATACGAACTAAGCGTGACCGAAGGCGCGGCCTCCGTTCACATGGGCAAGGATGTGCTTGCCGCGCTTTGATTGAGGGGAGAAAGCGCATGAACGAGAATATCCGGGTCGCGCGCGATGGTGGCGTGATGAATATCGCGCTGGCGCGCGCCGACAAGAAGAATGCTCTGACCGGCGCGATGTATCTCGCGCTGATCGACGCTTTTGACGAAGCCGACGGAAGCCCGGATATCCGCGCCATCCTGATTTCAGGCGAAGGCGGAAATTTCACGGCCGGCAACGATATCGGCGATTTTCTCGGCGGGGGTTCCTTCGAGGATTTTCCGGCGCTGCGATTTATTCGCCGCCTTGCCATTCTCGACACGCCGATCATCGCGGCCGTCGAGGGCAATGCTATCGGCGTCGGCACGACGATGCTCTTCCATTGCGATCTCGTTTACGCAACGGCGGACGCGCGCCTGCAAATGCCTTTCGTCAATCTCGCGCTGGTGCCGGAAGCGGCATCTTCTCTTCTAGTGCCGCGCCGTCTCGGCCCGCAGAAGGCCGCGGAATTGCTGATGCTCGGCGAAGCCATGGACGGGCGTGAGGCGCACCGCGTCGGCCTCGTGAATGCCGTGGTCGAGCATCCGAGCCTGAAGGCCTATGCGATGGAGCGCGCGCAGCTTCTGGCGTCGAAGCCGCGCAACGCTGTCGCGACCACGCGCCGCCTCATTCGCGGCGATCGCGACGAATTGCTCGAGCGGATCGATCTCGAAGCGCGCGAATTCAACAAGGCCCTGCACTCGCAGGAAGCGCGAGAAGTTTTCGCTGCGTTTCTCGCCAAGGGAAAGAAGTGAGGGAGAGTTTGATGACGACACTGGCGGGCAAGACTCTCTATATCACCGGCGCGTCGCGCGGCATCGGCCTTGCCATTGCGTTGCGTGCGGCGCGCGACGGCGCCAATATCGCCATTGCCGCCAAGACGACCGAGCCACATCCCAAACTGCCCGGCACGATCTACACGGCCGCCGAAGAGATCGAGAAGGTGGGCGGCAAGGCGCTGCCGCTCGTGGTCGATGTGCGCGACGAGGACAACGTACGCACATCCCTCGAAAAGACGGCGCAGCATTTCGGTTCGCTCGACACCGTCGTGAATAACGCCAGCGCGATTTCGCTCACCGATTCGCAGAAGACCGACATGAAGCGCTTCGATCTGATGCATCAGATCAATGCGCGCGGCACCTTCATGGTGTCGAAATTCGCCGTGCCTTTTCTCGCGCAGGCGTCCAATCCGCATATCCTCATGCTATCGCCGCCACTCGACATGAAGGAAAAATGGTTCGCCGGGCACACCGCCTATTCCATGGCGAAATTCGGCATGTCGCTGGTCGTGCTTGGACTGGCCGGCGAGTTGCGCGCGAAAGGCATTGCGGTCAATGCGCTGTGGCCGCGCACGACCATCGCGACATCGGCCGTGCAAAATCTGCTCGGCGGCGACATGATCATGCGCGCCTCGCGCACGCCCGAGATTCTTGCAGACGCCGCGCACATGATCTTCTGCAAGGAAGCAAAGAGCCTTAGCGGTAAATTCCTGATCGACGACACGTTCCTGTGGGAAAACGGCGTGCGCGAGTTCGATCGCTATCGCGCCGACCCCTCTGTCGATCTGATGCAGGATTTCTTCGTGCCGGATGACTCCGCGCCGCCGGTCAGCCTCAAGAAGCCCGGATAATTATCTGTCCTCGTCCTCTTGCGACGGGAACAGCGGCGCCTTGTAAAAGTCCTCGAGATCCTTGATCGCCTTGATGCGCACCGCGAGCAGACGGTCCGCGCGCGCCTGCGCATTTTTCTGCATGCCCTGGACGCCGTTGTTGACGATGTCCACGGCCTTGTCGAGCGTGTCGCGCAGCGACTGGCCGCCCTTTTCGCAGATGGCCGCCAATCCTTGCGGATCGCTGTCACCCTTCGTGCGCATGTGCCGGCGAATCTGCACGACGATCCCGGTCGCCTGGCTGTCGAGTTCGCCGACCACCGTGTCGAAGGCGGCCCGGAAGGCCGAATCGAGCTGGTCGTAGACTTCAAGTGCCGAGTGCCGGCCGGGCAGGGGCGAATTCCCGAAATAGTCGCGGTAGCTGGTCGGCCGCCACGTCTGCAGATCTTCCATCAGCTCCGGCATCGACGGGAGCTGCTCGATGAGCATCACCACTTCGTTGAAAAGATGGAGATAATCGTTCGCCAGACCCGACGCGGGATTGACGAGCGAAAGCGCGCGCTGCTCGACTTCGGCAATCGCGTTGCTGGTTTCGTGTTTGAGCGCCTCGATACGAAGCGCCTGTGCCTGGCGGTTGAAGGGCATTGTCCGTCTTCAATGTCCTGATGAATCTTCGAGATCGAAACTAAGCCATGAAAAATAACAAGTGGTTGCGATGACAGAATATTTTATTCTTCTCTTAGATTTTTTTGGGGATTAACCATGTGCGGACGGTTCGCGATCACCCTGCCTCCGGAGGCCGTCCGGAGCTTCTTCCGCTATGTCGAACAACCCAATTTCCCGCCGCGCTACAATATCGCGCCGACTCAGCCGGTTCCGGTCATCCGGATGGAGCGTGACGGCGAAGGCCGCAAAGCCCGCCACTTCACGCTGGTGCGCTGGGGATTTCTGCCGGGCTTCGTGAAAGACCCCAAGGACTTTCCGCTGGTCATCAATGCCCGCGCGGAAACCGTGCTGGAGAAACCGAGCTTCCGCAATGCCATCCGGCGGCGGCGCTGCATCTTCATCGCCGACGCTTTTTACGAGTGGCGTCGAGACACGGTGGGGAAGGGAAAGTCGAAAGCGCCCGCCATCCCCTTTCTCATCCGCCGGCGCGATGGCAACCCCATGGCCTTTGCCGGCCTCTGGGAAACCTGGACGGGTCCGAACGGGGAAGAGCAGGACACCGCCTGCATTCTCACCACCGACGCCAACGGCCTCATGGCCGGCATCCACGACCGCATGCCCGTGATTCTGGAGCCTGAAAACTTCGACGCCTGGCTCGACAATTTCGATACGGATCTGGAAGACGCCACAGCGCTCATGCGCCCGGCGGATGACGATGTGCTGGAAGCTTTCGAGATTGCGCCGCTGGTCAACAAGGTCGCCAACGACGGGCCGGAAATTCAATTGCCCGCGAAACCGTCCCGGCCAGCCGAGCCGTCTGGCGCACAAGCTACGCCGCCCCGTCGCAAGGCGGCTGGCGGCAGGCCCCAGCCCAAAACGCTATTTGACGACTGAAGGCTCGGGCTGTTTCGCATAGCGGCTGACCGGACGCTTCAGCCCGAGATTTTCGCGCAGCGTCTTGCCTTCGTATTCCCTGCGGAACAATCCGCGCCGCTGCAATTCCGGGATCACCATATCCACGAAATCGTCGAGCGCGCCCGGCAGATAGGGCGGCATGACGTTGAAGCCGTCGCAGGCCTCGCTGCGGAACCAGTCTTCCATGACGTCGGCGACATGCTCCGGCGTGCCTTTCACGACGAATTTGCCGCGCGCGCCGGCCACCACCTGCGCGGTCTGGCGCAAGGTGAGATTGCCCTGCCGCGCGATTTCCATGACGTGATTGAAAATGCTCTGCCCGGCCGTCTTGTCGGGCGTCATCTGCGGCATCGGCGCATCCATGTCGTATTTCGACAGATCCGCGCCGCCGAGAATGAGCGACAGGATTTCACGAGCCACCACCGGATGCGTCAGCGAGTCGAGAAAGCGCTGCTTTTCTTCCGCCTCCTCCGCCGTGCGCCCGACGATGGGGCTGAGGCCTGGCATGATCTTCATGGCGTCCGGCGTGCGGCCATGCTCCGCGAGGCGGCCTTTGATCTCGCGATAGAATTTTGCCGACTGTTCGAGATTGAGCGGCGCGCAGAAAATCACTTCGCCATATTTCGAAGCGACCTGGATCATGTCTTCCGAGCCGCCTGCCTGCACGATCACAGGCCAGCCCTGCGGCGAGCGCGGCACGTTGAGCGGTCCCTTCACCTTGAACCACTCGCCCTTGTGGTTCAGCGTATGCATCTTGGCGGGATCGAGAAAGAGGCCGCTTTCCTTGTCGCGGATGAAGGCGTCGTCGTCCCAGGAATCCCACAGCGCCGTGACGACCTTCGCAAATTCGTCGGCGCGATTGTAGCGCACGCCGTGTTCGTAATGCTCGTCGCGCGAGAAATTATAGGCGTCGCCCGGCACGCCCGATGTGACGAGATTCCAGCCGGCGCGACCGTGGCTGATATGATCGATCGAAGCGAACTTGCGCGCGACGTGGAAAGGCTCGTTGTAGCTCGTCGAGGCCGTCG
>CAINED010000003.1 GCA_903847605.1 uncultured Hyphomicrobiales bacterium | reverse complement strand
GCCGCGCGGCAGGGCCGCGCTGGGTGACTTCGGCGAGGCGTTCGCGCAGGCCCGCGTTCTCCTTAGCCAGCCGGCCGATTTCCGCTTCCAGCGCGCCGCGCTCGTCGGCGCTCGTTGTGCAGGCGACGTTTCCCTCACGCAGCGTGCAGAGCGATACAGCGCCGGTCCGCGTATCCATGCGCAGAAAGCCGTTGGGCGCGGGGGTCATGGTGTAGCGGCCGTTCTGGCTTTCGTCGCCCGATGGCTGCGCCTGCTGCGCAAATGCGGGCATGGCGATGACCGCCGCCGCCATGAAAATGATGCCTGCCGCCTTCATGCCCGCCTCCGGTCAGAACTGAAACTGGACGCGACATAGCTGAGCGTCGCGGCGAAACCGTGACGGCGATCAGGCGGCGGTCGAAATCCCTACTGCGCGCTGTTGAGGCCGCCCTGCCACTGGCCGGCTTCGATTTTCGAGGCTGCGATGACGGCCTGCGTACGGCTGTCGACGCCAAGCTTCTGCAAAATCGCGGAGACATGCGCCTTCACTGTCGCTTCGGAGACCGAGAGTTCGTAGGCGATCTGTTTGTTGAGCAGCCCCTCCGACAGCATCATCAATACGCGCACTTGCTGCGGGGTCAGCGAGGAGAGACGGCGGACGATGTCCGCAGTTTCCTTGTCGGGCGGCGAAGCGAGACCGACATCGGGCGGCGTCCAGGCGCCGCCATCGAGCACCACGCGCACGGCATTGCGCATCACCTCGACGTCGGTGGTCTTCGGGATATAGCCGGACGCGCCGAAATCGATGCAACGGCGGATCGTGTCGCGTTCCTCATTGGCGGAGACGACGATCACGGGAATATCGGGATATTGCGCGCGCATGTACATCAGGCCCGAAAAGCCGCGCACACCGGGCATGTTGAGGTCGAGCAGCACAAGGTCAGTGCCCTTGGCCTTTTCCAGCGAGGCGCTCAACTCGACCATGTCGCCGCATTCGCTGATGAGCGCGCCGGGCACCGCGCCGGCGATCGCCTGCCGCAGGGCCCCGCGAACGAGGGGATGATCGTCGGCAATCAGAATCCGGCTGTTTTCCGCCACTGCCCCACCTCTCGCACGCGGCTTTGCCGCGCCTCCATTGTCCTGCCCCGCCGTCTTCCGGCAGCTTGGCATTGTTAATCGGCGCGAAAAATCGCGCAAGGGGCGAAGGCTCTTATGCTAGGGAGTTTCCGCAGCCCGACGGATGTTTGCATGAAGCGCCCGCTGACCGACGAAGATTTGCTCGAACGCGCCAGTATCGACGGCCGCGTCGCCTTCGCGATGATCGCATTCGTCGCCGGCGCGGGTCTCGTCGCGCTGCTCGATCGCATCGGCGTTCCCGAGGGAATCGTTGGCGTGCTCGGTCCCGTGCTTGCCATCGCCGGTCTCGCCATGATCGGGCTGCTGATGCACGCCGTGCGCATCTCGCGATTCTATGCGGCGGGGCGGGCCGTGCCTGCGCCCTATGCCGCCTTCGCCAATGTCGCGCTGGTCTGCGGATTTCTTCTGCCCTTTCTGCCGCCGTCGGCCGGCGCCTATGCGGGCCCCTATCTCGTGGCGGGACTGGCGACCGGCTTCGTGCTCGTTGCGCTGGTCACCGGGCCGTTGCTGCGCAAGACCGGCGCCTTCTCGCTGCCCGATCTCATCGCCGCGCGATTTCCGGGCCTGAGCGTGCGGCTCAGCGCCGTCACCATCGTGGCGGCCGCGTCTCTCGCCATAGGCGTCGCCGGTTTCGAACTGTCTGTGCGGACACTTGAGGCCGCACTCGGCCTCGGGCGCGGCGCGGCGGCCATCCTGACGGGCGTGGTTCTCATCCTGCTCGCTGTCCCCGGGGGACTGTCCGGTGTGATCTGGGGCGCGACGGGGGCGGCGGGCATATTGCTGGCGGCGATCGTGCTTCCGCTCGCCATCACCCTCATAGCGGGCGAGGCCTTGCCGCTTCCCGCCTTCGGCGATCGCGCGGCATGGGACAGCGCCGTCGCGCTGATCGCGACGTGGCAGGGAAAGCAGGCCGTACCCGCGCATGGACTGGCGATCTTTGCGGCCGTCGCTTTGGGTATCGCAGCGCTTGCCCCCTTGCTACTGCCGTCAACAACCGCACACGACGCGAGCGAGTCGCGGAAGGCCGGCGTTTCGGCCATCGCCTGGGCCTTCGTCGCCTTCGCCATCGTCACCGCCAGCCTCGCCTTCGCGGCCATCGCCGCCGAACAATGGCTTTCCGGCGAACGGCCGGACCGGCTGCCCGCTTTCGCCTATCAGGCCAGCGGCAGCGATCTCCTGCGCATCTGCGGCAAGGCCGCTGCGACGCCGGAAGCGGCGCTCGCCGCCTGCAAGGAGATGCTGGGTTTTGCCGGCCTCGTGTTGCGCAAGGAGGATTATGCGCCCTCCGGGCTCTGGCTGCTGCTCGCCGCGCCGGAGCTGCGCGAATTCGGCGTCGCCTTTTCGGGTCTTGCCGCAGCAGGACTGATCGCGATTTCGCTGGTGCTGGCCGGCGCGGGCATCCAGAGTTTTGCGACGGCTGTCGGACACGACGCCTTCTATCGTGTGCGCGACACGAGCGCGCTGACGAGCCGGCGACTTGCGACGACGCGCCTCGTGATGATCGCCGCCATCGCCGCCAGCGGATGGCTCATTTGGACATACGGCGCGGATCCGCGACGGCTCGCGAGCTTCGCCATCATGTTGTCGGCGGCAGTTGTGGCGCCGCTGCTGGCGCTGGCGCTCTGGCCGCGCGCATCGGGGACCGACGCCGCTATCGCACTGCTCTGTGGTGTCGCAACCGCCGGCATCGTGATTGCGCTGTCCGGCGGCGCGCCGGATATCGACACGCTGGCGATGGCTGCCGTCATTGCTGCGGGTGTCGCGTTCATCGCCGGCTTTGCGACGAGCTTTCTGCATTCCGGCGGGCTTGCGACCGAAGGCAGCGCGTTCGTGCATGGCGTGCTGCACGGCGAGACCGACGTGCTGCATCACGACAAGGGCGCGTGACAGATTTTTATTCGCCAGACAAAACTGGCCTTCTATTGCTTCATTCCAAGTCGCATTAGATCGGACGCATCGATACCGAGAGTTTTCGCAACTTCAACAAGAACGTCGGGAGGATAAAGATACAGCCCTAAATAATGACCCTCAATGATGAATCCGAAGCTTTCATAAAGCCCGCAACGCTCACAGAATTCTGCAAGCGAAAGTCCCAGTTCTTTTCGAGTTTCGGCTATATGCTCATTCGCTGCTTTACGGAAATCAAGCCGCTTTCCGGCAGGCCAATCGAAACACTTTTCCCATTCAATCTTAAAGTAGTTTATCAATGGTATTGTACAGACCAATGGCGTAACCGACCACCATTCATCTGCGTTATTTTCTTGATCCCAATACCAGCTAGCATTGAGATTCGCCATCGACGCGGCATCCGCCTCAGAAATTTTTGCCTTCTCTCGCGCTTCACGCAAAGCCAAGTGAAATTCCTTTTTTGTCGTCATATAAATCTCATCCTAAACGACAACGCTTTGCATTGTTGCTTGGTTCGGGGCTGCCCTAGTGAATACTCTACTTCCGCGTCCCCACCAGCGCTGCAAGCGTCTCCAGCCTGTCGGCTTCGCCCGCGGGCTTGTCCCAGCGTATGCGGGATATGCGGGGAAAGCGCATGGCGACGCCGGACTTGTGACGCGGCGAATTCTGCACGCCCTCGAAGGCGACTTCCAGCACGAGGCCCTGCGTCTGGCCATAGGCGACTTCCCGCACGGGACCGAAGCGGTTGGTCGTGTTCTCGCGGACAAATTTGTCGAGCTGTTTCAGCTCTTCGTCGGTGAAGCCGAAATAGGCCTTGCCAACCGGCACCAGTTCCTCGCCGCTTTCGCCGCTGCGCCAGACGCCAAAGGTGTAATCGGAATAGTAGGACGAGCGCTTGCCGTGGCCGCGCTGCGCATACATCAGCACAGCGTCGATGTTGAAGGGATCGCGCTTCCACTTGAACCAGAGCCCCTTGGGGCGGCCGGGGACATAGGGCGAATCCGAGCGCTTGATCATCACGCCTTCGATCGCCTGTGCATTCTCGCCGGTGTCGAAATCGGCGGGCTGCGCGCGCGAGGCCGCGAGGTCTTCCCAGCTTTCGAATGACAGCAGCGGCGAGAGATCGAAGCGCGGATGTTCGAGCCTGCCGATGAAGGCCGTGAGGCGCTCGCGCCGCGCGGCGAAGGTCAGCGAGCGCAAATCATCGCCCTGTTCCGCGAGGAGGTCGTAGGCTCGGATATGCGCGGGATAGTCGACGATCAGCTTCGGCGTCACCGCCTTGCGATTGAGTCGCTGCTGCAGCATCGCAAAGCTTTGCACCTTGCCATCCTGCATGACAAGCAATTCGCCATCGACCGCGCAATCGCCGAACCGCTCTTCACACAGGGCCTGCGCCAGTTCGGGAAAAGCGCCGGAAATATCCTCGCCCGTGCGCGAATAAAGCCGCGCGACGCGTGCGCCGTTTTCACCTGTGCCGGCGACGGCCTGCACGCGAATGCCATCCCACTTCCATTCGGCATGAAATTCTTGCGGCGACAGCGCCTCGAAGTCGCGCTCCTCGATGGCGTGCGCCAGCATGACGGGACGAAAGGGCGCCGGGTCGGAAACTTCAGGACGTTCGCCACCCTCGATCCACGCAAAGAGATCGGTAAAGGGCGGCGAAAGCCCCGGCCATATTTCCTCGATCTCATTGACAGCTATGCCGGCGTTTGCTGCAAGCGCCGTCTTGGCGAGACGCGCCGATACCCCGATGCGCAGGCTGCCGGTGATGAGTTTCAACAGCGCCCAGCGGCCTTTTTCGTCGAGCCTGTCGAGCAGTCCGGCCAGCACTTTCGGCAATTGCGTCTTGCCCGTGTGCGACAACGTTGCAACGACCTCGCCAAGCCGGGGCGCATCGACTTGCCTGGCATCGGCAGGCCACATCAGCGCGACGGTTTCCGAGAGATCGCCGACGTAATCGTAGCTCAGCGCAAACAGCACGGGATCGGTGCGTTCGGAGATCAGCGTGCGAATGAGCGCAGGCTTGGCATGCGCAAAATCCAGCGTGCCCGTCATGGCCGCGAGCGCATAGCCGCGATCGGGATCGGGCGCTTCGCGAAAATAGGCAGAGATCAGACGCAGCTTGCCATTGCGCGAGGACTCGAAGGCGATGGCGTCGAGAAGTTCCGCGAAGCGATTCATGACATCGCCTCGGCGCCATCTTCGGTGGTTTCTTCCTCATCGCCATAGCCGAGCATATGCAGAGGCTGCGCACGTAGCTGCCGTGTCTGCGCCCAGTGAACCAGCGCATCGGCCTCGCCATGCGTCACCCAGACTTCGCTGCACCCAGTCTCGATGATTGTTGCCGTGAGGTCGTCCCAATCCGCGTGGTCGGAAATGACAAGGGGAAGTTCGACGCCGCGCTGGCGCGCCCGTGCGCGGATGCGCATCCAGCCCGAGGCAAAGGCAGCCACGGGTTCCGGAAATTTGCGCGACCAGAGATCGCTGATGGCGGAGGGCGGGCAGAGCACGATTTCGCCAGCAAGTTTGCTGCGGTCGCTTGCAGACACCTTGCGCAATTCCCCGAAATCAATTCCGCGCGTGCGATAAAACTCCATCAGCCTGTCCACCGCGCCGTGCAGGTAGATCGGCCTGTCGTAACCGGTTTCGCGCAGAATGGCCGCGACGCGCTGGGCCTTGCCGAGCGAATAAGCGCCTACGAGATGCGTGCGTTCAGGGAAAAGTTTGTGCGAGGCGAGCAGGCGCTCCATTTCGTGACGCGTGTCGGGATGACGAAAGACCGGCAGGCCGAAGGTCGCTTCGGTAATGAAGATGTCGCAGCGCACGACTTCAAATGGCAGGCAAGTCGGATCGCGCTGACGCTTGTAGTCGCCTGAAATCACGATGCGCGTCTGGCGACCGTGGTGCTTGCCTTGGATCAGGATTTGCGCCGAGCCCAGCACGTGTCCCGCCGGATGAAAGGACACGCGCACATCGCCAAGCTGAATCGCTTCTCCATAGGATGCCGCCTGCTTTTCCCGTGCGAAGGTTTCGCCACAGCGGATCGCCATGATGCCGAGCGTTTCGTCCGTGGCCAGCACGGCGTGATGTCCGGGACGCGCGTGATCGGAGTGACCGTGCGTGATCAGGGCCCGCGCGACCGGGCGGACGGGATCGATGTGGAACCCGCCCGCCGGACAAAACAGTCCTTCGGGAGTCAGGGCAAGCAAAGGCGAAGACATCGACAAGAGATAGGCAGTGGGCCACGAAAAGCAAAAGGCCGACTGCGGGAACAGCCGGCCTGTTATGCGTCAAGCGCTCTGGAGGAAGCGAAGCCGCGAAAGAGATGAGGTCAGTGAGTGCAGAAGGTTTCCGCCGTGCGGATCTGCTGCGCCGAGAAGCAACGCTCGCCATCGCGATTGGCGCGGGCGAAGCTGATGCCCTTGGCGGCGGACAGCGGCTTGATGGCGCTGGTCTGCTCTGCGGCAGCGGGGGCTACCGGCGCCTTCACGGCGGGAACATTGGCGAGAGCGACTGCGCCGACCGCGATGCCGATTGCGACGCCCAGACCCACCGGGAGAATGGTGCGGATCGAGAAGATTTCGCTGCGGTTCGTCATCTTGGTCCCCTGCGCTGGCCTGTTTGGCTCGCTTTCGATGAACGCAGGATGCCCGGGCCTGTTCCTTCAGGATGTGCGCTGGCGCACATGGCCGCAAAAGCCAAGATAGAGCACCCTTACGCCGGTAGCTCTACCAGCTTGGCGAAAGCGGGAGCGCTTCCCATCTCCAGCCGCGACCGAAACCGAGGATGGATGCGAGATGGACCCGAAGAAGCTGATCGAACAATTTTTGGGTGCGGGCGCGGCCGGCTCCGCCAGCGACATGGCGCAGAAGGCCCGAAACACCATTCAGGGCGGCCTGTCGGGCTTTCCGGGCGGAGCGCTTGGGGGGCTTGCCGCTGGCGGCCTTCTGGGCGTCCTCCTCGGCAACAAGAAAATGCGCAAGATGGCGGGCGGTGTCGCCGGTTACGGTGGCGCGGCGGCGCTGGGCGCGCTGGCGCTCAAGGCGTGGCAGACCTGGCAGGAAAATCAGCAGTCGCAAACCGGCGCGCTGCAGACCGCTGGCGCCCCGGCTCCTGCAGCGCCTCCACAACTCCAGCGGCTCGCTGCCGACGGCAAACCTTTCGAGCTTGCTCTGGTGCGCGCAATGATCGCCGCCGCCAACGCCGACGGTCATATCGGGCCGGACGAACACCGGGCGATTTTCGAGCACGTCAATCGGCTGACCCTCGACGCCGACGACAAGGCGTTCGTCTTCGACGCGCTGGCGCGGCCTGCCTCGGCCTACGAGATCGCGGCGCTGGCGGGCGGGCCGGATCAGGCATCGGAGATCTGGCTGGCCTCCCGGCTGGCCATCGACCCGGACGATGCGCGGGAGAAGGCCTATCTGGAAACACTCGCTGGTGCGCTGAGCCTTCCGGCAGGGTTGGCGGAGCAACTGGAGCGGCAATTGACGCAGGTTCCCGCGCCCGCCGCGTAGGGATTCGCCAAACGGCGCTTGACTGACAGGGCGTGCACGCGCAACCGGAGACATGAAATTCGTCTCCGGTTTCATCGGCTACGTCAGGCAGGCTCTCTCGAAGATGTCCGGCATCAACACCGCCTACCCGCGCATGCCGCGCGTCGTGTCATCGGGCGACGTGCTGCTCGACCGTCGCCGCGAATGGGCGCTTGCTTCCGGACAGGAAGGCTTTCACGAGGCCGCAGCCGGAATCTACGAGCAGATCCTCGAACAGGCCCCCTGGTGGGCCGTGGCCTGGTTCGAACTCGGCCGGGAACGGGAGCGGCTCGGCGATGTGGCGGGCGCGATATCTGCCTACAAGTCCGCGCTCGAACGCGACCCGGTTGGCCTTCTCGCGGCCGATCTCAAACTTGCGGCGCTGGGCGCGCTGCCGGCGCCACCCGCGCCGCCGGAGAGTTACGTCACCGGACTATTCGACCAGTATGCAGACAGTTTCGACAAGCATCTCGTGGAAACGCTCGAGTACCGCGGTCCCGTGTTACTGCGCGAAGCCCTGGAGCGTGGCAGCGCGCGCATGGCGCGGCCGTTCCAGTTCAACGCCGCCTATGACCTCGGCTGCGGCACGGGACTCATGGGCGTCGAAATACGCGAGCGTTGCCGGGCCATTGACGGCGTCGATCTCTCGCCGAAGATGATCGAGGCCGCCAAGGCGACGGGCGCATACCGGCGACTGGAAACCGGCGACATCTGGCGCTGGCTGACGGCGAGCGCGGCGGGCGTCGCCAGCCTTGTCGTGGCGGCGGACGTTTTTGTATATGTCGGCGATCTCGCGCCGATTTTCGCCGAAAGCGCCCGCGTGCTTGAGCCGGGGGGCCTCTTCTCCTTCTCCGTGCAGAAAGGCGAAGGCGCGGATTTCACCGTCGGCGAGGACATGCGCTACGCCCATTCGGCGGACTATTTGCGCGAGCTTGCCGGGGCGAACGGGCTTGAAACGATCTCCCTCGAGGAAGCCTCGACACGCCGCGACCGGGGCGAACCCGTACCGGGTCTGGTCGCGGTGATGGCGAAGACCTAATTTCGCCGGGTGAAACAGCCCAAGGCGATTCCCGCCGTTCTGCCGAAAACCTTCGCCGCGTGGTTCGCCGCGCGCGGGTGGACCCCGCGCGCTCATCAGCTCGAACTTCTGGCAAAAGCGCAGACCGGCGAAAGCGCGTTGCTGATCGCGCCGACCGGCGCAGGCAAGACGCTGGCGGGATTTCTGCCGACTCTTGTCGATCTGGCGCAGCAGCGCCGCAATATTCGCGGCCTCCATACGCTTTACATCTCGCCCCTGAAGGCGCTGGCAGTCGATGTCGCGCGCAACCTCGAAATGCCCGTCGCGGAAATGAACCTGCCGGTGCGTCTCGAAACGCGCACGGGCGATACGCCGGCTTCGCGGCGCATGCGACAGCGCCGGCTTCCGCCGGACATATTGCTGACGACGCCGGAGCAGCTGGAATTGCTGCTAGGTTCGGCCGATGCCGAACATCTTTTCGCGACGCTGCAACGGGTGGTGTTCGACGAATTGCACGCATTGGTGACATCGAAACGCGGAGATCTTCTCGCGCTGGGTCTTGCGCGTCTGCGCAATCTCGCGCCTGCCATGACAGCGACGGGCCTATCTGCAACGGTACGTGACCCCGACGAGTTGCGCCGCTGGCTCGTTCCGCAGACGCCGCCGCAGAACAATTTGAGCGCACTGGTGACCGCGTCGGCAGGCGCCGCCGCTGAAATTTCCATGCTCGACACGCGCGAGCGCCTGCCCTGGGCAGGCCACAGCGCGATCCACGCCATGCCGGAGATTTACGAAGCGATCAAACGCGCGCACATGACGCTCGTCTTCGTGAATACACGCGCGCAGGCGGAAGCCGTCTTCCAGCAGTTATGGTCGATCAACGACGACAATCTCGCCATCGCGCTGCATCACGGTTCGCTCGATGCAAGCCAGCGGCGGCGCGTGGAAGCCGCCATGGCGGAAGGGAAGCTCAAGGCCGTCGTCTGCACGTCGACGCTCGATCTCGGCATCGACTGGGGCGATGTCGATCTCGTCATCAATGTCGGCGCGCCCAAGGGCGCAAGCCGCATTACACAGCGCATCGGTCGCGCCAACCATCGTCTCGACGAACCTTCACGCGCGCTGCTCGTGCCGGCGAACCGTTTCGAAGTGCTGGAATGCCGCGCCGCCATCGATGCCGCAAAAGCCGGCGCTCAGGATACGCCGGTCGCGCGCACCGGCGCGCTCGATGTTCTGGCCCAGCACATTCTTGGCATGGCCTGCGCCATGCCATTTCAGGCTGATCAATTCTACAACGAAATTATTTCGGCAGAGCCCTACCGCAATCTCGAACACGCCACCTTCGATGACGCCGTCGCCTTTGTCGCGACCGGCGGCTATGCGCTGAAAACGTATGACCGCTTCGCCAAGATCAGGCAGACGAAGGATGGCCTCTGGCGCATCGCTAACCCGCGTGTCGCGCAAACATGGCGCATGAATGTCGGCACCATCGTCGAAGAAAACATGCTGAAGGTGCGCCTGACGCGCGAGCGCAAACCGATTGCGAAGAGTGCTTCCAAGAGCAGTGGCAGCGGCTCGCTGTGGTATCCGACGCGGCTGGCCGGCGGCGATCCCGCGACGGCGCAGCGTCCGCAATATACCGGCCCCGTCGCGCGTGGCGGGCGCGTGCTCGGCGAAATCGAGGAGTATTTTCTCGAAACGCTGGTCCCCGGCGATACGTTCTTGTTCGGCGGGGAAATACTCGCGTTGCAAGGGATAGTCGAGAACGAGGCGCTGGTGTCGCGCGCGCGCAGCGACACGCCGAAGGTGCCTTCGTATGCCGGCGGCAAGTTTCCGCTCTCGACCTATCTCGCCGAACGCGTGCGCGGCATGCTGTCCGACCCCCGCGCCTGGAAACATCTGCCGACGCAGGTCGCCGATTGGCTGGAATTGCAGCAGCATCTCTCCATGCTGCCGCCATCGGGCGACATGCTCGTCGAAACATTTCCGCGCGGCGGGCGATATTATCTCGTTGCCTATCCCTTTGAGGGGCGGCTTGCGCACCAGACGCTGGGAATGCTGCTGACGCGCCGCATGGAGCGCATGGGTTTGAAGCCGCTCGGCTTCGTCGCCAATGATTACGCCATCGCCATCTGGTCGCTCGCCGACGCGGGCACGCGGGCGAAGAAGGGCCTCGTGTCGATGGGCGAACTCTTCGCACGCGACATGCTGGGCGACGATCTCGAGGAATGGCTGCAGGAATCGGCGCTGATGAAACGCACCTTCCGCAATTGCGCGATTATCGCCGGGCTGATCGAGCGGCGCTTTCCAGGCAAGGAGAAGACCGCGCGGCAGATGACGATTTCCACCGACCTCGTTTACGACGTGCTGCGCCGCCACGAACCCGATCACATTCTCCTGCGTGCGGCCCGCGACGATGCAATGAGCGGTCTACTTGACCTGCAGCGGCTCGCGCAGATGCTGTCGCGGATCGAGGGACGAATCGTGCATAAGGATCTGGAGCGGATTTCGCCGCTCGCGGTCCCGGTCATGCTGGAAATCGGTCGCGAACCTGTTTACGGCGAGGCCCGCGAACAGGTGCTGGTGGAAGCCGCAGAAGACCTCGTGCGCGAGGCAATGGGGAATTAGCCGGGACTTTATTGTCCCTCATGCTGAGGAGCGAAGCGGAGCTTCGCGTCTCGAAGCACGAGGGACATGGGCAGGAAACCGGATTTCCTCGTCCTTCGAGACAAGCGCTGACGCGCTTTCCTCAGGATGAGGAAATCCTCCTGGCCGCAGAGTGAAACATCGATGAAGCGAAGGACTGATGCAGCAGGCGCAGACGACACGAAACGAAACGGCAGCGACAATAACGGTCGCCAGCGTTTCGCTCGCCGCCGATCCTGCTGGCGCGCTATGGCACGAAGAAGCGCGTCTTCTGGCCGTCGCCGACCTGCATTTCGAAAAGGGCTCCGCCTTCGCGATGCGCCGGCAGATGCTGCCACCTTATGATACGGCGGCGACGCTGGCACGCCTTGCAACGCTTGTCCTGCGCTACCAGCCCAAAACCGTGGTTGCGCTTGGCGATTCCTTTCATGATGCGCGCGCGGGCGAGCGCATGGCGCGTGACGACTATGATGCCTTGCGCGCGCTGATGCGCGGGCGCGACTGGATATGGATCGCCGGCAATCACGATCCGCAAATACCCGCCGGTCTCGGCGACATGCAGGAAGAGCTGACGCTCGGCCCTCTCGTCTTTCGTCACGAACCGCGCCACGGCGACTCGCATGGCGAGATTGCTGGTCATCTGCATCCGGCGGCGCGCGTCGTCTCGCCATCCGGCAGCCTGCGCCGCAAATGTTTCGTGAGTGACGGAACGCGCTGCGTGCTGCCGGCCTTCGGCGCCTATGCAGGCGGGCTCAACATCCGCGACGCGGCCTTTGCGCCTCTGTTCGGCATACGGCCCTTCACCGCTCATGTTCTCGGGCGCGCGCGCGTCTTCGCCGTCGGCGGAAGGAATTGCGTCGGCGACTGATTTGGGCAAAGCGAAGAACAGTTAATGTTTTCAGGAGCTAAAGGTTTCTTGTTTCATTCTGTGGGAGCATCGCTTCAAGCTTGCAAATAGTTTAGCTCATGCTGTGTCTTCCGCAGTGAGTTACTCGTCAGAGTTGATCTGCGATATTTTAATTTGGGAGTGTTTGAATGCGCCGTAGAGAACTGATTGATGCGATTCTTTCAGTATCAGAGACTTTAACGTCGACTGGTGCATCACGCTTTTTCCGTGAAGCGGGAAGGCCAGAAAAGCCGCTCGATGATAAAATTCTCCGAACGTATACAGACTTTATGGTTGCTTCTTCTCATTTTAATGCAGCTGAAGACGCAGTGATGTCCGCATTCGGTATAGATCCTATTAAGGAACCAAACTTATGGACCGGATTACCGGAGACTCGGCGAGATGTATTTGTGAAATGCCGTCTGGGAATTGTCTTCTTACAAGATTATTCCGAAAGCATTGTAAAGCTTATCGAGCGAGGTTCAGCGGAAGAGGGGTTTATTCTTCAAGATGTAAAGAAAAAACAGTCAATAACAATGGCTGCTCAGCGCTTAACGATACTAGTACGGGAACCCGATCACCCAAGTCTTACTGTCAAACAATTCGCGGAAGCGCTTCACTCACTGGAGCAGCTTTATAGCGTTATTGCAAAAGTCTCAAACCTCGAGAGTTCCGAGCTTGTCGTCGGCCAGATGGATTCGGGAAGCGACAAAAGCTTCGATGTAATAGGTATAGAAAAAGGCATCGCTCAGCTTTCCAACTTGCTTTTGCAGTGCTGGGACAGAGTTCGCCACGGCCCACAGCACAAACTATCAGCGTCTTTAAAGGTAGCCTCTGACGGTGTGACGCTTTTGGAGCAAATTAGCGCAGCAACAGAAAAGAACGCACTGACGAAAGAAGAAGCTGAAAAACTGCGTAGGACTGTAATCAAAGGTGTGGAGGATCTTTTTGCTAAGGGTGTGTACACGCCGCAGATGGAAACCCAAGTTCAGCCGCGCCCAAGCCAGCTTCCAGTCGAGCGACGCAAGCTTTTGGCGCATCATCCGACTTCCACGGATCAAAAGCCTGCACATACCCATATTGCGTCGGATGAGGACCCCACTCCGTACTAGAATTATATTCTTGAATTTGTAACATTGTCTTTGCCCTATTGCGACACTCCGGAGCGTGGGGATAGTTGCGCGTTGCCGGGCGCATCGGGAATGCATCTTGGACACACTGGTCTTCTTCGCCGTTCTCGCGGCCGCCGCCATGCACGCGGGCTGGAACGCGATGGTGAAGCTCGGCATCGACCATTATTCCTCGATCGCCCTTCTCACCTTCATGCAGGCGGGAATTTCGCTCCTGCTGATTCCATTCTTTCCAATCCCGGCGCAGGCGGCATGGCCCTGGCTCGCAGCTTCCGCGGTCATTCATGCAGGCTACAAGCTCTTTCTCATCCGCGCCTACGAGCATGGCGAGTTGAGCCAGATCTATCCGCTCGCGCGCGGCAGCGCGCCTGTCCTGACAGCCTTCGTCGCCGTCCTCTATGTCGGCGAAGCGCTGGCGGCGCAGAAAGTTCTGGCCATCGCCTGTATCGCCGGCGGCGTGCTGTTGATGTCGCTGCGCGGCGGCTCCGATTTTCGCCGCATGCCCGCGCAGGCACTTTTCTGGGCGCTTGGCACTGCCTGTTTCACTGCCGCCTACACGATCGTCGATGGCGTAGGCGCGCGGCTGTCGGGCACGGCCTCCGGCTTCACGATCTGGATGTTCGCCGGCGACGGCCTGATCATTCTGCTGTGGACGCTGAATCGCCGGGGAACGTCAGCCTTCGGAGCGATGCGGCCGGTCCTGCTGTCCGGCTTTATTGCCGGCGCATTGTCGCTCGCTGCCTATTGGGTGGTGATCTGGGCCTTCACGCAGGCGCCCATCGCGCTGGTTGCGGCCTTGCGCGAAACCAGCGTGCTCTTTGCGATGCTGTTCGGGATGTTTCTGCTGAAAGAGCCAGCGATGTGGCCGCGCTGGATCGCAGCAGGATTGATCGTCGCCGGTGTGGTGCTGATCAGATTGTAGATTTCAATCCCGCCTGAAGATCACGCTCGCGAGCCAGCCGAAAATCAGGGCGATGATCGTCGTGATGATGCCGTAGGCGAGAGGATAGATGAAGGCCGCGCGCGCCACGATCTGCTCTGCGCCGCTCTTCGTCACCGTGAAATTGAGTTGTTGCGCGGCGACCAGCGCGCCCGCATTGAAAAGCGTTACATCGACGTCGTAACGGCCGAGCGGCGCGATGCCCGGCAAAGCTATATTTGCCTGAAAGACATTGGCGGCGATAATGCGCACGCCTTCCTCGTCTTCGTAGAAGAGGCCCTCGTTCTCGCGTATGCGCTGGAGGGAAGCGCGAAACTCCGGATCGTTGCCGCGCGCGGCGGTTTGCGGCGGAATGAGCGCGGCCGTGCCGATGCGCAGGTCGTCGCGCACTTCCGCGCTGGCGATGGCCTCGATGTCGCGATTGGAAATCACTGCGATGAATGAGGGAATGGCGATATAGCGGCGATTGTCGAGATTGAGCCAGAACGGCCCGAATTGCTGCTTGCGCCGCACCGTCACCGCGCCGCGCGGTCCGCGCACGGTCACGACGATGTCGTAGGGCGCAGTCGAATTCGCGCCCGGCGTGAACGTGCCGAAGAGCGCCAGCGTCTCGCCGGTAAAGTTCGACTGAATCAACACCTGGTCGCGCGAGAGCGTTGCGATGAGATTGCTCGTTTGCGCACGCGCTGCGCCCGTCAATGAAAGCGCCGCGCACAGAGCGATGAGAAGACGTGAAATCATCGCGCCGTCTCCGTCGCCGTCACGGAGAAGAGTTCGGCCGGCCGCGTGACGATATCGGAGGCAAAGCGCGCCGCGACGGCCAGGATGAGCATCGCCAGCAGCAGGCGAAAGATTTCGCTGCGCAGCTTCGCGCCGGTGCGCGCGCCGAACTGCGCGCCGAAGACACCGCCGATGATCAGCAGGATCGCGAGGAACATGTCTACGGCGTGGCTGGACACCGCATGCAGGATCGTCGCCGCGATCATGCTGAACAAAATCTGGAACAGGCTCGTGCCGACGACGACATTCGATGGCACGCGAAAAATATAGATCAGCGCCGGCACGAGAATGAATCCCCCGCCGATGCCAAGCACCGCGCCGACGAAACCGATGAAGACCGAGATCACCAGAAGCGGGATAATACTCAGATAAAGGCCAGAGCGGTGAAAGCGCATCTTGAACGGCAGGCCCTCATACCATTGATGCCGTCCAGCGCGCCGCGCTGGCGGCGTCTTGCCCGAGTGGCTGCGCGCCAGCGCGCGGCTGCTCTCCAGAAAGATCAGCAATCCTATGCCGCCGAGCAGCACGACATACGAAATTGCGATCACGGTCTCCAGTTGGCCGATGCGGCGCATCTGGTTGAAGAACAGCACGCCGAGCAGGGTGCCGAAAATACCGCCGACGATCAGCACGCTGCCGAGCTTGAAATCGAGCGCGCGCCGGCGCCAGTAATGCAGCGAACCGGTCAGCGATGACGCGGCGATCTGCGGTCCCTGCGTTGCGACGGCGACTGCGGGCGGAATGCCGATGAAGATCAGAAGCGGAGTCAGCAGAAAGCCGCCGCCGACGCCGAAAAGGCCCGAGATGAAGCCCACCGCCGCGCCCAGTCCGAGCACCAGCAGCATGTCGACGGGGAGTTCGGCGATCGGCAGATAGATCTGCACTTCTTTCCCAGCCCTTGCGCCCGCGTACGGATACTGGTCCGCTACGCGATATCCGTTTGTCCCGTTGCGCTGCTTTCCCCGGGTTCAGCGCGCTGCCGCATCGGGCGGCGATTAGCGCGAGCAGGCCATCGCCGCAACCGTTATCCGCTGGCGTCTTTCACCGGCGCTCCGTTTAGAGCGAAGAAACCTTCGGACGTTTCGTGGCCGGTGCGCGCTGGCGTTGCGGCGCTGGCGCGGGTTGTTCGGCAACAGGTTCCTGGACGGGAGCCTGCGCGGATGTCGGTTCGGCGCTCCAACCGCCGGGAGGCGTCGTTACTTCGTTGGCGGCAGCCTGCGCGCGCAATGCGCGGAACCGCTTCACCCGCTCCTGCGCCTCGCTCAACTGGCCCGGCGAAAGCCTCTTGGCGACATCATTACGTTTGCCGCCGGCGTCGGTGTCGCCCTGCGCTTCGGCGAGGGCCAGCCACACATAGGCATCGACCATGCTCTGCTCGATGCCGAGACCGCGCGCGTAGAGAATGGCGAGATTGTACTGGCTGTCGCGCACGCCATGTTCGGCGGCCTTCTTGAACCAGTTCGCAGCGGTTGCGTAGTCCGGCTTGCCGTCGGCGCCTTCGGCGAGCAGCACGGCGAAATTGTGCATCGCCTTTACGTTGCCGGCCGAGGCCGCCTGTTCGTACCAGTGACGCGCCTGCTGCAAATTCTTCTCGACGCCGACGCCCTTTTCGTAGAGCGAGCCGAGCCGATATTGCGCGGGTGCCAGCCCTTTCTGCGCGGCCTTTTCGAACAGTTCGACTGCAGCGGCCGGATCGCGATTCTCGCGCCGGCCCTCGACCATGCGGATGGCGAGTTCGTATTGCGCACGCGGGTCGCCGGCGGCGACGGCGACGCGCAGATTGTTGGCGCTGGAGGCGGTCGACGCTGTGGGCGCGCCGCCGGCGAAAGTTGGAATGCTGCTGACCGGCGAACGATCGGTGCGCGGCTCTGCAGCCGGGTTCTGCGCCTGCGCCGGTTCGGCAGGAGCCGGTATGGCGGTGGGCGGCGCGCCGAAAACGGTTGCGCCGGTTTGCGCCGGAGAAGCTTGCGCGGGGGCCGAAGCTTGCGGCTGGGGAGCGGCAGGCGTTGCGGGCGCGGCCGCCACCGGGCGCGGCGGGGTGGGCCGCATCAAGTTCTGACGGACGATGGTCAGCGCACCAATCACCAGAGCGAGACCGGCGAGGCTGTAGAGCACCTTGCGACTGGAGAAGAGCCGGCGAGGCTGTTTCGGCGCGAGCTCGACAGCCGGTTCGGCGACATCCGGCAGTGCATCGTCGGCGGAAGCCTTCGGGCCTCTTTTCAGGCCCGAGAGAATGGACGCCGCCGCCTTGGCGCGGTTGCGCGCTTCGGCGAGCGCGTTATCCGGCGCGAGCGCCTTGATGCCCTTCTTGGGCGGGAGCTGCTGGGCGGCCTCGATTTCGGCCTGCGCCTGCGCCGCCTGTTGCGCGCGACGCGCGGCGGCGATGAAATTGGAGGCGGCAGCCCGGCCGTGAGCGGGGGGCTCGGCCATGGTCTCGTCCGGCACGTCCGCCGGGGCTTCCCGCGCTGGGGCGATGCGCGACCCCTCGAAGGAGGGAGCGCCGGAACGGGCTGGCCTTTGTCCGGAGCCCGGCTCGATCAGAAAGTCGGCATCGAGGCCTGCCGGAGCCGGAGGCAGGGAGGCGGATTGTTTCGCGGGCGGGGCCGGGGGCTGAACCGGCGGCGCGTGCTGCGCCGGCTCTGCGGCGCGCCTCTCGCCGCCACGCTGATCGATCGCGGACGAAACGAATGGCCCGGCTGCCGGTGCATCCCGCTGCGGCTCGGGCTTGCTGAAGACAGGCGCAGGCCCGGAAGCAAGACGCTCTTCAGGCGTCGCTGCCAGCTCCCGGCGCGGCGCGGGCTCCTCGCTGCCGCGATCGCCGATTTCGTCTTCGAGCATGGCAAGGCGATCGACGACCTTTTCCAGCGTCTCGTGGACCGCGCCGAGCGTCGCATGCGTGCGGCGATCGGAGGCGTCCTGAAGCGCGCGAAGGCTGTTGATCTCGCGTCCGATGATCTCACGCGCCGCGTCGAGCGAAGGCGCTGCGCCATTCGCTACGCTCGCAAACTCCGCGAGCACATCGCGCGCCGCCGAACGGGCCGCATTCGACGCTGCGTCGATGGCGGAGAGACGATTTTCTTCCAGCTGCGAAGCGAGATGATTGAGCGTCTGCTCTATATCGCCGACGGACGGCCCGGAAAATTCCGGGCGGTCGAGTTTAAGCGCGAGCGAGGTGATGCGTTCCTCGAGTCCCGCTAGCCCATCGTTGTCCGGCTGGACGGCAATTGCTTCGACGCGAGCAGCAATATCCTTCAGCGATTGTTCGACACCGTCGAGGTCCGGCATGGCGGGCGAAGCCGGCGCGGGGCGGTTCACCTTTTCCATGATCTGCTGCAGCATGCCTTCGAGCAGCGATGTGTCGACCTTGGCGACGGGCTGGCGTTCGGCCTGCCAGGCCAGCGTCTGCTGCATCGAGGCGAGACGTTCGGAAATCTCGCCGATGTTTTCGCCTGAGGCCGAGGGCGCAACCTTTGCCTGGCGTTCAGCCTGCGCCGAAAGCGTCTTGTCGAGATTGTCGAGGCGCTGCGTGATGGTTTCGAGTTGCGCCACGGCAGGCGAGGGACGGGCGGCAATGTCTTCGATCTTGCGCGCGAGATCTTCCATGCGCTCTTCGATCGCCGTCAGAAGCGTTGCGGAGGCAACCTCGTCCATCGCCGAGCGGATTTCGCCGACGCTTTCGTTGACGGCGGACACGCCGACCGGAGTCATGCCGCGCGTTGCGATGATGTCCACGCGCTTGGCGAGAGCAGAAATCTGCTTTTCGATATTTTCGATCGGCACCGGCCGCGCAACCGCCGCAGCGAGGAGATTGCGGATTTCGGCAGTCTGCGCGCAAACGCGCGAAAAGGCTTCCTGATCGACGCCGGATTTCGCGGCGGATTCGAGCGTGTGACGAATCGTTTCGATTTCGCGGCCGATGGTTTCCACCGCAGCGCGCGGCGCGAAATCCGAAATCCGCCGCTGCAAATCCGCTACGAGTTGTTCGACCGGCGCGAGTTGATCCTCGCGCGCGCCATCGTAGCGCGGCTGGCTCATCTGTTCGCCGAGCTTGCGCACCGCCTTTTCGAGCGAGGCAAGGCTGTCGCGGGGCGCCAGTTTGCCGATGGCGGCGCTCATGTCGGAAAGCTGGCGGCGCATGTCGGCGAGTTCGGGCGGCGTCTCGTGCGCATGGTTCGCGATGGCGTCGCGAATTCCGGTCAGATCGGGCTTCGGCGAATCCTGGCGCAGGTTTTCGATCTGCCGGGCGAGCGTCGAAATCTCCTTTTTGAGCCCATCGAATTCAGGCGTCACGACAGGGGCTGGCGCCAATTGCGGCTCTGGCTGCCGGGGCTCGCGGCGCAGGGCTTCGAGGTGCTTGGTCAGGCCCGCAATCTCACCCTTCAGAGTCGCAACTGTGCTGCGCAGTTCGCTGTGCGCTTCGGGATTCGCGACGTCTGCAACCGGCGCAGCAAAGTCCTGCGCCGGCGTCTGCACGCGCGCCGCAAAACGATTTGTTGCGGAGGTGGCGGTTCGCGGTCCGGCCCTGTCGAGATCGGCTTGGCGGCGGTTGATTTCCGCGATCGCGTCCTGCATTGAGCGGCGCGGCGCGGGCGCGGCGAAATCCGGACGATAGGCAGCATAGGCCACCGTGCCCGCATCGGACGGGAAGGGCAAAGGCTGCTGCTGTTCGCGTTCGAGCAGGCGGTTGAGCTTTGCTTCTATGCGCGCGAGTTCGCTGGAGCGCATCGCGGCCTGTGGCGCGGCGACAACCTGCGGCTGAATATGCGACGGCGGCGCGTAAGCCGGGGCGGACACAAGGGGCGGCTGCACCGGCGGGACGAAAGGCGGCGCATAATCCGTACGCCCATGGGGGTGCACAACGGCAGACGCCACAGGTTCGCCGGCAGGGAAACCGGGCGCGGGAAAATGGCGCGCCACCTCCGGCGCACTGGGGACATCTTCGCGCGCGGCTAGCGCCTCGATGCGGCTTTCAAGACGGGATATGACGCGTTTCAGGGCGCGGTCAGGCGCGGGTTCGGAGCGCGGCGTTTCCAGCCGGCCCTCGATGCTCTCGAGGCGGCGCGCGACGCTTTCGAGCGCCGCATTGGTCTCGGCGCTCTCGCGCCTTGCATGACGTTCGAACGAACGGGCGGCATCGTCGAGCAGGGACTCCGCGCGGGCTTCGAAATAGCTGTCGCGCGGGATCGGGGCTTCGCGATAACGGCGCGGGCGCGGGCGTTCGTAGTCGGTGTCATCCTCGTCGAAGTCGCGTTCGGCAGGTCGGGCGAATGTGCGGTCCGTGCGGCGGCGCAGACCGGGGGCCGGTGGACGCGCGGCGGGCGACATGCGCTCGAGGCGGGAGCGGACAGCCGCAACGCGCTCGTCCTCGCCGATATCGTCGGGATCCACGCCCTGTTCCGCGGCCTGCTCCGCAATGACGCTGTTCAGCCATTCGCCGAGCGTCATCCCGGCGCGGCGGGCGGCTTCCTTCGCCGCAGTTCGCGCATCGAAATCGACGCCCTTGACGCTCCACGGAACCGTCTTGTTCATAAGCCCACCCGCCGGGGCATTCGCCCACCGAAGGAAATCAGTCCAGCGGCGGGGCTTCCGACAGAATCAATGGCCCATTGCCGCCCGGCGACTTTCGGCGCGCTATGGTAAACAGCCGGTTAAGACTGGATGATTTTGGCACAGTCCGTTTACGCTTCGGTGAGGAACATCTGCCGGCCTCACTAAACGCTCAGGTTGTGTTAATACAATTTTAGGTTGCATATGTCTTCGAATCAGTATGTATTCGCAACGGCAACCCTCACGGTGAAGCCGGGAAAGAAGACTGAACCGGGGTCGCGAAAAGGGCGCGTAGCGCGCCGGGCAACGGGGCACGATACACATGACTTTGCAGATGAATTCCGAGCGGCCGGGACGGTGGAGCAACCCTGCGCGCAACGGCGAGGAAGCGGATTATTTCACCATCGGCGACATGGCCCGCACCTTCAAGGTGAGCCTGCGCGCCCTGCGCTTTTATGAGGACCGCGGCCTGTTGAAGCCCGATCGGCACGGCTTCGTCCGGCTCTACGACGCCAAACAGCGCGGCCGGCTCAAGCTGATCCTCAAGGGCAAGCGGCTCGGATTCACATTGACCGGCATTCAGGAGATGCTGGCGAACTACAACGACGAGGACCCGGTGGAATTCGAGCAGACGTTGGAGCCGATGCGTATCGTCAGCCAGATCGAGGAACTAGAGCGCAAGCGGATGGGGCTGGAAATCGCGATCCAGGAGTTGCGCGCGACCCAGACGCGCCTTTCGTCCGAGAAAGTGGCAACGGCTTCGGCAGCCTGAGACACAGCGTGCGACGCAAACTTCGACAGAGAGGCCGGCATCGCCCGGCCTCTTCTGCTTTTTTACGCCCCATTGACACCCAATCGATTTAGTTTACATATGAACCAAATTTATCGCAGAGCGGCTGCCGGTGTTTTCCGGGGCGTGCTTTGCCGGAAATGCGCATTATATTCAGGCGCAACAGCTCTGCAGGAAAGGACGCCCATGCCCAGCTATCAGGCCCCCGTCGGCGATGTGCTCTTCCTTCTCAATGACGTGTTTCACTGGGAGCGCTACAGCAACTTGCCGGGCTTCGCCGATGCTTCGCCCGATGTCGTCGCGGCGATTCTGGAAGAGGGCGGCAAGCTCGCCAACGAGGTGCTCCAGCCCGTCAATCAGTCGGGCGACCGGGAGGGCTGCAAGCGCAACGAAGACGGCAGCGTGACGACGCCGAAGGGGTTCAAGGAAGCCTACAAGGCCTATGCGGAAGGCGGCTGGATCGGCATCGCCGCCAATCCGGAATATGGCGGGCAGGGCCTGCCCTATACGCTCGCGGCGATCCTCAACGAGTTCCATGCCGGCGCGAACATGGCTTTCACCATGTATCCAGGCCTGACCCAGTCGGCCATCGCGGCTATCGACACGCACGCCACCGCCGAACTGAAGCAACTTTATCTGCCCAAGATGATCGAGGGCTCGTGGTCAGGCACGATGAACCTGACCGAACCGCATTGCGGCACAGATCTCGGCCTGCTCAAGACCAAAGCCGTGCCCAATGGCGATGGCTCTTACGCCATCACCGGCCAGAAGATTTTCATTTCGGCGGGCGAGCAGGATCTCACCGAGAATATCGTCCATCTCGTCCTCGCGCGCATCGAGGGCGCGCCAGCTGGCACGCGCGGCATCTCACTCTTCATCGTGCCGAAATTCATTCCCGATGCTCAAGGCAAGCCCGGCGAACGCAATGCGCTTCAATGTGGCGCGCTCGAACACAAGATGGGCATTCACGGCAATTCGACCTGCGTGATGAATTACGACGGGGCGAAGGGCTGGCTCGTCGGCGAGGCCAATCGCGGCCTCAACGCCATGTTCGTGATGATGAACGAGGCGCGGCTCGGCGTCGCCAATCAGGGTCTGTCGCAATCGGAGGCCGCGTACCAGAACGCCGTCGCCTATGCGCGCGACCGCCTGCAGGGACGATCGCTGTCCGGCGCGAAACAGCCCGACAAGCCCGCGGATTCGCTGATGGTGCATCCCGACATCAGGCGCATGCTCTTGGAAATCCGCTCCTTCAACGAGGCCGCGCGCGCCTTCATGATCTATGCGGCGCTGAAGGCCGACATCGCCCACCGCTCGCCCGACGAGAAAGAGCGCAAGGAGTCCGACGATGCGCTGGGCCTGCTGACGCCCGTGCTCAAGGGCGTCTTCACCGATCGCGGCTTCGACAATGCGGTGAAAGCGCAGCAGGTGTTCGGCGGCCACGGCTATATCGGCGAATGGGGCATGGAGCAGTTCGTCAGGGATGCGCGCATCGCTATGATCTACGAAGGCGCGAATGGCATCCAGGCGCTCGATCTCGTCGGGCGCAAGCTGCCCAAGGACGGCGGCAAGGCCGTGATGAACTTCTTCAACGAGGTCGGCGGTTATATCAAGGAGAACGAATCCGACGATGCCATGAAGCCCTTTGTCGCGCCGCTGAAGGTAGGCCTCGGCCATCTGCAACAGGGCACGATGTGGTTCATGCAGAACGCGATGGCCAAGCCCGACAACGCCGGCGCGGGCTCCTATGATTACATGCACATGTTCGGTCTGGTCGCGCTCGGCTACATGTGGGCGAAGATCGCAAAGGCCGCCATGACGAAGAAGGCGGCGGATTCAAGCCAGGCCGGCGCAATGGACGCCAAGCTCATCGCTGGAAAATTTTTCATGGAGCGCATGATGCCGGAGACAGGCGCGCATCTTGCCAGGATATCGACAGGCGCGGATACGATGATGTCGATGCCTGCGGATGCTTTCTGAGGAGAAGAACATGTCCGGCGGCTGGCTTGACGAGTATGCGCCGCGGGCCAGCTACACATCCGGTAAGGAATATTATTTCGACAGGACCACGGCTCTCGAAATCATTGCCCGCAGCGAACGGCAAGGAACTTCGATCCTCGGCATTGACGGGGCGCTGATCGAAAACGGCAGCATTCGCGAGCCAATCGACGCCATACTAGTCCTCGGCGAGGATGTTCATGCCTACGACGCAACGCGCAGGCATGTGACAAGAAACGAATTCGCGAGCCTTGTGTGGTGTCTCACGCTGGGCGATGATCCGAACAAGACCGATTAGGTAAGGAGCTCATCATGACCGAAGCCTTCATCTACGACGCCGTGCGCACGCCGCGCGGACGCGGCAAACAGGACGGCTCGCTGCACGAAGTTTCGACGCTCGGCCTCGCGACCACGGCGCTGCAGGCGATCCGCGAGCGCAACAAGCTGGATACGAAGCTTGTCGACGACGTCGTGATGGGCTGCGTCGATCCGGTCGGCGAGGCGGGCGGCGACATCGCGCGCGTCGCGGCGCTGACCGCGGGCTATGGCGATCACGTGCCGGGCATCCAGATCAACCGCTTCTGCGCCTCGGGCCTTGATGCTGTGAACTTTGCAGCTGCGCAGGTGATGTCCGGCCAGCACGACATGACCATCGGCGGCGGCGTCGAAAGCATGAGCCGCGTCGGCATCGGCGCATCGGGGGGCGCATGGCCCGTCGATCCCGCCATCGCCATTCCCTCCTATTTCATGCCGCAGGGTATTTCCGCCGATCTCATCGCGACGAAATACGGCTTCACGCGCGACGATTGCGACGCCTATGCGGTGGAGAGCCAGAAGCGCGCGGGCAAGGCCTGGGAAGAGGGCCGCTTCAAGAAATCCGTCGTGCCAGTGAAGGACGTCAACGGCCTCACCATTCTCGCGAAAGACGAACACATGCGGCCGCAAACCGACATGCAGTCGCTGGCGGCGCTGAAACCTTCGTTCGTGATGATGGCCGAACAGGGCGGCTTCGGCGCGGTCGCCATCCAGGCACATCCGGAAATCGAGGCGGTCAATCACGTCCATCACGCCGGCAATTCCTCTGGTATCGTCGATGGCGCCGCCGCCGTTCTGATCGGCAACGAGAAGGCGGGCAAGGCGGCAGGCCTCAAGCCGCGCGCGCGTATTCGCGCCTTCGTCAACATCGGTTCCGAGCCCGCGATCATGCTGACCGGTCCCGTCGACGTGACGAAAAAGCTTCTCGCCAAAACGGGCATGAAGATTTCCGACATCGATCTCTTCGAAGTCAACGAAGCCTTCGCTTCCGTCGTGCTGCGCTTCAATCAGGCCTTCGATGTCGATCCCGCCAGGGTGAACGTCAACGGCGGCGCGATCGCCATGGGCCACCCGCTCGGCGCGACCGGCGCGATGATTTTGGGCACGGCGCTCGACGAACTCGAGCGCACGGGAAAATCCATCGCGCTGATCACGCTGTGCATCGGCGTTGGCATGGGTACGGCGACGATCATCGAGAGGATTTGATGCCGAAGCTTGATATGTCCGCCATCGCACCGCGCACGGGCTCGGGTTATCCCGCGCCTTTCGCGGAAACAATGGCCGGACGCATCCAGCATAATCTAGGCGACGCCGGCGGCCTCACGCAGTTCGGCGTGAAGCTCTATCGCCTCAAGCCCGGCGCCTGGTCGTCACAACGGCACTGGCACGAGAACGAAGATGAGTTCGTCATGGTGCTCGAAGGCGAGGTGGCCATGATTGAAAACGATGGAGAGACCATCCTTCGTACAGGCGACTGCGCTACGCACAAGGCTGGCGTCGCCAACGGTCATCATCTTGTCAATCGCAGCACTGCCGACGCGGCCTTCCTCGTCGTCGGCACGCGCGCGCGAACAGAGACCGCGCACTATCCCGACATCGACCTCAAGGCCGTCAATGACGGCAACGGCTTCCGGTATTTTCATACCGACGGCCGGCCCTACTGAATTCAACAGGACAAAGCGAACCGGAGCCCCGCCATGAACCTCAACAATTTCCGCTTCGAAACCGACGCCGACGGCATCGCATTGCTCACATGGGACATGCCCGGCAAGAGCATGAACGTGATCGACATGGAGGTGATCCGCGAGCTCGGTGAAGCCGTCGATCACGTCGCGGCGAACGAGGCGATCAAGGGCTGCGTCATCACATCGGGCAAGAAGGATTCCTTCTCCGGGGGCGCCGACCTCACCATGCTCGAGGGCTTTGGCGTGCAATTTGCGCAGCTCGCCAAGAGCGAGGGCTACGACAAGGCGATGAGCTTCTTCTTCGATGCCTCGCGCTCGCTGTCGCTGCTGTACCGTAAGCTAGAAACCTGCGGGAAGCCCTTCGCCTGCGCCATCAATGGCGTCGCGCTCGGCGGCGCATTCGAACTGGCGCTCGCCTGCCACTATCGCGTGATCGCCGACGGCGAGAAGGTGCGCGTGGGGTTGCCGGAAGTGAAGGTTGGCCTGTTCCCCGGCGCGGGCGGCACGCAGCGCGTCGCGCGCCTGATGAATACGGGCGATGCGTTGCAGATGCTGTTCAAGGGCGACCAGTTGCGCGCGCAGCAGGCCAAGACCATGAACCTCGTGCACGAGATCGCGCCCGTGGCCGAAATCGTCGACAAGGCGAAAGCCTGGATCAAGGCCGGCGGCAAGGGCGTCGCGCCATGGGACGAAAAAGGCTTCCGCCTGCCCTCCGGCAAGGTTTATTCGCCTGCGGGCATGATGGTTTGGCCTGCAGCCAACGCCATCTACCGTCGAGAAACGCAGGACAATTATCCGGCGGTGAAGGCGATTCTGCATGCGGTCTATGAAGGCCTGCAATTGCCGATGGATCTTGCGTTGAAGGTCGAGAGCCGCTGGTTCGCGAAAATCCTGCGTTCAAACGAGGCGCGCGCGATGATCCGCACGCTCTTCGTGTCGATGGGCGAACTCAACAAGGGCGCGCGGCGTCCGAAGAACATTCCGCCTGCGGCGTTGAAAAGGGTCGGCGTCGTCGGCGCGGGCTTCATGGGCGCATCCATTGCCTATGTCACGGCGAATGCGGGCATCGAGGTGGTGCTGATCGACCGCGATCAGGCCGCGGCCGACAAGGGCAAGCAGATTTCCTACAACCTCGTAACCCAGCAGATCAGCCGGGGCCGCGCAAAGACCGCCGACCGCGATGCGCTTCTGGCGCGCATCGACGCCACGCCCGATTACGAGAAGCTGCGCGACTGCCAGCTCGTGGTGGAAGCCGTGTTCGAGGATCGCACGGTGAAAGCGGAAGTGATCAAGAAGGTCGAGGCCGTCATTTCGAAGGATGCGATCTTCGCGTCCAACACATCGACCCTGCCGATCACTTCGTTGGCCGAGAATTTTTCGCGTCCCGACGAATTCATCGGCGTGCATTTCTTCTCGCCGGTCGAGCGGATGAATCTGGTCGAGGTCATTCTCGGCAAGAAGACGGGCGAGAAGGCTCTGGCCGTCGCGCTCGATTTCGTGCGCGCCATCCGCAAGACGCCGATCGTCGTCAACGATTCGCGCGGCTTCTTCGCCAACCGCTGCGTGCTGAACTACATTCGCGAGGGGCACCTGATGCTGGCGGAAGGCATCCCGCCCGCGATGATAGAGAATGTCGCCAAACAGGCCGGCATGCCCGTCGGACCGCTCTCGCTCAACGACGAAGTCGCCATCGACCTCGCCTGGAAGATCGTGCAGGCGACCATCAAGGACGAAGGCGAAGGCGCTGTTGCGAAGGAGCAGGTCGCGCTGCTCGACGCCATGGTGAACAGGGAAGGCCGCCTGGGCCGCAAGAACGGCAAAGGGTTCTACGACTATCCGGACAAGCAACCCAAGAAGCTGTGGCCGGGCCTCAGCGCGCTGCAGCCGACGCATCTCGATCCAGATACGGTCGATAAAGACGATATGCGCGACCGCCTGCTGTTCACGCAGGCGCTGGAAGCGGCGAGCACGGTCGAAGATGGCGTCGTCACCGATCCGCGCGAGGCCGATGTCGGCTCGATCCTGGGCTTTGGCTTCGCGCCCTATACGGGCGGCGTCCTGTCGAAGATCGACTTCATGGGCGCGAAGAAATTCGTCGCTCGCGCGAGGGAACTCGAAGCGAAATACGGCGCGCGCTTCAAACCCTGCGCCCTGCTCGAAGACATGGCGGCCAAGGGCGAGACTTTTTACGGCCGCTTCGCCGCAGCGAAGAAGGCTGCGTAGGCGCCGGAGAGATGAACCTCTGGCTGCGGATTCTGATCTACCTTCTGGGCGCGCCGTTTCGTGCGCGCCTTGAGCCGCCGTTCGGCGTATCGCGCCTTGCGATGTTCGTCTGGCCGAACGATCTCGACGTCAATCTGCACATGAACAACGGCCGCTATCTCACAGTCATGGATATAGGCCGCTTCGATCTCATGATGCGCATGGGACTGATGGGCGAGGCGCGCAAACGCAAGTGGATGCCGGTCCTGTCGGCGGCCAAGGTCCGTTTTCGACGCGAATTGCGCCTGTTTCAAATATACACGCTGGAGACACGCATCGTCTGGTGGAAGACGACGCAGTTCGTCATGGAGCATCGTATCGTCATCGCGTCAGGCCCCCATGCCGGTCAACTTGCGACCGTGGCTCTCATGCTGGGCGGGCTCTACGAACGCGCCAACCGCCGCTTCGTGCCGGTCGAGGAATTGATGCATGCGATGAGCGTCAAGGCGGATGCGCCGGAGGCCAGCCCGGAAGTCGCGGCTTTTCTCGCGGCAGAACAAGCCATCAAGCGCGCGGCTTGACTGTTTGCACCCTGTTGCCGGATAGAAGCTGCAAACAACATCGGGGAGGCGCGCGTGTCATCGAAACTATTTACGCCATTGCAGATCGGTCCCATTGAAGTCCCAAATCGCATCGCGATTTCGCCGATGTGCATGTATTCGGCCGACGATGGCTCGGCGAGCGATTTCCACATCCAGCATCTCTGCCGCTTTGGCATGTCCGGCGCAGGGCTAGCGGTGATGGAGGCGACCGGCGTCACGCGCGACGGGCGCATATCGCCGGGATGCCTCGGGCTCTATTCGGACGAGAACGAGAAAGCGCTCGCGCGCGCCGTCGCCGCAGCGCGCAAATACGACATGCCCGGCTTCAAGCTTGGCATCCAGCTTTGTCACGCCGGCCGCAAGGCCTCGACGCCCTACCCCTGGGATCGCGGCGCAGCGCTGACACCGGAGAAGGGCGCGTGGCAAACCGTTGCGCCCTCGGCCATTCCCTTCGGCAACGACATTCCCGCGCCACGCGAACTCAGCGACGCGGATATCCGGGAAATCGTCGCCGCCTTCGCCTCCGCGGCAAAGCGGGCCGTGAATGCGGGCTTCGACCTTCTCGAAATTCATGCTGCGCATGGCTATCTCATCCACCAGTTCCACTCGCCGCTCACCAACAAGCGCACCGACGACTGGGGCGGCACGCAGGAGAAGCGCCTGCGCTTTCCGCTCGCCGTCGCCGAAGCGGTTCGCGCAGCGACACCTTCGCACATCGCACTGGGGGCGCGGATCAACAGCACGGATTTCGTGGACGACGGGCTTAGTCCCGATGACGCCGTGCAACTTGCGGCCGAGTTGAAGGCGCGGGGCGTCGATTACGTTTGCGTCAGCTCCGGCAATATCGTGCCAGGAGGGCGTCCGGCGCTCGGTCCCGGCTTCAACGTCGAACGCGCCGCACGGGTGAAGAGGGAAACCGGAATCGTCACGCGCACTGTCGGCTATATCGCCGGCCCGAAACATGCGGAAGAGATCGTCGCATCAGGCGCGGTCGATCAGGTTGCGCTGGCGCGAGCCTTCCTCGACGATTCCAACTGGGGCTGGCACGCGGCCGAAGTTCTCGGCGCGCCGCTCTTGCCGCCGCCGCAATATCAGCGCGTCAAGGCCGGGGCCTGGCCCGCCGCGAAGGAAAGCCGCGCGATCGTGTAGAATTATCTCTACTTGTATTTGAGCGGGTGGACTGAATGACCGAAAGCTCCATCGAAGGCAACAAGAGTCCGATCGTTATGGCCCCCTGCCGACACGGTCGGATGGTGTGGCCGTGCTCGGACAAGATAATTGGTCGTTCACTTGCTCTATATGGCGAATTTGCGGAGGGTGAGAACCGCCTGATGGCGCGGTTCGTCAAGCGTGGAGATACGGTTGTCGACATTGGCGCCAATCTAGGGACGACGGTTCTGGCGCTCGCCCGCGCGACAGGCAATTCCGGAGCAGTGCTAGCCTTCGAGCCACAACCCAAGGTCGCTCAACTTTTGCAAACGTCGTTGACGTTAAACGGGATACTGCATGTGCGAACTCATGCGGCTGCACTCGCGGACAAGACTGGCTGGAGCCGTATCGCTGCCCCCGATTTGTTTTCAGAGGAAAATTTCGGTGCAATGACACTTGCTAAAGAAGGTGTGCAGGTTCCGGTATTTCGGCTCGACGAAATCGAATTGAATTCCTGCGCGCTAATAAAGCTGGATGTCGAAGGCTTGGAATCGCGTGTACTAAGCGGTGCGAGAGGCCATATTCAAAACCTGCGCCCCGTTCTTTATTTTGAAGCAAAGCGAATTCCAGGCACCGAAGAATGCCTGCAGTGGCTTTTGGACAATGGTTGGCATTGCTATTGGCATTTTGCATTTTTCTTCAGCCAGGAAAATTTCCGGAACAATCAAACGAATGTTTTTGGAGCTAGCGGTGACATGAATGTGCTCGCCGTGCCCGATGAGAAACCGCAACCCGAAGATCTGCCCCGCATTTTCTCACCTGGGGAAGACTGGCGCAACGTCTATGCAGACTTTTTCCGCAAGCGCGGCGTGACGCCAGCCTGACAGTTATTCCGCCGCGCGTTGCATGATGCGCCACTGCGAAAGAAGCGAGCGAAGCGCGGCAGGCCGTACAGGCTTGTTCAGCACGCGAATGCCGAAGCCCGTTGCGCGGTCGCGGACTTCATCGGTACGATCTGCGGTAATCAAAACCGACGGCAACTCGCTGCCGTAAATGCCACGCAGCGCGAGAATGGTTTCGATGCCGTCGCCGCGATCGAGATGATAGTCGGCGATCACGCCTTGCGGCACTATGCCGTGCTCCTCGATAAACTCGCAGGCTTCGTCGAGATCGGCTGCAGTCATGATATGGCAGCCCCAGCCTTCGAGCAGCGTGCGAAGGCCTTCCAGGATGCGCGGTTCATTGTCGATGGCAAGTATCGTCATTCCGGACAGGGGATGCAGCGCCGATGGCGCGCTTTCGCCGGTTTCCAGCGCCACCACTTTCGCCGGCTCCGCAACCGGAACTTCGACGGAGAATGCGGTGCCGCGGCCGACCCGCGAGCGCAGGTTGATGGAATGATCGAGGACGCGGCTGATACGTTCGACAATGGAAAGGCCGAGGCCGAGACCGCGCGCCGTACGCATGGCCGGCGCGAGCCGTTCGAATTCGCGGAACACTTCCTGCTGCTTCGATTCGGGAATGCCGAGGCCCGTGTCGTAAACAACGAGCGACAGCGCCTTGCCCCTGCGCCTGCACCCGACGAGAACGCGGCCTTGCGGCGTGTACTTGATGGCGTTCGATACGAGGTTTTGGAGGAGGCGGCGCAAAAGTCTGCGATCCGAACGAACGCCGAGCGAGCAGGGAACGAAGGTCAGTTTCAGGCCGTTCTCGCGCGCCAGCGGCTCGAATTCGATGCGCAACTGATCGAACACGTCCTGAATGCGAAAAACCGTGAACTCCGCTTTCATCGCACCGGCATCGAGACGCGAGATATCCAGAAGCGCGGTGAGAATTTCCTCGACGGATTCGAGAGAGCCGTCGAGATTGCGCAGAATTTCCCCGTTCTGATCCGAGCCCGTGCTGTCACGCGCGGAACGCTCGACCAGCGAGGTCGCATAAAGGCGCGCCGCATTGAGGGGCTGCAAAATGTCATGGCTAGCAGCGGCAAGAAAACGCGTTTTCGACAGATTGGCTTCGTCCGCCTGGGACTTGGCTCTTGCCAGTTCCTCGTTGAGTTTTTCGAGCTGTTCGGTGCGTTCGCGAACGCGCAATTCGAGCGCTTCTTCCTGCGCCACGGATTGCGACACGTCGGTATAGGTCGTCACAAGGCCGCCGTCGGGCATGCGCGCCGAACGAATTTCGATGGCGCGCTGACTCGGATGCAACCGCAGGCGGAAGGGTTCGGTTTCGTTGACCAGAAGTTCGAGCCGCGTGCCGATATGATAATCGGTGCCGCCGGGGCCATAGATGCCGCGCTCCGCATTGTAGCGAACGAGTTCCTCAAGACCCATGCCGATGCGCAAAACGTCGCCGGTGATGTCGAAGAGATCGCGGAATTCGCGGTTCCAGCAAATGAGGCGCAGGTCCTGATCGAAAACCGTGATGCCCTGACGCGCGTGATCCAAAGCATGCTGCAGCAGATCGCGATTCTGCTGCAGCGTGGCCGAAGCTTCGTCGATCAGCCGCAGCGCGGCGTCGCGCGAGAGATTGCGCCGTCGCAGCAGAAGCGAAAGGACGAGGCGCGAAGACGCTGCGCCGATTGCCGAAGCGAGAAGATGTTCGGCAAAGCGCAGGAGATGGATATCGGCTTCCTTGTCGGTGGCATGCGACTGATCGCGCGAGCTCAGGAAACCCTCGAAGGCGCGTCTTGTGTGCTCCGCCCCGAGATAGCGCGCGACGGTGGCCTCGAGTTCGGCGGCCGTAACGCTGGTGTTCCAGAGCCGCAGCGTCTGGCCCATCGGTCCCTGCTCGCGACCCACGAATATGTTTGCTTGCAGGCGCTCGATAGGCGCGGAATTGCGCGTCAGCGAGAAGCCGACGTAGGCGATGATGTTGCCGAGCAGCGAAAAGAATACGCCGTGCACGAGTTGCGGCAGTTCGACACCAAACAGCGCATTCGGTTTCAGTGGCGCGATGCCGAGCGGCCCGTTCACGATGAGTGAGGCCAGTCCGCCGGAGGCCGGTTCGAGCGAGGGCAGGAGCAATGTATAGGCCCACAGACCAATTCCCGTGACGAGACCAGCCATCGCGCCGCGCGCATTGGCGCGCCGCCAGAACATGCCGCCGACAAAAGCGGGCGCAATTTGCGCCACAGCGGCGAAGGACAGCAGACCGATGGAGACGAGAGCGGATTCGCTCGAGTAGCGCAGATAGAGAAAGGCCAGCAGCAGGATCACGACGATTGCGATGCGGCGCACGAAGAGAACCGTCGTCGCAGGATTGCCGGCTTCCATCTTCCGGCGCATACCGCCGCCGCGCAAAAGCACGGGCATGACGAGATCGTTCGAGACCATGATCGACAATGCGACCGATGCGACGATCACCATTGCCGTCGCGGCAGAGAGGCCGCCGATCAGAACGACAACCGACATGATTCCGTTCTGCGCTTCCAGCGGGAGCGCCAGCACTGTCATATCGCGATCGATCGTACCAGGACCGAACGTCAACAACCCTGCAATCGCGAGCGGAATGACGAAAATGTTGATGGCGATGAGATAGAGCGGAAACAGCCATGCCGCGGTCTTCACGTCCCTTTCGTCACGGTTTTCGACGACCGTGACGTGGAATTGGCGCGGCAGCAGCAGGATACAACACGCCGACAGGAGCGTGATCGTCACCCATGTTTCCGCGTCCGGCTGTTTGCTAACGACGGCCTTGATGGCGGGATCGGCGATCGCCTTCTGGCTGAGATCGCCGAAGCCGTTGAACATGCCCCATGTGACGAAGACGCCGACAGCAAGGAATGCGGCGAGCTTCACCACCGATTCCATGGCGATGGCGATGACGAGGCCGTCCTGATGTTCCGTCGCATCGATATGACGCGTGCCGAACGCCATGGCGAAGCCGGCGAGAATGGCTGCGGTGACGAGCAGCAGCGTTGGCGAACTCGCAGAGCCCGCAACGGCGCGACCCGCCTCGAGCGATACGAGCGTCATGGATACAGTCGAGGCGACCGCTTTCAATTGCAAAGCGATATACGGAACGGCGCCGATCACGGCGATCAGCGCAACGAGCGCCGCGACCTTTTCAGACTTGCCGTAGCGCGAGCCGAGAAAGTCGGCGACGGAGGTGATGTTCTGGCCCTTGGCGACGCGCAGGATTTTCAGAATGAACGGGAACAGAAGCCCGATCACGATGAAGGGCCCGATATAGGTCGGCAGGAAATCGAGGCCGCTGGTGGATGCAAGGCCCACCGAGCCGAAAAAGGTCCACGACGTGCAGTAGACGCCGAGCGTCAGGGCATAGATCACCGGCCGCGCCCGCGACTGCATGAGCCGGTGCCCCTGCCGGTCGCCAATATGCGCCACAGCGAAGAGAGCGCAGATGTAAAGGAGCGCGGTCATCACCGCGATCCAGCCGGCGTTCATGCTCGATCCCTACCCTGGTTCGAATACAGTCTAGCACCGACGGAGGGTGGCTGTGATACGGCTTTCGGATGAAAAGAATTGCCAGCACCTGCGCCAGCGCCTAGCTTGACAACGCTCTTGGCCGTGAAACTCGCCGACACGCCCTTGGCGGGTAAAAGACAACAATTTCAGGAGGTTAAAATGTTGAAGGAATTCAAAGAATTCGCCATGAAAGGCAATGTCGTCGACCTTGCCATTGGCGTCATCATCGGGGCCGCCTTCGGCAAAATCGTCGAATCGCTCGTCAACGACATCATCATGCCGGTCATCGGCCGCATCTTCGGCAACGTCGATTTTTCGAATTTCTTCCTGCCATTGTCCGCGGCGGTGAAATCGCCTGCCCTGGCCGACGCGAGGAAAGAAGGCGCGGTGCTCGCATGGGGCAATTTCGTCACTGTGAGCGTGAATTTCCTTATCATCGCCTTCGTGCTCTTCCTGATCGTGAAAGCGATGAACACGATGAAGCGGAAGGAAGCGGCCGCTCCCGCCGCGCCGGCCGAACCGCCAGCGCCGCCGCGTTCGGAAGTTCTGCTCGAGCAAATTCGCGACCTGCTGGCCAAGAAATAAGCTGCGACCGCTGCTCCCGTCCCGGCGCAGACCGGGACGGAAAGCCGCCCGTCAGGCAAAACCGTCATATTTGCGGGAGGCCTGCACGGAGGGGCGTTGCTTCATGCGCTCGTAATGGGCGGCGACATTGGCCGGGAGCGGGATATTGCCGCGTTCCACAGCCCAGACTTCCAGAAAATAAAGGGCGCAATCTGCGATCGAGAAATCGCCGAGCAGCCAGTCCTTTCCATCCAGTTGCCTGTCGTAGATCGACATGCCCTTGGCGAACATCTCCTTGCCGCGATCTTTGATCCTCGGGTGCTCGCTCTCGATCTCGGAATAGATCGGCGTGCGCCAGATGCGCGTCCATGCCTGCATGTGGACGGTCGCCGTCGCATAGGCGATGGCTTCCTGGGCGCGGATCATGCCCTCGGTATCGGCCGGGACCAGCTTCTTGTCCGGGTTCGTCAACGCGAGCCACATGGCGATGGCCGGCCATTCCGTCAGGACCGAACCGTCGTCGCGGATCAGCACGGGCACCTTGGATTTCGGGTTGATCGCCGTGTATTCGGGCTTGTACTGGGCCTGATTTGGGAAATCGATCTTCCTGATTTCGTAGGGCTTGCCGATTTCTTCGAGAATGACGTGAATTCCCATCGAGCAGGTGCCGGGGGCGTGGCACAGGGTTACCATGAGCATTTTCTCCGGAAATATTCGGCCCGGCGGCCCGGCGGCCCGGCATCTTGCCGGCCATCGGCCGGGAACCATATTGACGGCGTGAACCGCCGATAGCCAGCCCGGCGCTCGTGCGCCAGGGCGCCTCGGGTGCGCGGCTTAGCGCCCTTGACCCCCTGCCGGGGATGGATAGAACGAACTGCCCGGCCCGCCGTTGGCGGCCTTGAAACGGAAATGCGTGCTGCCGGGGCGTAACTAGCGGCGTAAAAAGAGGATTTTGAATGTCCCCCGAACACCATGCCTGGCTGTCCTCTGTCGAAGAGGTGATAGACGACGCCAAGGCCGGCAAGATGTTCATTCTGGTCGACGACGAAGATCGCGAGAACGAGGGCGATCTGGTCATCCCCGCCGAAAAGGTGACGCCGGAAATCATCAACTTCATGGCCAAGCACGGCCGCGGCCTGATCTGCCTGTCGATGACACAGCATCGCACCGAGGAACTCGGCCTCGATCTGATGGCGCGCAAGAATCAGGCGCGGCACTCCACCGCCTTCACCGTATCCATCGAGGCGCGCGAGGGCGTGACGACCGGCATTTCCGCCGCCGACCGCGCCCACACCGTGCTAACCGCCATCGACCCGAAGAAGGGCCGGCACGACATCGTTTCGCCCGGCCATATCTTTCCGCTGGTCGCGCAGGAAGGCGGCGTCCTTGTGCGCACCGGCCATACCGAAGCCGCCGTGGACATATCCCGCCTTGCCGGGCTCAATCCGTCCGGCGTGATCTGCGAGATCATGAACGATGACGGCACGATGGCCCGCATGCCGGATCTCGTGCCTTTCGCGCAGTTGCACGGCCTCAAGATCGCAACCATCGCGGATCTCATCCAGTATCGCCGCCGCAATGAAAAACTGATCGATCTGGTCGGCGTCAGCAAAATCAACAGCCGCTTCGGTGGCGAGTTCGAGATGCGCGTCTACCGCAACAAGATCGGCGCGGTCGAACATATCGCGCTGATCCGCGGCAATGTTTCCGGCGACGAACCGGTGCTCGTGCGCGTACACCAGTCGAACATCTTTGCCGATGGTCTCGGCGACACGACACCCGCGGCCTTCTTCGGCGCGGCGCCGCGTCCGCGCGGCGGCGAACTCGAAGCCTGCATGCGCATGATCGCCACGGCCAATCGCGGTGTGATCGTTCTCATGCGCGATCCCAACGAAAATTTCATGAGCCGCGCACTCGCCGAACGCGAGGGCGAGCATCAGCGCCAGCCGATTGAAGTGTTGCGCCAGTTCGGCGTCGGCGCGCAGATCCTGCTCGATATCGGCGTGCGCAACATGATCATGCTGACAAACAGCCAGCAGCGCATCGTCGGCCTCGAAGGTTACGGCATTCACATTCACGGCCAGCAGGCCATACCGCTCGAGCTTGCGGGGAGATAATTCGAAACGGAATTCAAACGCCGAAAAGGCAACCTGCGGCAACAGCCGCAGGCAAAATAGGGAGATCGAGGATGGCGGTAGCCGAAGCGAATACGAAAACCATGAAGGTGGGCGGCGTCGAGATCGAGGTCGACATCCGCGGCACCGGCAAGCCGTTGCTGTTCCTTTCCAGCGAAGAGCAGCTTGAGAACGCATCGCCGCTCGTCGACGATCTCGCGAAAAAATATCAGGTGATTATCCCTTCCGCGCCCGGCTTCGGCCGCTCGCCGCGCCCGGATTGGATGACCAATCCCGACGATATCGCCTATGTCTATCTCGATCTTCTTGCCACGCTCGGGCTCAACGATGTCATTGTCGTCGGCTTCTCGCTGGGCGGATGGATCGCTGCCGAAATTGCGACGAAGGACACGCGTCGCATCTCGAAACTTGTTCTCGTCGACGCCTATGGCGTGAAGATTGGCGGACCCTTCGATGTCGATATCGAAGACATGTGGGTCCTGCATCCGCAGAAGGTCGCTGCGCTCAAGTGGCACGATGTCGAAAAGGGCAAGCGCGATTTCGCCTCCATGAACGACGACCAGCTCACCGTCGTTGCGCAGAATATCGAAACCTTCGCGCGCTTTTGCTGGGAACCCTATATGCACAATCCCAAGCTGAAGCGGCGCCTGCACCGCATCGACGTTCCGACGCTCGTCGTCTGGGGCGAGAATGACGGGCTGACAAAGGCGTCCTATGGCAAGGCCTATGCGGGCCTGATCCCGGGCGCGAAATTCGAAACCATTGCTGCGGCGGGGCACTTCCCGCATATCGAGCAGCCGGAAGCGTTTGCAAAGGTCTTGAACGGCTTCATCGGCTAATCAAGAAATTCAAGAAATCAGAACGTCTGGAAAAGACGGCAACCCAAAAGGGTGAGGGACATGCAGGCCTGGTATTTTACGGAGATGCCTTATCCGCATCTCCCGCCGCTCGACACGCTTTCGACCATGCGCGTGTCGCTACCGAGCAAACATTTCGATCCGAAGATCGGCGCCGATCTCTACAACCGCTATCTCGACGAATATATGGTCGCCGACGACGCCGGTCTCAACCTGCTGCTCAACGAGCATCACCAGACCGCGACCTGCATCGACGCCTGCGCGCCGCTGACCGCGGCGATCCTCGCGCGCCAGACAAGCAAGGGGCGCATCTGCATCCTCGGCAATCCCATCGCCAATCGCAGCGATCCCATCCGCATCGCCGAGGAGATGGCGATGATCGACTGCATCTCGCGCGGGCGTCTGGAATCGGGCTTCGTGCGCGGCGTGCCCTATGAAGTCTTTGCCGCCAACTCCAACCCGACGCAAACCGTCGAGCGCTTGTGGGAAGGCATCGACCTCTGCATCAAGGCGTGGACCACGACTGACGGGCCCTTCAATTTCGAAGGCCAGTTCACGCACAAGCGCGCCATCAATCTCTGGCCGCGCCCCCTGCAGACGCCGCATCCGCCGGTATGGATCACCGGCTCGAGCGATCTCGAAAACATCAAGCGTGCCGCTGCGCGCGGCATCGTCTTCGCCACCTTCCTGCAACCGCATACGAAGGTGAAGTGGATGTTCGACGGCTATCGCGGCTCTTATGTCGATACCGGCATGCCCGGCGGCGGCGGCACCTCCTACATGCCGCTCGTCTTTGTCGGCGACACGCAGGAAGAAGCCGAAAAGGGCGCGAAGGCGCTGACCTGGTATCTCGACGCGAAATCCGAGCCGCAATATCGCAACCCTCCGGGCTATGTGCCCGTCGAATACAATGTGCAGGCGCTGAAGGGCACATTTACCGGCCGCACCGACGCGATGCGCAAGCAATCGCTCGAATATCTCAAGGATCAGGGCGTGCTGATTTATGGAACGCCCGACGATGTCGCCAAACAGATACGGCGGCTTTACGATCTCGTCGGCGGCCTCGACAATCTCCTGATGATGATGCAGGCGGGCCATCTTGGCCACGAGGCGACGGTGAAGAATATCCGTCTCTTCGCAAAAGAGGTCTACCCGCAGGTGAAGGACTTGCCGCGCACGCGTCCGCTTAACGCCAAGGTGGCGGCGGAATGAAAGAATACAAGTACATATCCGTCGATGGCATTCGCACGCATTACATCGAAGCGGGCGACGAGCATCGCGGCGTGAGGCCGACGATCCTGCTGCTGCATTCGGCGGAATTCGGCGGCTGCGGGCAGATCACGTGGGAATATAACATTCCCGCCTTTGTGCAGCGTTATCACGTGCTCGCGCCCGATCACCTCGGCTTCGGCCTCACCGACAAGGTGATGGATTTCAACGACCAGTTCGGCCGTCGCATACGCCACATCAAACGCTTCATCGAAATCATGGAATTGGGCCCCGTTCACGTGATGGGGTCGTCCATGTCGGGCGGACTGACGCTGACCGTCGCCGCGCGCGCCCAGCCCGACTGGCCGATGGCAAGCGTCCTTTGCTCGTCGGGCGGGGGCGAGTCTCCCGACAACGAGGCGCGCAAGGTGCTCAACTCCTACGACGGGACGGCTGCTCACATGCGGCGGATCGTCGATACGATGTTCATCGACAGGAAGTGGGGCGCGGACGAGTCCTATATCGCGCGCCGCGTGGAGATGGCGAACCTCCCGGGCGCGTGGGAGGCCACGGCGGCGGCGCGCTTCAAGGCTCCGTTCCGGGGCGCTTCCGGCCGCAGCGAGCGCGATACCATTGAATATTCGAACATCAAGGTTCCCGTACTGGTATTCGCCGGAGCGAAGGACCCCCTGCGCAATCCCGGCTATACAGACGGCTTCGTGCCACATATCCCGCAGTGCGAACTACATGTTTTCGACAATGCCGGCCACATGGGCAACATCGAATGCGCGGATGTTTTCAACGCGAAAACGCTCGAGTTTCTGGACCGCGTGCGTTGAGGGACAAAGCGCCAGCCGATTGACCTGCGCGCGCCGATTGACCATGCTCCCGCCACACTGAAGACGGGGCGGGGACAAAGGTGGAAGTTTCTTTCTCGAACGAAATTCGATCGCTCAAGCTTGGCGATGGCGAAGTCTTTCACGGCGAAGGCATTCTCGCCGTCACCAAGGCCTTGCTGCAATCGGGTGTGACCTATGTGGGCGGCTACCAGGGCGCGCCCGTATCGCACCTGCTCGACGTGATGGTGCAGGCGAAAGACCTGATGGGCGAGCTTGGCGTCCATGTCGAGCCCTGCACCAATGAAGCTTCCGCTGCCGCCATGCTCGGCGCGTCCATCATGTATCCCGTGCGCGGCGCGGTGACGTGGAAGAGCATCGTCGGCACCAATGTCGCGTCCGATGCGCTCTCCAACCTCGCCTCGCCCGGCGTGATGGGCGGCGCACTGATCGTCGTCGGCGAGGATTACGGCGAGGGCGCGAGCGTCATTCAGGAGCGCACCCATGCCTTCGCGATGAAGTCGGCGATGTGGCTCGTCGACCCCAGGCCGAACCTGCCGACCATCGTGCGCATGGTCGAGAAGAGCTTCGAGCTTTCGGAAGTTTCGAATTCGCCTGTGATCATGGAATTGCGCATCCGCGCCTGCCATGTGCGCGGCTCCTTCAAGACGAAGGACAATATCGCCCCGCGCATTTCCGCGCGCGAATTGCAGCAGGAGCCTGCCGCCTTCATCTACGAGAAGCTCGCGCATCCGCCAGTTACATACCGGCATGAAAAACTGAAATACGATGTGCGCATGCCCGCCGCGCGCAAGTTCATCGTGGAGCAGGGCCTCAACGAAATCTTCGAGGGCCGGCACGGCGATGTCGGCCTCATCGTGCAGGGCGGGCTCTACAACACGCTGATCCGCGCGCTGCAGGAGATCGGCCTTGCCGATGCCTTCGGCCGCACGGAAATTCCGATCCTCGCGCTGAATGTCGTCTATCCGCTCGTGCCCGACGAGATCGTGAAATTCGCGGCGGGCAAGAAGGCTGTGGTGATTGTCGAAGAGGGACAGCCGGAATTCATCGAGCACGAGATCGGCTCGATCCTGCGCCGTGCCGACATCAACACCACGCTGCACGGCAAGGACATCTTCCAGATGGCCGGCGAATATACGGCGGAAGTCATGCTCGCGGGTCTTGCGAAAGTGCTGCCGAAATACATTGGCAGCATCGACGTTACGCCCGCGCAAACCTATGCGCTCGATATCGGCGGCCTCCGCGAGAAGGCGACGAAACTTCTGGCGACACCGCTGCCGCCGCGCCCGCCGAATTTCTGCGTCGGCTGTCCCGAACGTCCTGTCTTCGCCGCGATGAAACTGGCGCAGCAGGAAATCGGCAAGGTGCACATATCCACCGACATCGGCTGCCATGCTTTGGCGACCTACGAACCCTTCAGCTTCGGCAATTCGATCCTCGGCTATGGCATGAGTCTGGCGTCCGGGGCGGGCGTTGCGGGCTTCTCGGCCAAGCGGCCTGTCGCGATCATGGGCGATGGCGGCTTCTGGCATAACGGGCTTTTGTCGGGCGTGACATCGGCGATGCTGAACGAGCGCGACCGCGTGCTCGTCATCATGAAGAACGGCTATACCTCCGCGACCGGCACGCAGGATGTCGTGTCTTCGCCGCGCTCCGCCAGCAAGAATGTCGCGGAAGGCGCGAGCGCGACAGGCTCCGAACGCACCATCGAGAACACGCTGCAGGGCCTTGGCGTGAAATGGCTGCGCAGCGTGCACACCTATCGCGTCAGCGAAATGCGCGAAGCCCTGAAAGAAGCGATCACCACTAAGACCGGCGGCCTCAAGGTCATCGTTGCGGAAGGCGAGTGCCAACTCGAACGCCAGCGCCGCGTCAAGCCGATGCGGGCACAGGCGATGTCGGAGGGCCGCCGCGTCGTGCGCACGCGCTACGGCGTCGATGAAGATACATGCACGGGCGATCACTCCTGCATCAGGCTTTCCGGTTGCCCGACGCTGACGGTGAAACCCGCAACCGATCCGCTGAAGACCGATCCCGTCGCGCATGTGACGAATGGGTGCGTCGGCTGCGGATTGTGCGGCGAGAATGCCCATGCGGCGACCTTGTGTCCCTCGTTCTTCCGCGCCGACATCATCGCAAACCCGTCCGTCATGGATCGCGCGATGGCGAAGCTGCGCGGCGCAATTACGGGAGCGGCGTGAGATGACGAGCCAGCGTCCCCGCACCATCCTCATCTGCGCACTCGGCGGCGAAGGCGGCGGCGTGCTCTCCGAGTGGATCACCGAATGCGCTGCCCATGCAGGCTTTCCGGCGCAGGCGACATCCGTTCCCGGCGTCGCGCAGCGCACAGGCGCGACGAGCTATTACATCGAACTGCTGCCCGAGCCTGCGCCTGAAGGATTGCAGCCGGTCTTCGCGCTCGTGCCTTCGGCGGGCCGGGTCGATGTCGTCGCGTCCAGCGAATTGCTGGAGACCGCGCGCATCCTCGAACGCGGTTTTGTCTCGCCCGATCGCACCATGCTGATTTCCTCTTCGAGCCGCGTCTATACGACCGTCGAGAAGATGCAGATGGGTGATGGTCGCTTCGACGATCAGCGCATCCACGATGCAGCGAAGGCGATGGCGAGGGATTATCGCACGGCCGATCTCGAGAAGCTTGCCAACGACAACGGCACTGTCATCAGCGCGACGATGTTCGGCGCGCTCGCGGGCGCGGGCGCATTTCCCTGGCCGCGCAACGTTTGCGAGGATGTAATCCGCGCCGGCAAGCGTGGCGCGGAGGCGAGCTTGCGCGGCTTTGCTGCGGCTTTCGATGCGGTGAATGGCGTGGCGCCGAAGGTTGCGGAAACCTCTGCGCCGCAGCCGGAACTGCCGGAACCTCTCCCGGCCGATTTCCTCGCTCTGCCCGCCTCCGTGCGCGAAATCGTCTCGCATGGCATGGCGCGCACCAAGGATTTTCAGGATGCAGCCTATGCCGATCTCTACGTCGAGCGTGTGCGCCTTCTCATCAAGGCGGCGGGAGATGCGGGCGATCCCCGCGTCGCCCATGCGCTGGAGGAAGGTGCACGGCGGCTGGCGCTTTGGATGGCCTATGAGGACATCCCCCGTGTCGCGCAACTGAAGACACGCGCCTCGCGCTTCGAGCGCATCCGCGCCGACGTGGAAATGAAGCCCGGTCAGATTCTAAAGGTCACCGAATATCTCAAACCGGGTGCGGAAGAACTTGCGGACATGCTGCCGGAAAATCTCGGCCGCAGGCTGATGCGCCGCGTGCAAGCCGGTAAGAGCCTGCCGTTTCTCGGGCGCGGCATTCATGTCGCGACGACGAGCATTGCCGGCAACCTGATGCTGCGCACGCTGGCGGCCATGCGCAAGATTCGCCGCAGGTCGCTGCGCTACGTTGAGGAGCAGAAACAGATCGAAATCTGGCTCGACGCCAAGAAGACGGCGCTCGCACGCTCGCCCGAATTCGCGGGCGCACTGGCGGAATTGCCGCGGCTGCTGAAGGGTTACGGCGAAACGCATCTGCGCGGGAAGGCGAATTACAGAGCCGTGTTCGATGGCATCGTCGCGCCGGCGATCAAGTCCGGCAGCGAGGCGATGGAAGCCCAACGGCTGCGCAAGGCGATCTCGGCGGCGCTGGCCGATCCGGAGTCGTCAGCTTTATCGCAACTTCTGGCGGCTTCGCGCAGCGAACCACCGCGACTGCTGGCGGCGCAGTAAGAATTTCATCACGCCGCCTGATAATCCCGCCCCGTCGTCGCATCCCATGAAAAGATCCATTCGCGGCTGATCGGTGGTGGCGCGGGGTGCATCTTATTGTTTAGGAATTGCTGGCGCGCCTGCAGTTGCACGCGCGACGTGCGCGGGCGCCGCTCTTCCTCATATGTCGCGAGGGCGCGCGGAATATCGTCGCTATGCTCGGCGATACAGCGCGCGATGGACCAGCCATCCTCGATCGCCATGCAGCCGCCTTGCGCCAGTGTCGGCATCATGGGATGGGCGGCATCGCCGAGCAGAGTCACGCGTCCAACAGTCCATTGCGCCATGGGATCGCGATCGTGCAGCCCCCATTTGAAGCCGGCTTCCGAATGTTTGAGGATGTCGAGCAGGATTGGGCTCCATCCTTCGAACACCTGCTGCATTTCGTCCTGCGATGTCGGCACCGTCCAGGATTCTTCCGCCCATGCGTCGTTCACAAAACCGCAGAAAAGATTGAGCATCTTGCCCGCGCGGATGGGATAGCAGATCACATGGCCCTTAGGCCCGATCCAGCCGACATTGTCGACATGCATGTCGACGTCATCTGGACCGACGCTTTTAGGCACGACATCCATCGGCACCATGGCCCGGAAGCAGGTTTGGCCCGTGTAGCGCGGCGCATCCTTGCCAAAGAGACTTTCGCGAACGGCGGAACGCACGCCATCGGAGCCGATGATGACATCGGCCTCGATTTCCTTGCCGCCTTCAAAGCGCGCCACGGCGACATCGCCATGCGTTTCAGCTCCCGTGCAGCTTTCTTCCTGATGCACGTTGCGGGCAGGCACGTCCTGCACCAGCGCGCCAAAGAGATCGGCGCGATGCATGGTGAGATAGGGCATTCCGTACCTGACGATGGATGTTTCGGAGAGCGACTCCTTCAGCCGGTAGCGCGCGGTGTCGAAGGTCATGGAAACGAATTTCGGTGTCGAGCAGGCGAAAGTGTCAAGTTGCGGCTTCAGCCCCATGGCGTAAAGCACGCGCACGCCATTAGGGCCGATCTGTATGCCTGCGCCCACTTCCGACAGCGCGTTCGCGCGCTCGTAGACGTCGATCTCGAAGCCGCGGGCGCGCAAGGCGGCCGCCGCCGTCAATCCGCCAATGCCGCCGCCGATGATCGCGATGCGCAGCCTGCGCGCCATGTTCCGCTCCCGGATGTTTCCTACCGAATTACCTCTCGCATAGCACCGGCTGCGCCCGGCTGAAACTCCCGCTGCGACTTGCCTGCGGCCCTCTGCCCAGCCTGCCGCTATGGACGGGCTCCCATCCTCCGCGCTACTTAAACAGGCAAGAAAGCGCTGCCCGCGTGACGGGCGCGCATCGGGAAACGCACAAGCGCCGCAGAACCGGACATAGGAGCGCCGCATGACCAGAAAAATGAACCTTGGCCTCTTCATCCGCCCATGCGGGCATCACATCGCCTCGTGGCGGCACCCGCAGGCCCATGCCGACGCGGGCATCAACTTTCAGCATTTCGTGGAAATGGCGCAGACGGCAGAGCGCGGCCTCTTCGACATGCTCTTTTCCGCGGATTCGCAGACGGCCTGGACCGGCGCGGAATCGGCCATCGACCGCGTGCATTACACCGCCTGGCTCGAGCCCTATACGCTGCTCTCGGCGCTCTCCGCATATACGAAAAATATCGGCCTCGTCTGCACGGCGACGACGAGCTTCGAGCAGCCCTTCATGGTGGCGCGGCGCTTTGCGACTCTCGATCACATCAGCGGCGGGCGCGCCGGCTGGAATGTCGTCACATCCGGCAACGATACGGAAGCGCAGAATTTTACCAAGGTTCCGCATCTGCCGAAGAAGGAGCGCTACCGGCGCGGACGCGAATTCGTCGATGTCGTGCGGGCGCTGTGGGATTCGTGGGACGACGACGCCTTCGTTCGGGATCGCGAAAGCGGCATCTTCTTCGACCGTTCGAAGATGCATGTGCTCGATCATCACGGCGAATATTACGACGTGCGTGGCCCGCTCAATGTCGCGCGCACGCCGCAGGGCCAGCCCGTGATCGTGCAGGCAGGCCTTTCTGACGACGGACGCCAGCTTGCGGCGGAAACGGCGGAAGCGGTCTTCGCCGCCCATGACAGCATCGAAAGCGCGCAGGAATTTTACGCGGATGTGAAAAGCCGCATGCAGGCTTTCGGGCGCTCGCCTAATCACCTCAAGATTCTTCCGGGCCTTTCCGTCATCGTCGCGCCGACGCACGCGGAGGCGCAGGCGAAGTTCAAACAATTGCAGGAACTATTGCATCCCGCGCTTGGCCTGGCGCTGCTTTCGAGCCGCCTCGGCCATGACGTCAGTTCCTATGCGCTCGACGAGCCCATGCCGCCGCTGCCTGAGAATAACGTCATCAGCAGCCGCTCGGACATGATCAAGGCATGGTCGAAGGAGTTGATCGACGGCAAGCCGCCGACATTGCGCCAGCTTTGCCAGCGTTTCGCCGCCTCGCGCGGCCATTACTCGATCATCGGCACGCCGAAGGAAGTCGTCGACGAGATGCAGCGCTGGTTCGAGAACGGCGCCTGCGACGGCTTCAACTTCGTGCCGTCGGTCTATCCGATCGGCCTCAACGATTTCGTCGATCTCGTCATACCCGAATTGCAGCGGCGCGGCCTGTTCCGCACGGCCTATGAAGGACCGATGCTGCGCGACGTTCTCGGCCTGCCCAAGCCGGTCAGCCGCTACGTCGCGCAGGCCAAGGCCGCGGAGTAGAGGGTAACGTTGTACGTGATGTCATCCCGGAAAAATGCGCAGCATTTTGTCCGGGACCGCATCGAACTCGTGCTTCAATCACGCAGCGGTCCCGGCTCTCGCTGCGCTCGGCCGGGATGACTTTCAGAGCAGAATAACCTCACGCCGCCACGGGCTTCTTCATGCCCCAGATCTGCGATGTTTCTGGCGGCCACACCTTTGGGCGCTGCGGAAGGTCGCGATGCCAGGGGCGGGGCTGGAAATAGCCGAGGTCCTCGTCCACCATCTGGTCGAGATCGATATAAAATTCGATCGTGTTGCCGTCGGGATCGCGGTGATAGACGGCGACGTTATGGCCCGGGCCGTGACGCACCGGGCCCCATTCGATATCGACGTTCTTCTGCCCCAGAAGATCGCAGGCCGAGAGAATGTGCGACATGTCCTTCGCCTCGAAGGCGATATGCGCAAGCTGCGTCCTGCCGCCCTTCACGAAGTTGACGGTGTGATGATCGGCGCCACAACGCATGAAGGAGAAGTAATCGCCGATCCAGTCAGAGACTTTGAATCCCAGCACGTCCTCGTAGAATTTCGTCACCTTGTGCACTTCCGGCGTGACGAAGGCGACATGACCGAGCTTCATGGGGCCGACGCCCGGCACGGTGTGATGATCGCCCAAAAATCTCCATTCGCGGAAGAGTTGCAGCTTCGTGCCTTTGGGGTCTTCGAAGACAAGGGCATCTGGCAGTCCCGGCGCGGTGTCGTTGGCGAGCGCGGGCGTTAGGCCATGCGCGCCTATCTCCTTCACGACATCCTTGTAATCAGCGTTGGGCGAGATCTCGAAGGAGAGGCCGGTGCAATGGGATTGCGAGCCCTCATGGAGTTCGACGACAAGCTGGCCGACCTTGGTCGCCAGATAGGCGCGCTTCCCGTCGCGCCCCGCCAGCACGAGGCCGACGACGTTGACCCAGTGGTCTATTTCCCGTTCGAGATCGGGCGTCTCGAATGTCGCATGTCCGATCCGGCGCGCCTTTGGCATGGCATCCTCCTCATTGTCGCACGTTGGCAATGAGGATGGCGAAGGCGTGGGGGAACACCGTGATCTGGATCAAGCGATCAAATGAGATGCGATTTTGTCGCGGGCGTCTCTTACCGGCTTACTCGAAGCTTGAGACTCACTCGCTTGCCAGCCGCGCCCTTGCCCTCAGCTTCTCCGTCTCGCTCTTCAACTGCCCGCAGGCGGCGAGGATGTCGCGGCCGCGCGGCGTGCGCACGGGGCTCGCATAACCGGCGTTGAAGACGATGTCGGAAAATTTCTCGATCGTCTCCCAGTCCGAGCATTCGTAAGTCGTGCCGGGCCAGGGATTGAACGGAATAAGATTGATCTTGGCGGGTATGCCCTTCAGGAGCTTCACCAGCGCGCGCGCCTCGGCGGGCGAATCGTTGACGCCTTTCAGCATCACATATTCAAAGGTGATGCGCCGCGCGTTGGAGACGCCGGGATAGGTGCGGCAGGCCTCCATCAACTCCTTGATCGGATATTTCTTGTTCAGCGGCACCAGCTTGTTGCGCAACTCGTCGTTGGTGGCGTGCAGGGAGATGGCGAGCATCGCGCCGGATTCGTCGCCGAGCGGCGCGATCTGCGGCACGACGCCGGCGGTCGAGACGGTGATGCGGCGTTTTGAAAGCGAGAGGCCCTCGCCATCGGAGAGAACGCCGAGCGCATCCTTCACATTGTCGAAATTATAGAGTGGCTCGCCCATGCCCATGAAGACGATGTTCGACACCGCGCGCACGCCCTCGCCATGCGGAACGATGCCGTCATCTGGTGGCGTGCCGCCGGGAAAATCACCGAGCCTGTCGCGCGCCACGACGACCTGCGCGACGATCTCCTGCGTCGTCAAATTGCGCACGAGTTTCTGCGTGCCGGTATGACAGAAGGTGCAGGTGAGCGTGCAGCCCACCTGGCTCGAAACGCAGAGCGTGCCACGATCGCTCTCGGGGATATAGACGCACTCGACTTCCGCCCCCTTCTCCTCGGGTTTGGCGGCAGGCATGCGCAGCAGCCATTTGCGGGTGCCGTCCTTCGAGACCTGCTCGGCGACGATTTCCGGCCGCTCCAGCGTGTAGTGCTGGGCAAGAATTGCACGAAGGCCCTTGGCGATGTTCAGCATGGCCGAAAAATCGCTGACGCCGTGGTGATAGATCCAGTGCCAGAGCTGGCCCGCGCGCATGCGGATTTCTCTCTCCGGCACGCCGATGGCGCGCAGCGCCTCCGCAAGACCGGCGCGGGTCAGGCCGACGAGCGAGCGCGGGGCGGCTGCAGGCTTGGCCGCGGGGTCAGCGGCGGTAGCCGCCACGGCAGAAATGTCAGCGACAGGGGTTTGCATCGGGCGTATATAGCCGCGCGTTGCGGGAATCGCCAGAAATGGCCGCTGATAGTTGGAGGATGACATGCCTCGGCTTCGCCGTTCCGATGATCTCACACCGCTGATCCTCGATTTTCTCGAATGGATCGCGCGCGAGCCGCGGCCCTATGCCGAGGCCATGGATGCCTGGCGAACGTCGTGTCCCCGCCTCACGGTCTGGGAAGACTGCATCGATCGCGGCCTTGCAGAGCGCCAGCATGTCGCGGGAAGAGGGGCTTTCATCGTGCCGACAGACGCCGGTCGGGCCATGCTTGCTGCACGCTATCACGCTCCGCCAGCGGCAAGCAGGATGCGCCGGCTCGCTTCATCCGCGGGGTAAAAAGCCTCGATGGCGAGTTCGGACAGGGTGACTTCCCCGGGCGTGCCGAAGAGCGTCGTCGTCGTGAACAGGGAGACGACGCCCGCGGGCGTTGCCAGCTTCAGCGTCGAGACAACAGGCGCTTCGCCATCAAGGGTTGGGGGCGGCCCCGCTGGCGCAGGATAGGCCCTGAGGTCCGCAACCAGCTTGGCAAGTTCGGCATCGCCGGTGACTTCAATCTGGCGGTCGAGACGCGCCAGCACATGCGCGCGCCATTCCGCGAGATTGACGATGCGCGGCGCGAGCCCATCGGGATCGAAGCTGAGTTTCAGGACGTTCACGGGCGGCTTGAGCAGTTTCTCCGCGACGCCGGCCAGCAACGGCGGCACGGCCGCATTCGTCGCTATCAGGTTCCAGTGCCGATCGACGGCCAGAGCGGGCCACGGCTCATGTCCCTTCAAGATCATGTCGACGGCCGAGCGCGCTGCCTGCATGGCCGGATCCTCCAGCACGCGCTGGGAATAGATCGCGGCAAAGCCGGCGGCGCGCAGCATGGCGTTGCGCTCGCGCAGGGGCACATCGAGCCTTTCGGCGAGGCGGAGGACCATTTCGCGCGAAGGTTTTGCGCGTCCGGTTTCAACAAAGCTGAGATGCCGCGCGGATATTTCCGCATCGAGGGCGAGATCGAGCTGGCTGAGACGGCGGCGCTTGCGCCAATCGCGCAGGTGATCGCCGAAAGTGTGTTGCGTCTGGATCATGCAGGCAAGCTAGCGCAGCTAAGGATGCGCTTCCATTACCTCGCACGTAATCGACCGGCATCGCATGTCCTGTCAGCCTTGCTCCATGCCGCAAACATCAGGCGGCAGAAAAGGAGACAGCTATGTTCGCTTCCAATGCCACCCTGCTTCTGCGCCGTATCCTGGCTTTCGACGCGACGGTTTCGCTCGCCACCGGCGTGCTGTGCCTTGCCGGCGCAGACGTCCTGCATCAATGGCTGGCCTTGCCCGTGCCCGTGCTACGCCTTTCAGGCGTGTTTTTAATTGTCTGCGCCGGCTTTATCGGCTGGCTTGCGAGCCGCCAGCAACCGCCCCGTGCGTTGGTGTGGATCGTCATCGCGGGCAACGCGCTATGGGCGATCGAAAGCGTGGTCTCGCTGTGGTCGGGCTGGCTGCAGCCGAATACGCTCGGCGCTGCCTTCGTGATCGTCCAAGCGCTGACGGTCGCCGGGATTGCCGAGCTTGAATATATCGCGCTAAGCCGTCAGCCCGTGACTGTCTGAACGATCTTGCGAGCATGTCCCGATCGAAGTCGTGCAACTTCCCGGGACATGCTTCACACCGGCTCCAGCTTGCGCGGCGCGCCCGCCGGCAATTCAACTGTAATCGGATCGCCGGGACGAATATCGCCGCCGGCGATCACAATGGACATGACGCCGGACTTGCGGATGAGTTCGCCATCGTCGCCGCGATCAAGGACCGCATTCATCAAGCCCTTCTGAAACTTGTCGATCTGGCCGCAGGGATTGCGCAGTCCCGTCAGTTCCACGATGGCGCTGTCGCCGATGCGCAGACGCGCGCCCTGTGGCAGCGCAAGAAGGTCGATGCCGGATGTTGTGACATTCTCGCCCATCTCGCCCGGCGCGACCCGAAAGCCCTGGCCGGCGAGTTCTGCAAAAAGTTCGGCATGGATGAGATGCACCTGCCGCAAGTTCGGCACATAGGGATTCTTGGCGACCCGCGAGCGGTGTTTAACTGTGCTGCCCATGTGCGCGTCTCCCTCGACGCCGAGCCCTTCAACAAGACGGATCGACAGCGCATTGGCCTTCGAGAATTTGTGGCGCGGACTGAGGCTGACCGCGACGACGCTGCCCTTCATTTCTTTTCTCCAGTGGACTGATCGGCCAGCGCAACCAGCACCACGCGGACAGTGTCGGGGATCGGCACGGATTTCTGGCTGGCGCGATCGACATAGACATGGGTGAACTCGCCGAGCGCGCAAGTCTGCGCCTCGCCCTTGCGAAAGACGCCGAGATCGTAGCGAACCGAGGAGCGCCCGAGATGGGCGACGCGCACGCCGACCTCGATTTCATCGGGAAAGGCGATGCTGGCGAAATAGGTGCAGCGCGTCTCGACGACGAGTCCGACGGTGGCATTGGCGACGGGGTCGAGTATGCCGGCCTCGACGAGCAGCCGGTTCACCGCCGTATCGAAGAAGGCGTAGTAGATCACGTTGTTGACGTGGCCATAGACATCGTTGTCGTGCCAGCGTGTCGTCATCGGCACGAATGTGAAAAAATGACTGCGCGGAAGCGGCGTCGGCCTGTCGCCCATCGTCAACTGCCCTCAGGTAAGCTTTTGCTGCTTAATCGAGATCGCCTGAATTGAACATGCCGCGAAATGAACTATCCCCCATCTGGGTGAGACATTCCGCCCGATGTTACGCAATTGCCACGCCCGTAAAGCTAAGCCGTCTTGCTTGATCGGGATCAAGTTTCGAATCCCCTCTGCAAGGCACAAAACCGCACGCGCGTTCGCCCACGGCGTTGCAGGTCAATAATCGAATGCCGGATAAAAATCCGCAATTGGGGGTTTTAATGAATATGTCTCTTCGTGCGACGCTCGCCGCAGCGTTGCTGGGCGCGCTTGCCGTTCCTGCTTTGTCGGCCGACCTGCCGGTCCGCGTGGATGCGCCGGCGCCTGCTCCGGTCGTCTTCGACAGCTATCATCCCTGGATGGTGCGCGTGCGCGCCATCGGCGTGCTGCCGGTCTCGTCCGCCAGCGTCAATCTCAACGGCGCGCCTCTCGCCGGCGCGAACCTGCGGGTGTCGAACTCCGTGGTTCCGGAAGTCGATATCAGCTACTTCTTCACGAAGAACATCGCCGTCGAGGCGATCTGCTGCATCTCGCCCCACACGATTCGTTCGGCCGGCGCGATTGCAGGCCTCGGCAAGGTCGGCTCGACCGTCGTCTTCCCGCCCACCGTTCTGCTGCAATATCACTTCACGGGCCTTGGCGCGTTCAAGCCCTATGTCGGCGTCGGCGTGAACTACACGCATTACTTCCGCGACTCCTCGGGCGCGAATTTCGCCAACCTGCGGATCAACGATTCCTGGGGTGTCGCCGGTCAGGTCGGCTTCGACTACATGCTCAACGACAACTGGGGCATCAACGTCGACGTCAAGAAGATCATGATGCAGCCGAGCGCGCGCGTTGTGTTGCTGCCCAACAATAATGTGACCGCCAAGGTGAAGATCGATCCGTGGGTCGTGGGCGTCGGCCTCACCTATCGCTTCGGCGGCGGTTCGACCGTGGTCGCGAAATACTGACACCGTCGAAGAACCAACTCCGGAAAGGGCGGCTTCGGGCCGCCTTTTCTTTGCATGAACGTTGCGGCAATCGCGCATTGTCAGCCTGTCGCGTGGCCGTATAAATCGCGGATGGAGTTATTTACCGACATCGCCCTGCGCGTCGTCGCCGTCTTCTATGCTTTCGTGCAACTTGCTGGCATTCGCCGGCTGGCGATGGATCGCCTGCTCGACAACGCCATCGCAGCCATCTCAGGCAAGAAAGACGACTCGTCGGAAGGACGCGCCGACCGGCTGCGCTGGCAGACGTTGCTGCTGCTGCTCCTCATCGGCGGCCCTGCTTCGATCCTGGCGGCGGCCATGATGAGCGCCGCGATTCCGTTGCTGGCCCTCACGGCAGTACTCTCCCTCGCCAATGTAGCCTACGTGCTGCCGAGATACGTTGATCCCTTCGAGCCACCTGATCCTGCTGCGCGACGCAATAGTTGGCTCGCGACGCTTTGTTATCTGCTGTTTACGCTGTGGGCGATGCTTCACTGGCGCAATGGCGGCATGACCGCCATTGCGCAGACGAAACCCGTTGTCGCCGGGATCGCACTCGCCTTCATCCTTCTGTTTGCGGTCCACGTATTTTTCACCTTGCGCAAGGCGAGCCTGGGCAAGCCAGCTGCGTTTGGTTCGGTCGCGAGTGACAACGAGGCTTTCAGCGAAGAGTTTCTCGCGGCAGAGCAGGCCGAAAAGGAATTCTATCGCGGCGTGAAATTCGTTCTGCGTCCGGCGCTCGGCGAAAGTGCGCTTTTCCGCGCCGATACCGGCGCCGTCGTGCCCTATGATCTGCCGGTCGAGGAAATCGACTACGCAACGAAGGAAGACCTGCGGCGCTGGCAGACTTCGCTGCGCGATGCCCTCGACAAGTCGGACCCCAGGCGGGTCAGATTTGCAAGCGACACTTTGCGGAAGGCTATCGAGGCGGAAGGCCAGCGGCTTTTTGACAGATTGCAGGAATTGGTCGGCAAGGATCGCATCGCCTTCCAGCCCGAACCGACGCCAGAGGCGGCGGCCTGTTCCCCCGATCGTCTGATCATGCGCGCCCGCTTGCGCGAATGGCCAACGGCAGATGCGGCAACGCCGGAAGACGGAATATTTCCCGGTAATCTCGGCATTTCCATGCAGCTTGAGGACGATCTGCTCGACTGGTCCAGCGAATACGACGAAGCCCGTCTCGCTGCCGCAATCGACGAATATCTTTCAGGCAAACCCGACTGGAGCCGCGAGCGCTGGGCGGACTTCGAGGCGCGCGGCAGGGCGCTGGCGCAGCGCATCGAACAGGAGCTTGCCGCGACGGGACGAGCGAATGTTCGTGTCGATTATCATGAACCGGAAATCTGGCCGGACGCGCCACGCTGAATCTTGTTCGCTTTCATTGCGGCTGCACGCCGACCTCTGCGATCAGCTTCGTCCAGCGCGCGCGTTCCTCGTCGAGAAACTTGCGCGTTTCGGCGGGACCATCGCCGCGCGGCGTCATTTCGATGGCGCGCAGGCGCTGGTTCACTTCGGGCGACTTAATGACGTCAGCGATGTCCCTGGCGATTTTCTGCGCCACCGCGGCGGGCGTTCCCTCCGGGGCGGCCATCGCAAACCATGTCACCGAGCTGAAGCCGGGATAGAATTCGGCGACCGTGGGAACATCGGGCAAGGCTTCGAGACGCGTTGCGCCAGCGACTGCGATTATCCGAACCTTGCCCGCACGTTGCAGCGGCAACGATGTTGTCGCCGTGTCGAAGAAGGAATCGACGTGGCCGGCCGCGATGTCCGTGAGAATCTGCGCCGCGCCGCGATAGGGCACATGCACCATCTGAACATTCGCTGCGATTTCCAGCGCGCGCGCCGTGAGAAAGCCGGTCGAGCCGACACCTTGCGAAGCATAGTTCAGCTTGCCGGGATTGGCGCGGGCATAGTCGATATAGGATTTGAAGTCCCTCACGGGCACTTCATTGCGCAGGACCAGCACATTGGGCACGGAGGCCATCAGCGCCAGCGGCACGAATTTCTCCGCATCGAAATTCGTGTCCTTGTAGAGCGCTTTGTTCAGCGCATAGGGGCCGGGCGGCGCGGACAGCAGCGTGTAGCCGTCCGGATCGGAGCGGGCGAAGCGCATCGTGCCGACATTGCCGCCGCCGCCCGCGACATTCTCAACGATCACGCCCTTGCCGCCCCATGTCCTGTTGAGATTTTCCGCGACGAGCCGCGTGATGCCATCCAGCGCAGAGCCCGCAGGAAACGGCACGATGATGCGCACGCTGCGCTGGGGAAAAGCCTCCTGCGCGCTGGCGGGCGAAGTCGATAAAGTCGCGCCTGCGAGCAGCCCGGCGGCAATTGCGCATCTGACATGCGTGTTCATGGTTCCCTCCCGATTTTCCGGGCATGTTTACGACCCAAGCCTGTAAAGACAAGTAGCGGGTTTGGCGTCGAGGCTTCGCTGGGTTAAGGAAATATCCAACCGGCGCGCGAACAGCCGGGGTCACAGGAAATTTTAGCGCACATGCAGCATCCCGCCTCGCCGACTGTCTTTCACATGCCATGGATCATCAAGCGCAACATGATCCTGCTGGCGCTGGCGCTCGCCTTCGGCGGCGCGGGGATGCAATACGCCTATGGCTTCGGCCCGCTGATGATCGTGCAACTCACGCAATCGGCCGGGCTCGCAGGCGTGTCCGTCGCCCTGATTGCGCTGAGCCGTTTCGCCATCGCCTATCCCGTAGGCAAGATCACCGACACCTATGGCCGCAAGCCCGGCGTGCTGATGGGGCTGGCGCTCGCCATCGTCGGCGCTCTCGTGCTGGGGCTTTCGATCGGCTGGAAGAGTCCGGCCATGTTCATAGGCGGCCTTTTCGTCTTCGGCATGGGGATGAACGCCTCGCAGCAATTGCGCGTCGCCGCCGCCGATATGGCCCCGCCGCGCATGCGGGCGCAGGCGCTCGGCTATGTCGCGCTCGGCTCGCTGTTCGGCGTCGTCTCCACGCCGATCATCGTGACGGCCGCAGACAAGCTCGCGCCGCGTCTGGGGATGGACGCGCTGGCCCTTGCCTGGATGCTGCTGCCGATTCTCATCGTCAGCGGCATGGTGCTCGTCAGTTTCGTGAGGCCCGATCCCAAGGAGATCGGGATGAATCTCGCGCATTACTATCCAGGCTACAAACCGCCGCCGCGCACCGAGGCGAAGGAGAGCGCCTTCCGCCCGATGCAACTCTGGCGCAACCCGGCTTCGCGCATCGCCATCGTCTCGAACTGTTCGGGACAGGGCAATATGTCCATCGTTATGGTGCTCACCTCGCTGGTGCTGTCGCATCACGGCCATTCGCTCTCGGCCATCGCCTTCTCGCACATGTTCCATTCCATCGGCATGTTTGCCTTCACTGTGCCGCTCGGCAAGCTCGCCGACAGGTTCGGCCGGCGCTGGATCATGTATCCGGGCGTCGCCGTCGCTCTGCTGGGCGCGGCGCTGGTGTCCTTCACCAACGGCGCACTTTGGGCCGTGACGCTCGGCACGTTCCTCGTCGGCGTGGGCTGGGCAGGATCGAATGTGGCGTCCACCGCGCTGATCGCCGACATGGTGGAAACGAACGAACGCGGGCGCGCCATCGGCGTCAACGACAGCGCCGCCGCCTTCATCAGTGTACTGACGGCGCTGGTGACCGGACCGCTGATCGAGCTCTGGGGTCTGAACGCGGCAGGGGCCGTTGCAGTCTTGCTTGCGGTGCCGCCGCTTGTCATGTTCGGCTATCGCATCGTGCGGGGCAACGCGCCCGTGTAATATCTGCGTGTGATATCTCAAGGAGGCAGGAATGAGCATTGCGCTTGCCATTCTCGTCGCGCTGGCCGGAATCGGCCTGATCCTGTTCGGCCTCGGCTATGCCGCCGCTTTCGTCGCCGCGCGCAAGATTTTCGATCGCGCGCTCGCCAGCGACATGGCCGACCAGAGCAAGGCCTATGTCGAAACCGCCATCGCGAAGATCAAAAGCGATTTCGTGCGCAACAAGCTGGTTGGACGCATCGGTCCCTATGCAGGGGCGGCCGCCGTTTCCTTCGTGCGTGGCGAACTTTCATCGAGCATCACGCGCGGCCTCGTCATCGCCGGCGCGGGCGTTGGGCTGATCGTATTGTCGTTTTATGTGCCCACGCTTTTGGGGATGGTTTGGTCAAGGTAAATCGCCGCGCTTTTGCAGATGCTTGCACTACTGACGCCTGATTTCGATCATTCAATTCCACCGAAATTCAGTGGGTTTATCGAAGACAGCCCAATGCAATCCTGAACGGCGCATTGGCTCGGCTTCTATAGTATGAATCTTGGCGCAATAGCTCTAAAGCGGTGAACGAATCCTTCTTCGGAGTCGGGTTATTGCTCTCGTTAAGCATCCTAGCATTAACCCGTACGAAGGCCATTCGGCGAACTGACGTGCCCAGATTTGCCCCGGCCCCATGGTTCAGCAATGGATGGCACACAATGGCTTGACCGCGTCGTCCGGTGAAAGTCGTCACTTGCGACGTATCAGGATATAGTTGATCTATCGCCCGAAAAGCCTCGACTAGCGGCATACGACGGTGCTTACGCAGGAACTCCAAGTTTTTTCTGTGGGATTCGGGAATGAGGTGAAAGGCGCCCTGATCAGCGTCCGAAACATCGTGCAATAGCACTCCTATCAAACCTTCCATCACAGTTACCACTCCGCCACCGACGTCTCCATCAATGTGCAACCCTAGTCCTTGGGCTCCGATGGTTGGGAACGAGTAAGTGTATTGTGGTTCGAGGCCCTTTTTTAGGTTGTCGACACTGCTGCCAAACAAACGGCGCAATATGACCCGCTTATCTTCACGGAACAAACCACTGGCTTGAACCCCTTCTGGAAGTTCATTGGCTGGACGCTGCCCCCAACCTGGAGATTCTTTCTTCAGACGAATGTCACCCTGTTCCCAAAATTGCAGACTCGTGCGATCAAGTGCGTTCAACGCCTCTTCACAAAACAAATTATCAAGTACAACCCATCCCTGCTTCTTGAAGGTGCTACCAAGCTCTGCATCAAGGGTATGCTGACCAAACATTCGACTGGACCGGCTGACCGAGATTTTCCAATCATTATATTAGCTTACATTCAACCGTCGGAATAGTTCGAATAGTTTAGTCGCGGAATTTTTGTTGAATCCGATCACGTGCAATGCTTCCCGAGTACCGCGCAATGCGGTTTCCCGATGGCCCCTGGCAATTCACCGAGAAGGTGGAATTTCGCACTAATTTCCCGCCCCGAAATAGGCCGCATCGATCTCGCTGCGCTGGCGTAATTCTTGCGGCGTGCCCTGCGCGATGATGGAGCCGCAATCCAGCACATAGGCGCGCTGTGCAACGGCGAGCGCCTTCGAAGCATTCTGCTCGATGAGCAGGATCGAAACACCCGATGCGTGAATCGCTGAAATCGTCTCGAACACCTGTTTGATGATGACCGGGGCGAGGCCAAGCGAGGGCTCGTCGATCAGCAGCAATTTCGGCTGCGCCATGAGCGCGCGGCCGATGGCAACCATCTGCTGCTGGCCTCCGGAGAGCGTGCCGGCAAGCTGCCAGCGCCTTTCACCGAGCACCGGGAACATTTCATAAATGCGCGCGAGCGATTGCTGCTTCAGGCCGCGCGCCGCCGGGCGATAGCAACCGATCTCGAGATTTTCTTCCACCGTCATCGAGGTGAAGAGACGGCGGCCCTCGGGAATAATGGCTACGCCGTAATCGCATAACTCTTGTGGCGTCAGCCTGGATACATCGCGGCCCTCGATCGCGATGGAGCCGGAACGGATCGGCAGCAGGCGCGCGATCGCGTTGACGAGCGTCGTCTTGCCCGCGCCATTGGGACCGATCATGCAGGCGAGTTCGCCCTTGTCGAGATGCAGCGACACATCGCTAAGCGCCGTCGCGTCGCCATAGCCGACGTGGAGATTTTCAATCTTCAGCATCGGACGTCCCCAGATAGGCAGCGACGACGGCGGCGTCCTGCATCACCTTGCGCGGATCGCCCTCTGCGATGACCTTGCCCTGATTGATGACGACAAGACGATGGGTCAGTTCCATGACCGCGCGCATGTTGTGCTCGACGAAGACGATGGTCGTATCAGCGCTGTGAATGCGGCGAACCATGGCGATGGCGCTGGTGATTTCCGACGGCGTGAGGCCGGCCAGAACTTCATCCAGCATCACGAGTTTCGCGCCCGAGGCGAGCGCGCGCGCGAGTTCGAGAAACTTGCGCTGATGCAGATTGAGATCGGACGGCAGCGCATGCGCGCGCGTATCAAGGCCGACGAAGCCGAGATAATGCATGGCGCGTTCGCGGGCCGCTCGCTCAGGCAATTGTTCGCTACCAAACATCGCGGCGACGATGACGTTATCGAGCACGCTCATGCGGCCGAAGGGCCGGGGAATCTGGAATGTGCGCGCGATGCCGTTGCGCGCGACGAGATGGCCTGAAAGCGCGGTGATATTCTCGCCGGAGAGGAAGATGCGCCCGCCATCGGGCTTGTAGAAACCGCTCATCACATTGATGAGCGTCGACTTGCCCGAGCCGTTGGGGCCGACAAGTCCGAGGATCTCGCCCTTGCGCACTTCCATGTTCACGCCATCGAGCGCGCGCACGCCCTTGAAGGCGAGGCTGATATCCTCAAGGCGGACCAGTGTTTCGCCTGTCGGCTGGTATTGCCGAGCCGGCGCAATGCTTGCGGCAAGGGGTGCATCTGCATGCCCGGAAGGCGTTTGTGAGCCGGTCAGCGGCAGGGCTTTTCGACGCCAGGATGTATGGAACAGGCCAACGATGCCTTCGGGCATGTAGAGCGTCGTCAGGACCAGCGTGAGCCCGATGCCGATGCGGATCAGCAATGCATAGTCGCCGCTGACGAAAAGATTGTTCAGCAGCGTGATGAAGACCGCGCCGATGGCCGGACCAATCCACGAGCGGGCGCCGCCGAGTACGCTCATCAGCAGCACGAACAGCGGCACTTCCAGATTAAAGGTGCCGCTGACCGTCACATAGTTCACGAAGACCGCGTGTATGCCGCCGGCGATCCCTGCGAGCGCTGAGGAAATGCCGCAGGCGATGAGCTTGTAGGCATAGGTCGGGACGCCCAAAATCTCGGCGACGTCCTCGTCGTCGCTGATGGCGAAGAGGCCGCGTCCCAGTTTCGACTGTTGCACGAACCAGGCCGTCGCCAGCGACATCATACCGACGCACATGATGAGCAAATAGAGCGTCGATGCGGGCGAGCCGTAGAAATTCGGCAGGCTGACGCCAATGAGATAAAGGCCGGGGCCGCCGTCAACAGGCGTGTTCAGGATGATCGTCGCCAGCACAATGGCGAGCGCCAGTGTCAGCAACGCGAAGAGTTCGCCGCGCAATCGCGTGCGAAAGACGATAGCGGCGATGGCGACGCCGAGCGTCGCCGAGACGAGGCCTGCCGCAATCAATCCCCACCAGAAGGAATAATGCGATGCCACGTTCGCGAGCGTATAGACGCCCGCGCCATAGAATGCGCCATGGCCAAACGAAACATAGCCGGTGAAACCGCTGAAGATCGCCCATGAGGTTGCCAGCGCGATCCAGAAAAAGAGCAGATAGAGAAAGGATTCCACGAATGCCGGCGGCTTGAACGCCGGCAGCAGCGCAAAGCCGATAAATGCGATGGCTATGGCGTAGGGCGACCAGTCCCGGCGAAGCCTTGCAGTCTGCGCGCCCATGTCAGATGCGCTCCGGCCAGAGCAACAGGATCACCATCAAAAGGGTGAAAGGCACGACAGGCGCCCAGGACGGCGCGGTGATTGCCATCGTCACGTGCTCGCTCACGCCCAGCAGGATGCCCGCTGCCAGAATGCCAATCGGACTGCCGAGGCCGCCGAGCAGCGCCGCGGCGAAAACCACCCCGAGCCATGAAAAAATCTGGCTCGGCGCGAGCGTCGAAAGCAGGGCGACGAATATGCCGCCAATGGCCGTCGATGCGCCGCTTGCGCCGGCGACGAGATAGGAGAGCTTGCGGTTCGGCACGCCGAAGGCTGCGGCGATGCCGGGATTGTCGAGGCTCGCGCGCAGGGCTTTGCCGAGCCACGTGTAGCGCATCGCTGCCCAGACCATGACGCAAAGCGAGATGGCGACGAGCGACATGACGATGTCGGAGATCGGCAGGAAGAGGCCGGCAACCTGCAGCGAGCCGCGCATGTAATGGGCTTCAAGTTTCTGGTAGTCGGCCGACCATATCCATTGCAATCCTGCCTCTGCGATCATCGCGAATCCAAAGGTCAGGATGATCGAGGCGAATTCGTTGACCTTGTAATGTTCGATCAACGCTTGCTGCGCGACGCCTGCGAGGAAGAAAACGGGAATGAGGATCACGGCCACGAGCAGCGGGTTCAGCCCGTTTTTTCCCACCAGCTGGAAGGTCAGATAGGCGGCGATCAGCACGAAGGCGAAGTGCGCCAGGTTGATCACCTTGAGGTAGCGCCATGTCAGCGTCAGCCCCAGCCCGAGCAGGGCGTAGAGGCAGCCGGCGAAAAACCCCGACAGCACGGATTGCCCGAGCAGGGTTGCGCTGATCATGACTGAAACCCGGAGTGCAGCAGATTACTTGATGATCAACTGCGAACCCGGGGTCTTGAATTCGTCGGGATAGACGATGACCCATTTCTGGTTCTGCACCTGCTTGATGCGCATCATGTCTTCGCCGTAGTTGTTCGGACCGTCGAAACGAACCTTGCCGATGATGGTCGGTGCGCCGTTCTTCTTCAGGAAGTCCGCCATCTTCCTGTCGTCGAGCGAATTGGTTTCCTTCGCCGCATGGAAGAGGATCTGCCAGGCCGAGTAGCTGGCGGCAGTCTGTGTTTCGACGAAGGGGTAGGGATTGTTCGCGGCCTTGGCGGCATCGGTGAAGAGTTTGCCGAATTCGGCCGCGCCGGGCGCCTTGTTCAACGGCGGCAAGTCCTCGTAGGCCGTGAAGGACAAAGCATCCTTGCCCATGGGCGACAGGGCGAGCGGACCTGGCGTCGGATAGGTGTAGAAGTGATTGCGCGGCGTCCAGTTCAGTTTCTCGAGCGCCTCGAGAAGCTGATTTCCTTCCAGACCGATGGCGCCCATGAAGAGCAGGTCGGGATTGGCGTCCTTCACACGCGCAGCGATCGGGCCGAAATCCTTCGCGCCGAATTCGAATTCTAGGAAGAGAACTTCCTGTATGCCGCGCTCCTTGAAGACAGGGCGCGCGCCGACTGTCAGGAAGTGCACCGATGGGAACTTGCTGGTGACAACAGCGACCGTTTTCACCTTGTTGCCGAGCATATCCATCACGCGGTTGGTGACTGTCTTTTCCGGATTGAAGCCGATGGGCCAGGCCGGAATATGCATGTCGTATTTGGCAAGCGACGGAATGCCGAATGTGTGGTGGACGAGGATCTTGTTGTAGCGTTGGGCAACGCCCATGGCCGAGAGGATCGAGCCGGTCGCATAGGGGCCGATCAACAAGTCGACCTTGTCGACGGTGAGGAGACGCTCATAGAGCGTGCGGGTGACATCGGGCTTCGACTGGTCGTCGAGCAGCACCCATTCGACCTTGCGGCCCAGCAACCCGCCAGACTTGTTCGCCTGATCGATGAAGATGTCGCCGACGATCTTGTGCAGGATGCCGGTCTGGGCGAGCGGGCCCGTCAGCGCCAGCGTGCTGCCGATGCGGATCGGACCGGTCCCCTGCGCCAAGGCGGGGATTGCGGCAGGCAGGGATGCGGCGGCGGCCGTTGCGATACCGCCCGCCAATGCGCCGCGGCGTGTGACGCCCGACTTCGAAATTTCGCGATCCGACATGAAATCCTCCCTCACTTCGCTACACGCGGCGGACAGTCCCTCAACCGCCTCCGAAAGGAGTTATGGACCAGCGCAAAGAGAGCGGCAAGGGAGCGCCGATGCGTCATGATTGTCAGAGGCGCTGCACCATTTGCTCGCGCAGAAAGGCGACAATCTCGCCGATGTCGCGCTCGCCCCAGCCTGCCGCATTGGCGGAGGCGAGGGCGTCGAGCGCGCCCGCCGTCGCCGGCATGGGTACGCCGGAAGCTGCCCCGGTCGCCAAAGCCGATTGCACATCCTTGCGCAGCGTTTTCAGATCCAGCGTCATCGTTTCCGGCCCGCCGCGCAGACGCGGCAGCTTGTTGGCGAGAATGCCGTTGGCAAGTGGCGAGTTCGCGAAGACGTCCAGCATCTGGTCGAGTTGCAAGCCGTTCTCGACACCCATCGCCAGTCCTTCGGCGAGCGCCTGCAAATAGTTCGCCATCACGAGATTGACGGCGAGCTTCATCGTATGGCCCGCTCCGACACCGCCGAGGTGGACGATGGCCCGCGTCAACTTTTCCAGAAGCGGGCGCGCCCGCTCGATATCCTTGGCGTCGCCGCCGGCCAGCGACAGGAGCTTGCCTTCGAGGACGGTGGGGATGGAGCCAAGAACAGGCGAGTCCACAATCGCCGCGCCGCGCATTCCCAGCACGCCCGCGAGGCCGCGCACGGTCTCGGGCCGCAGCGTGCTCATCTCGATGAAGAGCCTGCCCTTCACATCGCCTTCCAGAAAGCCATGCGCGCCGGTGAAAAGCATGCGCACGCCATTGTCCTCGGTGATCGTGGTGATGACGATTTCGGAGGCCTCGGCGACCGCGCGGGGATGAGCGAGGACGCGCAGACCGGCGTCCAGGGCGCGGTAGCGGGCATCCTGCGAAATGTCCCAGGCCGCCGGCTCGATACCGAATGTCTTCAGCCGCGCCGCCATGGCCGTGCCCATGCGGCCAAGTCCCACAAGCCCTACCTGCATCTCGCTCTCCCGATGATCTCTCGTTCACAGGAGGTTTAAGACCCGGTTCACCTTTAAGCCAACCTTTTTGCCAAGTGTGGCACACATGCACCAGTGTTCGTTGCTATGATGGCGGCCTGCGCAGAACCGGGCTGGGCCAGCGGAAGGGAATGCGCGTCTTCGACATGTAGGCAGGGGTTCGCACATGCGGGATGCGACTGTGGAAACTTTTGAATTTGAAGCGCAATCGGGGCTCACGACCCGGCGGAAAATCCTGACAGCGGGTCTTGGACTTGGCGCGGTCGCGCTGGCCGGCTCGCCCGCCATGGCGGCGGCGCGGATCGTACCGATGCCGGGCAACTATCCGCAGGGCACGATCATCATCTCGCTGCGCCAGCGCCAGCTATTCCTGACTACCGGCGAGGGTCGGGCGATCTCCTATCCCGTGGCGGTCGGCATGTCCGGCCGGGCCTGGGCAGGCTGGGCGCGGGTGGATGGCAAGCACGTCAATCCCGCCTGGATGCCGCCGGCCGTGGTTCGCGCTCATGTGCGCGGCCTGCCGCAGGTCATTCCCGGCGGCGCGCCAAACAATCCGATGGGGCCGCGCGCCCTGACGCTCGACCGTCACGAGATCGCCATTCACGGCACGACACGCTCCATGCGCGCCTCGATCGGCCGGGCGGCGTCCTTCGGCTGCATCCGCATGTACAACGAGGATATCGTCGACCTGTTCGACCGGGTCAGCGTGGGAACGGCGGTTCTGGCGGTCTGATTTAAGGATGTCTCAAGAATAAAGATCGGCGCGGGTCGGCGGCAGGCCGCTCGCGCCTTTCGCGCGTTTGGAGGCGAGCGTCTGGAAGATGCCGACGGCGCTGCGCTCGAAGGACAGCGAACAGCCCGCGAGATAGAGCAACCATAGCCGCGTCTTCGGCCAGCCGATCATTGTCGCCGCTTTCTCCCGATTGGCATAGAGACGGTCGGTCCAGAGTTTCGTCGTGCGCTGATAGTGTTCGCGCCAGGCCTCGACATCATGCACTTCGAAGCCGTGCCGTTCGAGGCCATTGGCCGACATCCCAACCGTATCGAGCTCGCCGCCCGGAAAAATGTAAGTCGTGAGCGCTTTGTACTCCGCGCGTTGCTTGCGGAATTTCTTCATGTCGTGCTTGCCCGGCCGCGCGATAGAGTGATGCAGGTAGAGTCCACGCGGTCGCAGCAGCCGATGCATCTGCTTAAAATAAGTGTCGTGATTGTCGATGCCGACGGCTTCGAACATGCCGATCGAGGCGATCTTGTCGAATGTACCCCAGGCGTCGATGTGTCGATAGTCCTTCAATTCGACGGTGACGCGATCCTGCAATCCCAGACGTCTTATTTTCTCCTGCGCGAAGGCGAATTGTTCCTCCGCCAGCGTAACTCCGTGCGCCCTGACGCCAAAATGCTGCGCGGCGTGGCAGACGAGGCCACCCCAGCCGCAGCCGATGTCCAGAAATTTTTCGTCCTTCTGCAGCCGAAGCTTGCGGCAGATCATGTCGAGTTTGGCCTGTTGCGCCTCTTCCAGCGTTGCATCCCAATGGGGAAAATAGGCGCAGGTGTAGACCATCTCCGGATCCAGAAAGAGCGCATAAAACTCGTTCGAGAGATCGTAGTGGAAGTGGATGAGCGCCTTGTCGTCGCGCCCCTGTTCGACGGATGTCGAGATCTTGCCCTGATAGGCCTGGGACTGGCTTGCAGAGGGCGTCCGCAAGAAGAAAGGCCACAGCGCTTTGAGCGCCAGCATCTTGTCGACGCGTTTGAAGAGCCCCCTCGTGCGCATCTCGCCGCGCTTGTGCGCGAGGTCGATCAGCGTGCCGCCCTCGATGTCGATCTCGCCGGAGGCCAGGAGTTCGACGAGCGTGTCGAATTTCGGCCGGCGGACGAGCCTGGTCACGGCTGCGGGCGTGGAAATGACGAACCCGAGTTCGCTCTTCACATTGCGCCCCAGCGGCAGGCGCTCGCCGTTCCACAGGCGGATGCTGAGGTCGGCGTCCAGCACGTCGGCGAAATGCGCCACGAGGCGGCGCGCCGCCGCGATCAACCTGTCTTCGTTTGTGTCGGGCAATCCGGCCTCCTGAGCGCCGGCAACCTATTCGCCAAACCTCCGGAGGGGAAGACCGGCGCTTTCCCCGCGACAGCTTCGCTTTGATTCACGTCAATGCCAGAGCGCAGCGGTCCGGGGATTTCTAACGTCGACGCGGGAGGACGGATGCGCCCTTCGATCTGCCGCGGATGAGGCAGTCCGGAGGAGAAGTTATGACCGGTGGTGAGACGCTTTATCTTGTCGGCGCATTCGCAGCCTTTTCGGCATTCGCCGCGATGATGATCTGGGTCAGCGCGCAAAGCGCGAAGCTGCACTGAGTTTCGCAAGTTCGAAAATAAATAGAGCCCGGAGCCTGCGCTCCGGGCTCTTGCATTCCGGCCGCGACGGCTATTCCGCAGCCAACGCCATCGCGGGCTGATTGTCGAAGATCATGACCGCACCGCCGGTGTTGGAAACGGGGATGTGATATTTCGAGAAAGCGGCAGAGACCAGGCCATGCATTGCGCCGCGCATCGCAATCCAGCACATGACCTCGACGCCCTGCGAGCCGGCCTTCTCGATGATTTCCTTCGTCGAGAGTTTCGCCAGCGCCTCGGGATCGTTGACGATCTTGTCCATACACCAGAGATCGAATTCCTTGTTGATGAAGCCGGCGCGCGTGCCGTCGAGTTGATGCGACAAACCGCCTGTCGCCAGCAGCGCCACCTTGCAGTCGCGCGGGAAGCTCTCGATGGCGCGGCCGATCGCCTGCCCGAACTTGTAGCAGCGTTCAGGGCGCGGCAGCGGATGCTGGATCGAGTTGATGGTGATCGGCACGGCGGGGATAGGCTTTGCGCCGCCATCCGGCCAAAGCAACTGCATCGGCACGACGAAGGCATGATCGACCTGCATTTCCTGGCAGGTCACGAGATCGAAGTCTTCGGCCATCACATTGTCGATGATGTGCCACGAGAGTTCGGAATCGCCCTTGTAGGGCGGACGCACCGGCAGGCCCCAGCCTTCGTCGGCGTTGGTATAGGAATCCGCCGCGCCGACGCCGAATGTCGGCATCTTGTCGAGGAAGTAGGTGAGGCCGTGATCGTTGTAGATCACGACGATGACATCGGGCTTGTTCCTGTCGAGCCATTCGTGGACGGGATCGAAAGCGTCGAAGAATGGCTTCCAGTACGGGTCTTTTTGCTGTCCCTTGGCGATTGCGCCGCCGATGGAGGGGACGTGTGATGTGGCGATTGCGCCAATGATACGGGCCATTGTTGTTCCTCCGAAATTACCGATGTCTGTCAGTGGCCGTGTGCGACCAGCATTTCCTTGAAGTCCTCTATCGACATGCCGGTTTGCTGCGCGCCGACATCCTGCACGCCCAGACCGAAGATGCCCGCGAATTTGGCGAGGTAATAAATGTTGCCGCCAGCCGCGATCAATTCGAGCACGTTGCGATTGCGGATCGCCTGCTTCTGCGCGCTGTTGAGCTGATATTTATCCATGTAGGCCTCTTCATCAGCGAGAAAGGCCTTGCGGTTGTCGCCCTCGTTGAACGAGAAGCACATCTTGTTGAGCGCATAACCCTTGCGCGCCTGAGCGCCGGTGAAGACCGGTGTGCCCGGAATGTTGAAGTGATCGTCCATGCGAAAGCCCTCCTGCAACGAAGGCCTGCAGAATGAGGAGAGAGTGCGCGCCGGTCCTTGATCGCAATCAACCCGAAACGGCCGAAAGAACGATGCTTTTGACCGCCATCAAAGGGGAGAACAGGCTGCCGCATGTTGGTCGAGCCTCGCGCCGGCAGTCCGGCTGTGGCAGTGTGCGCGGATGACCGAAGCCGTCACGCCTGCCCCGTCCCGCTCTCTTTTTGGCTCTGTCGTCGACATTCGCGCCGGGGAGATGCGGGCTCTCGTCCTGTCCTTCGTGTTCTTCTTCAGCGTGCTCTGCAGCTATTACATCGTGCGGCCGCTGCGCGACGAAATGGCGGTTTCGCTCGGCGGCGATTTCATCCAGCAATCGTTTCTTATTGTCTTCGTCGTGATGCTGGCCGCGGTCCCCGTCTTCGGCTGGATCGTCGCGCATACGCCGCGGCGGCTGATCGTTCCCGTCGTCTATGGCGTCTTCGTTCTTTGTCTTGCCGCCTTCTGGCTGATCCACCTGCGCGGCAAGCCCGGCCCGCTGGAAGCCAGCATCTTCTATATTTTCGTCAACATCTTCGCGCTGTTCACGGTGTCCCTGTTCTGGAGCGCCATGTCCGACGCCTGGACGACGGAGCAGGCCAAGCGCCTCTTCGGCGTGATTTCGCTGGGCGGTACGGGCGGCGCCCTCGCCGGGCCGCTGTTGATTCAGGGACTGATCGGCCTCATCGGCGCCGATCACCTGTTCCTGGTCTCGATCCTGTTTCTCGTCGTGGCGCTCGTCGCCTCGCTCTTTTTGCGCGAGGCGCTCGGACGCGAACCGGGCAGCGCTGGCGAGCGGCCCGAGGGCGGAAGCGTGCTGGCAGGGGCCATCAACGTCTGGAAATCGCCCTACCTCTTCCGCATCGCGATCTGGATTTTCGCGGTCAACATGATCGGGATTTTCTTCTACCTCGAACAGGCGCGCATTCTGGGCGCGCTGCTGCCCGAGCGCGAGGCGCGCATCATCTTCCTCGCCCGCATGGAGACGGCGACCAGCGCTCTGACGATCCTGTTCGAGGCCTTCGTGACGGCGCGCCTGCTGAAGGGACTGGGGGCGGGACGGACACTCGCAATCGCTCCAGCCTTCGTCGCGCTGGCGCTGGCCGCGCTGCTCTTGATCCCCTCACTTTGGGTGATCGCCGCGATCATGGTGGCGAGCCGAGCAATAGGCTACGGCATCTCAAACCCGGCGATCCGCGTGCTCTACACGGTCGTCGATCCGCAGGATAAATACCGGGCCCAGAATTTCATCGACACGCTCGTGCACCGCGGCGGCAATGCCGCGAGTTCCTGGCTTTTCAATGCCGGGGCGAAGGCGGCCGGGATTGCCGCGCCTGTCATCGCGGCCAGCGCGATACCCCTGGCGATCCTCTGGGTGTGGCTGAGCCTCGATCTTGGACGGCGGCAGGAAGAGGCCAGCGAGAAGGCGGAAGCGGCGGCAGAATCCGGAAGGTCTGGGCCGGATTAACGAATTATCGTAAATTCGCCACGCAAATGTCGGGCCTCCTCCGGATTCAAACCGCCGATGTGCCATTAAGCACCGCGAAAGAAGCTATGTGCTTTATGAGCGGCACATCGAGTTTTTCTTCAGGAGACAGTCGTGCAAGTGAGTAGCGAACTTCGCATCGCCAATGGCCGGATCATCAGCGAGATCGGGCGCATCACCGCCACATCGGGCTGGCGCGGCGGACCGGGCGACGAGGCCCAGCGCGAAGCGGCGCTGAAGCGCCTGATCGAAGCGGCCAAGGAATATGACGCCGACGCCATCATCGGCCTCGACTACTCGGTGGACGGTGCGCGGGCTGTCGACATCGGCGAAGTGCCGGTGCAACGGGTGCAGGTCAGCGGCATAGCTGTGAAACTCGCCAGGGCTGCCTGAAGCTCCACGGATAACTTTTCACAGGCGCGCCGGCATTCCCGGCGCGTTTTCGTTTGATCCCAGCCGGAAAATCGGAATTTCCCGGCTTGCAGCGAGGCTGACGTCCACTATTCTCCCGGCCGCATCAGGAAGGGAAATCACATGGACCGCAGAACCTTCATCAAGCTTGGCCTTGGCGCAACGGGCGCTGGCGTTTCCGGCTTCGCCGGGTTCGCACAACAGAATTATCCCTCGCGCAACATCACCTTCATCGTGCCGTTCACGCCGGGCGGCTCGACCGATATTCTTGCGCGCCTGCTGGGCCAGCGCTTTCAGGACAGCATGAAGGCGACCGTCGTGATCGAGAACCGGCCGGGCGCCGGCGGCGGGGTGGGTTCGACGACGCTCGCGCGTTCCGAGCCCGACGGCTACACGATCGGCATGGGCCATATCGGCACGCTCGGCGTGAACCCCTCGCTCTATCCCAAGCTCAACTACGATCCGATCAAGAGCTTTGCCCATGTCAGCATGCTCGCGAAGGTGCATAACATCCTCGTCGTGCATCCCTCTGTGCCAGCTAAGGACGTGAAAGAATTCATCGCCTATGCGAAGGCCAATCCCGATAAGCTGAACTACGGCTCGGGCGGTCTCGGCAGCGCGGCGCATATCGCGACGGAAGCCTTTGGGCTTGAGACCGGCACCAAATTCACCCACGTTCCCTATCGCGGCACCGCGCCCGCCGTCGGCGACCTGATCTCCGGCCAGATCCAGATGATGATGACCGGCGCGCCCGCAGTCCTGCAGCACGTTCAGGGCGGCAAGCTGCGCGCGCTCGGTACGGCCAGCCTCACGCGCCTTCCTTCCGCGAAGGACATTCCGACGATTGCGGAGGTTGCGGTGCCCGGCTTCGATGCGAGCCAGTGGTATGGCGTCGTCGCTCCGGCTGGCACGCCCGACGCCATCGTGCAGAAACTCAATCAGGAAATCCGGGCAGCGCTCAAGGATCCGAAAATTCTCGAAGCACTGGAACGCGACGGGGCCGAGCCCTGGCCGATGTCGCCGGACGAATTCCGCGCGCATATTTCGAAGGAAATCCCGCGCTGGAAGAAGGTGGTGGACGGCGCGAAGATCAAGGTGGAGTGAGGATGGCGGCCAAGCGAAAGCGAGGAGCCAAACGGAGGCTCTTCAAAAAGCCCACGCACGGGAAACCACCACGATCCGCGACCGCGCTCCCCTTTTCAATATTTGGAGCGATGGCCGGAACCGTGACTATCCGTGGCGACATACTCTCGCCACTGGATGTCGACTGGGACGCCGAACAGGGGAAGCTACTGTCCGACGAGTGACAGACTCACTCCCCTTCCGGTATTTTCTTCACCGGCTTCGGATCGAGATTGAACAACTTCGCCGCCGTGCCGCCGAGGATGTTTCGTTTCGCCGCTTCGTTGAGGAAGGGCAGATCGTAGATCACGCTTGGCAGGTCGAAATCCCAATGGGGATAATCCGACGACCAGACGAGCTGCGTTTCAGCCTTGATCATCTTGAAGGTCGCCTCGAGAATCGAGAGATCGTCGGGCTTCTCCATGGGTTGCGACGAGTAATACATCTCCTGCATGTATTCGCTCGGCTTGCGCTTCAGCGCGGGACAATCCGATGTGCGCATGAGATAGGAATGATCGAGCCGCTGCATCAGGCTGTAGGCCCATGTCAGCCCGCTTTCGATCCACATGACCTTCAGCTTCGGGAATCGCTCCGGCAGGCCGTTCACGATCCAGTTGGTCATGTGCACCATGTTGAACCACATGAAGCCCAGCGCATGCACGCCGATGAAACGGTTCTGCAATGACAATGACTGCTCGCCCCATGAATAGGCGGCATGGAAGGAGAGCGGCATGCCGGTCTCCTCGATCAGCCGGTAGGTTTTCATATAAGCATTGTCGTGCACAGGCTTGTAGCGCGGTGAAGTAATCATGAAGCCGACGACGCCTTTCTTGCCGGCGAATTCCTTCACCGTTTTGTAGGCGGCTTCCGGATCGTTGAAAGGCAGATAGAGCATCGAGATGATGCGCGGCTCCTGCGCGAGGATGCGTTCGACGAGCCAGCGATTATAGGCCTGCACGAGCTGCACCTCGACCTCGACTTGCGGATGCGTACCGAGAAAAAGCATCGGTGTCGGGAAGAGACAGGAATAATCGACGCCCATCGCATCCATCCAGCGCGTCGTCGTGGTGACGTCGCGATGTTTTTCGGGCGGTGTCTTTTCCTTGCCGCGCAACCAGTGGCGCGTGATGCGTCCGCCAATGTCCTGATAGCCGACCTCGCTGTTGAGCATCGAGGAGCGGCCGCCGCGTTTGAGGCCTTCCATTGCGTTACGGCGCATAACAGGCGATTCGATGTATTCGAACACCTCGCGATAATGCTCGCTCTCGTAGTGATGACCGTCGACATCGACGATGAGGAAGTCGTTGTACTTACGATCGCGCGCCTGCTTGGCGGCGGCCCGCAGATGATGATGCGTGTCGTATTCGTCCCAGCGGAGCTGCCGGACTTCGTTGTTCTGCATGTCCATGGAGCGCTCCTTCAGGCTACGACGTAGAGATCGCCGCTGCGCACGACGGTGTCGAATTTCTTCAGCTTGTGTTGCTTCGCGCCGATGCAGGCGCCGGTTTTCAGATCGTATTCCCAGCCATGCCAGGGACACACGATATTCATCTGGTCCGAGAAAGTGTGGCCGACATAGGTCTTGTCCTCGTTGAGGACTTCCAGAACCTTGGGAATCAGCAGGCCTTCGCAGACCGGCCCATCCGTATGCGCGCACGTGTTGGCATAGGCGTAATAGCCGCCTTCGTGCGCGAAGACGCCGATCTCGCCGCGCGGCGTCTTCACGATGCGCCGGTCGCCATCGGCGAACTCCGAAGTCTTGACGACGAAAATTTCAGCCATGCGTTTCTCTCCTGACCTTTGCTCTTTCGCAGAGCGTCATTCTTTCCATTCGAGAAGTTGCGCCGTGCGCTCGATGACCGGCTTGGGCATGGCGAATGCCCGCTGCATCAGCGTTTCGATTGATTCTCCCGACTTCGGCTCGATCTGCGCCTGCATCTTTCTCGCTTCGGCGAGCAAATCCGGATCGGTGAGCGCCGCCGCATAGGCGCGGCGCATGGCCGCGAAGCGATCGTCCGGCACGTCAGGCGCCATCCAGTGCGCATAGCCGAGCGCCGTCGGTATGCTGATAAGTTCAACGGCATCGCGATCGGCAGGATCCTTTACGAGATCGCCCAGCAGCGGAAGCGAAGCAAGTTCCCGATCCTTCTCAAGCCCGATCTGGATGATGTAGTTCAGTTTCTTGTCCGCGACCCATTGCGCGCTGCCGGATTTGAGGCTCGCCCAGGTGCTGCCGCCGCGGCCCTCGACTTCGCCGCGCTCCATCGCGATATGAATTTCGGTGGTGCCGCCGGCATAGCCATTGACGACCTTGAACTTCGTGCCGAGCACCTTGTTGATGACGGTCGGGAAGATATGCGAATCCGAATTCGGCCCGGTGCCGCCGAGCGTCGTTTCGCGTGTCATCGCCTCCGCGATGGTTTTCGTTGGACTCGTGTGCCACGTGTAGAGCACGCCGTTGGAGGCGACCATCGAGCCGAGCCAGCGAAACTTGCGCGCATCGAATTGCGCGGCCCTGCCCCCCAGCAGGGAATACATGGGCATGTTCTGATTGACGGCGGCGATGACAGTGCCGTCCTTAGGCGCGACGGCATAGACGTGATTGGATGCGCGAACGGTGCCTGCGCCAACCATGTTCTGCACGACAGCCTGGGGCTGTCCCGGTACATGCTTGCCGATATGGCGCGCCATGAGTCGCGCATACATGTCGTAACCGCCGCCCGGCGCAAAACCGCAGATGACCTGAATGGTCTTGCCGCGATAGAAGCTGGCGACATCCTGCGCGAAGGCGGACGAATGCGCGACAGCGAGCGCTACCCCGCAGAGGGCCACACGCGATGTGCGATTCAAACGGAGCCGCATTTCGCTGCTCATTGGTTCCTCCACGCCGGATATCATGCTTTGTTTGTTTCGCGGGAGATTAAGGCATACAGCGCCACATGCAACCCGGTTCATTGTCCGCCGCGGCGGCGTGCAAGCGGCCTGTCGAAAGACGGGGAAGGAGCGGAGGCTTGCGCCCGCAACTCTTCATCCGAAACTGCGTCCAGATGCGGCGCGAGCCGGTGCACCATGACGAAAAGCTCCTCCAGCAGGCGCTTGCGGTCGTCGCTATTGCGTAATTCTTCGAAGGGTGTGACCGATCCGATGCGCACACCGATTTCGCGGCCGGCGAAACGACGGAATTCCGCGACGAGCAGTGACATTCGCAGCGAAGGCGCGAGTCGGCTCGCTGCATGAAAGAGCGCGCTGTTCTGGCCTTCGAACCAGACCGGCAGTACGGACGCGCGGCTCTCCTGTACGAGACGCGCCACGAAAAGCTTCCACGGCAGTTCCTGCGCCGGGCCCCAGGGATAACGCGCTGTTGCAACACCGCCTGCCGGAAAGGCGATCATGGTGACGCCCTGTTGCATCAGGTTTCGCGCCTCATTGCGTGTCGCCAGATTTGTCTCCACAGCCTCGCGCGTCTCGTCGAAATCGATCGGTAATGCGAAGGGCCGAACTTCCGGAACGCGCAAAAATTCCTTGTTGAGAAGAACTTTGAAGCGACGTCCGAGATCTTCGGCGAGCGCGAGGGCGGCAATCCCGTCGCCGATGCCGAAGGGATGATTGCAGATCATCATCAGCGGCGCGCCGGGGCTCGTAGCGCCCGGCCAATGCGAGGCCATGATGTTCAGTCGCGTGCCCAGCATGTCGAGACCGACGTTGAACATGCGCGGATGCTTGCCTGCGATATCTCGCCGCCAGATTTCATATTGGGGGCGGATTCGCTGGAGGCCGGACAGTCGCTCGATCGCGCGCGTCAAACGCGCGCGCGTGCCGAAGGCATGTTCAGGCGCTAAGCCAAGCTCGCGGCCGGAACTCTTCTCTACGTTATGACGTAAATCGCTGTCTTTCATCGCGCCCCTGATGCGTCGCCTTGACGACAGATCGATGACGGCGACGCGAAAAGAGATATCAGACCTGCGCCTTCATGCCGGCCGCCTCGACGCCCGCGACGGCGGCCACTTCATCGTTATCCGCCGTGTCGCCTGTCACGCCGACGGCGCCGATGACATTGCCGCGACGGTCGATGATGAGGACGCCACCGGGAACCGGCACATAGCCGCCCTGCGCCACGCTGACGAGCGAAGCGGAGAACCACGGACGCTGCTGCGCCATGTCCTGCAGCGCGCGCGTGGAGCGGCCCATTCCGACGGCAGCAAAAGCCTTGCCGAGCGCAATCTGCGGGCGCATCGCCGCGCCACGTCCATCCTCGCGCTTCATCGCCTTGAGATTACCACCATCATCGACCAAAGCGACTGTCAGCGGGTTCATACTCATTTCGCGACCTTTGGCGATGGCCGCGTCGATGATCCGGTTCGCTACGCGCAAAGTAATGCTCATCTTTCTCTCCTGTTGGAACTTCAGTCCGGCATGGGCTTTGAGCCATCCGGCGGCATGATCTCGAATGTGTTCAGCACCAGCGCCACGGCAAAATAATTGCCGAGAATCGCGATCAGTTCGATTAGCGTTTTCTCACCAAACATGTCGAGTGCGCGGCGGTAAGTTGCGTCGGAAAGTTTTTTCGTCTCGATCAATTCCATCGTCACATCGTAGACGATTTCTTCGTCGGCGTGCTTGAATAAGGGACGTTTGCGATTCGCGATGGCGTCGGCGACAGCCGGATCGAGCCCTGCTTTCAACGCAAGCGGATGATGCGCCCACCATTCGACCTGCGCATTCCAGTGGCGGCCGACGATAAGGATCGCCATTTCGGAGAGACGCGCGGGCAGCGAAGTTTCGTAGCGCACGAAGCGTCCGTATTGCTCCGCGACATCGGCCAGCTTTGCGTTGCGCAACCAGGCGATGTAAGGCCCTGCGATGCGTCCGCGCGGGCCCGAGATCAGCCGGTCGTGAATCGCGCGTTGATCCGGAGCCATTTCCTCATATTTCAGCTCGCGCAGGCGGCTCATGCGGATGCCTTCAGATACTGCGCATTGATGACGCGGATGGGCTTGCCGTCGAGCCATGCGAGAATATTCTCGACGGTGTCGCCGTAAAAGGCGCGAAAGGATTCTTCCACGACATAGCCGAGATGCGGCGTCAGCACGACGTTGTCGAGTTTGTAGAGCGGATAGTCCGGCCCGAGGGGCTCGCGGTGATAGACATCGAGCCCAGCGCCCGCAATGCGCCTGTTCTGCAATGTATCGATGAGCGCCGCCTCGTCGATCAGCGGCCCACGCGACGTGTTGATGATGTAAGCGGTCGGCTTCATCAGCAAAAATTCACGCGCTCCAACAATTCCCTTCGTGCGTTCGCCCAGCACGATATGCAGCGTGACGATATCGGCGGTGCGAAACAACTCGTCCTTCTCCGCCCGCGTCACACCAGCCTCCGCGGCGCGCTCGTCCGTGAGGTTCGGGCTCCAGGCGATGACGTTCATGCCGAACGCCTTGGCAATGGTGGAGATACGCTTGCCGATCTTGCCGAGGCCGATGATGCCGAGAGTCTTTCCCGTCAGCGAAAAACCTATGGTCGATTGCCATTGGCCCGTACGAATGAGCCGGTCTTCCAGTGCGATCTTGCGCACCGCAGCGATCATCAATCCGAAGGTGAGCTCCGGCGTCCCTTGGCTGCCGCCGGGCCTGTCCATGGAATGCGAGACGACGATGCCGCGCTCGCCGGCAGCCTGCATATCCATCGTGCGATGGGTGCCGCCGGTCACCGTCATCATCTTGAGATCAGGCAATTTCTCTATCAGTTCGCGGGGCATGGGCTGACGCTCGCGCAGGTGACAAAGAATGTCGTAGGGCGCGAGCGCAGCGGCGGCATCCTCGACAGTCGCATAGGGCTTATCGTGAACGTCCACCGTGCAACGCTGCTGCACGGCGGACCAGTCCGCCATTTTCAGCGATGCATGATTGTAATCGTCGAGAATGGCGATGCGGATGTTTTTCGCGCTCATGCGGCCTGACCGATGGCTTTCAGATGATCGTTGAGAATGCCGCCGAGTTCGTTCTGCGGGATACGTCCGAAGCCGCAATAGGCCGCAAGGCCGAAATCGACAGGGCAATATTTCTTCGCGACGGCGAGACGCTCCTGCAGCGACTCCATGTTGTGAATGAGGCCGAGGAAGACGCGCGCACCCTGCGGCTTCAAATCGGCGAGCGGCGCGTAGAATGCGTCGTCCGTGCGCTTCGGCAAGGGGATATGAATCCAGTCGACGCGGCGGCCCGAATTCTCGATGAAGGCATTGGCCATGCGCACGGCCCCGCCGATATCCGGCGGCTCGAAGCGCGGCCAGCCGCCGAGCGTCCCGAAACACATATGATAGCCAAGCGCGACGGTTTCGGGAATGTGAGGGGAAATGGCCCTGATCTGCCCGATATTGCGCTCGATCGCCGTCTCCGCCGGAAAGCCTTTGAAATTGCCGTAGGCGTCCTGCAACTCGCTGGCGCAATCCCATTGTATCGCGAGATCGTCGTTTGGAATCTTTTCGACGATTTTCATCGTTTCGGCTTTCAACGCCTCGGTGAAGCCGGGCCTGATCTTGTACATGTCCTCGACATTAGGGAAAATGCGCGGCGGCAGCACGCTGTTGACCATCGGCATTGAGACCTGAAAGCGCGGTCCCTTTGGCGTTATGCCTTTTTCCTGCAGTGTCTTGTAGACGAAGTAGGAATTGATGGCGTCGCGCGCATATCCGAGCCGCCATCCGGGATCGCCGAAGCGCACTTCCTTCACCCCGTCGCGCACCTTGAAAAGCCAGCTATCGGTGGCGCTGCGCGGATTGAGCCGGTCCGCGCCGTTCTCCAACGCAGGATAGCGCACGACTTCGATATCCGGATGCAGCGCCAGCACATGGTAATGCACGCGGCTGATCCAGTGCGAGCGCGGTCCCACCTCGCCATCGGGCATCGCCATCACGAATTTGCCGAGCTTTGCGCCGAACGTTTTGAATACATCCTGCACGGTGTCGTAGGGAATGCTGCCGACGAGAAGCAGTTCGTTGCTCATGCTTTCCTCCCAAAATTCTCAGTGCGACGCCCTTATCATGTCCGAGGCCTTGTCGGCCATCATGATGACACAGGCGTTGATATGCGCCGAGACGAGATCAGGCATAGCCGAGGCGTCGACGATGCGCAGCTTCTCGATACCGCGCACGCGCATCTGCGGGTCGACCACGCAGGTTTCGTCCGAGCCCATCTTGCATGTGCTCGAGGGATGATGCGCCGTCAGCGCCGTGCGGCGGATATAGGCGTCGATCTCGTCGTCGCTCTTCACATTCGCGCCCGGCGTCATTTCGTTCTCGCGATAGGGAGACATGGCATCGGCGTGGGCGACATCGCGCGCCAGCTTGAACCCGTGCCGCAGACGCGGAAGATCGCGCGGATCGGAGAAGAAATTGTAGCGGATGCGCGGCGCCGCGCGCGGATCGTCCGAGCGCAGAAGAATTTCGCCGCGGCTTTCCGGATGCAGCAATGTCGGGCGAATGCCGTAGCCATCCTTGTAGGGCGAGACAATGCCCGGGAACCACAGCCGCGTCGAAGGCGGCACCGAGTGGAACATGAATTCGATGTCGGGCACTTCAAGCGAAGGGTCGCTCTTGATGAAAGCGTGCAATCCGCCGGGAACAACGGTGCCCGCACCTTTGCCGAAGAAGTAGGCCTGCAACATGCTCATCGCCATGCGATCGAAGCGCATGGCAGCGTGAAACGCGCCCGGCTCCTTGCGCGAAAACGTGATCCAGATGCCGAGGTGATCCTGCAATGATTTGCCAACGGGCAAATCGGCGATCGCCTTGATGCCCATCTCCTTCAGGTGCGCGGCGGGGCCAATGCCGGAGAGCATGAGAATTTGCGGTGAATTGAATGCGCCTGCCGCGAGAATCACCTCGCGCGAGGCATTCGCCGTAAAGACGAGGCCGTCTTTCACATATTCGACGCCCTTTGCCGTCGTGCCATCCATGATGACGCGATTGGTATGCGCTCCCGTAGCAACGACGAGGTTCTTGCGGTCGCGGGCTGGCCGCAGAAAGGCGCGCGATGTCGAAGAGCGCCTGCCGTCGCGGATCGTATATTGTCCCTTGCCGAAGCCTTCCTGCGTTTCGGCATTATAGTCGGGATTGGCGGGCCAGCCGCAGCTTTTGCCGGCTTCCACCCAAGCCTTGTAGAGCGGATCGGTCGTGCGCGCCCATTGCGTGCCGAGCGGGCCATGCGATCCGCGATACTGGCTATCGCCGTCTTCGAAAGTCTCGCATCGGCGGAAATAGGGCAGGACATCGTTGTAGGACCATCCCGTCGCGCCATTGCGCGCCCAACGGTCGTAATCGTTGCGGTTACCGCGGGTGTAGGCCATCACATTGATGGAGGAGGAACCGCCCAACACCTTGCCCCGCATGGCTTCGAGGTGACGGTTGTTGAGATTGGGCTCGGGGTCAGTCTGATAGCCCCAGTCGTGCATCTGGTATTGATGCATCTTGCCCATACCCAGCGGAATCGAGATCAACGGATTGATGTCGCGCGGACCGGCTTCGAGCAGGAGGACGCTGGCGTGGCCGTCTTCGCTCAGGCGGTTGGCGAGAACGCAACCGGCGGAGCCCGCGCCGACAATCACGTAATCGTAAGTCAATTCCTGCAATCCACCCGCCATCGCGCTTGCCTCCCTGTCATTTTTGGTTGGCGCGATCAAAGCCTCTGCGGCGCGGCAAGGCAAGCGATAAGCTGGGCTGCTGCGAGCTTTCTTGACGCGCTCAATCTGCCCTCCCTATTGTGCCCGAAAAGAACCGCCGGAGCGGAATTTCGGGAGGACGGGATGCGCGCATTGCCTTGTGGTGCACTCTTCGCGGCAAGTCTGGTTGCCGGCACAAGCGCGGCGAGCGCGGACGACGTCGAAAAATTCTTCGCCGGAAAAACGATCAGCTTTATCACCTCGACGGGCGTCGCCGGCCCCTACGACACGACAGCGCGCGCGATGTCCCGGCACATGCCGCGCCACATTCCCGGCAACCCCACGATGATCGTCAAGAACATGCCGGGCGGCGGCCACGTGCTGGCGACGAACTTCATGTACAACAACGCCCCGCGCGACGGCACGCATATCGCGACCGTGAACGGCACGATCCCCACACACCAGGTCATCGACGGCACGGGCGTGCGCTTCGACGCGCGGCACTTTAATTGGCTGGGCTCGACGGCTTCGCCCAATCTCATCACGGTCACATGGGCGTCGTCGAAGACCCGGACGATCCACGAGGCGATGAAGAATGAGGTCGTCGCTGGCGCAACAGGCGCTGGCTCGATGGCGGCGCTTTATCCGACGATACTCAACAATGTGCTCGGAACGCGGTTCAAGATCGTCATGGGCTACAAGAGCGCGGCCTCCATCGATCTCGCGCTCGAAGCCGGCGAAGTCGAATCGCGCAGCGGCAACTCCTATGACTCCCTGCGTTCCGATCATCCGGACTGGCTGCGCGACAACAAGGTAAACATACTCGTGCAGGTCGGCGCGAAGCGCGCCAAGGAAATGCCCGACGTTCCCCTGATGCACGAACTTGCGCGCACGCCCGAAGAACGCGGCATCCTCGTCCTGCTGTCGTCGGCCGTGACGGTGGGACGGCCGGTATTCCTGCCGCAGGACGTTCCGGCGGATCGCGTCGCCGCCATGCGCAGGGCTTTCGACGCGACGATGAAAGATCCGGCCTTCCTGGAGGAAACGAAGAAACTCGGCCTCGAAATCGATCCCACCAACTGGGAAGAATTGACGAAAGCGGTCAACGACACGATCAACCAGCCGCCGGAGGTCATCGCCAAGGCGCGCAAGGCGATTCAGATTGCGCCGTGACCGCCATTGTCCATTTATTGAAATAATCTATTGAATTTTCGATATTTATTTCGAGTCTCGCATGTGCGCGAGCGCACAGCGGGAGGGTTTGCGCGATGCCACAATTGCCCATGGCCGGAAAGCGCTTTCGCAATCCGGCGGCATGGGAGAGCAAGATGTTCACGATCCCGTTTCCTGTATCGCCTGCCCGCATCGCGGGTGTGATTGGCGCAGGCGTGGCGATCCTTTCCGGCGGCGCGATGGCGCAAACGCCGATCGGCAGCGCAACCGTGGTGCAGAACGACGTTCGCGGCCACACCGGCGGCGAAATCTTCCGCATCAGCCAGGGCGACCAGGTTATCCTCGAGCAGCTGGTGCAGACGGCCTCGAACAGCCGGGCCAAGGTGGTGTTCCTCGACACGACGAACATGTCGGTCGGGCCCGACAGCATCGTGAAGCTCGACCAGTTCGTCTACAACGGCAACGGCACGGCGCAGACGGTTTCGATCAACGCCACCAAGGGCGCGTTCCGCTTCTTTTCCGGCGCTTCCGAGCATCGCGCCTACAAGGTGACGACGCCGCAGGCGGTGATCGGCGTGCGCGGCACGACCTATGACGTGTTCATCGCCAACGGCCAGACCTACATCAAGCTGCAGGACGGCGCGGTCACCGCCTGCGTGCGCGTCGGTACAGCCTGCCGCGATCTCGACCGTCCCGGCGACTATCTTGTCGTCAACGACACGAGCATCCAGGGGCCCTTCCCCTCGAACGGCCGGACCTTCGATTTCGGCAGTCTCTGCACGGGCGGCGCGAGCGACCTTTGCCGCAAGACCCAATTCGCCATGAACACGACGCCTCCCCCGCCGCCTCCGTCGGGTGGCGGCTATCGTCCGCCCACGGGACCGAACCTGAACCCGCCGACACGCGTCGCAACGCTCCCGCCTTCGGGCAATGGCCAGCCGCCGGTCTATATCCCGCCGCGCGGCCCGGGCCGGCCGCCGGTCGCGACCATCGATCCGCCGGTTTACGTACCGCCGGTCTGGACGCCGCCGGGCCGCCCCCCGCACATCTATCCGCGTCCGCCGCGCTATCCCTACCCGCCGCGCCCGCCGCAGGAAGGCAAGCCGAACAACGGCAAGCCCGAGACCGGCAAGCCGCAGCAGGAGGGCAAGCCCTATCCGGGCCGGCCGGGAAATACGCGCCCGCCGGTCGAGGGACGCCCCAACGGCGGCAAGCCGAACAACGGGCCGATCCTGCGCTACGGCCAGACGCGCGGCCCGCTCGTATCGCGCTGGAACGCGCCTCATCGCTTCCAGCAGACGACGCGCATGACACAGGCGCAGCGCTTCAACTCGGGCATGTAGGTGCGGCAAATGCAGCAGCCGCGCATGAACGTGCCGCGCGGCAATATGGCGCCGCGAGGGATGGGCGTCGCGCCGCGTATGTCCAGCGGTTCCCGCATCGCGATGTCGCGAAGCTTCGGCGGGCGGAGGTAACTCCGCTTCCGGTCATGCGCTTCAGGCCTTCCGCATCAGGTCGGCGGCGCTGATCCAGAAGACCTCGGCGCTGCTCTCTTCAGTGTCGAGCCAAAGCAAGGGCAGGTCGGGAAACTCCTCGTCGAGGATTTCCCGGCCTGTTCCGATTTCGCAGAGTACCCCGCCGCCGGCATTCAAATAGTCCGACGCTTCGCGCAGAATTTTGCGAACGATGTCGAGCCCGTCGTCGCCGCCGGCGAGCGCCATTACCGGTTCGTGCCGGTATTCCGGCGGCAGGTCCGCCATCGCCTGCGCGTCGACATAGGGCGGGTTGGTGATGATGAGGTCGTAACGGCGGCCCTTCACCGGCGCGAAGAGATCACCCTGTAGTAATTCGATGCGCTCCCTCGCGGGACATTCGGCGACGTTGCGTTTCGCGACGTCCAGCGCATCTTTCGAGAGATCGACGGCATCGACTTCGGCCTGCGGGAAAACCTGCGCGGCGATGATGGCGAGCGCGCCGGAGCCGGTGCAGAGATCGAGTACCCGGCCGACGCCCTCGGCATCCATCAGCTGGCCCTGCCCGCCCTCGTCGAACAGGCCGGAAAACAGGAGTTCGCCGATGAAGGAGCGCGGCACGATCACACGCTCGTCGACGTGGAACGGCACGCCCTTGATATAGGCCTTCCCCAGCAGATAGGCGGCGGGCTTGCGCGTCGTCACGCGGGCGTCGATCAGGCCCGTGAGGCGCTCGCGCTCTTTGGGCAGTAGCCGCGCGTCCAAAAATGGATCGAGCCGGTCGATCGGCAGATGCAGCGCTTCCAGAACGATGAAAGCGGCCTCATCAAGCGCATTGGTCGTGCCGTGACCGTAGGCGACGCCGGCTTCTTCGAACCGCGAAATCGCATAGCGCAGGAAATCGCGAAGGGTGAAAAGGTGTGAAACCGCGTCGCTGTCCTGCATCCGCCTGTCCTGTTCTGCCGGAGCGCCCTTAAGCCACGCGACCGAGGCTGACGCAAGCGGGCGGACGTATGTTGTCAGGTTCCGGACAGCGGGCTAGAACGTCTCTTAATAATGGGAGGGAGGAAGCGATGTTCGGGTCCGTCAAATCATGGCTGCCGGCGGCTTTTGCGGCGTTTGCCATATCGCTGACTTCGATGCCGCAGGCGGTCGCGCAAGCGCCGTCATGGGCCGACCCGGAGTTGCTGGCCAAGGGCAGGGCAGAGGGTACGCTGACTGTCTACGGCTCGATGAACGAGCAGGAGGCGCAGCCCTACTGGAAGCTCTTCTCCGACGCGACGGGAATCAAGGTCGATTACGTCCGCTCGTCCGACACGGGCCTTCTCAGCCGCATCGCCATCGAGTCGCGCGCAGGCAAATCGGTTTTCGACGTGATCATGACGACTGCCGTCAGCAAGCTGCCGGACCGTCTGCTGAAACAGTTCGACCTCAAGGAAGCCAATACGATCATTCCGCAGGCCATCGACAAAAACCGGCGTTGGTATGGCGTCTATGCCAATTACAACACGCCCGCGATCAACACGAAGCTTGTGGACCTCAAGAACGCGCCAAAGACCTTCGAGGAATTCGCGGCGCGCACCGATTTCGCCGGCAAAGTCGCCATCGACCCCAACGATTCCCAGTGGGTCTATGCGATGTTCCAGCACTATGGCGAGGCGAAAGCGCGCAAGCTCATTACCGACATGATGACCAATCTGAAGATCGTCAAACTCGACGGGCATCTGGCGCTCGCGCGCGCCATCGGCCTTGGCGAATATGCGGCGACGCCGAATAACTACACCAACCTCACGATCAATGTCGGCATGGCCGGCAATCCGACGGACTGGTGGGTGATCGAGCCCATCGCCGTCTTCTTCGGACAGGTCGGCATCAGCGAAACGGCGCCGCATCCCAATGCCGCGCTGCTCGCCGCGAATTTCGCGCTGAGCAGGGAAGCGCAGACGCAATTGACGAAAGCCGGCCGGATTCCCGTGCGCAAGGATGTGACTCCCAACCCGGCCAACCTCTATGAGCGCTTCGGCAAAGCGCCGATCATCACGGTCACATTCTCGCCGGACGATGAGAAGAAATGGAAGGCCATCACGCAGCAGCTCCTCGGGCGCTGAGCGATTCCAAGCAATACCCAACCAAGAAAACGAACTGGAGAAAGACATGAGAATCTGCAGATACGACAATGATCGCCTTGGGCTCGTCATCGACGGCCAGGTGCATGACGTCAGCGCCGCGCAGGAGGAAATCCGCAAGCAGGCCGCTTACGACATGATGGGCGATTGCGTGATCGCCGCCCTGCCGCAGTGGCGCGGCAAGCTCGAGGAGATGGCGAAAAAATCGCCCGGCCGCCCGATATCCGAAGTGAAATTCCTGCCGCCGGTCGCGCGCTACACCAAGGTGATGGCCGCGCCGACCAACTACAAGGCGCATATCGAAGAGATGGCCGCGCGCCAGAACACGGCGCCGGAAGCTCATCGCGGCATTCAGGCCGCCGGCATCTTCCTCAAGGCGAATTCATCCATTGTCGGGGCCAGCGGCAACATCAAGCTGCGATTCCCCGAGCGGCTCAACGAGCACGAACTCGAACTCGTGATGATCATCGGCAAGCAGGGCACGAAGATTCCTTACGACAAGGCGCTGGATTATGTCGCCGGCTATTGCATGGGCATCGACATGACCGTGCGCGGCAAGGAAGACCGCAGCTTCCGCAAGTCCATCGACGGCTATTCGCCGGTTGGTCCGTGGATGGTGACGGCGGACGAGATTCCCGATCCGGACAAGCTCGATCTCGAACTCAAGGTCAACGGCGTCACCAAACAGAAAACCAATACGAACAATCTGATCTACGACTGCCGCAAGCTGATCGAATTCGCGACCGAATATTACACAATCTATCCCGGCGATTATTACTTCACCGGCACGCCGCAGGGCGTTGCGCCGGTCAATCCCGGCGATTGGGTATCTTCGGCCTGCCCTGCCATCGGCGAGTTGAAGATACAGGCGATCGCACAGCCCTGACGCGCAAACAGCCATCCCGGAAAACGCCGCAGGCGTTATCCGGGACCGGCTGGGATTGAATCACCATGCGATCCCGGCTCTGCGCTTCGCTTCGGCCGGGATGACAACACAGCGCTAAGTATCTTGAATAACGGGAGGGATATATGACAAAAGCCAGGTTTCTAGTCGCCGCAGCCGCCTTGTTTCTCGGCGCGAATGCCGCACAGGCGCTGACCGAAATCAAGATGATCACCTTCGGCAGCGCCAGCAACCTGCCGATCTGGATCGCGCAGGACAAGGGCCTGTTCGAGAAAGAGGGCCTGAAGGTGGAGCGCGTCACGACGCGCGGCTCGACGCAGCAGTTTCAGGATCTGATGGCCGGGAAATTCCAGTTTGCGTCCACGGCCTTCGATAACATCGTCGCCTATGCCGAAGGCAAGGGCGCGACGAAGTTCGAGAATTTCGACATCGTCGGCATTCTCGGCGTGCATTCCGGCATGAACACCGTCGTCTCTGCGCCCGCGCTTAAGAACTGGACCGATATCCGCGGCAAGACCATTTCCGTGGACGCTGTCGGCTCCGGCTACGCGACAGTGCTTTACCAGATACTGGAAAACAAAGGGGTCAAGCGGAGCGAATTCAACATCGTCGCCGTCGGCAGCACGCAGGAACGCATGAAGACCTTGCGCGACGGCCGCGCGCAAATGGCGGTGATCTCCTCACCCGAAGATATTTTTCTGCAACGCGACGGCTTCAATATTCTCGGCGACGCCGCGAGCGAGATCGGCGACTATCAGGGCAGCGCCTATGCGGTGCGCCGCAGCTATGCGCACCAAAATCCGCAGATCGTGATCGCCTTCGCACGCGCGATCATGAATGCGCACAACATGCTGCGCGCGGACGACAAGCTGGCGCTCGAAGTTCTGCGCGCGCGCGTCAAGGACATGCCGGAGAAGGACGCCATTGCGCTCGTCGCGCGCATGCGCGGTCCGCACGGCTTCTTCCCGGATGCTGCGCTCAGCAAGAAGGGCATCGAAAATGTCTTCAAGCTGCGCTCGACCTATACGGGCGAGCCCCCGCTGACCAATCTCGACCGTTACGTCGATTTCTCATGGGCCGAGAAGGCGAAGCAGAAATAGGCGGACTTTCTCCATGAGCGACAACGACGCGCAGTTGCGAACCGAGTTCGAAGCGCTGGCGAAGCGCGCCGGGCTCGTCATCCCCGCAGAGCGGCAACAGGCGTTCTTCGCCGCTTTCAAGGATTTTCGCAGTGTGCTCGAACGGCTGCATCGCCCGCGCGATGCGGCTGTCGAAGTCGCGAGCGTCTTTTCCATCGAGGGCGTGCGGCGGGGCGAAGGATGAGCAAGCCGCTGCATGAACTTTCGATTGCGGAAGCCGGCGCAGCCCTGCGCTCGGGCTCCCTGACATCAGTCGCCCTCACGCAGGATGCGCTCGCGCGCATCAAAGCTATCGACCCGAAGATCAACGCGTTCATCACGCTGACGGCCGAGCGCGCGATGAGCGATGCGCAACAGGCGGATGCGGACTTCGCGCGCGGGATGGACAAGGGACCCATGCAGGGCATTCCCTACGGATTGAAGGACATTTACGACACGGCCGGCATACGCACGACCTGCCATTCGAAATTGCGCGAGCACAACATCCCGACGCATGACAGTGCGGTTGAAGAAAAATTTCGCGCACAACGCGCAGTGCTGCTTGGCAAGCTCGCGACGCATGAATTTGCGCTGGGCGGACCGAGTTTCGATCTGCCGTTCCCACCCGCGCGCAATCCGTGGAATCTCGATCACGCCCCTGGCGGTTCGTCTTCGGGATCGGGCGCAGCTGTAGCTGCAGGTCTCATGCGTGTCGCCATGGGTTCGGACACCGGCGGTTCCATTCGCGGGCCGGCGGCCTACTGCGGCATCGTCGGCATCAAGCCGACGTTCGGGCTGATCTCGCGGCGCGGCGTCTTCCCGCTCTCCTATTCGCTCGATCACATCGGCCCACTCACATGGAGCGTGGAAGACGCTGCCATCGTGCTCGATGTGCTCGCGGGGCATGACCAGAAAGATCCCGGCAGCGCGCGCGTCGCCAAGCCCAATTTTCGCGGCCTGATGCAGTCCGGTGTAAAGGGTTTGCGCATCGGCCTCATCCGCGGATTTTACGAGCAGGCTAGGGGTATTTCATCCGAGACTGTTGCGGGCATCGAGGCAACGGCGCAGACGCTTGCAAAACTCGGCGCGCATGTCGAAGACGTGACCCTGCCTGATTATGCGGATTTCTCGACCTGCGGTCGCGTCATCATGTTCTGCGAGGCCTTCGCGATTCATGAAAAGGATTTTCGCGAACGGCCGCTCGACTTCGGCGAGAATACATGGATGCGCATGATGCTCGGCGCATTCGTGACCGCGCCGGATATCATTCAGGCGCATCGTCTGCGTCGCGAGCTGACCCATGCCGTGAGCCACGCGCTCGAAAGCCATGACGTTCTCTTATGCGCCTGCGCTCTCGGACCCGCGCCCGCCTTCGGCGGCAGCGGCGACTGGCATGCGCCGACGGAATCGCCGATCCAGTCCATGCCCTTCAATGTGACAGGGCATCCCGCGATATCCATGCCGACAGGACTTTCGAAATCGGGCTTGCCGCTATCGGTGCAAATCATCGGCAAGCATTTCGACGAACCGACCGTGCTGCGTGTCGCGGCGGCGCTTGAAAAGGCAACCGGCTGGCCCGGTCCGCGCGCGCCTGCGTCCGTCCTCTAGAACATTCGCAAACCACGTTTCATCGGGAGAACCACATGTACAAGGGAATGCCTGTCATCGCGCTCGAAGAGCATTATTTCGACAAGGAACTCGCCGCTCTGCCAGGCTTCGGCGCGCCGCCGCCGATCGCCAAACTGCTCTACGATCTCGAACAGGAACGTATCGAGGCGATGGACCGCGCGGGCATCGATGTTCAGGTGCTCTCGCACAACGCGCCGTCCGGGCAGGGCGTCGGCGCCGATGGCGGCGATCTCATCCGCCGCGTCAACGACCGTCTTGCCGAACTCTGCGCCAAACATCCCAAGCGTTTCTATGGTTTCGCAGCGCTCGCGACTGCCGATCCCGACGGGGCGGCGCGCGAACTCGAACGCTGCGTGAACGAACTCGGTTTCGTCGGCGCGATGCTGCATGGCCCGACTGGCACACAGTTCATCGATGACAAATCCTGCTGGGGCATTTTCGAACGCGCACAGGCGCTCGACGTGCCGATCTACATGCATCCTTCCTATCCGATGAAGACGGTGGTGGACGCCTATTACGCCGACTACGCGAAGGCCTTTCCCTCCATCCTGAATGCGGGCTGGGGATTCACGGTGGAAACCGCGACGGCCGTCATCCGTCTCATTCTTTCCGGCATGTTCGCGAAATATCCAAAGACGAAAATCATCGTCGGCCATTTCGGCGAAGGACTGCCGTTCCTGCTGTGGCGTATCGATCAAGCCCTGTCGCGTCCCGGACAGGAGGGCATCAAATTCCGCGAGGTCTTCTGCAACAATTTCTGGCTGACGTGCAGCGGCAATTTCTCGACGCCCGCCCTCCTGTGCTGCATGCAGGAGCTGGGCATGGACCGGCTGATGTTCTCGCTCGACTATCCCTATGTGAAGAACGAGGATGGCATCGACTGGGTGAAGACGCTGCAGGTCAACGAATCCGACTTGCGCAAATTCATGTATGGCAATGCCGCCGAACTTCTGAAGTTGCCCGTGACAGGAGCCTGAGCGATGTTTCGCGGCATGAAGGTCGTTGCGCTCGAAGAACATTACTGGGATGCCGAACTGATCGAGCGCACAAAGGATCGCGCTCTGTCGCGCGATGGTGAAATGCGCCGCCAGTTGCAGGATTTCGACACGGTCCGCGTCGAACACATGGATCGCGCAGGTATCGACTATCAGGTGCTTTCGCATGCTGCGCCGTCCGGCCAGTATGTGTTCGGCGCCGACGCTCCCGATCTCCTGCGCCGTGTGAACGACCGTCTCGCTGAAGGCGTTGCGCGCAGGCCAGATCGCCTCGGCGCTTTCGCGGCGCTGCCGACTGCCGATCCGCAGGCGGCTGCGAAGGAGCTGGAACGCTGCGTCACGCAACTGGGCATGAAAGGCGCGATGATCCACGGGCCGACGGGCGAGAAGTTCATCGACGGGCAGGAGTTCTGGCCGATCTTCGCGACCGCGGAACAACTGGACGTGCCAATATATCTGCATCCGGCGACACCTTTGCGCAGCGTTGTCGACGCTTACTACAAGGATTACATGAAGGCCTTTCCGACCGTCATCAGTGCGGGCTGGGGCTTTACGGTCGAGACGGCGACGACGGCGATCCGTCTCATACTCTCGGGCATGTTCGGCAAGTATCCGAAGACGAAGATCGTTCTCGGCCATTTCGGCGAGAGCATTCCGTTTCTGCTCTGGCGCATCGATCAGGCGCTGTCGCGGCCGGGACAGGAAGGCGTGAAGTTTCGCGAAACTTTCTGCAACAACTTCTGGCTGACCAGCAGCGGCAATTTCTCGACACCGGGCCTTCTGTGCTGCGCGCAGGAGATGGGAATGGACAAGCTCATGTTCTCGGTCGACTGGCCCTACGTCGCCAACGAGGATGGCATGGACTGGATCGGCACGTTGCAAATGAACGAGAGCGATCTTCGCAAATTTCTGGGTGGAAATGCCGCGCGGCTTCTGAAATTGTGAATTAACGACAACGCGCTCCGGCACACCCGGAAGGGAGAGGGATCATGACACCTGCTCGTGCAGGCCTGTTTGCACTGATTGCGGTTGCAGCAAGTTGCGGCCAAGCTACCGCAGACCCCGTCGCCGATTTCTATCGCGGCAAGCAGATGACGATGATCGTCGCGACGACGACCGGCAACGATTACGACAACAGGGGCCGCCTGCTGGCGCGGCACATGGGCGACTCGATCCCGGGCAAGCCGAGCATCGTCGTGCGCAACATGCCCGGCGGCGGCGGCATCGTCGGCGCAAACTGGATGACCAAGATCGCCCCGCGCGATGGCACAGCCATGATGATGATCATGCAGCCCTCTGCGATGAATCAGGCGCTCGGTCTCGGCGCGATCGAATATGACGTGCGCAACTTTGGCTGGATTGGCAATACGTCGGATACGCCGAGCGTCATCACGTCATGGCATACCTCGGGCGTCCGCACGGTCGAGGACGCGCGCCAGAAGGAACTCGTTCTCGGTGGCACTGTCGGAACGGCGTCGGTCATCTACCCGATGGTGCTGAATGAACTCGCCGGGACGAAGTTCAAGGTCGTCACTGGTTATCCCGGCGGCAACCAGATCAACCTCGCCATGGAGTCAGGCGAAGTGCAGGGCCGCGGCTCCAACTCGTGGTCGTCGTGGAAGTCGACGCGCCCGCAATGGCTGAAAGAGAACAAGATCTTCAATATCGTGCAGGTCGCACTGAAACGCGCTCCCGACTTGCCAGACGTGCCGCTGATGCTCGAACTCGCCAGGAACGATTTCGACAAGCAGGTTCTGACCTTCCTCTCTGCCGATACGGCCATCGCGCGCGCCGTCGTAACGACGCCCGGCGTCCCCGCAGAAAGACTTGCGGCGCTGCGCAAGGCCTTCGAGGAAACCTTGAAACGCAAGGACGTGCTCGAAGAGGCCGAAAAGATCCAGATGGATGTGAGCGTGCTGTCCGGCGAGGAAAGCGCGAAAATCGCCGCTGCGATCGTCAATGCCGATCCCAAAGTGATCGAGCGCGCCAAAAGCCTGATCGGCGGACACGCCAAATAGTTTATCGCAACACGGAGGCAGCGATGATGAATGGAAGAATCGGAACTCTCGCCATTCTCATCACAACCTTCTCGACGCAGGGGAGCGCAGACAGCATCGAGGATTTTTATCGCGGCAAGCAATTGTCGATGACCATCGCGACATCGGCCGGCAACGACTATGATTTTCGCGCCCGACTCCTTGCGCGCCATATGCCTAAGTATATTCCGGGCAATCCCCAGATTCTCTCGCGCAACATGCCCGGCGGCGGCGGCATCGTCGCCACAAACTGGTTCGCCAAACTGGCGCCGCGCGATGGCACATCGCTGATGATGATCCAGTCCAACATGATGTCAGCACAGGCGCTGGGCACGCAGGGCGTCGCTTTCGATGCACGAAAGTTCTTCTGGATCGGCAACACGTCGCAGACGCCGAATGTCATCAACTCCTGGCATACGGCCGAGGTGAAATCGGTGGAGGACGCCAAGACGAAAGAACTTGTCCTCGGCGGCTCCATCGGTTCTGCAAGCGCTGTTTACCCGGTGCTGATCAACAAGCTGATCGGCACGAAATTCAAGCTTGTCACCGGCTATCCCGGCGGCAACGAACTCAATTTGGCGCTGGAGCGCGGCGAGATTCAGGGTCGCGGCTCGAATTCATGGGCGTCGTGGAAATCGACCCGGCCGCAGTGGCTCGCGGATAAGAAACTCATCATCATCGTACAGGTAGCCCTGCAGCGTGCGGCCGACCTGCCCGATGTTCCCACTATGATCGAACTCGCTCAAAACGATCTCGACAAGGAAGTCGCGCGTTTCATTTCCGCCGACACGGCCGTCGCGCGGGCTGTCGTGGTGACCGAGGAAACGCCGCCGGAACGCATTCAGTCCTTGCGCCGCGCCTTCGACGCCACGGTGAAGGACAGCGAATTCCTTGCTGAAGCCGCAAAGACGCAGATGGACATCAGTCCCCTGTCTGGCGAGGAGTCGCAAAAGATCGCGGAATCCATCGTGAACACGCGGCCGGAAGTAATAGCCCGCGCCCGCGAACTGCTTGGCGACATGCTGAAATAATCAACTCGGGAATTTCAGGGCATGGCGTCCGGCCGCGAGAGCACGCGCATCCATAATTGTAATCAGTTCAAGCTCGGTCTCTTCGGCATGAATTGTTCCGGCGGCCTGAGCCTGACGAAAGCGCCTGAACGCTGGGACGCCTCGTGGGACAATAATGTTCGCGCCGCGAAGATGGCTGACGAAGCCGGCATCGAATTCCTGCTGCCGATCGGCCGCTGGCATGGCTATCGCGGCGAGATGGATACGCAGGGCACGACCTTCGAGACTCTGACCTGGGCCTGCGGCCTGCTGGCCGCCACGCGCGGCATCAATGTCTTCGGCACGCTGCATGTGGCTTTCGTCAATCCGGTCTTTGCCGCCAAGCAGATGGTGACCGCCGATCATATCGGTCATGGCCGTTTCGGGCTCAACATCGTCTCGGGCTGGAACCCCGGCGAGTTCAACATGTTCGGCGTGGCGCTGAATGACCACGATGACCGCTACGCCTATTCGGCCGAATGGATCGAAATCGTGCGCCGCATCTGGAGCGAGAGCGAGCCCTTTGATCACGAGGGGCGCTTCTACAAATTGAAAGGCGTGCTGGCCAAGCCGAAGCCATATTGGGGCAGCCGTCCGGTGCTGGTGAGCGCGGGCAATTCGCCGGCAGGCCGCGCCTTTGCAGCGAACAATGCAGATTGCCTGTTCACCGCCATCGGCAATCCCGCGGAGCTGCCGGGCAAGTTCTCTGCGTTTCGCGCGCTGGCGCCGGAGGGGCATGTCAGAAATATTTTTTCAGCCGTACATCTGATGTGCCGCGCGACGCGAAAGGAAGCGCAGGATTATCACCATTACATCGTGCACGAGCATGGCGATTGGGAAGCCGCCGAATATGCCGCGAACCTGCGCGGCGGCCGGCCCAACAGCTGGATGAGCCAGCAGGCCGATCTCAGGATTCGCCTGATGACCGGCTCCAGTTTGCCTGTCATCGGCAGCTATGACGATGTAGTCGACGAATTCACAAAATTGCGAGCGCTGGGCATCGATGGCGTCGCAATGGACATGATCAATTACGTAAGAGATTTTCCCACCATTCGCGATGAAGTCTTGCCGCGCATGGAGCGAGCGGGATTGCGGGAAAAGTCGGCGTAGAAAGCAGCACAGGGGACCGGTCACATCTCCGGGGCGCGCGCAGCGCGAACCCGTCCAGCGTTTGGATCCCGGCCCGATTGTTTCGAAACCGGGCCGGAATGACATTGGCGGACGCGCCTTACTTCTTCTTCGCAGCGGCCTTCTTCGCGGGCTTCTTCGCTTGCGCTTTCGGCGCGGCCATATCGTGCGCAGAGCGCATCGCCTTCTCGTCGTGATAGACGCCCGCACCCGCTATCGCGTCTGCCTGTTCGGCCTCGAAGGCAAGAATGTTGGGGATCGTGCCGGGCAAGCCCAACTCGCTCCAGCGATCGCCGACCTGATCGTAAATCGACTTGCGCAATTTCGTGCGCTTGGAGAATGTCGGCAGATACCGATGCTGCTTGCAGGCGTTGATCAAAGCCTTGGAGCCATAGGGCCGCACTTCCGGCGGGTTCTGGCTCGGATCGAGCCCGGTCGACCAAGTGTTGCGGAGGATGTCGATGTCGTCGAGCGGATTACAACGGCTGCCCATGGCCCAGAGCACCTGATCCATGTCGGTGGGATCGACGTCCTCGTCCACCGCAATGATCCACTTCGTATAATAGGAGCCTCCCGGCACCTGCGCCGCTAGCGCCAGAGCCTGCGCGGCATGGCCCGCATATTTCTGCTCCAGCGACAGGATGGTCATGCCGAAACCGCCGGCGGCGGCAGGATGCGAATAGACGCCCGTGATGCCGGGCACGCCGAGCTTGTCGAGATCGTCCCATATCTTCGCGCCGCGCAAGATCGAAAAGAAGCCGCTCTGCTCGCAGGAGGGGTAATCGGCCATCAGCGCATTGGTGAGGATCGGCTTGTCGCGATAGTGGATCGCCGTGATCTCGACGAGCGGAGCAGCGGCTTCGGGCTTGCCGTAATAACCGGTGAATTCGCCGAACGGGCCTTCCGGCGCCATCGCCTGCGGACGGATAATGCCTTCGACGACGAACTCGGCGCTGGCGGGGAACAAGAGGTCGGAGGTCTTCGCCTTCACGACCTTGATCGGCTCACCCTTTATGCCGCCCGCATATTCGTATTCCGACACTGTCTTCGGAAACGACTGCGATCCCACCAGCATGAACAAGGGATCGATGCCCCAGCAGGCGACGACCGGCACGGATTTGCCCATCGCCCAGGCGCGGGTGATGTGCAGGCGCGCATCCTTGCCGGGCGAGAGATAGAGGCCGGTGTGGTTCTTGTCCTGCACCATCATCCTGTAGGTGCCGACGTTGAGATAGCCCGTATCCGGGTCGCGCGTGATCACGGCGTCGCAGGTGCCGGCGTAATTGCCGCCATCGAGCGGCCAGTGGCGAGGTATCGGCAGCTGGGTAAGATCGATGTTCTTGCCGGTCAGCGTATTAGCAAAGCATCCAGCTTCGCTAGCCGGAACTTCATTCGGCAGCGTGCGCTTCTTCATCTTGTCCTTGGTACGGCGGATGAGTTCGACCGTCGGCGTATCCGGATGTTCCTCCAGCGAAAGCGCGATGCGACGCACGCTGGGACCATAGACGTTCCACAGGTGGCGCGCGCCGATGGGGCTCTTCTCGAAACCCTTGGGCGTGTTGAACAGAACGGCAGGCGAGGGCTTCTGCTTGGCGACGAGATAGCCGATCGCGCTCATCTCCTCCTCGACGTCGACAGGCTGGTCGACCGTGACGAGTTCGCCGATATCTTCCGAACGCTTCAGCCACTCACGCAAATCCTGAATGGGATGGTTGGCGAGCGGCGGCGGTACGCGCTTGTTCATTTGATTCTCCGGGTGCTTCCTCGCGAGGTTTGCAGCGGGTTGTGCGCCACGAACCTTTGTTTCCTTTTAGCCAAGACGGCCGCAATGCAAAAGGGGCCCGAAGGCCCCTCAGCAATCCGCCGCATGAAACGGATGGATTCTAACGCCTGCCGCCCTTTCGGCCGACGCCCTTCTCCAGCATGTTGGCCACGTTTTCCGCGGCTGTCGGCTTGCTGTAGAAGAAGCCCTGTACTTCGATGCAACCTTCCGAGCGCAAGTAGGCGAGCTGGTCGCGCGTCTCGACGCCCTCGGCCGTGGTCGTCATGCCCAGGCTCTTGCCGAGGCTCAGAACCGCGCGGATGATCGCCGCCGAGTCCGGGCTGCCTTCGAGACCCGAAACGAAAGACCGATCGATCTTGATCTTGTCGAAGGGGAAACTCAGGAGATTCGCGAGCGACGAATAACCGGTTCCGAAATCGTCCATCGAGATTCGCACGCCGAGAGTTTTCAACTCGCGCAGGGTTGCGAGATTGCTCGCGGTGTCGCGCAGCAGCAAGGACTCCGTGATCTCAAGTTCCAGGCGTCCCGCCTCGAGGCCTGTTTCCTCGAGAATCAGTTTCACCAGATCCGCGAAATCGTGGTTCTGGAACTGCGCGGGCGAAAGATTGACGGCAACGCGCACTGGCTCGGGCCACCCCGCCGCATCGACGCAGGCCTTGCGCAACACATATTCGCCGAGCTTGACGATGACGCCGGTTTCTTCCGCGAGTGGAATGAATTCGACAGGCGTCACCTCGCCGCGAACCGGATGGGTCCAGCGCACCAGCGCCTCGAAGCCGACAATCTCGTCCGTGAAAGCATCGACCAGCGGCTGGTAATGAATCTGCAGATCCTCGTCTGCCAGCGCGCGGCGCAGATCGATTTCGAGATTGCGGCGCTCCTGCGCGCGCGCATTCATCTCCGCTTCGAAGAAGCGGAAGGTAGCGCGGCCATCGGCCTTGGCCTTGTATAGCGCAAGATCGGCGCAACGCGCGAGCTGATCGGGGTCAGACCCGTCCGAACCCGAGAAAGCGATGCCGATGCTGACCGTGCTGAAAATCTGCTGACCGTTATAATCGATCGGCTGCGAGATCGCTTCGAGCAGGCGACGCGCAAGCTTCGGAACGACATCGGGTTCGGGAATGTCGGTCAGGAGAACCGCAAATTCGTCGCCGCCGAGGCGCGCCGCCGTATCGCGTTCGCGGATATTTTGCTTGAGCTTTTCGCCGACCGCGACGAGCAAGGCGTCGCCAGCAGGATGGCCGAGCGTATCGTTGACGGATTTGAACCGGTCGAGATCGAGATAGACGAGCGCGGCGCTCTTGCCTTCGCGTTCCGCGGCCGCAAGCGCTTCTTCCATGCGCTTGTGCAGCAGGACGCGGTTGGGCAAGCCCGTCAGCACGTCGTGATAGGCGAGATGCGCAATCTCTTCCTCGCGCTGCTTGAGCTGGCTGATATCGGTGTAGATAATAACCGTATCGCCGTTCTCGGTCTTATGCTCGTTGACGAGAATATGCGTGCCCGAGAAAAGCTTGCACTCGAAGACGCCCTTGCCTTCGGCGGAAAGCATGAGTCGTTCCGCAACTTTTGCCTCGAAAACTTCTGTGTCGAATGCCGGATCGCAATGTTGCGCTACTTCGCAACGCACGATGTCACTGTAGCTCACGCCTGGCGCAGTTGCATTCGCCATACCCGGCAGCATTTCGCCGACATGCGTGTTGGCCATGACGAGCACGCCATCGGCGCCGAACATTATGAAACCCTGCGAAAGGGATTCGATGATCGCGGTGCGCGTCTTCGCCTCGGCTGCGGCAAGAGCGCCTTCGGCTTCCTTGATCCGCGTCGCATCGAGAATGACGCCGGTCCAAAGCACGGAACCGTCCGGCTGCGCGGAGGGGCGCGCGATGGCGTGGGTGTAGCGCGTGCGTCCGTCCGGGCCGACGATCGAAGCTTCCACGTCCCAGGTCTTGAGCTGCTTGCCGGCCTCGACGAGCTTCTTGCGGAAGTTCTCGCGATACTCGGGCGTATAAGTCGAGAACATCACCTCGGAGTTCTCGAGCACCTGCTCCGGTGAGAGGCCGAAATATTCGCGCACCCCCTCGCTGATGTAGGTGTATCTGATATCGCCTTCCGGACTTACCAGACGCTGATACACAACGCCGGGCAATGTCGAGGCGAGACTGTCGAAGCTTTCGCTGGCCGATTGAATCTCGGCAAGGCGCCCGATCGCCGAAATCATGCGATCGCTGTCGCGCCGCAAGGCGGCCGCGCCAGCCGGGCTTCCTGCGCTCTCTTTCAATGCAAGATTGCCATTCGTTGTCATTTTTATTGCCCCACGCAAATTACTGTTTGGCCGACACGACGACGCTCGGCGAGCGGATGAGCTTGCCGGCCGGGTCGTAGATCGTCGACGCTGCTTCGAAGAAACTGAAAGGCACTTTCAACCCGATCGCGCGCGTGCGCTTGAAATTGATCGCGATATCCGGCGGCGAGACGATGCCGACCTTGAGCGCCTTGACTGCCGCCGCATTGGTCAGGATTTCCGACGCATAAACCGCTGCGAGATGCGCATTCGACTCGAAGCTGATGCCGATGGAGATCGCAGCACTGTCGTCGCCGGCCTGAACGATTTCCGGCACAAGACTCAACACGGGAATGCGCGAGGCCTCGCGATTGATCGTCCTGATCTCGTTGAAGACGCTGGTGCTGCCGGTCACGACGAACATGCTCTGCGTAAGATCGACATCCGACTTCTGCATGGAGGCCGTGGCTTCACGAACGAGCGTACGAAGCTCGGCGGCCGCGTTCTCGGGCCTTGAAATGGCAAGCATGAAAGGACGAAGACCTTTCTTGCGCGCATAATCGGCGATGGGCTTGGCTTGCGTTTCCATCGCGCTGACGTTCGTCTTGTCGACGAGAATGCCGATATTCTTCAATTCCGGCATCAGATCGATGATGTAGGTCATCTGGCTGTCGATAGGCATGTTCAGAGACGTGAAGGCAAAGTTCGTTCCCGAACCGCTTTCGTAATTGTTCGCCTGCCCGAGCGTCACCGGATCTTTCGAGCAGACCGTCACAACCGGAAGCTTGCCGCCGCGATAATTGTCCCAGAGCCATGCTGTCGACTCAGAACCCATGGAAATGATCATGTTGGCGTTCATCGCCTCGGCTTCGCGAATACTCGCCTTGCCCTTGTCGTCCTTGCGATCGAAGTTGATAACGTGGAACTCGACATCGACCTGCTTGTCTTCGAAGACGTGCAGGATTTCCGTGATCGCCACATTGTAGGCGGACGAAGCGCGCGGATAGAGTACGACGATCCGGCGTTTGACATGTTCCTCCGCCAGCCATTTCGGGCGAACGATGACACGCATGTTGTCATTGGGCATGGCTTCGATGCGCCAGCTCGCCTTCACCTCGCTGCCGAAGCCGAACCACTCGGAGCGAAACTCGTCATTCGCGCGGGCGATGCCGGGAATGATGGCAAGTGCGAGTGCACAGGCGAAAGCAGCGCCGCGAAAGCCGGATGCGGATGGGCTGAACATTATGCAGCTCCCTTCATTTCGATGTGGCTCGCTTTGGCCGGGCTTTTCTTGATCAGGAACATGAAACCGAAGAGGATGATGGCAAGGCCGATCCAGCCGAGCACATCCGCCTTGAAGTTCCAGTGAATTAAGAGTTGTCCGACAATCAGCGGTCCGACGCTGTGGCCGATACGCTCGAGGAAGCGGTACATGGCGGCGACCGTTCCTGCGCCGATGCGAGCGGCAGGATCGGAGTCGCTGACGTGGGTGATGATAGGCGCATTGATGAAGCCATGCGCGATGCCGACGATGGCGACGCCCGCGATCACCACAATGGTCATCCAGGACCCGAATTCGAGCGGCTTGGCGAGTTGATCCCAGGTAAAGGCTGCGATGATCACAAGGCCGATGCCGCTGAGGATGGTGCCCCAGAAGAGGATTGACTCGGTGTTGCCCCTGAGGTCGGACAGTTTCGAGAGATAGTTGCTCGCCACGATGACGCAGATCGCATAGATCATCGTGATCTGACCGATGTCTTCCTGCAGATAGTTCTGCTTGGCGAGAAGAAGGGGCAGGGCGAACAGGATGACGCCGGTCATCACGGCCTTGGCAGGCACGCCGACGAAAAGCATCGTCTTGAGGAAGCGGCCATCGGTCAGGACGATCTTCAGGTCGCTCCAGGTTTCGCGCAGGCTGACGATGTTCCGCTGCGCGGTTTCGACGAGGTGAATCCTCGGCACGAAGGCGAGCAGGAAGACGAGCGCTGCAAAAGCTATCGCCGCGCCCATCGCAAAGACGCCCGAAGGCAGAAGATTGCGCACAAGCAGCGAACCGATCGCCATGCCGGATATCATGCCGGCCTGGAAGCCGAACACGATGATACCGGCGCCGCGCGTCCTGTTCTCATGGGTCGTCACCGCGAGGATGTAGGACTGTACGCCGATGAAGAGGACGCCCTGACCGATGCCCGAGATGATGCGCGCTGCTAGGATGTGATAGTAATCGGCGCTGGCGAACATCGTCAGCAGGCCCACACAGGACAGCAACAAGCCGGTCGAGATGAGCGCCCGTGCGCCAAACTTTCTTTCAACGCGGGCTGCCGGCAGCAAGGCCAGAGCGAAGCAGAGATAGAAGGCTATGAACGGCGTCGAAGCAAAGTTCGCTGACATGCCGGCGGAATCGACCACGCCTTTCACATATTGCGGCAGGAACGCGTAAGAGAGGTTCTCGACGAAGACCGCGAGGAAATAGACGGGTTTGACGAGATTGAGCGCGCTTTCGCCCTCAACCTCGTTTTCTTTCCGCGCCACGTTGCGTGCCGAGACCATCTGCACGGACTTGGCAAGGTCCATGAAGAGCAGAGCAAAGAAGCCCGACGCAACGAACAATGCCGCGAAGTTTTTCACCGATCGCACAACGCGGCGATAGACGACCTCTTTTGGCAGGGCGACGATCACCTTGACTTCCGAGGAGGCGTTTTCAGGATTGATGCGCACAGCGTATTCGTAGTCGTCGCGAATAATCCAGCGCGTGCCCTGGCGGTTCGGATCGGTGTGGCTGACAATTTTCGCATCGACAGTCAAAGCCGCAGCGCGAATATCGGGATTGAGCCGCTTATACTCGACAAAGACCTTGTCGAGGCCATGCACGTCGTCGAAGTTGATATTCGCGAGCACCACGTCATCGAGACGTTTGGCCAGCGAATTGGCGAGAGCGTCGGCCTTGCCGCGAACACCATCAGCGTAAAGCGTGATCAGCGTGCTGACGAGCAAGCCGGAAATCGCCAAAAAGATTGCGCCATAACAGATCGCTATCCACGGCGTACGCGTATGGGCCAGCTTCGGCCCGAACAGAAAGACAAATGCACCAAACGCGAAAGCGGCGAGGGCGCCGATTTTCGCGAGCCATGCGATGTCGCTTTCGACGCGGCTTTCGATCGCCGCGCGCGTGACGGTGATCAGAAGCTTGCCGACGTTTTCGAACTTATTATCGAGAGGGAGAACGAGCTGAAAGAACTGATCCGATGAGCGTAGCTCGCCTGCGCCGCGATAGTCGCGGAATACGCTGGCCTGCGGGAGAATATCGATCTTCTTGTCGCCGGCCGCGAAAACACGTTGTCCGCCGCTGTCCAGAGCGGCGATCCCGGCGATCGAGTTGTCGGACGTCATGATCGGCTCGGCCGCGGACGCGAATCCGACGAACTGGCGCAGCGGAAGACCGGACCTCAGTCGCGCCTCGATGGCGCTTTTCATGATCTCGCCTTGCGAGAGCAGTTTCTCGATGTAGATTTCCTCGTAGTTCTGCTTCGCCGTGCCGTTGCCGACATAAAGCAGAAGTATGAGCGAAAGCCCGCAGACGACGAGGCTGGTCAGCCCTTCGACGATGCGTCTGTGGATTGTATAGGCGGCCTGCATAGGCGTGGTCCTTCTTCGCCCGGTCAGATGAGGTTCATGAGTTTGCCGGGCGCGCCGCGGCCGCGACTGAGCGCGGCGTCGATGCGATCGGCGAGTAGCGAATAGATGAGGTCGTCGTAGGTCATGTCGTAGCGCGCCAGACCTTCGCAGATGAGGCTTGAAACGCCTTCGCCCGGCGCCTTCAGATCAGGCTTCGGATTGGCTTCGAGCACGAAGAGATTGCCGTCCGCGTCGGCGCGCACGTCCATGCGGATGAGCGCATCGAGCGAAAGCGCGGTAAAGACTTCGCGTCCGAGTTCGCGCAGGCGATCGATGACCTTGCTGTCGGTGAAGTCGTCGAGCTGGCGCACGCGCGCGCCGCTGATCGGCTTCACATCCATCGAAGTGAAGATCGACTCGCCCGGCTCGAGCACGCGCTCGATCTCGGCAAAGGTGAAGGGCCCGTCGTTTCTCTCGAGCTGCTTGCCGTGCGCCACGACCGGGCCGCAGACGGCGACGCAATATTCGCGGCCGGGAAGATAGCCCTCGATCAGAACCTGGTTCTGCGTGACTTCATAGACATGCTGCGCGATGGCCGCGACATTCTCGACCCGCTCGACGAAATGCACGTTGAGCGAGGCTCTGCCGGAAACAGGCTTCACCACATAGTCGCCGCGCCAGCCCAGGAATTCGTTCTGGAAGCGCGCATGCGTCCAGGGATTGAACGCGCCTTCGGCAGGATGCCAGGTGATGAAGGGCGCGGTCGCAATGCCGAGCGCCTTGAGCTGGCGCTTGAAGACATGCTTGTTGTCGAGCAGCGCCGCCGTCAGCGGATCGTGCCCGATATAGGGTATGCCCAGCATTTCCATCATGGCCGGCGCATGCGCCGTCGAGCCATAGCCCTGCACGCCGCCGCTGTTCAGCCAGGCGAGGTGGATTTTTTCGTCGCGAAGCTGCTCGCCGAGATTCATGTCCTCGGGCATGACGAAAACGTCGCGGCAGCCGAGCCGGCCGAGCGCAGCTGCGATATCGCGCGCGACGACCTCGTAGCTCTTCCACGAGCGGGCGTTAGGAGCAGGATTGATGACCGCGCCTTCGGTCGCCTTGTTGCCACCGTAAATCACCGCCAGCCGCAGACGGCGCAGCATTTTCTCGACCTGCTTTTGCAACTGGTCGACGCGCCCGCTACGGCGCGAGGGGCGCGGGGCCTCTGACAAACCCGAGACGGCTACCGAAGATGTACGCATGAAACACAACCCGCCAAAGCACACTGGAGAACAACACACTCCTCCGAAGCAAAGGCTTAAGCGGCAAAAGTTAAGACTTGAGACAGATTGAGGGCATCGCCGCGGCGTGTGCCGGCCGCTGAGCGGCCGCTCTCCAAACGCCAACCCTGCCAAAATGGCGAAGTAACGTAGAAAACGTTGTCCTATGAACCATTTGCGGGCGCCATTAGCGCATTTGCAATTCGTTAACTTTGCTTTGAGCCGCCAGGCCGCGACGAGGCGAAGAGCCGGCATGCGCGATCAGCGCTTCCGCTTGCCAGAGCCTGTCGAGAACCTCTTAGCTTGTCTCTTTTCAGGGCGCAGGGCAGCGCTAAAACTCCCGGCCGATCTTGCGATCGAGCGAAAAGCGTCCGCCGCCGCCAAAGCAGATAGCTATGAACATCAGCTCCAGCAGCAATCCCACCTCGAAGCCGCGCGACGCCCACAGATATCCGGCCCGCGCCTGAACACCGAAGGTGATCACCGTGAGCATGACGACCATCGCAAATGCCGCGCCGCGCGTGAACAGCCCGAGAATGATGAGGATCGCGCCGAAGAATTCGACGGCCGCGACGGCCCAGGCCCAGGCGTAGGGATAGGCGAGCCCGAGCATTTTGATATTGCCCTCGGCGATGCGCGCATAGCCGCCCATGAACATCTTGTCGATGCCGGAGGGCAGAAACACCAATCCCATGAGGATGCGGATGAATGCGTAGCTGTAGGGCGCGAGGGCCCGATAGAGCGGAGCGAGCGCGGGGATAAACAGCTTGTTTGCGTCGATATCGGCTGTTTCGTCGATCATTGTGTCGCCTTGCATCGTGGATCCCCTTTAGAATTCACGGCCTACGCGCCGGTCGAGCGAATATCGCCCGCCGCCGCGCATCAGAAAGGCGAAAGCCAGCAGCATCAGCGTCACCGGATAGCGGTCGAAGGCGCCGAACATCAGCCAGGATCCTTTGCTCGCGGGTGTGAAGCCCAGTGCGAAGAGCGCCCAAAGCAGCATAAGCATCAACGCCGCCGGGCGCGTCAGCAGTCCCAAAGTCAGCAACGCCCCGCCGACGAACTCGATCAACCCGACGCCGGTGGGGGTGAGCCAGGCGACCGAAGGATTGAACCCATAGGACGGATTGGTCATGAACAGGCGCGCGAAGCCATGGCTGAAAAAGATGGCGCCTGCGAAAATCCGCATCATCGCGTAGGCATAAGGCTCGAAGGCGCGATAGGTCCACACGACCCCCGGCCAATATTTGCGCATGGGCGCGCCTGCGTCCCCCATTAGCTTCCCCCCTCCGGCCGCCAGATGCTTGCCTGTTGTGCGGCGATTTGCGCACAACTTGACGCAGCTAGGCAGGATTGGCAAGCGCGCGAATGCCGGGCTGGCCAGCTACCGATTTCGCTGACACCGGATAGGCGTTTCACTGATTTGGAAAGACAAAACCCGTCATGGCGGTTCGCCCACGCCTGCAATTCTCTCAAATTTCAGGAATGGCGCACCCAGCACGATTCGAACGTGCGACCTTTGCCTTCGGAGGGCAACGCTCTATCCAGCTGAGCTATGGGTGCCGGCGCGTGGCGCGACGCGACTTGTTTACCCCATCGGCCCCGCAGCAGCAATGCGCAAGCTGCGGCTGACCTTCAGCTTGCGCGGCGGGCTTGTCCCGCATGGCTCGGAGTGGCGGATGCGTGGCCCTCCGAAGGCAAAGGTCGCACGTTCGAACCGTGCTGGGTGCGGGCTTGGCCGGGGTGGCGCCCCGCGAGCGAAATCGTCCGCGATCAACCCCGCGCCAACTCCCGGACGGGTTTGAAATTGGCTCTAGGCGTGGGGCGACAAATCCATGGCGGAGGAGTTTTCCCCGAGTGTGGCCTCGAAATGGTCGCCTCGGACATTCTATAGCGGCGCGCGAAGTCGGCCGGCGTCGCGTCGCCAGCATAAAGCTCGGCGCGCGCCTAAACCGCGTCACAAGCCATCGCGTAAGCTTTCGCCCCGCTGAGACGATCTCCTGAACACTTTCTCATGCTCTGAGGCTCGCAAGGGCTTAGCGCTAGGCGTCGAGGTTTGCCTTCAGATTTGAACTGGAGCTGTTCTGTCCGGGTCAAGCTTTCTGTGAGAGTTGCAGTTGTAAGAGAAATTTCATAAGAGTTCCTAATTCCTACTTGGAACTCAGCAATGCAGCTCCGCCGCCGCGATTTTGATCGACCTAGCCTGATGATTCCTGCGCTGGCGGTAGCCGGGCCTGGCGGACTTCTGGTGCACCATGGTTTTGGCAGCTTCGACATCAAGGACATGTATTATATCGAAGGTCGCATTCTTCATATGGAATGGTCGAACCCCCATATTGATGTGGATATTGAGGTATTGCCGGGCATTCGCCTGCCTGACGATATCTGGAAGATAGCGATT
>CAINED010000002.1 GCA_903847605.1 uncultured Hyphomicrobiales bacterium | reverse complement strand
TTCCAGAGGATATGATCTTCGGGCAGCGGCTCCATGGCGAAGACGTCAAGCGCCGCGCCTGAAATGCGCTTCTCCTGCAACGCGTCCACGAGCGCGTCTTCGTCCACCACGCCGCCGCGGGCGATGTTGATGAGCAGGGCCGAGGGCTTCATGGCCTGCAGCATCTGCGCATTCACGAGGTGATGATTTTCCTTCGTGTAAGGCGTCAGCAGGATCAGATGATCGGCCTCGCGCACGCTGTCCATCATGGCGCTACGCGGGCGCACTTCGTCAAAGCCAGCGACGGCGCGCGGCGAGCCGCTGACGCCTATGACGCGCATGTTCATGGCTTTCAGGCGCGGCCCCAGGGCTTCAGCGATGACGCCCATGCCAAGGATGACGGCGGTCTTGCCGTCGAGCAGGCGCATCGGGAAGCGCTCCCATTTGCCGGCGCGCTGATTGTCGACGACGCGGGGAAGAAAGCGCGCCATCGCGAGCATCGAGGCTAGCGCCGCTTCGGCGCAGGGCGCGCCGTGCAGGCCCTGCATGTTGGTCACGCAGATGCTCTCGCTATAGGAGGGCTGATCGACAATGCCGTCGACGCCCGAGCCCATTGCCTGCACCCAGCGGATGTTCTTGCCTTTGGAAAAAATCTCGTCCGACAGCATGACGCCGAAAGCGATCACGGCATCGGCCTTGTCGAGATAGGGCGCGGCTTTCGAATTGTGATCGAGCACATCGAAATGCGCCTGCGGGAAAGCCGCACGCAATTCGCGCGCATAATGTTCGCGCACGGCGTCGGGCAGGGTCAGGACGATGAGGACGTTCTTCATGCCATTTCTATTGCGGGCGGCGGCGCGCAAGGCAAGAGCCGTCGCTCCAAACCTCGCCGGCCGGCGGGGAAAAAGCCCTTGCCGCGCGCCGCTTTGCTTCTCATGGCGATACAGCCGGTGCTGATTATCGCTGGAACGCGCCAAAGCCCGGCTTGTAGCTCTTGTCGTCGAGGAATTGCGACAGGCCCTTCTGCATGCCGCCTTCCTTGTCGATATGCTGCAGGGCCTGCAATTTCGCGGCGAGGAAATTATAGGCCTGATCGTGCGTCATGCCGCGTACGTGACGGACGGCTTCCTTCGTGTATCGCAGGGTGGCAGGGTTCTTCTCCTGCAGGAGCCTTGCGATTTTCAGAGTCTCGTCGCGCAATTGCGCAAGCGGCACGGAATAATTCACGAGCTTGATTTCGGCCGCCTTCTTGCCGTCGAAGGGCAGGCCGGTCATCGCATAGAACATGGCGTCGCGATGGCTCAGCATCTCTGCAATGTTCCAACTCACGATGCCGCCGGGGATGACGCCCCAGTTCACTTCAGAAAGACCGAATGTCGCTTCGTCGGCCGCCAGCGCGATGTCGCAGGCACAGACTGCGGTGAAGGCGCCGCCGAAACAGGCGCCATTCACCATGGCAATGGTCGGCTTGGGGAAATTGACGATGCGATGCCAGCGCCATGAATTCGACGCCTGTTGCGAACGCGCGCGCTCGACCGGGTTGCCCATGGTCTCGCGGAAATAGAGCTTGAGATCCTGTCCCGCGCAAAAGGCCTGTCCCTTGCCGGTGAGGATCAGGACGCGCGTATCGTTGTCGTGCGCCAACTCGCCGAGGGCGTCGTCCATCTCGTAGTGCAATTGCGGGCTCATCGCATTGCGCTTTTCGGGACGATTGAGACACAGGAACGTCACGCCGTCTTCCTTCTCGACGGCGATATTCTCGTAGGTTGCAGACATGAAAAATCCTCCCAAGTTTTTGTGCTTGGGAGGATCGTAGGTCCGGGAAAATGCAGAGTCGAGTCTGCCGATTATCCGGCCGCCGCGACGGCCCGGCGCGCCATGACGCCGGTCACGTGAGCGCGATATTCGGCGCTGAAGTGGATGTCGCTGAGAAGCCCGTCGGCCGACAGGTTTACGTTCTCGATGGCCCTGGCCGAAAAGTCCTTCGACAACGCGGCCTCGAAATCCTTCGCGCGGAAAGCGTTCGGGCCGGAACCGGTGACGCCGACTCGCACGCCGTCAGCGAATTTCGCCACCATGACGCCAACAACCGCATAGCCCGAAGCCGGGTGGCGGAACTTCTGGTAGGCGGCTTTTTGCGGGATCGGGAAGCGCACTTCGGTGACGATCTCGTCGCTTTCGAGCGACGTTTCGAACAGGCCGACGAAGAAATCGTCCGCCTTGATCTTGCGCTTCGTCGTGACAATCGTCGCGCCCAGGCCCATGCAGCCGCCAGGATAGTCGGCAGCCGGGTCGGCATTGGCGATCGAGCCGCCGATGGTGCCGCGATGGCGAACGGCGGGGTCGCCGATCTGGCTGGCGAGCGAGGCGAGCGCCGGGATGTTCGCCTTGACGACATCGGAATTGGCGACGTCGAAATGGCGCGTCATCGCGCCGATGACGATTTCATTGCCGTCCTTCTTGACGCCCTTCAGCGCAGAGATCGAGCCGATGTCGATGACGTCAGAAGGAGCGGCGAGGCGCTGTTTCAGGGTCGGCAGCAAGGTCATGCCGCCGGCCATCAGCTTGCCGTCCTCCTTGGCCTTCAGCAGCGCTTCGGCGGCCTTCACATCCGAGGCAACGTGGTAATCGAAATTACGCATGGTGATGATCCTTCACGGCTGCGGGGTTCACCACGGAGAGGATGGCCTGCACGATGCCCTGGTAGCCGGTGCAGCGGCAGATATTGCCTTCCAGCTCCTGCCGCACGGTCTTCTCGTCGGCGCCCGGCAGACGGCGCGCGATATCGACGCCCATCATCACCATGCCCGGCGTGCAGAAGCCGCATTGCAAACCATGATGTTCGCGGAAGGCTTCCTGCATCGGATGCAGCGTGCCGTCCGGCTTGGCGAGACCCTCGATGGTCAGCACGTTGCGGCCGCTCGCCTGCGCGGCGAGGATGGTGCAGGATTTCACGGCTTCGCCATCGAGATGGATGACGCAGCAGCCGCATTGCGTCGTGTCGCAGCCGACATGGGTGCCCGTCAGGCGCAGTTGATCGCGCAGCAGCTCGACGAGGAGCGTGCGCGGTTCGACAGTGGCCGTCACCGGCTTGCCGTTGACCGTGAGTTTGACTTCCATGGGCCGTGTTTCTCCCCAATTCGATCGCGTGGCGGAAATCCCGGTTCGCCCCGGCCTTATCCAGCCCGCCCGTTGCTTCTATAGGCGGGGGGAACCGTTTTGCGCAAGGCGTCGGGCGCCTGTCCGGGGCGGGTTTTGCGATTGAACAGGGGCTTATCTCCCCCTACTGTGCCGCCATGCGGGCGAAGCGCATGCGCCGCACAATAAATCATCGGAGGAAACATGGCTGGCAGGCTGGAAGACAAGGTCATCATCGTCACGGGCGGCGCGCGCGGCATCGGCGCGGCGTTCTCGGAGCGCCTGTGCAGCGACGGCGCGAAGGTCGTGATCGCCGACATCATCGACGGCGAGGGCACGGCCCATCGCATATCGAATTCCGGCAAGGCCAGTTTCAAACAGACGGATGTGACCGACAAGACCTCGGTGCAGGCGATGGTCGAGGACACGCTGAAGCGTCACGGGCGCATCGACGCGCTGGTCAACAACGCTGCTCTCTTCGCCAATCTCAAGAACAGGCCGTTCTGGGAAATCGATCAGGACGAGTGGGACAAGGTGATGGCCGTCAACGTGCGCGGCCCGTTCCTGGTCTCGCAGGCGGTTGCGCCGCATATGATGGCGCAAAAGAGCGGCAAGATCGTCAACATCGCTTCGGGTACGGTGTTCAAGGGCACGCCGCTGATCACCCACTATGTCAGCTCGAAGGGCGCGATCGTCGCCTTCACGCGCTGCCTCGCCCGCGAACTCGGATCGTTCGGGATTAACGTCAACGCCATCGCGCCGGGCGCGACGATGAGCGAGGCGGTCGTCGAGAACAATTTCTTCGAGCCGTCCGCAGTCGCGGCCACGGTGAACAGCCGCGCCTTCAAGCGCGACCAGGTGCCGGCCGATCTCGTGGGGACGCTGGCCTTTCTGTGCTCGTCGGACAGCGATTTCATGACCGGGCAGACGCTGGTTTGCGACGGCGGCAGCGTAATGCACTAACGGCCTTTATTTCGGCTATTTCGGCATTCCCGGCGCGGACACCGATGCGCCGGCGATGCCATGCCGCTTCAGGGCGTCCCTGACAAAGCCGGATGACTTCATATCCTCGACAAAGGCTGTGAGGAAGGCGAGCCCGGCCGGGTCGCGTCCGCCCGCGAGCCCCATCGCCTGATGAATGGTCATGAAGTCGCCGGGCAGCAGGCGCAGCGCGCCGGGATACTTTGCGACGTCAGCCTCGAGTTGCTGACGCACATTGGCGGCCACTTCGAACTTCTGCTCGAAAAGCTGGAGGACAACCGATTGCGAAGTCTGCGTGCGCACCAGCGTTGCGGTCTTGATCTGGCGCGACAGGAAGAGATCGTAGGCGCTGTTGCGGCCGACGACGATGCGAATGCCGGGCCTGTCGACCTCTTCCATCCGCGTGATCGGCGAATTCTGCGGCACTGCATAGGCGCCGGCGATGCTCACATAGGGCGGCGAAAAGGAGATGCCCTCGCTGCGCGCGGGATCGATTGCGAAGAAACCGACATCCGCATTGCCCTGGCGTATGGCGTCCACGGCCATGGCGGCGGCGGGAACGACCACCTGCCGCACCGATACGCCGAGGCGCTTTGCAAGTTCGTTGACGAGATCGACGGAGACGCCGGTCGCGGGCTGGCCTTCGACGCGCCGCGCCAATACGGCATTGCCCGTGTTGATGACCGCGCGCAATTCGCCCTGCGGCGCGAAGACCGGCGCCAACTTCGGGTCCGCAGCCGCCGACGCGGCCCATAGACAAAGTGCAACAGCCAAACCTGAAATTCCGCGCATCAACACGCCCTCCCGCCTTGCGCCAAGCTAGCCAACCCGCCGAACGCATTCAACTTGTTCGTGATCGTTTCGCGCTCCAACGTGATTTGCCGCAAGAGGGCCCGCGCCCTATCTTGCGATCAGATTCTGGATTGGAGCGTGTTCTCGTCGGAAAAGTTATCCAGCTTTTCCTGCACACGCTCTGGAGGGAGCATCGCCTATGAACATCATTCGCCGCCGCGGCTGGGAAATTCCCGAAAGTCGCGCCACGCCAGAGGAATGGTTCTTCAACCGCCGCGAAATGCTGAAGGCAGCGGGGCTCGCGACGACATCGATGCTGCTGCCTTCGCTGGCAGCCGCGCAGGAGGCCGATCCCTCGGCCGGGCTCTATCCGGCCAAGCGGAACGAGAAATACAAGCTTGATCGCGACATCACCGAGGAGCGTTTCAACGCGCGCTATAACAACTTCTACGAGTTCGGCGGCGACAAGGATATTTATAATGCTGCGCAGGCGCTCAAGATCAGGCCGTGGATGATCAAGATCGACGGTATGGTCGAAAAGCCCTTCGAAATCGGCATCGACGATCTCCTGAAACAGGTGCAGCTCGAAGAGCGGCTTTACCGCCTGCGCTGCGTCGAGGCGTGGGGCATGACCATTCCCTGGACCGGCTTTCCGACCAAGGCCCTGCTCGATATCGCCAAGCCCCTGTCTTCGGCGAAATACATGGTCATGCAGACCTTCCGCGATCCGAAGATCGCGCCGGGCCAGCGGCAAGCCTGGTATCCCTGGCCCTATACCGACGGTTGCACGATCGCCGAGGCCGCGAACGAACTGTCGTTTATGGTGACAGGCGCTTACGGCAAGCCGGCGGCCAAGCAGTTCGGCGCGCCGATCCGCATTCACCAGCCGTGGAAATACGGCTTCAAGGCGGTGAAATCGATCCAGCGCATCACCTTCACCGATCAGCGCCCGAAGAGTTTCTGGGAAGCGTTGCAAGCGGCCGAATATGGCTTCTGGGCCAACGTGAATCCGGAAGTCGATCATCCCCGCTGGTCGCAGGCGACGGAAACGGTCCTTGGCGAAGGCAAGCGCGTGCCAACGCTGATGTGGAACGGCTACGGCGAATTCGTCGCCGATCTCTACAAGGGGATGGATAAGAGCGAAAAGCTCTACATGTGACGGCGTTGCGCTGACGTCGCGATATGAAATAGTCTCTCCTGCAAAGCAAATGGCTTTTGGGAGGGATCTTATGTTCACGCGCCGCGATATCCTGCGTTCCGCCGCCGTCGCTGGTCTTGCGCCAGCGGCGCCGCACATCCTTCGAGCGCAGGATGAAAAATATCCCTCGCGCGTCATCAGGGCGATCTGCATGTTTCCGCCGGGCACCGGCGCGGACATTTTGGTGCGCTGGTTTGCCGATCGCATTTCGCGGATATCCGGCGGGAGTGTGATCGTCGAGAACAGACCCGGCGCCTTCGGCAATATCGCAACGGAAGCCGTCGCGCGTTCGAAACCTGACGGCTACACGATTTACATTGCGCCGACGTCGTCGGTGCTGGCCGTCGCGCCACACATCTTCAAGCAACTCAATTACGATCCGGTCGAGAGCTTCGATCACATCACGACAATCTCAAAAGTGCCTTTCATGTTCTGCGTCGACGGCAAGGGGCCGTTGAAGACGATGGCCGATCTCACGGCTTTTCTGAAAGAGAAGGGCGAGGCCGCCAATTACGGGGGCTCGGCGAATACGGGCATTGTCGGCGCGGAAATCTACAAGAAGGCGATGGGCCTGAAGACCGTGCATATCAGCTATCGCACGCCACAGGCCGGCTTTACCGATGTCTATGGCGGGCAGATCGCCTTCTACACGACGGATTACGGAACAGCGGCAGCGCCTATCAAGCAGGGACTGTTGCGGCCGCTTGTCGTCACGTCGGCGGAGCGCACGAAAGCGAATCCCGAAGTCCCCGGCGCGCGCGAATCCGGCATTCCCGGTCTCGATCTCACGGCATGGTGGGCGGTGCATACGCCCAAGGGCACGCCGGAGCCGGTTCGCAGATCGCTTGCGTCATGGTTCAACCAGCTTGTGCTTGAGCCGGAAACGGCGAGTTTCCTTGCCACCGTCGGCGCCGATCCGTTTCCCGGCGCAGGCCTCGACGTGCGCGCCATGCTGATCAAGGAAACGAAGGACTGGGAAGGCTATGTCGCGCTGACCAACATGCAGAAGCAGTGAGCGGATTGGTTGTCCACGTATTGAAGTTCATCGATATCTTTTTTGGAGCGTGTCCTTATCGAAAAAGTCTTCAACTTTTTCGGGACACGCTCAGATCCAGCGGCGCACCTTGCCGCAATAGTCGCGAAAGCTTGCGCCGAACTTCACGCTGAGCATGCGTTCTTCCGGCACGATCTGGAAACGGTTGATGTAGAGCACGAACAGCGGCACGACGAAACCGCCGAGCAGGTTGCCGCGCCAGGCGGCTGCCGCTGCGACGATCAAAGCAAGGCCGAGATACATCGGGTTGCGCGTGCGGCGATAAATTCCAGATGTCACGATGGCGCTGGATCTGTCGGGATGGTGCGGATTGACTGTCGTCTGTGCGCGCTGGAATTCCCATACGCCGGCGATGCCGAGCGAGACGCCGGCCACGAACAGAATGACGGTCAGCGGCGTACTCAGGACGGACTGCGCGGAGAGGCCGGGAACGAAGCGGTCGCTGGACCAGATCAAGAAGACCGCGACCAGCAGGACCACGACGGGCGGTATCTTGAGTTCGAGCGGATGCATGGCGAATCTTTTCAGCAGTGGCGGCGGGAGTCCATCCGTACTTTCGGCAGACGGCAGGGTTAACTACGACCCATCGCGTCGCGAAGCCCTCGCAAATCCGCCCAACTTTGGCCATTGGCCGCTCTATGCTAGAGGCTGCTTTACCCGCCTTTTCCGGCATTTCCATCTGGCGTCTCCATGCACCTTTCCTCGCCATTCAGCCCTTCGAGACTGGCGTTCGCGATTGCTTTGGCTTTCGCGGCTCCTTCAGCCCTTCACGCCCAGACCTATCCGCCCGGCGCGATTCCGGGCGCGCCGCCGCAGGCGATGCCGGGACAGAATCCGGCGGCGCTGTCCGTGCGCATCGACAGGCTCGAAAGCCGCATCCGCGAGTTGACGGGGCAGGTCGAGGAACTGCAATTCCAGATGCGCCGCATGGAACAGCAGCTGCAGAAGTTCCAGCAGGATGTCGATTTCCGCTTGCAGGAGCGTGGCGGCGCGCCCGCGCCCGCCCGCGCGCAACCGCAGCGCCGCGGCGATGTCGCCCCTCCCGGTGCGGGTCAGGGCATGCCGCCGGGACAGCCGCTGCCGCAGGTCGAAATCGAGGGCGATATTCCCGGCGAACCGCGCCAGCAGGCCGGCATTCAGCCCCAGGTGATCCCCGCGCCCGGCGCGGGGGGACGACCCGGCCGCCGCGGCGATGCTTTCGATCCCAACGAAAACCCCGGTGCGCCGGGCGCGCCGCGTGTCCTCGGCGGCAAGCCCGGGCCCTATGTGCCCTCCGCTCCGGCCCGGCGCATGCCCGGCGGTCCGCTCGGCGGCAATGAACCCGACGATCCCGACGAGGATCCCAACGCCCCGCTCGATCTCTCTCGTCCCGGCGCAGGACGGATTCCTGCGGCGCGACCCCCGGTCGACCCCGGCGCTGGCGTGCCTCCCTCCGTTGGCGTTCTCCCGGGCGTTCCGGGCCAGCCTTCGGTTGGCGTATTGCCGGGCGTTCCCGGCCAGCAGCTTCCCGGCGCCGGCGTCCCGCCACAGCAGCAACAGCCGCAGAATCGCTATCAGGTGGCAGTCGCCGCCCTCAAAGAGAGCCGCTTCGATGATGCCGAGCGCGAATTCCAGGCTTTCATCGAC
>CAINED010000001.1 GCA_903847605.1 uncultured Hyphomicrobiales bacterium | reverse complement strand
TGTGTGTCTTCGCGCTTCTTGACCGCGTTGCCGCGATTATTGGCGGCGTCCATCAGCTCGGCGGACAGACGATCGACCATCGTCTTGTCGTTACGGCCGCGGGCGGCGTTGATGATCCAGCGGATCGCCAGAGCCTGACGACGCTCCATGCGAACTTCCACAGGGACCTGGTATGTAGCGCCGCCGACGCGGCGCGAACGAACTTCGATCGCCGGAGCGACGTTTTCAAGCGCGGAGCGGAAAACCGGAAGCGGCTCCTGCTTTGACTTGCTTTCGATCTGGTCGAACGCGCCGTAGACGATCGCTTCAGCAACCGACTTCTTGCCTTCGTACATGATCGAATTCATGAACTTCGCGACGATAATGTCACCGAACTTGGCGTCCGGGATGACTTCTCGCTTTTCTGCCTTGTGGCGACGCGACATCGTTTGGCTCCGTCGAACTATAACGCGCCGCCGTCAGGCTAACGCGAGGATCTGAATGGACGCCGGACCAGCCGGCGCAGAAACTATTTCGGACGCTTGGCGCCGTACTTCGAACGGCGCTGCTTGCGATCTTTAACGCCCTGCGTGTCGAGCACGCCGCGCAGGATGTGGTAACGCACGCCGGGAAGATCCTTGACGCGACCACCGCGGATCATCACCACGGAATGCTCTTGAAGGTTATGACCCTCGCCCGGAATGTATCCGATGACTTCGAAGCCATTCGTCAAGCGCACCTTCGCGACCTTACGCAGAGCCGAGTTCGGCTTCTTCGGGGTCGTCGTGTAGACGCGCGTGCAAACGCCACGCTTTTGCGGGCACTGCGCCAGATGGCGGGCCTTTTCGCGGTAGGTCTTCTGTTGCCGCGGCTTGCGGATCAACTGGCTAATCGTCGGCATTCTTCGCCCTTCCAGACAAGCGAACCGGTGAACTTGGGAACCTGCGCCGAACTTCGACACACCCCCGGCGCATAAGCCGCCCAGACGAGCGAACCCATACGCAAAACAAATCGGCTCCTGGGGCTCATCACCCCGGGAGCACATACCGCAGAGGACCACAGCTTGCGCTATGGTCTTGCCTCGTGGGCCAAAACAATTCGGAGTAACCCGACTCGTCCGGCTGTGACTAACACGTCGCGGTAGAGGCCAACAGCGTTTAGGTTCAATGTGTTCAAGACGCGGCGTCTCGAAGCGGAAGAACCTACTGCCTGTCGAAAGCTCGCGAAACCTAGTCGCAACCCACCGCCACGTCAACCCCCTGTTTGGATTCGGATTACGCTTTTCATCGGGAGGCGCTTCCTGGGGGCGTTCAGACCCCTCCGCCGTAGGGCGAAGGGGGTTTTATTCCGATAAATCAACCGGCCCGGGTGCGAACGATCACGTTCAGAGTCGCCTGCTGGCCCTGCTCGACCTTGTTCAGGGCGCGCTGCATGGCGGGAATCAGCTTGGCGGGATCTTCGATTCGTTCGCCATATCCACCAAAGGCTTCGGTGATCTTGTGATAATCGGGCGATGGCGACAGATCGACGATCGGAAGGCTGTTGGCCTTCGAAGCCAGCCCGTCGGGGTACATGGACACAGTAGCGCGGCGCACTGCGAACCATTGCGAATTATTCATCACCATGGTGAGCGTCGGAAGCTTCTCGGACTGGGCGACGAAATGGGCCGCCGTGGGGCAGCCGAACATGTAGGAGCCATCCCCAACCGTGGTGATGACCTGCCTGTCCGGCGCGGCGCATTTGGCGCCCAGAGCCTGTCCCAGCCCCATGCCCAGCGCACCCGACGACGTCGCCATGAAATCACGGGGATCTTCTACGTTCAGGAACCCAAACGGCGCGCCCAGCTCCTCGCAGACGGTCGCATTGTTCGATTTAACGGTGTTGATGCAATGGGCGATCCATGGATAGCTGATCGGGCTCAGGCCAGACGCCGCCTCCAGCGCCGCCTTGCGACCGTCCAGCAGCGCCTTACGCTTGTCGGCGATTGCAGCGCGGCGTCGGTCGGTCGCAGCTTCCTTGCCCTTCAGCTTGAG